>NZ_PHRF01000057.1:9114-198070 GCF_004151105.1 Streptomyces sp. L-9-10
CCGGGTCTCGGTGATCGTCAGGGAGGACCGGCCAGGGGCGAAGCGGCTGGTTGCCTACCTCGTACCCTCCGGGGACCTGGACGTCACTGACGTACGTGAGCACGCTGCCGGGCTTTTGCCCGAGTACATGGTGCCGTCCGCGTTCGTCGTCCTGGACGAGCTGCCGCTGACCACGAACGGAAAGGTCGACCGCCGGGCCCTGCCCGCGCCCGACCTGGATACCGCCGAGGAGTACGTGGCCCCGCGTACCGAGACCGAACGCGCTGTCGCCGCCGTGTGGGCCGATGTGCTCGGCATCGAGCGGATCGGCGTCCACGACAACTTCTTCTCCCTCGGCGGGGACTCCATCTCCAGCCTCCAGGTGGTCTCCCGCATCCGGGACGCCTGCGGGGTCGCGCTGTCGCCGCGTGCCCTGTTCGACCGCCCCACCGTGGCCGGCCTGGCGTCTGTCGTCGACGAGGAGCGCTCTTCATCCGAGACCGCTCCCGGAGGTACGGCCGTCCCCGGCACGGTCGTCCCCGTTCCCCGGGACGGTGAGCTGCCGCTCTCCTACGCACAGGAACGGCTCTGGTTCCTCGACGAGTTCGCCGGTGGCAGCGTCGAGTACAACGTAGTGGACGCGCTCCGGCTCACCGGCGCCCTCGACATCGATGCGCTGCGCTCGGCGGTGTCGGCTCTGGTGGCACGGCACGAGGCGCTGCGTACCACTTTCGACTCCGTCGAGGGACGCGGTGTACAGCGTGTGCGTGATGCGGTGGACGTGATGGCGGACCTCTCCATCCGTACCACGGAGGTGAGCGACGAATCGGCCGAGCTGAACGACGTACTGCGTGCGGAGGCCGCGAGACCCTTCGATCTGCGCACCGGACCGCTGATACGGGTTCTGCTGCTTCGCATGCGGAGACCTGGGCCCCCGTCCCGGCCGGAGGCCCCGAACGGCCAGAGCGAGCACACCACGCACGTCCTCGTGCTGTCGATGCATCACATCGTCACCGACGGCTGGTCGATGGGGGTCATCACGCGCGAGCTGAGCGCCCTCTACGCCGCCGCGACACGAGGTGGGGACGACCCTGGCCTTCCTGAACTTCCCTTGCAGTACCCCGACTTCGCCGCCTGGCAGCGCTCCGCCCCGCTGTCCGGTCAACTCCCCTACTGGCGCGCGCAGCTGGCGGGACTCGAAACGCTCGATCTGCCGACCGACCGGCCGCGCCCCGCTGTCCGTACCACGGTCGGCGCGCTGCATTCCTTTGATGTCCCCGACGCGCTGGCCCGCCGCCTGCGGGAGGCGGGCGAAGGACCGGGGCACGGGCACGGGCACGGCCAGGGGCACGGGCAGGCGCAGGGGACGAGTCTGTTCATGACGCTGACGGCCATCACCCAGCTTCTCCTGTCACGGTGGACCGGACAGCGGGACATCGCGCTGGGTACGGCGGTCAGTGGACGGGAACGGGCCGAACTGGAGGATCTGGTCGGCTTCTTCGTCAACACCCTCGTGCTGCGCACGCGCGTCGACGAGTCGCGTTCCTTCACCGATCTGCTCGCCGAAGCGCGTGAGACGGTCCTCCAGGCCTTTACGCATCAGGACGTACCGTTCAGCGTCCTGGTGGACGATCTCGCTCCCGACCGCGATACCAGTCGCACTCCTCTCGTCCAGGCGATGGTCAGCCTCCAGAACATGCCCGACGAGCCGTTGGACCTGCTCGGACTCCACGTGGCTCCGGTGCAGGTGCCCCGCGAGACGGCGCAGTTCGACATCACCTTCGGGTTCCAGGACCACGACGGGAGCATGGCGGCGGGCATCGAGTACAGCACCGACCTGTTCGACGCCGCGTCCATCGAGCGGCTCGCCCGGCACTGGCTGAACCTGGCGGAGGCCGTACTCGCTGATCCGGCCGCGCCGCTGCACGGCATCGACACACTCCCCGCCACGGAGCGCGAAGCCCTGACGCACGGGCACAACCGGACGGCGGTCGATGTGCCGGCGCTCTCCGCCCCGGCTCTGTTCCGGAAGTGGGTGGCGACGACACCCGACGCCCCCGCCATACTGCGCGCGCGCGGCGCCACGCTCACCTACCGCGAACTGGACGCGCGGGCAGCCCGGTTGGCCGGCCATCTGCGCGACGCCGGGATCGGTCCGGAGTCCCGCGTCGCCCTCGTGCTGCCCCGCTCCGTCGACCAGGTGGTCGCCGTGCTGGGAGTGCTCAGGGCGGGGGCGGTGTTCGTCCCGGTGGACCCGTCCTATCCGGCGGACAGGATCGCGTACATCCTCGCGGACTGCGGCGCCGAACTCCTGATCACCCGACAGTCACGGGCCGCCCAACTGCCCCTCCCCGCAGGGCTTCCGGTCCTCGCCGTCGACGCACCGGAGAACGTCCGCGCCCTGTCCGCCCCTGCCGTACCCGACGGCTCGGGTACGCGCGAGACCTCCGCGTCCGCCGCTGAGACGGCAGTCGTCGAGGTGCCGCTCTCCGCCGGGGCGTACGTGATCTATACCTCCGGTTCCACCGGGCGTCCGAAGGGCGTGCTGGTGACCCACTCCGGGCTGGCGAGTCTGGCCGCGACCCAGGCGGAGAAGCTGGGTGCCGGGCCCGGAGCCCGGGTCCTCCAGTTCGCCTCGCCCGGATTCGACGCCTCCTGGTGGGAACTGTCCATGGCGCTGCTCACCGGCGCGACACTCGTCGTGGACGAGCCGGACGCAGGACCGGACGCAGGACCGGACGCAGGACCGGACGCAGGACCGGACGCAGGACCGGACGCCGGACCGGGCATTGGATCGGGCACTGGATCGACCAGCAGGTCCGACACCGGACCGGACGGGCAGACCGCCGACTGGGGCGCCAGGCTCGGGCCCCTCGTCGCCACGGCGGGCGTCACCCACGCCACGCTGCCGCCCGCCCTCGTCGCCGCACTGGATCCGGCCGATCTGCCACCCGTGCTGGTGGTCGCGGGGGAGGCATGCCCCCCGGAGACGGTCGACCGCTGCGCCCCGGGCCGGACGATGATCAACGCGTACGGGCCGACCGAGACCACCGTCTGCGCCACGATGAGCACCGAACTGCGCGCGGGCACCGCCGGGACCCCGCCCATCGGCGCCCCCATCGCCAACACCAGGTCCTACGTGCTGGACGCCTGGCTGCGCCCGGTCCCCGCCGGGGTGGCCGGTGAGCTGTACGTCGCCGGGCACGCCCTCGCCCGGGGCTATCTCCACCGTCCCGGGCTGACAGCGGGGAGCTTCGTCGCCGACCCGTTCGGCTCGGGCGAGCGCCTCTACCGCACCGGGGATGTGGTGCGCCGTCGCGCGGACGGCGCACTGGAGTATGTCGGGCGTCGCGACGACCAGCTGAAGGTACGGGGCTTCCGGGTCGAACCCCGCGAGATCGAGAGCGTGTTGGCCCTGCACGCGTCGGTCGGGCAGGTGACGGTCGACGTCGCGTCCGGCGGTTCACGACTCGTCGCCTACGTGGTGCCCGCGCCCGGGGCAGGGACCACGACCGCAGCCGAGCCCGGGGCAGGGTCCGCGTCCGCGGTGGGATCCGTGTCCGGGGCGGGGTCCGCGGTTTCCGGTGGTGTGGTGGACCCGGCGGTGCTCCGGGAACACGCCGCCGCCGTGCTGCCCGACTACATGGTGCCTTCGGCCTTCGTCACGCTCGACCGTATTCCGCTGAACGCCAACGGGAAGGTCGACCGCGCCGCACTGCCGGCCCCGGACCCGGCCGCCGATGGAAGCGCCGGGTACGTCGCGCCCCGCGCGGGCGTGGAGGAGGTGCTCGCCGGAATCTGGGCTGATGTGCTGGGTGCCGAACGCGTCGGCGCGTACGACAACTTCTTCGACCTGGGCGGCGATTCGATCCTGAGCATCCAGCTCGTCGCCAAGGCGCGGCGCGCGGGAGTGGAGATCTCCTCCCGCGATGTCTTCGCCAGACAGACCGTCGCCGCTCTCGCCGCCGTGGCCTCGGCGGGCCGCCCCGCGGGCCCCGAAGTGCTCGCGGAGCAGGGCGAGTCGCGGGGCGCGGTGGGAACCACTCCGATCCGCGAATGGTTCTTCGAGAGCCATCCCGTGGACCCGGGGCACTTCGCCATGTCGATGGCCTTCGAGCTGACGGCGGAAACCGATACGGCGGCCCTGCGCTCCGCCGTACGCGCGGTGCTCGCCCAGCACGACGCGCTGCGCACCACCTTCACACGTACCCCGGGCGCACTCGATCCCGGAGCCGTCAGCGGCCGTATTCTCCCCGTCAGCGGCATCGACCTCGACGAGGTGTTCGCGGAGCACGACCTGTCCGGCGCGCCCGATCCGGACGTCGCGTGGCAGGAACTGGCGGCAGGCATCGCGGCCCGGATCCGGCTCGACGACGGCCCGTTGCTGCGCGTGGGACTCGCACGGCTGGGCGACGGGCGTCACCCGCGAGTGCAGTTCACCGCGCACCATCTGGTGGTCGACGGCGTCTCCTGGCGCGTCCTGCTGGCCGACATCGAGACGGCGTACCGGCAGGCGCTCGCCGGCCGGCGAATCGATCTCGGCCGGAAGACCACCTCCGTACGGCAGTGGGCGGACCGGCTCGCCGCGCATGTCGCGTCCGGTGGCTTCGACACGCAGGCCGGCTACTGGGAATCGGCGCTGGACGGCGCCGTGACCGAGCTGCCGGTGGACACACCAGGGGGCGCGGGCACCGTCGCCGACGAGGCCGTGACCATGTGCGCGCTGAGCGCCGAGCAGACCGACGCACTGCTCCACCGCGTGCCCGCCGCGTACCGCACCCGTACGGACGAGGTGCTGCTCGCCGCCCTCGCACGCACACTGCGCGGCTGGACCGGGCACGATCGCGTCGCCATCGACCTGGAGGGCCACGGCCGCGAGGAACTCTTCGACGACATCGATCTGACCCGTACCGTCGGGTGGTTCACCTCGCTGTATCCGGTGGCTCTCGCCCTGCCGTCCGGTGAGGACTGGCGGGCGAGCATCACCGCCGTCAAGGAGCAGCTCCGCGCCGTACCCGACCGCGGAATCGGCTACGGGGCACTGCGCACCCTCGGCGGCACCCCTGCCGCTCCCGACACCAGCACCGACACCAGCAGCGGCACCAGCCGTGGCACAGGTACAAGCGCGACGTCCGTGGACGCGCTGCGCGCGCTGCCCGGCCCACGGATCTCCTTCAACTACCACGGTCAGTTCGATGTGGTGGGACGGGACGAGGACAGCGGCCGGGACGGCGAGAACGGCCTGTACCGCGCCGAACTCCCCGACGCGGGCGGCGATCGCAGCGGTCGCGAGCGCCGCAGCCACCTCCTGGACGTCGTCGGCGGAGTCCAGGACGGACGTCTGACCTTCGCCTGGACGTACTCGCCGGGGCTGCACCGCGAGGAGACGGTTCGCCGCCTCGCCGCCGCCTTCGCCGCCGAACTGGCCGGGTTCGTCGCGCACTGCGCGGAGCCAGGCGCCGGCGGATGCACCCCTGCCGACTTCCCGCTGGTCGCCCTCACCCAGGACGAGGTGGACCGGCTCGCCGGGGACGGGCGTGACGTGGAGGATGTCTATCCGCTGACACCGCTTCAGGCCGGGATGCTGTTCCACACCCTCGCCGAACCGGACGAAGCCGCGTACCTGGAGCAGTTCGCCTGCGTGCTCGACGGTGTGACGGATCCGGACGCGCTGGCCCGCGCCTGGCAACGGGTCGTGGACCGGTCGGACGCGCTGCGGATCTCTGTCGCCTGGCAGGAGGTGGAGCGTCCCGTACAGGTGGTGCGTCGCCATGTCCGGCTGCCCGTACGGGTGGTGGACTGGACCGGCTGCCCGGAGGCGGAGCGCGCGGCCAAGGTGGCCGGCGTCCTCGCGGAGGAGCGGGAGCGCGGCCTTGACCTGGGGACGGCCCCGCTGACGCGGGTCCTGCTGGCACGTCTTCCCGGCGGCCGAACGCAGGTGGTCTGGACGTTCCACCATCTGCTGCTCGACGGGTGGAGCAGCGCCGCGCTGCTCTCGGATGTGATCGCCGAGTACGCGTCACTCACCAACACGCCGGAGCCGCCCCTCCCAGCGGCGCCGCGCGGTCCGTTCCGCGACTATCTGGCGTGGCTGGCCGACCGCGACCACCCCGAGGGTCGCGCGTACTGGCGCGGACGGCTGACCGGTTTCACCGAGCCGGTGGCGCTCCCGTACGACCGCCCCGCCGCGTGGGCGCACCGCGGCCGGTCCACCGCGCGGGTCGAGGTGCCTCTCTCCCCAGCGTCGGCGAGCCGCGCCGCCGGGTTCGCCCGACGTCACCGGATCACCCTCAACGCCCTTGTGCAGGGCGCCTGGTCGCTGCTCCTCGCGCACCACGGCGGGACGCGGGACGTGGTGTTCGGGGCCACGGTCTCCGGGCGTCCGGCCGAGCTGCCCGGCGCGGAGGAGATCCTCGGGCTGTTCATCAATACCCTGCCGGTACGTGTCGACGTCGACCCGGACCGTCCGCTCGTCCCGTGGCTGCGCGACATCCAGGAACGGGCCTCCGAGGCCAGACAGCACGAGTACGTGGCGCTGCGCGATGTCGAGACCGAACTCCCCCCGGGCGCACGCCTTTTCGAGAGCCTGGTGGTGTTCGAGAACTATCCGGTGGACGGCGAGGCGGCGGCCGGACACGGCATCGCACTGCGCGACGTGGATGCCGTCGAGGCCACGAACTACCCACTCACCCTGATCGCGGGAGCGGGAGCGGGAGCGGGAGCGGGAGCAGGTGCAGGCGCGGGGGAGAACGACGGGCTGAGCATGACGCTGGCGTACGACCCGGGGCTGTTCGACGCCCCCACCGCCGACCGCCTGGCCACCCATCTCGCCCGGATGGTCGAGGAGTTGTCCGTCGGGACGGAGGCGGACGCGGACGCGGAACTGGGCACGGGCCCGCACGCCGACGCGGACCTGGCCATGCCCCCGGCCACGGACCGCGTGCTGGGCGACATAGCGCCGCTGTCGGTGTACGAGACGCGACGCGCGGCCCGCTGGGGCATGGGCATGGCGGCGGCGCGGCCCGAGCCGCTGGGGGAGTGGTTCGCCCGGCGCGCGACGGAGCACCCCGACGCACCCGCCGTGGCCTGGGGCGGTGAGGAACTGTCGTACCGGGAACTGGACCGGCGGGCGAACCGGCTGGCACGGCTGCTGCGCGCTCGCGGCCTGCGCGGCGAGGCACCGGTCGCGGTACTGCTGCCGAAGTCGGTGGAGTGGGTCGTCGCGGTGCTCGCGGTGGTGCGCGCCGGCGGCGTCTACGTACCGGTGGACCCGGCGTGGCCGACGGACCGACTGCGGTACGTTCTCGAAGACTGCGGCGCCGGAATACTTCTGACGGACCGTCAGTACGCTCACCGGCTGCCGGCGGGTGTCGGCGCGGCGGTGCTCGTCCCCGTGGACGATCCGGCGGTGGCCGCGGAACTGGCCCGCCACTCCGTCCTGCCTCCTCGGGTCGCGGTGCCGGTGACCGCCGCGGCGTACGTGATCTACACCTCGGGTTCGACAGGGCGGCCGAAGGGCGTCGTCGTGCCGCACACCGGACTCACCTCGCTGGCCGCGTCGCTGGCCGACGGCTGTGCGGCCGATGGATCCACCCGGGTCCTCCAGCTCGCGTCGCCGGGGTTCGACGCCTCCGTACTGGAACTGCTGCTGGCCTTCGGCGGCGGGGGCACGCTCGTACTGCCGTCGGTCGACGGGCCGCTCGCCGGGGAGGAGCTGGCAGGCGTGCTGGAGGAGGGCCGGGTGACCCATGCCCTGGTGCCTCCGACCGTCCTCGGCAGCATCCCGCGGGGGCGCGCCCCCGAGCTGCGGACGCTGCTCGCGGGCGGCGAGGCCTGCGGCCCCGACCTGGTGGAGCGCTGGGCCGATGGCGGCAGGACGATGGTGAACGCCTACGGCCCGACCGAGACCACGGTCGTCGCGACGATGAGTGCCGCGCTCGCGCCCGGCGGCACGCCGCCGATCGGCGGGCCGGTGTCGGGAGCCGCGGTGTCCGTACTCGACGGGCGGCTGCGGCCGGTGCCGGTGGGCGTGCCCGGAGAGATGTATGTGGCGGGCGCCGTGCTGGCCCGGGGATACCTGGGGCGGCCGGGACTGACGGCGTCCCGCTTCGTGGCCGACCCCTCGGGCGGCGGCCGGCTGTACCGTACGGGCGACCTGGCACGCTGGCGGGCCGATGGCCAGCTGGAGTACGTGGGACGCGCGGACGACCAGGTGAAGGTGCGCGGACTGCGGATCGAGCTGGGAGAGATCGAAGCGGTACTCGCCCGGCACGAGGCGGTCGCACGGGCGGCGGTGACGGTGCGCGAGGACAGGCCGGGCGTCAAACGCATCGTCGCGTACGTGGTGCCCGAGCCGGGAAGCGCGTACGGGGTCCCCGGTCAGCGAACGGAACCGGCGCCGGAGCCTCTCCCGACAGCCGCGAAGGAGTCCGGCGCGACAGCCACGCCGGAGACCTCGCCGAACGCTCTGTCGGCCGAGGCGCTGCGCGCCTTCGCGGGCGCCTCCCTGCCCGAGTACATGCTGCCCACCGCTTTCGTCACCCTCCCCGAGCTGCCGGTCAACGCCAGCGGCAAGATCGACCGTGCCGCGCTGCCGGTGCCCGATCCCGCCGCGGACCGCGCCGCGCACACCCCGCCGCGTACGGAGACCGAGCGCGCCCTGTGCCGGATCTGGGCGGACGTCCTCGGAGTCGACCAAGTCGGCGTCCACGACAGCTTCTTCGAGCTGGGCGGCGACTCGATCCTGAGCATCCAGGTAGTCTCCCGGGCCCGCCGTGCCGGCCTTGAGCTGTACTCCCGGGATGTGTTCGTGGGACAGACGGTCGCCGGTCTGGCGGCGGAGATGGACGCCGCCCGCGGCTCCGCCACCCCCGCCCCGGCAGGCGAGGAATCCGAGGCGGGGCCGTTGCCGCCCACGCCCGTCGCGGAGTGGTTCTTCGCGACACACACCACCGCCCCGGCGCACTTCGACATGACGATGTCGTTCGAACTGGCCCCCGACGCACAGGAATCGGCCCTGCGCGGGGCGGTGGCGGCGCTGCTCACCCGGCACGGCATGCTGCGCGCGGTCTTCGCGCCGACCGGTGCGGGCGGCTGGTCGGGACGCATCCTGGAACCGGAACTCGTCGGCGAGGAAACGGTGTTCACCGCCCACGAGCTGGCCGACGCGACCGATCCCGAGGCGCGGTGGGACGCGCTGGTCCGGGACGTACAGGCGGGGTTCCGGCTGGAGACCGGGCCGCTCTTCCGTGTGCTGTTCGGGACGCGCGGTCCCGGCCGGTCGCCCTGGCTCACGGTCGTCGCACACCACCTCGTGGTCGACGGCGTCTCCTGGCGCATCCTGCTCGACGACCTGGAAGCGGCCTACGCGCAGGCCCTGGCCGGGGAACCCGTCGTACCGCGGCCGAGGACCTCGTCCGTACGGCAGTGGGCGGAACGCCTCGCCCGGCGGGTCGCCGACGGCGGGTTCGACGGACAGCTCGACCACTGGCGAGCGGTCACCGACCCCGCCGCCGTGCCCCTCCCCGTGGACCGCCCCGGGGCGGCCAACACAGGCGCGGAACTGGACGCCGTCGCGGCGACGCTGAGCGCCGGGCAGACACACGCCCTGCTCAACCTCGCCCCCGGCCGCTACCGCACGCAGATCAACGACGTGCTCCTCGCGGCGCTCGCGCGCGTACTCGCCTCCTGGACCGGCCGGGACCGTACCGTCGTCAACCTGGAGAGCCACGGACGCGAGGATCTGTTCGACGACATCGATCTCTCCGGCACCGTCGGCTGGTTCACCGCGATCCATCCCGTGGCGCTGGAGGCGACCGTGGACGCCGGCTGGGACCAGACGATCAGATCGGTCAAGCGGCAGCTGCGGGCGGTCCCGGACCACGGGGTCGGCTACGGCGCGCTGCGCGCGTTCAGCGCCCCCGGAACCCCGGGCCGTACGCTCGCCGCCGAAGCCGCGCGGGAGCCGCGCATCAGCTTCAACTACCTCGGCCGGTTCGATGTCGTGAGCGGTCGCGGCAGCGTAGGCGACGGGCTGATCCGTTCCGAACTGGACCTGTCCGGAAGGGACTTCAGCCTGGAGGAGGAGCGCCCGCACCTGATCGACGTGGGCGCGGTGGTGCAGGACGGCCGGCTCACGGTCACCTGGTCGTACTCGTCGGCGATGTACGAGCGCGAGACCATGGACGGGCTGGCGACCGCCTACGCGCGGGCGCTCGGGGAGATCGCGCGGAGCGTGGAGCGGACCGAAGAGGGCTGACGCACGGGGACGCCGGGACAGGCGTTCAGGGCGGTGGTTCAGTTACCCGCGGCGGGCGGGCGAAGTCGTCCGCCGCGGGCGTCGTTTAGGCGTACGGCGGCGGTTCAGGCGCACACGGCAGCAGACTGAGGTACCGACGAAGCCCGTTGAGGCTCCTGCGCCAACCGACGCAGGAGCCTCAACGGGCTTCACGGCCACCCGCACCAGAGGTGCGGGCAGCCGCAGCAGAGTTTCAGGCCCCCGCCGTGTCCGACCGTTCCGCGCGGCGCAGCAGCAGCGCGGCGAGCAGTCCGCCCGCCAGTACCGCGACCGCGCCCACCAGCTGACTGGTCTCCAGGCCCGACGCGAAGCCCTCGGTGACACGCCGCTTCTCCTCCGCGTCGTGCGCGGCGGCGAGCGCCGTCGGCAGCGACGCCGCGCCCACCGCTCCCGGGACGAGAGCCGCGAAGCGGGAGTTCAGCACCGCGCCCAGAGTGGCGACGCCGAGGCCGTTGCCGAATTCGCCGAGCGTGCCGTTGACGCCCGCGCCCACGCCCGCCTTCTCCGGAGGGATCGCGCTCATGATCGCGTTGGCCATCGCCGGCGAGGCGAGCGCGATGCCCGCCCCCATGACGACCAGACCGAGCAGCATCCCGGAGTACGCGTGTCCGCCGAGCAGCGCGATCGCGGCGAGACCGGCGGCGAGCATGCTCATCCCGGCGGCGATGGTGACCGGAGTGCCGAGCTTGGGCAACAGCCGGGCACCCACGCCCACGACATTGAGGGCCACCACGGTCAGCGCCAGGGGCGCCGTACGCAGACCCGCCTCCAACGGCCCGTATCCCAGCACGAATTGCAGATGCTGGGTGAGGAGGAACAGCGAGCCGCCCATGCCGAAGGCGATCAGCACCGCGCCCGCCACCGCCCCGACGAAGCGCTGGTCGCGGAAGAACCGCATATCCAGCATCGGGTACGGGATCCGCAGCTCCCACGCCACGAACCCGGCCAGGACGGCCAGGCCGATGCTCGCGGAGGTGATCACATGCCCGGAGGCCCAGCCGTGCTCGGGACCGGAGATGATCGCGTACACGACGCCCGTCATCCCGATGGTGGAGAGCAGCGCCCCGAGCAGATCGGGCCGGTCGCCCTCCTTGGTCTTCGATTCCGGTACGAGGGCGATCACCGCGGCCAGGCCCATCACCGCGACCGGGATATTGATCAGGAAGATCGCGCCCCACCAGAAGTGGTCCAGCATGACGCCGCCGACCAGCGGGCCCACGGCGAATCCGAGCGAGTTGACAGTCGCCCAGAGGGCGATGGCCCTGACCCGCTCCGTCTCGTCGAAGATCTGCACGACGACGGCGAGCGTCGTGGTGATCAGCAGCGCGCCACCGACCCCCATCCCCGCGCGCGCCGCGATCAACTGCGCGGTGGAATCAGCGAGTCCGGCGACCAGCGAGCCGATACCGAACAGCGCGAGACCGGCGATCAGCATCTTCTTGCGGCCGTAACGGTCCGCGGCGCTTCCCGCGGTGAGCAGCAGGCCCGACTGGACCAGCGAGTACGCGTTGATCATCCACTGCACGTCGGTCGTGGACGCGTCCAGCTCCCTGGTGAGGGAGGGGATCGCGACATTCAGCACGGTGTTGTCGAGCAGCACGGTGAGCTGGGCGAGACAGATGACGCCGAGAATGAGCCAGCGCTGCGGATGGCCCGTCGGGGCCTTGCCGGCTTCGGTGGTCGTCGCCGTCATACAATCCTGCCTTCTGGTCCGGTGGTCACGGTTGCCCTGTGTCCTGCCGACCCGGAAGCGGGGGAGACACCACGGACGCGGACGCGGGACCGCGCCGCTCGCCCACCCTCCCGGAACCGCGCGAAGCCGGACAAGGAGTTTCCGCACTGCCCGAAACGCGCGACGGCCGCGCGACCGCGCCTTTCTCTCTCCCTCGCCGCCGGAGCGCACGCCGGTCGCATGCCGGTCGAAGGGCGGATCGGGCCCCGCATAGGGTGGGGGGATGCAGGAGCAGTACCGAACCGTCGCCCGCGCGGGCGTGCACGAGACCGAGATCAACCGGTCGCGCTTCATCTGCGCGCTGGCGCCCGTGGCGACGGAGGAGGAGGCGCAGGAGTTCGTCGCCGGCGTCCGCAAGGACCACCCGACGGCCACGCACAACTGCTTCGCGTATGTGATCGGCGCCGACGCCTCCGTGCAGAAGGCCAGTGACGACGGCGAGCCCGGTGGTACGGCGGGGGCGCCGATGCTCCAGATGCTGATGCGACGCGAGGTGCGCTACACCGCCGCGGTCGTGACCCGCTACTACGGCGGGGTCAAACTCGGTGCGGGCGGTCTGATCCGGGCGTACGGCGGAGTCGTCGGCGAGGCCCTGGACGCCGTCGGCACCCTGACCCGGCAGCGTTTCCGGCTGGCGACCGTCACCGTCGACCACCAGCGCGCGGGCCGGCTGGAGAACGATCTGCGGGCGACCGGGCGTGTGGTGAGGGACGTGCGGTACGCCGAGGCGGTGACGATCGAGATCGGCCTGCCGGACTCCGAGGTGCCTGCGTTCCGGGCGTGGCTGGCCGATACGACGGCGGGTACCGCCGAGCTGGAACTGGGCGGAGAAGCCTTTGCCTGACGCGTACGACCAGAGCAGCGCGTACGACCAGAGCAGCGCGTACGGCGAGGACAGCGCGTACGGCGAGCGCGGCGCCCGCGACGAGTACAGCGCACACAGCGCACACAGCGCACACAGCGCACACAGCGCACACAGCGCACACAACGCGTACGACGAGTACGGCGCCCGCGCGGTGTCAGGTATGTCCCGCGTCTCTCGCCCGCTGGAGGGCCGGTCTTGAGGATTCTGCACACGTCGGACTGGCATCTCGGGCGGTCGTTCCACCGCGTGAACATGCTCGACGCCCAGGCCGCGTTCCTCGACCACCTCGTGGCCACGGCCCACGACCGCGAGGTGGACGCCGTCGTCGTCGCGGGCGATGTCTACGACCGGGCCGTGCCTCCGCTCAGCGCGGTGGAGCTGTTCGACCGGGCCCTGCACCGTCTCGCCGATGCCGGCGTCCCGACCGTGATGATCTCCGGGAACCATGACTCGGCCCGCAGACTCGGCGTGCTCTCCGGACTGGTCGAGCGCGCGGGGATCCATCTGCGGACCGACCCGGCCGGCTGCGCCACGCCCGTCCTGCTGAAGGACGCGCACGGCGGGGTGGCCTTCTACGGGCTGCCCTATCTCGAACCGGCCTTGGTACGGGACGAGTTCAAGGTGGCCAAGGCCGGCCACGAGACGGTGCTCGGCGCCGCGATGGAGCGGGTACGGGCC
Source organism: Streptomyces sp. L-9-10 (assembly GCF_004151105.1). Classification (GTDB taxonomy): domain Bacteria; phylum Actinomycetota; class Actinomycetes; order Streptomycetales; family Streptomycetaceae; genus Streptomyces. The sequence goes on from NZ_PHRF01000057.1 coordinate 22,666, forward strand.
GACCTCGCGGGACGCCACGCGGGCACCCGCTCCGTCGTTCTCGCGCACGCGTTCGTCACGGGCGGCACGCCCAGCGACAGCGAGCGCGACATCACCGTGGGCGGTGTGGCGGCCGTGCCCTCCGGAGTCTTCGACGGTGTCGACTATGTCGCCCTGGGGCATCTGCACGGCGCCCAGACCCTCACCGAACGTGTCCGTTACGCGGGCTCGCCGCTCGCGTACTCCTTCTCGGAGACCACACACCGCAAGACGATGTGGCTGGTGGAGCTGGGCCCGGAGGGCGGGATCGAAGCCGAGCGGATCGACTGCCCGGTGCCGCGCGCCCTGGCCAGGATCCGGGGCACGCTCGACGAACTGCTCGACGATCCGGCACTCGTCCGCCACGAGGAGTCGTGGGTCGAGGCGACCCTGACCGATCCCGTACGCCCCGCCGAGCCCATGGCCCGGCTCGCCGAGCGTTTCCCGTACACACTCAGCCTCGTCTTCGACCCGGAGCGGAAGGACGACGACCCGCGGTCCTCCTACGCGCAGCGTCTCGCCGGCCGTACCGACCAGCAGATCGCGGAGGACTTCGTGGCGCACGTACGGGGTGGATCGGGGCCCGACGAGCCCGAACGCGGCGTGCTGCGGGCCGCCTTCGAGGATGTGCGGGTCGACGCGACGGCGCGCGAGGTGACCCCGTGAGGCTGCACCGGCTGACCATCACCGCCTTCGGGCCCTTCGCCACCACCGAGGAAGTGGACTTCGACGCGCTCTGCGCCGCCGGGCTCTTTCTGCTGCACGGACCGACCGGTGCGGGGAAGACCTCCGTACTCGACGCGGTCTGCTACGCGCTGTACGGCGCCGTGCCGGGCGCCCGCCAGAGCCCCGGGGCCACTCTCCGCAGCGATCACGCGCCCGCCGGGACCCCCACCGAGATCGGCCTCGATCTGACCGTGGGCAGCCGGCGGCTGGAAATCGTCCGACGGCCCGCGCAGCTCCGGCCGAAGAAGCGGACGAAGGGATTCACGACCGAGAAGGCGCAGAGCCGGCTGCGTGAGTACGACGCGGAGAGCGGCACCTGGCGGGCGCTGAGCCGCTCCCACCAGGAGATCGGCGAGGAGATCGGCCAGCTGCTCGGGATGAGCAGGGAGCAGTTCTGCCAGGTGGTGCTGTTGCCGCAGGGCGACTTCGCCCGGTTTCTGCGCGCTGACGCGGAGGCGCGCGGCAGACTGCTCGGCAAGCTCTTCGACACCCGCAGGTTCGCCGCGGTCGAGGAGCGTCTCGCCGAACTGCGGCGCGCCGCCGAGCACCGGGTACGCGCGGGTGACGACCGGCTTCTCGCCGTCGCGCAGCGCCTCGCCCAGGAAGCGGGTGCGGGCGACGACCGTACGGCGCAGCCCCCGGACAACCGTACGGCGCAGCCCCCGGGCAACCGGGCGGCGTCACACCCAGGCAACCGTACGGCGCGGCCCGCGGGTGACCCTACGGCGCCGCCCCTGCCCGAACTGCGGCCGGGCGACGCGGGGTTCGCCCCCGCGGTTCTGGAGTGGGCGGCGGTCGTGCGCACCGGCGCCCACGAGTGGTCCGACATCATCGAATCCGCTCTGTCCGCCGCCGGGAGCCGCGCCGCCGCGGCCCGGAGCGCGCTGGACGCCGAGCGTGAACTGGCCACACTGCAAGGCCGGTTCGCGGAGACACGGCGCCGCGCCGAAGCACTGGAGGAGCAGCGCGCCGAGCACGAGCGGGCGCGGGCCCGGCTGGAGCGTTCCCACAAGGCGGAGTTGGTCGCCCCGGCGCTCTCGCTGCGCGCCGACGCCGAACAGGCACACCGCTCCGCCACCGCCGAGCAGGCGCGCACCCGCACGCTGCTGCCCGCCGGCCTCACGGACGCCGGAGCGGAACAACTCGCCGCGCTGGCAGGGAATCTGCGGCAGGAACTGGGCGCGCTCGACGCCGCCCGACGCGCCGAGCACCGCGACGCCGCGATCACGGCCGAGCGCGCCGACCTGGACCGGCAGGCGCGGGCCGACGACGAGGTCCTCCAGGAGGCGGCCGACTGGCTCGCCGGGTGGGAGTCCCGACGCGGCGCCCTCCAGGACCGTATCGAGGCCGCACAGGAGGCGGCGACCCGCGCCGAACAGCTCGCCGGACAACTCGACCCCGCACGCGACCGGCTGGACGCGGCCCGGCGGCGTGACACCCTCGACGCGGCGGCCTCCGAGGCCGGGCAGCGGCTCAACTCGGCCCGGGAACAGGCCAATACGGCACACGAGCACTGGCTCGACCTGCGCGGACGACGGCTGGCCGGCATGGCGGCCGAGCTGGCCGCCCGGCTCGTCGACGGCGAACCCTGCGCGGTGTGCGGCTCCGCCGCTCACCCCGGCCCCGCACAGGCCGCCGACGGCCAGGTCGACCCCGCGGCGGAGGACGCCGCGCTGGCGGCGTACCGGCGCGCCGACGAGACCCGCGGACTCGCCGAACGCGAGCACACGGCGGTACGGGAGCGACACGCGGCGGCCCGCGCGGCGGCCGGCGAGTCGAGTGTGGCCGAACTCGCCGCGCTCACCGAACGGCTGGAACGGGAACACACCGAGGCCCGCCGCGTCGCCGCCGGTACGCACGCGGCCCGCGAGGCCCTGGGCCGCGCCGAGCGTGAGTACGAGGGCAGGCTCACCGCGCAGCGCGAGGCCGAACGCCGCGTCGCCGCCCGTACGTCGCGACGCGACGCCCTCGACAGTGAACAGAGCGCGCTGCGGTCCGAGTTGAGCCGCGCCCGGGGAGACGCGGACAGCGTCGCCGAGCGCGCCGCGCGGCTGGCGGACCGGGCCGGCCGTCTCGCCGAGGCGGCCGAGGCGGTACGCGCCGTCGAAACCACCGCGCTCCGGCTCAAGGAGGCCGACGGCCGACTCGCGGGAGCCGCCTTCCGGGCCGGGTTCGACACCCCTGAGGCCGCGGCGGACGCCCTGCTCACCGACACCGACCGGCGGGAGCTCCAGCACCGGCTGGACGACTGGCGGGCCGAGGCCGCCGCGGTCGCCGACCGGCTCGCGGAACCGGAGACCCGGGCCGCCGCGGATCATCCGCCCGCCAGAACAGAGGCCGCCGCGGCGGCCCACGACGCCGCCGAACGTGCCCTGCGCGACGCGTCGTCCGCCGCGGCCACCGCCGGAGGCCGACGCGCCGAGCTGGGCAGACTCTCCCGGCTGGCCGAGGCCGAGGTACGCGCGCTCGGCCCGGTGCGCGACGAGTACGACAGGGTGGCCCGTCTCGCCGGTCTCACCGCGGGCACCTCCACCGACAACGAACGCAGGATGCGCCTGGAGTCCTACGTCCTGGCCGCCCGCCTCGAACAGGTCGCGGCGGCGGCCACCGTACGGCTCCAGCGCATGTCCTCCGGCCGCTACGCCCTGGTCCACTCCGACGCCAGAACGGGCGGCCAGCGGCGCTCCGGGCTCGGGCTCCAGGTCATCGACGCCTGGACCGGCAGCGCGCGCGACACCTCGACACTCTCCGGCGGTGAGACCTTCTTCGCGTCCCTCGCGCTCGCGCTCGGCCTCGCGGACGTCGTCACCGACGAGGCCGGCGGCGTACGGCTGGACACCCTCTTCATCGACGAGGGCTTCGGCAGCCTGGACGACCAGACGCTGGACGAGGTCCTGGACGTCCTCGACTCGCTCAGGGAGCGCGACCGCAGCGTCGGCATCGTCAGCCATGTCGCCGATCTGCGCCGTCGCATCCCCACCCAGCTGGAGATCGTCAAGGACCGCCACGGCTCGGCGGTCCGGCAGGGGACACAGAGATCCCTCTGAGAAGAGACCTGTGAAGAAGACCTGTGAAGAAAACCGGATGACAACGGCCGGCCCGCACCGCAAGATCTTTGCCCATGCCCGCACTTGAGCCCCCCGCCCCCGAAGCACTCCGCCGTGACCCGCTGCCGCTGCGCGGCCGTACCGCGCTGGTCACCGGTGCCAGCCGGCGTGGCGGTATCGGATACGCGGTCGCCCGGCGCCTCGTCGCGTACGGCGCGAGCGTGTATCTCCATCACCATGTGCCGCACGACGCCGCACAGCCCTGGGGCTCCGATCCGGACGGACCGGAAGGCGTCGCCGCCGCCGTACGGGAGGCGCGCGCGGATCCGGCGGCGCGGGTGGTGCACGGCCCCGCCGATCTGTCCGGGGCCGAGGCGCCCGCCGCGCTGATCGCCACCGCCGCCGAGGCGCTCGGCGGGCGGCTCGACATCCTGGTCGCCAACCACGCGCTCAGCGGTGACGACGGCACGCTCGACACCATCGACGCGGCGATGCTCGACGCCCACTGGGCGATCGACACCCGGTCGGTGATCCTGCTCATCCAGGCCTACGCCCGGCTGCGCGCGACGCTCCCGGCCCGTACGCCCGGCGGCCGGGTCATGATGATGACGTCGGGCCAGGACATCGCGGGCGGGATGCCGGGGGAGATCGCCTACGGTCTGGCCAAGGGAGCCCTCGCCTCCGCGACCCGGTCGCTGGCCACCACGCTCGCGGAGCGGGCGGTGACGGTCAACACCGTCAACCCCGGCCCCGTCGACACGGGTTACCTGACGGGTGCGGCGTACGAGGAGATCGCGGCGATGTTCCCGGGCGGTCGCTGGGGGATGCCCGACGACCCGGCCCGGCTGATCGCCTGGCTGGCCACCGACGAGGCCGAGTGGATCACAGGTCAGGTCATCGACTCCGAGGGCGGCCTCCGCCGCTGACCGCAGCCGACGGGGCGGGGCCGGCCGGGCTCATGCCTGTGGCCCGCGCCCGGCCCCTCTCCGTAGGCACCTCGTACGGAGAGGGGCCGCTGCGTACGTACCGCCGCATACGTACCACGTCGTACGCGGCGCGTCGTACGAACCGGCGCGGGGTCAGAGCTTCGACAGCTCGTCCACCAGATCGTCGAGACCCAGCGAGCCCTGCGACAGCGCGGCCATGTGCCACGCCTTCGCGTCGAACGCGTCGCCGTGCGCCCTGCGGGCGTTCTCCCGGCCGAGCAGCCAGGCGCGCTCGCCCAGCTTGTAGCCGATCGCCTGGGCAGGCATCGACATATAGCGGATCAGCTCGCTCTCCACGAAGTCCGCGGGACGGCCGCTGTGGTTCCCGAAGAACTCCTGCGCCAGCTCGGGCGTCCAGCGCTCGCCCGGGTGGAACGGCGAGTCCGCCGGGATCTCCAGCTCCAGATGCATGCCGATGTCCACGATCACCCGGCAGGCGCGCATCATCTGCGCGTCCAGATAACCGAGCCTGCGCTCCGCGTCCGGCAGGAAGCCCAGCTCGTCCATGAGCCGCTCCGCGTAGAGCGCCCAGCCCTCCGCGTTGGCGCTGACCTGACCGACCGAGGCCTGGTAGCGGGAGAGCTGATCGGCGACATGGGTCCACTGCGCGATCTGGAGATGGTGCCCGGGAACACCCTCGTGGTACCACGTGGAGACCAGGTCGTACACGGGGAAGCGGGTCTCGCCCATCGTCGGCAGCCAGGTGCGGCCGGGCCGTGAGAAGTCCTCGGAGGGGCCGGTGTAGTACGGGGCCGCCGCGCCGCCCGGCGGGGCGATCCGGGACTCCACGCGCCGTACCCGCTCGGCGAGTTCGAAGTGCGTGCCGTCGAGCGCGTCGATCGCCTCGTCCATCAGCTTCTGGAGCCAGACCCTGACCTCGTCGACGCCCTCGATGTGCTGTCCGTGCTCGTCGAGATGGGCCAGCGCCTCCCAGGGGGTCGCGCCCGGCAGGATCTTCGCGGCCTCGGTCGTCATCTCGGCGCGCAGCCGGTGGTACTCGGACCAGCCGTACGCGTACGCCTCGTCCAGATCCAGATCGGTGCCGTTGAAGTACCGTGACCAGCGGGCGTACCGCTCACGGCCCACGGTGTCCGGGGCACCCTCGACGCCGGGTGCGTACACGTCACGCATCCAGTCCCGCAGCTCCGCGAGGGCGGCGGTCGCGGAGCGTGCGGCGGCGTCCAGCTCCGTACGGAGGGCCTCGGGCCCGGCGGAGACGAAGTCCTCGAACCAGCCGCGCTCCTCGCCCACCCACTCCGTCAGCTGGCCGATGAAGGTCGCGGTGGGCCGGGGACCGCCCAGCAGCTTGCGCTCCAGGCCCAGGGCGAGCGATTCGCGGTACCCGGCCAGCGCGGTGGGCACGGCCCGCAGCCGCTCGGCGATCGCCGACCAGTCCTCGTCCGTCTCGGCCGGGGTCAGCGGGAACGCGTCGCGGAGATGGTGCACGGGCGAGTGGATATTGCTGACCTGCCGCAGCCCCTCCTCGGCGTCGTGGACGGCGAGTTCGGCCGTCAGACGCTCACGCAGCAGCCGGGCGCAGCGCCGCTCGGCATCGCTGTCCGCGCCCGGCAGTGTTTCGGCCACATCGAGCCGGGCGAGCGTCGCCCGGCCGAGATCGGCGACAGCCTGCTGTCCGGCCGGCGAGAAGTCGGGCAGGCGACGGGAGCTCTCCGCGACGCCCAGATAGGTTCCGGTGATCGGATCGAGTTCGATGAGTGCGTCGACGTAGGCGTCGGCGACCTGGCGGGGCAGCGCGCTGCCGGATGTGTCTGACATCCGGACATCTTCTCCGAGAGGGCACCCCGCGTCACATCTTTGATTCCGGCGGACCGGCCGGATTGGCCGATGACGGCGGCGTCGGGGGACCGCCGTCCCCCGACGCGGGAGCAACCGGGCCTCGGCGTGGGCGACTTCGGGCCGCGCGGGGAAGCCGGGCCCTCGGGCCACGGCCGATTTTGGCCGGATCACGACGTAGCCGCTGCCCCGGAACCCCCATTGAGCGATCGGTCCGCGATCGGTCCGCGATCGGTCCGCTATGGGTCCGTTCAGCGATCGGCCTGCTCGTGGTCGAACATCTCGGGGTCGCCGTACGGAGGCAGCACCCGCGCGGCCGTCGGCTCCAGCCGGGCCGTGATGACCAGCGTTCCTTCGTCGATCTGGTAGTCGAGCGGCAGACCGAGATCCCGCATGGTCGCGACCATGCCCGTGTTGGACGCCTGTGTGACGGCGTACACGCTGGCGCAGCGGGCCTCGACGGCGAGCGCCACGAGCCTGCCCAGCAGTTCGGCACCGATACCGCGCCGCTGCCAGGCGTCCTCCACGATCAGCGCCACCTCGGTCTCGTCGCCGTCCCAGAGCAGATGGCCGAGGGCGACGAGCCGGCCGGATTCCGTCTCGACCGCGAGCGTACGTCCGAAGCGCGGGCTGAGCAGATGGTTCAGATAGCGGTCGGCGTCACCGACCGGCCCGTGGTAGCGCAGGCCCAGGGTCCGTTCGGAGCAGCGGGCGTGCATGGCGAGCGCGGCGTCGAGATCGCCGCGGTCGGCGCGGCGGACGGTGATCTCCTCGCCCTCGGGCAGCATGAGCACATCCTGGCCGCGGGGGATCCGCGGGCCGAGCCGGGCGTCCAGTTCGACCAGCGCGCGGGCCCGCGCGAACTCGGTCGGGGTGAAGGGCAGATAGGGACGCTCGACGATGATGCTGCCGCCGTGCGGGTCGTTCAGCCGCATCTCCGTCCCGTCCAGCACCCCTTCGACGGGCGCGCTCTCACCGGCCGAGCGGTCGGCGAGGGATCCGGCCGGACGCGAGCGGATCGTGCAGCGGCCGAGCAACTGGCGCAGCGAGAGCGGCAGTTCGGCGGCGTCCAGGGCCGTACGGGTGGCGAGGCCGAGCACCCGGGTCGGGGTGTCCACCAGATCGTGCGCGTCGGCGCGCTCGATCCACGTACTGCTGCCGCCCGCGGCCGAGATCTCCCGGGTGAGGTCCTTCGCCCGGAGCGCGGACGGGGCGCGCAGCAGGAACTCGTCCACGGTGCCGTCGGCCAGCGGATGCGTCTGGAGGGTGAGGATGTCGACATGGTGAGCGGCGAACGCCGTGCACAGCGCGGCGAGGCTCCCCGGCTCGTCCCGCACGGTGGTCCGCATGCGCCAGAGCGTCGTCTCCACCGGTTGCGCCGGGGTCGCACCCTCCCGTGCGTCCGACGCCGACGCCGACGCGGGCGCAGAGGTGGCGGGGGCCGGGCTGTCGGACGGCGGAGGGGCATGACCGTGCCTTCGTGCCCACCATGTGTGGAACATGGCCGTGGCGATCAGCGCCACGGCGGAGGCGACCAGCAGGAACGTGCCGTCGGGTCCATGAGCGATCATGTTCGCCAGGGCGTCGGCGACGGCCACGGCGGTGAACAGGGCGGCCAGTTCGACGAGGTCCCGCCGCCAGTGGTGCGGGCGGCGGACACTCTTCGCAGAAGTCACATTGGTCATGGACCCACTCTGACGGAATGGTGTTGCGTGATCACGAACGGTTTGTGACTGATGGGTTAAGGATGGATCTGTTCGCTTTTGGCCTATCTTTGGCCAAATTTGGCGCGGAGTGTTCGCTTCAGGAGCGCAATGTGGCCAGCAGCCGGGCCGACTCCGCGACCAGCCGCGAGCTGCCCCCGCGCCCCGCCCACTCCGCCAGCCCGGCCGTCTCCCCGGTCGCACCGCATCGCTCCGCGCACTCGGCGGCCACCGACAGAATCTCCCCGAGCCCGGGACGCGCGGTCCCCGGAGCCAGGAGACCGGGCAGGGCAGCGCCCAGGACGGACCAGACCGTGGCATGGGCGCCGGTCGCCGCGGCCGTACGGACGGCGTCGGCCAGCCGGTTCACCTTGACCTCGTCCGCGTTCACCAGGGCGGCCAGCTCCCGGCCCAGCAGCTCGCCGTCCAGATCGCCGCGGGCGGCCAGCACCAGCAGCGCGTCCACCGCGGCCAGCCGGTCCTGCGGGTGACGCGCCCCGAGGCCGTACGCCAGGCCCCGGTGCAGTGAGCGGCCCGCGGGGCCGCCGCTCTCGGCGAGCGGCGGCAGCCACCAGGACCCGCCCCGCTGATCGTCCCGCGCGCAGGCGGTCACCTGGGGCAGCAGCCATGCGGCGAGCGTCTCCCGGTCCTCCGGCAGGACAGCCGGCCAGTCGCCGTGCCGGTCCCCGATCCAGTGGTAGCACCGCGACGGGTCCGGGACGTCCGGAAGGCCCAGCCAGCGGAACGCCCGCGGGAATCCCCGCCGGACGGCCAGGCTCTGTCCCAGCCGCGTGGCCAACGTGGACCTCTCCCGTTCAGCACCGCCGTCGAGCGCGGGCAGAGACATGCCGTCCCCGGTCAGCCAGGCGGCGAGCCGGCCGGCCTCGGGGGTGCCGAGCGCCGCCGCCGCGCGCGCCGTCTCCGGGTCCTTGCCGCGCCGTACCCGTAGCAGCGCCTGCGCGAAGTCGACCGGAGCCGGGGTGGCACACAGCCGCTGGTACTCGCCCAGCCGCTCCACCAGCACATCGGGATCCAGCGCGCCCGTCTCCCGGGTCGGCGTGGCGAGCAGGAACGGCAGCGGTCGTGTGCGCACCAGATACGCGGCCTCCCACAGCCGTGCGTCGATCACCCCGTTCAGCGTGACGTGGGCGCAGGATCCCCTGCCCGCCCCTCGTGTGGTCGCGTTCCCCAGCGCCTTCGTGGACACCCTCTCCAGCACCGAAGCGGCCACCACCTCCACCCCGCTGGAGTGCCGGGAGAGCCACTGGTGTCGGTCGCGCGGCGTTCCGTCCCTCATCCACCAGCAGGTGGCCAGCGCGTCGCGCAGCCTCCCGGCCAGCGCCTCCCGGTCCCGGTAGGCGTGCCGGACCAGACCGTCCAGCACCCGTTCGAAGTCGGGCATCGTCCCGCCCGAGGTGATCAACGCCGACGTCCGCTCCACGAGCTCCGCGAGGTCCGAAGGGGACGGAGCCAGTGGAGCCGGCCGCGGTGCGGGCGGCAGGATCTCCTCGTACGGTCCGGAATCCGGCTCCGCCGGCAGCTCACCGAAGACCTCGGCGGCCCGCGCCCGGTGGACCGGGCTCAGCCGGGCCGCGGCCATGGCCAGCTCCGACCGCTGATCGTCCGTCACGGCCGGCAGATGCCGGACCACCAGCTTCAGCGCCCGCTCCTGGATGCCCCCGTCCTCGTGTCCGAACGCCTCGGCCGCCACGGGCAGCAGCTCGCCCGCGGCCCCGCCGTCCGCGCGCAGGACCTTGCCCATCAGCACCAGTTGGGCCCGCACGAGCTTCTTCTCCGGCCGGAACAGCACCGCCCCCGACAGACCGGCCAGGCTCCGCGTCGGCAGAGCGCCGGACAGCGCCAGCCGCGCGAGCACACCCTGAGCGTGCCCGGCCACCGTCGAGATGCCGTCCGACGCCAGGGCGATCCAGTCGGAGGCGCGGTCGCGCTCCTCCTCCGGGGTCAGCGCCAGCCGGTCGAGCAGCTTGAGGAAGAAGTCCAGCGCGCCGGGCTTCCCGCCGCGCAGCAGCCGCGTCACCGAGGCGTCCACCAGCAGCCGCCGCTCCACCACCCCTTCCTCGGCGAGGACGGCGAGCACCGACGGCCAGTGGTGCGGAGCGGTGGCGTCGCCGTACCGGACGAGCGGGTCGGGCAGTTCGGCCATCTCGAAGAGACGCGGAACCATGACCGACAGCTGTGGATCCTCCCGCAGCGCGGGCAGCGGCCCACCGGCGGACGGAACCGCCTCGGCCCAGCCGTGCACATACTCGTCCGTCGTCGGTACGGGACATCCCGCCAGCCGGACCAGGCCCGCGATGAACGGGTAGTCGAGCCGCGCGGTCGACGCCCGCCCCGCGAGCCGGTGCGCCACATCACCGAGCCAGCCGGGCTCGCGGTCCGCGAGCAGTCCGAGCAGCAGCTCGTACGGCAGCGGGAGACCCTCGCGCAGATCGCGGGCGCCGATCCAGGCGGCCGTCGCGGCGGCCCCCGTATGACAGCCGGCCCCGGCGACCACCAGCGCCTCCCGAATCCGTTCGCGCTCCCGCCACCGGTCCCACGGCCAGTCGCGCAGCTCCTGGCGGAGTGCCTTCAGCGCCGTCAGCGCCTCCTTGCGGTCCGCCGCCGTCAGCGGCTCGACCAGCCCGGGAACGGCACGGGCCCGGCCGGCCCGTACGGCATCGACCAGCTCGCTCATCGTGTACCGCCGGCGCTCACGACGGCCTCGCGGCGTACCATCCGGACGGCCAGGGCGTGCTTGCACGGCCCCCGCTTCCCCCGGTAGTCGGCCCACCAGCGGCAGGTGCAGCTGAGCACGCCCGCCGCCTCCCGCACCTGATAACGCCGCTCTCCCGACGCCACCGACGCCAGCTCGCCGTCGAGGACGACGGCCCCCGAGGACACCAGGGCGCGCGCCGCGACCAGCCGCGGATTGTGCCGCTCGGCGCGGTCCCCGTCGTACGGCAGCTCCCGGTGGAAGTACGCCGCGTCCGCGAGGTCGTATCCGACCCGGCCCGCCGTCCCGAGCCGGATCAGCGCGGCCCGTACCCGCTCCACCGTCAGCCCCGCCCGCCCGGCCAGCTCCGCCGGGTCGATCCGCGGCTCCCACGCCAGCAGTACGGACACCAACTCGGCGTCCTCGGCGGCCTCTTCCGTGGCCAGCGCCTCCAGTACCCCGCCCTCACCGGAGAATCCGCGCGCCGCTTCGGGCGACAGCGTGAGCGTGAGCCGCATGCCCGGCAGCACCACCTCCCAGGCGCTCGCCGTCGCGGCCCCGTCGGCCACCGGCCCGTACACCCGCAGGGCCGTCGCCTCCCGCAGCACCCGCCGCAACGCCACCAGCCGCTGCGGGCCCGGCAGACACACCGCCCCCGGCACCGGCCGGGTGGTCGGCCGCAGCGTCCTGCCCGCCGGTACGACCCACATCGCCCCGCGCGAGGCACCGCCCACGCCGCTCGGCAGCGAGCGCAGGAAACGGACGGCCTCCGCCGCGCTCAGCTCGGCCCGCGGATCGAAACCGGCCGAGACGACCTGCGCCTCGGCGAAACCGCGCAGCCACCGGTCGGGCAGCGGCACCTTCTTCTCCACCACCGCGCCGTCCAGCGTGGTGACCGCCAACTCGTCGGGCCCCACCCGCAGATGCAGCGGATCGTCACCGGTCATCCGTGACAGGGCCGCACGCAACGGATCGTTCACATCCACATTGGTCGTGCCGTGCCCGGTCTCCGCGCCGTCGAGCCCGTCCCGTCCCACATCGAGCCGCGCGTACACCCCGCAGCAGCCGGAGAACGACTCGAAACGCAGCCGGTCACCGTTGCCCGTCACCACGGGATCCAGCGACGCGCGCGACACCTGCTGGTAATACCGGGCGCCCGCCACATCCGCGACCGCGAGCAGCCCCTGGGCGGCGGCTCGCGGCGAGGACAGAAACCCGGAGAAGAAACGCGGATGCGCCTCGGTACCGGTGGGAGTGAGCCCGCCCGAGGTCTCCAGACCGAGCAGCCGTCCGCCCCGCGCACTCTCCAGGGCGGACGGACGGGAATAGGCAAGCGCCTGTACGGATCGCGTCATGGAAAAGACGTTAGATCCCGGCACTGACAACCGGCCTCGGGCGAACTCCGGCAGGGGCGGAGCCGCGGGCTCCTACTGGCCGACCCTCCCCGGCTGGAGCACCTTGGTGAACAGCACCGTCCCGCCCTCTTCCCGCAGCCGGACCGTCAGTTCACCGCTGGCGCCGTCGATGTCCACCTCGCCGAAGAGCGGCGGGGTCTCCATCGGGGAGAGGTTCTGACCCTCCGGCGCCTTGACGAAGGCCCGGTCGGGCCCGAACGTGTCGTCCAGCTTGCTGGCCGGGAACTGGCCCGCCGCGACCGGACCCGAGACGAACTCCCAGAAGGGCGCGAAGTCCTTGAAGGCGGCCCGCTCCGGCGTGTAGTGCTGCGCCGAGGTGTGGTGCACGTCCGCCGTCAGCCACAGCGTGCCGGTGATCCGGTGGTGCTTGATGTGCCGCAGCAGCTCCGCGATCTGGAGCTCCCGGCCGAGCGGAGCGCCCGGGTCGCCCTGGGCGATCGCCTCGATGTTCGCCGTACCGTCCGGCACGACCAGACCGATCGGCATGTCGGCGGCGATCACCTTCCACACCGCGCGCGACCGCGACAGCTCGCGCTTGAGCCACGCGAGCTGCTCCGCGCCGAGGATGCCGTTGGTGTCATCGGTCTGCCGGCCGGGCGAGTTGGCGTTGCGGTACGTCCGCATGTCCAGCACGAACACATCGAGCAGCGGGCCGTGGTTCACCACGCGGTGGACGCGCCGGTCCGCCCCGCGCGCGGGCTGCGCCGAGATCGGGAAGTACTCGTGGAACGCCTGCGTGGAGCGGGCCGCCAGCACGTCCACGTTCTTCTCGGTGTAGCGCACATCGTCCAGGATCTGGCCCGGGTACCAGTTGTTGCGCACCTCGTGGTCGTCCCACTGAGTGATCGACGGGACCTCGGAGTTGAACTTTCGTACGTTCGCGTCGAGCAGGTTGTACCGGAAATTCCCCCGGTACTCGGCCAGCGTCTCCGCGACCTTCGCCTTCTCCGGAGTGGTGACATTGCGCCAGACACGGCCGTCGGGCAGCGTCACGCTCGGCTCGATCACACCGTCCGCGTAGATCGTGTCACCGCTGCACAGGAAGAAGTCGGGGTGGAGCCGGCGCATCTCGTCGTACACGGTGAAGCCGCCGATGTCCGGGTTGATGCCCCAGCCCTGCCCCGCGATATCGCCCGACCACACGAACCGCACGCCCTGCCGACGCCTCGCGGGCGCCGTACGGAACGTGCCGTACACCGGCTCGCCGGTACGGCGCGGGTCGTGGGGATCGGCCAGGGTCACCCGGTAGTGCACCTGCTCGCCGGCCGGCAGTCCGCGCAGCGGGACCGTACCGGTGAAGTCGGTGCCGGGGCCGAGCAGCGGACCGTGCCAGGAACGGGCGTGGCGGAACGATTCGGTGGCCGAGGTCTCCACGATCATGCGGGCCGGCCGGTCGGACCGTACCCACACCAGCCCGGACGAGGACGTGACATCGCCGGCCTGCACACCCCAGGCGGCACGCGGCCGGCCGGACAGGGCCTGGGCGGGGACGGCGCCCGCGAGAGCGGCGGCACCGGGCAGGGCCAGCACGGCCGACGCGGCGAGCGAGCCGCGCAGCACACCGCGGCGGCCCGGGGCCACCGGGGCGTCGGCGGACGGAGCGGAAGAGGAAGAAGAGGAGGAAGAGGAGGTGGTGCGGGGGTTGTGCGACATCGATGCGTCTCCTGGGCAGATGGTGCGCCGGGGTGTCATGCCATGCCTAACGCCCGGCGGCGGCCGGAGCGCGAACCCCGGGTGAACAACCGGCCGTGCGCCCCGCCCGTCCTACCCGTCCCGGGCGGCCTCCGCCAGTAGCCGTACCCCCTCCCGGTAGGCGGGTCGACAGCGGCGCGGCGGCCGGCGGCCGGCGGCGGGATCCCGCCGCCGGAGCACGTACCGGCCGCTCGGTGGCCGTGAACGGTCCGGGCGGCGGCGCCAGAATGACCTGGACAGATGGCGTGCCCATCGGCTGGGATGGACGCGTGGCGACCGACACCGCGAGCACCGACGAATTCGAAGCGCACCGGCCCGTACTGACCGGGGTCGCCTACCGCATGCTCGGCGTGGTCGCCGACGCCGAGGACGTCGTGCAGGAGGCCTGGCTGCGCTGGAGCGCCGCCGAACGCGCCGACGTCCGCGAGCCGCGCGCCTATCTCGTACGGATCACCACGCGCCTCGCCATCGACCGGCTCCGGCAGGCGAAGTCGCGGCGCGAGACCTATGTCGGTCCCTGGCTGCCCGAACCGGTCGTCACCGACTTCGGACCCGCCGTCTCCGACACGGCCGAGCACGCCGTGCTCGCCGACTCGGTGTCCGTGGCCGTACTGGTCGTCCTCGAATCCCTCTCGCCCCTGGAGCGCGCGGTGTTCGTGCTGCGGGAGGCGTTCGGCTTCCCCTTCGGCGAGATCGCCGCCACCCTGGAACGCAGCGAGGCCGCCGTCCGGCAGCTGGCCGGCCGGGCCCGCCGCCATGTCGAGGAACGCAGGCCGCGCTACGACGTCGACCCGGCCGAACGCCGGGCTCTCACCGAACGGTTCCTCGCCGCCGCGGGCGGCGGCGATCTCGACGCGCTGCTCGCCCTGCTCGCGCCCGACGTACAACTGGTGGGCGACAGCGGCGGCAAGTCCAAGGCGCCGCTGCGGGTCATCGAGGGCGCCGACAAGGTGGGCCGGTTCCTGTTCGCCGTCTCGGGGGACGCGGTGCTGTTCGACTTCCGGATCGTGGAGTTCAACGGCGCCCCCGCGGTGCTCGCCCTCGCCGGCGGAGTACCCGATCTCGTCCTCCAACTGGAGGTCAGGGACGGCAAGGTGGGGCGCGTCTACATCGTGCGGAATCCGGACAAGCTCAGCGGAGCCGTCCTGGAGCACCCCACCGCATAAGCCCTGCTCGTCGCTCCCCGCGTCCGTCCGGCCCCGGACCCGATCCGGACGAACGGGGCCCCTGTCACGCGCGTCTCACCAGCGTACGAACGTACTGTGAACACCCTGCGTCGGGAAGTGACTTCTCTCCGTGACCGATGGAGGATTGGTCTTGACCAACGGGATGGCCCGTCCTATCGTCGCTATTTAGTGTAGGAACCTTTAATAAACAAGGGCACGGAAAACCCGCCGGAGAGACGGCGATTGCGGAGGATCAGGGTGGGGACCACGCAGCTGGAAGCAGTGCCGGAGCCTAAGTACTGGCACCTCAAGACCGTGCTCGGCGAAGCGCTCGACTCCGACTTCGCGGTGGGGGAGGTCCTGCCGAACGAGCGTGACCTCGCCGCCCGTTTCGGAGTCGCCCGCGCCACGCTCAGGCAAGCGCTCGAACAGCTGGAGCTGGAAGGCAGGCTCCAGCGCCGCCGCGGGGTCGGCACGACCGTCGCCCCGCCGCGCGTCGGCGTCGACGTCTCCACCACCCAGCACGAATGGCCGGGCACCGTAGGGGACGCCTGGCAGCCCGTCGGCTGCGCCACGGCGCCCGCGCCCGCCGCGGTGGCCAGGCTGCTGGAGACGGCCGCCGACGAAGAGGTCCACACCGTCCGCCGGGTCCGCTCCACGCACGGTCAGTCCGTCGCGGCGGAGCTGCTCTACGTACCCGCCTCGTCGGTGCCCGAGCTGTCGGCCATCGACGTGCCCGAGGGCCCGGCGCGCGCCCGCTCCGTCCTGCGCGAGCTCCAGCGCCTCGGTCTCGACGGCCAGGACCGCGCCGTGGAACTGGGCTCCGCGCGCGCCGACGACGCCCGGGAGCTGGACCGGCTGCCCGGCGCTCCCGTCCTCGTCGTCACGACGCGCTATGTCGTGGCGGGCCGTACCGCCGCCGTGTCGGTGGCCACGTACCGCGCCGACACCTGCCGTCTCACCTTCGGGGACTCCGGCGACCTGGAGATCAGCGAGGAGCCGCAGGAGCGCCGCGCGTCCTGAGACGCGTTCGCCTCGTCCGGTCCGTACGGCCCGTCGCTCAGCGGCGGGCCGTCACCGTTCCCTCCACCGCGAACAGCTGCTCCTCGACATGGTCGAGGGCCAGCCGCAGCGCACCCGTGGCCACCGCCGCCTCGCCGAGCAGCGAGAGCGCGACGCGCGGCGGGCGCAGACAGAAGCGGGAGAGTTCGTCGCGCAGCGGGTCCAGTACGCCGTCGAGCCCGGCGGCCCAGCCGCCGACCACCACCACCTCCGGATCCAGCGCCAGCACCAGCGCCGCCACATCGTGCACCAGCCGCTGGGTGAACCGCTCGACGGCCTCCTGCGCCCGGACGTCCCCGCCCTTGGCATCGGCGAAGACCTTCGCCACCGCCTGCTCGTCGAGCGGGTGCAGCGGCTCGTCCGTCGTCGACAGCAGTGTCTCCGGCGTCTCGCCGCGCCCCAGCAGATGCAGCGCGCCGATCTCGCCCGCGGCCCCGCCGAAGCCGCGGTGCAGCCGCCCGCCGATCAGGGCGCCCGCCCCGGGGCTGAGCCCGGCCAGGACGAAGACGATGTCGTCGGAGTCGATGGCCGCGCCCTTCCACTGCTCGGCCACGGCCGCCGCGTTGGCGTCGTTCTCCACCAGCACCGGACAGCGGAACGAGCGCCGCAGCCGCTCGCCGAGCGGCAGCCCCGTCCACTGCGGCAGCGCGGTGCCGAGCCGTACCGTCCCGTCCGCCTCCACGATGCCGGGGCTGCCGACGCCGACCGCGCGCAGCGCGCCGCGTGACACGCCCGTGCGGCGCAGCACATCGGTGACGACCTGCCGTACGCGTTCGAGGCGCTCGTCCGCGTCGGCCGTCTCCGAGACCACACGCGAGCCGGCGCCGATGATCCGGCCGTCCAGTCCGGAGATCAGCGCGGCCACGCGGTGCGGCCCGATCTCGATGCCCAGCAGATACCCGGCCTCGACCCGGAACCGGAACCGGCGCGCCGGGCGGCCCTGCTTACGGGTCCCGCCCTCCGCCGGCGCGGACTCCATGACCAGGCCTGTTTCGATCAGACCCTCCACCACGCCCTCGACCGTCGGCCGGGAGAGCCCCGTGATCCGCGTCAGATCCGTCAGCGTGAGATCACCGGCGTCGCGCAGGGAGTGCAGCACCACCGCGGAGTTGATCCGCCGCAGGAGCGAAGGGTCTCCACCGGTCAGCCGCCCCACGGTGTGTCCTCCCAGCTCGTGCGCGTGTAGGCGGATGGTACTCGGTGGCCGCCGGTGCTGCGAGTGGCGCGTGCCACCGCGGGCGTCGTGAACTGAACGGGGTGGGGCGGGCCGGTGGCCGTACGGCCACCTGACGGGCAGCCACATGTCAGTGCGTGAAGGTTTACTGGACGCATGACCACCGCACAGCAACTCGCCGTCATCGAGCTGCTGCGTGTCCGCGCCTTCCCCGCGGAGCGCGGCACCACCGAGGTGGGCAGCAGCGGTCCCGGCTACCACCTCGCCGATCTGTTCCGGGGGGACGGTGTGGCGGACGCGGATCAGCACGGTGCGGAGCACACCGCGCTGACCGGCATTCTCACCGCCCGGTTCGGTGAGCCGTACTACATCAGCCTGTGGAGCGTGCGGACCCGCGTCAGTGAGGGTGAGCAGATACCGGACCCCTGGTGCGAGTTGAGCGGCTCCTTCGCCTGGCTCCACCTGTGGCGGTGGGAGGGCCGCTGGCTCGCGCTGGGCGCGGCGGGGGAGGAAGGGGCGGCGGGGGAGACGGGCGCGGACGGTGAGGCCGGGGAGCGGCCGTTCCGTATCGTCGTGGCCGTCACCGAGACGGATCCGCCGTAGACGATCGTGCCGGGCCGTTCACCGGGGCTCGACGGGCACCTCAAGGGCCGGGCGGCGCAGTGCCCTCGGGAGGACGAACCACAGGCCGGCGAAGAGGATGAGGGTGACGGCCGTGACCGTGACGGCGGCGGTCAGGCCGAGGACGACATCCATGAGCAGGAGAACAACGCCGTTGAGGGCGAGGGCGAGGAAGACCAGCCCGACTTCGGCGAACCGCGCGGACACGGCGACGATCCGGATCTTGGCGCCCCGGTGGAACAGACCGCGGTGCAGTGCGACCGGAGTCGCGAGCACGGCCGAGGAGACCACCGTGAGCAGCAACGTCACCACATACGTGCCGCGTTCGAAGGTGTCGAGGCGCAGAAACCGGTCGGTGAAGGCCACGCCGAGAAGAAAGGCGAAGACGATCTGCACGCCGGTCTGCACGACCCTCAGTTCCTGGAGGAGTTCGAGCAGGTTGCGGTCGGCGCGCTCCGCGGGCGTCTCCCAGCTCAACGGAGACGGAGGGCCGCCCGGCGAGATATGAGCCATGCGTCTCATTGTTCTCCTGCCGCCCGGCCACTTCACGCGGCGCACCGCATCGCGTCCGAACGGGCCAAGCACTGTCGGACCATGCCCTTCGACGTCCGCTACGAGGCCGCGGCCGTCCGCAGTCGCGCGAACTCCTCCGCCATCGTCTCCGCCGTCCAGTGCGCGTTCAGCCCGCTCGGGTTGGGCAGTGCCCAGATCCTCGTGTCGCCTATCGTCCGCTCCTGCGGTCCGATCCGTGCCTTCTTGTCGTCGAAGGCGGTCCGGTACGCCGTGATGCCCACCACCGCCAGCCAGCCCGGCCGCAGCCGCTCCACCTTGGCCGTGAGGATCCGGCCGCCCTCGCGGAACTCCTCGGCGGTCAGCTCGTCGGCCCGCGCCGTCGCCCGCGCCGCCACGTTCGTGATGCCCAGGCCGTACGTCAGCAGCTCGTTCTGCTCGGCGGGCAGCAGCCGGCGCGGGGTGAAGCCGGACAGGTGCAGTACCGGCCAGAACCGGTTGCCGGGGCGGGCGAAGTGGTGGCCGGTGGCCGCGGACATCAGGCCCGGGTTGATGCCGCAGAACAGCACACGCAGCCCGCCCGCGACCACGTCGGGGATGACGCGGTCGCGGGCGGCTTCGAGTTCCTCGGGCCTCATCCGGAGATCACAGGCCGGGGATCACAGGTCGGCGGGTCACAGTCCGGCGGGTCACAGTCCGGCGGTCACAGGATCGAGCCCGGCGTGTAGCCCGCGGCCTCCGGGTGGCGCTTCACGATCTCCTCGACGCGGGACACCACCGTCGCGATCTGGTCCTCCGCCGCCCCCGTGAAGGAGAGCTTGTCCGCCATCAGCGCGTCCAGTGCGGCCCGGTCGAGCGGCATACGGTCGTCCGCGGCCAGCCGGTCGAGAAGCTCGTTGCGTTCGGCGCCCTGTTCGCGCATGGCGAGGGCCGAGGCCACGGCGTGCTCCTTGATGACCTCGTGCGCCGCCTCGCGGCCCACCCCGGCCCGTACCGCGCCCATCAGCACCTTGGTCGTGGCCAGGAACGGCAGATAGCGGTCCAGCTCGCGCGCCACGACCGCGGGGAACGCGCCGAACTCGTCGAGGACCGTCAGGAAGGTCTCCAGCAGCCCGTCGAACGCGAAGAACGCGTCGGGCAGCGCCACCCGGCGGACCACCGAGCAGGAGACATCGCCCTCGTTCCACTGGTCGCCCGCCAGCTCGCCGGTCATCGACGCGTAGCCGCGCAGGATCACCATGAGGCCGTTGACCCGCTCGCAGGAGCGCGTGTTCATCTTGTGGGGCATCGCCGAGGAGCCGACCTGGCCGGGCTTGAAGCCCTCGGTCACCAGCTCGTGCCCGGCCATCAGCCGGATGGTCTTGGCGACCGACGACGGCGCCGCCGCCAGCTGCACCAGCGCGGTCACCACGTCGTAGTCGAGCGAGCGCGGATACACCTGGCCGACCGAGGTGAAGGCCTGGGCGAAGCCGAGGTGTCCGGCGATGCGGCGCTCCAGCTCGGCCAGCTTCGCGGTGTCGCCGCCCAGCAGGTCGAGCATGTCCTGCGCGGTGCCGACCGGGCCCTTGATCCCGCGCAGCGGGTAGCGGCCGAGGAGGTCGTCCAGGCGTCCGTACGCGACGAGCAGTTCGTCCGCGGCCGTCGCGAACCGTTTGCCGAGCGTGGTGGCCTGCGCGGCGACGTTGTGCGAGCGGCCGGCCATGACCAGCTCCCCGTACTCGCCCGCGAGCTTGCCGAGACGGGCCAGCACCGCGACCGTACGGTCCCGCGTCAGCTCCAGGGACAGCCGGATCTGGAGCTGTTCGACGTTCTCCGTCAGATCGCGGGACGTCATCCCCTTGTGCACCTGCTCATGGCCGGCGAGCGCGTTGAACTCCTCGATCCGTGCCTTCACATCGTGCCGGGTGACCTTCTCGCGCTCGGCGATCGACGCCAGATCGACCTGGTCGAGGACGCGCTCGTAGTCGGCGAGCGCGGACTCCGGGACCTCGATCCCGAGGTCCCGCTGGGCCCGCAGTACGGCGAGCCAGAGCTGACGCTCCAGCTTCACCTTCTGCTCGGGGGACCACAGCACGGCCAGCTCCGTCGAGGCGTAGCGGCCGGCAAGGACATTGGGGATACGAGGCTTGGCAGTCACGTGAAGGGATTCTATAGGCGCTTTGTGCAGGCCAGCGCCGCGGGCGTTTTTGTGGCTTGCTACGAGAGTCGCCGGCCGGGGCCGGGCCGGGGCGGGCGCCGGGGCCGGACAGGACCTTGGATCAGGCGTCGGGATCGGGTACCGGTGCGGCGGCGGACGCCGGTGTCTCGTACGGCAGCAGCTCCGGCCGCTTCGCGGGCCGCCCGTCCCCCGACGAGCGTCCCGTTACCCGGCGCATGATCCACGGCCCGAGATGCTGCCGGGCGAACCGGAGGTCGCTCGTCCGCCGCGCGGGCCATCCCGCGGGCACGGCCTGCGGCAGCTCCGCGCGCCAGTCGTCCTCGGCGTCCAGCCCCAGCGTCTGCCAGACGGCCTCGGCGACCCGGCGGTGGCCCTCGCCGGTGAGATGCAGCCGGTCCACGTCCCACAGCCGCTGATCACCGAGGGCCGGAACCCCGTACAGGTCGACGACGAGCGCGCCGTGGCGGGCGGCCAGTTCGTCCACGAAGGAGAACAGCTCCTCCATCCGCGGCCGGAATCGCTCCATCACCGGACCGTTGCGGCCGGGGCTGCGCATCAGCACCAGCTGCCCGCAGGCCGGGGCGAGCCGTTCCACCGCCTCGGCGAGCAGTCCGCGCACCCGCCCCATGTCGACCTTCGGCCGCAGGGTGTCGTTGAGTCCGCCGACCAGCGTCACCAGGTCCGGTTTCATCGCGGCGGCGACATCCACCTGTTCCCCGACGATCTGGCCGATGAGCTTTCCGCGTACGGCGAGATTCGCGTACCGGAATCCGGGCGTACGGGCCGCGAGCCGGGCCGCGAGCAGATCCGCCCAGCCGCGGTACGAGCCGTCGGGGAGGACGTCGGACATGCCCTCGGTGAAGGAGTCACCGATCGCAACGAAACTGGTGTAGTTGGCATTCATCTCCATGGCGGAGCGATCGTACCGCTCGGTATGCACCGCGTTTCAAGGGGTCCCGGCGGGACCGCGAGGGGTCGCGCCGGGACCCTGAAGACAGGGCCCACGAGCCACCCCTACGCGTGCCTGCCGACCAGCTCGCGCAGTACGTCCTCCATCGTCACCAGCCCTTCCAGCCTGCCCTCCTCGTCCTCGACGGCGGCCAGATGCGTACGGCTGCGGCGCATCGCCGTCAGTACGTCGTCCATCGGCGTCGTGGCCCGTACCCGCGCGATCGCCCGCATCCCCCGGACGGCGAACGGCTCGTCGCGCGGTGCGGCGTCCAGCGCGTCCTTCACATGGAGATAGCCGAGGATCCGGCGCGCGGTGTCCACCACCGGGAAGCGCGAGAATCCCGTCTCCACCGCCAGGCGCTCCAGCCCCTCCGGAGTGATGCCGAGCCGCGCGGTGACCACCCGCTCCAGGGGCATCACCACATCGCGCACCGGCCGGCGTCCCAGCTCCAGCGCGTCGTGCAGCCGCTCGGCCTCGCGGTCGTCCAGCAGCCCCGCGTGGCCCGCGTCCGTGACCAGCCGGGCCAGCTCGTCGTCGGAGAAGGTGGCGCTCACCTCGTCCCTCGTCTCCACCCGGAGCAGTCGCAGCAGAGCGTTGGCGAAGGCGTTGACCGTGAAGATCACCGGGCGCAGCCCCCGCGCCAGCGCGACCAGCGGCGGGCCGAGCAGCAGCGCCGCCCGCACGGGACCGGCCAGGGCGACGTTCTTCGGCACCATCTCGCCCATCAGCATGTGCAGATACGTGGCCACGGTGAGCGCGATCACGAACGAGATCGGATGCACCAGACCGTGCGGCACCCCCACCGCGTCGAAGAGCGGCTCCAGCAGATGCGCGATGGCGGGCTCGGCGACGATACCGAGCACCAGCGTGCACAGCGTGATGCCCAGCTGCGCCGCCGCCAGCAGCGCCGACACATGCTCCAGGCCCCAGATGACGCTGTGCGCCCGCCGGTTGCCGGCCTCCGCCTCCGGCTCGACCTGGCTGCGGCGTACGGAGATCAGGGCGAACTCGGACGCGACGAAGAAGGCGTTGACGACCAGCGTCAGCAGACCGATGAACAACTGGAGCGCGGTGATCATGCCTCCTCCTCGCTGTCCCCACCGGCCGCGCCGGGCGGCGCGCGCAGCAGCAGCCGGGCCGCGCGCCGGCCCGTGGCGTCCACGACCTCCAGATCCCAGCCGTCCAGTGCGAGGCGGTCGCCCTCGGCGGGGATACGGCCCAGCTCCGTGGCGACCAGACCGGCGAGCGTCTCGTACGGCCCCTCCGGCATCCGCAGCCCGACGGCCCTCAGCTGGTCGGCCCGCGCGGCGCCGTCCGCCGACCAGAGTCCATGCCCCTCCGCGTCCTCGCCCAGCAGCGCCAGCCCGGGGGTCTCCTGCGGATCGTGTTCGTCGCGCACCTCGCCGACGACCTCCTCGACGATGTCCTCCAGCGTCACCACGCCCGCCGTCCCGCCGTACTCGTCGATGACGACGGCCATCGTGGCGCCGCCCGACAACCGGTCGAGCAACTGGTCCACCGTCAGGCTCTCCGGCACCAGCAGCGGGTCCCGCAGCAGGCCGGACACCGGCTGCCGGGTCCGCCGCTCGGCGGGGACCGCCAGTACGTCCTTGATGTGCGCGGTGCCGACGACGGTGTCGAGGCTGCCCCGGTAGACCGGAAAGCGCGACAGGCCGGTGGCGCGGCTGGCGTTGGCGACGTCCTGCGCGGTGGCGCGCACGTCGAGGGCCATCACCTGCACCCGTGGGGTCATCACGTTCTCGGCGGTCAGCGCGGACAGGCTGAGCGTCCGTACGAACAGCTCGGCGGTGTCCGCCTCCAGCGCGCCCTCCTTCGCGGAGTGCCGCGCCAGGGCGGCCAGCTCCTGCGGGCCGCGGGCGGAGGCCAGCTCCTCGGTGGGTTCGAGGCCGAGGCCGCGCACGATCCGGTTCGCGGTGTTGTTGAGATGGCCGATGAACGGACGGAAGACCGCGGTGAAGTACCGCTGGGGGGTGGCCACCACCTTGGCGACGGCCAGCGGCGAGGAGATCGCCCAGTTCTTCGGGACCAGCTCGCCGACGACCATCAGGAACAGGGTCGACAGGGCCGTACCGATCACCAGCGCCACCGAGGAGGCGACGGAGGGGGACAGCCCCACGGCCTCGACCGGTCCGCGGATCAGCCGGGCGATGGACCGCTCGGAGAGCATGCCCACGACCAGATTGGTCACGGTGATCCCGAGCTGGGCGCCGGAGAGCTGGAAGGTGAGGCTCCGTACGGCCTTCAGCGCCCCCGCCGCGCCCCGTTCCCCGCGCTCGGCCGCCCGCTCCAGCTCACCGCGCTCGACGGTGGTGAGGGAGAATTCCGCCGCCACGAAGGCCCCGCAGGCGAGCGACAGCAGCACCGCCACGACGAGCGGAAGCACATCGGTCATCGATTCACCTCCGTCTCATGATCCGTCAGCGGGGGGAGGACCGCGCGATGTCGGCCGTCCGGCGTCGTCCGCGCGGTGCGGCGCGCCCGCGGTGCCGGACGGATCAGCCGCCCCCCAGCGGCTTCACCCAGCGGGTCCACTGCGGCTGAGGGCCGTAGCCGGACGCCCGCCAGGCGTGGTGCGCCCGTTCGTTGCCGTCCAGCACCATCGCGTCGCCACGCCGCCCGCCCAGCCGCACGAAGCGCTCCTCCGCCGCCGTCAGCAGTGCCGTGCCGATGCCCAGACGCCGCTGGTCCGGATGGACCGCGAGCCGGTAGAGATGACAGCGCCAGCCGTCGAAGCCCGCGATCACCGTGCCCACGATCACCGTGCCCGCCCTCGCGCCCGCCCACGCACCGTCCCGGTCCGCGGGGATCCGCTCCGCGGGGAGCCGTTCCGCGAGGATCAGGGACTCGGGGTCGCGGGCCACGAGCCGCTCCACGCCGTCGCGGTCGTCCGTGATGCTGGTGCCCTCCGCGGCGTCCTTCCAGAAGGACAGCACCGCGTCGAGGTCGGCCGGCGTGGCGGCCCGTATCCGGAAATCGTTCATACGGCGATCCCATCACCGTCCGGACAGGCGGGTCGAACGGATTCCACTCCGTGGTCAGCTGCCGCTCAGCTCCTCGATCACCGGACCGAGCGCCTCCATGAAGGGGTCGAGGACGGAGAAAAAGCTGAAGCCGAGGTGTTCGCGCAGCCCCCGCAGCTGGTCGGCGATCTGCCGCACGGTACCGACCGCGATCAGCGGCAGATCCAGCAGCTCGTCCTCGGTCAGCCCCGGTGCTATCGCCGGCAGGTCCCGGACCGCCGCCCCGCGGTCCGGGGTGACGGCGACGTACTGGAGCAGCAGATTCAGCTCGGCGGGGACCGCCCGCCCGGCCTCGAAACCCCGGTACGCCTCGACGCGCTCGGCCAGCTCCCGGGCGGCGAGCGGCCGCATACTGCCCACGTTGGTGGCCCGGCCCCCGGTGAACGCGGCGATCTCGGCGCGCTCGGCGGCCAGCCGCAGCATCCGGTCGCCGTTCCCGCCGATCAGCAGGGGCGGCCGGGGCCGCTGTACGGGCCGGGGCAGCTCCGTCTCGTCGCAGAGCAGCCGGTCCAGCTCCGCGACCGTACGGATCAGATGACCGACCCGCTCGCCGGGCGGAAGGAACTCCAGACCGGCCCGCTCGTGCTCCTCCCGCACATAACCGGTGCCGAGCCCGACCTCGAGACGGCCCCCGGTCAGGGCGTCCGTGGTCGCGATCTCCCGGGCGAGCAGCGCCGGGTTCCAGAAGGCGGTGTTGAGTACGAAGGTGCCGAGCCGGGGCCGCTGGGTCACCGCCGCCGCGGCCACCAGCGCCGGGAACGGAGCGACCATCCCCAGATGGTCCGGCACCTGGATCACGTCGTAGCCGAGCGACTCCGCCCGTACGCACCGTGCGCGCCAGGCGTCGCCGACATCGGGCGTCGTCATGTTCACACCGAACCGGAAAGGGCGTGTCATGGTCATGGAGCCGACCCTAGGCGCCCCACCGCCACCGGGGGTAGTACGCCGCCACCGGGGGAGGGGGCGCGCCCTGGCCGTCTTGCCGTTGCTAGCGCTGACGCGCTAGCTTTGTGGTATGGCCAAGACGCAGCTGAACGTACGCGTGGACGAGACCACCGCGGAGGCCGCGCGCCTGCGGGCCTCCGAACGGGGGATGAGCGTGAACCGCTATATCGAGGAACTGGTCAAACGCGACGCGGGTGAGGCCGGGCGTACGTTCGTGGAGTCCGCCGCCGACTTCATGAAGCAGTACGAATCGGTCTTCACCGAGGAGTTCGGCGCGGAGCGCGCGGGCGCGCGTTGACCCTTCGGATCGAGCTCGCCTGGCTCCTCATGGTCGCGGAGCACAACACACCCGGCGATCCGCAGGTCACCGACTGGGGCGCGCTGGTCGCCGCCGTCAGCCGCCACGAGGCGGAGATATTCGGCACGCCCGTCTACGGCGACCCGCACGCACGGGCCGCCGCTCTGCTTCAGTTGCTGCTGCACGTCCCGGCCTTGGAACGTTCCAACGCGTTGTTCGCCTCCGCCGTGGCCTACGGCTATCTGGTGGCGAGCGGGCTGCGGGTCGTGACCTCGCCCGAGCGCGTCCGGGACCTGGCGAAACTGGTCAAGGACGGCACGGCCGACGTCCAGTCCATCGCCGCCGAACTGCGCGGCTGGAGCCTCTGAGACCGTCCGGACACCCCTGGAGATGTCCGGCTGCCCCGGCCACCCCGTTCACCCGGCGGTCTCCTCCGCCCCGGCCGCCGCAGCTGCCGCAGCTGCCGCAGCTGCCGCAGCTGCCTCAGCTGCCTCAGCCGTCTCCGACGGACGCCTCCCGCGCGAACGTCCCCGCGTCCCACCGTCCGTCCAGGCGCGGCGCCAGCCAGGACACCGCACGCTCCCGGAACTCCTCCGGAGCCAGCCCGCCCGCGCCCTCCGGGACGGCGCCCAGCAGCGGCGCACCCGCCGAGTCCGGCAGATCCGCCAGATTGCAGCGCGCCGCGAGATCGGGCACGGCGGGCCAGCGGCCGATCACGACCCCGTCAAGCGTCAGTGATCTCGCGCGCAGCGCCTCCGCGGTCAGTGCGGTCATGTTCAGCGTGCCGAGCCCGGCGGGGGCCACCACCAGCACTCGCGCCCCCAGCAGCCGGGCCGCGTCCGCGAGCGTCGCGCCGGTCTCGTCGAACCGTACGAGCAGTCCGCCCGCGCCCTCGACCAGCACCAGATCGTGCTCGGTGGCCAGCTTCTCGGCCGCGACGGCGATCTCGTCCGGCCCCACCGGCGGCGCCCCGGCCCGCCGTGCCGCGGTCGCGGGGGCCAACGGCTCGGGGAATCGCGCCAGTTCGACGGCGGTGACCGGTCCCGCCAGCCGCGCGACCTCCGCCACATCACCCGGCTCGCCGGGGCCGACACCGGTCTGCGCGGGCTTGAGCACCGCGACCGTACGCCCACGCGCCAGCGCGACGGCCGCCATCGCCGCCGTGACGACGGTCTTGCCGATCTCCGTCCCGGTTCCCGTCACGATCACCACCGGCATGCTTCAGCCCTCTCTCGCCGCCGCCGTCACCGCGCGGCAGATCCGTTCGACATCCCGGTCATCCGTGACATACGGCGGCATGGTGTACACGAGGTCGCGGAACGGCCGCAGCCATACGCCCTCCCGTACCGCCGCCCGTGTCGCGGCCTCCATGTCCACCGCGTGGTCCAGCTGGACCACGCCGATGGCGCCCAGCACCCGTACCTCCCGTACACCGGGAAGGGACGCGGCCTGCGCGAGCCCCTCGCGCAGGCCCGCCTCGATCCGCTTGACCTCCCGCGCCCAGTCCTGGTCGAGCAGCAGCTCGATCGAGGCGCGGGCGACCGAGGCGGCCAGGGGATTGCCCATGAACGTCGGTCCGTGCGCCAGTACCGGGACCTCGCCGCGCGAGATGCCCTCGGCCACCCGTGAGGTGCACAGCGTGGCCGCCATCGTGAGATACCCGCCGGTCAACGCCTTGCCGACACACATCACATCCGGCGAGACGCCCCCCTGCTCGGCGGCGAAGAGCGTCCCCGTACGACCGAACCCCGTCGCGATCTCGTCGAGGATCAGCAGCACATCGTGCTCGTCGCACGCCTCGCGCAGGACCCGCAGATACGCGGGGGAGTGGAAGCGCATCCCGCCCGCGCCCTGGACCACCGGCTCGACGATGACCGCCGCCAGTTCGTCCGCGTGGCGGGCGATGAGCGCGCGCAGGCCGTCGGCGTACGTCTCCTCGTACCCCGCGGGCGGCGCGTCCGCGAAGATCTGCCGGGGCAGCACCCCCGACCAGAGGTCATGCATCCCGCCGTCGGGGTCGCACACGGACATCGGCTGCCAGGTGTCCCCGTGGTAGCCGCCCCGCCAGGTCAGCAGCCGCCGCTTCGCCGGACGGCCCACCGAACGCCAGTACTGGAGACACATCTTCACCGCGACCTCGACCGACACCGAGCCCGAGTCGGCGAGGAACACATGGCGCAGCGGTTCCGGAGTGATGTCGACGAGCAGCGCCGCGAGCCGCACGGCGGGCTCGTGGGTGAGCCCGCCGAACATCACATGGCTCATACGGTCCAGCTGGCCGTGCGCCGCCGCGTTGAGCACGGGGTGGTTGTAACCATGGATCGCCGACCACCAGGACGACATGCCGTCGACCAACTCGCGCTGTCCGTGGGCGGGTTCGGCGAGCCGCAGCCGAACCCCGGACGCGGACTCCACGACCAGCGGTTCGGCACGGCCGGGCATGGGGCCGTACGGATGCCAGACATGGGCCCGGTCCAGGGCCAGCAGTTCACCGGGGGCCGTCTCAGGCATTGGGCGCCAGGTCGGTGCCGGCGCCGCGACGGCGCACCGCCACCAGGTCCGTACGGGGCGCCCCGGTGTCCGTGAGCGGATCGGCCGCGTCGGCCGGAGCAGTGTCAGCGGACGTCCGGGACCCGTCTCCGCCACACGGACCGCACCCGTCGCGACGGTGCTCGGGCAGCGTGGTCGTGTCCGCGCCCTCCACCTCGAAACCCGCGTCCGCGATCATCTCCAGGTCCGCCTTGCCCTCCTGGCCCTCGCTGGTCAGATAGTCCCCGAGGAAGATCGAGTTGACCAGGTGGAGCGCGAGGGGCTGCATCGAGCGCAGATGCACCTCGCGCCCGCCCGCGAGCCTGACCTCCACATCGGGGCAGACGAACCGCGTCATGGCCAGAATGCGCAGACAGCGCTGCGGGGTGAGGTTCCACTCCTTGGCGAGCGGTGTCCCCTCGAACGGGATGAGGAAGTTGACCGGCACCGAGTCCGGGTCCAGCGCGCGCAACGAGAAGACGACATCGACCAGATCCGCGTCACTCTCGCCCATGCCGGCGATCAGCCCCGAACACGCGGACAGCCCGGCGGTCTGCGCCCGCTGTACGGTGTCCACCCGGTCCGCGTAGGTGTGGGTGGTGGTGATGTCGCCGTAGGTGCCCTCGGACGTATTGAGGTTGTGGTTGTACGCGTCGGCGCCCGCGGCCCGCAGCCGCTCCGCCTGGCCGTCCGAGAGCAGCCCGAGACAGGCACAGATCTCGACGTCCTCGTTCTGCTCCTTGATCGCCTCGATGGTCTGCGAGACCCGGTCGACATCCCGGTCCGTCGGCCCCCGGCCGCTCGCGACCAGACAGACCCGCTTCGCCCCGCCCGCCACTCCGGCGGCCGCCGCCTTCGACGCCTCGTCGGGCTTCAGCCAGGTGTACTTGAGGATCTCGGCCTTGGAGCCGAGCCGCTGCGAACAGTACGAGCAGTCCTCGGGGCACAGCCCGGACTTCAGATTGACCAGATAATTGAGCTTCACCCGCCGCCCGAACCACTGGCGGCGCACCTTCCCGGCCGCGGCCACCACATCGAGCAGTTCGTCGTCGGAGGCCGCCAGTACGGCGAGCGCTTCTTCGCGGGTCGGCGGCTCGCGCCGCAGGCCCTTCTCCACCAGCGTGTTCAGCAGGTCCATGGTGCTGATCCTTGCCCACGGAGGACGTCTGGGAAAAGGAGGAATCCCACAAGGCCATCGGATCGACGTGTGTGTATGACCACACCCTGCCCCCGTGGCGGCCCGGCTAAGGTCTGTGCGTTGCCTACAAAAGGACCGGACCATGGAGCGCGACCCCTTCGACTGGACCGACGACGAGGCGCGCCGCCGTGAACGGTCGGGTCTGGTCCGTACGCTCCGGCCGCGCCCCGCCGAATCCGGGCTGCTGGACCTGGCGAGCAACGACTATCTGGGGCTCACCCGCCACCCTGCCGTGACCGGCGCGGCGGCGGAGGCCGCGCGCCGCTGGGGCGCCGGCGCCACCGGCTCCCGGCTGGTCACGGGCAGCACCGAACTGCACGCCGAACTGGAGAGTGAACTGGCCGCGTTCTGCGGCTTCGAGGCCGCGCTCGTCCTCTCCTCCGGATACGCGGCCAATCTGGCCGCCCTCACCGCGCTCACGGCCCGCGACTCGCTGCTGCTGTCCGACGCGGGCAATCACGCCTCGATCGTGGACGGCTGCCGGCTCTCGCGCGCCGAGACCGTGGTCGTCCCGCACGCCGAACCCGAGGCCGTACGCAAGACACTCGACGCGCACGCCGGGCGGCGGGCGCTCATGGTGAGCGACGCGGTGTTCTCCGTGGACGGCGACGCGGCGCCGCTCGGCGAACTCGCCGAGGTCTGCCGAACCCGGGGCGCGGCGCTGCTCGTCGATGACGCGCACGGACTGGGGGTGCTCGGCGCGGGGGGCCGGGGCACGCCGTACGCGGCGGGTATCGCCGGCGCCAACGGTGTGGTGGCCACCGTCACGCTCTCGAAGTCCCTGGGCAGCCAGGGCGGCGCGGTACTCGGCCCTGCACGGGTCATCGGCCATCTGGTCAACGCCGCCCGTACGTTCATCTTCGACACCGGACTGGCGCCGGCGGCCGTGGGAGGCGCGCTGGAGAGTCTGCGGCTGCTGCGCCGCGAGCCCGCCCGGCCGGAGCGGGCGCGTGAGGTGGCCCGTACGCTGCACCGGCTGCTGACCGGGGCGGGCCTGACGGCCGTACGACCGGACGCCGCCGTGGTCTCCGTGCGGGCGCCGTCCCCCGAGGCGGCGGTGCGCTGGGCCGCGGAGTGCCGTGCGGCGGGGCTGGCCGTGGGGTGCTTCCGTCCGCCCTCGGTGCCGGACGGCATCTCCAGGATCCGGCTCACCGCGCGTGCCGATCTGACGGATCAGCAGATCGGCACGGCGGTGGACACGATCGTCGCGCTCGCGCCGGGGGACGCGAGCTGAGCCGACCGGGCCCGAGCGGTCAGTGCGCGGGCGCCTCGTCGCGCAGCGCGGAGACGAAGGAAGTCCACGCGTCCGCCGAGAAGAACAGATGGGGTCGGGTCACTTCCTTGGAGTCACGTACGGCCAGTCCGCCCACGGCGATGGGGGCGCACTCCACACAGTTGTTCGCGCCGGTGCTGTAGCTGCTGCGATGCCATGCGGATGGACATGTCAGGTGGGGGGTCATGATGCTCCCTAGGCGCCGTCACCGATCCCGGCGATGAGATCCAATGAATCCTCTGTCGAGAGGGCATGCGCCTGCATGGTGCCGAACGCCGCGCAGTACGCCTCAAGGTCTTCTTTCCGCTCCAGATAGAGGCTATTCGTCAAATGGTCGAGAACGACCAAATCCAGATCAGTAATGTGCGGGAATGAGAAGATAACGAAAGGGCCGGTAAGTCCTACATAGCCGCCGGCCGTGAACGGCAGCACCTGAAGGCAGACATGCGGAAGACGGGCCAGCTCCGAGAGCCGCTGCAACTGCTCCCGCATCACGCCGGGCCCGCCCACCTCACGGCGCAGAACGGCCTCGTCCAGCACGGCGTGCAGCTCCAGGGGTATGTCGGCGCGCAGCACCTCCTGGCGGGCGAGCCGCACCTCGACCAGGGAGTCGACCGTCGTGGCGGGCAGTCCGCCGAGCGCGGCACGGGTCACGGCACGGGCGTACGCGGGGGTCTGGAGCAGCCCGGGGACCACGGAAGTCTCCAGCGTGCGCGCGGTGCGGGCCTGGGACTCCAGGCTGATGAAGTCCCGGTACTGTGGCGGGATCACGCCGCCGTACGCCATCCACCACCCCTGGCCGCTGCTGGTGGTCCCCGCCAAGGCGCCCAGCAGCAGCCGTTGTTGTGCGTCGGTGACGCCGAACGCGTCGAGCAGTCCGGCCAGATCCTCGTCCTTCACCCCGCTGACACCCGTCTCGAGCCGGCTGACCTTCGACTGGTGCCAGCCGAGCAGCCGCGCGGTCTGGCCGCTCGTCAGTCCCGCGCCTTGCCGCAGCTTGCGCAATTCCTCGCCGAGCCTGCGCCGGCGCACCGCTGGAATATGCCGCATGAATGATTGCCTCCCCGCCCAGTGTTCGTCGCGCCCTCGGGCGCCGCGGCGGAGAAGATATCTTTCCGGCGCCCAAATACGGTCTCGCGTTGCAGAGTTCACCGCTTTGAGCGACAGATATATGCAGATCTCGGTGGATCGGCCCTGGGAACGGCACGATCAGTGGGAGGCTGACGCGAAGCACGGTCCGAGGCCGTCCGCGCAGTCATTCGCTCTGTGCCGGAGCCAGGCCCGGCGGGAAAGGGACGGCGTCGCCATGGCAGACCACCAGGAAGCATCCATCACCCTGCCGAGCGATCCCGCCTCGGTCACCGCGGCGCGAAGATACGTCGTGGACCTGCTGGCCGAGTGGGGGCTGCCGGTGCGGGAGGACATGGCCGAGACGGTCCGGCTGATCGTCTCGGAACTGGCCACCAACGCGGTACAGCACACCTTCGGGCAGTCACCCACGTTCACCGTGGAGGTCCGGCTCGAACGTGACGAGCAGCTGCGCGTCGGAGTCACCGACAGCCATCCGCGCTGGCCGCAACGGCTGCCGGCGGCCGTTCAGCAGGACAACGGCCGCGGCATGGTGATCGTCCGCTCGCTCACCGCCGAGCAGGGGGGACAGCTCTCCGTCACCCCGACCGCGGAGGGGGGCAAGACGGTCTGGATCGTCCTGCCATGGACGGTCCCGGTGGCGGCCGACGTGAGCTGAGACCGGCCGACCGGGGCCGGGACGGGGCGGTCCCGGCCCCGTCCCGGTCAGTTCACCCGGCCGTAGAGGACGCTCCGGGTCCAGATCCGCTCCAGCCGCACCAGCGCCCCGGTCTTGGGCGAGTGCCAGATCCTCCCCCTGCCGGCGTAGATACCGACGTGGTAGACGCTGTTGCCCCAGTGGAAGAACACCAGGTCCCCCTTGCGCCGTTGGGAGGAAGAGATGTGCCGGGATGAGTTGTACTGCTGCTGGGCCGTACGGGGGAGCGTCTTGCCGGCCTTCTTGAACGAGTAGAGCGTCAGCCCGGAGCAGTCGAAGCGGTGGGGCCCCGTGGCTCCCCACCGGTACGGAGAGCCCTTCTTCGAGGCGGCGATCTTGAGGGCGTTGACCGCGCGCGTGGCGGCCTCCGCCTCGGACGTGGCGCCGGGCACGAGCATCGTGCCGCCGAGCGCGGCGAGTGTGAGGACCGAAACCGCACCGGTCCTGGACAGCAGAGACGGGACATTCGTCTGCGCGGTCATGCGCAACCCTTCGTCAGCCGCCTGTGAAGGATGACCTGTCGGGTTCGGGCTGGCGAAGTTGCCCGGCCGCTCTCACGACTTCACCCCGAGGGACGACCACACCGGGCGTCGTCCCGTTCTGCCTGGGTCCTCCACTCCTGCCGATCCACTCCTGTCGACCAGGCATCCGGTGCGGCGGCAGGACTCGGCGTCCGCCCGGACCGCCCCGCCGCGGTGGCGGGGGCTTGTCGTCCCACGGATCTTGACGCAGGAACAGGTGGATATCCGAGACGAAACGACGATATGTGAAGTTCATCACGGATGCCCCAAAAGGGTGGCGAAGGGGTGTGTCACGCCGGCGGCGCGAGCCCCGATGAGGGCCGTACCTGCAAGGGAGTTCGGGGCGCCTGGACGATCCGGTCGCTTCGCGCAACTTGGGACCCCGTACTGGTCCGGACGGTTCATACGCCGAACGTGCGAGTCGTTCCCGTATGGGCGGCGTCCATACGGGAACGACTCGCCGTGCCGGCACCGGCGTTCACCGCCCGCCGAAGGGGTCGCGCGGCGTGTCGAGGGATGTCTTGCGGTTCCGGATGACGTGATCGAGCAGTCCGTACGCCTGGGCGGCCGGCGCGTCGAAGATCGTGTCGCGCTCGATGTCCTCGGTGATCCGCTCGGTGCTCTGCCCGGTGTGACGCACCAGCATGGACGTGAGCAGCGACCGCAGTCGGAGCATCTCCCGCGCGTGGATCTCCAGGTCGGACGGCCGGCCCTGGATCGGCTCCTCGATGGCGGGCTGCCGGAGGACGAGCCGGGCGCCGGGCAGCGCCAGCCGCTTGCCCGGCGCCCCCGCGGCCAGCAGTACGGCGGCGGTCGAGACCGCCTGTCCGAGGCAGACGGTCTCCACGTCGCAGGTCACGATCCGCATCGTGTCGTAGATCGCGGACATGGCGCTGATCGACCCGCCCGGGGAGTTGATGTAGAGCGAGATGTCCCGGTCGGGCGCCGCGTATTCGAGGTGGATGAGCTGCGCGATCACATCGTTGGCCGCGGTGTCGTCGACCGGCGTGCCGAGGAAGATGATCCGCTCTTCGAGGAGCTTCGAGTACGGGTCGAGGGTGCGGGTCCCGTTGGTCGTCCGCTCGGTGAACTCGGGCAGGACGTAGCGGGCTGACGGACGGTTCATGGCGTGCCTCTCCTCGTACGCGCGTCTCGCGGTTCTCGCGGGCTCTGTGAAAAATGTACAGGACGTACAGAAAATGAGATGCGGGGTATGCCGGGGAATCCGGAGCAAGAGGCCTTCGCCGTGGGCGCGTTCGGTCGAATGGAGCAGACATGAAGCGATTCTGCGGGTGCACTCTCCGCGCCTCGCCCGCTCCGGCCGTTCGCCGGGGGTGGCGTGGCGCTACACCTCGGGCATGGACGATCCTTTTGCATTCAGCCCGTTGCGGACGCCCCGGTCAGGGTCGCCCCGGCCGGATACGTCCCGCTCGGATACGCCCCGGTCAGGTGGGCGACGGCGGGACAGTGAGGCCCCGGGCACGGTGGAGCACGGCGGCGGCGTACGGCCGTCTTCGGAATCCGCTCAGAGATCCGCGCAGACGCCTGAGCGCCTGGTCGGCGGGGGCCGACCGCAGACTGGGGTAGTGGTCGAGGAAGACGTGCCACTGGACACAGGACTCCTCCAGGTGACCCAGGGTCAGGAGCGTGTCGGCGAGCCGCGCCCGGGTGAGGGCACTTGATCTGTGGCGGTCCTCGGCACGGGCCTCGGCCGCGCCGGAGAAGAGCCGCGTCGCC
This sequence comes from Streptomyces sp. L-9-10, assembly GCF_004151105.1. Lineage (GTDB taxonomy): Bacteria > Actinomycetota > Actinomycetes > Streptomycetales > Streptomycetaceae > Streptomyces. The sequence continues at coordinate 57,731 of NZ_PHRF01000057.1, forward strand.
CCCGCGGTGTCCCCCAGGGCGATCAGGGTCCTGCCGTGCTGGTAGTCGAGTCCGGGCCGGGGGTAGTGGGTGAACGGTCCTGGCAGGCCGGTCGCGCGGTCGTGCTGCGTCTCCGCCGCCGTGAGATCCCTGACGGCCTCGCGGCGGCGCCGCGTGCGGGCGTGGGTGAGCGCGCGCTGGCTCAGGACGAAGGCCCGGAGGGCCGGATCGGCGCGCCGGCCGGCGGTGTCGACGGCCGCGTCGGCGAGATCTCCGGCGTGCTCCTCGAACCCGAGGTACAGGGCCTGGGTGCTCATGGCGCGCAGGGTGGTCGCGAAGAGGCCGCGGTCGTCGGCTTCGCGGGCGAGCCCCAGAGCCGCCGCGAAGTAGCGCTGGGCCAGGCTCGGATGGCCCGCGTCCATGCTCATACGGGCCAGGAGATGGGTGAGTTGCCCCGCACCGCTCAGCAACTCCCGGCGCAGGGAGGGGCGGGCGGGAGCGGCGAGGAGACGGCTTGTGTCGTCGGTCAGATAGGCGGTCAGGGCGGTGCGCGCGTGGGCTCCGCCGTGGCGTTCCATGAGGTCCGCGAAGATGTGGACCATCCAGCGCAGGCGCTGGACGTCGGCCGGGGTGGCCCGGGGGCCCGCGGCGCGTGCCGGCGGCGGGACGGCGGGCCGCTCGGGGCTCCAGAAGGTCGCGCTGGTGGCCCCCAGGTCATAGGCGGAGCCGGTGAGCACGGCCCGGCGCGCGGGGTCGGTGTCGGCGTGCGTCAGGGCGGCGAGCCGGTCCAGGGCGTTGCCCGGCATGTCCTGGTCGGCCAGGAGCGGATCCTCGGTCGCCTGCGGGCCCCGCGCGAGGCCGGTCTCCCGCGTCGTGACGAGCCGTCCGCAGCGGCGGCTGAACGCCGAGGCGACCAGGTCGGGTATGGGAGGCCGGGGACGGGATCCGGTCAGCCAGTGGGCGACCGAGGTGCGGTCGTAGCGCAGGCGCAGGCCCTGAGCCGCGCCCAGATCGTTGACGGTCCTGGCCAGTTCCGCCGGATTCCAGCGGGCCTCGTTGAGCAGCCGGGCAAGGTGTCGGTTGGGCTGATGGCGGGCCACGGCCCCCTGTTCTCCTCAGGACGTGCCCGGTGCGCCTCGTTCGATGCCGTCGAGTGCGCGATGGCACAAGCGTTCAACGCGTGCACGCATCGATCACGGCGGACCGCGCTCGGGGGCGGGCCGATGGGTAACTGTAGGAGATATCCCCGGTCTCGCGGCGTTTCATCCCGATCCCGGTGCCCGGGACGAGTATGGCCCGATTCCTCTCCGCACCCTCCCCGAGGAGGCCCGATGGCCACCACCGCTGTTCCCGCGACCCACACGGAAAGAGTCCTCGATGACGCAATTCGATGAACTGGCCGAGATCTACGACGACTTCTCGCGGCTGCCGTTCCGCCGCGACCTCGAATTCCCCAGCGTGTTCGGGCTGCTGGGCGACCTCTCGCGGCTCAAGGTCCTGGACCTCGGCTGCGGAAGCGGCGTCTACAGCCGGGCGCTGGCACGGAGCGGCACCGCGCTGGTCGTGGGGCTCGACGAGTCCGGCGGCATGATCGACCACGCCCGCGCGCAGGAGTCCGCGGAGCCCCTGGGCGTCCGCTACGTCGACGGCGACCTGCCGGCCGGACTGGAGGGCGGCTTCGACCTGGTCATCGGCGTGTACGTCCTCCCGTACGCCACCACGTACGAGGAACTCGTGGGCCTGTGCCGGACCGCCGCTGACGCGCTGCGGCCGGGCGGCAGGTTCGTCACCCTGCCCATCCATCCCGAAGCCCACCACGACCCCCGCCACTATGAACGCTACGGATTCCGGCTGCGCACGGGCGAGTCCCCCGAGGACGGCTCCCCGGTGGATCTCGCCCTGTCCTTCGCCGCGCACGACGTCAGCATCACCGCCCGCTACTGGAGCGTGACGACGCTGGAGAAGGCGCTGCGGGAGGCCGGATTCGGTCCCGTGCGGTGGCAGTCGCACCGCTTGTCGCCCTCGGCCGCCGGCCCGCCCGAATTCTGGGCGCCCTACCTGTCCGCGCCGCACGCCGCCATCCTCGACACCTCCAAGGAGTACGAGCCGTCATGACACCCCTGCCTCAACTCGCCGAACGCAGCGGCTTCCTCATCGAGAACGGCCGCTTCACCACCCTGGCCACCCACGGTCCCGACGGAGCCTGGGCCTCCACCGTCAACTACGTACCGCTGCGCAACCCCCTCCGGCTGCTGTGGTACTCGCTGCGCCGGGCCCAGCACTCACGCAATATCGAGGCGGACCCGCGGATATCCGGCTCGATCTATCTGACCGAGCTGCCCGGTTTCGGGCTGGACGGTGCGCAGTTCACCGGCACCGCGCGGCCGGTGGAGCCGGACGAACTCGGAGAGCTCAGCACCTGGTACTACGAGCGGAACTTCCCTGACGAGGAGGTCCGCCGCCAGTGGCGGCTGCCGCTGGACGAGTTCAGGGGCGACGGACCGCGCCGCTTCTATCTGCTCGAAGTCCACCGGTGGTGGCTGCTGGACATCGACCAGTGGCTCGTGGACAAGAACGACCAGCGCATCGCCGTCCCGCTGGACGCGGTCAGGGGCCGGGCGGTCGACGGCGCCGGTTCGGCGGGTGTGCGATGAAGGCGCTCGTCAAACGCGGGCCCGGCGAAGGGCTCGACTACACCGACGTACCCACGCCGGAGCCGGGACGCCACGACGTCCTCGTCCGTGTGCTGCGCACCGGCATCTGCGGCACGGACCTGCACATTCTCAAGGGGACCCCGTGGGCGACGCGGACGGTGACGGCACCACGGGTCGTCGGCCATGAGTTCGTCGGCGAGATCGTGGCGGCCGGGGCCGGGGTCGGGGGCCTGCTGCCCGGCCAACTGGTCAGCGCCGAAGGCCATGTGACGTGCGACACCTGCGCCAACTGCCGGGCCGGCCGGCAGCATCTGTGCGACGCGGTACAGGGCCTGGGAGTCCAGCGCGACGGCGCGTTCGCCGAATACGTGGTCCTGCCCGCGCGGAGCGTCTGGGCGCACCGGCCCGGTGTCTCCCTGGACGTCGCCGCCATGTTCGACGCCTTCGGCAACGCCGTTCATGTCGCCGACGCCTTCCCCGTCCGTGACCGGACGGTACTGGTCACCGGAGCGGGGCCGATCGGTGCCATGGCCGCCGCGGTCGCCCGGCACCGGGGCGCGCGTCTGGTCGCCGTCAGCGATGTCAGCCCCTTCCGGCTCGACCTCGCGCACCGGGCCGGTGCCGATCTCGTCATCGACGCCGGTGAGGGACCCATCGACCCCGCCGCGCTCGGCCTGGAGCAGGGGTTCGACATCGGCTTCGAGATGTCCGGCAATCCGTCCGCTCTGAGCGATCTGATCGGCGCCATGGCCCACGGCGGCCGGATCGCCGCCCTCGGCCTGCCCGACGAGGACGTACCCACGGACTGGGCGGACATCTCCCTGCGCATGCTGACCATCCAGGGCATCAGCGGACGCCGGGTGTTCGACACCTGGTACGCCATGGCCGACCTGCTCGACCAGGGCATGGACCCGTCGTTCGTCATCACGGACCACTTCCCCGCGGAGGACTACGAGAAGGCCTTCGCCACCGCCGCCGAAGGGCACGCGGGCAAGGTGATCCTCGACTGGGTCCCCCGGGACTGAGGGGGCCGTCATGGACTGCACCGTGCGTGTCCACACCACGATCGACGATGTCGACGAGAGGTGGGACGACCTGATGACGGCGGCCCACGCCCCCGTCTTCTACCGCCGCCCGTTCCTGCGCGCCTTCGAGAAGCATCCGCTGCACCCGGTCCTGCGTACCGCGTACCTCCTGGTCGAGGACGGGTCGGGGCGGGCGCACGCCGCCCTGCCCGCCTATCTGCAACGCGATGTCGACCCGATGCGGGTGATCGCGGAGCACTACCCCCACGCGGCCGGCCGGACCGCGCTGCTCAGTCACGCCTGGCACTGCTACGACACCGTGCTGCCGGTGCGGCCCGGCCCCGGAAGCCGGTCCGCCGCCGAGTGCGCCGTCACCGCACTGCGGGATCTCGCGACCGAGTGGGGTGCGGGCCTGTGCGGCATCGTCAACGCGGACGCCGCAGGCCCGCTGGACGCCCAGCTGACCGACGCCGGATTCGCCGGGATCGACATCGATGTGGGATGGGGGCTGGCCCTGGACCGGTACACGGGGTTCGACGACTACCTCACCCGCGCTCTCAGCAGGAAGGCCAGGCACAACCTCAGGCACGATCTGCGCGAGGCGGAACGTGCGGGAGTGAGCGCTTGTACGGTCGACGTGGGGAAGGCCGACCTGGACGGCTTCCTGCGGCTGGCCCGCGCCAACGCCGCCAAGTTCGACAACGCCGACTACTACCGGCCCGGTCTCTTCCAGGACTTCGTGCGGGAACTGGGCGACTGTGTCCGGGCCGTGGAACTCCGCGTCGAGGACCGGATGATCGCATCCGCGCTCACCCTCACCGACGACACCCGGCTCCACTTCTGGGCAGTCGGCTATGCCCAGAAGGACACCCCCGGGTACAGCCCCTTCTATGTGTCCTACGCCCATGTGATGCGGGAAGCCTGGGCGTCCGGCCTGGACTGGGTCGAGCTGGGCCGGCGCAACCCGTCGTTCAAACGGCGCTACGCGCTCCAGCCCCGTGTCCTGCGTGCCTATTTCGCGGAGCAGTGACCGCTTCCACAGCGTGGGACCCGCCACCGGACGCCATGGGCCGATCGAAAGTCCCTGGCGTGTCGTCCTCTTAAGCTGGGGGACATGGCCTACGAGATTCCGGTGACGCAAGCCCGGGCAGAGCTCGCCGATCTGATCAACCGCGTCGTCTACGGCGGTGACCGCGTGGTGGTGACCCGGCACGGGAAGCCGCTGGTCGCGCTGGTCTCCGCCGCCGATCTGGAACGGCTCGAGAGCGAGCCGGAGGCGGTCGAGGAGCAGGTGATCAGCTCGGTCTCGGCCATCGGGTCCGTACCGTCCGCCCCCGGTGAGCGGCGGCGGTTCGGGATCGCGGCGGAGCACCAGCGGGACCATCAGGGCCCGGAGGGCGGTGACCGGCCTCCGGGCCCCGGCAGGTGAGGCCGTCGCTCCCGGTCCCGGCCGACGGGGGCGGGTCCGGCGCCGGACCGGGTCGCCGCCGGCTCCGCCGTGGCCGTCGGAAGCCGCGTCCCCCGGTGACGTGCCCGTCGAGGTGCTGCCGAACGGGTTGCGTGCCCGGTGCCCATGGGTCGGCAAAAGATCAGTTAACGCGTTGGAAAAACTTCCGCCCTAACGTGCAATGCCTGGCTGTGACCACCCCGATCGCAGTTCAACAGAGTGTTGACGTTGGCTAGGGTTCCGCTGCGCCCGGCCGTCACCGGGCCGGAGACGATGAGGTGGAAGCGTGCAACTGACCCCGCACGAGCAGGAGCGTCTGCTCATCCATGTGGCCGCCGACGTGGCGGCCAGGCGCAGGGAGCGCGGACTGCGGCTGAACCATCCCGAGGCGGTCGCCCTGATCACCTCGCACATCCTCGAAGGCGCCAGGGACGGCCGTACCGTCGCCGAACTCATGGCCTCGGGGCGCACGGTGCTCGGCCGGGACGATGTCATGGAAGGCATCCCCGAGATGATCCACGACGTCCAGGTGGAGGCCACCTTCCCGGACGGTACGAAGCTCGTCACCGTCCATGACCCGATCGTCTGACGGGGGAGCGCGGCCGATGATTCCCGGAGAGATCCTTTACGCCGACGGGCCGATCGCCCTCAACGAGGGCCGCGAGGTCACCGCGCTCACCGTCCTCAACACCGCCGACCGGCCGGTCCAGGTCGGCTCCCACTACCACTTCGCCGAGGCCAACCCGGGTCTGGAGTTCGACCGGGCCGCCGCGCGCGGCAAGCGGCTGCATATCGCCGCAGGCACCGCCGTGCGCTTCGAACCCGGCATCCCCGTCGATGTCGTACTCGTACCCCTCACCGGTCTGCGCGTCGTGCCGGGCCTGCGGGGAGAGACCGGAGGTCCCCTCGATGACTGAGCTGTCCCGTGCCGGGTACGCCGATCTGTTCGGCCCCACGACCGGCGACCGGATCCGGCTCGCCGACACCGATCTGCTCGTCGAGATCGAGGAGGACCGCTCCGGCGGGCCGGGGCTCGCCGGGGACGAGGCGGTGTTCGGCGGCGGCAAGGTGATCCGCGAGTCGATGGGCCAGTCCCGTACGACCCGGGCCGAGGGCGCGCCCGACACCGTGATCACCGGCGCTCTGATCATCGACCACTGGGGCATCGTCAAGGCCGATATCGGGGTACGGGACGGCCGGATCACCGGAATCGGCAAGGCCGGCAACCCGGACACCATGGACGGCGTCCATCCCGAGCTGGTCATCGGGCCCGAGACCGAAGTCATCGCGGGCAACGGGAAGATCGTCACCGCCGGCGCGATCGACGCGCATGTCCACTTCATCTCGCCGACCATCGTCGACCAGGCGCTGGCGAGCGGAGTCACCACCCTCGTCGGCGGTGGCACCGGACCGGCCGAGGGCACCAAAGCCACCACCGTCACCCCCGGAGCCTGGCATCTCGGCCGGATGTTCGAGGCGTTGGAGACCTTCCCCGTCAATATCGGGCTGCTCGGCAAGGGCAACACGATGTCCCAGGACTCGATGCGCGCCCAGCTGCGCGGCGGAGCACTGGGGTTCAAGATCCATGAGGACTGGGGCGCCACCCCCGCCGTCATCGACGCCTGCCTGCGGGTGTGCGAGGAGTCCGGCGCGCAACTCGCCATCCACACCGACACGTTGAACGAGGCGGGCTTCGTCGGCGACACCCTCGCCGCCATCGCGGGCCGCACCATTCACGCGTACCACACCGAGGGCGCGGGCGGCGGGCACGCCCCCGACATCATCACCGTGGTCAGCGAGCCGTACGTACTGCCCAGCTCGACCAACCCGACCCGGCCGCACACCGTCAACACCATCGAGGAACACCTCGACATGCTGATGGTCTGCCACCACCTCAACCCGGCCGTGCCCGAGGACCTCGCCTTCGCGGAGTCCCGTATCCGGCCCTCCACCATCGCGGCCGAGGACATCCTGCACGATCTCGGAGCCATCTCGATCATCTCCTCCGACGCCCAGGCCATGGGACGCGTCGGCGAGGTGATCATGCGTACCTGGCAGACCGCGCACGTGATGAAGAAGCGCCGCGGCGCACTGCCGGGCGACGGCCGCGCCGACAACCACCGCGCCCGCCGCTATGTCGCCAAATACACCATCAACCCGGCGGTCGCGCAGGGACTCGACCGGGAGATCGGCTCCGTCGAGACCGGTAAACTCGCCGATCTGGTGCTCTGGGACCCGGCCTTCTTCGGCGTCAAGCCGCACCTCGTCCTCAAGGGCGGGCAGATCGCCTACGCGCAGATGGGCGACGCCAACGCTTCCATCCCCACTCCGCAACCGGTGCTGCCTCGACCGATGTTCGGCGCGCTGGGCCGCGCGGCGGCGGCGGGCTCGGTCAACTTCGTCGCGGAGGCGGCGATCGAGGACGGGCTGCCCGAACGCCTCGGCCTGGCCAAGAGGTTCGCGCCGATCGGCAACACGCGGGGGATCACCAAGGCGGACATGCGGGAGAACGACGCACTGCCACGCGTCGAGGTCGACGCCGACACCTTCACGGTGACCATCGACGGCGAGCCGGTGGAACCCGCGCCCGCCGCCGAACTCCCGCTGGCCCAGCGTTACTTCCTGTTCTGATGAACCGCGCCGCACTGCTCGTACTCGCCGACGGCCGGTTCCCCGCCGGCGGTCACGCCCACTCGGGCGGGGCCGAGTCGGCCGTCAGAGCGGGGCGGATCCACGACGCCCCCAGCCTGGCCGCGTTCTGCCGGGGCCGGCTGCACACCACCGGGCTGACCGCGGCGGCCCTCGCCGCCGCGGCGGCCGGGGGTCTCGACCCACTGGAACTCGACGAGGCCGCCGACGCCCGCACGCCCTCCCCCGCGCTCCGGGCGACCGCGCGCAAGCTCGGCCGGCAGCTGATGCGCGCCGCCCGCGCCACCTGGCCCGGCGGCGAACTGGACGCGCTCGCCGCCGCCCGGCCGCGCGGCGCGCACCAGCCCGTCGTCCTCGGCCTCACCGCGCGCTCCGCCGGGCTCGGCCCCGAGGACGCCGCGTACTGCGCGGGGTACGAAACGGTCAGCGGCCCCGCGACCGCGGCCGTACGGCTGCTCAGCCTCGACCCCTTCGAGGCCACCGCCGTCCTCGCCCGTCTCGCGCCGGAACTGGACCGGGTCGCCGGGCGGGCCGCGGAGCTGGCCGGACGGGCGGTGCGGGAGGGTCTCGACGTGCTGCCCGCCGCCTCGGCCCCGCTGCTCGACATCACCGCGGAGGCGCACGCGGGGTGGCCGGTGCGGCTGTTCGCCTCGTGAGACCCGTCCCGGCCCCCGCATCCTCAGTCCCGTACCGACCCGACAGGAGCCGCACCATGCATCTCGACCACAGCCATTCGGGCCCGGCCGCCGTCAGCGCCGACGCCCTGCGCCCCGACGGCAGGCGGCGCGCTCTCCGTATCGGCCTCGGCGGCCCCGTCGGCTCGGGCAAGACCGCGACCGTCGCGGCGCTCTGCCGCACTCTGCGTGACCGGCTGTCGCTCGCCGTCGTCACCAACGACATCTACACACGCGAGGACGCGGAATTCCTGCTCCGGCACGCGGTGCTGCCGCCCGAGCGCATCCAGGCGGTCGAGACCGGCGCCTGCCCGCACACCGCGATCCGCGACGACATCTCCGCCAACCTGGAAGCCGTCGAGGATCTGGAGGACGCCGTCGGCCCGCTCGATCTGATCCTCGTCGAGTCCGGCGGCGACAATCTCACCGCGACCTTCTCCAAGGGCCTCGTGGACGCGCAGATCTTCGTCATCGACGTGGCGGGCGGCGACGACATCCCGCGCAAGGGCGGGCCCGGTGTCACCACCGCCGATCTGCTCGTGATCAACAAGACGGACCTCGCGCCGTACGTCGGCTCCGACCTCGGCCGGATGGCCCGCGACGCCAAGGAGCAGCGCGGCGAACTGCCCGTCGCCTTCACCTCGTTGACCGGCGAGGACGGGGTGGCGCCGGTCACGGACTGGGTGCTGGCGCGGCTCGCCGCCTGGACCGCATGAGCGTCCACGCTGACCGTCCGGACCGCATGAGCGTCCACGCTCACCGTCCGGACCGTATGAGCGTCCACGCCACCGCCCGTATCGTCGCCACCCGTGCCGGACTGCCCGTACTGACCGGTGAGGGACCGCTGGCGCTGCGCCGCACCCGCGCCACCGGGGCAGGCACCCGGGTCACCGTCGTCGGCGCCATGAGCGCACCGCTCGGCGGCGACCGGCTCGCGATCGAGGCCGACGTACAGGACGGCGCGCGGCTCACCGTGGACGCGACGGCGGCGACCGTCGCCCTGCCCGGACGCGCCGCCGGCCCCGCCCACTACGACGTGCGGCTGACCGTGGGGGAGGGCGCGGAGCTGCACTGGCTCCCGGAGCAGCTCGTCTCGGCGTACGGCAGCGATCTGCGGATGCGCACCCGCGTCGACCTCGCCGCCACCGCCCGGCTGGTACTGCGCGACGAGCAGATCCTCGGCCGGCACGGCGAAGGCCCCGGCACGCTTCTGACCCGGCTCACCGTCCACCGCGCCGGACGCCCGCTGCTCGACCAGGAACTCGCCCACGGACCCGGCGCGGCCGGCGGCTGGGACGGCGGAGCGGTCCTCGGCGGCCATCGGGCCGTCGGGCAACTCCTCCTCGTGGGGCCGGAGTTCGAGGAGAAGCCGGTGGAACCGCGGCTGCTGGGCGACACCGCCGTCCTCACCCCGCTCACCGGACCCGCGGCCCTCGTCACGGCGGTCGCCCCCGACGCCCTGCGGCTGCGACGGGTCCTGGACGAGGTGCTGCGCGCGCACACGGCCCCCGGCTCCGTCGCCGCGTACCGCTGAGCGGGACAGCGCCTACCGGTTATTGGTTCGGTAAAGAAATGGCCGGGTGGCCTGTTCTCAGCGACCACACAGACGAAAGGATCCCGGGGAGTCCAATCGAACGCGTTGTCGCAGGCAGGCAGCGCATCACGGAGGGGGAGGTTCCACTTGAGACGCACCGCAGTGCTCGGCTCGGCCGGCACGCTGCTCACGGGAACGCTCATAGCGGGCGCGATAGCCGCGCCGGCGGCCACCGCCGACGGCCGCCACCAGGGTGACCCGGCGGCATACGGCGCCACGGTCGCCGCCGAGCGCGCCGCGAAAAAGGGCATCGACTGGCAGGACTGCCCGGCCGACTGGGCACTGGAGAAGCCCATCCAGTGTGGCTGGGTGAGCGTCCCGCTCGACTACACGAAGCCCAACGGACGGCAGATCAAGATCGCCGTCGACCGGATCGGCAACACGGGGACCAAGCAGGAGCGCCAGGGTTCCCTGGTCTACAACCCGGGCGGTCCCGGCGGCTCCGGCATGGCCTTCCCGCGCCGAGTCGTCACCAAGAACGCGATCTGGGCCGATGCCGCCAAGGCCTACGACTTCGTCGGGTTCGACCCGCGCGGGGTGGGCCACTCCACGCCCATCTCCTGCGTCGACCCGCAGGAGTTCGTCAAGGCGCCGAAGCTCGACCCGGTCCCCGACAGCGAGGCCGACAAGCGCGCCCAGCGCAAGCTGGCCGCCGAGTACGCGGACGGCTGCCAGGAGCGCAGCGGCTGGATGCTGCCGCAGATGACGACGCCCAACACCGCTCGTGACCTGGATGTCATCCGGGCCGCGCTCGGCGACAAGAAGCTGAACTACGTCGGCGTCTCCTACGGCACGTACCTCGGCGCGGTCTACGGCACGCTCTTCCCGTCGCATGTGCGCCGTATGGTCGTCGACAGCGTGGTCAACCCGTCGAAGGAGAAGATCTGGTACCAGGCCAACCTGGACCAGGACGTCGCCTTCGAATCCCGCTTCCAGGACTGGATGGAGTGGGTCGCCAAGAACGACGCGACCTTCCACATCGGGACCACCGCCGCCCAGGTCGAGAAGCAGTGGGACACGCTCCGCGCCGCCGCCAAGAAGAACCCCATCGGCGGTGTCGTGGGACCGGCCGAGCTGCTCAGCCTCTTCCAGAGCGCTCCGTACTACGACTCCAGCTGGGTGCCCGTCGCCTCGGTCTGGAGCAAGTACCTCGCCGGTGACACCCAGGCGCTGGTCGACGCGGCCGCCCCCGACATGTCGGACACCGCGGGCAACGCCAAGTCCGAGAACGGCAACGCGGTCTACACCGCCGTCGAGTGCGCCGACGCCAAGTGGCCGACGAGCTGGAAGCAGTGGGACCGGGACAACACCCGGCTCCACCGCGACCACCCGTTCCTCACCTGGTCCAACGCCTGGATGAACCTGCCGTGCGCCACCTGGAGCGCCAAGCAGCAGACCCCGGTGGAGGTCAAGACCGGCAAGGGGCTGCCGCCCGTGCTGATCACGCAGTCCACCAGGGACGCCGCCACGCCGTACGAGGGCGCCGTCGAGCTGCACAAGCGCTTCAAGGGATCGCGGCTGATCACCGAGCGCGACGCCGGTTCGCACGGCATCACGAATCTGCTGAACCCGTGCATCAACGACAGGGTGAAGTCCTATCTGCTGACGGGGGCGCTGGACAGCGCCGATGTGACGTGCGCTCCGCACGCCACGCCCAAGCCGTAAGGACCCCGGGACGGGGGCGGCCGGCTCACCGGTCGCCCCCGTCCGCCTTTTCCGGGGACGCCCACTTCAGCTACGACCACCGGGCTATGACGCGGCTTCCCGGTCGTACCGCGCCAGCCAGGCGTCCTCCGCCGCGTAGTCGAAGAGGCTGTCCCGTCCGTAGTTCAGGACCATCGTGGGGAACGCCTCCGCCCAGTCCCGGCCGCGCAGCCGGTCGGTGAGCCAGGCGACGGTCCCGGGCAGGGACTCGGCATAGCCCGTGACCGGCCGGTACCCCAACTCCCGCTCGGCGGCGGCCATGTCGTAGACCACGGGATGCTCCAGGCTCCAGGGAGTATCGCCGACGCCGTCCTCCGGTGCCCCGCCGACAAGTACCGTCCCGGTCTCGCGGTCCAGCACCCTGTCGATCGCCGCGCCGATCTCCGCGACGGTCGGGGCCTGCGGATCACCGGCGTTGAGCACGCGAGAGCCGGGGCGCTCCGCCGCCAGCCTGATCAGCTCGGCGAGATTGGTGACATGGACGGGATGGAACCGGCTCCGGCCGCCGTACGCCAGTACGCGCCGCCGGCGGCCGTCCAGCAGCCGCTTGACGAAGTACAGCTCACGCGGGGTGCGGCAGTACGGGCCATGGATCGCGCCCGCCCGCAGCAGCGTCACGGGCAGCGTGTCGCCGGCCGCCAGCAACGCGCGCTCCAGCAGCACCTTTCGCGTGCCGTACGTCGCCTCGCCGGGAGCCACCGTCCGCTGTGTCTCGGGTATGGGCACCGGATAGCGCGGACCGCCGCCGGGTTCGCCCTGGGTGTCGAAGCCCCGGCCCCGGTCGTCCTCGTACACCGCGCCGCTGGAGAGGACGACCGCCGAGCCGATCCGGCCGGCGAGCCCGGTCAGCTGGCGGGCGTGTGCCCGGCCGAACGCGACCATGTCCACGACCACATCGCAGCCGTCGCCGATCACGGCGGCCAGCGCCGCGTCATCCTCGCGGTCCAGCCGTACCGCCCGTACGTCCTCCGGCCAGTGCGCGTCCCGGCCGCCGCCGAGCGAGGCCGCGCGCACCTCCCAGCCGTCCTCGGCGAGCGCCCGCACGGCTTCCCGCCCCGTCTGTCCTGTCGCACCGATCACCACTACGTGTCCCCTGGTCATACGGGGGACGCTAGAGGTACGGGAACCCGCGCGCCCAGGGGAGTTCGCCGGTCGCGAATCTGCTCTCAGCGACGCAGCCGAGGGAACTTCCCGGCCGGCTCCGCCTTCGCCTGTTCCGCCTTCACGTCGGCCGCGTAACGGTCGACGTACTCCTGTCCGGAGAGCCCGAGGATCGCGTACATGATCTCGTCGGTGACCGCGCGGACCGCCGCCTTCTCGTTCTCCAGACCCGCGTAGCGCGCGAACTCCATCGGCTCACCGAACCGGATCGTCACCCGCCTGATCCGAGGGACGACCTGGCCGGGCGGCTGGATCTCGAAGGTGCCGACCATGGCACACGGCACCACCGGCACCTGCGCCCTGATCGCCATCACGGCGACCCCGACCTTGCCCTTGTAGAGCCGGCCGTCGTGCGAGCGGGTGCCCTCCGGATAGATCCCCAGCAACTCGTCCTTCGCCAGCACCCCGAGCCCTTCCCGGATCGCCGCCCGCCCGGCCTCCTTCCCCGACCGGTCCACCGGGATCTGCCCGGCGCCGCGGAAGAAGAAGGCCGTCAGCCGCCCTTTCAGCCCGGGGCCGGTGAAGTATTCGGCCTTGGCGAGGAAGGTGATGCGCCGCTTGAGGATGGCCGGCATCAGGAAGTGATCCGAGAACGACAGGTGGTTGCCCGCGATGATCGCGGCACCGTCGGCGGGTATGTGCTCAAGGCCCTCGATCCGGGGCCGGAAGAGCAGCCGCAGCAGGGGCCCCAGCAGCACATATTTCAGCACGTAATAGAACACGGAGAGCGCTCCTCACTGGCCCGACCGGCCACGGGACGCGTTGTCCCAGGTCAACGGGGATTCCGGCGGTCGCAAGTGTATGTGCGGGTGTCGTCGGTTGTAACCGCCCCTTCCCGGGGCAGGTCCCCGCCGACTCGGTGCCGGGTTCGCTCACACCCGCGATGTGAACATCGTGGTCGACTCGCCGGAGCCGCGCACTTTCCGTGTTCCCGCCGGAGACAGGCGTACACGCGTCGGGTCCCGTCAGCCGGCGTTCGCGACCATGCGGACGAGGGTGTCGACGAGCTCGTCCGCGGTGGAGCGCAATGTGCCTGTGCCGAGGTGGCCGCTGAGCTCCATCTACACCGCGGCCGCGGAGTCGCCGGCCCGGCTCACTCGCCCAGCAGGTCCCCCGGCGATGGGATCCGGACGTCGCCGACACGTCGTCCGGGGGCGGTCATTCCCGCGCGCCGGGGCAGAGGCGGCGCGGCTTCGTGTCTCCCTTGAGCGTGGCGTCGACACAGCCGCCGGGCAGGCCGTCGTATGCCGTGGGACCGAAGTTGGCGGTGACGGTGAGGACGCCGTCGCCGAACTCGGTGCGCTGGACGGTGCGGTCACCGGTCAGTGTCCGGAAGCCGGACATGGGCTCCGTGCCGGCCGCGCGGTGCAGGGGCGCGAAGTACGCCTGGAGCGTGGCGAGTTCCTCGCCCCGTTCCGTGATCGACGTCCCGTCGAGGACGAAGTTGAGCGGTGTGTTGTACAGCATGGCGAGCAGGGCGCGGGTGGTCTTCTGCTCAGGCAGCTTGTCGTAGGGCAGCTCCCAGCGTTCGGTGTTGACCAGCGAGTCGTGGAGGGCGGTCTCGTACAGCGGGACGCGGTAGGCCGGGTCGTACATGGCCTTGGCCACGTTCCCGGGGAGCTTGGCGGGCTTGAAGAAGAGGGCCGGCGCGTTGGCGGGGGCGTAGCCGCCCCATGTCTCCTTGTCCTTCTGGACGCCCCAGTACCCGTCCGCCACCGGAGTGCCGGAGCCGTGGCCGAAGGCGAGTACCTGGTTCGCCCAGCCGCCTGCGGACTCCGAGCCGAGGACCAGGCCGTACGAGTCGGTCAGCCGCTTCATGCGGGCGAGCCGGTTGGCGCGGTCGCGCTCCTCGGTCATGGGGTGGTCGGCGCTGAGGTCGCGGAAGAAGTCGCCGGCCGCGTCGACGTCCAGAAAGTAGCTGTCGGCGCCGTTGGCCGTCATCGCGCGGGTGCGATCCGCGAGGTACCCACGGCTCGGCTCGGCCTTCTCGAACGCCTCCGAGCTGAGGTAGCAGCCGCGCTCGTGGAAGCCGGGGACGGGGCGCCCGGTGTCGTCCCGGACACAGAAGTCGGGATACACGCGGTCGGGCCAGACGGAGGTGGGGGCGTCCGAGGTCCGGGGGTCCTGGCCGTTGGCGAACGAGTCGTAGGGCCCGACGAGGAAGCCGGCCTCCTCGGCCGCGGTGACGGCCTCGGAATCCATCGGCTGGTCGTCGGCGTCGTAGCCGAGCCACATGCGGTCCACACCGAGCGCGCTCAGCTGCCGGACTCCCCGGGCCGTACGGGCGTCACCCCACAGGTAGGCGTGGAAGGCGCCGAGGAGTCTGCCCGTCGCGGGGTTGGCGTCGATCTTCTTCCGGAGGCTGCCGAGCTGCCCGCGCTGGGCGAGCCACGCGCGGTAGTCCCTGGCGGGGGCGACCGGGGAGCCGTCGGTCAGGGTGAAGGCGACGGTGTACCGAGTGGTGCCGTCGGCACGGGAGAAGCGGTGGGTGGCGGTCGTCCGCAGCCGGCCCTTCTCGGAGGTGGTGCCCAAGGTGGTGCCGATGTCGGTGGGGACGAGATAGCTGACGCCGCTCCGGCTGCCCAGGGTGTAACCCCACAGCGGCAGCGACAGGGCTTCCTCCATGGCGACGTCGCTGCCGACGAGCTGCGCCTCGGGGGAGTTCCAGAAGGGATCGGCGACGGGGAGGGAGAGGCCCTCACCGCGTGGCAGCTGAAGGGCGGTGGCGGCGGGGTCGGCGCCGGTGACCGGCCAGGACAGCGAGTGGTCGGTCCCGCCGGCCGCCGTGACCGTCATGACCAGACGGCCCTGCCGGGCACGGGCGGTGACGGACAGTCCGCTGCCCGGATGCTGCCAGCGGACGGCGCCGTCCGCGCCCGTGGTCACGGGACCGGGGGTGCCCGGGGCGGTCGCGGCGGGAGCCGACAACTCCACTGTGCCGCGGGCGGTGCGGGCGGTGACCCTCAGCGAGGCGGTGTCGACGGTGGCCGTGCCGCCCTCGACGGGGATGTCCACGAGGTTGCCCCGGACGACGCCCATCGCGTGCGGCCGCGGTGACGTGGTCGCCTCGGAAGGAGCGACGAGTGCGAGACAGGACAGGGACGCGACCAGGGCCGCCGCGGCGGCACGGGTGCGGTGGCGTGAAGTGACGAAGCGCATGGGGATGTTGTAGTCGGCGAGGATAAGAGGGCTTCTTACCTCAGGGGAGCTCCGTGCGTACGGAAGGCGCCGTTTCCTCGCCGGTGAGGGGCCTGGGCGCGCCGCCCTTGGAAGGGCGCGGTGCGGAGCCGTTTGCCAGGGCTGTCCCTTCGCGGGACCGGCGGGGACCCTGGGCCCGGGGGCTGGGCCCAGGGTGACCGTCCGCGGGCCGGGGGGTCAGACCTGGTAGCGGCCGGGAGAGAAGAGGTGGATGTTCTCCGCGACCCACCGAGAGGTCCGCCTCAGCCCGTCCTCCAGGGATACGTGGGGCTGCCAGCCGGCCCACTCGCGTGCCCGGGTGTTGTCGGACAGCAGCCGCTCCACCTCGCTGCCGGAGGGGCGCAGTCGTGCCGGGTCCGCGACGACCCGGGCCTCCCGCCCCGAAGCGGTGATCAGTGCGGCCGCGAGATCCCCGACGGAGATCTCGCGGCCGGTGCCCAGGTTGACCGACTCGCCGAGCGCGCGGTCACAGTCGGCCAGCGCGAGGAATCCCGACGCCGTGTCCGTGACGTAGGTGAAATCGCGTGTCGGAGTCAGGGATCCGAGCCTGATCGTCTCCGCGCCGGCGTGCAGTTGGGCCAGGATCGTGGGTATCACGGCACGCGCGGACTGCCGCGGGCCGTAGGTGTTGAACGGCCGGACCACGGTCACCGGGAGTTCGAAGGCGTGCCAGTGCGACAGCGCCATCATGTCCGCGCCGATCTTCGACGCGGAGTACGGGGACTGCGGCTGGAGCGGGTGGGTTTCGCTGATCGGGGCGGTCTGCGCGGTTCCGTACACCTCGCTCGTCGAGGTGTGCAGCAGCCTGCGGACCGCGTGGCGGCGGCAGGCTTCGGCGACGTTCTCCGTGCCGACGACATTCGTCCGGACGTAGGCGCCCGGAGCGTCATAGCTGTACGGGATGCCGATCAGCGCGGCGAGGTGGAAGACGGTGTCGCAGCCGGCCACGGCGTCCATCACCCGGCCCGCGTCGCCCACGTCGCCGGCGATCATCTCGACGGGGCTGTGCGGGTCGTCGAAGTAGCGGGCGAGGAAGCCCTTCTCCGCGTACGGCTTGTAGTGCACCATCGCGCGGACCGTCGCCCCGCGGTCCACCAGCAGGTCGACGAGCGTCGAGCCGATGAAGCCCTCGGCCCCGGTGACCAGGACGGTACGGCCGTTCCAGTTGATGCTCACGCGGACTTCTCCATGCCGAGGTCGTAGTTGTGGTCATAGGTGTGGTTGCCGTGGTGATCGCAGTTGTGGCCGTGGTCGTGCGAAGGGATGGCCAGACGGATGACCTTGGCAGCGAGCAGGTCCGCCGCCCGCGCGTGGTTGCCGGGGTCGGCGGCACGGCCCATCGCGGCGAGCCGGCCCGGGTCCGCGAGCAGGGGACCGACGAGGGCCATCAGCCGGTCGGCGGTGGTCTCGGCGTCCGGCAGGAGGTGGGCGGCGCCCGCGTCGGACAACACGCGGGCATTGTGGGTCTGGTGGTCGCCGGGTGCGTGCGGGTACGGCACGAGGACGGCGGGGACGCCGGTGGTGGCCAGTTCCGCGACGGTCGCCGAGCCCGCGCGGCAGACGACCAGATCGGCCACCGCGTAGGCGAGGTCCATCCGGTCGAGGTAGGGGACGGCCCGGGCCACCTGCCCGGCCCCGGCGTCGGTGAGCCGCCGCCGGGTCGCTTCCAGCGCCGCCGGGCCGGTCTTGATCAGCAGGTGTACGTCGCGCCGGTGCCGCCAGCGGGCGGCGAGCCCGACGGCGGCTTCGGTGAGCCGCGCGGCGCCGAGGCTGCCTCCGTTGAAGAGCAGCACCCGCGCTCCTTCGGGTACGGCGAAGGCCCGTCGCGCCTCGTCGCGCAGTGCGGCCCGGTCGAGATCCGCGATCCGTGCCGAGACCGGCATGCCGACGGTGTCGGCGTGCTGTCCGCCGGACAGCCGGGCACGGCTGCGGTCGAAGGCGACGGCGATGTGCGGGGTGAGCCGGGCCGCGAACTGGTTGGCGCGCCCCGGCACCGCGTTGGACTCGTGGATCACACTCGGGAGCCCGGCCATCCGCGCGCCGAGGATGACGGGCGCGCTCGGGTAGCCGCCCATGCCGACCGCGACCTGGGCGCCCTGCCCGCGCAACACGGACCGGCACTGCGCACCGGATCGGAGGAGCGCGGCGGGGAGCAGATAGCGCTTGGCCCCGAGGGCCGGGTCGAAGGGGATCATGTCGACGGTGTGCAACGGGTATCCGGCGCCGGGGATCAGTGTGGTTTCCAGGCCCCGCTCGGTACCGACGAAGGAGATCACCGCGTCGGGGACGGCCCGGCGCAGCGCTTCGGCGAGCGCGAGCCCGGGGTAGATATGGCCGCCGGTGCCGCCGGCACCGATCACGACCGAGAGTGGTGTGCGCATGGCGGCCACACTCACGAAGTGGCCTAAGAAGGTTCTAAGAGCCCGGTTTGGCAGGCTGCACGGTATGACGAAGATTCTGGTGGCCGATGACGAGCCGGAAGTGCGGGCGGCCGTCGAGGACGCGCTGACCATCGAGGGACATGAGGTACGGGGCGCCTCGGACGGCCTCGCCGCCCTCTCGGCGGTCGCGATGTGGCAGCCCGACGCGATCGTCCTCGATGTCATGATGCCGGTGCTGGACGGGCTGGCGGTCTGCCGTCGGCTCCGGGCGATGGGAGACCGTACCCCGGTACTCGTCCTGACCGCGCTGAACCAGGTGAGCGAACGCGTCGACGGGCTGGACGCGGGCGCCGACGACTATCTGGTGAAGCCGTTCGCACTGGACGAGCTGACAGCACGGGTACGCGCGCTGCTGCGGCGGGTCGCACCCGCGGCGGCGGACGGGGAACTGTCCTTCGCCGGTCTGTCGCTGAACACGGTGACCCGCACCGGCGACCGGGCGGGCCGTCCCCTCGAATTCAGCCGTACCGAATGCGCGCTGTTGGAGCTGCTGATCCGCCACCGGGGCCAGGTGCTCCCACGCGAGACGCTCCTTGAGCGCGTCTGGGGCCAGGACTTCGGCCCCGACTCCAACTCGCTGGCGGTGTACGTGGGTTACCTGCGCCGAAAACTGGAAGCGGGTGGCGAACCACGCCTGGTGCACACCGTGCACGGCATCGGTTACCGCCTGGACGTGGCGTGAGCGGCGCCCGCGGACGGGGGGCGCGCTGGCGGCGGCAGCGCCCGCTGCGCACCCGGCTGGCACTGGCGGCCTCGGCCGCGGTGGCGCTGGTCGCCCTGGGAGTGTGCACGGCGGCGTTCTTCGTGATCCGCTACGAGATGTTCCACCAGCTCGACCTCAATCTGACCCAGTCGGCGACGCGGCTGACCCAGGAGCATCGCGGTGGCAGCCCCGACGTGCTCGCGGGCGAGTGCCGCTATCTGTCCGCTCCGGCCTGCGCGCAGATCGTCCCCGCCGCACCGGCCGACGATCCGGCCCGGCCGTTCCTGCTGCCGGTCTCCGCCCCGGTCCGGGAGGTCGCGGCGGGCGAGCGTGCGCCGTACTTCACCAACACCACGCTCTTCGGTGAGCCGGTACGCATGCTGACCACCCCCTTCGGCAGGGAGAAGGCGCTTCAGGTCGCCCTGCGCTCGGACACGGTGGAACAGGGGGTCCGCCAGGCCGCCGGAGTGCTGGCGGCGGTCGGCGGGGCAGGCGTCCTGCTGGCCGCGGGGCTCGGCTACTGGGTGGCGCGCACCGTTCTCGCACCGGTCGCCCGGCTGACCTCGACCGCGGAGCGCATCGCGGCCACCCGTGACCCGCGCCACCGCATCGAACTGCCGCCGGGTCCGCCGGGCCGCCAGGACGAGGTGACCCGGCTCGCGACCAGCTTCAACACGATGCTCGGCGAACTGGAGCAGTCGGTCACCGCCCAGCGCCGGCTGGTCGCGGACGCCTCGCACGAGCTCCGTACTCCGCTCACCGCGCTGCGCACGAACGCGGAGCTGCTGGCCCGCGGCGACCGGCTGACCGCCACGCAGCGCGACCGGGCGTCGGGGGCGCTGGGCCGCCAGCTGCGCGAAGTGACGGGTCTGGTGAACGACCTGATCGAACTGGCCCGGGACGAGGAGCCCCGGCCCCTGCTCGAAGAGGTACGGCTCGCGGCGCTGGTCGAGCACACGGTGGGGACAGCACGGACCCACTGGCCGATGACCACGTTCCTGCTGGACATCGCCCCGGACGCCGCGCCGGTGACACGGCCCGGGGTACCGGCCCGCCTCACCCGCCTGCTGACCAACCTGCTCGACAACGCCGCCAAGTTCAGCCCGCCGGGCGCCCCGGTCGAGGTCGCACTGGCCGCCTCCGGGGGCACGGTGGAGCTGACTGTCCGCGACCACGGACCGGGCATCGCCCCGCGGGACATCCCGTATGTCTTCGACCGCTTCTACCGCGCGGAGGCGGCCCGCGCGCTGCCCGGTTCGGGACTCGGCCTGGCCATGGCCCGGCAGATCGCGCGCGCCCACGGAGCCGATCTCACCGCGGAGGCGGCACCGGGCGGCGGGGCGCTGTTCCGGCTGCTGTTCGAAGCGGGCCACTCCGTCGGCCGAGCGCATGAGCTGTGACGGAGGTCGCCCAGGATGTTCGGGCATCCGACGATGATCAGGCATCCGACACGGACGACAGCGGGCGTCGTCGCCGAACCTCGCCGGGATGCGGCCGCGGGGTCCGTTTGATTACATCAGTGGGAGGGCCCGCCGGGTGGTGGGGTCCGGCTCATCGTGAGTACGGGCTCCCGATGCCACAGGGCACCGCTCCCCGCGAGAGGTGAGCTGTTCCAGGAGGCCGCATGGGAATCTCGGATACGTACACGCTGGTCTTCGCGTACCCGGACGCGCCCGTGGGTGATCCGGACGATCCGGACGACGAGGATGTCGTGCTGGTGCACCGTACGGATCGGCTGGGGCCGGGCGGGCACGCGCTGTACGCGGACGAGACCGGCATCGTCCTGGCGGAGATCAGCGACCAGGACGAGGTACGGATGGTCGCCAGCGGCGGGCACCAGGACCTCAAGGCGTCGGTCCGGGCGCGCCCGGTGTGAGCCACGCTCTTCCTGTCGGTCCTGTCGGTCCTGTCGGTCCTGTCGGTCCTGTCGGTCCTGTCGGCCTCGTCGGTCCCGTTGGTCCCGTCGGGGCATGCGCTGAGGAGGAGGTGCGGCCGCCATGGTGATGCGGTGGGACGCGTTCCTGGCCGCGGTCCAGGAGCGCGGTGAGTACCCCACGCCGCAGGAAGCCGAACGGGCGGTCCGAGTCGTGCTGGCCCTGCTGGGCGCCCATGTGGTGGGCGCCGAGAGGGCCGAGCTGGCCGCCCGGCTGCCGGAAGCGTGCGCCCTGGTGCTCCTCGACCCGCTCCCGGCCGCCGAACCGCTCACCCCGGAGCGGTTCGCCCGCGCCACCGCCGCATGGATCGAAGGGGCGAACGAGGAGACCGCGAAGTGGGACGTCGGCGCCGTCCTGAGCGTGGTGTCCGACGCCGCGGGCGAGGAACTGATGCGCCGGGTCCTCCTCCAGCTCCCGCCGGGCTACGACCTCCTCTTCGGCCGGCCGGAGCCGACGTGAGCGCACCGCGCTCGGGGAACCGCCGGCTCGGGATGCCGAAGTGAGCGGATGCCGTTTCACTGGTGAAGCGGCTTGATCGATCGCTGGATCGAACGATTCGCCGGACCGGGGCATGACCGCGCCTCCAGGTCCGCGCCGGTGGCTCTCCCGTCGTATGACATCCCGGGATTCGGTAACTCACCCCCGCAGTCCCGCAGTCCCGCAATGCGCCGCGATGAAGGACAGACGTCATGAGATTGCTCGACTCCGCGCGTGGAACGCCGTCGGGAGGGGCGGACCGGCGCCTGCACCGCCTCTTCGAGGCCGCCTGCGACCGTACCCCCTCGGCCACCGCACTCGAGTGCGCGCACCACGCACTCACCTACGCCGAACTCGACGCGCGCGCCAACCAGCTCGCACACATCCTCCGCGGTCTCGGGACAGGCCCGGGGTCCCGGATCGCGATCCTGATACCGCGGTCGGTCGAGATGTACGTGTCCCTGCTCGCGGTGGGGAAGGCCGGCGCGGTGTTCGTGCCGGTCGATCCGGCGTCCCCTCCGGACCGGCTCGCCTTCATCATGGAGGACGCCGCCGTCGATCTGGTGCTGACCACGTCCGCTCTCGCGCCCGCCGTGGGCGGTCTCCCGTGCCGGGTGGTCGAGTTGGACCCGTACGGTCGCGATGTCGCCGGCGTACCCACCAGCCGGCCGCTCCTGGACCGGCCCGAGCCATGCCCCGAGAACGGTCACCCCGCCGCGTACATCATGTACACCTCCGGGTCGAGTGGCAGGCCCAAGGGGGTGAAGGTCGCGCAGTCGAGCATCTGCAACTTCCTCGATGTCGTGCCCAAGCTCTATGACGTGCGGCCGGACGACCGGGTGTACCAGGGCATGACGATCTCCTTCGACTTCTCCATCGAGGAGATCTGGCCGACCTGGTCGGTCGGCGCGACGCTCGTCGCGGGCCCGGACGGCGCCGGTCATCTCGGCGCGGAACTGGGCGAGTTCCTGCACGGCCGGCGGATCACGATGCTGTACTGCGTGCCGACGCTGCTGGAGACGATCCCGGCGGAACTGCCGTACCTCCGCAGCATCGTCGTCGGCGGTGAGGCCTGCCCCGGTCAGCTCGTCGAGCGGTGGAGCAGGCCGGGGCGGCGCATGCTCAACACCTACGGCCCGACCGAGGCCACCGTCACCGCGACCTGGGCGGAACTGACGCCGGGCAGGGCGGTGACGATCGGGAAGCCGCTGCCGACCTACTCGGTCGTGCTGCTCGATGAGCTGCTCAGGCCCGTGGCCGACGGCGAGGTCGGTGAGATCTGCATCGGCGGACCCGGCGTCGCCGACGGCTACATCGGACGGCCCGAGCTGACCGCGGACCGGTTCGTCGAGCATCCGCTGGCCCCCCGGGGCAGCAGGCTCTACCGCACCGGAGACCTCGGCCGGATGACCCGCGACGGGGAGGTCGAGTTCCTGGGCCGGGCCGACGACGAGGTGAAGATCCGGGGATACCGGGTGGATCTCGGCGAGATCGACAGCGTCCTGCTGGAGGATCCCGGCGTGGCCGAGGCGGTCACCACACTGACGGCCGCACCGGACCGTGGCGCCGACGGGGGACGCGGCGGCGGAGACGGTGGCGGTGAACTGTGCGCCTACGTGGTCCGTGCGCCCGGCCACGTGGAAGACGAAGACGCCCTGATCACCCGGGTGCACGAGACGCTGCGGCGCAGACTCCCCGCGTACATGGTGCCGTCCTTCCTGGACATCCTCCCCGCTCTCCCCTCCATGGCCAGCGGCAAGGTGGACCGTAAGCGGCTGCCCGCCCCGACCGGCCGGCGGCTGGTGGGCGGCGGCCGGCTGGTCGCGGTCCACGGTGAGCTGGAGACGCGGGTACGGGACGCCTGGGCCGAGGTCCTCGGGATCGAGCCCGAGGCGCTGTCGGCCGAGGCGGACTTCTTCACCGACCTCGGCGGGCACTCACTCCTCGCGGCCCGGGTCGTATCCGTGCTGCGCGGCCGGGACATCGGCGCGAACACCGCGCTGCGCGACCTCTACGCCCATCCGACCGTGCGCGGCCTCGCCGCCCGGCTGAGCGCGACGAAGAACACAGGACAGCGGTCCGCGCCGCCCCGCCCCACCCCGCTCCGGCACACCAGCGGCCGTATCGCGGGCGCCGGAGCGGCCCAGGCGGGTGTGATCTACCTGCTGCTGCTCGTGCTCAGCCTGCCGGTGGCGTACGTGTACAGCCTGCACGGCGGCCGGATCTCGGTCGGTGCGTCGGCGCAGACGACGATCGGTGTGTACCTCAGCTATCTGGTCGTGCGCTGGCTCGTACCGGTCGCTCTCGTGCGCCCGTTGTCGGCGGGTATCCGGCCGGGCCGCTATCCGCTGTGGGGCTCGGTCTACGTACGGCTCTGGGTGGTCAATCTGCTGCTGAGCCTCGGCCCGCTGCCGGTGCTCAGCGGCTCGCCCATGATGGCCGCCTATCTGCGGCTGCTCGGCGCGCGTATCGGACCCCGTACCACCATCGCCACCAGCACGATCACACTGCCCGCCATGCTGCGGATCGGCGGTGACACCTCGGTCGGCTACGGCGTGTCCGTCAGTCCGTGGCGGGTGGCGGACGGCTGGGTGACGGTCGCCCCCATCGAGATCGGGCCCCACGCCTTCGTGGGAGCCAACGCCGTCCTCGAACCCGGTGCACGCATGGGAGCGGGCGCCGGCCTCGGCGAACAGTCCGTCATCGGCCAGGACGAGGCGATTCCCGCCGGCGCGCGCCGGGCCGGATCGCCACCGCTCCCGGTGGACGCCCTCGCCCCTGGAGTCGAGGCCATGATGCGCGCCCGCCGGGGTACGGACGGATGGAAGCCGCGGCATCTCGCCGCCGCGCTCGTCGGGCTGGTGCTGCTGGAGACCGCCGCGTTGACGGTGACCGTGCCGGGGATCGCGCTGTTCTGGTGGGCGACACTGACCTGGGGCATCGCGGCCGGCCTCGTCGCCACCGCGCTGTCGGGTCCGGTGTTCGTGGTCACCGTCTGCTGTGTGGTCGCCCTGGGCAAGTGGCTGATCCTGCCGAGAGTGCCGGTCGGCGTCCATCCGGTGCGCTCCGCGCTCGGCGTACGCAAGTGGATGTCCGACAAGCTGCTGGAGATCAGTCTCACCTTCACCAACTCGCTGTACGCCACGCTCTGCACCGTGCCGTGGCTCAAACTGCTCGGCGCGCGGATCGGCCGGGGTGCCGAGGTCTCGACCGTCTCGCACATCGACCCGGACCTGCTCACCCTCCGCGACGGCAGCTTCGTCGCGGACCTGGCCAACGTCGGCGGTGCCACCTTCGCGGCCGGCCAGGTCGCGTTCGGCCCCACCGAGGTCGGGGAGCGCGCGTTCATCGGCAACTCGGCGCTCCTGCTCGCCGGAACACGGACAGGACCCGGCTCCCTGATCGGAGTGGGTACGGTCCCGCCGCAGGGTGATGTGGCCGACGGCACCACCTGGCTGGGCTCGCCCGCGATCCGTCTGCCGGTGCGCCAGAGCAGCGGATCGTTCCCCGAGGAACTGACGTTCCGGCCGGCCCGCAAGGCCGTGCTCCAGCGCCTGGGCATCGAGTTCTTCCGCATCACGATGCCCGCGTCGGTGCTGGCCGTGAGCGCCTACCTGTACCTGCTGGCGCTGTCCTGGGTGACCAGCCGTCCCGGCCTGCTGGTGCCCGTGCTCGTGGCACCGGTCCTCGTGATGATCGCGAGCCTCCTGGTGATCGCGTACTGCGCGGCGGTCAAGCGGGTGGTGATCGGGGTCTACCGGCCCCGGGTCGAGCCGCTGTGGAGTCTGTTCGTACGCCGCACCGAGTTCGTCACCGGCCTCTTCGAGGCGGCGGCGGTACCGGCCGGGGTGGGCTTCCTGATCGGAACGCCGTATCTGCCGGTGATCCTGCGCCGGTTCGGGGCGCGCATCGGACGAGGCACCTGGATCGGCACCACCTTCCTCACGGAGTTCGACCTCGTCGACATCGGGGACGACGCCGCGATCGGTCTGCGCGTATCGCTCCAGACACATCTCTTCGAAGACCGCGTGATGAAGATGTCGCTGGTCACGGTCGAGGACGGCGCGAGTGTCGGCACCCGCGCGGTCGTGCTCTACGACTCCGTCGTCGGCCGGGACGTCCAGCTCGGCGCACTGTCGTTGCTCATGAAGGGCGAGCACCTCACACCGGGCACGAGCTGGCGCGGCATCCCCGCCGAGGGCGTCGTCGAGCGGCGTCCCGTCCAGGCCCCGGACGCCCCGGCCCGGGACGTGGCGGCTTTCGACGTCCCGGCTTTCGACGGCAGGACGAGAGGCTCGTAAGGCGCCGGGAAGCCCGTCCTGTACTCACGCCTGCACTCGAGCCCGTACAAGCCTGTACTCAAGTACCGCCCCTGTAGCCCCTAAGACCGAGTTCCGCGGACAGGACCAGCGAGGGATGTCAGCGACCCTCCGCGCTTTCTACTGTCGTCCTATGAGCTTTCGATCCATCTCTCTTCCCGGACGGCGGACCTAGTGCGCGACACCACCGGAGGTGCGCCGAGCGCCGTGGGGCAGGCGGCCGTAGGACAGACAACCGCAGGACGGACAACCGCAGGGCAGGCAGCCGCGGGGCAGGCAGCCGCGGCGGCGTTCACCGCGCTGCGCGACGACCTCGTCCGCCATGCGCTCGCCCGGCGCCCCCTGCCCGCGCTCTCCGAGTCACCCGCGCTCGACCGCGCCCGGCGCCTGCTGCCGCACGGCCTGCGCGACACCGTCCGCTGGGCACCGCACCTGGCGGTGTGCGCCTTCGCGGTACTGGTCATGGCGGCGCAGTCCTGGGTATCCCCTTTCGCCGGAATGGCGGCCGGCCTGCTGGTGGGGATCCCCGTCGTACTGACTCTGCTGATGCCGGTGGCGGCCTGGTGGCTGACCCTGCTCTCGGGCCTGGCCGCGGCGGTCGATCTGGCGGGCTTCGGCAGCCTGCGGCTGTCCGTCCTGTTCGTGACCGGCCCGCTGGTGCTGGTGGTGTGCACGCTGCGGCTGCGGCCCTGGGCAGCGGCTTGGATGTGGCTGATCAGCGCGGTCGTCTTCGTCGAGTTCGGAGCGCTCGCGGGCGACGGCCTCCGGGACTCGCGCCTCGCCTTCGGTGTCGCCCTGATCGTCGCCGTGCTGCTGAGCGGCTGGTCGCGGGCCGGCGCGCGGGCGTCGGAACAGGCGTCGGCCGCCGAGGACGAGCGGGGCCGCCGCGCCCGGCTGGAGGAGCGTACGACCATCGCCAGGGAACTCCACGATGTCGTCGCGCATCACATGTCGGCCGTCGCGATCCAGGCCGAGGCGGCACAGTACCGGGTGCAGGACCCGCCGCCCGAACTCGCGGAGACGCTCGCGGCGGTACGCGGGAACGCCGTCGCCGCCCTCGCCGAACTCCGTCGCGTTCTGGGCGTCATCCGCGCGGACACACCGCACCACGGGCTCGCCGGGCGGGCCCTGCCCCCACAGCCCACCCTCTCCGGCCTGGGCCGGCTGATCGACGCGGTGCGCGTCTCGGGGGCGCCGGTGGAGAAGACGGTCACCGGGAAAGTACGTGAACTGGCGCCCGGCGTCGAGCTGTCGGCTTACCGGATCGTCCAGGAGGCGCTGAGCAACGCCATGCGGCACGCACCCGGCGCGGAGGTCCGTGTGGAGCTCTCCTACGTGGCGACCGGTCTCGGTGTGCGCGTGGTCAACGGATCCGCCGAGCAGCCGGCCGGGGCATCGCCCGGAGCCGGACACGGACTCCTCGGCATGCGCGAAAGGGTCGCCATGCTCGAAGGACGACTGACGGCACAGCGGACCGCCGAGGGCGGCTTCGAGGTCAGCGCGTTCCTGCCCGACGTGCCCCCCGCCGACGAGAACGGGGACCAGGATGTCTGAGCGGCCGGCCGTGCGGGTTCTCGTCGTGGACGACCAGATCATCGTGCGTGAGGGGTTCTCCGTCGTGCTGGCGGCGCAACCGGGGATCGAGATCGTCGGCGCCGCGGCGGACGGCCGCGAGGCCCTCGTCAAAGTCGGTGAACTCCGCCCGGACGTCGTCCTCATGGACGTCCGGATGCCCGAGATGGACGGTCTGGAGGCCACCTGCGAGATCACCGCCAGGACGCCCGACACCAAGGTGCTGATCCTCACCACCTACGACCTGGACGAGTACGTCTACCAGGCGCTGTGTGCCGGAGCGAGCGGATTCCTGCTGAAGGACGCCTCGGCACGCCAACTCGCGGAAGGCATCAGGGTGGTGGCCGCCGGTGATTCGCTGCTCGCTCCCTCCGCCACCCGTCGGCTGATCACGGAGTTCACCCGTCTGCACGGCACCGCCGCCGGAACCGGCACCGGCCCGCGCCCCCCGGCCAGGACCGGCATCGCCGGTCTGACGGAACGGGAGACGGAGGTCCTGGCACTGATCGCGCAGGGCCTGTCGAACGGGGAGATCGCCGGCCATCTGTTCGTCACCGAATCCACCGTCAAAACGCATGTCAGCAAGATGCTCGTGAAACTGGGCCTGCGTGACCGCACCCAGGCGGCGATCTTCGCCTACGAGAACGGGGTGGTGGTCACCGCGAGCGCGAACGGGCGCTGTCGATGACCTGAGCCCGCCCGTCTGCCGCCCTCGTATCCGGCACGCGTCCCCTCGCGTCCCGCACCCCTCTCGTTCCTCCCGCCCGCGAAACCTCTCCCAGGGCCAACTCCCTACCCCCACCTGCCCATTTCCCCGCTCCTGTCCATCCGTCTCACGAAAGACACGCAATGCCGAAGAAGACCCAGGCGTCCCTGACCGCCAACCGCTCCGCCCTCTCCCACCGCGTCGGCTACGCCCTGCGCAACCCCGCTCGTATCGCCCCGTACGTCCGACGCTCCCTGCGGGACAAGTGGCTGAGCCACAAGCACCCGAACCACGTCGACTACTACCGCGCGGTGATGGCCTCCGACACCAGCCGCAATCCCCAGGCGGCGGTCGGCAGCCAGACCCACGAACGCTGGCTGGCGCTCGGCGAGATGCAGTTCGGGTATCTCGCCGAACACGGTCTGACCCCGCGCCACCGCATGCTGGACATCGGCTGCGGCAATCTGCGCGCCGGCTGGCGCTTCATCGACTACCTGGACGCCGGAAACTACTACGGCATCGACATCTCGCCCGACATCCTCATCGCCGCCAAGCGGACCCTCACCACCTACCACCTCCAGGACAAGCTGCCGCATCTCACCATCACCGAGAACCTGTCCCTGGACTTCCTGCCCCAGGAGCACTTCGATGTGGTCCACGCGCACAGCGTCTTCTCCCACTCACCGATCGATGTCATCGACGAGTGCCTCGCGCACGTGGGCCGCATCCTGGCCCCCGGCGGATTCTTCGACTTCACCTTCGACCGCACCGAGGGCACCGAACACCAGGTGCTGCGGGAGGACTTCTACTACCGTACGGAGACCTTGATCGCCCTGGCCCACAAGCACGGGCTCGCCGCGCGCTTCATGGACGACTGGGAGAAGCGGCCGCACGGCCAGTCCAAGATCCGTGTCTCCGCGCCCGCTCACACCACGGGGTCCGGCCGACTCCTCTGACCGGGGCGGCGATCTACGGCACTGCCGCGACCGCAGTTGGTCCAGACCTATTGACGGAAGGTCTGGACCACTCTACGGTTCCCCCAACTACCCGGCGTACGTTCCCAGTTCGCCGCACCCGATGCGGTCGCGGGCGGACATGGTCGGAAGGGGCACAGCATGATCCGCCGAATTTCGCGCGTGCTGGGGGTCGGCCTCGCCATGGCCTTCGTCATGCAGACACTGGTCGCCGCGGCGGCGCCCGGCGCGGCGCCGGCCGCCGACACCTGCGCGGTCAAGTCGAAACCCGCCGGGAAGGTGCTCCAGGGGTACTGGGAGAACTGGGACGGTGCGGCGAACGGCGTACACCCGCCGCTCGGATGGATTCCGATCACGGACTCCCGTATCCGCGACCACGGGTACAACGTGATCAACGCGGCGTTCCCGGTCATCCGCTCGGACGGCACCGTGCTGTGGGAGGACGGGATGGACGCGACCGTGAAGGTCGCGACCCCGGCCGAGATGTGCCAGGCCAAGGCCTCCGGTCTCACGACCCTGATGTCCATCGGCGGGGCGGCGGCCGGGATCGACCTCAGCTCCAGCGCCGTCGCCGACCGGTTCATCGCGACGGTGGTGCCGATCTTGAAGAAGTACAACTTCGACGGCATCGACATCGACATCGAGACCGGGCTCGTCGGCAGTGGCAACATCAACACACTGTCGGCCTCGCAGGCCAACCTCATCCGCATCATCGATGGCGTACTGGCCCAGATGCCGTCGAACTTCGGCCTGACGATGGCGCCCGAGACGGCCTACGTCACCGGGGGCAGTGTGGTGTACGGCTCGATCTGGGGCGCGTATCTGCCCATCGTGAAGAAGTACGCCGACAACGGCCGGCTCTGGTGGCTCAACATGCAGTACTACAACGGCAGCATGTACGGCTGCTCCGGCGACTCGTACTCCGCCGGTACGGTCCAGGGGTTCACCGCGCAGACGGATTGCCTGAACAGGGGCCTGGTCGTCCAGGGCACCACGATCAAGGTCCCCTATGACAAGCAGGTGCCGGGACTCCCGGCACAGCCGGGCGCCGGGGGCGGCTATATGGCGCCGAACCTGGTGTCGCAGGCCTGGAACACCTACGGCAACGGGCTGAAGGGCCTGATGACCTGGTCGCTCAACTGGGACGGGTCGAAGGGCTGGACGTTCGGCAACAATGTCAAGGCGCTCCAGGGCCGTTGAGGTACCACGGCGTCCCTGGCAGCGCAAATGACCAGGTCAGAGGGGATCGGTCCTTTCGCGGATCGGTCCCCTCGTCGCTACCGTGCTGACTTGGTGCTGTCCTGTGGGCACCCCTCATCACCTCTCCCCACCCCTCCCGTGCTGGTTCTGTGCTGGCTTGTGGGCCGTAGCTCCGGATGGGAAGCCGAAGCGTCTAGGGTCTTTCGTTTGGATCAGGCCGGATCTGGGAGCGGGGTCTGGTGGAGGGGGTCCCTCCCGTGCCGTTCAGGCTACGGGGGAGGATCGCGAGGCGGAGGAGGGAGCCATGGCGGAGCCCTGGTGACCGGCGACAACGCGGCGAGGCGCGGCCCGCCGCGGCAGCGGCTGATGTCACCGCGGGCACGCGAGCCCGGCATGATCCAAACGAGAGGCCCTAGGTGTATTGACCCGCGTCAACAACCCTGCGGGTCAATACACCTAGCACGTCGTGGGCCGGGCGTTGGTCGTCTCAGGTTCCGGCCGGGTGAACGATCATCGACGGGAGCCGCACTCGTGCACGCGCCTGTCTCATCCCAAGCGCGGCGAACCGCTTGACCAGATCCACCGCGGCCGAACCATAGGCATGGTTGTAGAACTCGAGGCCCCGCGTGGTGAGAGGAGAGTGGGGCCGTCCGGAGAGGATAATCGGCGGGACGGGCAGCCCGTCAGGCCGAGCGGTTGCCCGGAAAGCGGCCGGTTGGCCCGGTAGGGCTTCTCGCCGGTCGCCGGTGGCTCGACAGGTGGCCGCCGCTGTCGGCGATCGACCCTTAACCAGGAGAAGAACCATGGCCGTGCCCACGCCTTACACATCGACCGTCCGAGTCCCGCTTCCCGAGGAAGCGGACATCGCGCGGGTCATCGGCGACGGCTACGACCCCGACACCACCCTGCACGTGGTGAAGATGTTCGCCGGCACTCATGACATGTACCCAGCGTTGATGGGCATGGTGAAGGCGGTCTTCGGCGCGTCCGGCATCGATGCGAGGCACCGCGAGGTGATCATCCTGCGTGCCGCCTCCGTGCTGAACTGCCCCTACGAATGGCAGGCGAACAAGCAGATGGCTGCGAACGCCGGCCTCACCGAAGCCGAGATCAGCTCCCTCGCGGCGGACGGCACGGTCGAGGGCATCGACCAGGAGTACACCCTGCTCGCCCGGGCGACCGACGAACTACTCAAGACCGGCACGCTCACCGACCCCACGCTGCGGTCTCTCCTGGACGCCTTCGGTGACGTCGGAACGCGCAAGTACGTCACGACGATCGCCTGGTTCAGCATGCTCAGCCTGTTCCTCAACGGCACCCGCGTTCCGATGGAGACCACGGACAAGATCGGCTCACGTACGTCACCACTGTCCTGACCCATACAGCCGAGCCCGGCGGTTGCGGCGCGAGCAGCTACGCGCGGCCAACGGGGCCCACGACCGGCTCCCGGCCTCCGGCGGTGCCACTCGTACCTGCGGCCAGGACGTGGGTCGAGCCGGTGCGCTGCCGTCCGCGTTCGCCGGCCAGCGGCTGGGGTATGTCCCGGCCGGTGGTGGCGGCGATCAGCGGGTGCGCCACACGCGAGGTCAGATTGGCCTCGTGCCAGTAGCCGGGGTAGTCGGCGATCGCGCATCCGGCACCGGCCCCAATGCGGAGTGCCCGGTACACGCCGGGGTCGGCGGTTTCGCCTGCGACTGCACCGCGCTGGCGGTCCCGCTCCCGACCGCCATCCGCACCGGCCATGCCGACGGCACCGACACCGACCTCGCCCGCGCCGGCGACGCCGACGGGATGCGGGAGCTGACCGGCGAGGTCGTGGCCATCGCCACTGCCCTGCGCGGCACCACCCGACTCCGCCACCACGGCGGCGGCTTCTCTCCCTCCCCGCCACAGTCCAACTTGTTTCGGCCGAGAGCTCCGCTGGCCATCCTCGCAGGGGTTCGCGGACAACTCGAATCAGAAAAAAGTAGGAACCTCTAGGAAATAAGTTCCGACTTCTCTGCTGGGGAAGCTGGCGGCTCGGATCGTTCCACGGTTCCAGAGGCGTTCTGCGGCTACCTGCCTGCGCTGGGGGACTATCGGTCGGATGTTACGAGTCGAGGTCTGTTTCGTGAGGATCGGGGTGATCCTTGTGCCACTTCTCGATCTCCGGCCTTAACAACATGCCAATCAGGTCACCAAGGTAGAGGCCCCTCTCGTACGCCATGCGCTTCAGGGCTTCTCGCTCGGTCTTGGCCAGCGTGACGTACTCAGGAACGGCCTCCTTCCGCTGATAGCCGCAGCAAAGGGCCCGCATGCAGTAGTTCTTCGACGGGCGGACCTCCTCCGATGTCCACGGCGGGTAGAGGTAGCACTTCAGCTCTTCGG
This sequence comes from Streptomyces sp. L-9-10, assembly GCF_004151105.1. Classification (GTDB taxonomy): domain Bacteria; phylum Actinomycetota; class Actinomycetes; order Streptomycetales; family Streptomycetaceae; genus Streptomyces. The sequence goes on from NZ_PHRF01000057.1 coordinate 90,509, forward strand.
CGCACCGCTGGACTTCGAGGTGTTTCTCCGGTCGCCGCCGGGGGTGCGCTCACGGCCAAAGTGATGCTGGAACCAGAGACGCCGAGCAGGGTCTTGCCGGCGACGACCTGCCGGCCCTGCCTCGACGAGGCGCGGGATGCCCGATGGGTAGTGGCGACGGTCTCGGCGGCAAGGCGGTCGACGGCCTGCGCGCCGTGGGGTCCGCTCGGCCACCGTGCTGCGGTCGTCTCCCAGTACGCGGAGTTCGGCAAGGGCGGAGTGTCGGCCGGAGTCGTACGCCTCAGCGGCGACGCGCCGTACCTCCTGGTCCGACGCCCCGAGCGAGGGTGTCGAGCAGTACGTCGGCCACGCGGCGCAACGGAGCGATGGCGGCGAGCTTGGCCACTGCTCACCGTGCGCCTCCTGCCCGGCGGCGAGCTGCAGCGCGCACAGGGCGAACAGGCGTTGCTCGACATCGGCGTACAGGTCGGCCGTCATCGCGGTGAGGTACGCGACCTGATCGGGAAGCACACGCACGAGTGGCTTGGCTCCTGACGAGCAGTCACAGTCCTGACCCGGCCTTCAACTTGAGGGTGGTTCTGCTTGTCTGATCTAGGTCATTCGGGCATCCTGGTTTCATCGGTGCACGTCGCATCGGTAACAACTCAACAGAGTGAAAGGGACTCACATGTCTCGATGCAGGAGGGCACTCCATAGTGCCGCTGGGCGTCTCGCCCGGCCTCTGCGGTACTTCGGGCCGCAGCGTTTGTCCACAACGCCGACTGACGAAGGCAACCTATCGACCCCTCGCCGACGGGGTCGACGTGTTCAACATGCACAGGTTGCTGCGTCGCTTCTCGTAGTCCTTGTTACAGGTTTTTTTCGGGTTGACGCGGGATGCGGGGAAGTGCACTCCCTGCCAGCCGCCCAACAAGTATGTGACTGGCTCGGAGCGCCACCATCAAAAACGGTGGGACCGGGACCTTTTGAAGATTCAATTGTTGATTGATTTTGAGTGACCATCTACTGACAACCTAGGTAGCCAGAGGGCCAGGGCCCGCACCTTGTGTGCGGGCCCTTTTTCATGCGGCGAGCGGGAAACTCCCGGCGGTGTCGAGCCCGTTCTTCGAGAACGGCACATCCTCTCTTCCACCTATCCGGCGGGGTTGCGGCGCAGGATGGTCTCCAGCGTGTCGAGGGCATCGGCCAGGCTGTCGGTGACGGGCACGAGGCGTGCGTCAATGGCCGGTGCTTGGTCACGGAGCGCTGTCTGTAGTCGGTGAAGTGGGGGCAGCTTTCCCGGCGGTTGCTGAGATCTCAGCGCCTCGGCCAGCGAACGCATCGTGGTGCCGAAGGCGGTGCCGAGGTTGTCGACCGGCTCGGTGCGGGCATCGCCACTTCGGCTCTTTTCCCGGGAGGCAACCGGCGCGGACGTGGTGAGCAGGGCGTGCAGCGACAGTTCGGTGTTGGCCAGTCGGGTCATGGTGGCGACCAGTTTCCGCGCCATGGCCGGGGTCAGCGGTGGTTGCGGCGGCTCATCGGCCAGACGGGCGGCGGATGCCTCGGCGTCGCTCAGGGCGCGGCGGGCGGAGGTTTGAAGGGCGCGCAGCCGTGCGGAGGGGATCTGTCCGGGGTGCGCGTACTCGCGGAGCAAGGCGGTTCCGTACGTTCCTTGGGCCTCCATGAGGCGGGCGAACTTCTTGTGCGCGGCCGTGCCCTCCCAGGTGGGCCATAGCGAATAGGCGACGAGTGCGAGTGCCGTCCCGATCGCCGTGGAGGTCAGGCGGGCTGCCGCGGTGGTTCCGGCAGGAAGCCCGAGGATTTCGAGGAGGATCACGATGAAGAGGGTGAGGAAGATGCTGTAGAGCAGGTAGTTCACATCGAACAGGGCATAGGCGACCGCTACCGTGATCGCCGCCGCGATGATGAGACCGCTCGGGACCACATGCGCCATGGCGGCCACCGCCGCCCCCAGCCCTGCTCCGGCCGCCGTTCCAATGGCCCGCTGGATGCTCTGGTACACCGTGGCGTTGTAGTCCGGTTTGAGTACGAGAAAGATCGTCAGCACGATCCAGCGGCCCTCGTACAGGCCGCTGGCCTGGACGATCACCTCGGCGAGACCCACGGTGACAGCGAGCCGTACAGCGTGTCGCCCGGTCTCACCGGTAGGGGTGAGGTTCGCGCGCAGGGTAAGAGCGGCCCATTTCCCGGTCTCCGGCGGAATGGGTGTCCGCTGTCCGCGCGGCAGCTCACCCTTCACCTTTCGTCCAGGAACAGGATCGAGCCGGGCGAGGATGCCGGTGGCGGCCCGTAAGTGCCCAAGGACGTCATCGGCGGCCCAGCGCCAGTCCGCGGCAGCCGGGGGTACGGGCAGCGCCGCCATCAGCCGGCGCAGCTCGAAGACGCGGTCGGCGCGCTCTGCTCGCTTCGTGGTCAGTGTGTCCGCGATGGCCTCCAGCGCCGCGTTGGCATCAGCGGCGAAGCGGGATACCGCCCGCCGCGAGGGCGCGTCGATCGACTGGGTGGCCAGTGCGGCCAGACCGGCGCGGACACTTTCCGCCTCCTCCAGCAGGTCATCGAAGGCCAGCCGCACGGCGTCGGGCAGCAGCGGGTTGGGGTCGGTGAGCCGGGCAGCGGCCGGGAAAGCGAGCGGCGGCGGAACGCCGCCTCTGCCGGCGGCCACTTCGGAGGCGTACCCGGCCAGGCCGCGATACGAGGCCGCCAACGCCGCGCGCTCCGGATCACCGCGCCGCAGCGCCCAGGAGGCGATGACCAGAGCCGCTTGAAACAAGCCGCCGGCCAGCACCAGGCCGGCACGCAGCGCGGCAGACGTCGGCCCCAGCGGAATACCCACCGCGATCAGCAGCGCCACAGCGCCCTGGACGACCGCCACGCTCCATCGCGGCCCCAGACAGACCGCCAGCCCGACGAGATACCCCCAGATCATGACAACGAGAACCAGCAGCCAGGGAGCGGCAGCCACCGTGGTGGCGCCGACGAAGGTCGACACCGCCATCCCGACGCTCGCCGCCGCCACGGCCGCCACCCGGGTGCGCGTCACGCCCTGAAACGACGCGAACCCGGCAGGCAACGCCCCCAGCGACGCGAAAGCGCCGTAGTCCAGATGGCCCGTGGCCGACCCCACGGCGAGTGGGACGATCACACCCGTAGCGACCCGGGCCGCGCGCCAGAGCGCGACATCGCCCCATCGGAACGGCCCGAACCGCAGCAGTTCCCGCCACCGGAATCCGCCCAGATAGCTGCGAGTCGCCCGCAGACCACCGCGCGTGCGTTCAGGGTCGCGATCGGCCATATCCCATACCTACCGTGGAGCGGCCGAATCAAGACCTGTGTCACGATCTTGGAACGGTGAGCCCGGACCGGCTCCCGAAGCACCGGCTCAGAGGCGATGTACAGCCGTCACGGCCTGCGCCTGTTGCTTGACCGCCGACCGCGATCGGCCCACCGGCACTGCTGCTCCACGACGCCCGGCGTGAGGTGAGGCTGGACGCCGGAGGGCGGCACATGCCCTGGCTCCATGGCTCCCAGGACTTGCGCGAACGAAAGCGGCGTGGCTGCATGGAACACAGGCCGGTTTGATCTTGCGCCCGCCCTGTACGGAACCCGCACTATCGCCGGCCCCGTCATCGGTGGTCCAGCGCGCGGTGTGATCTTCCGGCCCCGCTCACGATGGCCGTCACGAGCCGTCCGCGCGATGCCTGGCGTGGGCGCGGCTGGCATCGGCCAAGCGGCATCCGGAAGCCGGAGAGTCGCGTGGCCGGAGCACGCCGCTCATGTGGACGGCCGCACGGTCGGTCCGGCATCCGCTGCGGACACTCATGCGTGCCTGACATTGCCTGATCGGAGAACCCGCAGTGCCACTTGTGTACCTCGACATCGTTGAAGGCCGCTCGCCGACCGAGATCCGCACTCTGCTCGACGCCGTCCACGAGGCCGTCGTAGAAGCCTTCGAGGTACCGGAGCGCGACCGCTACCAGGTTGTACGCAGTCACCCGGCCAACGAGATCATCGCACTGGATACGGGCCTCGGGATTGCCCGCACCTCGCGGGTGGTGATCATGCACGTGGTCAGCCGGCAGCGCGACCGCGCGCAGAAAGAGCGGTTCTACGCGCTGCTGTCGCGCAGCCTCACCCGCGACTGCGGTCTGGACCCCGCGGATCTGGTGGTCGCCGTCAGTGAAAACGGCGACGAGGACTGGTCCTTCGGACATGGCCGCGCCCAGTTCCTGACCGGCGAACTGACCTGAGCAGGTGGGTAGCGGCATACCTCTGAGCGGCGGTGGCCGGTTGACCGGCCGCTGCTACGAAAGGTGGGAGCTATGAAACTCGCGACGTTCGATACCGGTACCGGACAGCATGTCGGTTTCGCCGACGGTGACGAGGTGGTGGACCTGACGGCGGCCGATCCGTCGATGGTGACGATGACCGAACTGCTGGAGCGCGACCCGAGGCAGGTGTGGGCCGCCTCCGGCTCGGCCCCGAGGCTGCCGCTCTCGGGGGTAAAGCTGTGCGCGCCGGTGCCCAGGCCGCCCAAGTTTCTCGCCATCGGCTACAACTACGCCGCCCACCTTGAAGAGACCCACATGGAGCGGCCGAGCCGCCAGGCCTGGTTCAACAAGCAGCAGACCTGCATCATCGGGTCCGGCGAACCGATCTGGATCCCGGCGATCGCCCCGGACGAGGTCGACTACGAGGGCGAACTTGGTCTGGTGATCGGCAAGCGGTGCAAGGATGTCCCGAACGAAAAGCGCGCAGTGCTGGATGTGACCGCGGGGTTCACCATCGTCAACGACGTTAGTGTGCGCGATTGGCAGGCGCTTGAGCCGGGGATGGTAGTCAGCAAGTCTTTCGATACCCACGGAGCGATCGGTCCGTGGATTGTCACCCCGGACGAGATCGGCGACCCGCTCGATCTGCGGTTGCGTACGTACGTCAGTGGTGACTTGCGCCAGGACGGACATACGGCGGACATGCTGTTCAATCTGTACGAGCAAGTCGCCTACCTCTCCAGTGCGTTCACCCTGGAGGTCGGAGACGTGCTGGCCACTGGCACCCCGAGCGGCATCGCCTGGCACCGGCCCGGCAAGTATCTCAAGGCAGGCGACACCGTTCGCATCGAGATCGACAAGATCGGAACCCTGGAGAACCCCGTCATCGACGAACCCCGCTGACCATTCCCGTGCCTCACCGACAGGTCCGCGAACAACCGAAGATCACCCGACCGGCAGGACTCGCAACAACCTGACAAAGCCCCCGCGCCGTGCCCCCGCCAATGGTGATGCGACGTTCCCCCCTCATGCGGTCGGCGGCTGCTTCCTCACGTAGTCGACGGCGGCAAGGTCGTCATCGTCATGTCCGGCTGCGACGGTCGTTTCCAGGCGGTCCCGGACGGCTTGAAGCAGAGGGCTGGGGGCGGCGGTGGCCGCGGCCAGGTCGATGTCTTTCAGGGCGAGTTGCACCGCGAATCCGGGCGTGTATGACGCGTCGTCCATGGCGCTTACTTTTTGCAACTCGTACGGCATGGCGAGCGGCCCCGCCTCGAGTGCCCGGGTGAACGTCGCATGGTCGACGCCGAGCGCGTCACACAGCGCGAGGACGTCACTCATGGCGACCGTCGAGGCGGCCATCCAGGCGTTGACGGCGATCTTGACGGCGCTGCCTTCGACCCCCGTCCCGACGTGCAGCACGGATGAGCCGAGATCCTCCAGCACGGGACGCGCCCGCGTAAGGACGTCCTCGGGGCCGGCAACCAGCCAGACAAGGCTGCCCTGACGGGCGGGAGCGGTGCTTCCCGAGACCGGTGCGTCGAGGAACGCGACACCGTGGTCACGAGCCTGACCGGCCAGGGTGGCGGCGCTGCGTGGGCCTACCGTGCTCGCCTGTACCCAGACGGCATCGTTGTCGAGCCGGGTGATGGCATCTGCCATGGCCTCCGTGACCGCAGCGCCGTCCCGCAGCACCGTGATGACGACGGAAGCGCCGGAGACTGCATTGCCCACCGTACTCACGGCCATGACACCGGTAGCGTTCTCCGCCACCGACCGGGCCCTGTCCGGCGTACGATTCCACAGCCGGACCTCGTGACCGGTTTCTCCGAGCCGCGTCGCCATCGCGGCGCCGAGTGAGCCCGCTCCGAGAACAGCGACAGTGGAGGTGTGCGACATGAAAGGCTTCCTTTCTCCCGCTTCTCCTTACTCCATCGTCCGCTGGGAACCCCAGATTTTCCTGGCGAGGGAAACGCAGCCCCCGCCCTGACCTGCCGATGAGCGAATGCGTGCCTACGGGGCCGCACCGCCGCGCTCGGCAGAGCTCCTTGTCCGCGACAAGTACACGGGCCTCGTCCGACCGATCGACACCGTGCGGACGTCCTCGCTCGGTCTTGGCCAACGTGATGGCTGGGGGCGGGGGTAGCCAGGCCGATCCTCATTCGACCTCATCAGCCACGGCAGGAACCTGCGCAGGGATCCGCAACGAACCGGGCCGCAGAAGGACCCCTGGGGGCGCGAAGGGTGCGATGACACCGGAGCGGGCCAGGTGCAGGACGGTCCGTGCCACTCGTGCTGCCGCGTTGGGCACCTGACGGAAGCTCGGGAAGTCGTTCACGTCGACGACGACCGGGCCTTCGGGCCCGAGCAGCACATCTACACCGTACAGATCCAGGCCGTACACCCGCCCCGCCTGGGCCACTATCGCGGCTACTTCCGCGGTCAGTGGCACGAGCCGTTCGGGGACCGTGCGCTCAGGATGCAGCGGCGAACATCGCTGGGTGGCGAAGAGTTCACCGCCGACGCTGTAGACCTTGAGGTCCACTCCCGAGTTGGGCACGTAGGGCTGGGCTATCAGCATCCCCTCCCCGGCCGGCCGGCCGGTCGTGCCGGCCGGTCAGCTGTTCCGGCGAGGTCACCAGTCTTACCGCCCTTCCGGAGCTGCCGTCCGCGGGCTTGACGACGAGGGGGTACTCCGCCGCCGGTATCTCTCTCAGCGACTCCTGCTGTACGGCCGCGTACGTCACGGGCATGGGCAGCCCGTGGTTGCGTCCGATGGCTGCCGCCAGCACCTTGTCCCGTACACCGCGGACCGACCGCGCGTCGTCGATGGTGGTCAGTCCGGCCGTGGCCGCCGCCTCCAGCAAGGACAGACCCGGCCCGCCGGACACCGTCTTGAGTACCCAGGCGTCGTGCCTTCCCGTCTGTACTCGCTCCGAGATCCGGATCAGGGTGCTGCCGGGCCGCAGCACATCCACGTGGTGTCCCCAGGATCTGAGCTGGTGGATCACCTCGACGGGCATGCCGTCGTGCCGGTACTGCTCCTCGACCAGAAAGCAGAGTCTCATCGGTCTCTCCTGCACCGTCATGCGCTGTTACTGGAATCGCGTCGTCCAGTTGGCAACGTTCGTGTAGTGGGTCCGGTCCGTTGCCGCCCGGTCCCCGGGCGGCAACGGACGGGGCAGGGGCGTCAGGACAGGATCGGGATCAGACCCACGGCGAACAGGACGTAGAAGCCGGCTGCTGTCGCGAGGCGGGCAGGAGTGAGCTTGTGGGCGCGCATGGTGGCCAGGAGGTAGACGATCGCGGCCATGGTGATGATCCCGGACCACAAGAGGGCGCCGTCGAAGTGCCATGTGGTGAACAGCAGGCCGATGCCGCTGGGGACGGTGGCCTGGATCATCATCGAGCCGGAGATGTTCGCCAGCGCCAGCTTGATCTTGCCTTGGCGTACCCAGATGACCGCGTTCATGATCTCCGGAAGTTCGGTGGCGATCGGGGACAGCAGCAGGGCGGTCACGGTGGCGGACAGGCCGAGCATCGGGCCGATGACATCGAGCTGTGCCACGAAGTAGTGCGCGGCGAGGAAGATCACGCCGAGGCTGGCCAGGGTCTGCGCGACCACGGCCCAGGTGGCGGGGGACGCCTTCTCGGGCTGGAACTTCAGCGGCTCCAGCTCCTCGTCCTCCTCGTCGCCCTCGTCCGCGCGACTGCTGCGGATCTCGCGCCAGAAGTAGACGGCGTAGGCGGCGAAGAACAGCAGGCCGAGAGCGGGCTTGAAGGCGAAGGCGACCAGGCCGAGCGAGACCTTCACGAGGAAGATCGGCAGGAACCACTGTTGGTCCTTGGCCAGGCGCTTCATGTCCTTCTCGTCGCCCAGCGCCTCACCGCTGTCGGGGCCGCTGGACGGCATGCCGGTATCAGCCAGGACGAGCAGGCGTTCCCTGCGGCGCTTGAGCAGGAGCACCGCTCCCGTCACGCCGTAGGCGACAGTGGCCAGCGCCAGGGGGCCGCCCATCGCAGCACCGACGCCGATGTTCCTGGCCTCCTCGGTCGCGCCGGTGGTGACCGCGACCAGGGTGACCACGGATTCGGGCAGGGCCGTACCGAAGGCAGCGAGGACCGTGCCGACGGCCATCTTGCCGACCTTGAGCCTTTGGCCCAGCCACTCGACCGCGTTGACGAACCACTCACACGAGAGATAGATCGCCACCGCGCACACGATGAGCAAAACGAAATGGATCACGGGACTCGGTCGTCCTTCCGGTGCCGGCGGGACACCGAAGGACGACCAGCGCGGGGCGGCGGTACGACTTCGGCCCCGCCGACGCACTAGTTGTCATCGACTAAGGGCCGAAGGTCTCACCCGCCCTCATCTCTGACAGATGCGGGCCCGGCCACCGGGAATCCCGCTCGGGATTCCAGCATGTCGACGACCGGTTTGCGGGGTTACTCCCCTTCGCGGTTGTTCATCCTACATGTAGTGCAGCTGCGGTAAACGCTAAATATCGGATGAATTGTCGATCTTTTACCCTGGCGTTGCAGTGGTCCCGAGGCCGGAGTCGGCGTGTCATGGGCTCCGGAGCTCGAAGAACCGGCGGGGGCGTTCATCGCAGCCGGGTCGGGCACGGTTCCGCACCGCTGGGGGCGGCGCGGAACCGTGAGCCGCGGCGGTGGCCGCAGAGGGCATCGCCGCGGCTCAGGCCGGGCCTGTCCGGTCCGTGGGTGTCAGGACGAGCACTTCGCCTGGTAGTTGTTCACGCTGTCCTTGACGAGGCGCGTGGCCTTGGAGGCGTTGTCGTAGCCGTTCAGCTCGACCTTCTTGGTGCTGCCGAGCTGCTTGTAGACCTCGAAGAACGCCTCGATCCGCTGCCGTTCCACGGACGGCAGGTCCTTGATGTCCTTGACCTCGGAGTAGGTGGGGTCCACGTCATCGACCGGGACGGAGATGATCTTCTCGTCGGCCTCACCGTCGTCGACCATCTTCAGCACGCCGATCGCCCGTACGTTGATGACCGCGCCGGACTTCAGGGGCTCGCGGGTCAGGACCAGCCCGTCGAGCGGGTCCCCGTCGCCGCCCACGGACTGCGGCACAGAGCCGTAGTTGGCGGGGTAGGCGACCGGCATCGACATGAAGCGGTTGACGACGAACTGGCCCGTCTCCGGGTCGATCTCGTACTTCGTGATGCTGTCCTGCGGGATCTCCACGACGACGTTGAAGCCGTCCTTCGGGATGTCCTTGGCGGCCGGCTGCGGGAAGGCCAGGGGGTGCACGTACCCGCCCGGGGCCGACGGCCAGCAGTCCGCTGCCGCGGACGAGTTTGTGGCGGCATTCGACGCGGTCGTCGCACCGGATGCCGTCACTGCCCCCACGGCGAGGACGGCGGTGACCGGAGCGGCGAACATCGCTGCGGAACGGAGAAACGGTCTAAACATGGCAAATCCTTACTAAACGCATCAATGACGACAGTGAATCTGACAGCTGTAGGTGTACGGATATCGACTTTCTGGTGACGATTTGAAGTTGAGGTGTGCGGGCTCTCACGACCCGGGACTGGTCGGCTGATCGGCGCCGGGGCGGTGAGTCACAGCCAGTGCCGGCGGCGGAAAGCGCGGTAGATGAGCGAGCACGCCAGGACGGTGGCTCCGATGACGAGCGGGTAGCCGAAGACCCAGAGGTGCTCAGGGACATGGACGAAGTTCATGCCGTAGACGCCGGCGACCATGACGGGCACGGCAATGATCGCGGCGATGGCGCTGATACGGCGGAGGCCGTCGTTCTGCTGCTCACGGGTTCGGGCCAGGGCGAGGCTGAGGGTGGCATCGACGATGTGCACCAGGGCGGTGATCTGTTCGGTGGCGTGGGTGTGGCGGCCGAGGACGTCACGCAGGGCGTGTGCGATGGCGGTGTCCCCGCCGGACATTTGGGGGTCGGCGAGTTGCCGCAGCGGCGCTTCGAGCGGGGCGACAGCTCTGCGCAGATTCAGGAGCTCACGCTTGAGCTGGTAGATCCGCCCGATGTCCCTGCCGCGCTCAGCCGTGTACGTGTCGGCCTCGGCCTGGTCGACACGCGCCGCCAGCCACTGGGCGACTTCCAGGTACTGGTCCACCAGCGTGCTGGTCAAGGCCCACAGCACCGCGGCGGCCCCGTGGGCGAGAAGTTCGGGCCGGGCGCCGAGCCGCTTGCGCACGCCCACGAGATGACTGGAAGGCCCGTGCCGGACGACGACGATGAAGCCCTCGCCCATGAAGACCATGACCTCCCCACTGGCGACGAGGTCGTCTTCCGTGTCGGAAAGGATGTCGTCGTGCTGGGCGACGACAGCGGATTTCAGGACGAGGAACAAGGTGCTGCCGTAACGCTCCAGCTTGGGCCGCTGGTGTGCGTGCAGGGCGTCCTCGACGGCGAGCGGGTGCAGGTCGAAGGCGTCCGCGACGGACTGGAACCGGCCGGCACGTGGGGCGTGCAGGCCGACCCACACGAATCGGTCCCGCTTGGCACGGACCGCTGCCACGGCCCGGTGCAGCGGAAGCAACTCGGGCCTTTGGCGGCCCGGTTCGTACAGGGCGCAGGTCACCACTGCGCCGGAGGGGGTGTCGTGGCCTGTCATGACTGCACCCGCAACGCGTACGTGCCCGCCACGGTCAGGCGTGCGGGGTGAGTATGCGAGCGCACATGGCTAGCGTGAAGTGCGAAGTGCGTCACGGGTCTCGTCTGGGCCTTCCCGCGCTACCGGCGGGGGCTTCGAGGACGACCGCTCAAGGGCAAAGGCGGAAGCTTCGACCCCGCCGACTCGCATACGTCGTCGACAAAGGGCCGAAGGTCTCGCCCACCCATACCGCTACGGCACGGGCCCGGCCACCGGGAACCCGTCAAAAGGCTCCAGTATGTCGACGACCGGTATCACAGGGCTACTCCCCTTCGCGGCGGCCATAGTACACACCCTGTGGCGAGCAAGCACATGCCGGATGTGGTCGGACGCGCGCAGATCAGGCCGACCGTAACGGCGAGTCATCGGATCAGCTCACGTGTTATGGGGTTCATTCATCCTGTCCGTTGTCCGGTACGACAAGGCCGCCACCATCTACCCGCACTGTGTGTCGGCCCCGGCCGAGAGTCAGTACAGCGTGGTGCGGTGGTCAGTCCGTGCGGCAGCCGCGGGCTCCCGGCTGGGTGCCCAGTTCGGGGCGGCCGACTGCCGCGGCCTGCGGCTCGCGTACCTGCCAGACATGGGAGGGCTGCTCGGGTGCCGCCCCGCCCTGGGGGGAGGTGTTCGTTGCGGGGCCGGTGCCGCAGCATTCCTCAGCCATGACGGGCCTCCGGACTCCGGGCGTGGCCGGGCGTCTCGTCGCCGGAGGCGCAGCAGGCGCCGTCCGGATCGCACGCCTGGTCGTGCTTGCCCTGGTGGTCGACCAGCAGGACGAGCGCGGCCAGATCGGCGAGCGCGTGCGCCAGCTTGGGATCCGCCAGCTCGTAGCGCACCCGGCGACCGTCCGGAACAGGCTTGACCAGTCCGCAGCCGCGCAGGCAGGAGAGATGGTTCGAGACGTTGCCGCGGGTCAGTCCGAGGCGGTCGGCGAGTTCGGAGGGATATGCGGGCGCTTCGAGGAGCGCCAGCAGCAGCCTGCGCCGCGTCTCGTCCGCCAGAGCCGTGCCTACTCGGGCCAGCGCGCCGGCGTCGACCGCCACGGCGAGGCCCCTGTCTTGTTGCGTCTCCATATCCTCAAGTTACAGCGAAGGCTGAATTAAGCAAAGACTGTATTAAGCGGATGGGCGTTTGTGTTCCAGCCTTTGTGCGGTCGATCCAAGCTGCGAACCGCCTGTACGCGACCGTGCTTTCGGTGACAGCGGCGGCTGTAGCGGTGTCGACGCGATCGGCCTCTGTCCCAGGCAGTCCAGGATCTCGGCCTCAAGGTTCCTACGGCCACCACTTCATGAAGGCATGCAAAGCCGCCGGGCTGGTGGACGCTGACGGTAAGCCGAAGTACACGCCGCGCGGCCTTCGCAGGTCGCAGCGGTATTGCAGACGTTCGGCAACAACGCCAAGGCGCTCCAGGGCCGTTGAGGTACCACGGCGTCCCTGGTACAGCACGTGGTGGCGATCGCGACCGGGGTGTCACCCCGCGGTCCGAGGTGTCCATGAGGTCCAAGGGCACCCCCTCGCCGGGGGTGCCCTTGGATCACTCGACCGGAGCGTCAGCGTGAGCCGAAGAGCTGTCCGGCGTTTTCCAGGTCGTACCTGGCCACGTTCGTGCCGAGCGTGATACCCCGCTCGTCGGCCGACCGGGTGTGGATACCCGAGAGGATCCGCGCCTCGGTGTTCTCCTCCGAGAGCTGCTTCCAAGTGGTGTAAGTCCTGGTCACCCCGGGCGCGGTGGGACTGGTCAGTTCGAACGGGGCGGTGCGGGGTCCGTGGAGAGTCGACAGCACGGCCTCCGCGGCACCCGAGTAGGTGTTGTGCCCGCTCGGGTAGTCCGGGTGCGCCGGAGTGGTGTGCAGCGGTGTCCAGTCCGGGTCGGGGTCGATGGTGCCGGTGCGGATCGCGGTGACGGGGCGCCACCTCTCGTACGCGTACTTCGAGTCGGAGGTCGCGATCTGTGTGTCCACCTGCACGACATGGAAGAGAGCGACCAGCTTCGTCTGCCCGGCGACCTCCTGCGCCGAGCGGGAGAGGGCGACGCGCAGCGGTTCTGTGTAGAGGGTGTACGAGGAGCCGTACCAGAAGGTGGCGGTCTCGGTCTGGTGCGCGCTGCGAGCGGTGCTGTCCGAGGCGCCGTATGTACGTACCTCGGTGAGGTCGGCGGCGTAGCGCCTGGAGTCCAGCGCGGGCGGTGGGCCGAGCCGGAACTGGCTCTGCGTCTTGAGCAGGAAGGGCTTGGCGACGCGGTTGCCGTACTGCGCCGCCGGGGCGTACGCGGGCGGTGTGGGCTGCCAGATTCCGGGGGCCGCGGAGGGCACCGTGTACGGCGCGTTCACCGAGGCGGGGTCGAGGCCGTCACCTTGCCTGGACTTGAGGATGAGGTCGGCCTGCCGCTCTCCCGCCGCGATGCCGCGCTCCTCCGACGGGCCGTCGGGGATCCCCTCCAGGGTCTCCTTCAAAGCGATGCCGAGCTGCTCAGTGCGAGCCGGTACCAGCGCCACGAGCGCACGGTGGACGGCCGCGGCGAGCGCCGCGTCCTGGTAGGCGCCGCGCTGGACGCCTGCGGGCACATTACGGGTGGCCCGTGCAGCCGCGAGCCAACTGATGGCCCACGTACGGTTGTTGGTGATCTGTGTGGGCGCGCCTGCTGCGGCGATGGTCTCGGTGGTGGTGTCGTACCAGGCGAGCGCCGTGGAGCCGCGGTCGCCGGCGGCGACGGCCTGCGGTACCGCGACGGACGTGGTCAGCAGTACCGCCGCACCGAGGGCGACGAGGGCGGGACGGGATCCGAACGGACTCATGTGTCTCCTTGAGTGAGGCGTATCTGCCGACGGGCCGCGGCAGTCAGCCTGCGTTTCGTCGTGGTCGATGGTGTGGATCTGGTCGGTGTCGGCGAAGACGCCCGCCTTCTGGTCGGCGACCGGCGCCTCGTCGTCCCGGAGCCGTCCCCGACTGCACTGCGGTCATGCCGCGCTCTCGTCTTCCGCAAGGTCCACTCCCAACTGAGCGAGCAGGCGGTGGCGCAGGGCGGCGTACTCGGTGCTGCCGTGGCGGCGCGGTGCCGGGAGCTCCACGGGGAGGTCGGCCGCCATCCGCCCCTCCTCCAGGACGACCACCCGGTCGGCGAGGACGATTGCCTCGTCGACGTCGTGTGTGACCAGCAGCACGGCCGGCCGATGCCGCTCGCACAGCTGCCGCAGCAGGGTGTGCATCCTGATCCGGGTGAGTGCGTCCAGCGCGCCGAACGGCTCGTCGGCGAGCAGGAGTTGTGGATCGCGTACAAGGGAGCGCGCGAGCGAGACGCGCTGCTGCTCGCCGCCGGACAGCTCGACAGGCCAGGCCCGCTCGCGCCCTTCGAGGCCGACTTCGGCGAGGGCGGCCAGGCCGCGCTCCTGGGCGTCCGGTCCGCTCAGGCCCAGGACGACATTGCCCAGCAGTCGCTTCCAGGGCAGCAGCCGTGCGTCCTGGAAGACCACGGAGACGTCGTCGGGGGCGGCGAGTTCGCCGCTCCCCGCCACTTCGTGGTCGAGTCGGGCCAGCGCCCGCAGGAGTGTGCTCTTGCCGGAGCCGCTGCGCCCGAGCAGGGCGACGAACTCACCTGGAGCGATGCTGAGGTCGAGACCGTCCAGTACTCGGCGCTTGCCGAAGGAGCGGACCAGGTTCTCGATCCGGACCGTGTTCGCCCCGCTCCCGATCGCGGTCAGTTCGCCAGAGTGCGCCGCCATGACAGCGTCCCCCTCTCCACGAGCCGCACCAGGGCATCGGAGACGAGTCCGAGGAGTCCGTACACGACAAGGCCGACGATGATGATGTCGGTCTGCCCGTACGTCCGCGCGAGCTCCATCATGTAGCCGATGCCGCTCGTGGCGTTGACCTGCTCGACGACGACCAGCGAGAGCCAGGCGGCGGTCACGGCGAAGCGCATCCCGAGCAGGAATCCCGGCAGGGCGCCGGGGAGCACGACGTGGCGGACGAACTGAAGCCTGCTGAGCCGCACCGTCTCGGCCAGCTCGGCATAGCGGTTGTCGATGGTGCGCAGCCCGTTGTGGGTGTGGATGTAGATCGGTACGAAGACGCCGAGCGCGATCGTGATGACCTTCATCGTCTCGCCGATGCCGAACCACAGGATCAGGAGCGGGATCAGCGCGAGAGAGGGGATCGCCCGCTTGATCTGCACCGGACCGTCGATGAGGCCCTCGCCGAGCCGGCTGAGGCCGGAGAGGATCGCGAAGAGCAGGCCGGCCGCGACTCCGAAGGCCAGGCCGAGCAGGGCCCGTTGGGCGGAGGTCGCGAGGTTGGACTGAAGCCTGCCGTCGGCGACGAGGTTGCCTGCCGTACCGGCGATGGTCCACGGCGCGGGCAGATTTCGCGCGTCGATGAGGCCGGCGCCCGAGCCGGCTGCCCAGAGGGTGAGGAGCAGCAGTGGGCCGAGCGCCCAGCCGTACGGCAGGGGGCGGCCCGGCCCGAGCCGCTTTCGGATGGCGCGGCGCGGCCGAGGGGTGGCCGTCGCGGCTTCGTCTGGCACCGGTTCCGTCCGCTTGTCGAAAACGGTGGTACTCATGTCGTCCTCCCTTCACCGGCGATGGCGTCGGCGGCCACCGACTCGTACCGGCGGTCGAAGAGGATGTCCGCCTGGAAAGCCTTGCGCTTCTGCTCCTTCGCCAGCAGATCGACTGTCTGCTGCTGACGCTCGACGGCACTGGTCCAGTCCGCCGGGAAGTCCGGATGGCCGGCCCTTTTGACGAGATATTCGCCGTCCTCGCGGCTCAGTCCCTGATCTTTGACGTAGTAGCCTTCGACCCATTCGTCCGGGTGTTCATCGACCCAGATCTGCGCCCGCGCCCAGAACTTGATGAGTTCGCCGATAGCGGCGGACTTCTGCCCGTTGCTGACGGACTTGGTGAGCGCCCATAGATGCGCCGGGTCATCCCGCAGCCCGTGCCTGATCGTCGTCCCGCCGTCCTGGCCGTATTTCGTCAGATAACGCTTGACGTTGACGTCGCCGATCGGTGCGGCATCCACCTGGTGATTTCCGAGAGCCGTGGGATAGACGTCGCCGGTACTGGCCATCTCGATCAGCCGGACATCCTGCTGGGTGAGCCCGGCCTTCTGAAGAATCCGCAGCACCAGCGCGCCCTGTGCCTGCCCGGGGCTGTAGGCGATCCTCTTCCCACGCAGGTCCGCGAGTGTCCTGATGCCGGCGCCCGGGGCGATTCCCAGTTCGTAGATCGGGTACCGGAGCGGATCCTCACGGAACTTCGCCGCCACGAGTTTGGTGTCAAGGCCCGTCCAGTGGGCGTTGATCGACGGAATCTCCGCGGCCGAGCAGATATCGAGAGCGTTTGCCCGGAATGCCTCGGAGCACTGCGGACCGCCGCTGATATTGGCCCACTTGACCGTGAAGGGAAGCTTGTCGATCTGGCCGGAAAGCTCCAGAGCGACCTTGAGATCAGGTGCTCCGACGGTGACGGAGGTATCAGGTGACACCTTGGCCGGGATCTTCTCGCCTGAGACGTCCTTACCGGTGGCCGTCGACTGTGTGCTGTCCACGCATGAAGTCAAAAGAAGGGAACCGGCGAGAGCGGCGACTACACCGGTGAAGAGAGATCTGGACATGCCTGTACGAGAGATCATTCGGGCCTTCACAGAACGAGGGAACGAGCCGGCAGAGAAGGGGTGACGCCGGAGGCGCGAAAGGGAAATCGGCGCGCACGTGCAGCGCGGTGCGGCGTGGCGGAGGGTCAGCTACACATCGCGGTGGCGACGCGCATCAGATCGATGGCCCGTCGCTTCCGGAACCGCTGGCGGATGCCCATGCCGTCGAAGGTATGCACGGGTCACATACGGGTCAAGGCACGGGGTGCGCCTGACCGGTACTGCGATGACACCTTCGTGGAGGTGCAATGCGGCCGTTACATCGCGGGGTCGTCGCGCGCGTGGCGCAGGTGGTTCCCGGTGCTCCAGTGGCCTCTGATCCGGGCGGCCGACCACATCCCTCAGGGCGTACCGCATCCCTCAGGGCATACCGCATCCATCTTCTCCCCGTCGTCAGGACGGCTCGGCCGAACCCGGCGAAGCCGATCCGGCGGCGCCGGTCCCCGCCGCTCGTGTCAGGGCCTCACACCGGCGGCGAACGGGACCCCGGTGCCGTGCTGTGCGGCGGGCGCCGGGGCGTTCGGGTGGGTCCACAGGCCGGACCCGGCGAGCAGCGGCAGGACGCCCTCGCCGAACCAGTACGCCTCCTCGACGTGCGGGTGGCCCGACATGATGAACTCGTCGATGCCGAGGCGGTGATATTCGGTGATGCGTTCCGCGACCTCGGCGTGGCTGCCCACCAGTGCCGTGCCCGCGCCGCCGCGGACCAGGCCGACGCCCGCCCAGAGATTGGGCGACACCTCCAGGCCGTCCCTGTCGCCTCCGTGCAGGGCCAGCATGCGCCGCTGGCCCTCCGACTCACTGCGGGCCAGGCCGGTCTGGACGGCCTTCACCGCCTCGTCGGAGAAGCCGTCGAGCAGGCGGCGGGCTTCCGCCCATGCCTGCTCCGCCGTGTCGCGCGTGATCACATGGAGGCGGATGCCGAACCGTACGGTACGGTCCTGCTCGGCCGCCAGGGAGCGGATCCAGGCGACCTTCTCCGCGACCTGCGCCGGGGGCTCTCCCCAGGTCAGATACACATCGCTGTGACGGGCCGCGACCTCGCCCGCCGCCGGTGAGGAGCCGCCGAAGTAGACGGGCGGCACGGGATCCGGGACGCGGGCCAGCTGCGCGTTCTCCACCCGGAGGTGTTCGCCGGCGAAGGACACGGTCTCGCCGCGCCACAGCTCCCTGACGATGTGCAGGAATTCACCGGTGCGCGCGTACCGGCTCTCCTTGTCGAGGAAGTCGCCGTAAGCGCGCTGTTCGTGGCTCTCGCCGCCCGTGACGACATTGAGCAACAGCCGTCCCGGCGCATGGCGTTGGAAGGTGGCGGCCATCTGGGCGGCGAGCGTCGGGGCGACGAAGCCGGGGCGGAAGGCGACCAGGAACTTCAGCCGTTCGGTCTCCCGAGCGAGCATCGCCGTGGTCAGCCACGCGTCCTCGCACCAGGCCCCCGTCGGTGTCAACGCTCCCACGAAGCCCAGCTGTTCGGCCGCCCGGCCGATCTGGCTCAGGTATCCGAGGTCGGCGGGGCGCTGTCCGCCCGCCGCGCCCGCCGGCAGTCCGTGACCGCCGCCGACGATATGGCGGCTGTCCCCGTACGTGGGCAGGAACCAATGGAAAGTGAGGCTCATCGAGTTCTCCGGACTCTTCTGACAGGACACCTCCGGCGGGAGGCGTTGGGCGGGGCACGGGCGAGGGGACGGCGTCCCGCTCAGATCAGACCGTGGCGGGGCGGCCGGGTGCCGTTGAGCACGTAGCGGCCGATGTGCTGGATCTTCCACCGGGCCGGGTCGTGCAGCGTATGGGTACGGGCGTCGCGCCAGTGGCGGTGCAGGTTGAGGCTGTCCAGCGCGGAGCGGGTCCCCGACACCTCGAACAGCGCGCTGCTCGTGTCGACGGCCGTCGAGGCCGCGTGCACCTTGACCGCCGCCACCGCGATCGACGCCTCGGCGGCCGTCTCGTCCGTCAGGTCGGCGGACGCCGCGTCCACGGCGGACGCCGCGGCGATCAGCAGCGCTTCCGAAGCCCGTACCTGCAAGGCCAGTTCACCGAAGCGCTGGATCAGCAGCGGATCCTCGACGGCGGTTTCGCAGCCGCTCTCGAACCAGGGCCGGCTCTTCGTACGGACGAATTCGGCGGCCTCGGCGAGGGCGCCGGAGGCGATGCCCACATCGATGGCGGCATGCAGCAACTGGGCCACCGCACCGTGCAGTTGGGGGCCCCGGAAGGTGAGGTGGTGGGGTACGACCCGGTCAGCGGCGACGCTGACGTCCGCGAGGCGCACCGTGCCGCTCGCCGTGGTGCGCTGGCCCATGCCGTTCCAGTCGTCGACGACGGTGACACCGGGTGCGTCGCGTGCCACATACGCGACGTGCAGCGCGTCCTCTTCGGCCCGTGCGAGGACCGGGATCCAGTCCGCGAACAGCGCTCCCGTCGAGTAGTGCTTCTCACCGCTCAGCAGATAGGAGCCGTCGCCCCTGGGTGCCAGTCTGGTCCTGATGTCCTGGACGTGCTTGGTGCCGGCCTCCGACTGCGCGTTGCCGAAGCTGCGCCCCGCGAGAACCTCGGCGAAGAAGAACTTCCGCTGCCCCGCGCTGCCTTGTCTGCGCAGCACATTGACATAGACGAAGTGGTTCTGCGGTATCTGGGCCAGGCTGGCGTCGCCGGTCGCCAGCAGCCGGAAGACCTCGGCGAGCGTCCCCGCCGGCACATCGGCGCCGCCGTGTGCGCGGGGCACGGTGATCCCGAGCAGACCACTGGCGGACAGGCGTGCCAGCTCCTCGCGCGGCAGGACGCGCCCCGCGTCCCGCCGCGCCGCACCGGCCCGGAACTCGTCGGCCAACGCCGCGGCCACAGCGCGCGCTTCGGTGTCGTCGGCGATCACATGGGCGTTCGCCGGCGCTGCGCCGGCGGGCGGTACGGGTGCGGTCACGGTGGTCCTCCGTGCGGTGTGTGCGGCGGATGGTCGGGGAAACGGCCGGTGAGGCGGTCGGTTCAGGCGGCGGCCGGCATCTGGTGGGCACTGCCCGGCCGTAGTGCCCACGCGAACTGGTCCACCACCTGGTGGAGTCCCTTCTCGGCCTCGGCGTCGAGGGAGACCCCACCGCCTTCGAGGGCCGTGATGTGCCGGTCGAGGACGAACCAGCCCTGGACGATGTGCCGCGCGCCCATGGAGGACAGTACCGGCCGGAGCGCGTAGTCGATGGCGAGAACGTGGGCGGTACTGCCGCCGGTGGCCAGCGGCAGTACGGTCTTGCCGGCCAGCGCGTACTGCGGCAACAGGTCGAGCAGCGACTTCAGGACCCCGGAGTAGGCCGCCTTGTAGACGGGTGTGCCGATCATCACCGCGTCGGCCTCCTCGAACAGTTCCTTCGCGCGGACGATCGCCGGGTGGGCGAAGTCCGCGCCGAGGAGCGCTTCGGGGGGAAGCGTGCGGACGTCGAGGGGTACGACGTGATGGCCCCTGGCGGCGAGCCCGGCGTCCAGGTGCCTGAGCAGCCGGGCCGTTCGGGAGCCGGCGGACGGACTGCCGGAGACGGAGAGGACGGTGGCCATGCGGAATCACCTCGTGAAATCTGCGGGTGCGGTGGTGAGCGCGGGCGGCGGTGAGCATGCGCGTGCCCGGCGGAGTGACCCGCCGGACACGCGGAGAGCAACAGGAAGACCGGTAACCCACTGCCGGTGTGCTGTGAACACCGGGCTCGTGCCGCGTCCGAATGACACGCGGTGTGCTGCGGGGCCCGGTCCTATCGCGCCTGACGACACAGAGCGCTGGAGACGCGCACCAGGTCCACGTGACGGCGGCAGGTCAGCTCCCGCAGATCCCGCATCGCTCGTCACCACCTCTCGAACCTGTTTCACCGAAGCATGTGCTCACGAGGTTAGCCATCGGCGTCGCCCGCGTACATTCGGGATCTGCGAAGTGGTGATAGGGATTCCCTTCAACGCCGATCGGAGAGCATGAGGTCATGCGGATAGAACAGCTCGAATACATCGAGGCCGTGACCCGTCTCGGCTCTCTTCGCCGGGCGGCCGAGGCCCTGCATCTGTCCCAGCCGGCGCTGAGCGAGACCGTCCGCAATCTGGAGCGTGAGCTGGGCGTGGACATCCTGGACCGCAGGCGGTCGGGGGCCAAGATCAGCGCCGAGGGCCGTGAACTGCTGCCGCACATCACCGGTGTGCTCGACGCGGTCGCGGGGCTGCGCAGAGCGGCCGACGAGCAGCACCACACCAGCCGGATGATCCGGCTCGGCACGGTCCACGCCGCCACAGTGCCGCTGCTCGTGCCCACCATCCGGGCGTTCCGGGCCGCGCATCCGGAGACGCAGGTCGAGGTGGTCAGTTCCCAGCAGACCGCGCTGCACAGCGCGCTGCTGGAGGGCGGTCTCGATCTCGGCCTCGTCAACTACCTTCAGGGCGACGACGTCCCGCCCGGATTCCACACCACGGAGCTGCTGCGCGGCCGGCCGGTGGCCTGCGTGCGCTCCGACAGTCCGCTCGCCGCGAAGGAGAGGGTCTCGGTGGACGATCTGCTCAGCCAGCCGCTCGTCGTGATGCGGTCGGGCTACCTCATGCACCGCTACGTCCACCGGCTCCTGCACGGGCGCAGTCCCAGCTTCTCGTACTCGACGGACGGCGCCGAGATGGGGAAGCTGATGGTCGCCGAGGGTCTCGGCACCACCGTGCTGCCCGACTTCAGCGTGCGCGGAGATCCGCTGGAGCGCGCGGGGATGATCACCTTCCGGCCCCTCGAAGTCGAGGACACCGCCGTGCTGCTGGTGATCCAGCGGCCGCTCGCCGGCTCGGTCCCCGCCGCGTCCCGGGAACTGCACGGGATGTTCGTCGGCCTCGCCGCCGACTACACCGCGAAGGTCGCGGCCGGCGGCACCGGTCCGGCGGCGGGGTGACGCACTGCCGCCCCTGAGAGGGGCGGCGCCGGCCGTTTCGTTCATCGAGGGCTACCTCGCGCACTCGGGAGCGGGCCTCGGCTGGACGCGCTGCTCTCCCGAGACGCGGATCGGCGACATCATCGCCCGCAAGGACCCGGGCTACCAGCGCCTCATCGGGTTCAGCGGAGGGGGTAGTGGGGGATGTCGAGGCGACCGGCGTGGGAGTAGAGGGATTGGTAGTGCCGTTGCGGGGAATCTTGTTCACCGAGGCAGGTGTACTCCGCTTTGAAGCGTTGGCCGGGGCCGTCGTTCGGTGCCGCGAGGAACAGTGGGCCGCCGTCCGATGGTGCTTCCAGGGCGAGTTGTGATCCGGCGGTCAGGATCCGGTAGTGGGAGTACCTTTCCCAGGTGTCGGCCGGTTCGTAGTGTCCGTCGTCCGTGACACGCTGGACGATGAACCGCTGGCTGTCTCCTCCGTGTGGCTCGGCCTGGACGATACGGGTGTCGGTTCCTGTGCCGACCGCTTCCCATGCCATGCCGGTGAGGCGTACGAAGATCCGGTGCTGCCCGTCGGCCGATGCTTCCAGAGCGAACCCCGACCACGGCAGAATGCCGTCGGGGCTCGCGACGAGGGGGCTGCCCGATCCCTCGAAAGACTCCCGGGCCTGTGAGCCGTCCTGCGGATAGCCGATCGCCGCGATGTCCCCGGCTACGTCGTCCAGACCGATATAGGGGTTCAGCGTCCGGACCACTTGCTCGGTCAGCGGCCGCAGAGCGATGACATGACGGACGGCTTCTCCCTGACTCATGCCCGTCTCCCGCCAGGGCACGTCCTCGGCATCCTCGCCCCTGACACAGTCCGTCCCGTGCGCCAGCTGGTCCGGCGAAGGACTGATCAGATCTGCCAGCTGCTCCCAAAGCGGCAACCCATCCAGTTCCGAGGGCCCCTGCTCCGCATCTGATCCGACATATTCGACGTCATCGAAAACATCATGTGTATCAAGCTGGTACCAGGAGGCATCGTCGCCGGACCGCCAAAGAGCGAAAGTGAAGAGGATATGGGCCTCGTCGCCGATGATGGCCCCCGCGAGCCCGCCACGGGACGGATTGCCTTCGACACAGGACCGGAGCGCCTCGGGGACCTGCGTCTCCACCGCCGACCAGATCTTGCGCCAGGGGGCAAGGTGCCCCTCATCGACGTCGTAGCCCATGATGAACACCCCCTCGGGATGGAAGTGAACATCCAACATCCGATCCTGTTCCCATGTGCTCAGCACACGGCACGGATGCCCCTCCGCGGGCCCGTTCAGCGTGTAACCACCCCAACCGCCCCACTCTTCGATCTCGTACCTGGTCTCACGGATCGCGTCGATCATCGCCAATGCCCGAGCCCGGTTGAGCAACACCGACGTTTCAGATTCCAGTCGCACAGTCCTGAATTCGTTCATGTGCGCAGACAATCAGACGCCACTGACAACACCACAGCCCAGCCCGCACCGGCGCCCACACTGCTCACACCACATGAGCAGTCCCGGGCGCGGCAGCACGGCTGCCGCCATGCTGACGGACTCCACCTTCGCTTCAACCGGTTGAAGCGAAGGTCGCCTTGGGCGTTGTGGTCAACGTTCGGGGACAACGTCAAGGTGCTCCAGGGCCGTTGACGGGGGGACGGGGAACGGGGGACGGGGAGACGGGGGTACGGCGGCGGCTCAGGGGCGTCCCCGTCAGTGGTGTGGTGGGCGTGTACGGCGGTGGCGTCGGTACGCCCATACGGCAAGCGCGAGGACGACCACCCCGGCGATCACGGCTCCGGCGATCCTCCCCACCTGTGACTCGATCCTGGTGAACGCGGCCCCGGCGAAGTAGCCGACCGCCGTACAGCTCACGCCCCAGCACAGCCCGCCCAGCGCGTTGAACAGCAGGAACCTTCGGTACGGCATGTCCGAGAGCCCGGCCAGCGCCGGCATCAGCGCGCGGAGGAATGCGATGAAGCGGGCCACGAACACCGCCGAGGCGCCCCGTACCCGGATCATCTCGCGCGCCCGTTCGACATGGTCCTGGCGTCTGCGCAGGCTCCTGGCCGACAGGATCCGGTCGCCGAAGTGGCGGCTCACCGCGTAGCCCGTGCTGTCGCCGAGGATCGCGGCGAGCACCACGACCACCGTCAGCCACCACACCGACACCTCGCCCTGGGCGGCAAGCAGCCCGCCCAGTACGGCGGCGGTCTCGCCGGGAAGCACGAAGCCGAAGAAGAGAGCGTCCTCGCAGAACACGAGCGCGCCGACCACGGTGTAGATCACGGGACCGGAGAGACCGCCGAGCCAGTTGGTGATCGTATTCATCCGGCGCGTCCCTCCGTTCCGCCGATACCGGGCGATTCCGGCCTTATAGGCGATGATGACAGTGTGTACACGGTCACGGGGGCAGCGCGCCGTACGCGTACTCGTCAAAGACGCCCATGGGCCGCCACGCGGACCCCGTAGGGCGTCCCGGCGAGGCGAGGCGAGGCGAGGGGTGGGGTGAGGTGAGGTGGTCCGACGAGGCGCGCGCCGCGCCCCTGCCGCCGACGACCGGCGGAGGCGGGCACGGCGCGCGCTCGGCTCACGTGTCAGAGCTCACCGGCGGCCCGTCACCTGTAGGTCAGATCGGAGGAGCTGTACTTGCAGTACGTGCCGTCCGCGTCGGAGCCGTTCTTCGTCGGCTCGGCGCCGGTGTTGTTCCCGATGTACTTCTGGCACGGCACGATCTTCTTGCTGCTGTCCCCGACGATGGTGATACCGCGCAGGGTCAGTGAGTCGCCGTAGTTGGTGTTGATGCCGCCGATGACACCGCCGGGTGCGGTGATCTCGGTGTTGGTGACATTGACCGTGCGCTTGTACTGACTCGAGCAGTTGCCGCAGGAGCGGACGAAGGTCTTGAAGTCCTGGCCGGCGAAGTTGGAGATGTTCAGTGTGCCGCCGCCGTTGAACTGGAAGATCTTGTCCGCCGCCTTGCGGGCGCCGCCGCCGTTGACGGTGTACGTCTCGCCGGTGCCGCGGAAGGTGGCCGCGTCCTCGCCGACGTCCTCCCACCACACGTTCTGGAGTGTGCAGCTCCCGGCGCAGTGGATGCCGTCGGCGGCGGGGGCGCCGATGATGACGTTCTTCAGGGTCGCGCCGTCGGCGAGCCTGAAGATCGGGTCCTGGCCCTCGTTCTGGCCGCCGCTGCCCAGGTCACCGGTGCCGTAGTAGCGCTTCATACCGCCGTCCACGGAACCACTGACGGGCTTCGTGGCGCCGACGGCCTCGCTGCCGTTGGGCGAGGGCCAGGTGGCGGCCGCGGCGGTGGGCAGTGTGAGTCCGGAGGTGAGTGTGGCGAGGAGAAGGCCGGCGGCGCCGAGGCCGCCGGCCATCACCCGCCGTTTCCCTGCGGTCAGGCGGGTGTTGTGCTGGCGTGTCATGAGAGGGTGCTCCTTCTGTCGGGTGAACGGTGTGGACCGCTGATTCACGGAGTGGTGATTCACGGACCTCTGATTCACGGAGTGGTGATTCATGCGGCGGTGATTCACCGGGGGCGGTGGTTCACGGGGCGGTGATGACCGGCCGGGGAGGCGTGGGCATCTTGTCGCCGATGGGGAAACCGGGGTGCGGCGGCTGGTTGTAGGCGGTGTTCTGCCAGGCCAGGGCCGTCCGGTACATGCGGTCGTGCAGCAGTGTGGTGATCTTCCGGTCCGTCGCGTGCGGTGTGGAGTAGATACGCAACGCCGTGTTGTCGGTGGTGGGCCAGATGACCTCCTCGCGCCAGTCGCCGAGGATGTCGCCGGAGAGGGACGGGGTGGCCTTGGTCCCGTTGTTGGAGTGCACCCCTGAAGCGGTCAGCAGCCGGCTGTCGGACGACGGGCCGTACTTGTCGATACGGGTGCCGTCGAGCAGTTCGCGCACCGGATCGCCGTCCCACCACGCCAGGAAGTTGGCCGAGGACGGTTTGCGGCCCCGGGCGGTACCGGCCCTGTCACGGATCGAACCGTCGGCAGCCGACCACATCTCCGCGCCGTCGCTGCCCGCCCAGATGTCCCCTGCCACACCGCGTCCGTTGTCGCCACCGGACGGGGTCTGCCACAACACCTGGCCTGTCCTGGCGTCGGCGAAGTACGACGAGGGCTTGGAGGCGTCCTCGTCCACCTTGAAGTACTCGAGACCAGGGCGGGACGGGTCGAGATCGCCGAGGTGGGCCGCGTCGCCGTGCCCGTTGCGCGTCGTCCACAGGCCGGAGCCGTTGTCGTCCACGGCCATCGAGCCGTACACGATCTCGTCCCGGCCGTCGCCGTCCACATCGCCGACCGTGAGCGCGTGGTTGCCCTGGCCGTCGTAGCCCTTGCCGCTGTTGGTGGAGCTGTTGGTGTCGAACGTCCATCTGCGGGTGAGCTGACCGCCGTTGAAGTCCCAGGCGGAGATCACCGTACGGGTGTAGTACCCCCGCGCCATGATCAGGGAGGGGTTGCTTCCGTCCAGATAGGCGGTCCCGGCCAGGAAGCGGTCCACGCGGTTGCCGTACGAGTCGCCCCAGGAGGCGACGGAGCCGCGTGGCGGGACATGGTCGACCGTGCTCCGCGCGGCACCCGTCCGCCCGTCGAACACCGTCAGGAACTCGGGCCCTTCGAGCACATACCCGCTGGAATTACGGTGGTCGGCCGAGGCGTTGCCGATCGCCCTTCCCGTACCGTCGACCGTGCCGTCGGCGGTCTTCATGGCGACCTCGGCCCGGCCGTCACCGTCGTAGTCGAAGACCTGGAACTGCGTGTAGTGCGCGCCGGAGCGGATGTTGCGGCCCAGGTCGATGCGCCACAGGCGTTGGCCCTGGAGCGTATAACCGTCCAGGATCGTGTTGCCGGTCACCCCGGACTGCGAGTTGTCCTTGGCGTTGGTGGGCTGCCACTTCAGGACGAGGTCGAGGTCGCCGTCCCCGTCGAGATCACCCACCGACGCGTCGTTGGCCTCGTACGTGTGGTCCGGTCCCGCCGGCGGGACGGAGACCGGCACATCGAGATAGCCGGCGCGGAACTGGACCGCGCTGGGCGAGGCGGGCTGCTCCACGCCGTTCACGAGCGCGCGCACCGTGTAGTCCGCGGAGTTGGGGGCGTCCTTGTGCAGATAGTTCGTGGTGGTGATCGGCGTGGTGTTGACCTTGACCGAGCCCCGGTAGAGGTTGAAGGACACGTTGTCCGCGTCGGTCGCCAGCCAGCGCCAGCTGACCAGGTTGTCATTGCCCGTGTGCACACTGACCAGACCGCGGTCGAGCCGCTCCATCCGCGCCGCCGCCACCGCTCGCTCACCGGGCCGTGCCACGCTCGGCGCGGGCGTCAGCAGCCCGGCGATGACCGCCCCGGCCATCGCGAGCACGGCCGCCGGCACCACTCCGCGGACGGGCGGGCGTGGTGGTGGGGATCCCGAACGCGCTGGGTACGAGCCGACTCTGAACCGCACGAGTCCTCCAGAGGGGTGGGGGGTGTCTGTCCCTGCGTCCTCTGGTCGCCGCCCGCGCGGAAAAGGTTGCCGCCCCCCGGCCCCGGCTTCGGATCCGGCCCCGGCCCCGGCTTCGGATCCGGCCCCGCCCCCGGCTTCTCGCGTGGTACGGGCGCTACCTCCGGGGCCGCATGTCCGTCCCGTAGACCGTCCGGTAGTCCGGTACGACGACACGGGACGCGGGGCTCGCGGCGCGCACCCCGGCCACCAGACCGTCCAGATCCGCGCCGGGATCCCGCAGCGGCGGTCCGCTCAGGGGCACTTCGAAGTTGTCCCAGTGGACCGGTACGACCACGCCGGGCGAGCCGAGCGCCCCCATCAGTCGGGGAACGTACCGGTGTGTCGCCGTGCTGGACGGGACGGCGACCATGGCGATGTCGGGCCGCAACCCCGTCACCTCGCGCTCGATGAAGTCGCTGCCGCCCATCAGGAAGACCGAGGGCCCGTTCCCGAACGTCACCTGGAAGGCGAGGGTGTCACCCTCCGGCAGTTCGCCGATGGTCGTCGGCGCGGTGGCGGGCGGGGCGTTGAGGGTGCCGGGGGAGAAGTAGGAGTGGTTCTTGTTGCGGCTGTGGACGGATGCCACGGCCTCGACGGTGTATCCGCCGAAGTCCAGCACCTCCCCGCCCCTGACCACGGAGAGCTGGGCCGGGTCGACGCCCAGCGAGCACAGCAGGTGGTACGTCGTCTCCGTACCGACGACCCGCGCCCCCGTCGTCTTCGCGAGATACGGGACATCGTTGAGATGGTCCCAGTGGCTGTGGCTGACCAGGATGACTTCGGGACGGCCGGCGTGCCGGTCGACGAGACCCTCGTCCGTCTCCAGCTCCGTGGCCGCGTCGAACGCGCCGTCGAACAGGCCGGTGGAGAAGCGGGTGACATACGGGTCGAAGAGCACGGTCCGGCCGCCGAGGTCCATGCGCCAGCCCGAGGTGCCGAGCCAGCGCCAGGACACCGAATCCGCCGGGCCGGGCGCCGGGCGGGACGCCGTGCCCGACGGGGCTGCCGTGGTGCGGGCCGGGTCCGCCGCCGACGCGGCCGTGGGCAGCGCCAGTCCGGCGGCCGTGCCGAGCACGGCGGTTCTCAGGACCGTGCGACGGCCGGGCCGGGGCGTGCGCTGTGTGTGATCGGGGTTCATGACGGCAGGAGATCAGCGCGGACCCGCCGCCGTCCAAGACCGAAGCGGCGCATCTCCCATATCCGGTGACGTATGACCACAGGTCACACGCGTGTTTGAGGCCCGTGCGCGCCTTTCGCGTCAGGTCATCCGCGTTCCTCGCGCAATGCCTCCACCGCGATCCGGGCCGCCGCGCCGATGGCCGAATCCACCGCGGTGCGGTTGGTGACCGGATCGCCGGTACGCGCGAAGACGGCGACCGCGTACCGCCCGCCGTCGGGGTAGTGGACGACACCCGCCTCGGCATGGAGCCCCGGCAGCGTGCCCGTCTTGGCGGCGACGCGCACCTCGTCGGGGAAGCCCGAGACGAGCCGGTGCCGGAATACCTGACGCCCCATCAATTCGCGTACCTGCGCGCAGGCTTCGGGCGGGCCCGCCTCGTCCCGCCAGATGAGTTCCAGCAGCCGGGTGATCTCTCGGGGGGTGCTCGCGCTCGTACGCTCCGGATCCAGCACGCTCAGACCGCGCAGCCGCTCGGCCGTCAGCGACGGATAGACGGCGGCGAACTCCCGCTCGTCGCGCGCCCCCACCTCCGCGAGCATCGTCTCCAGCAACTGGCGCGGCCCGCCCAGGATCCGGGTGCGGTGGAGCCCCAACTCCTCGGCGAGCAGCCGGACCGTGTCCGTGCCGACCCGTGCCAGCAGCAGATCCGCCGCCGAGTTGTCGCTCACTGACATGGCGAAGTGGGCCAGATCGCGCAGCGATACCCCGATGTCGTCCAGACATCCCGCGGTGCCCCATCCGCCGAGCCGGTCGTCGGCCGTCACCCATACCCGTTCCCTCGGGTCGAGTTGGCCCGCGGCCACCTGCCGCGCGAACTCCAGCACGAGCAGCACCTTGAACACGGACGCCAGCACGACCGGTTCGTCCGCACCGATCGCGACCTCGGCACGGCCCGCCGAGCCTGCCCTGTCCGCCGAACCCCTGCCGTCTTCCGAACCCCTGCCGTCCTCCGAACCCGCCCCGTCCGGCGAACCCCTGTCGTCCGCCCCGTCCGGCGAACCCGCCCTGCCCGGCGGCCCGTTCGGGACCGAAGGGCCGGGCCCGATCGCCACCGCGTGCAACCGCGCCTGCGCCCCCGCCGCCGCGAACACCGCTCCGACTCGCTCCTCGACCGGCATCCCGCTCGCCGCCCCCCTCGCATAGGCTCATGGCGTGGATCTCCTGCGCCACCTCCGTATTTTCGCCGTCGTCGCCGAAGAACTGCACTTCAGCCGGGCCGCGGACATCCTGGGCATGGCCCAGCCACCGCTCAGCCAGGCGATCCGCCGGCTGGAGAAGGAGCTCGGCACGGAACTCTTCGACCGCTCACGACGCCAGGTCCGGCTGACGGCGGCGGGCACGGTCCTGCTGGAGGAGGCACGTGACCTGCTCGTACGGGAGGAGCGGCTACGGGCGCTGGTGTGCCGCGCGGGGGAAGGCGGTCCCTCCGCACTGCGGGCGGGCGTCCCGCCGGACACCCCGGCGTCCGTGCTGCACGCGCTGCTCGCGGCCTGCGCGGAGCGGGCGCCGGACCTCCGGGTCGACCTGCGGGAAGAGACGACGGAGGAGCAGCTGCGGCTGCTCGCCTCCGGCCGGCTCGATGTGGGGCTGCTCCATCAGCCGGCCGACATCACCGGTCTGGTCGCGGGGCCCGAGGTCTCCATGGAGCTGGGTGTGGTGCTGCCGCGTACCTCGCCGCTGGCCGGGGCGCCCGAGGTCGCGCTCGGCGAGCTGGCCGGCCACGATCTCGTTCTCTTCCCCCGGGCGACCGCCCCCGGCCGGTACGACAGCACACTGGACAGCTGCCGCCTGGGCGGCTTCGTCCCGGCCCGGATCCAGCACGCCCGTACCCCCGAGTTCCTGATCGGACTGGTGGCCGCGGGCCAGGGGATCGCCTTCGACGCCGGTCCCGTGGCCCGCAAGGAGCCGCGTGTGGTCTGGCGGCCACTGGCGGGCCGCCCGCTCACCCAGCGGATCGTGGCCGTACGGCCGACCCGGGCGACCCATCCGGCGGCCCGGACCTTCGCGGAGCTGGCGACGGACGTGCTCGCCCGCGACTCCCCGTCCGCGGTGCGCCCAGCCCGGGAGTCCGGGGAGCCCGGAGGGTACGGGAAGCCCGGGGCCCTCTGGTCCCCCGGCGAGGAGCCCCCGGGGGACCAGAGGGCCCTGAGGGACGCGAGGGACCCCAGGGACCCCAGGGACCCGCAGGACCCCACGGACCCGCAGGACCGGCCTGGACCCCGGCCCTGGTCGGTCGTATACGGCTGACCAGGGCCGGCGGCTGAGCCCGGCTGAGCCCGGCGGAAACGAGGGGCGCGGGAGCCCGCGGCGCAGGCCCCGAGGGGTGGTCGCTCGCGGCGCCGCCCATGCTCCGGCGGCCCCCTCCGGAGTAGTGTGAAGAGATCGAGGGTATGTCGCCGTCGGCCGCTTTGCCGGGGGCGTCCTCGATGATGGACGAGGTCGGAGGCGCGGCCCTCCAGGAGCGTGATCGCCATGATCAGGAACGTGATCGCGATGATCGCGACTGACGCGGTGACCATACGGACGCGGGCCCACGTGGACCGTGGAGCGACTCCGTCCGACGGGGCCCGGCGCGCCGCCACGAGGGAGACGGGTGGAGCAACGACGTATGTCCGTGGCAGATGACTCCGCGCAGAGCCCCGTCGGTGCGATCGGGCGGGTCACCGTTCCGATCCCGGCCGACGGCCCCGGCGAGGTGCTGGTGTCCGTACGGGGCGGATCCGAGGCCTACGCGGCCTGGGCGGACCACCCGATCGGCAGAAACCTCCGGGTGATCGTCGTCGATTCGATCTCGGCGCGTTCGGTGATCGTGGAGCCCTTTCCGTCCTGAACCCCTTCCTGAACACAGAGAAGCAGGTAGTTCGACAGGAGTACCCCATGCTGTTCTGGCATGTTCCCGCGCCCAACGAGGCGATGCTCATATCCGGTTCCAAACGTCAGGCACAGGACACGCAGTTCCGGATCGTCACCGGGCACGGCAGTTTCGTCATGCCCATCAAACAGAAGGCCCGCATGCTGTCACTCGCGCTGCGGGAGGCGGAGATCGTCGAGGACTGTGTGACCCAGCAGGGCATCCGGCTCAAGGTCCGCGCGGTATCCGTGTTCAAGGTCGGCGACGACGCCGTGTCGATCGCCAACGCGGCCCGGCGCTTCCTGACGGAACAGGAACACATGGAAGAGCTGGTCGGCCGGATCTTCGCCGGTCACCTGCGCTCCATCATCGGCGGACTGACCGTGGAGCAGATCATCCGCGAGCGCGACCGGGTGGCCCAGGAGGTCAAGCAGGGCAGCCACAGCGAGATGGAGAAGCTCGGCATCGTCGTGGACGCCCTCCAGATCCAGGAGATCGAGGACGCGACCGGATACATCAGCAACCTGGCGGCCCCGCACGCCGCCGCCGTCGCGAGCCAGGCGCGTATCGCCCAGGCCAAGGCGGACCAGGAAGCCTCAGAACGCGAGCAGCAGGCCGCCGCGCTCAAGGCCGAGTACGAGCGGGACACCGCGATCAAGCGGGCCGGCTTCCTCGCCGAGACGGAGCAGGTCAACGCCCGTGCCGCGCAGGCGGGACCGCTGGCCGAGGCCAGGGCCTCGCAGGACACCATCGAGCAGCAGACGGCGCTGGCGGAGCGTCAGGCGCTGCTGGCCGCGCAGCGGCTGGAAGCGGAGGTCCGGCGCCCGGCGGACGCCGAGGCGTACCGGCAGCGGACGCTCGCGGAGGCGGGCCGTGACCGGGCGAAGTTCGAGGCGGACGGCAACGCGTACAGCGAGCGCGCGCTCGCCCAGGCCCAGGCCGACGCGAACACGGCCCGCGCTGCTTCCCTGAAGGACGGCAACCAGGAGCTCATCGCGGCCAACCGCGTCGTGGAGAACCTGCCGGCGCTGGCCGACGCGGCGGCCCGTGGCATGTCGGGTGCGAACCTCACCGTCCTGAACGGCACCGACGGCGTCAACGACATGGCGGCGGGACTGGTGGGCCAGGGCGTGGCCATCCTGAACTCGCTCAAGGGTTCCACCGACGGCAACAAGGAGTCCGGCGCGACCCCCGCGGTGAACCGGAAGCCCGCGCTCCGTGTCACCGAGTCCACGTAACACCGAGCCCGCCCACAGGGCCCCGGACCGGTTCCAGAACCCGCTTCTAGGACCGGTCCGGGGCTCTGTCGTCGGACACGTCCTCGGCGAGGCGCTTGATCGCCGAGAGCCGGGAGTCCCAGTCCGCGGCGACCCGGTCCATCCACCGGGCCGTGACGCTGAGCCGGGCGGGGCGCACCGCGTACCGCGCCTCGCGGCCCGCCCGGTGAGCGGCGACCAGACCGGCCCGGTCGAGGACCGCGAGATGTTTGACGATCGCCTGGCGGCTGACCGGCAGTTCCCCGGCCAGGACCGTGGCGGTCGCCTCGCCGTGCGCGGCGAGGGCGTCGAGTATCCGGCGCCGGGTCGGATCCGCGAGCGCGGTCAGGACCTCCGCCACGGTGTCCTGGTCGGCCTCTGCCGTCATGCGTCGAGTCGCTCCACGTAATCCCGGATGGTGACGACCATCTCCGTCCAGCCGTCCGTGTGGCTTTCCTTCGAGGCGACGTCCTTCTTGTCCTCCGGGATCACGATATCGGCGAAGCCGGTCTCGACCACACGCAGCCTGGTCACGTCGCCCTCCGGGGTGAGCGTGAACTCCACGAGGGTCGAGTTGCCCTCGTCGGCCGCCTGGCCGGGGTACGCGCTCGCCCAGCGGTACGAGAAGTAGTGCGGCGGATCGACCTTCACGATCGTCGTCGGGAACTGGCCGTACTGCCCGTGGTCCAGGTGCATGGTGCCGCCCGGCCGCAGGTCGATGGGGGCGGGCGGACCCTGGCCGAACCACTTCCCGACATGCTCCGGTTCTGTCAGCACCGCCCAGACGCGTTCCACGGGCGCCGCGATGGTGATCTCGCGTTCGATGCGGTCATCGGATGGGGGCATGAGGGAAACCTTCCGCTGCTCGGAACCAACGTGCAACTCAATGGTTGCACTACTCCCTCAATGGTGCAACCCGAGGGTTGCGCGACATGGGTCAGTGGCCGCGCGAGGCCGCCATACCGATCGTGATCAGCGCCAGCACCACCCAGCCGAACCACAGCCAGCCGTTGCTGCCGAGCGCCGCGGTGTAGCCCGTCACGACGATCAGCGCGCCGACGGTCACCACACCCATGGTCTTGGTGGATCCGGACATGTGCGTCCTCCTCCTGGCCGGGGCCATGACGCTTATCGTCG
Source organism: Streptomyces sp. L-9-10 (assembly GCF_004151105.1). Lineage (GTDB taxonomy): Bacteria > Actinomycetota > Actinomycetes > Streptomycetales > Streptomycetaceae > Streptomyces. Next base: position 123,869 of record NZ_PHRF01000057.1, read on the forward strand.
CCCGGGACCAGGGGTTCGCGCTACTGCCCCCGGGCCTGGAGTGAGGCCAGATAGGCGTTGTACGCCGCCAGTTCCTTGTCACCGTCCCGGTCGGCGGCCCGGTCCGAGCGCTTCGCCTGCCGCTGCTCCGAGCGGTACCACTGGAAGACCAGCGCGATCAGGACCAGCACCGACGGGATCTCGCTGAACGCCCAGGCGATACCGCCCGCCGCGTTCTGATCGGTCAGTGCTTCGATCCCGAGCGAGGCCGGGGGATCGCGGTACGCGTCGACCATCGGCTCGCTCGCCATCATCAGCGCGATCCCGAAGAACGCGTGGAACGGCATCCCGGCGAAGAGCTCCAGCATCCGCATCACATAGCCGGGCCGGTGCGGACCCGGGTCGACGCCCATGATCGGCCAGAAGAACACCAGTCCGACCGCGAGGAAGTGGATCATCATCGCGATGTGCCCGGTCTTGGACTCCATCAGGAAGTCGAAGAGGGGCGTGAAGTACAGCCCGTACAGGCTCGCGATGAAGAGAGGGATGGTGAAGGCGGGGTGCGTGACGATCCGTACGTACCGGCTGTGCAGCAGAGCCAGCAGCAGCTCGCGCGGACCCTTGCGGCCGCGCCCGGCGACCGGCAGCGCGCGCAGCGTCAGCGTCACCGGGGCACCGAGCAGCAGCAGGATCGGCGAGACCATGCTGATGATCATGTGCTGGACCATATGCACACTGAACATGACCATGCCGTAGTCGTTCAGCTTGGTGCACATCACCAGTGCCACGGTCAGCACACCCAGGACGAACGCGACGGTGCGGCCCACCGGCCAGCTGTCGCCGCGTCGCCGGAGCCTCAGTACGCCCGCGCCGTACAGGACCAGTCCCAGCAGGCAGCCGATCAGGAAGAAGAGGTCCGGGGAGAACTCCAGTGCCCGTCCCAGCGTGAACGGCGGCAGATCCATGGTCATGCCGTGCCCGCTGTGGTCCATCCGTCTGCTCCCGGAATCGCGTCGATTGTCCGCACCAGACTAGAACCGCCCCCGGTCGCCGCTGCGACCGGGGGCGGTTCATCGCGGATCACCGTGGATCAGCGTGGTTCACCGGCGTTCATCCGGGTTCTCCGGGGTCATCGCGGTCCGCCGTGGATCAGAGCACGCACTCCGCCTCGGCGTACCGCTCCGCGGGCACCGTCTTGAGCGTCTCGACGGCCTCGCCCAGCGGCACCATCACGATGTCCGTGCCGCGCAGCGCCGTCAGCATGCCGAACTCGCCGCGGTGCGCGGCCTCGACGGCGTGCCAGCCGAAGCGGGTGGCCAGGACCCGGTCGTACGCCGTGGGGGTGCCACCGCGCTGGACATGGCCGAGTATCACCGGCCTGGCCTCCTTGCCGAGGCGCTCCTCCAGCTCGATCGAGAGCTGCCTGGCCACGCCCGCGAAGCGCTCGTGGCCGTAGATGTCCTTGCCGCCCACGTCGAACTCCATCGAGCCCTCGCGCGGCTTCGCGCCCTCCGCGACCACCACGATCGCGAACCGCTTGCCCGCCGAGAAGCGCTTGCCGACCAGCTCGGTCAACTCGCCTATGTCGAAGGGCCGCTCGGGTACGACGATGGCGTGGGCGCCGGCGGCCATCCCGGAGTGGAGGGCGATCCAGCCGGTGTGCCGCCCCATGACCTCGACGATGAGCACGCGCTGATGGGACTCCGCGGTGGTCTTCAGCCGGTCGAGCGCCTCGGTGGCGACCCCGACCGCCGTGTCGAAGCCGAAGGTCACATCGGTCGAGGCGATGTCGTTGTCGATGGTCTTCGGTACGCCGACGATCGGCAGCCCGGCCTCGGAGAGCAGATGGGCGGCCTTGAGGGTGCCCTCACCGCCGATCGGGATGATCGCGTCGATACCCAGGTCGGCCACGTGACCCCGGGCGCGTTCCACCCCGTCCCGCAGATGCGCGGGCTGCACCCGGGACGAGCCCAGGATCGTGCCGCCACGGGCGAGGATGCCCGCGACCGCGTCCAGATCGAGCTTGCGGTAGTCGCCTTCCAGGAGGCCCTTCCAGCCGTCATGGAAGCCGATCACCTCGTCGCCGTGGTCGACGACGGCGCGGTGCACGACGGACCTGATCACGGCGTTGAGCCCGGGGCAGTCGCCGCCTGAGGTGAGCACACCAATTCGCATTGCCCGCAATACCTTCGCTTCGTGGGCCGACGGCCGGACCCCATCGTCCAGCCAGGTCGCGGCCACCCTACCGGCGGGCGGTGGCGGGACCGAAACCCGGCGTCCGCCTGCTGGACAGGCCCCGCCGCCAATCATGCCGACAACCGCGCCGACAACCGCGCCGACAGCCCCGCCGGCGGCCCGGCCGGGGGCGGGGGCCTTCAGGGCCTTCGTGCGGCGTCAGGCGGGCTGGATCGCCGCGGCGACCCGCTCGGCGCGCAGCGCCTCGTACCAGCGGTCGTCGGTCGGCGGCAGCGCGTTCACATCGAGGGCCAGCTTGAGCAGCAGGTCCGCGATCTGCGGATTGCGGGCCATCACAGGACCGTGCATGTACGTACCGAAGACGGTCCCGTTGTACGCGCCCTCCGTGCCGTCGCCCGTGCCGTTGCCGCGCCCGAGCCGTACCCGCGCGAACGGCCGGGCCGACGGACCCAGGTGCGTGACGCCCTGGTGGTTCTCGAACCCCGTCAGCTGGGGCAGGTTCAGCTGCGGGTCGATGTCGGCCAGCACGTCACCGACGCAGCGCGCCCCCTCGCCACGGGTGGAGACCACGTCGAGCAGCCCGAGACCGGCCTCGCGCTCGCCCAGATCGTTCACGAACTCGTGCCCGAGGATCTGGTAGCCGGCGCAGACCGAGAACACGATCGCGCCGTTCGAGACGGCCCGGCTGAGCCCGCCGTCACGGCGCAGCCGCTCCGCGGCCAGCCGCTGCGGCCGGTCCTCACCGCCGCCGATCAGATAGATGTCGCCCGAGGTCGGCACCGGCTGGTCGCTCCGTACGTCGACGCGGGTGACGTTCAGACGGCGCTGGCGGGCCCGGCGCTCCACCACCAGGGCGTTGCCCTGGTCCCCGTAGGTGCTCAGCAGGTCGGGGTAGATCCACACCAGACGCAGGCTGTTGTCGCTCATTCTCGCTCGTCCTTCAGGGTTCCGAGGGGTCAGGTCTGCCGGAGTCGGGTCAGTTGCCGACACGGCGGCGCAGGTCCTGGAACGAGGTGTAGTTGGCGATCGCCTCGATCCGTCCGGGCGGCGCCATCTGCACGGCCTCGTCCGGGGTCTCGCAGACCCGGAAGTCGAGACCGGCGACTTCGAGGCGCACCGCGAGGTCCAGCTTCCGGTCCCCGATGACGAAGATCGGATGGCCGGCCAGCCGGGTGTAGTCGACGTCCCACAGCCAGGAGGTGTCCGTGCCGTCCGCGCCACGGGCGTTGACGGCGAGGATGACCGGGGTCGGCGGCGGATCGATGAGGGAGAAGGTCTCCAGCCAGCCCGCGGGGTTCTTCGCGAGCAGCAGCCGCAGATCGCGGCCCAGGAACGACACCACGTCGTACCGGCCGGCCACGGCCTGCACCTGGTACATGCGCTCCAGCGCCACCTGCGGCGGCACCCCGAAGGTCGCCGCGACGGCGGCGGAGGTGGCGGCGTTCGCCTTGTTCGCGCGGCCGGGCAGCTGGAGGTGGATCGGCCAGGCGGAACCGTGCGGATCGAGGACATGGTCGCCGTGCAGCGCCCAGCTGGGGGGCGGCCTGCGGAATCCGCAGTCGCCGCAGAACCAGTCGTCGCCGGGGCGCTGCATCACACCGCCGCAGGCGGGGCAGGACCAGGCGTCGTCCTTCCACTCCTGTCCGGCCGCGACCCAGACCACGTTGGGCGAGGAGGAGGCGGCCCAGACGATCAGCGGGTCGTCGGCGTTGGCGATGACGACGGCCTTCGTACCGGCCAGGCCCTCGCGCCACTTCTCGGCGAGCATCCGGGTCTCCGCGGCGCGGTCGAGCTGGTCGCGGGAGAGGTTGAGCAGGGCGATCGCCTTGGGCGTCGTGTCCCGTGCCACCCCGGCGAGGTACTTCTCGTCGACCTCGATCACGCCGTACTTGGCGTCCGAACCGCCCGCGAGGGCCGAGGTGATGCCGGCCGGCATATTGGCGCCGAGAGCGTTGGAGACCACGGGCCCCGCGGCCCGCAGCGCCTCGGCGATCAGCCGCGTCGTGGTGGTCTTGCCGTTGGTCGCCGACACGAGGATGACGTCGAGATGCTGCGCCAGCCGTCCCAGCAGATCGGGGTCGAGTCTGAGCGCGACCTTCCCGCCGATCACCGATCCGCTGCCGCGGCCCGCGGCGCGCGACACCGCCGCCGCGGCCTTGCCCGCCGTCACGGCCAGCTTGGCCCGCGGCGTCAGCGGGTCCGTGTTGCCTGACATCGCCTTGATCCTCCTTGCGTCGGTCCGTGGGTCAGCCTATCGAGATCCGGCCAGGGGCCCGAACCGCGGCACCGGGCAGAAGGCGGGGGTTACCACGGACCGTACCCTGACCGTCATGCGAAACCGTCCGATCCCCGGCAGTACCGGGCGAGTACGAGCCATGCGAATGCTCGGTGATCCCGTGCTGCACACCCCCTGCGAGCCCGTCACCGACTTCGGTCCCGCGCTCGCGGAACTGATCGAGGATCTCTTCGCGACGATGTACGCCGCCCGGGGGGTCGGGCTCGCCGCGAACCAGATCGGCGTGCCGCTCAGGGTGTTCGTCTACGACTGCCCGGACGACGAGGACGTCCGCCATCTCGGACACCTCGTCAACCCGCGGCTCACCGAGGCGGACGGGATCGTGCTGCGCGGCCCCGAGGGCTGTCTCTCGCTGCCCGGCCTGGAAGCGGGTACGGAGCGGTACGACCACGCCGTCGCGGAGGGCGTCACACGGGACGGCGCGCCGGCGCGGATCGAGGGCTCGGGGTTCTTCGCGCGCTGTCTCCAGCACGAGAGCGACCATCTGGAGGGGCTTGTCTATCCCGACCGGCTCTCCGGCCGGCGGCGCGCCAGGACGCTGCGGGCCGCGCGCAAGGCGCCCTGGGCCACCGGCTCGTAGACCAGTTCGTAGCGCGCGGCGCCCGAGGGTCTCGCGGGCGCCGCGCCGCGGCTCCTCAGAAGCCGGGGCCGCCCGCGCGGTCGCCGACATCGGCCAGCCGCCCCCACAGCAGATCCGCCAGGCTGCGTACCAACTGCTCCCGCGAGCAGGGCCGTTCGCCGAGCCACCAGTCGCCGGCGCCGTGCATCATGCCGACGATGCCATGGCCCCAGACCCGGGAGAGCTGCTCGCTGTCGGGGCCGAGGTCGACCCGCTCCTCTATGACTTTGGCGAGTTCCTCGCCCAGGCGGCGCAGCAGCGGCGCGGAGTGACGGCCGACGTCGAAGCCCGCCTCGGGCAACTGCGCGTCCTCGGCCGGATGCATCAGGAACCGGTACACCTGGGGCCGTGCCTCGATCGCGGCGAGATACGTGTCGAGCGTGGCCTCGACGCGCTGGCGCCGCTCGGCGGGGGCGTCGAGCGCGGTCCGCAGGGCGTCGAGCAGCGCGTCGGTGTGGCGCTTGGCGAGCGCGCGGTAGAGGCCGCCCTTGTCGCCGAAGTGGCGGTAGAGGATGGGTTTGGTGATGCCCGCCTCGGCGGCGATGGCGTTCATGGACGCTTGGGGGCCGTCCCTGAGCACCACGCGGTCGGCGGCCTCCAGAAGCTGGCGCCGCCGCGCCCGCGCCGACCGCTGCTGCTCGGCCTGCTGTGTGGTCTCCATAGGTCTGTCTCCCCGCCCCTGCGATTGCCTGACGCCCCGGCAACGTAACACCCTCCTCCTCATCGACGCTGATCAGGCCGTGGCCCGTTGACATTTCCTACTTGTGGGTAACAGGCTAGGGTTACCGTAGGTAACAACGGCGACGGCTCAGCGGTCGCGCAGTGCTGGAGGGGAACATGGCCGAGTTCACGCTCGATCTCAACGACGACCAGAAGCAGATACGCGACTGGCTCCACGGCTTCGCCGCGGACGTCATCCGCCCGGCCGCCGCGGAGTGGGACGAGCGTGAGGAGACGCCGTGGCCGGTCATCCAGGAGGCCGCCAAGGTCGGCATCTACTCCCTGGACTTCTACGCCCAGCAGTTCTTCGACCCCACGGGCCTCGGCATCCCGATGGCCATGGAGGAGCTGTTCTGGGGTGACGCGGGCATCGCCCTGTCCATCGTCGGTACGGGCCTGGCGGCCGTCGGCGTCCTCGCGAACGGTACCGAGGAGCAGATCGGCACCTGGATTCCGCAGATGTACGGCGACGCCGACGACGTGAAGGTCGCCGCCTTCTGCTCCTCCGAACCCGACGCGGGCTCCGACGTGGCCGCGATGCGCACCCGCGCCGTGTACGACGGGGCGAAGGACGAGTGGGTGCTCAACGGCACCAAGACCTGGGCGACCAACGGCGGGATCGCCAACGTCCATGTCGTGGTCGCCGTCGTCGACGGCGACCTGGGATCCAAGGGCCACGCCTCCTTCATCGTCCCGCCGGGCACCCCCGGTCTCTCCCAGGGCCAGAAGTTCAAGAAGCACGGCATCCGCGCCTCCCACACCGCCGAGGTGGTCCTGGAGGACGTCAGGATCCCCGGCCACTGTCTGCTCGGTGGCAAGGAGAAGCTCGACGAACGGCTGGCGCGGGCCAGGGAACGGGCCGAGGCGCCCGGCGGCGAGCGGGTGAAGAACGCGGCCATGGCCACCTTCGAGGCCTCACGCCCGGCCGTCGGCGCGATGGCGGTGGGCACCGCCCGCGCCGCGTACGAGGTCGCCCTCGACTACGCGAAGACCCGCAGCCAGTTCGGCCGCCCGATCATCGACAACCAGGGCATAGCCTTCCAGCTGGCCGATATGCGCACCCGGATCGACGCCTCCCGGCTGCTGGTGTGGCGGGCCTCCTGGATGGCGACCACGGGCAAGCCGTTCACCTCGGCCGAGGGCTCCATGTCCAAGCTGTACGCGAGCGAGACGGCGAAGAAGGTCACGGCGCAGGCCGTTCAGATCCTCGGCGGCAACGGCTTCACCCGTGAGTACCCGGTGGAGCGGATGCACCGGGACGCCGCGATCTACACGATCTTCGAGGGAACGAGCGAGATCCAGCGCCTGGTGATCGCCCGCACGCTGTCGGGGATGCCGATCCGCTGATCCCGGACACCGCCGATCGGGCCCCTCCGAAGTCCGGAGGGGCCCGATCGGTCCTGCCCCACGGCTCAGGCCGGCAGCTGCGCCTCGATCGCCGCGACGACCTCCGGGGCCTCCGGCTCCGTACGCGGCCGGATGCGGCCGACGACCTCGCCCTTGGGGGAGATCAGGAACTTCTCGAAGTTCCACTGCACATCGCCGGCCTCGCCCTCGGAGTCGGCCGTCCTCGTCAGCTCCGTGTACAGCGCGTGCCGGGTCTCCCCGTTCACGTCCGTCTTCTCCAGCAGCGGGAACGTGACCCCGTACGTCGCCGAGCAGAACGTACCGATCTCCTCCGCGGTGCCGGGTTCCTGGCCCGCGAACTGGTTGCACGGCACGCCGAGGACCGTGAAACCCCGGTCGCCGTACCGCTGCTGGAGCCGCTCCAGACCGGCGTACTGCGGCGTGAGACCGCACTTGGAGGCGACGTTCACCAGCAGCACGGCCTTGCCCTCGTACGCGGCCAGGGAGGTGGGCTCACCGGTCAGAGTGTTCAGCGGAATGTCGTACAGAGTCATCAAGATCTCCTCGGTATCCGGTGTTCTCAGCTCATTGTGGACCCGCGGATCACGCCCCCGGCGGGCAGGGCTGGTACAGCTGGGACCGTGCAGGAACCACAGCGCCCCCCAGAGCCCCACGACGACCGGCTGCCCGGCACGGAACCGGACGACCCCGCGCACCGGCTGGTCCGGTGCGGGATGTGCGGCAGACCGCTCACCGGTACGGCATCGCGCCGTACCGGCCTCGGCCCCGCCTGCGACGCCAAACTCCATCCGCCCGCGCCGGACATCAGGACCCGGCGGCGCGAGGCCGAACAGGACCCGCTCCCCGGGATCTGAGCCGGGCGGCGCTCTCCGTCCCCGCTATGGCCGCGCGTCGTGGCGGCGGAACAGGCCCTCCTGCACCACCGACACCAGCAGCCGCCCCTCGCGGTCGTAGATACGGCCCCGGGCCAGCCCCCGGCCGCCCGTCGCGATCGGCGACTCCTGGTCGTACAGGAACCACTCGTCCGCGCGGAACGGGCGGTGGAACCACATCGCGTGGTCCAGTGACGCCATGTCGAAGCCGCGCGGGCCCCACAGCGGCTCCACCGGGATGCGCACCGCGTCCAGCAGCGTCATGTCGCTGGCGTACGTCAGTGCGCAGGTGTGCACCAGCGGATCGTCGCCCAGCGGGCCCACCGCGCGCATCCAGACGGCGCTGCGCGCGTCCGCGCCCTCGATCTCCTCGCGCGTCCAGCGCAGCCGCTCCACGTACCGGATGTCGAAGGGCTGGCGCCGGGCCATCCGCTCCAACGGCTCGGGGAGTTGGCCGAGATGTTCCCGTACCTCGTCCGAGACCGTCGGCAGCGACTCGGGGTCCGGGAAGTCCAGCCGGGGCGGCAGCTGGTGCTCGAAGCCGCCCTCCTCGGGGTGGTGGAAGGAGGCCGTCAGATTGAAGATCGTACGGCCCTGCTGGACGGCCGTGACCCGGCGCGTGGTGAACGACCGGCCGTCCCTGATCCGTTCGACCTGATAGACGATCGGGACACCCGGGCGGCCCGGCCGCAGGAAATACGCGTGCAGCGAGTTGACCGGGCGGTCCCCGTCCGTGGTCCGGCCGGCCGCGACCAGTGCCTGGCCCGCCACCTGCCCGCCGAAGACCCGTTGCAGGGACTCCTCGGGGCTGCGCCCGCGGAAGATGTCGACCTCGATCCGCTCCAGGTCGAGCAGATCGACCAGTCTCTCGGCGGGGTTTGTCATGGCGCTGTGTACTCCCGTTCTCGGTGCGGTGGTGCGAATCCCGGAGCCGGCCCGGGGCCTCGGTGCTGATCCACGGCTCTCAGAGCTGGCCCACGGACGTGACACGCACCACCGCGAGACCCTCCTCGTCGGAGGCCGCGAGATCGACCTCCGCGCTGATGCCCCAGTCATGGTCGCCGTTCGGGTCGGCGAAGGTCTGCCGGACCCGCCACAGGCCGTGCGCCGGGTCCTCCTCGATGGAGAGCAGCTTCGGCCCCCGGGCATCGGGACCGGTGCCCAGGTCCTCGTACTCGTCCCAGTACGCGTCCATCGCCTCGCCCCACGCCTCCTCGTCCCAGCCCGACTCGGCGTCCAGCTCGCCCAGTTCGCGGACATGGTCCAGCGCCGCCAGCTCGACCCGGCGGAACATCGCGTTGCGTACGAGGACCCGGAACGCGCGGGCGTTGGCCGTGACGGGCCTGACCTGGTCGGCCTTCTCCTGCGCCTGCTCGGCCGTCTCCACCTCGGGATTGGCCAGCTGCTCCCACTCGTCGAGCAGACTGGAGTCGACCTGCCGGACCATCTCGCCGAGCCAGGCCGTGAGATCCTCCAGATCCTCCGACTTGAGATCGTCCGGGATGGTGTGTTCCAGCGCCTTGTACGCGCCCGCGAGATAGCGCAGCACGATGCCCTCGGTACGGGCCAGCTCGTAGTGGGACGTGAACTCCGTGAAGGACAGCGCCCGTTCGTACATGTCGCGGATCACGGACTTCGGCGAGACCGGGTGGTCACCCACCCACGGATGGCTCGTGCGGTACGTGTTGTACGCGTGCACGAGCAGCTCTTCGAGCGGCTTGGGGTACGTGACCTCCTGGAGCCGCTCCATCCGCTCCTCGTACTCGACCCCGTCCGCCTTCATCGCGCCGATCGCCTCGCCGCGCGCCTTGTTCTGCTGGGCCGCGAGGATCTGCCGCGGATCGTCGAGCGTGGACTCGACGACGGAGACCATGTCCAGTGCGTACGACGGCGACTCGGGGTCCAGCAGCTCGAACGAGGCCAGCGCGAAGGTGGACAGCGGCTGGTTGAGCGCGAAGTCCTGCTGGAGATCGACGGTGAGCCGGACGATACGGCCCTCGGCGTCGGGGGTCGCCAGCCGCTCCACCACCCCGCCGTCCAGCAGCGAGCGGTAGATGGCGATGGCCCGGCGGATGTGCCGCAGCTGCTGCTTGCGCGGCTCGTGGTTGTCCTCCAGCAGATGGCGCATCGCCTCGAAGGCGTTGCCCGGCCGCGCGATGACCGACAGCAGCATGGTGTGGGTGACCCGGAAGCGGGAGGTCAACGGCTCGGGATCGGAGCCGATGAGCTTCTCGAACGTGGTGTCCGACCAGGCCACAAAGCCCTCGGGGGCCTTCTTCCGCACCACCTTGCGGCGCTTCTTGGGGTCGTCGCCCGCCTTCGCGAGCGCCTTCTCGTTCTCCACGACATGCTCCGGCGCCTGCGCGACCACGAACCCCGCCGTATCGAACCCGGCACGCCCCGCCCGGCCCGCGATCTGGTGGAACTCCCGGGCGCGCAGGGTGCGGACGCGGTTGCCGTCGTACTTGGTGAGCGCGGTGAACAGCACCGTACGGATCGGGACGTTGACGCCGACCCCGAGCGTGTCCGTACCGCAGATGACCTTCAGCAGACCGGCCTGGGCGAGCTTCTCCACCAGCCGCCGGTACTTGGGCAGCATGCCCGCGTGGTGCACCCCGATGCCGTGGCGCACATAGCGGGAGAGGTTGCGGCCGAACTTGGTGGTGAAGCGGAAGTTGCCGATGAGATCGGCGATCCGGTCCTTCTCCTCACGCGTGCACATGTTGATGCTCATCAGCGACTGCGCCCGCTCCACGGCGGCGGCCTGCGTGAAGTGCACGATGTAGACCGGCGCCTGCCTGGTCTCCAGCAGCTCGGTCAGCGTCTCGGTGATCGGGGTGAGGCGGTATTCGTACGACAGCGGGACCGGCCGGGTCGCGGACCGTACGACGGAGGTCGGCCGGCCCGTACGGCGGGTCAGGTCCTCCTCGAAGCGGGAGACATCACCGAGCGTCGCCGACATCAGGATGAACTGCGCCTGCGGCAGCTCCAGGATGGGGATCTGCCAGGCCCAGCCGCGGTCCGGCTCGGCGTAGAAGTGGAACTCGTCCATCACCACCTGGCCGATATCGGCGTGCTTGCCGTCGCGCAGCGCGATGGAGGCCAGCACCTCGGCCGTACAGCAGATCACCGGGGCGTCGGCGTTGACGGAGGCGTCGCCCGTCAGCATGCCGACGTTCTCCGTGCCGAAGAGCTTGCACAGGTCGAAGAACTTCTCCGAGACCAGCGCCTTGATCGGCGCGGTGTAGAAGGTGACCTTGTCCTGCGCCAGCGCCGTGAAGTGCGCACCCGCCGCGACCAGGCTCTTTCCCGAGCCGGTGGGGGTGGACAGGATCACGTTGGCCCCGGAGACCACCTCGATCAGCGCCTCCTCCTGAGCCGGATAGAGCGTGATGCCCTGGCCCTCGGCCCAGGAGGAGAAAGCCTCGAAGAGGGCATCGGGGTCGGCATCCGGCGGCAGCTGATCGATAAGGGTCACGCCCCCATCTTGCCTGCCTTCCGGCCCGATCAGGGAACCGGACGGCACGTCGAAGATCACGGACGATACGCTGGCCCGTCAACTGGGCGTCGCCACACTGGCCTTCGGCTTCGCCCTCACCACAACCGCACTGGGACGGGTACGACCATGATGGGACCGGCACACTCTCTGTCAGGGGCAGCGGCCTGGCTGGGGGTGGGTGCCGCCGCGGCCGCGGCCGGCCACACCATGCCGTGGCCCGTCCTGGTGGTCGGCGCGCTGATCACCGCGGGCGCCGCGCTCGCCCCCGACCTCGACCACAAGGCCGCGACGATATCCCGGGCTTTCGGGCCCATCTCCAAGGCGCTCTGCGAGATCGTCGACAAGCTGTCGTTCGCCGTCTACAAGGCGACCAGGAAGCCCGGAGACCCCCGCAGGACCGGCGGCCACCGCACCCTGACCCACACCTGGCTGTGGGCGGTCCTGATCGGCGGCGGTGCCTCGCTGATCGCGATCACCGCCGGACGCTGGGGCGTGCTCGCGATCCTCTTCGTCCATCTGGTGCTCGCGGTGGAGGGCCTGCTGTGGCGGGCCGCCCGGGTCTCCAGCGACGTCCTGGTCTGGCTGCTCGGGGCGACCAGCGCCTGGATCCTGGCGGGCGTCCTGGACCAGCCGGGCAACGGCGCGGACTGGCTCTTCACCGCGCCGGGACAGGAATACCTCTGGCTGGGTCTGCCGATCGTCCTCGGCGCGCTGGTGCACGACATCGGGGACGCGCTGACGGTGTCGGGCTGCCCGATCCTCTGGCCCATCCCGCTGGGCCGCAAGCGCTGGTACCCGATAGGCCCGCCGAAGGCCATGCGGTTCCGGGCCGGGAGCTGGGTGGAGCTGAAGGTGCTGATGCCGGTGTTCATGCTGCTGGGCGGGGTCGGCGGCGCGTCCGCCCTCAACCTGATCTGACACGGCGGGGCATCGGCGGGGGCGGTCCCGTACAGGCTCGTACGGCCTGTACGGGACCGCCCCCGCGCTCTGTCATCCGTGCCAGGAGCGCCACAGCGCGGCGTACGCGCCGTCCGCGGCCACCAGTTCGTCATGGCTGCCCAGCTCGCTGATCCGGCCCTCCTCGACCACCACGATCACATCCGCGTCATGCGCGGTGTGCAGCCGGTGGGCGATCGCCACGACCGTACGGCCGTCCAGCACGCGGGCCAGTGAGCGTTCCAGATGCCGGGCCGCGCGCGGGTCGAGCAGCGAGGTCGCCTCGTCGAGCACCAGCGTGTGCGGGTCCGCGAGCACCAGCCGGGCCAGCGCGATCTGCTGGGCCTGGGCCGGTGTGAGCGCCGTACCGCCGGAGCCCACCTCGGTGTCCAGACCGTCGTCCAGCGCCCGCGCCCAGCCGTCCGCGTCGACCGCCGCCAGCGCGGCCCACAGCTCGGCGTCCTCCGCGCCCGTGCGCGCCAGCAGCAGATTGTCGCGCAGCGCGCCCACGAACACATGGTGCTCCTGGTTGACCAGGGCGACCTGCTCCCGGACCCGCTCGGCGGGCATCCGGGACAGCTCGGCGCCGCCCAGCGTGATCCGGCCCGCGCGCGGACCGTAGATGCCCGCGAGCAGCCGGCCCAGCGTCGACTTCCCGGCGCCGGACGGGCCGACCAGCGCGAGCCGGGTGCCCGGACTGACGTCCAGCGTCACGCGGTGCAGTACGTCGACGCCCTCGCGGTACCCGAAGTGCACCCGGTCGGCGCTGACGTCCCGCCCGTCGGGGACCACCGACGCGTCGCCCGCGTCCGGCTCGATGTCCCGCACTCCCACCAGCCGGGCGATGGACACCTGCGCGACCTGGAGTTCGTCGTACCAGCGCAGGATGATGCCGACCGGTTCCACCAGCATCTGGGCGAGGAGCGCGCCCGTCGTCAGCTGCCCGACGGTGATCCAGCCCTGGAGGACGAAGACCCCGCCGATCACCAGCACCGCCAGGAAGATCGTCGTATGGGTGACGTTGATGACGGGGAACAGCACCGAGCGCAGCCAGAGCGTGTACCGCTCCCAGGCCGTCCACTCCTTGATCCGCCGCTCCGACAGCTCCACCCGGCGCCCGCCGAGGCGGTGCGCCTCCACGGTCCGGCCCGCGTCGACGGTCTCGGCGAGCATGGCCGCGACGGCCGCGTATCCGGCGGCCTCCGAGCGGTACGCGGAGGGCGCGCGCTTGAAGTACCAGCGGCAGCCGATGACCAGCAGCGGTACCGCGAGCAGCACCGCGAGCGCCAGTGGCGGCGCGGTCACCGTCAGCGCGCCGAGCAGCAGCCCCGCCCAGACGAGGCCGATCGCCAGCTGGGGCACGGCCTCGCGCATCGCGTTGGCCAGCCGGTCGATGTCCGTGGTGATCCGGGACAGCAGATCGCCGGTCCCCGCCCGCTCCAGCACACCGGGCGGCAGCCCGACGGACCTGACGAGGAAGTCCTCCCGCAGATCCGCGAGCATCTCCTCGCCGAGCATCGCCGCGCGCAGCCGCATCATCCGTACGAAGACGGTCTGCACGACCAGCGCGATGGCGAACAGCGCGGCGGTGCGCTCGAGATGCAGCTCGCGCACGCCGTCGGAGAGCTTCTCGACGATGTCACCGAGCAGATACGGGCCGACCATCGAGGCGATCACGGAGACCGTGTTGACCGAGATCAGCAGGATGAACGGTTTGCGGTGCCGGCGCAGCAGCTCGCCCACATAGGCGCGTACGGTCGCGGGCGTCCCGACGGGCAGGGTCGTCGCCGACTCCGGCGCCGCCGGGTCGTACGCCGGAGGGGCCACGCCGATCATGCTGATTCCTCGATCTCTTCCCGTGCCCGCGCTGACGCCGGCGCCATGATCTGTCTCTGTTCGTCCTCGGTCTCGCGGGTGACGACCGCCCGGTAGCCGGGATCGTTCCGTAGCAGCTCGCGGTGGAGACCGACCGCGGATACTTGGCCCTCGTGGATGAACACCACGCGGTCCGCGTGGTCGAGCAACAGCGGCGAGGACGCGAACACCACGGTCGTACGGCCCGCCCGCAGCTCCTTCACGCTCTGGGCGATCCGGGCCTCCGTGTGCGAGTCCACGGCGGAGGTCGGCTCGTCGAGCACCAGCACCTCCGGGTCGGTCACCAGCGAACGGGCCAGCGCCAGCCGCTGGCGCTGGCCGCCGGAGAGCGACCGGCCGCGCTCGGTGATCCTGGACCGCATCGGATCGCCGCTGCCGTCCACCGACGCCTGGGCGAGCGCGTCGAGGACATCGCCGCACTGGGCCGCGGCCAGCGCCTTCTCCGGATCGACCGCGCCGGAGGCCGGGATGTCCAGCAGCTCCCTGAGCGTGCCCGACAGCAGCACCGGGTCCTTGTCCTGTACGAGGACGCTGGCCCGCGCCGCGTCCAGCGGGAGATCGTCCAGCGCCACCCCGCCGAGCAGCACGGACGCGCTCTTCTCCTCGGCGGCGGCATGGCCCCCGAGGCGCTCGGCGAGCCGCCCCGCCGCGTCCGGATCTCCGCACACGACGGCGGTCAGCAGCCCGGACGGGGCGCGGAGTCCGGTGGCGGGGTCGTACAGATCCCCCGTCGGCCGGGCGTCGTCCAGCCCGCCGCGCTCGTCCTCGAACGCGGTCCGCTCCAGCGAGAGCACCCGGGCCGCGCGCTTCGCGGAGGGCCGGGAGAAGGAGTACGCCATGGCGATCTCCTCGAAGTGCCGCAGCGGGAAGAGCAGCAGCGTCACCGCGCTGTAGACGGTCACCAGACCGCCGACCTCGATCCTGCCGTCCAGCACGAGCCGCGCTCCGTACCAGATGACCGAGATCAGCATGATGCCCGGCAGCAGTACCTGGATCGCCGAGATCAGCGACCACATCCGGGCGCTGCGCACGGCGGCCTTGCGCACCTCCTGCGACGCGGCGCGGTAGCGGCCGAGGAACAGTTCCTCGCCGCCGATGCCCCGCAGCACCCGCAGTCCCGCGACGGTGTCCGAGGCCAGCTCGGTGGCCTTGCCCGCCTTCTCGCGCTGGACGTCGGCCCGTTGGGCGGCGCGGGGGAGCAGCGGCAGCACGGCGAGGGCGAGCACCGGCACGCCGATCGCGACCAGTGTCCCCAGCTCCGGCAGATACAGCACCAGCCCGACACAGATCAGCACGATCGCGATGACGGCGGCCAGGAAGCGCGAGAGCGCCTCCACGAACCAGCCGATCTTCTCGACGTCGCCGGTCGAGACGGCGACCACCTCACCGGCGGCGACCCGGCGGGTCAGCGCCGCGCCGAGCTGGGCGGTCTTGCGGGCCAGCAGCTGCTGGACGCGTGCGGCGGCGGTGATCCAGTTGGTGACGGCGGTGCGGTGCAGCATGGTGTCGCCGACCGAGATGGCGATGCCGCACAGCGCGATGAAGCCGCCGGCGAACGCGAGCCGGCCCCCGGAGCGGTCGATCACCGCCTGGACGGCGAGCCCGGCGCCCACCGACAGCCCGCCGATGCCCGCGAAGTGCAGCAGGCCCCAGCACACGGCCTTGATCTGTCCGCCCAGCTGACTACGTCCGAGCCACAGCAGGAACCGGGGGCCCGACGTGGCATCGGGCACCCCTGGATCGGGATACGGAAGGTCGCGAATCTGCATGATGTCCCATGACTCGTGGAGTGGCCCAAACCGTGCAAGGTTCGCCTTATTGGCGTGCCCGGGGCAATGGGTTTTCCACGAAAGAGCCAGATCGAGCCAGTGGGAAGTGTGCGGGGAGGGGCCCCGGGGGCGGGTGCGGGGGGCCGTACGGTACGCCCCGTACGGCCCCCGCACCCCTACGGGCTCCCGATCACTCCTCTGGTCTGCCGGAGTCCACGCCGGGCCGGGCCTTACGCCATTCGCCGCGCGTGAAGTCGGGGATCAGCTGCGGGGCTCCGTTCGCCTTGAGCGACGCGTGGCTGAGCGGCACCGGCGCGGTCCAGGTCGCCGCGTCGTACACGTCGAAGTCGGGCACGAGGCCCAGCCGGACGCACTGCATCAGCCGGAAGACCATGATGTAGTCCATCCCGCCATGGCCACCGGGCGGATTGGCGTGCTCCTTCCAGAGCCAGTGGTCCCAGTCCGCGTACTTCCCGAAATCACCCCAGGCGTCATCGGTGTGGTCCGGCTCGATGTAGATGCGCTCGGGATAGTCCTCGAACACACCCTTGGTGCCACCGAGACTGTTGATCCTGCTGTACGGGTGTGGCGTCGACACATCGTGCTCCAGCCGGATGACCCGGCCCTTCGCCGTCCTGACCAGACTGATGGTCCGGTCGCTCTCGATGTACGTCTCCTTCCAGCTCGGGTCGCCGGGCGGCATATGGGCGGCGCGGTACTCGGCGAGCCCGAGCGCGGGCGTCCCGACGCTGGTGATGGAGACCGCGCGGTCGCCACGGTTGACGTCCATGTAGTTGGCGACCGGGCCGAAGCCGTGGTTGGGGTAGAGATCGCCGCGCAGCCGGGTGTGCCAGAGCCGGCGCCAGGGCCCCTCGTAGTAGTCGGGGTCGAACATCAGGCCGCGCAGATCGTGGTTGTAGGCGCCCGCGCCGTGCAGCAGATCCCCGAACTTGCCCGCGTGGGCCATGCGCAGGACCCGCATCTCGTTCTTCCCGTAGCAGCAGTTCTCCAGCTGCATGCAGTGCCGCCGGGTGCGTTCGGAGAGATCGACGAGCTGCCACAGCTCGTCGAGGCGCATGGCGACCGGACACTCCACCCCGACGTGCTTGCCGTTCAGCATCGCCGACTTGGCCATCTCGAAGTGGAAGTCCCAGGGCGTGGCCACATAGACGAAGTCGAGATCCCCGCGGGCGCAGAGATTCTCGTAGTCGTCCTCGCCGTTGGTGTAGACGGCGGGCGCGGGCTGGCCGGCGCCCACCACCTTCGCCGCGGCGCTCTCGGTCTTCGCCTTCACCGGGTCGCAGAGCGCGACGACCCGGACGCCCGGGACGGCGAGGAAGAGGTCGATCATGCTGCCGCCGCGGTTGCCGAGGCCGATGATGCCGACCCGTACCGTCGTACGGCGTTCGAACGGGACCCCGGCCATGGTGCGGCCCTTGCGCGGGGGCGCCGAGGAGTCGGCGGACCCGGCGGATTCCGCGGCTCCGGCAGCCGCGGCGGGCCCGGCCGCGCCCGCGGTGCCGGTGCCGAGCGCGGAGAGCCCGAGCCCGGCGCCCGCCACGCCTGCCGTGGTCCGCAGGACCGAACGGCGGCTGACCTCTCCGTGGGCTGTGTCGTCACGGGGGGATGTGTCTTCCGTACCGGGGTTCTCCGGTGCTGCGTCGTGCATCGACCCTCCAAGGGGGGAGTTGACGTGCGCGGCTGGTGCCTGAACCTCGGAAAGGACCTTGGCCGCCGACGTGGGCGATGCGCAAGGTGATACGCAAGGGTCCGATTGGACTCTTGGGAACGGACTGTTGGACTTCTTCCGCCGGGCCTTCTTCCGCGCCGGGGTCAGCAGGGGCGCTCGGGGCCGCCGTCGACCAGCGTCGAGAGCAGCCCGCCGAGCACCTCGCGCTGTTCGGCCGCGAGCGGAGCCAGGACCTCCTCGGCGGCCGACCGGCGGGCCACGCGCAGGGCCCGCAGCGTGGCCCGGCCGGTGTCGGTCAGCTCGATACGGATCACGCGCCGGTTGGTCGGATCGGGGGCGCGGCGCACCGAGCCGCTCGCCTCCAGACCGTCGACCAGGGAGGTCACGGCCCGGGGCACCACTTCGAGCCGCTGGGCCAGGTCGGCCATGCGCGGCGGCGTGTCGTAGGACGCGACGGTGCGCAGCAGCCGGGCCTGCGCGGGGGTGATGCCGATCGGCTCCAACTGCCGCTTCTGGATGCGGTGGAGCCTGCGGGTCAGCCGTAGGAGCTGCTCCGCCAGCAGGCCGTCGGCGTCGGGGGAGTTCATGGCGGAATAATATCAGGACTATGGTCATTGTGAACATAGGTAACAGTGAGCTATGCTCGGCGAGTCCCGCGGGTACGCCTGTACTCGCGCGCCTCCGCCGGATCCCCTCAGCCATCGAAGGAGCCCATGAAACCCGAACACTCGACGTGGACACCCTCGTCCCACCCCGGTGATCCGGGGCAGCCGGAGCCGCCCGCCCAGCTGCGGCGTATCTTCGGCCTCTTCCGTCCCTACCGCGGCCGGCTCGCGCTCGTCGGGCTGCTCGTCGGCGCGTCCTCGCTGGTCACGGTCGCGTCGCCGTTCATGCTGCGCGAGATCCTCGACACCGCCATCCCGCAGGGCCGCACCGGACTGCTCAGTCTGCTCGCCCTCGGCATGATCCTCACGGCCGTCGTCAACAGCGTCTTCGGCGTGCTCCAGACCCTGATCTCGACCACGGTCGGCCAGCGGGTCATGCACGATCTGCGCACCGGCGTCTACGGCCGGCTCCAGAGCATGCCGCTCGCCTTCTTCACCAAGACCAGGACCGGCGAGGTCCAGTCCCGTATCGCCAATGACATCGGCGGTATGCAGGCGACCGTCACCTCCACCGCGACCTCCCTGGTCTCCAACCTCACGGCCGTCGTCGCCTCGGTCGTCGCGATGCTCGCCCTGGACTGGCGGCTCACCGCCGTCTCGATGGCGCTGCTGCCGGTGTTCGTCTGGATCAGCCGCCGCGTCGGCCGCGAGCGCAAGAAGATCACCACGGACCGCCAGCGCCACATGGCGACCATGGCCGCCACCGTCACCGAATCGCTCTCGGTGAGCGGCATCCTCCTCGGCCGCACGATGGGGCGGGCCGACTCGCTCACGAAGTCGTTCGCGGACGAGTCCGAGCGGCTGGTCGGTCTGGAGGTGCGCTCCAACATGGCGGGCCGGTGGCGGATGTCGACCATCGGCATCGTCATGGCCGCCATGCCCGCGCTGATCTACTGGGCCGCGGGCATCGCGCTGGGCGCCGGTGGCACGGCCGTCTCCATCGGTACGCTCGTCGCCTTCGTCTCGCTGCAGCAGGGCCTGTTCCGGCCCGCCGTGAGCCTGCTCTCCACCGGCGTGGACATGCAGACCTCGCTGGCCCTCTTCCAGCGCATCTTCGAGTACCTCGATCTGCCCGTCGACATCACCGAGCCGGAGCGGCCGGTCAGGCTCGACACGATCCGCGGTGAAGTGCGGTTCGAGGACGTCGACTTCAGCTATGACGACAAGGGGCGCCCGACGCTGCGGGGGATCGATCTGACGGTCCCGTCCGGCGGCAGCCTCGCCGTCGTCGGCCCCACGGGCTCCGGCAAGTCGACCTTGAGCTATCTCGTACCCCGGCTGTACGACGTGACCGGCGGCCGGGTCCTGCTCGACGGCGTCGACGTACGCGACCTGGACTTCGACACACTCGCACGGGCCGTCGGCGTCGTCTCGCAGGAGACCTATCTGTTCCACGCCTCGGTGGCGGAGAACCTGCGCTTCGCCAAGCCGGAAGCCACCGACGAGGAGATCGAGACGGCCGCCAGAGCCGCTCAGATCCACGACCACATCAGCTCGCTCCCGGACGGCTACGAGACGCTGGTGGGTGAGCGCGGATACCGGTTCTCCGGCGGCGAGAAGCAGCGGCTCGCGATCGCCCGCACCATCCTGCGGGACCCGCCGGTGCTGATCCTCGACGAGGCCACCAGCGCGCTCGACACCCGAACCGAACACGCGGTGCAGCAGGCCATCGACGCGCTCTCCGAGGGGCGTACGACCCTCACCATCGCGCACCGGCTCTCGACCGTGCGCGACGCGGACCAGATCGTGGTCCTCGACGCGGGCGCCATCGCGGAGCGGGGCACGCACGACGAGCTGATCGAGCAGGACGGCCGCTACGCCGCCCTGGTACGCAGGGACAGCCGGCCGGCACAGCCGCAGCCGGCCGAGGAACTGGCGTCGGTCTCGCCGTGACCCGGCAGGGCCGCTGCCCCCGTGGGACGGGGAGCGACGGCACGGCTGGGACGGATGGTGACCTCGCCGTGGGAACGGCGAGTGGCGATACGGCTGGGGCGTGTCCTGCGGCACCGCGCTCGGTGAGCGGGAATGCGTACTCTCCGTGTCCGGTCCGGCCGCCGTCGGCAGGTGACTCGGGGGCTATTCGTATGCCGTTCGTATGGTATTGCCGCGTCGCCCGTGTCGGCACGCCTGAAGTGCCGGGTTCGCTGATCACTCCGGGTTAGCGTGCCCGCATGATGAACGAGCCTCCGGAGGCGCGCCCTGGGCGACCCCGTCTGACCCGCCGGGGCCGGGTGGTCCTGCTGCTGACCGTGGTCCTGGTCGTGGCCGCCGTGGTGCTGGTTCCCGTGCTCCTGCTGACCGGGGACGGCGAGAGCGAGAAACGGACGACACTGGTCATCCCGGAGGGCCGGCGCGCCGCCGAGGTCTATGTCTCCGTCGACCAGACGCTCGGCCTGCCCGCGGGTACCACCCGCAAGGCGGCGGCCACCGCGCGGCTGCGGCTGCCCGAGGCCGCCAGGGGCAACCCCGAGGGCTTCCTCTTCCCGGCCACCTATCCGGTCGGCTCCGCGACGACCCCGGCCAATCTGCTGAGCTATATGGTCAACACCGCCAACCAGCGGTTCGGGGCGGGCCGTATCAGCGCCGGGGCGCAGCGCGCCGGGGTGTCGACCTATCAGGCCGTCACCATCGCCAGCATCGTGCAGGCGGAGGCGGACTCGGTGGCCGACATGGGGAAGGTCGCCAGAGTCGTGCACAACCGGCTGTCGCTGGGCATGCCGCTCCAGATGGATTCGACGCTGAACTACGCGCTGAACCGTTCCACGCTGGACACCAGCCACGCGGATACGAAGATCGACAGCCCGTACAACACCTATGAGCGCAAGGGGCTGCCGCCCACGCCGATCGGCAACCCGGGGGAGGAGGCGATGAACGCGGCGCTCAATCCCGCGAGCGGCGACTGGCTGTACTTCGTCACCGTGAAGCCCGGGGACACCCGCTTCACCAACAAGTACGCCGAACAACGGCGCAACGTCGAGGAGTTCAACCAGAACCGCAAGTCCGCGGACGGCTCGAACTGACCGTTCCGCCGCCTCGGTGTCAGCCTCCGGAATTCCGGGGTGTCAGGCCATGGCCGGTTCGCGCTCCAGCAGCCGCTTGATCTCCCGTACCGCCGCCCGTCCGGCCCGGTTGGCGCCGATCGTCGAGGCCGAGGGCCCGTACCCGACGAGATGGACACGTTCGTCCCGTACGGCGCGCGTTCCCTCGACCCGGATGCCGCCGCCCGGCTCACGCAGCCCGAGCGGTGCCAGATGGCTGACAGCCGGCCGGAACCCGGTCGCCCAGAGGATCACATCGGCCTCCACCGTCCGCCCGTCGTCCCAGGCCACGCCATCAGGGGTGATCCGGTCGAACATCGGCAGCCGGTCGAGTACCCCCGTCTCGCGGGCCCGCGTGATCGCCTCGGTGACCGGCAGCCCGGTCACCGACACCACGCTTCGCGGCGGCAGACCCCGGCGTACCCGTTCGTCGACGAGCGCGACGGCCGCCCGTCCCTGCTCCTCGCCGAACGGGCCCTCGCGGAAGACCGGCGGACGGCGCGTCACCCAGGTGGTGTCCGCCGCCACCTCCGCGATCTCCATCAGATGCTGGGTGCCGGAGGCCCCGCCGCCCACCACGACCACCCGCAGCCCGGCGAACTCGTCGGGCCCCGGATAGTCCGCGGTGTGCGACTGCCGCCCCCGGAAGGTCTCCTGGCCCGGGTAGCGCGGCCAGAAGGGCCGGTCCCAGGTCCCGGTGGCGCTGATCAGTCCCCGGGCCGACCAGTTCCCCTCGGACGTCTCCACCAGCAACCGTCCGCCGCCGCCCTCGCGTACCGCCCGTACGTCCACGGGCCGGTGGACGCCGAGGCCGAAGCGCCGCTCGTACGCCGTGAAGTACGCCCCGATGACCTCCGAGGAGGGCCGGCCGTCATCGCTCTCCGCGGTGGTCAGCTCCATGCCGGGGAGGGAGTGCATGCCGTGCACCTTGCCGTACGTCAGTGAGGGCCAGCGGAACTGCCAGGCACCACCGGGCCGCGGGGCGTGGTCCAGTACGACGAAGTCGCGGCCGGGTTCCAGCCCCGACCGCCGCAGATGGTAGGCGCCGGACAGACCCGCCTGTCCGGCGCCGACGACCACTACATCGATGTCCCGCACCCCAGAGTCGTTCACGTTTCTACCAACAGACGCCGGGACGGGAATCTTCCCCGGACCGGACAGACGGGCCCGCCCGTCCGGTCCGGGGGAGCTCTCACCGGCCCCCGGAGAGCAGCAGCGGAGCGCCGCCGGACGCCGGACGGCCGTTCGCCCCCGGCACGCCCAGCAGCGGCGAGGCCGGGACCTGCGCGAGGAGCCCGCGCGCGGCCAGCAGCGGCGTCACGCCCTCCCCGAACCAGTACGCCTCCTCCAGATGCGGATAGCCGGACAGGACGAAGTGTTCGATCCCCAGCTCGTGGTACTCCTCGATCCGGTCGGCCACGTCCGCGTGGCTGCCCACCAGCGCGGTGCCCGCGCCGCCCCGGACCAGACCCACCCCCGCCCACAGATTGGGCGCGATCTCCAGCCGGTCGCGCGACCCGCCGTGCAGGGCGATCATCCGCTGCTGGCCCACCGACTCGCTCTTGCCCAGGGCCTGCTGGGCCGCCGCGACCGTCTCGGGATCGAGATCGTCCAGCAGCCGGTCCGCCGTGGCCCAGGCGTCCTTGGCGGAGTCCCGGGAGATGGTGTGCAGCCGGATACCGAAGCGGACCGTACGGCCCCGCTCCTCCGCGAGACCGCGGATCCAGTCGATCTTCTCCTTCACCTGGGCCGGTGGCTCGCCCCAGGTCAGATAGACATCCGTGTGCTCGGCCGCGACCGGTCCCGCCGCCGCGGACGAACCACCGAAGAAGATCTCCGGCAGCGGATCGGGCGGCAGCGCCGTCAGCCCGCCCTCCACCTGGTAGTGCTCACCGTCGAAGTCGTACGGCCGGCCGCCCCAGACGCCCCGGATCACCGAGAGGAACTCCGCGGTCCTGGCGTAGCGGCGGTCGTGGTCGAGATGATCGCCGAAGCGGCGCTGCTCGGTCGAGTCACCACCGGTCACCACATTGAGCAGCAGCCTGCCCCGGGTGATGCGCTGGTACGTGGCCGCCATCTGCGCCGCGAGCACCGGTGAGATCAGCCCCGGGCGGAAGGCCACCAGGAACTTCAGCCGCTCGGTCTGCTGCGCGAGCGCCACCGTCGTCAGCCAGGCGTCCTCGCACCAGGTGCCCGTCGGCGTCAGTACCGCCTCGAAGCCCAGATGCTCGGCGGCCTTGGCGATCTGCGCCAGATAGTCGATGTCCGGGGCCCTGACCCCGCTCACCGGGGTGATCCGGGAGCGCTTGATGCCGCCGTCGGTGTAGGCGTGCCGGTCCACGAGCGTACGTCCGTCACCCCCGGTCGGCAGGAACCAGTGGAGATGAATGCTCATCGGGAAGTGGCCTTTCCGTAGCTGCGCGCCGGCGAGGTCGACGGCGGGAGGTCCTTGTTGAAGCGGTCGTCCACGTAGTCGGAGAAGTCGAACGCGTGCGGGATGAGCTTCAGTTCGGTGAAGGTGTCCGCGATCTCCTGCTCGGAGGAGATCGCGGCCTTGTCGAGGGCCACCGGTACGCGCGTGCCGTGGGTCAGTTTCACCGCGTCCAGGGCGACCTCGTACGGCAGCCCGGTGTCCTTCGCCCAGACCTTCGCCCACTCCTCGGGATGGTCGAAGACCCAGTCCTGCGCCCGGCGCAGGCGCTCGATGAAGTCACCGATGGCCGCCGACTTCTCCTTGTTCTTCAGCGCGGCCGGCGCGGCGACCTGGAAGTTCAGCCCATTGACGACACCCCGGCCATCGGTCAGCACCCGCCCCTGCCCGCCGCGCAGCACCTGCGAGGTGTACGGGTCCCAGACGGCCCAGGCGTCCACCTTGCCGGTGCTGAACGCGGCCAGGGCGTCGGCCGGCTGCAACAGCGTGACCTTGATGTCGTCGAGGGTGAGGCCGGCCTTCCTGAGCGAGGCGATCAACTGGTAGTGGGCCGAGCTGCCCTGGGCGACCGCGACGGACTTGCCCTTCAGGTCGGCGGTCTTCTTCAGCGGCGAGTCCTTCGGCACGAGAATCGCCTCGCCCCGCGAGTCGCCGTGGGCCGCCGCGACGACCGTGATCTTCGACTTGGCTCCGGCGGCGAAGACCGGCGGGGTGTTGCCGACGGAACCGAGGTCCACGGCACCGGCGTTGACGGCTTCGAGCATCGGCGGCCCCGAGGTGAACGTGGACCACTTGACCCGGTAGGGGAGATCATCGAGTTCACCGGCGGCGCGGAGGACCGCCTCCGAACCGCCTTTCTGGTCGCCTATGGTGAGGGTCAGGGAGCCCTTGCCGTCGACGGAGCCGCCCGCGCCGCCGGAGTCGTCGGCGGCCGGGTTTCCGGAGCAGGCGGTGAGGAGGAGGGCGAGGGGGAGCAGGGCGGCGGGGAGGAAGCGTTTCATCGGCGAGCTTTCCTGGGGGCTGGGGGCTGGGGGCTGGGGGCTGGCGGCTGAGGAGAGAGGGCTGAGGCGAGAGCGCTACGCGACGGCGCCGGTGGCGACCGGCTCATCGACCCCCAGCTCGGTCAGGAGCCGGGAGCGGAGGGCGGCGAAACCGGGATCGCCGACGGCGCGCGGCCGGTCGAGCGCGACCGGCGTCTCGTACGCGATCACCCCGTCCCGCATCACCAGCGCCCGGTCCGCGAGCAGCAGCGCCTCCTCCACGTCATGGGTGACCAGCAGCACCGCGCAGCCGCGCCGCTGCCACAACTCGGCCACCAGCCGCTGCGCCTTGATCCGGGTCAGCGCGTCGAGCGCGCCGAACGGTTCATCGAGCAGCAGCAGATCCGGTTCCCGTACGAGAGCCCTGGCCAGCGAGGCGCGCTGGGCCTCGCCGCCCGAGAGCGTCTTGGGCCAGGCCCCCGACCGGTGACTGAGCCCGACTTCCGCCAACGCGTCCTCGGCGACGGCCCGTTGGGGCTTGCCGTCCAGGCCGAGCAGCACATTGCGCCAGACCCGCTTCCAGGGCATCAGCCGCGGCGCCTGGAACGCGACCGCGCGCCGCTTCGGTACGAGCACGGTCCCCTCGATCTCGCGGTCGAGGCCCGCCAGGACCCGCAGCAGGGTCGATTTGCCGCAGCCGCTGCGGCCGAGCAGCGCGGTGAACTCCCCGGGACGGAGCGTCAGATCGAGCCGGTCGATCACCGGGCGTCCGTCGAAGGCCCGGGTCAGCCCCTCGACCCGTACCGCCACCGCGCTGTCGGACACCGGAGCGGTGCCCGGCGCCGGAGCCGTGTTCAGCGGGTTCACTTGCCCTGGAATGTCGGTCGCCATTGCAGCAGCAGCCTTTCGAGAGTGCGGACGATGGCATCGGCGATCAGGCCCAGGAAGGCGTAGACGACCAGGCAGACGACGATGACGTCCGTACGGAAGAACTCCCTGGCCTGGTTCATCAGGAAGCCGATTCCGGCGTCGGCGTTGATGGACTCGCCGAAGACCAGGGCGAGCCAGGCGGTGGCGAGGGAGTACCGCAGCCCGGTCATCGCGCCGGGCAGCGCGCCCGGCAGGACGACATGCCGTACGAGACCCCAGCGGCCGAGCCCCAACGACTGTCCCGCCTCGATGAGTTGCTCGTCGACGCCGCGAATGCCCGCGTACACGTTGAGATAGAGATGGAAAGCCACTCCGAGCGCGATGAGCGCGATCTTCGGGGCCTCGCCGATGCCCAGCCAGATGATGAAGAGCGGGATCAGCCCGACCCAGGGCACGGTGCGCAGCATCTGTACGGTCGCGTCGACCAGATCCTCGCCGAGCCGGGAGAGCCCGGAGACCAGCGCGAGGGAGATCCCGATCACCCCGCCGAGCAGCAGTCCCACGGCGACGCGCTGGAGCGAGATCCCCATGGCCGCGGGCAGGGTGCCGTCGCTGATCAGCTCGCCCGCGGCGGCGGCGATGGTGCCGGGGGAGGCGAGGATGTCACGGTGCAGCACACCGGTCGTACTGAGCAGCTGCCAGCCGACCAGCAGGAGCAGCGGCCCGACGGTACGCCGCAGCCAGCGCGGCACGGCACGGCGTCGGGAACCGGCCGCGGAGGCGGGGGTCACCGGCTCCAGCGCGAGGGGTTCATTCTTCGAAATGGCGGATATGTCCGGCGGGGCATGATCGATGCTCATGGCGGCTCCTCGGGCGCGAGGGAGGGGGAAGGAGCGTGCGGGGAGAGTGCGGGGAGATGCGCCTCAGCGCCGGCGTGTGGGGGTACGACGGCATACGGTCAGCGGGACACACCGACCGGGGCGACGGGAGAAGCGGGGCACAGGGGAAGGAGAGAGCCCCGGGAGGAGAAAGAGGTCAGCAGCCGCGACGACACGCGGCGGACGCCACCCGCAGCAGGTCGATGTGACCGCGCGTGGTGAGCAGAGCTGAACGCAACATGCCGCAAAAAGTAGCGAGCGTTTCCGGATCCGGTCAATGGCGTCTCGGTACGCGGACGCGCGATCCCGCGGGGCGGGCGGGAAGATGGGGGCATGCCCGACGCATTCACCACCAGGACCCTGAACGTCACCACCGGCACCCATGAGGCGGTGACCGATCTGACGCACGCCTGCGAGGAGTTCCTCCGGGACAGCGCGGCGGGCCGGGACGGCCTGCTGAACATCTTCGTACCGCACGCGACCGCGGGTGTGGCCGTCATCGAAACCGGCGCCGGCAGCGATGACGACCTGCTCGCCGCGCTCCACACCCTCCTGCCCGCCGACAACCGCTGGCGCCACCGCCACGGCTCCCCCGGCCACGGCAGGGACCACGTCCTGCCCGCCCTGGTCCCCCCGCACGCGACGCTGCCGGTGATCGGGGGGCGCCTGGAGCTGGGCACCTGGCAGTCGGTGTGTCTGGTCGACACCAACGGCGACAATCCGAACCGCCAGGTCCGGCTGAGCTTCCTCGGCTGAGCCCGGCTCCCGGAAGCGCCGCGCGCCCCGGTGGGCCCACCGGGGCGCGCGGCGCCTGCTGTAGTGCTGTCCGGGACCTTCGCGACGGGGCCTACGGGCTGATGAACTCCACCGCGTCCACGTCGAACGCGTTGTCCTGCGGTGAGGTGAAGACCAGATACAGCCGGTGGGTGCCGGTGAGTGCCTCGACCGGGACGGGTGAGGTGGGACGGTAGGTGTCCCAGCCGCCGGTGTTGGGGACGGGGGTGGTGGCGAGGAGCTTGCCGTCGGGAGCGTCCGCCCGGAGTTCGATCGCCCCGACGCCGTACGGGGACGACAGCGCGTAGCTCACACCGCTGACGCCCTCGACGCTCATCGGATCGAAGGCGATCCAGTCGCCGTCGCTGATGTCGCCGATGCGCTTGCCGTTCTCGGCGCCGGCCTGCGAGACCACGCGCGTTCCGGACTGGGCGTCGTGGTACTCCGCCTGCTTGTGGCGCGGCTGGAGTACGGACCGGCCGTAGCCGGTGAGCGTGGAGGTTCCCGTGGCGCCCTTGTCGGTGTACTTGGCGTTGAGTACGTAGGTGAGGTCCGCGCCCTCGGGGTGGCCGCCCAGGTCACCGGTGTCGACGGTGCCCTCGCAGCCCGGGATGTCGGTGGTCGGGTGCTCGTGGTCGTCATGGCCGAGTGCCGGGTTGACGGTGACCTTGGAGCAGTCGACGGGCCCGTCCTCCGGATCGGTGACCGTCACCTTGTACGGAATCCTGTCGCCGAACGTGATGAGTTTGCCGCTGACCGGGAAGTCGATGGTCACCTTCGGCGCGGTGTTGCCCGCGGTGACGGGGATATTGGCGTAGCCCGACTTGCCGGTGGAGTCGGTGACCTTGAGCTGGGCGGTGAAGTCCCCCGCGGTGGTGTACGTGTGGGTGGGGGCCGCCTCGGTGGAGTCGTATGTACCGTTTCCGTCGAAGTCCCACGCGTAGGTCAGCGCGTCGCCGTCCGGGTCCGTGCTGCCCTCGCTGGAGAAGGCGACGTCCAGTGGCAGTGGCCCGTTCGTGACGGAGGCCGACGCTTTGGCGACCGGGATGCGCTGCCCCTGGGCGTAGTCGATGCGGTACAGGCCCGAGTCGTTGTTGCCGCCGCCGAAGGAGCTGCCCCATTCGAGGACGTACAGCGAGCCGTCGGGGCCGAAGGTCATGTCCATCGGTTTGTTGAACTTCGCCGAGGACAGGAAGTCGTTGATCTTGAGGAGCTTCGCGTCCTGGTCGAACCGGACCTCCTTGACGTAGTTGCGCGCCCACTCGTAGAAGAAGCCGGCTCCGTCGAAGTAGGCCGGGAACTTCGTCGTGGAGGGGTTCTTGCTGTCGTAGCGGTAGACCGGGCCGCTCATCGGGGCGGAGCCGCCCTCACCCACCTCGGGGAACTCCTCGGACACGCCGTAGCCGTACCAGATCTCCGGCTGTGCCAGGTCCGGCAGGTCGGTGAGACCGGTGTTGTTGGGCGAGGGGTTGGCCGGGTTCGCGCAGTCGAACTTGGCGCCGACTTCCCCGGTGTCCGGGTTGTACGGGGCGTACGCCTGGTTGTCGCCGTGGCAGAACGGCCAGCCGAAGTTGCCCGGCTTCTTGATGACGTTGTACTCGACGAGCCCCTCGGGACCTCTGTCGGTGGCGGGGGCTCCGCGGTCCGGGCCGTAGTCGGACACATGGACGTATCCGGTCTTCGGGTCGACGGTGAAGCGGAACGGGTTGCGGAAGCCCATCGCGTAGATCTCCGGGCGGGTCTTCTTGGTGCCCGGCTTGAAGAGGTTGCCCTTGGGGATGGTGTAGCCGCCGGTCTTGGTGGGCCTGATGCGCAGGATCTTGCCGCGCAGGTCGTTGGTGTTGCCCGCGGTACGCGCGGCGTCGAGCATCTCCTTGCCGGGACGCCAGTCGATCGGCGCGTATCCCTGCCAGTTCGGGTCGAGGTTGGGCGGTACGTCGTCGCCGACACCGAGATACAGCGTGCCGTCCGGGCCGAACTCCACGGCGCCGCCGGTGTGTCCGGGCTCCGGGAAGGTGCGGTCCCGGTAGGCGGGCACGTCAAGGAGTCTCTTCTCGCTGGCCGGGTCGAGAGTGTTGCCCTTGATGGTGAAGCGGGAGAGACGGTTGATGTCCTTCGTGGCGTCGGCGGGGGAGTGGTACAGGTAGATCCAGCCGTTTCTGCGGAAGTCCGGATCGAGTTCCATGCCGATCAGGCCGTCCTCGCCGCCGGTGTAGACGTCGAGCTTGCCCGCCGTGACGGTGGAGTGGGCCGTGGGGTCGAAGATCTTGACCTCGCCGCTGCGCTGGACGTAGAAGACGCGGCCGTCCTTGGCCACGTCCAGCTCCATCGGGTCGGCGGTGTTGTCGTCGAGGGTGACCTTCTCGTAGCCGCTCCAGACGGTGCCGCCGCAGTCGCCCGCCTCGACGCCCGCGGCCCACTTCAGTCCGCCGACGACATGGTCCCGGAAGAACGCCTCGCTGTACGCCGGGGTGTCGTGGCCCATCGCGGTGGCCCAGACCTTGCCGCCCTGGGTCGAGCGGCACCAGGAGATGGGGTGGTCGGCGCCCATCGCGGAGCCGCCCGGGTCGTACGTCGTCTCGTCCGCGGTGACCAGGACGTGCACGTCGCCACGGGGATTGCGGTCGAAGTTGTACCACTCCTCCGGGCGTTCCCAGCGCTCGGGCAGGCCCTTGGTGGACGGGTGGACGCGGTCGGCGACCTTGGCCGTTCCCTGGAGCACCCCGGGGGAGTGGGCCGGCATGTGGACGCCGCCGTTGATGGTCTCGTCCCACCACGGGAACTGCTCCTCGACGCCCATGTCGAGGGTGTTGTGGAGGGCGACGACGCCCTTGCCGCTCCGTACGTACGTCTCCATCGCGTCGCGCTGTGCCTGGGTGTCCCACACCATGCCGGAGTTCTGGAGCATGACGATGGCGTCGAAGTCCTTCAGCTTCTCGTCGTCGAACACGGCCGGGTCGGCAGTCTGGACGATCTCGAAGTTGTTCTCGGCCGCCTCCTCCTCGAACATCTTGATGCCCGCGGGGATGGAACCGTGGACGTACCCCACGGCGCGGGTGAAGAGCAGGGCACGGAAGGCGGGTTCCTCACTGGTGGCGGCGGTGGCGGCGGCGGGGATCGCGGTGAACCCGAGCAGCAACGCGCTTGCCCAGGCGACGACCGCCCTTCTTGTTCCGCGAGCATGACGGCTCATAACCGGTCCTCTCTGAGGGAGTTCGGTGTGCGGGTGCGGTACCGATCAGGGGGTTGCGGTGCCGATGAGGAAGGCGCGGTACCGGTCAGGGGGTGCCGAGAGCCCGGCGGAGGAAGGCGAGGCCCTCGGTGGCGATCCCGTCCTGGGTGGGGGCGAGCGGGCGCCACACGGACGCGGCGACGGCGATCGCGTTGTTGTGCGCGGTGAACGACTCGATGCACAGAGCGTCCCGGTAGCCGTGCCCGTCCAGCGCGGTCAGGAACCCGGCCCAGTCGAGATGGTCGGCACCGGGGGTGCCGCGGTCGTTGGCACACACCTGGACGTGGACGATACGGGAGCCGGCCTCCCGGACGGCGCCGGGCAGTGTGCGCTCCTCGATGTTCTGGTGGTACGTGTCGAGGGCGACGCCGATGACCGAGGGGTCGAGACCCTCCAGGGCCGTGAGGGTCTGGCCGACGGTGTTGAGCAGACCGGTCTCGTACCGGTTGAGCGGTTCGACCCCGATCCGTACCCCCGCGGCGCGCGCGTGGTCGGTCACGGGCGCGATGTTCTCCCTGAACTCCGCGTAGGCGGCGGCCCGTTCCGCGCCGGTCATGCGCCAGGTGCGCCCGACGGCGGTGTACACCGGGCCCGCCACGACGGGGGCCGCCACCGCGTGGGCCGCGTCGACGCACCGCAGCAGATAGTCCTGGGTGGCCCGTACGGTGCCCGGCTCCGCCCGTACGAGATTCCGGTCGGGCGGCATGACCGCGATCACGGCCGCCGGGGCGAGCCCGGTCGTGTCCAGCAGCTTGGCGGTGGCCGCCGGCTCCCAGTCCCCGGCCTGTTCCAGCGGCAGTTCGACACAGTCGAAACCCCAGCCTGCCAGTCGCGGAAGCACCTCGGCCAGGGCGCCGGTCCCGACCGGGGAGTGCCAGATCCACGGGTTGGCGCCGAGCGGGAACCGCGTCATCCCTTGCCTCCCCAGTCCTCGGGGTACCCGGGCAGATCGGCGCAGCCGCACATCGCGTAGTGCAGGGGCGGCATGCCCGGCTTGAGGTACTCGTCGAGGGTGTCCTGCGTGACGGAGGGCTGTGGGAGCTTCCATTCCCTGGGGACCTGCTGCCCCTGAAGGATCCTCAGAGCGGCGATGACCGGGGTGCGCCACTGGAACGTCGGGTACGTCGGCGCGAACGCGGTCAGCTTCTTCTCCTTCCACGCCTGGAGGAAGTCCTGCTGGTCCTCACCGGTGATCGGCGGTACGTCCTGCCCCGCGTCCTCGAACGCCTCCACCGCGGCGACGGCCGTCGCGCCGGAGTCCATCCACACGCCGTCGACGGAGCCGTGCCGGGTCAGCGCGTCGGTGACGACCGATTTGGTCTTGGCCGGGTCGCCGTCGGTGAACTTGACGTCCACGACGTCGAGTTCGCTCTTGTCGAAGGCGACCTTCGCGGCCGACCAGCGGGTCTCCAGCACATCCACACCGGGCGAGATGCGCAGGGCGAGGATCTTGCCCCCGGGCTTGACCTTGCCGACGAGGAAGTCGGCGGCGACCGCCCCGTATCCGTAGCCGCCGACCGGATTGATGAAGGTGACCGCGCAGTCCGTCTCCACACCGCGGTCGAAGACGATGACGGGCACCTTGGCGCAGGCCTGCTCGACGGCGGGGGTGAGCGTGGCGGTGGTGTTCGGGGAGACGATCAGCGCGTCGCAGCCCTTGCCGGTGAGCTCCTGGATGTCGGAGATCTGCTTGTCGTCCTTGCCCTGGGCGTCGAGCACGGTGAACTCGCGTATCTCCTTGTGCAGTTCGACCTCCGCCGTCATGTTCTTCAGGCCGACCTGGCGCCAGGGGTTGAAGACACCGGCGTTGGAGAAGCAGAGATGGACACCGCCTGCCTCCTCCTTCTTCTTGTACCGCGTGGTGTCGATGAGCTCGGGGCTGAGCATCTGTTCCCACGGCTTGCCCGCGGGGCCCTGCGGCTGTTCCCTGGCGAGGGCCAACTGGCGGTCGTACTCGGCCTGTTCGAAGAACTCCGACTGCTTGCCACTGCCGGAGGCGTCCGCCGTGGCGGAGGCACTGCCGGGGGCGCCGGGCGAGTCCGGTGGCGTGTCGCTCGTACAGGACGCGAGGAGACCCACCGCGAGCAGGGCGGCGGCGGAGGTGAGGGCGCGGCCGCGGAGCGGACTTCTGCGCGGGGGGCGGATCGCTGTCATGGGGCTTGTCCTCCCGAGGGGTTCGTACGGCGGCGGCGCAGCCGGGACCAGTCCGCGGCTCCCAGGCCGACGGCGGCGATGACGATGCATCCTTGGACGGTGGACTCCAGCGCGCCGGAGACGCCCTGGAGGTTGAGCAGGGTGAACAGCGCCTGGAGCGAGAAGGCGCCGGCCATGGCGGCGACGACGGAGCCCCGCCCGCCGCCGAGGACCACACCGCCGAGCACCACCGCGGTGATGGCCTCGAACTCGTAGCCCCTGCCGGCCTGGGCGGAGACGCCCGAGAAGCCGCCGACAAGGACGGCGGCGATCGCCGCGGCGACCCCGGAGAGGACGAAGGCGATGATCCGGGCCCGGGAGACCCGCACCCCGGCGAGGGACGCGGCGCGTTCGCTGTCGCCGGTGGCGACGAGCGTACGGCCGAAGTCCGAGCGCATCAGCAGGACGGCGGCGGCGCCCGCGACAAGGCAGACGATCACCGCCCACGGCAGCCAGCCGAACGCGGCGCCGCGCCCGAGCTGGCGGAAGGCGGCCGGCAGCGCGCCCTGCGGGGAGCCGCCGGTCCAGAAGAACACCGCGCCTTCGAGGATCAGCATCATGCCGAGCGTGGTGATGAACGACGGCACCCGCAGGGCCGTGGTGATCAGTCCGCTGACGAGTCCCGCTACCCCGCCCGCGACGAGCAGCAGGGCGGTCACCAGCGGCCAGGAGGCGCCGGGAAACGACCCGTACAGTTCGGCCGCGACCACGACCCCCGCGGTCACGATCGCCCCCACGGAGAGGTCGAACTCACCGCAGACGATGACCAGATACTGGCCGGCGGCGAGGATCACGAGCGGCGCGGCGCGTTTGACGAAGGAGAGGAAGCGGTCGGGTTCGTAGAAGCCCGGATCGGTGAGGGCCAGCGCGGCGAGCAGGACGGCGAGCAGCACGAAGACGGGGGTGCCGGTGCCCAGTGCCCGTACGGCGCGCTTGCCGTGGCGGGTGACGGTTGCCGTGGTCATGCGGTCGGCCTTCCCTTCGCGGCACGGCGGGGTCTGGCGTAGACGGCGACGGCCGCGATGATGACGACACCGCGGACCACGTTCTTGAAGAACGGGTCGACGGCCAGCTGGTTGAAGACACTGTCGAGAACGGCGAGGACGAGGACACCGCCGAGAGTCCCCGCCACCCCGCCGCGACCACCGGCCAGCGCGGTGCCGCCGAGGACCACCGCGGCGATCGACTCCAGGTCGTAGCGGGCCTCCGTACCCGCCCAGGGCGCTCCCGCGCCGAGGCGCGCCGCGAGGAACAGCGCGGCGGCGCCGACGCACAGGGAGCAGATGACGTGGGCGACGACGACGGTACGGCGGGTCCGGACGCCCGAGAGCCTGGCGGCGTGCTCGTCGCCCCCGGTCGCGTACAGGTGGTGGCCCAGGCGGGTACGGCGGGTGAGGAACCACACCGCGGCGGCCACCGCCGCGAGCAGGAACACCGAGACGGGGACGGGGCCGACCCGGTCGTAGCCGAGGTGCTGGAAGGAGGCCGGTACCTTCCCGGCGGGGCCGGTGTAGTTGTCCTCGATCCAGCCGCGCAGGATGAACGCCGTGCCCAGCGTCGCGATGAACGCGTTGACCCTCAGGCCGGTGACGACGAGTCCGTTGGCGAGCCCGACCGCGGCCGACAGCGCGAGGACGGCGATCACGGCCGTCACCACACCTCCGCTCGCCATGGTCTCGGCCGCGACGAGTGTGCCGAGGCTGATCAGATAGGCGACCGAGAGATCCAGCGAGCCGGTGAGGATGACGACGGACTGGCCGACGGCGACAAGGCCGAGCGCGACGCTGTTCTGGAGGATCGCGACCACGTTGGTGGTGGTGAGGAAGTCCCCGCCGCGGGCGGCGACGACGATCCAGCCGAGGAGGGTGACGGCCAGCGCCGCGAGCCAGACACCGACGACGGGATCGCCGAGCCGGACCCCGCGGAGGCGGACGCCGGTCCGGGGCGGTGCGAGCGGTCCGCGTTCCGTCGTGGTCACGCGGCCTCCTCCCGTCCGCCCCGGCGCCCGCTGGTGGCGAGCCGCATGATGCTCTCCTCCCCGGCGCCGGCGGGCAGTTCGCCCACGAGACGGCCCTCGGACATCACGAGGATCCGGTCGCTCATACCGATCAGCTCGGGGAGTTCCGAGGAGATGATCAGTACGGCGAGTCCTTCACGGGCGAGTTCGCGTACGAGCGTGTGGATGGCGGCCTTGGCGCCGACGTCGACGCCGCGGGTCGGCTCGTCGAACAGGAGCACCTGGGGCCGGGCCGCGAGCCACTTGGCGATGACGACCTTCTGCTGATTGCCGCCCGAGAGGTACAGCGTCCGCTGGTCCTCACCGCGTGCCTGGAGGCGTACGCGCTCCAGGAGCGCCGTGATCTCCCCGCCCGTCGGCGGCCCGCCGCGCGGGGAGACGGCCCGGGTGACGAGCAGCGCGTTGTCCCGCACCGACTGGTGCAGCGCGAGTCCCTCCGTCTTGCGGTCCTCGGTGACCAGGGCGATGCCGGCGCGGATGGCCTGACGCGGACGGCGGGGGCGCAGCGGTCTGCCGCCGACGGTCATCCCGCCCGTGGTGAAGGGGGCCGCGCCGAACAGGGCACGTGCCAGCGACGTACGTCCCGAACCCTGGAGACCGGCGACGCCGACGACCTCTCCCGCCCTCAATGTCAGGTTCATGTCATGAATACGGGCATTGCCGCCGCCCGTGACCGTGAGCCGCTCCGCCCCGATCTCGTCCGGGCGGGCACGCGGCGGGTAATAGTCGGTCAGCTCCCGCCCGACCATGGCCCGGACCACCTCGTCGGTGGTGGTCTCCGCGGTGCGCACGGTGGTGACACGGCGGCCGTCCTTGAGGACGGTGACGCGTTGTGAGAGGTCGAAGACCTCCGGGAGACGGTGCGAGATGTAGAGAATGCCGAGGCCGCGCGCGGCGAGCCGGCGCACGAGCGCCGCGAGAAGTGCGCTCTCGTGGTCGGCGAGGGGGGCGGTGGGTTCGTCCATGACGAGGACCCGGACGTCGGAGGCGAGGGCCTTGGCGATCTCGACGGTCTGCTGGCGCGCCACCGACAGGTCACGGACGAGGGTGCGCGGGGTGATGCCGGTTTCGTCGATCCCGGCGAGGAGCTCACCGGTACGGCGCTCCATGGCCCCGCGGTCCACGAGTCCGCGGCGGACCGGTTCGCGGCCGAGGAAGACGTTCTCGGCGACGGTGCGGTGGGGAAGGAGCGCGAACTCCTGGTGGATGATGCCGATTCCGGCGGCCTGCGCCTGCGCCGGGTGGGTGAAGGTGTGCGCGGTGCCGTCGATCGTGATCGTGCCGGTGTCGGGGGTGTGTTCGCCGGCGAGGATCTTCATCAGGGTGGACTTGCCGGCGCCGTTCTCGCCCACCAGCGCATGGACTTCACCCCGTTCGAGGTCGAGCTCCACGTCATGGAGCACACGCACCCCCAGGAAGCTCTTGGACACGCCCTGCATCGTCAGCATCAGCCGGCTCCTCGGTCAGCGGTCTGTTGTGCAGAGTCGTGACTCGCCTTTGACCTGTCAAGAGCCCAAGAGCCCCTGAATTTCAGCGGGTTGACGCTCACTTATGCCGACCGGCGAACATAGAACGCCTTGTGAGCAGCGGAAGTCGTCCCTAGGGTGACTGCCATGCCTGCGCCGTCGGATCACAGCGGTTCCGCCATCCACTCGCCGGGCGAGGTGCTGGCGCTGATCAGTTCCGGAGCCGTGGCGACGCGCGCGGACATCGCGCGGATCACCGGGCTGGCCCGCTCCACGGTCTCGCAGCGGGTGGACGCGCTGATCGCGCACGGCCTGGTCGATGAGTCGGCCCCCGCCCCCGGCGACTCGACCGGAGGCCGCCCGCCGCGCCGGCTCCAACTCCGCACCGCCGGACAGCTGGTGGCCGGTGTGGACCTCGGCGCCTCGCACTGCGCCGTGGCTCTGACGGACATCGGCGGGGCGATGCTGGCCGCCCACCAGGAGCCGCTGTCGATCGCGGACGGTCCGGAATCGGTACTGCGCAGGGTGGAGCGGGCGTTGCAGGCGCTGCTGAAGGAGACGGCACAGGACCCGCGGACACTGCGCGCGATCGGCGTCGGGGTACCGGGACCTGTCGAGTTCTCGACCGGCCGCCCCATCGATCCGCCGATCATGCCGGGCTGGCACCAGTATCCGATCCCGGAGTTCTTCGCCTCGCGCTTCGGGGTGCGGGCGCTGGTCGACAACGATGTGAACGTGATGGCGCTGGCCGAGCAGCGCCGCGCGTTCCCCGACACCCGCTATCTCCTCTACATCAAGGTCGGTACGGGCATCGGCTGCGGCATCGTGGCCGACGGCCGGCTCCACCGCGGCGCCCAGGGCAGCGCCGGCGACATCGGGCACATCCGGGTCGGGGACCAGGGGGATGCGTGCCGGTGCGGGAACACCGGGTGTCTTGAGGCGGTGGCGGGCGGCGCGGCACTCGCGGCGAGACTGGCCGGTCTGGGGCTGGACGCGGCGTCGGGCAGCGATGTCGTGCGGCTGGTGGCCTCCGGCAACCGGGACGCCGTGCGCATGGTGCGCGAGGCGGGCCGGGCGGTCGGCGAGGTCCTGTCGGGTCTGGTCAACTTCTTCAATCCGGACACGGTCGTGCTCGGCGGCGCCCTGGCCGCCGTACACGACCAACTCCTCGCCGGGGTAAGGGAAGCGGTGTACCGGCGCTCGCATCCGCTGGCCACGCGTGTGCTGCGGATCGAGCCGAGTCGTACGGGCGAGAACGCCGCGGTCATCGGGGCGGGGATCCTCGCCACCGAGCACGCCATGTCGCCGTCCCAGGTGGACCGCAGGCTGGCGCGGGCGATGGCCTGATTCCAGCTGACGCACGCTGATTCCCCGGTTCATGCCGGTGGGGTCCGGCGGTGTGGACCTGGCGCTTCCCCCGGCCGGAAAAGGCCGGGGGAAGCGTCGGAGACCTGACGGCGTACCGCGTGGAGTGCCGCCGCGCGGCGGTCAGCCCAGGGGCTCGATCCACACGTTCCTGAAGCGGACCTTGTTGCCGTGGTCCTGGAGCCGGATCGCGCCCGCCGCGGCCGATTCCGCGTCGCCGCTGCCCGTCGGGCCGTCCACGACCACGTTGTCGTGGACCTTCGTGCCGTTCCACACCACCGTGATCCTGGCGTCCTCGGTCTTCTTCCCCCCGGCGTCGAAACGGGCGGCGCGGAAGACGATGTCGTACGTCTGCCATGTCTCGGGCGCCCTGCCGGCGTTCACGCTCGCCGCCACCTTGTTGTAGATCGCGCCGGCCTCGTTCGTGGCGAGTTTCTCCACCCC
The DNA here is from genome assembly GCF_004151105.1 of Streptomyces sp. L-9-10. Taxonomy (GTDB): domain Bacteria; phylum Actinomycetota; class Actinomycetes; order Streptomycetales; family Streptomycetaceae; genus Streptomyces. The sequence continues at coordinate 162,041 of NZ_PHRF01000057.1, forward strand.
GAACGAGTCCAGGATCTGGATCTCGTACCGCTCCTGGAGGTAGATACCGCTGTTGCCGCGATCCTGCCCGGTGACGTCCGGCGGCAGCTTCGGCACCCGGAACTCGGCGTGGAGTCTGAAGTCGCCGAAGGACTGCTTCGTACGGATGTCGCCACAGCACACTTCGACGGAGCCCTCGGGCGTGCGCGGCCATTCGACGCCGCGGCCGTCGGTGTGCTGCCAGGCGCTGGAGACACTGCCGCCGGAGAACAGGTCGATACGGCTGCCGGGTCTGCGCACCTCGATCATGTCGAGGTTGACATGGCCGGTGTCCCCGGGCCGGTAGGTGTAGGTCAGGGTGTTACGGCCCTTGCGCAGGTCGAACCGCTCGGTTCGGCTGGACCAGCGGTTCCAGGCACCGGTGGAGGGGAGGCTGATCTGCCGTGCCTGCCCGCCGTTGACGCTCGCGCCGATCGTCTTGGTGCCGTCGAAGGGGTTGGGGCCGTTGGCGTAGCGCAGGCTCACGTCATACGAGCCCTTCGCGGGGACCTCGACCTCGATGGTGGCGGTGGCGCCCTGGGTGCCGAAGCCGTCGACGAAGCCGCCGCCCGTGTAACCGGCGTGCTCGGTGTCGATGTCCGCGCCGCCGGACAGCCGCCCGGACTCGGCGTCGTACGACGTGACGGGCGCCTCGGGGCCGGGCAGCGCGTTCAGGGTGTACCAGGCCTCGGTGGACCACAACTGCTCACCGTCGGCCGAGGCGAACGGGCGCGGTGAGCGTACGTGCACCACCCGGTCGGTCTTCAGCCCGGGGATGGTGAGCCGGACCGTACGGCGGTCGTCGGAGATCCGGGCCGCCGCGACGGGCAGGCTCTCCTCGTCCACCTTGGGGCCGCCGTACGCCGGTGTGGGTACGTAGCGCCACTGCTCCACGGAGTAGCCGCCGGTCGCCAGCTTGGCGGCGGTCTCCTCCGACAGCGGCTTCGTGTAGGTGAGTTCGAAGCCGTCGCGGGTGGCGCGCATGGTCTTGATGTCGAAGGCGTTCGTGCCGTTCGGGGTGAGCTTCTGGAGGCCGAAGCGGAGTTTCCCTTCCTGGCCCCAGTTCCCGTCGGCGCCGAGGCCGCCCGCGTAGATCGCGCCGTCCGGTCCCGTGCTGATCCGGGTGATGCCCGCCTCCAGGCCCTGCGTGTGGCGGAACACCGCGCCCTGGTACTCGCCGTCCACCTTCTCCAGATCGGCGCGTTGTATTCCGCCGTAGGTGACGTCGCCGAAGAGCAGCTGACCGGCGAAGGTCCCCTCCTTGACCAGCATCGGAGTGCTGGGGGAGTTCGCTATCTCGTTCTGCGGCAGCCAGAGCACGGGCTTGGTGACCGCGCGGTCGTCGAACGGGCCGTCGGGGTTGGTGTAGTGGTTGAAGAACCGGTCCTGCTTCACCTGGACGAGCTTCGAGGCGGGCAGCCAGCCGCCCTGGTTGTCGGTGACGAAGAGATCGCCCTCCGGGCCCCATCCGATCCCGTTCGGCGTCCGGAGGCCGCCGGCCAGATAGGTGACCTTCCCTGTCTCCTTGTTGACCTTGATGGTGGTGCCGCGGTTCGCGGCAGGCTGCGGATCGGTCGTCGCACCGCCGTAGTTGATGGCGACCGAGAGGTTCAGATAGAAGTCCCCGTCCTTGTAGAGCAGTCCGAAGGCGAATTCGTGGAAGTTGCCTCCGTACGGCCAGGACGCGACCTTGCGGGTCGAGTCGGTGACATCGTCGCCGTTGGTGTCGGACAACTCCGTCAGCTGGTGTTTCTCCGACACGTACAGCTTGCCGTCGACGTACTTGATGCCCATCGGCTCTTTCAGCCCGCCGGCGATCTTCTTGTACGTGACCTTCTCCGGCCCGGTGTCACCCGTGACATGGTCGAGGACGTACGCCTCTCCCACGGTGTTGTCGCTGCCGCCCCATGTGGTCACGGCGAGCCGGCCGTCCGGCAGCCAGTCCATGGCGGAGACCTGCGGCTCGAAGCCGTCGGGGCGCAGGTCGGTGAGGGTGTATCCGGGGTGGACGGACGTCAGCGGGAGGCCGTCGCCGGGGGTGTCGTAGCTCCCCTCGCACTCCTTGCGGCCGGGGGCGGTGACGCGGACGACCCCGGCGTCCGTGCTGAGCACGGAGTTCGGGACGAGCGTGAAGTCGGTGGCGCCCGGGGGCTTCCACTGGAGGGTCACCTGCTGGTCGCCGCCGCGGTCGAAGTGGTCGACGCGGAGCGCGTGGTAGCCGGAGGTGAGGGTGATCTCGCCGTCCTTGGGCTCGGCGCCGTGCAGTCCGTCGTGGTCGATGACCCGCTGGTCGCCGATGAGGAGACGGGAACCGTCATCGCTGATCAGCCGGAAGGCGTAGGTCCCGTCGGCGGGCACATCGAGATTGCCGATGATCTGCGACATGAAGTTGTCCGTGAAGCCGAAGCCCTCGGTGGAGGACCAGTCGACCGTGGGAATCAGCTTGTCGACGTTGGGAGTCTGAGCCGGCTTCAGATCGCAGAGTTTGCTGAGCGGGGACTGGACGTCGAAGACCCGGAGGGTGACGCCGGGCTCCTGCGGCGGCAGCTCCGCGGGGGCTCTCTCCTCCGCGCCGACCGCGGGCGCCACGAGACCTCCGGTGATGAGGGCGGCGAGCAGAAAACCGGTGAGGGTCCGCGATCTGCGTCGGCTGGGTCGGGGGCTCTGGTACTCGTGTGGCTGCACTCGTCCTCCTGCTGGGGGGCTGCGCGTGGGCGGGGGCCGGGTGGCCCCGCGTCCGCGGAGTGGAGTTCGTACACGTACCGGGGGTGCGACGGCGGGGTTACGCCGTGTTTCACGCGGACTTCCGCGCGAGAACGACGCCCAGGGTAGGGACAGCGCCCCACACCGTCCATACTTTGTCCTCAACAAGGAAGAACTGGCTGATAGTTGAGGCACGGGCGCACCGTCGCCGGGTTCACGGCGCCGGCGATCCGAGCCCGCGGGCCCGGTCGCCGACGGCCGTGTCGACGGCCGGTTTCAGATGGCCGACCAGCCGTTGTCGACGGGCAGGACCGTGCCGTTGATGTTGCCGGCGGCGTCCGACGCGAGGAACAGGATGGCCGCCGCCTGCTCCTCGGCGTCGGCCACCCGGCCGGCGAGGGCGACATGGGGACCGACCACGCCGGGACCGTGGGCACCCGCCTCGGCGTCGACCCGGATGTTGGTCGACGTCGCCCCGGGGGCGATGGCGTTGGCGCGGATTCCGTTGTTCCGGTACATCACGGCGAGGGACTTCGTCAGGCCGACGATGCCGTGCTTGGCGGCGGTGTAGGCGGTGCCGGCCGCGCTGCCGCGCAGGGCGGCCTCGGACGCCGTGAAGACGATCGCCCCGCGGCCCCGGTCCAGCATGTGCGGCAGCGCGGCGCGGGTCAGCATGAAGGGCGCCGTCAGATTGACGCGGATGACGCGCTCCCATTCGGCGTCCTCGGTGTCCGCGAGGGCCGACATCCGGTCCATGATGCCCGCGTTGTTCACCAGTACATCCAGGCCGCCGTACGCGCTCGTGGCCGTGGCGACTATCTCGTCCACCACGGCCTGCTCGCTCAGATCGCCGACGACCGCGCGTGCGACGCCGCCCGCGGTCGTCACCGCCGTCACGGTCTGGTGGGCGGTCTCCTGGTTGAGATCCGCGACCAGTACGTTCGCGCCCTCCGCGGCGAATCGCAGCGCCGCGGCCCTGCCGATCCCCGATCCCGCCCCGGTGACGACGACGCTGCGTCCCTCAAATCCGTTGCTGCTCATGGGTATGGGTGCTCCTTACGGTCGGACGAATACGCGGCGATACCCGGGATTACTTGAGTCAGGCAAGCATGTGTGAGTTACTTGAGTCAAGCAAGTGAATGTGAAGTTGCTTGAGTCAGGCAAGTAGATGGTAAAGTGCGTGGATGCCCAAATCACCGCCAGCGGTTGCCCCATCACCATCCCCGTCCTCGGCCGATGTGAGCGAGATCGAGCGGGCGCTGAGCCGCGTCGCCTATCTCTCCAGCAGGGTCCGGCCGCACGACCGCCTGATGGCCCAGGCCGGAGTGTCACTGGACCGCGCCGCCGTGGCGCTGCTGCGGCAGATCGCCGATTCCGAACCTCAGCGCCCCAGCGAGCTGGCGAACCGGCTGGCCGTGGAGGCGTCCCATGTCACGCGTCAGGTACAGCGGTTGGAGAAGTCGGGGTACGTGACCCGCGTCCCGGACCCGGAGGACGGCCGTGCGCAGCGCATCCAGCTCACCCCGGTCGGACAGCGGGCGATCGACCGTATCCGCGAGGCGAGCCGCCAGGGGATGCAGGCGGCCCTGGCGGAGTGGTCGCCGCAGGACCTTCAGCAGCTCGCCGCCCTGTTCCACCGGATGGTCGACGACTTCCTGGGCTACGCCGACAGCGATGCCGGTATCCCTGCCGAGCGCCCCGCCTGAGGCCACGGCCGTCCTGGGCGTCCGGGCCCCGGCGCTGCCGTTCGTCCGGACGTGAAGCGTGCGCCTTACGCGAGGTGGTCCTTCCATGTACGGGATGTACGGGATATGCGGCGTGAACGAGATGCGCGGGGTCAGCGAGCTACGCGGGGCGGGCGAGGCGCGCGGTGTGAACGAGATGCGCGGGGTGAGTGAGATGCGCGGGACGGGGGATACGCGCGGGGGCGTCGGCGAGAGGCCGTCGGCTGTTCGTGGGGACGGGCAGCAGGTCCTGGTGGTCGTCGGTGATCAGGAGAACTCCGACCTGCTCACGACCACGCTGGAACTCGCGGGCTATCGGGTCACCGTCGCGCGCACCGGCGCCGAGGGACTGGCACGGATCGCGGGACACCGATTCGACCTGGTGGTCCTGGACACGACGCTGCCCGATCTGAAGGGTCTCGCCCGCGGACGCCGCCCCGTCGCCGACCGCCCGCCGGTCCTCTTCCTGACCGTGTGCGAGTACCTGGACAGCCTCCTTCCCGAACTGGGCCCCGGTCAGGAGGACTACGTCACCATGCCGTTCCGGATCGCCGAAGTCCTCGCCAGGGCACAGGTGTTACTGCGAGGCCGCGGGCGCGGGCGCGGTGCTGTACGGCGCGGGCCGTACTACGGCGACCTCGTCCTGAACGATGCCACCTGCCAGGCATGGCGCGGGCCCCGGGCGCTCGACCTCACGCCCGCGGAGTACCGGCTGCTGCGTCATCTGCTGGTCAACGCCGACCAGGTCCTCTCGAAGGAACAGATCTGCCGTCATGTCTGGGGCGACGACCGCGCCGACAACGCCATCGAGAAGCTCGTCTCCCGTCTCCGGCACAAGGTTGACCAGGAGGAACCGCAACTGATCCACACCCGCAGGGGGTTCGGCTACCTGCTCGGCCGCTGAGCGTGTGATCGTCCTCACGTCAGCTTGCCGTCAGGTAATTGACCGGAAGGTGTCAGTGCACTCCGGTTGCATGTCTTCATCGAGGCGTCCCGCCACCCTTCCCCGCACTCCGCCCCCGCGGAGCCCCCACCGAGGAGTGACATGGCCGACACACTGACCGAAACCGCGGACGACCCGGCGCGGCCGATGCCGGAGTTCCCGATGCCCAGGGCGGCCGGCTGCCCGTTCGCCCCGCCCCCCGGCCTTGAGCGGCTCCGTGACGAGACGCCGATCGCGAAGGTCCGGATCTGGGACGGCAGTACGCCCTGGCTCATCACCGGACACGCCCACCAGCGGGCCATCCTCACCGATCCCCGCCTCAGCAACGACGAGAAGTTCGGCGCCTTCCCGCATGTGAGCGCGTACCGGGCGGAGATCGCGCAGGTCACCCCGAAGCTCATCACCAACACGGACGCCCCCGAGCACACCCGGCTGCGCCGGATGGTCAACGGTCCGCTCCTCCTCAAGCGGGTCGAGGCCCTGCGGCCCGCCATTCAGAAGATCGTCGACGATCTGATCGACGGCATCCTCGCCGGTCCGAAGCCCGCCGACCTCCTGACGGCACTGGCGCTGCCCGTGCCGTCGCTGGTGATCAGCGAGCTGCTCGGCGTGCGGTACGAGGACCACGAGTTCTTCCAGCACAACAGCAACATCGCCCTCGACCGCGACGTACCCCCGGACGAGGCCCGCGCGGCGAGCGGCGCTCTCTCCCGGTATCTCGACGAACTGCTCACCGAGAAGCTGGCCGCGCCCGGTGCGGACGCGATGTCCGAGATGGCCGCCCGGGTCACCGCCGGTGAGATGACGCGGAGCGAAGCGGTCCACATGGGTGTCGCGATGCTCATCGCGGGACACGAGACGACCGCGACCATGATCAGCCTGGGCACTCTCGCCCTGCTGGAGAACCCCGACCAGCTGGCGGTGTTGCGGGACACCGAGGACCCGAAGGTCATCGCGGGCGCGGTGGAGGAACTGCTGCGCTATCTCTCCATCGTCCACTCCGGGCTGCGCAGGGTCGCCCGCGAGGACATCGAGATCGGCGGTCAGGTCATCCGCGCGGGGGAGGGGGTCGTGGTGGAGATCTCCGCCGCCAACTGGGATTCCGCGGCCTTCCCCGAGGCCGAGCGGCTGGACCTCACCCGTAATGCCCGCCTGCACAACGCGTTCGGCTTCGGCCCCCACCAGTGTCTGGGCCAGTCGCTCGCGCGGGTGGAGCTCCAGGTCGTCTACGGCACGCTCTACCGGCGTATTCCCACGCTGCGTCTGGCCACCGCGTTCGACGGCATCGAGTTCGAGGAGAGCGGGACCACCTACGGCGTGCGCTCACTGCCCGTCACCTGGTGAGCCCCGCGTCACCGACCGATACGAGCCGACGCGCGGACGGCGTGCCGACGAACCGGCGCGCGGACGGCGTGCCGAAGTGACGGCGCGACGAAGTGACGGCGCGACGAATGACGAAGGACGAGCGAGGAAACGACCATGCGTGTGGAAGTGGACGAACCGAAGTGTGTTTCGGCGGGCCTCTGTGTCATGAGCGCCCCCGAGGTGTTCGACCAGAGGGACGACGACGGTGTGGTGATCCTGCTGGAGAGCGACCCGGGCGCCGACACCCACGAGGGGGTGCGCGAGGCCGCCGGCCTCTGTCCGGCGGCGGCGATCCGGCTGGTGGAGACGTGAGGACCGTGCTGGTCGTCGGAGCGTCGGCGGCCGGTCTCGCCGCCGCCGAGGCACTGCGCCGGGAGGGCTACGACGGCACGATCACCCTCGTCGGCGACGAGCCGCGGGCCCCTTACGACCGGCCGCCGCTGTCCAAGCAGATCCTGTCCGCGCGATGGGAGCCCGACCGGCTGCCGCTGCGCCCGGCGGCCGATCTGGACGCGCTCGGCCTCGATCTGCGTCTCGGTATCGCCGCGACCGGCCTCGAACTCTCGGGACGTACGGTGCACTTGGCCGACGGCACCCGGCTGCCGTACGACGGTCTGATCGTGGCGACGGGCGTGCGTCCGCGCCGTCTGCCCGGTGAGGGCGCACATGTCCTGCGTACCCTGGACGACGCCCTGGCGCTGCGGGACCGGCTCGGTCCTGGGCGGCGGCTGGTGATCGTCGGAGCCGGCTTCCTCGGCGCGGAGGCCGCGGCCGTGGCCCGGGGCCTGGGCACCGAGGTCACACTCCTCGAACCCGCGCCGGTACCGCTGGCCCACGCGGTCGGCGAGGAGGTCGGCCGGGTCCTGTCGGGCGCGCACCTGGACCACGGTGTGGACCTGCGTACGGGGGTCACCGTGTCCGAGGTGGCCGGCGGCGGCGTACGGCTCGACGACGGCGAAGTGGTCGAGGCCGACGAGGTCCTCGTCGCCGTCGGTTCCCTGCCGAACACCGAATGGCTGGCAGGCAGCGGCCTGACGGTGCGCGACGGCCTGGTGTGCGACGAGTACTGCGCCGCCGCGCCGGATGTGTACGGCGCGGGGGATGTCGCCCACTGGCACAACCCGCTGTTCGGTGTGGCGATGCGCGTCGAGCACCGTACCAACGCGGCCGAACAGGGCGTGGCCGCCGCCCGCAACCTGCTGCGTCCCGAGGCCCGTAAGCCGTTCGCCCCGATGCCGTACTTCTGGTCCGACCAGTACGACATGAAGATCCAGGCGTTCGGCCATCTCCGAGGACACGACGAAGTGGCACTCGTGGAAGGGGACTTCGACGACCGCCGGTTCATGGTCGGCTACCGCACCGGTGACCGTCTGGCCGGAGTTCTCGCGGTCGGTATGCCGCCGAGGGCGATCCGTCCCTGGCGGGCGGCGATCGCGTCCCGCGCCCCGTGGGACGAGGCCCTGCGAGCCGTGACGCGATCGACCGGCGTGGCATAGGGCGCTTACGAGGGACGGGAGCGGACGCCGGAGAGCGCGGACGGCCGCCCCGGGAGAATCAGCCGAATCCAGGGAGTTGTTCAGGGTGGATGACCAGCGGGGAGAGCAGGACGAGCGCCGTGACGTGGTCGTGGTCACGGGCGCGGGAGGTATGGGCGTGGCGATCGCGCGTCGGCTCGGCAGCGGGCGGACCGTGATCCTCGCCGACGCGTCGGAACAGCGGCTCGGCGAAACCGTCGGCGCGTTGACCGCCGAGGGCTACGCGGTACGGGGCGCGGTCACCGATGTGTCCGACCGCGGTTCGGTCGGGAGACTCGCGGCGACGGCGTCCGGCGCAGGCCGGGTGGCCGCCGTCGTACACACCGCGGGGCTCTCTCCCGCGACCGCGTCGGCCAGGGCGATCGTCGACGTCAATCTGATGGGCACGGCACATGTGATCGACGTCTTCGGGACGGTGGCGTCCCGTGGTACGGCTATGGTCTGCGTCTCCAGCATGGCCGGGCACTACGCGTCACTCAGCCGGGAAGAGGAGCTCGCCCTCGCCACGACGCCCACGGACGGACTTCTCGTGCTCGATGTCGTCGCCGGCATCGGGGACGACGCGGTGTCCGCCTACTGCGTGAGCAAGCGCTCCAACCACCTGAGGGTGCAGGCCGCGGCGCTTGCCTGGAACCTCCGCGGCGCCAGGCTGAACACCGTCAGCCCGGGGGTCATCTCCACGGCGATGGCGAAAGCGGAGGCCGAGTCGGCGTCCGGCGAACGGATGATGAGGATGCTGGAGGAGTGCGGCGCGGGCCGTACCGGAACGCCCGCGGAGATCGCCGACGCCGTGGCGTTCCTCACCGGTCCTGGTGCGCTGTACATCACCGGCACGGACCTTCTTGTCGATGGCGGCCAGACCGCGTGGATGCGCGGTCACCGGACGGCCTGACACCGCCATCGGCGCGCCACAGCGCCACGGCAGTACAGCGCCACAGCAGCACGGCAATAAAGCCGCGCAACAGCACAGCAGCACAACAGCACAGCAGTGGTTCGATCGGCTCTGAGAGGACACGCATGACCACCCCCACCCCCTCTACGTCATCTCCCGCCCCCCAGCTGGATCCGGAGGCACTCGGATTCGACCCGGACGCCCTGCGCGACCGCTACCGCGCCGAGCGCGACCGCCGGATCCGCCCCGACGGCAGCAAGCAGTACCACAGCACCACAGGGGAGTTCGGCTACTACGTGGACGACCCGTACGTGGAGCCCGCGCCCCGCCGGGAGCCCCTCGACGACCGGGTCGAGGTCGTGATCATCGGCGGCGGCTTCGGTGGCCTGGTGGCCGGCGCCCGGCTGCGCCAGGCGGGCGTGCGGGACATCCGGGTGATCGAGAAGGCCGGGGACTTCGGCGGAACATGGTACTGGAACCGGTATCCGGGCATCCACTGCGACATCGAGTCGTACATCTACCTGCCGCTGCTCGAAGAGGTCGGCTACGTACCGAAGTGGAAGTACGCGCCGGGCGAGGAGATCAGACAGCACGCGCGGGCGATCGGGCGGCAGTTCGAGCTGTACCGTGATGTCTGTTTCCAGACCGAGGTGACCGAACTCCGCTGGGACGAGGCCGAGTTCGAGTGGACCATCCGTACCGACCGGGGCGACCGTATGCGGGCGCGCTACGTCGTGGTCTCCAGCGGACCCTTCAGCCGGCCGAAGCTCCCCGGCATCCCGGGCATCGAGACTTTCCAGGGGCACACGTTCCACACGAGCCGCTGGGACTACGCGTACACCGGCGGTGACGCGGACGGCGGTCTGCACAGGCTCGCCGACAAGCGCGTCGCCGTCATCGGCACCGGCGCGACCGCCATCCAGTGTGTGCCGCACCTGGGGCGCGACGCCCAGCACCTCTACGTGTTCCAGCGCACGCCGTCCTCGGTCGACGTACGTGACAACCGCCCCACGGACCCCGAGTGGGCCGCGACACTGACACCCGGCTGGCAGCGGCGCCGCCAGGACAACTTCCTCGCGCAGGTCGCCGGTGGCGGCGCGGACGAGGACCTGGTGTCCGACGGCTGGACCACCAGCGCCCGGCTGCTCCAGAGCCTGGTGCCGGGCGCGAGCGGCGGCGACGGCCTGTCTCCCGAACAGCGCGGCGCCATGGCCGAGTTGGCCGACTTCAAGAAGATGAACGAGATACGGGCCCGGGTGGACGCCGAGATCGAGGATCGGGCGACGGCCGAGGCGCTCAAGCCCTGGTACCGCTACATGTGCAAGCGCCCCACGTTCAGCGACATGTACCTGCCCACGTTCAACCGGCCCAATGTCACGCTGGTCGACACGGCCGGCCGCGGTGTGGAGCGCATCACCGAGAACGCTCTGGTGGTCGACGGCGTCACGTACGAGGTCGACTGCGTCATCTTCGCGACCGGTTTCGACATCGGCGGTCCGCCGGCCGAGCGGGCCGGACTCAACGTACACGGCCGGGACGGTGTCACGTTGACCGAGTCGTGGAAGGACGGTCCGAAGACGCTCCACGGGTTCTACAGCCATGGCTTCCCCAACTTCTTCCACCTCGGCGCGCTCCAGAACGCGGTCTCCGTGAACTTCGTCCATGTCCTCGACGAGCAGGCGACCCACATCGCCGAGGTCGTCGCCGAGGCGGACAAGCGCCAGGCGCGGTACATCGAGCCGACGGCCGAGGCGCAGGCCGCCTGGATCGCCACGATTCGCGAGAAGGCGCAGAACACGCACGCGTTTCTCGCCGAATGCACCCCGGGCTACTACAACAACGAGGGCAAGCCCGGCAAGGAGAGCCAGTCGTACGGCGGCGGTCCGATCGAGTTCTACGAACTGATCAGGCGCTGGCGCACGGACGGTGACATGAACGAGGCGATCGTCCGATGAGGCGGCCCAGCCGGTTCGACGACACCGGCCACTGGCACACCACGAGCGAGCGGTGGGACACGACAAGGCTGAACCCGCCGAACCGGCTGTGGGGTTCGAACGGTGTCACCTTCGGGCCCGACGGGCGGTTGTACGTGGCCCAGTTCATCGCCGGGCAGATCAGCGCCGTGGATCCCGTCTCGGGAGACGTCGACGTGGTGGTGCCACTGGACGGCCCGGTCCAGGCGCCGGACGATCTCGCCTTCGGTGCGGACGGTTCGATGTACATCACCGACCTGACCCCCGGCAGGGTGTGGCGGCGGGATCCCGCGGGTGAGTTCACCCTGGTCTCCGACACGGTGAAGGTGCCCAACGGCATTACCTGCGTGGGAGACCGCCTCTTCGTCAACGAGATGCGCAGCAACGGCCGGCTGATGGAGATGTTCCCCGACGGCGGCGATCCGGTGGTGCTCACGGACGGGCTGGCCTGGGGCAACGCGATGCAGCTCGGCCCGGACGGGCTGCTCTACTACCCGCACATGATCGCCAACGAGGTCTGGCGGATATCTCCCGACGGCGGGGTACCCGAGCTGGTCGCGAAGGACGTGGACGACCCGGTCGCGGTGCGGTTCGACCGGGGCGGTGTCCTGGTGGTGCTGTCGCGCGGTGTGGCGGGCATCGTGACCCGTATCGATCTCCGTACCGGCGCGCGGTCGGTCGTCGTATCCGGTGTCGCGGGGCTGGACAACGCGGCGTTCGACGACGAGAACCGGATGTTCGTCTCCAGCTACGCGAGCGGCGGTGTCACGGAGATGCACACCGACGGCCGGATCCGCGAGATCGTGCCGCGCGGGCTCGACGGCCCCTTCGGTGTGACGGTCGACCTCGGGGGCACGGTGTACGCGGCCGACCACTACCGCCTGGCGAGCCCGGCGGGCCCCGGCGAGGACGCGAACGGGAACGGCGGCGGCAACGCGAACGGCAAGGCGAACGGGAACGGCAACGGGAGCGCGAGCGGAAACGGCGACGGCAACGAGTCCGGCGGCATCATCACCCACGGTCTGCTGCACTTCGTCCACGGTGTCACCGCCGACGACGGCGTCCTGCACCTCACCTCGCAGCTCGGTGACGTCCGCACCTACGACCCCGTACGGAAGACCACGCGGGTACGGGCGACCGGACTGAGCGAGCCCACCGGCATCGCGGTCGCGCCGGACGGTTCGCTCGTGGTCGCCGAGACGGGCGGCGGCCGGATCCTGCGGATCGACGAGACCGGCACGGTCACCGCTCTCGCCTCGGGGCTCGTACACCCCGTGGATGTGGCGTTCGACGGGGAACAGCGCTGTTACGTCAGCGACGACCGGCTCGGGGCGGTGCTCCGGCTCGACGACGGCGAGGCGGTCACCGTCGCGGACGGACTCGGCGCGCCGCAGGGCCTGGTCGTCCGCGACGGCGAACTGTTCACGGTGGAGACCGCGCACCGGCGGCTGCGGGCGATCTCGCTCGTCACGGGGGACAGCAGGATCGACGCGGAGAACCTCGCGGTCGGCCTCCCCCCTGGCACCACCCCTCCCGCCCGCCACCCGGTCCCCGGAGTCCCGGGCCCTCCGAGCCAGTTCGCGGGCCTCGCCCTCGGCCCGGACGGCTCGCTCTTCGTCTCGGCCAACGGAGAGGGAAGCGTGCTGCGGCTCTCGCGTAAGCACGCCGACGGAGACGCCCCGTAGCGCCACCGAAAACGGAGACGCCCCGGTAGGGCGACCGAAAGACGGAGACGCCCCGTAGGGCGACTGAAAGACGGAACCGCCCCGGCCGACGGAGATGCCGGCCGGGGCGGTTCCGGTCATGTCAGCCGAGCAGCGCGAGGGCCTGGCTGAACGTGGCCGAAGGGCGCATCACGGCCGCGGCCTTGGCCGGGTCGGGCTGGTAGTAGCCGCCGATGTCGGCCGGCTTGCCCTGCACCGCGATCAGCTCGTCGACGATGGTGCTCTCCTGCTCGGCCAGCGTCTTGGCGAGGGGCGCGAACGCCTCCGCGAGCCGGCCGTCGTCGGTCTGCTTCGCCAGCTCCTGCGCCCAGTAGAGCGCCAGGTAGAAGTGGCTGCCGCGGTTGTCGATGCCACCGAGCCGGCGGCTGGGCGACTTGTCCTCGTTGAGGAAGGTCGCCGTGGCGCGGTCGAGGGTGTCCGCGAGCACCTGGGCGCGCGCGTTGTCCGTCGTCTGCGCGAGGTGCTCGAAGCTGACCGCGAGCGCGAGGAACTCGCCCAGGCTGTCCCAGCGCAGGTAGTCCTCCTTGACGAGCTGCTGCACGTGCTTGGGCGCGGAGCCGCCGGCACCGGTCTCGAACAGCCCGCCGCCGTTCATGAGCGGGACGACGGAGAGCATCTTCGCGCTCGTGCCGAGTTCGAGGATCGGGAACAGGTCGGTCAGGTAGTCGCGCAGCACGTTGCCGGTGACCGAGATCGTGTCCTCGCCGCGCCGGATGCGCTCCAGGGAGAACGCGGTCGCCTCGACCGGCGACATGATCTCGATCCGCAGGCCCTCGGTGTCGTGCTCGGCGAGGTACGTCCCGACCTTCGCGATGAGGTTCGCGTCGTGCGCGCGGTTCTCGTCGAGCCAGAACACCGCCGGGTTGCCGGTCGCGCGGGCGCGGGTCACGGCGAGCTTGACCCAGTCCCGGATCGGCAGGTCCTTGGCCTGGCACATGCGCCAGATGTCGCCCGCGCTCACCACGTGCTCCAGCACGACATCGCCGGAGCCGTCGAGGACACGCACCGTGCCGGTGGTGGGGATCTCGAAGGTCTTGTCGTGGCTGCCGTACTCCTCGGCCTTCTGCGCCATCAGACCGACGTTCGACACCGAGCCCATCGTCGACGGGTCGTACGCGCCGTGCGCGCGGCAGTCGTCGATGACGACCTGGTAGATCCCGGCGTAGCTGCTGTCCGGGATGACCGCGAGGGTGTCGGCCTCCTGGCCGTCGGGCCCCCACATGTGACCGGAGGTGCGGATCATGGCCGGCATGGAGGCGTCGACGATGACATCGCTCGGTACGTGCAGGTTCGTGATGCCGCGGTCGGAGTCGACCATCGCCAGCGCGGGGCCCTCGGCGAGCTCGGCCTCGAAGGACGCCTTGATCGCCGCGCCGTCGGGCAGGGAGTCCAGCCCGCCCAGGATGCCGCCGAGGCCGTCGTTGGGGGTCAGACCGGCCGCCGCGAGCGCCTCGCCGTACTCGGCGAACGTCTTCGGGAAGAAGGCCCGTACGACATGGCCGAAGATGATCGGGTCGGAGACCTTCATCATCGTGGCCTTCAGATGCACCGAGAACAGCACGTCCTCGGCCTTGGCACGGCCGATCTGGGCCTTGAGGAACTCGCGCAGCGCCGCCACCCGCATCACCGACGCGTCCACGACCTCCCCGGCGAGCACGGGCACCGACTCGCGCAGGACCGTCGTGGTGCCGTCGTCACCGGCCAGCTCGATACGGAGCGAGCCCGGCTCGGCGATGACCACGGACTTCTCGCTGGACCGGAAGTCGTCGGCGTCCATGTGCGCGACGTTCGTCTTCGAGTCGGCCGTCCACGCGCCCATGCGGTGCGGGTGCGCCTTGGCGTAGTTCTTGACCGACGCGGGGGCGCGGCGGTCGGAGTTGCCCTCGCGCAGGACCGGGTTGACGGCGCTGCCCTTGACCTTGTCGTAGCGCGCGCGGACGTCGCGGTCCTCGTCGGTCTTCGGGTCGTCCGGGTAGTCCGGCAGCGCGTAGCCCTGCTGCTGGAGCTCGGAGATCGCCGCCTTCAGCTGCGGGATCGAGGCCGAGATGTTCGGCAGCTTGATGATGTTCGCACCGGGCGTCTTGGCCAGCTCACCCAGCTCGGCGAGCGCGTCGTCGATCCGCTGGCCCTCCTCCAGACGCTCGGGGAAGCCCGCGATGATCCGTCCCGCGAGAGAGATGTCACGGCTCTCCACGGTGACCCCCGCCGTCGAGGCATACGCCTCGACCACAGGCAAGAAGGAATACGTCGCCAAGGCCGGGGCCTCGTCGGTGTGTGTGTAGATGATGGTCGAGTCAGTCACCGGGTGCTCCGCTCCACGTCTGCAACATTGCTCGACATCAAGATATCTCGTGACCCGGTCCTGTCGAGACGGGGCCCTGCCACCGGAGCCACGCGGCGCGGCCCCGAAGAACGCGCGCCGCGGCTCAGAAGAACACCCCGCAGCGCAACAGCACATTCGCGTACGGCCGCGCCTCCCCGGTGCGGACGATCAGACGCGCGCCAGCCGACAGCTCCTTCAGCTCCTCGTGCGGGACGAAACCGAGACCGGGCAGCGTCGCCAGCAGCCGCGCGGCCTCCGGATTGGCGTCACGGACCTCGTGGGCCGCCGTCGCGCCCTCCACGACCAGCTCGGCCAGGAGACCGTCCAGTACCTCCGCGAACCGCGGCACCCCGGCCCGGAACGCCAGATCCACCACGCGCGGACCCGCGGGCAGCGGCATCCCCACGTCGCAGACCAGCACACCGTCCCCGTGGCCCAGCTCGGCCAGGGCGCCCGCGAGATGCCGGTTCAGGATCCCGGACCTCTTCACTCGGCCACCCCCCGGCCCGGATCGGATACCGTCTGTCCGGGAGCGGTTACGTGGCGTTCCGCCGCGCCCGCTCGCGGGAGGGACCCGGGGGCCGCTGCCGCGAGCGCCGCCACCTCCGCGGCCGTCGGGAACGACACCTGCGCTCCCTCCGTGGTCACCGCCGCCGCACCCACCCGCGCCGCGTAGGCGGCGGCCGCGGTCAGGCTCTCGCCGGCGCCGAGCCGCCAGGCCAGCGCCGCGGTGAACGCGTCGCCGGCCCCCGTGGTGTCCACGGCGCGCACCGGTACGGACGGCACGAGCGCCGTCGTACGGTCGTCCGCCACCAGCGCGCCCCGCGCGCCCAGCGTGATCACCACCGAGCGCGGCCCCAGCGCGAGCAGCGCCCTCGCCCACTCCGCCGGGTCGTCGCCCACCGACTCCGGGTCGTCGCCCACCGACTCCGGGTCGTCTCCCACCGACTCCAGGGCGTGGCCCACCGACCCCTCCGGGCCGTCGGCCACCGGCCCGCCGAGCACCACCCGCGCCTCGTGCTCGTTCACGATCAGCGGATCGCACGCCGCCAGGATCCCGGTCGGCAGCGGCACCGGGGGAGAGGGGTTCAGTACGAACCGGCTGCCCGGCGCCATCCCCGCCACCACCTCGCCGACCGTCTCCAACGGGATCTCCAGCTGCGCCGAGACCACCCGCGCGGCCCGCAGCAGACCCGACGCGTCCCGGATGTCCGCCGGGGACAGCCGGGCGTTGGCGCCAGGCGACACCACGATGCTGTTGTCCCCGGACGGATCGACCGTGATCAGGGCGACGCCGGTGGGCGCACCGCCGGACAGCACCCCCGCCGTGTCGACTCCGGCCGCACGCTGCGAGTCGAGCAGGAGGCGCCCGTGCGCGTCGTCGCCGACCCGGGCCAGCAGCGCCGTACGGGCTCCGAGGCGGGCGGCGGCGACCGCCTGGTTCGCCCCCTTGCCGCCCGGATGGACGGACAGGTCCGAGCCGAGCACCGTCTCACCGGCGCCGGGGCGCCGCTCGACGCCGATCACCAGGTCGGCGTTGGCCGACCCCACGACCAGCAGGTCGTAGTCGTACGTCACTGTCTCTTCGTCTCTTTCGCTGGGGCCGCCGAGTGGTCGGAAGCCGTGGAGTGTTCAGAGGCCGTCGAGTGTTCAGGAGAAGTCGGCGACATTCTCCGCCGTGACCACCTTGACCGGCACCTTCACCGTCGGGGCGACCTCGTCGCCCCGCGCGGCCTTGATGGCGTTGAGCACGGCGAGCCGGCCCAGTTCCGCCGGCTGCTGGGCCACCGAGGCGTAGAGCGTGCCCGCCTTCACCGCCTTCAGGCCGTCGGGTGTGCCGTCGAAGCCGACGACCGGGACCGACGTGCCCGCCTTGGAGCCCAGCGCCTTCACCGCCCCGAGCGCCATCTCGTCGTTCTCCGCGAAGACCCCGTTCACCCCGCTGTGCGCCTGGAGCATATTGGTCATCACATCCAGCCCCTTGGTGCGGTCGAAGTCCGCCGGCTGCCGCGCGACGACCTTGATGCCGGGGTACGCCTTGATGCCCTCGGCGAAGCCCTGACCGCGCTCACGGCTGGCCGAGGTGCCCGCCGTGCCCTGGAGGACCACGATCCGCCCCTCGCCACCGAGCTTCTCCGCCAGTGTCTTCGCCGCCTGCCGGCCGCCCGCGACGTTGTCGGAGGCGACCAGCGTGTCGACGTCCGCCTTGTTGACACCGCGGTCGGCGGCGATCACCGGGATGCCGGCCTTGTTTGCGGCGCGTACGGACGGCCCCGCCGCGTCCGAGTCGACCGGGTTGACGATCACCGACGACATGGCACCGCTGGTGAAGTTCTGTATCTGGTTGGCCTGTTGGGAGGCGTCGTTCTGCGCGTCGGTGACGGTGAGTTCGACGCCCTTGGCCTTCGCCTCGGCCTCCGCGCCCGCCTTCAGCTGGACGAAGAAGGGGTTGTTGAGGGTGGAGAGGGAGAGCCCCAGCCTGGTCCCGCCGCCGGAGGACCCGTTGTTCCAGAAGGAGACACCACCGATGACGGCGGCCACCAGCACCGCGGCGACGGTGTACTTCAGCGCTCTCGCGCCCTTACGGCCCGAGCCGCCCGCGCCTCCCGAGCCGGACGCACCGGGCGCGGCCGACGCACCGGGCGCGGCCGACGCACCGGGCGCGGCCGACGCACCGGGCGCGGCCGACGCACCGGGCGCGGCCGACGCACCGGCGCGGGAGCGCGCCGTGTCGAGCAGCACCGCCAGCGCGATGACGACACCGATGACGACCTGCTGCCAGAACGCCGACACCGACAGCAGGTTGAGTCCGTTGCGCAGCACCGCCAGGATCAGCGCTCCGATGAGCGTGCCGGACGCCTTGCCGACACCGCCCGACAGACTGGCGCCGCCGATGACGACCGCGGCGATGGCGTCGAGTTCGTACCCCTGCGCGGCCTGTGGCTGCGCCGAGGAGAGCCGGGAGGCCAGGACGATACCGGCGACGGCGGCGAAGAGTCCCGACAGCGCGTAGACGGCGACCTTCTGCCGCTTGACACGCAGCCCGGACAGCCGCGCCGCCTCCTCGTTGCCGCCGATCGCGTACATCGAGCGGCCCAGGTACGTACGGGCCAGGATCAGGGCGGTGATCAGCCCCATCGCCACCATCACCAGGACCGGCACCGGCAGCCAGCCGCCGAGCGTGTCGCCGATCCGCGACACGGAGCCGGGGAAGGCGATCGGGCTGCCCTGCGAGATCACCAGCGACAGCCCGCGGCCCACCGAGAGCATCGCCAGCGTCGCGATGAACGGCGGCAGTTTGCCGTACGAGACGAGCGCGCCGTTGACGAGCCCGCACGCGATGCCGGTGCCCACGGCGAGCACGACGGCCAGCCACACCGGCACCCCCTCCGACGTCGCCGACCAGGCCAGGACGGTCGCCGAGAGCGCCGCCACCGAGCCCACCGAGAGGTCGATGCCCGCGGTGACGATGACGAACGTGACGCCGAACGCGAGGATCGCGGTCACGGCCGCCTGCACACCGACGTTGAGCAGGTTCTGGGTGGTCAGGAAGTCGCCCGACAGCAGCGACATCGCCACCACCAGAACGACCAGGGCGCTCAGCGCGCCATTGTCGAGGAGGAGCCGGCGGACCGCTCGGGCGCCTCCGCCACCGCGCCCGCTTCCGCCGTCTGTCGTGTTCTTGAGCGTGTCAGTGGCCACGGGAGCCCTCCACCCCTTCTGCTTCGTCGTCCGCGTCGGTCCCGGGTTCCGGGCCGTATGAGCGCGCGGCGCCGACGGCCAGCGCCATCACCGCGTCCTGTGTCGCTTCCTCCGCCGTGAGTTCACCGGCGATCCGGCCCCCGGCCATCACCAGCACCCGGTCGCTCATGCCCAGGACCTCCGGCAGATCGCTGGAGACCATCAGCACGGCGTGACCGGCGGCGGTGAGTTCGTTGATGAGCTCGTAGATCTCGACCTTCGCGCCGACATCGATACCGCGCGTCGGCTCGTCGAGGATCAGCACCTTGACCTCGGCCAGCAGCCATTTGCCGATGACGACCTTCTGCTGGTTGCCGCCGGACAGGGTGCGTACCCGCTGGCCGAGCCCCGCCATCCGGACGCCGAGCTGCCCGGCGATCCTGGCGGCCGCCGTGTGCTGTGACGCACGGTCCACCAGCCCGGCGCGGGTCGCCGAACGCAGGGTGACCAGACCGAGGTTCTCCTCCACGGACGCGTCGAGCAGCAGGCCCTGGCCCTTGCGGTCCTCCGGCACCAGCCCGATCCCGGCGGCCATCGCCGCGCTCACGTCATGGCGCGGCAGCGCGGCGCCCGCCACCCGTACCGAGCCCGTGTCGTAGTGGTCCGCGCCGAAGACCGCGCGGACGACCTCCGTACGGCCCGCGCCCACCAGCCCCGCGACACCGACGACCTCACCGGCGCGCACCTCGAAGCCCACATCGTGGAAGACGCCTTCTCTGGTCAGCCCCGACACCGACAGCAGGGCGGTACCGGTCCCCGCGGTCCGGCGCGGATACTGCTGGTCGATGTCGCGGCCCACCATGAGGCGTACGAGCTGATCCTCGGGCGTCGTCGCGGGCACCTGCCCGACGCTGCGGCCGTCGCGCAGGACGGTGACGCGGTCACCGAGCGCCGCGATCTCCTCCAGATGGTGGGTGATGAAGACGATGCCCACGCCGTCCTCGCGCAGCGCGCGGACGATCCGGAAGAGCCGCTCGACCTCCTCGGAGGTCAGTACGGCGGTCGGCTCGTCCATGACCAGCACCCGGGCGTCCAGGCTGAGCGCCTTGGCGATCTCGACCATCTGGAGCCGGGCGATGCCCAGTTCAC
Organism: Streptomyces sp. L-9-10; assembly: GCF_004151105.1. Taxonomy (GTDB): domain Bacteria; phylum Actinomycetota; class Actinomycetes; order Streptomycetales; family Streptomycetaceae; genus Streptomyces. The sequence continues at coordinate 182,071 of NZ_PHRF01000057.1, forward strand.
GCACCTTGGTGTGCGGCGGGGTGGTGACTCCGACGCGTTCCAGCAGCTCGGCCGCGTCCGACTCCATCCTCTTGTGGTCGACCAGGCCGAAGCGGCGCGGCTGGCGGCCCAGGAAGATGTTCTCGGCCACCGTCAGATCGGGGACGAGGTTGAACTCCTGGTAGATGGTGGCGATTCCCAGCCGCTCCGCGTCCTGTGCGCCCTGGATACGGACCTCCCGCCCGCCGACGAGTACGCGGCCGGCGTCCGGACGGTAGGCACCGGAGAGCATCTTGATCAGCGTGCTCTTGCCGGCGCCGTTCTCGCCGAGCAGGACGTGTACTTCGCCGCGGCGCAGATCGAAGTCGACGCTGTCGAGCGCGACCACGCCGGGAAAGGTCTTGCGTATCCCTTCGACACGCAGCAACTCGTCCGGGTGGCTCACGGGTCGCTCCTTCGCGTTCGGGCTGACGGGCTGTGTGCTGACGGGCCGTGTGGTGGCGGACTGTGTGGTGGTGGGCCGTGTGCCGCGGCGCTGTGTTGTGCTGGGGCGCGGTGTGCTGACGACGCGCGCTCCGAGGGCTCGGGACGCCGGGGGGCCGGCGGGAACTCCGCGCCGCAGGAGCGGCGTACGACCAGCCGGGCGGGGAGTGTGACGGACGGCGGGACCCGGCCGGCGATGCGTTCGGCCAGCGCCCGTACGGCGGCCCGGCCCAGTTCGTCCGTCGGCTGCGCGATGGCCGTGATCGGCGGATCCGTGTGCACGAACCAGGGGATGTCGTCGAAGGCCGCGAGCGCGATGTCCTCCGGGACGCTCAGACCCCGGGCGCGGATCGCGTCGAGAGCGCCGAGGGCCATCAGATTGTCCGCCGCGAACACGGCGTCGGGAGGCTCGGGCAGATCGAGGAAACCCTCCGCGGCCCGGCGTCCGCTCTCGGCCTGGAAGTCGCCCTGGCCGATGTACGCGTCGGGCAGCGCGACCCCGTGCTCGCCCAGTGCCGTACGGAAGGCGTCGACACGTTCGCTGCCGGTGGTGGTGGTCGCGGGGCCCGCGATGATCGCGAGCCTGCGGTGGCCGATCCGCAGCAGATGGCCGACCAGATCGCGTACGGCGGCGCGGCCGTCGGACCGTACGACGGGCACCTCGACGCCCGGGATCCAACGGTCCACGAAGACGATCGGGGTCGCGGCACGCACCGCGTCGCGTATCAGCGGTGAACCGCGGTCGGTGGGCGACACCAGCAGCCCGTCGATCCGGCGGTCGAGGAGCGTACGGACGTGGTGGTCCTGCAACTCGGGCCGCTCGTCGGCGTTTCCGATGATCACGCTGTACCCGAGCGTCCGCGCCTCCTCCTCGACCGCGCGGGCCAGCGACGTGAAGTACGGGTTGAGCACATCGCTGATGACCAGGCCGAGCGTGCGGGTCCGGTCGGTGCGCAGGGACCGGGCCACGGCGTTGGGCCGGTAGCCCAGCGCGGCGACGGCGGCGAGCACCCGGGCGCGGGACGCGGGGCTGACCGACGGATGGTCGTTGAGTACCCGCGACACCGTGGCGACGGACACGCCTGCCTCGGCCGCGACATCCTTGATGCCCGCCATCGTCGGTCCACCTCCTCGTGGAATCGATTACACGGAGGATTGGAATCGATTACACGGGCAGAAGGCAAGACCTTGGGGGTACCCCGAGACCGGATCGTAATGATCACCCCGAGGGGCCCCGTGCTGTGCCCGGCCGTCCGGTGGGCCCGGTTGTCCGCGCCCCGGCGGCATCGGAGGGATGAGTGCTTTTCTCGGACGTGTTACGCGGGGCGAAAGGTTGAGCGGGGAATGGTGCCTGGCCGATAGTGCCGATAATTGGACTCTTTCACGCTGTCACGGGTGCCCGCACTACGTTCTTGGGTAGGTTAGCTGTACCCGCAATTCACTTGCGGACCCCCCTGTTCCGGCGCTGCTGGGTATCGGTACCTTTGCCGTATGTGACGTGCCGGCGGGCAGGTGCGGGGTGCGGGGTCATTTCGCCGTGACAGTGCGATAAAGGGGAGAGTTTCGATGATGCACGTGGATTCGAGCCAATCAGTCGAACGCGTGTCCGAAGTTGTCGCCCTCGAAAATGTCACGAAGATTTACGAGACGAGACCCGGGACCATTTATGCGTTGCGGAATGTCAGCCTGGTCGTGAGAGAGGGAGTGTTTCTCGCGGTAATGGGCGAGGGCAGCCCCGGTAAGACCACGCTGTTGAAGTGCCTTTCCGGCGAGATCCAGCCATCCTCCGGTGTGGTGCGGCGCGCGCCCGGGAGCGGGGACGGGCGCGGGCCGCTGGCGTCCTGGGTGTCCGGGCCGGACGGGGCGGGCTCCGTCGCGGCGGCGGTCGCGCTCGGGCCGCGTCTGCTGCTCGCCGACGAGGCCTCGGAGGAGTCCGGCGCGGCGCTGCGCCGGGCGGTGAAGGGGCATGGCGTCGCGGCGGTGATGTCGACCTCGGCGCCGACGGTGGCCGCCTGCGCCGACGCCGTGGTGTTCCTGCGGGACGGGGGCGTCGTCGACATGGTCGCCGGGGCCGGTCCCGAGGTGATCAGCGACTGTCTGGAGCGCTCGGGCCGTAGCTGCCAGGACCGGGGCCGGGGCGCCGGCCATCGGAGCCAGGACCCTGAGGATCCGCGCCGGAACTGCACGGACCCGAGCCTGAGCTGAGGACCCGTCCGACGATGTCGAGCAGCGGAACCGGGTCGTGCAGGAAGAAGTGATCTCCCGCCAGCTCGTGCATCTCGAACGGCCCGCCGGCGTGCCGCGCCCACGCTTTGGCCTGCCCCGGACCTGCTTCCGGATCGTCCGTGCCCGCGAAGGCGGTCAGCGGCACCGGAAGCACCGAGGCGGGGTCCGGCAGCGCGGTCTCCGCCAGGGTGAAGTCCGCCCGCAGCGTGGGCAGCATCAGCTCGATCAGCTCGGGGCTGTTCAGGAACTCCGCCGGAGCCCCGTTCATCTCCCTCACCTCCGCCAGCAGTTCGGGGTCGGGGAGCGTATGCCGCTGGACGGGGCCCGGGAACGGTACGCATCCCGAGACGAAGACATGTCCGGGCCGCGCCGTACCCGGGCCCCGCGCGCACAGATACTCGGCGAGCGCGAACGCGATCTCCCCGCCCATGCTGTGGCCGAAGAACGCGAACGGCTTGTCGAACCAGCTCGCCATCCGGTCGGCCAGCAGCGGCACCAGTTCCGTCACCCGGGTGTGCGGCGGCTCGCTGAACCGCTCCTCACGGCCGGGGAGCAGCACAGGGCACACCTCGACACTCTCGTCCAAGTGGCTTGCCCAGGAACGGAAGATGCTGGTTCCGCCGCCGGCGTACGGGAAGCAGAACAGCCGTACGTCCGCCGCGGGCCGCGGCGGCCTGGACGCCACCCAGCGCGGTGCGCGCCGAGGTGCGGAAGGTCGGTTCTGAGCCACGATGAGTCACCTTCGCCGGGGGTCGGGATGGGGGTGGGGCCGGGACATGGCCGCATGGTCCCACCACGGGGCGGCGTCCGGCAGCCCTTTAAGCCTGGACGTAACTGCCCTGCTGGGGACGGGCGTCAGCGCGTTCACGCGGCGTGCTGAACCCGTGATGGTGGTGCAGGGGCCACCCCGGTCCGGGTACGCGGTGTACTGACCTGAACCCCGCCGCCCGACACGATGGAGGCAGACGGCGCGGCTCGACCGCGATACGACGGGCACGAGTGGGAGCACTTCCATGGCGGACACAGCCCAGAGGACAGCCACCGGCGGTACGCCCGCCGGTCGTGGCCCCGGCCCGGCGCGGCCGGCGCGCGGCCCGCGGCGGACCGCGGCCAGGGCGGTGCTCGCCGCTCTCATCGTCGTACCGGCGATGCTCGGTATGGCCGCGTGCGAGGGGCCTGAGAACGCCAAGAGCCGCGGAGACGCGTGCGAGAAGATTCTCGCCAAGTCCACCAACTTCTCCGATTCGAAGGACCCGGAGGCGGCGGAGAAGGAACTCAAGGATCTCGCCGACGAGATCGCCCAGCTGGCGGAGGACACCGACGACGAGAAGCTCCGTGAGGCCGCCAAGGAATTACGCGGTGTCTCGCCCGGCGGTCGCGATCCCGACTCGGTGGGCGAAATCATCTCGGAGACCACCAAGCGGATCAAGATTATCCGTAACACCTGCATCTCGTTCGGCTGAGAAACGGCGGCCGAGAAACAGCGGCTCAGAAACGGCCGCTGAGAAACGGCCACTGAGATACAGCGGTCTGGATGCGGCGGCCCGGATACGGCTGCCCGAGATGCGGCGGCCCGGGATACGGCCGCACCCATAAGCCGGGATTCCCACGGCTGTTCATTCCCCCGTCGTGGCAGTGCGGAATCCCCGCCCCGGGCGTTCGGAGCCTCCCCCGTCTCCGGATGCCCGGGGCTTTTCCGCTGCCCGGGGCGCGATCCCCCGGGCCCCGCTCACGGCGTGGGCCGTGTGAACGTCATGCGGAGTTCTCCGGTGCGTGATTGCCCAGATAGGCCAGCACGGCCAGTACCCGGCGGTGCACGTTTCCGCCCTCGGGCGGCAGTCCGAGCTTGTCGAAGACTCCCCGGATGTGTTTGCTGACCGCCCGTTCGGTGATGACCAGCCGCTCCGCGATGGCCCCGTTGGCGAGCCCCTGCGCCATCATCTCCAGCACCTCGTGCTCACGCGGCGTCAGCGCCTGCAACGGCCGCGCGGCGGCCTTCTGGCTGAGGATCTCGGTGACCACCTCGGGGTCCAGGGCCGTCCCGCCGGTGGTGATGCGCTCCAGCGCCTCGAGGAACTGCTCCACCCGCCCCACCCGGTCCTTGAGCAGGTAGCCGATGCCGCGCGCGCCCTGGGCCAACAGCTCGGCCGCGTAGGTCTGTTCGACATATTGGGACAGCACCAGGATCGGCAGGTCGGGCAGTTCGCTCCTGGCCTGTACCGCCGCGCGCAGCCCCTCGTCACGGAAGGTCGGCGGCAGCCGTACGTCCAGCACCGCCGCGTCCGGGCGGTGCTCGCGCAGCGCGGGCATCACCTCCGGCCCGGCGGCGCACGTCGCCACCACCTCATGGCCATTGCTGGTCAGCAGCAGGACCATTCCCTCACGTAAGAGGGCGTTGTCCTCCGCGATCACGATCCGCAAGGCAGCTCCACTTTCAGCTTGGTCGGCCCACCGAGTGGGCTGGAAAGGCTCGCCGTGCCGTCAAGCGCGGCGACGCGCCGGCGGATGCCGATCAGACCACTGCCCTCGTGCTCGTCGGCGCCACCGCGGCCGTTGTCGGCCACGATGACCCTCAGTATGCCGTTGCCCCGGGTGAAGCGCACCGACGCCTGGGTGGCCCGGGAATGCTTTCGGATATTGGTCAGCCCCTCGGCCACCACGAAGTACGCCGCGGCCTCGACCGCGGCCGGCAGCCGGAAGGAGTTCTCCACCGAGCCGAGGCCCATCTCCACCGGGATCTCCGAGGACGCCGCCAGGGCGCGGACCGCGCCGGCCAGACCGCGGTCGGTCAGCACCGGCGGGTGCACCGTACGCACCACATGCCGCAGGTCCGCCAGTGTGCTCTCCACGCCCGACTGCGCCTCGTCCAGCCGGGCCAGCGCGGCGTCCGGATTCGTCCGCACCAGCTGTTTGGCCAGCCCGATCCGCATCGAAAGCGCCACCAGCTGCGCCTGTACGCCGTCGTGCAAGTCCCGTTCGATACGGCGCAGTTCGGCACTGTGCGCCTCCACCGCGCCCGCCCGGCTCTCCGACAGCTCCGCGATCCGGTCCACCAGCCGTGCGGACGGTTTCGGCCGCAGCAGCGCCGCGCTCCACGCGGCCTGGGTGTCCGCGAGCGTGCCGAGCCGGTGCAGCACCAGCGGGGTTCGGGGCTTGGCGGGCGTACCGTACGCGTCCTCGCGGCGCCGCGCGACGGCGCCGCCCACCCCCATGTTGAGCCCGTCCACCACCAGCCCGACCACCCACACCAGGATGGCCACCGCGCAGAACAGCAGGGTGATGAGGATCTGCAACGGCAGCCAGCGCGCGTCGCGCCAGGTGCCGGGGTCCGTCAGCGACAGCCGCAGCCGGTCCGCCGGCACACCGTCGAGCGGCAGATACTGCTCCGGGACCGGCGCACGGAGCCGGGTACCGGCCCGCACCCGCTCGTATCCGGCCAGTCTGCGGAGTAATCGCACGAGATCGGGCCAGGCGGGAGCGCCGATGATGAGCGCCATGAAGACCAGCCCCAGTGGTACGGCGGCGGCCATCAGAAAGCACATCGACGCCACCGGGAGGGCGAGCACCAGATAGTACGTGTCATGCCAGGAACGCTGGAGCTGGATGGAGAAGTCACGCACGGCGGGCTCCCTGAGGGCAGGACGGTCGTCCGGGGCAGGACGGGCGTCCGGTGGACGACGGACCCTTCCGATCACGTTAATGCGAACCGGCTGTTCGCGAGGTACGTCCGTCACCCCAGCCGGGGTGACGCAGGCTGAACCCCAGGACGGGTGTGCGCTCCATCGTGCCGGGGCCGACCGTTCCGTACCGTTCTCACCAGGAGGAACAAGCCATCTGGCGGGGCAGTTGGCCGGCTGGCACGGACACGGCCGCACCCTGGCCGTACTGCCTGGAAGGCGCACACACATGGTCAGGCTTCGCACGGGGAAACGTGCCACGGCGAGAAGCGGCACCCGAGGGGCCTCGATCAGCGCCGTCCCCGGCCCCGCGCCGGCGCTGACACTGGAGTCGGTCACGCGTCGCTACCGGCGCAACGGCACCCCCGTGAACGCCCTGGACGGAGTCACCGCGACCGTCGAACGCGGCACGTTCCTGGCGGTCATGGGCCGCTCCGGATCAGGCAAGACAACCTTCCTCCAGTGCTCCGCCGGCCTCGACCAGCCCACGTCCGGCACGGTGCGGCTCGGCGACACCGACCTGTCGCGGCTCAGCGAGGCCGCGCTCACCCGGCTGCGCCGGGAGCGGATCGGCTTCGTGTTCCAGGCGCTCAATCTGGTGCCCTCGCTCAGCGTCCGGGAGAACACCGCGCTGCCCCTGCTGCTGGCCGGTGAGCGGCCCGACAGCCCCGCCGTCCGGGAACGCGCCCTCCAGGTACTGGAGTCGGTCGGGCTCGCCGACCGGGCCGAGGACTCGCCACTGCGGCTCTCCGGCGGCCAGCAGCAGCGCGTCGCCATCGCCCGCGCGCTGGTCACCGACCCCGCCGTGATCTTCGCGGACGAGCCGACCGGCGCGCTCGACCCGGTCACCGCGCGGGATGTGCTCGTACTCCTGCGCGACGCGGTCGAGCGGCAGGGGCACACCGTCGTGATGGTCACCCATGACGCGCTCGCCGCGTCCTGGACGGACGAGGCCCTCTTCATCGAGGCGGGGCGGATCGTCGGCCGGCTGCCCAACCCCGGGGCCGACGCCGTGACGCGGATGCTGTCAGAGCTCAGGGAGGCGTGACGGGTATGCCGCTCGGATCCAGCACGCTCCCCGGCGCCGACCCGGCCCGGCCACCCGGCCCGCACGAGCTGGCCCGTAACCACGACAGCCCGGCCCGCACCCGCCATATCGCGCGCTTCCTCGCCGGCCGCTCGATGCGGATCCACACCAAGGCGTGGACGGCGGTGTTCGCGGCCCTGCTGCTCACCTCGCTCGTGCTCAGCAGCTTCGGTCTCGCCGTACTGTCCGCCGCCCTCGGCCACGCGAGCGTGGAGCGCTACGCCGCCGCCGCGGCGGTCGTCGCAGGCGACCAGGAGACACGCTTCACCGCCAAGCCCTGGGGGTCCAAGCAGCAGACGCAGACGGCGGCGCTCACCGAACGGGTGCGGGTGCCGCGCTCGGTGCTGCCCCGGATCGAGGCCGTCCCCGGCGTACGGGCGGCCATCGCCGACGACACCTTCCCGGTCGCGCTGACCGGCGCGGACGGCGCGCTCGTGGCCGGCCCCGACAGCGACTCCGGGGCCTCCCCGGTCTACGGGCACACCTGGCGCGCCGCCGCGCTCGCGCCGTTCACCCTCCGCGACGGCCGGGCCCCGGCGGGTCCTGAGCAGGTCGTGCTGGACGGAGATCTCGCCGAACGGGCCGGTGTCCGGGTCGGCGACGAGGTACGGCTCCAGTCCACGGGCGCGCCCGAGACGTACCGGGTCTCCGGCATCGCGGCGCCCGAGGGGCGGGCGGACGACAGCGGGCTCGGCAACCAGGGCGCCGTCTTCTTCAGCGACGAGCGGGCCCGCCTCCTCGCCGGCCACCCGGAGACCACCGACGCCATCGGCGTGCTCGCCGACCCCGGCGTCAGCGCCGGCACACTCCATCCACGGCTGCGCGAAGCGCTGGACGGTGAGCGCCCGGCCCGCAGCGCCGCCGCCGACGCACGGTACAAGGACGACAACACCTCACTGCGCGTGCTGACCGGAAACGGGCGCGGCGAAACGGAGTTCGTCACCTCCGCCCCCAGCCGGATGAGTCTGCTGGCACTGCTCGGCTCGGTCTGCGCGCTGGTCGTACTGATCGCCCTGCTCGTGGTCTCCAGCACCGTCGCCCAGGCGATCCACCAGCGCTTCCGCGAGATGGCGCTGCTGCGCGCGGTGGGCGCGACCCCCCGGCAGCTGCGTGCCATGGTCGGCCGGGAGGTCAACGTGGTGGCCGCGACCGCCGGCGTGGCCGGCGCGATCGGCGCGGTGCCGGTGTTCCTGGCGCTGATCAAGATGCTGAGGACGCGTGGCGCGGTGCCGGTCGGTCTCGAACTCCCCGCCCCCTTCTGGATGTACGCGGCCCCGCTGGTCACCGGCGCTCTGACGGTACTGGTGGCCAGGATCGCCGCCGCGATCGCCTGCGGCCGTATCGCCAAGGTGCGCCCCGCACAGGCGATGGGCGAGGCCCAGAGCGAGGCCGAACAGTTCGGCCGGGGCCGGGCCGTCACCGGCGTCGTGATGCTGGTCCTGGGATGCGGCGCGGCCGGTACCGCGGTCCTCCAGTTCGGGGAACTGGCCGCCATGGCCGCCAGCACCGCGGCCGTGTGCCTGGTCATCGCGTGCGCGCTGCTCGGGCCCTGGATCGCGTGGGGTGCCATGCGGGTGCTCGGTGTGCCCGCGGAGCGGCTGGGCGGTGCGGGCGGCTATCTCGCCGCCGCCGCCTCCCGGGCCAACTCCCGCAGACTGGGCGCCGCGATCACCCCGATCGTGCTCGTGGTGGCCTTCGCCGGGGTCCAGCTCTCGGCCGGGGCGACCCTCGACACACAGGGCGGCCGGCAGTCGGGCCAGGCCATGCGGGCCGAACTGGCCGTCACCACGGAAGGGCCGGGAATCCCGGACGAGACGGTGCGCCGGGTCAAGGAGGTGCCCGGTGTGGCGGCTGCCTCCGGGGTGCTGCACAGCACGGTCGTACTGGCCCGCAAGGAAGCCGGGGAGCCGAGGCTGGACCGGCTGCCGGTGATGGCCCTGGACCCGTCGGCGCTGCCCGCCACCATCGACCCGAAGGTCACCTCGGGCGATCTCGGCGACCTGCGCGCGGGCACCGTCGCGGTGGGGGAGGAGCGGGCACGGTCGCTGGACCTGGACATCGGCTCCAAGGTCACGGTGCGCTACGGCGACGGCGCGAACGTGCCGCTGCGGGTGGCCGCGGTCTACGAACGGTCCCTGGCGCTCGGCGACTTCCTGTTCGCCCCCGCCGAACTGGCGCCTCACCTGGCCGCACCGCTCAACACGCGCGTCCTGCTGAGCCTGGCGCCCGGAGCCGCCCTCCAGGACGTGAAAGCGGCGGTCGAGCGGGTGCTGGCGGGCGCCGCGCCCGGGGCGACGGTCACGGAGCGGCCGAAGGGCGAGCACCTGCGGACCGAGGACCGTGGCGTCGGCCAGGTCATCTCCCTGGTCGCGGTGAGTGTGATCGGCGGCTTCACGGTCATCGCGGTGCTCAGCACGCTCGTTCTCATCATGGTCGGCCGCCGCCAGGAGGTGATCCTGCTGCGGCTGGTGGGCGCGGGCCGGCGGCAGATCCGCTGGATGCTCCGGATCGAGGCGATGACCGTGATGCTGGTGGGGCTGGTGGTGGGCACGGTGACCGCGCTCGTTCCGCTCCTGGCCTTCAGCCTCGCGACGACCGGATCCTGGCCCTACATGCCCCCGGGCCAGGCAGGACTGGTGGTGCTGGCCGTGGTCGTCACCGCCGGGGCCGGGTACGTGCTGCCACTGAGGTCCGTGCTGCGCAAACGGCCGCCGACCGTGGTCGGCCACGGCTGACAGGTCAATGACGGGGCGGGCGCCCGGAGGCCGGCCGGGTGGGGTCCGGAAGGCCGGCCGGGCCGGGTGCGGAGGCCGGCCGGGGCGGGTCCGGAGGCCGGCCGGGTGGGGGCCCGGAGATCGCCCCCGTCCTCGAAAGTCTTCGTGATCAGGCCTCTGGGCTCGGTGTTTACAACAGCACTTAAATCCTTGTTCGAGCCTTCACCTCTGCTGAAGAATCCTTTTCGTGCGGTCGACTGCGCGCGACTGAAGCGGTCGGCCGCCGAGCCGCGCGGTACACGCCGGACTTCGCGCACAGTGAAGAAGGAGCTTGTTCGCAGTGTTGGGGACCATCGCGGAAGAGAAGGTCAGTGGCGCTCCCTTCAGCCATCCGCTCGACCGAATCGGCTGTCCCGGCAGCCTGGCCGAGGAGCACGGAGTGGTCGGCGGACAGCTGGCGGTGTACCACCAAGGGACCCTGCGCACCTGGGAGTTCGGTGAGGAGGAGTACGGCGGCGGACGCCCCGTGCACCGTGACTCCGCCTTCCCCTACGGCTCCGTCACCAAGGCGCTGACCGCCGCCTCCGTACTCCAGCTGGTCTCCGACGGCGACCTCGGCCTGGATCTTCCGGTGCGCACCTGGCTCGGCGAACGGGCCGTCGCCGACGGCCACCCGGGACTCGACGCCACGCTACGTCAACTCCTCAGCCACACCGCCGGGTTGCCGTCCGACCACGACGACGGGGACGCCACCTCGCTGCGCCGCTGGCTCACCGGTTTCCTGGCCACAGGACCGGCGGACGCGCCCGCGCTCTGGCCCGCCCCCGGCTCCTTCTCCTACTCCAACGTCGGCTACGGCATCGCGGGCCGTGTCGTCGAGGCCGCCACCGGACTGACCTGGTGGCAGGCCGTACGTGATTACCTGCTGGCACCGCTGGGCGCCGGGATCGGCCTGCTGCCCGGCACCCCGCGCGACGGAGAGCCGGTCCGCGCGGTGTCCGGACACACCACACACACCACCCCCGGCGGCGACCGCGTGGTGCACTCCGTGCGCTGCTCGGCCGACGCGGGCTTCACCCCCGCGGGCGGGCTCGCCGGCAGCGCCGCCGACCTCGTACGCTTCGCCCAACTGCACCTGGACGACCCTGGTGACCTGGACAGGGACGCCGTGGCCGACTTCGACGCACTGCGCGAGATGGCCCGGCCCGTCGCCGGTGCGGAGCCCTTCGGACTGGCCGACGGCTGGGGTCTGGGCCTCGGCCACTTCGGCCCGGCGGAGGACCGCTGGCTCGGCCACGACGGAACGCTGGACGGCACCACCTGTCATCTGCGCATCCAGCCGAGCCAGGGGACCGTGGTCGCGCTGACGACCAACTCGGCCACCGGGCAAGGGCTGTGGGAGGCGGTGCTCCGCGAGCTGCGGTCCGTGGGCATCTCCGTCGGCGTCTACAGCATGGTGCCGCCGTCCCCCGGATCCACGGCGGGATTCGCGGACTGCGCCGGCACCTACCGTAACGGCGATCTCGCTGTCACGGTCAGTCTCGACGACCGCAACATACTGCTGGAACTCCCCAACGGCGCACGGGACTCCGCCGCCTCCCACAGCGGGCTGGTCTTCTCCAGCCGGCCGGGGGACGCGGGTGTGTTCCTCGGCCGATTCCTCAAGGACGCGGCCACCGGGGACGTACGTGTCCTCCAGTACAGCGGCCGTACGCTGCTGCGCCAGCCGGTCGCGGCACAACCACACTGACCACCGCCGTGCCCGGCCGCGCTGAGCGGGCGGCCACGGCGGGATCAACCAGCCAGAGAACAAGCGGTGTTGTAGGGCAGACGCGCGGGACAGGAACGCGTCTGGCGGTCACGCACGTACGTCATTGTCACTCAGTGTGACGAGATGGGTGCGATCAGTGCCCGATTCCCTCGGACCGGCGTCCCGCACACGGCACAGGCCACCCTCCCTCTCGGCGTTCCATGGGGTCTCGACATGAACTCAGACAGCAACTCCCTCACGCACGGCCGTCGGACAGCCGGTGATGTCACCCTGCACGGGCTGTTCGAGAGCCAGGCGGCGCGTCGACCCGAACACACCGCCGTCGAGTGGGGCGCCGTCCGGCTCAGCTACGCCGAGGTCGAACGGCGCGCCAACCGGCTCGCACACCGGCTCGCCGCCCGGGGCGTGCGATCCGAGACCCGGGTGGGTGTCTGCCTGCGGCGCGGCCCCGAGCTGATCGTCTCGCTGCTCGCCGTCCTCAAGGCGGGCGGGGCCTACGTACCGCTCGACCCCAACTACCCGGCCGAGCGGCTGTCGTTCATGGTCGAGGACGCCGGGATCGAGCTGGTGATCAGCGACGACGGGCCGGGGGCGCGGCCGGACAACGCACCCGACACCTTGTCCCTGGAGAGCCTGGCGGGGATGGTTCCGGAAGACCCCGACACCGCGCCGGACGTCACCACGCACCCGGACGCCACGCACCCGGACGCCACGCATCCGGACACCACCCACCTGGACAACACCCATCTGGACGCCACGCACCTCGACAACACCGCGTACATTCTGTTCACCTCGGGTTCCAGCGGCACGCCCAAGGGTGTCGCCGTCACCCATCGCGGACTCGGGAACCTCGCCCTCGCCCATGTGGCGGCGCTGGCCATCGACGAGGACAGCCGGGTACTCCAGTTCGCCTCGCCCAACTTCGACGTCTCCATCGCCGACCTGGTGCAGACCTGGTACGCGGGCGCCACGCTGATCCTGCCCGAGAGCCCCACCCAGGCCGTCGGTGAAGCGCTCGGGGCCCTGCTCGCCGACGCCGCCGTCACCCACACCATGATGCCGCCGTCCGTACTGGCCACGGTGGCACCGCCGATCGAGCTGCCACACCTGCGCGCGCTGGCCACCGGCGGCGAGAACTGCCCGCCGGAACTGGTCGCCCGCTGGGCCGCCGGCCGACGGATGATCAATATGTACGGACCCACCGAGGCGACCGTCACCGTCACCCTCAACGGGCCGCTGCCCGCCGACCTCACCGATTCGCCCGGAATCGGCCGGGCCATCGACGGCGCCCGGGTCATGGTCCTGGACGAGAAGCTGCGACCGGTGCCCGACGGCGGGACCGGCGAGCTGTGCATCGCGGGCGACGGCCTGGCCCGGGGGTACGTCAACCGTCCGGGGCTGACCGCCGAACGGTTCGTCGCCGACCCGTACGGCCCCCCGGGGTCCCGGATGTACCGCACCGGCGACCTGGTCAGACTGCTTCCGGGAGGCGAGCACGAGTTCATCGGCCGCGCCGACGGCCAGGTCAAGATCCGTGGTCTGCGCGTGGAGCTGGGCGAGATCGAGGCCGTGCTCACCGGGCACGAGGCGGTCCTCCAGTCGGTGGTCACGCTGGTGGAGAACGCCGGTACGGACCAACTCGTCGCCCACTACGTGCCGGTGGGCCGTGAGGGCGGCCCCGGAGCAGCCGAGCTGCGCCGGCACGCCTCGGGCCGGCTGCCCGTCCATATGGTGCCGACCTCCTACATCGCCATGGACCGGCTGCCACTGACACCCAACGGCAAGGTCGACCGCAGGGCGCTGCCCGCCCCCACGGAACTCGCCGGTGACATGGGCCGGCCCGAGTCCGTCCCGTACGCGGCACCGCGCACCGCACTGGAATCGGAACTCGCCGGGATCTGGGAAGACGTGCTCGGCCGCTCGCGGATCGGTGTGACGGAGGACTTCTTCTCCATCGGCGGCGACTCCATCTCCGGTCTGCGGATGGCTTTCCAGGTCGAGCGGAGGCTCGGACTCACCCCCACGTCCACCGCGCTCTTCGACCACCCGACCATCGCCGCGTACGCCGCGTACGCCGCCGGGCTGAGTGAGAGCGGCGGCGGCCGGGAGACGGGGACCGCGGCCCCGCTCGCCCCCGCCGACCGGAGCGGGGCGCTGGTGGCCTCGTCCGCGCAACAGCGGCTGTGGTTCCTGGACGCGTACGAGCCGGGCGGAGCGGCGTACAACTGCGCCACAGGGCTGCGGCTCTCCGGGGAACTGCGCATTGACGCGCTCGCCACCGCGCTGACCGCGCTCGTCGCCCGGCACGAGCCGTTGCGCACCACGTACGCCGAGGCCGACGGACAGGTGCTCCAGATCATCGGAGAGCCGGTGCCGGTGCCGCTGCCGGTCGCTGATCTGGCAGGCGGGGATCTCTCTGGTGGGGATCCGTCCGGCGGGGATCCGTCTGGCGGGGATCACGAGGGACGGCTCGACGAGGTACTGCGCGCCGAGGTGTCCGCGCCCTTCGACCTCGGCTCCGGCCCCGTACTGCGCGCGCTGCTGGTGCGCACGGTGCCTGACGATCACGTGCTCGTGCTCACCGCGCACCACATTGCCGCCGACGCCTGGTCGATGGAGGTGATCGCACGGGAGCTGGGCGCGCTGTACTCGGCCGCTCTTGCGGTGCGGTCCGGTGGTGCCGATGCTGTGCTCGCCGCTGCCGGGCTGCCCGAACTCGCGGTCCAGTACGCCGACTTCGCCGCCTGGCAGCGCCACCGGCTGGACGAACCGGAGGTGGAGGAGCAACTCGCCCACTGGAAGCGGGAACTGGCCGGTGTGACGCCGCTGGAACTGCCCATCGACCGGCCGCGCCCCGCCGTCCGCACCTCGGCCGGCGCGCGACGGCTGTTCGAGGTGCCGGCCGAGACCGTCCGGGGACTCACCGCCGTCGGCAGGGCGCGGGGCACCACGCTCTTCGCGCCACTCGCCGCCGCCACTCAGCTGCTGCTCGCCCGCTGGTCGGGCCGGCGCGACATCGTGCTCGGCACGGCGGGATCGGGCCGGGACCGTGCCGAACTCGCCGACCTCGTGGGCTTCTTCGTCGACACACTGGTGCTGCGTGCGGAGGTGGACGAGTCGCTGACCTTCGCGCAGTTCACCGACCGTGCGCGGGAGAGCGTGCGGCAGGCGCTGGACCACGCGCTGGTGCCGTTCGACCGGGTCGTGGACGCCGTACTCCCCGAACGCGACCCGAGCAGACCCCCGCTCATCCAGGTCATGCTCGTCCTCCAGAACGCCCCGGCCGGAGTTCCCGAACTGCCGGGCATCGAGGCGTCGGACACCGACCTTCCGCGTGAGGCCGCGCTGTTCGATGTGACGCTGGAGTTCTGGCACAACGCCGACGGCGGGCTCACCGGGTCTGTCGAGTACAGCACCGATCTCTTCGACGCCGGCACCATGGACCGTCTCACCCACACCCTCCGCACGCTGCTGGGCGAGCTGACCGCCGCCCCGGACCGGCCCATGGCCGAGGCGGGCACGCTGGACCCCGAGGAGACCAGAAGGCTGCTGGAGGAGTGGGGCACGGGTGAGGAGCGGTCGGAGCGGCTGACGCTGGCAGGGATCTTCCGCGCTCAGCTGGAACGGACTCCTGACCTGCCCGCGGTGATCACTGACGAGGTGACGCTGACGTACGCGGAGCTGCACGGGCGGGCGGCGCGGCTGGCGCACTTCCTGATCGGTGAGGGGGTGCGTCCTGGGCAGCGCGTCGCGGTGGCGATGGAGCGCGGCGTGGAGTGGCTCGTCGCCCTGCTGGGCGTGGTGCACGCGGGCGGTGTGTATGTGCCCCTGGACCCGAAGTTCCCCGCGGACCGGTTCGCGCACATGCTGGCGGACTCCGGTTCCGTTCTGATGCTCGCCGAGTCGTCCGCGCGTGCGGAGCTGTCCGCCGACGATCACGCCAGGGTTGTCCATATCGACGCTTCGGGTGGGGAGTTGGCGGGGTTGTCGTCGGTTCTTCCTGAGGTGTCGGTGGATGTGCGGCAGCCGGCGTATGTGATTTATACGTCGGGTTCGACGGGTG
>NZ_PHRF01000058.1 GCF_004151105.1 Streptomyces sp. L-9-10
GCCCGCCGCACGGCCAGCGCCTGGTCCTCGGGGGTCAGCAGCATGGAGAGCGTTCCGCAGACGCAGTACACGAGGCCGTACCGCTCGTCGGAGGTGTAGGTGCGGATGTCTCCGTGGACCGGCTCGACCCCGGCGGCGCCGGGCTCGGCGCGCAGCGTGGCCAGCATCTCCTCGGAGGAGTCCACCCCGGTCACCCGCCCGACGTGCCCCGAGAGGGGGACGGCGATACGGCCGGTGCCGACGCCGAACTCCAGGGTGCCGGTGGAGTGGTCGGGGTGGAGGTCCGCGATCTTCTTGGCGACCCCGGCCGCGGCGCCGTCCTTGGGGAACAGCCGGTCGTACCAGCCGTCGAACTGGCGGCCGTATCCTATGTCGGCTATCTCGTTCACTGGTGACTCCTCTTCCTGTTCCTGTGCAGTTCCAGGCCGGCGGCGAGAACGAGAGCCGTGCCGATCCCGGCGGCGAACGGGTAGTTGATGACGTCGCCGATCGCCAGGAACACCAGCACGGCGACGGCGGCGAGGGCGCAGAGAATGACCGGGGTCTTGTTCATCGGAGACTCCTCGGGGATTCCTCGGTGACTTCCCGGGGGGACTCCTGAGGGACTCCTCGGGGACTGCGGGTGCCGCCCCTCGTGGGGGGAGGGGCGGCAGTCGATGGCGGCTCCCTCGTGAGGACGGCGGCTA
>NZ_PHRF01000059.1 GCF_004151105.1 Streptomyces sp. L-9-10
GGTGGATTCCTGCGGGACGTGGAGGAGTTCGACGCGGGGTTCTTCGGGATCCCGCCGCGCGAGGCGCAGGCGATGGATCCGCAGCAACGGCTGGTCCTCGAAGCCTCGTGGGAGGCTCTTGAGCGCGCCGGGTTCCGTCCCGAAACCCTTGAGGGCAGCAACACCGGCGTGTACCTCGGTGCGATGGGGTCGGACTACGACCGTTTCCACAACCATGACCTGAGTGCGCTCGACGCGTACGGCTCGATGGGCAGCGCCGGCAGTGTGCTGTCGGGTCGGGTGTCGTACTCGCTGGGGTTGCGGGGCCCGGCGGTGACGGTGGATACGGCGTGTTCGTCGTCGTTGGTGGCCTTGCAC
>NZ_PHRF01000060.1 GCF_004151105.1 Streptomyces sp. L-9-10
CCGGTCGCCGAGGACCCGGCCCCGGCCCACCGACGCGGTCAGGGCCACCCCCGCGTCGGCTGCGGCCGGTGTGGCCTGGGTACACACCTCCCGCGCCAGGACGTCCAGTTCGACGGCTTCCTCCGCGATCGCGCCGTGGTCGGCGCGGGCCAGGACCAGCAGCGCCTCGGTGATCTCCGTGGAGCGCCGGTTGAGGGTGAGCAGGTCGGGGCCCAGATCCTCCAGCCGGTACTCCCCGGGTGCGGCGAGCGCGACCTGGAGGAGGGTCCGCATCCCGGCCAGCGGGGTGCGCAGCTCGTGCGACGCGTTCGCCGCGAACCGGCTCTGCGCCTGGAACGCCTTGTCCAGGCGCTGGAGCATCGCGTCGAAGGTGTCGGCGAGTTCCCTGATCTCGTCCTTCGGCCCGGCCAGCGCGATCCGCTCGTGCAGCGTGGAACCGGCGATGCTCCGGGCGGTCGCGGTGATCCGCTGGAGCGGCGCCAGCATCCGCCCCGCCACGAACCAGCCCAGGACCACCGCGATCACCA
>NZ_PHRF01000061.1 GCF_004151105.1 Streptomyces sp. L-9-10
GGAAGACGCGACATCCCGGTGCCGGGGCAGGCCGTCCGCTTCTCCCGATGTGTCTTCCTGCTCAGCGGGACTCCCGGGGCCGGACCGTCTCTGATCCCCCCGCTGGTGAGGAAAGCTTTTCGACTGCGGGTCACGACCGAGGGGTAGCCGGGGTGGCCCGGTGCGCTCGATGGCGGGTGGGGGCCGCCCCTGATCTTTGAGTTTCGCGGTTACGGGCCGGGCGTCAAGGGCGCTCCTCCGTCGCGTCGGCTACGCCGATTCCGCTGCGCTCCACCCTGGACACCCACCCCTCCACCGCAAGTGCAGCTTCGAGGGGGGCCGGCCCCGGGGGGAGGGGTCCCCGGGGAAGCACCTCTGTTGCGGGGGCCGGTTGCCGAGTGCCGCACGGTGGGTGGTCTGCGCGGCAGTGGTGTGGGGCGGCCGGGCCCCGGCTCGGCGACTGACCCCCGTGGAGGGCCGGGATTCATGCCCCGCTGATGACGGTGTGTGGGTGGTGGGGCGGGTGTGACGGGAGAGGCGGCCACTGGGCCCCTCAGAGACCGTGATGCGTCGTGGAGCCCGGTTAACTGGCCGCAGGACACATCACCGGTCCGAGGACCCTCCGAAAGGCTCGCCAAACTGGGACATAGGGGGCGAGTGGCCCTCTCATCCGCCTCGATCCACAGAAGCACCCGGCAACGGACCCACACCAGCGGGGCATGAAGCCCAACTACCCACCCACACCTGCTCGCTGAGCCGGTGCCGGGCCGCCCCACTCCACCCCGCGCTTCGGCAGACGGCAGTGCGCCGGTCAGAGAGCCGTGGAACGCCAGGGGCCCGGTTAGCTGACAGCAGGACGCATGACCACCTGCGGGACTCCCCAAGAGGCCCGCCAAACTGGGGCATAAGGGTCAAGCTGGGGGGGCTCATCCACCTCGGGCTACAGAAGCAGCCGACAACGGACCGCCACCAGCGGGGCATGCACCCCAACTACCCACCCACACCAGCCCGCTGAGCCGGGGCCGGGCCACCCCACACCACTGCCGCGCAGCCCCGCAGGGCCCACCGGCCGGTGAGCCGGGATCGGTCCCCGGGAACAAGGGAGCTTCCCCGGGGACCCCTCCCCCCGGGCCGCCCCCCTCAAAGCAGCACTTGCGGTGGAGGGACGGGAGTCAAGGGTGGAGCGCAGCGTAATCGGCGCAGCCGACGCGACGGAGGAGCGCCCTTGACGCCCGACCCGGAGCCGCGAAACTGAAGCCTGAGGGGCGGCCCCCACCCGACACCCCACCCCCCGGGTCACCCCGGTTACCTCTTGGTCCTCACCGGTCGCCGAAGAACCCTCCCCCACCAGCGGGGCATGAATCCCAACCACCCACCCACACCAGCCCGCCGAGCCGGTGCCGGGCCGCCCCACTCCACCCCCGCGCCCCACCCACCCACCGGTGAGCCGGACATCTAGCCCCGGAACAAGGGAGCTTCCCTGGGCCCCCTTCCCCTGGCCGCCCCAACTGCCTCGCTCACAGCCGACCCAGCATGGCCGCCACCGCAATCACCCAGAGGCTCGTGCCGATCGTGACCACGATGGCGGCGACGCGCGTCATTCGCGCCTCCTCGCCCCCGGCGGCGGATAGCCGAAGATCCGCTCGTACAGAGCCGCTTCGTCCGGCTCCCGGTAGGCGAACAGCGCTTCCCAGCGCTTGTACTCCCGGTGGGCACGCCGTCGGCGTGGGCTCACGAGCCGTACGGGGACGGAGAGCGCGCACGTGAACCAGCGCCACACGCGCTTCACACTCCACCCCTGCTGCTCCACTTGTTGCGTTCCGCCACCCGCGCCCTGAGTTCTTCCGGCGACCCACCGGGAGGCCCGTCGCCGGGCGGCGTCTCGCCCGTACCTTCCCCGCCAGCCGGGTCCTTCCACACAAGGAGCGCGCCGTCCGCGCCGAACGTGGCGATCAGCAGGGACAGCAGCCGTCGTGCCTCGCTAGTCGCCATCGGACAACCGCCGCATCAGTCCGGCCTCAACTTCGCGCATCAGCGCGGGGGTTGCTGTCGCGTATCCGTCGCGCGGTACCCACTCCGGCACGAGCCGCCAGAAGTCCTCGGTCGCGTCTTCGGTCGGATCCACCAGACCTCACCCTTCTTACGATTAGTTACGAACCGTGTTCAGAGTGCGATGTGCCGCGCTACGTTGGGAAGCGGTTCACCGTCCGACCTGCGCATTGGTCTCACTGGCGCGCCTCCACACGCCTGACCTGCACGGATACGACGAGTGACGTCGAGTCTCAGGTCAGTGGTCAAGGAGGTTTCGCATGACGGAGCGACGCGATGTTGACGAACCGGTGAGGAGTCCCCGGGAGGCATTCGGCGAGGCGTTGCGCAACGCCCGCGAACTGCGGGCGGCCGGCAGGCTGTCGCAGTCGGCCCTGGCGAAGAAGGCGCGTACGTCGAAGTCCACCATCAGCCGCATCGAGCGCGGAGTCCCGCCGATCGCCAGCAACTTGCCCGCCGTGTTCGATCAGATCTTTGAGACCGACGGGCAGTTCAAGCGGCTCTACGAGGAGGTGGTCTCGCGATCCTTCCCAGCCCTGTACCGGCGGCGCATGAGCCTGGAGCGGGAGGCCATCGCGATTTGGGAGTGGGCTCCCGCCGTCATTCCTGGTCTCTTTCAGACTGCCGAGTACGCTCGTACGCTTTTCCGGGCCGACAATCCGCGGGCATCTGACGATGAGATCTCCGCGTCAGTGCGGGCGCGACTCGCTCGGCAGGAACTACTCCGGGGTGATGCTCCCCCGAACGTCCGCGTTGTGCTGTGCGAATCCGTGATCCGGCGCCGCTTCGCAAGCCGCGATGTGATGCGCGAGCAACTTGCCGTGCTGCTGGGTCTCGCCGAACGACCCACCACACGCCTACAGGTACTGCCGCTCGATGCGGAACCGCATTCCCTCATGGAATGGCCGGTCACGTTCCTCACGACGTCAAACCATATGACGGTGGTGTGCGTTGAGACCTACCGTACGACGGGCATCATCGAAGAGTCCGAACACGTTCGAACAGCGGTGCGTGCCTACGATGGTTTGACGAGTGAGGCGCTTTCGGCCCGGGACAGCGCTGCCCTCGTTAGAGAGCAGATGGAGACACTGTGAGCCCCAATCCCGTCCCCACCACGTGGGTCAAGTCCACCTATAGCGGTCCTGCTGACGGCAGCAACTGCCTGGAGTGGTCGCCTTTGTACGCTCGCACCCACAACCTCGTCCCCATCCGCGACAGCAAAGCCCCCCACCTCCCCCACCTCACCGTCACCCCCCACGCCTGGACCGACTTCGTGGCCTTCGCCACCACCCACGCCGCCAAAAGCTGACCCCGTACCGCTCGCGGATTTCACCTGTTCGGACAGGAATGCGCGGCCTACGATGACTTGACCAGCTAGGCGCTTTCATCACGGGAGAGCGCTGCGTTCATCAGAAAGCAGATGGAGAGACTGTGAACCCCAACCCCGCTCCAAGCGCATGGGTGAAGTCGAGCTACAGCACATACGAAGGCGGCAACTGCGTTGAGTGGTCCCCCTCCTACGCCCACGCCCACAACCTCGTCCCCATCCGCGACAGCAAAGCCCCCCACCTCCCCCACCTCACCGTCACCCCCCACGCCTGGACCAGCTTCGTGGCCTTCGCCACCACCCACGCCGCCAAAAGCTGACCCCGTACCGCTCGCGGACTTCGAGGCGTTGGAAGCGACGGCCGATGAGCTGCTCGCACGTGAGGCCGAGGCAGTCCTGGCCGGTGGCAGTCCGACCGTAACGATGGCCGAGTTGCTTACGGACCTTTTCACCGACCGCGGTGAGCACCCCGAGGGCGCGGCGTGAACTGCTGATCTCCACGCCGTGGTCGTACGAGATCTCCTATGCCGATGCCGGCCAGTAGCGGATCTCCAGCATCGTGCAGCCCGTCTCCGTCCGGTACGGGCCGTGCGGCATCCCCGGCGGTCGCGACGCGTAATAACCCGCCCCGAACGTCGCGCCCAGCGTCAGGTCGTGCAGTTCGCCTTCGAGGAGGTAGACCTCTTCGTAGTACTCGTGCCGGATGACCCCCGCCTCGGAGGTGTCCAGCCCCGGTGCCCAGCGCGCGAGACGCGTCAGCTCTCCCTCGTCGCCCGGCGCCGCGCTGAGCACCCGTTCCGTCACGCCCGGGTGGCCGTCAACGGCCCGCCACGGCAGGTCCGTTGTGTCGAGGAACTCGTGCATCGCCTTCATCCGGCGGTCGCCGCCGCCCAGGCGATCCCGTCCAGGATGTCGTGTTCGCTGACCACGACCTCCTGGGCCCCGGTCCGTTCCATGATCGCGAGGAGTACGAGGGCGCCCGCGCCGATGACGTCCACCCGGCCCGGGTGCATGACGGGGATCGCGGCGCGCTGCGCGTGCGTGGCGTGGAGCAGGCGGGTGGTGATCTCCTGGACCTGGTCGTACCGGATCACGGAGTGGTGGATCGCGGCGGAGTCGTACTCGGTCAGGCCGAGCGCGATCGCGGCGACCGTGGTCACGGAGCCGGCCAGTCCGACCAGAGTGCGGGCCTCGCGCAGCGGAACCGTCTGTTCGGCCAGGTCGAGGGCCGCCTCGATGTCGGCGCGGATCGCGGTGATCTGCGGCTCCGTGGGCGGGTCGCTGACGACGCCGTCCCGTACGAGGTGGCGTTCGGTCAGCCGTACGCAGCCGATGTCCACGGAGCGTGCGGCGCGCACCTGGTCGTCGCCGACGACGAACTCGGTGGAACCCCCGCCGATGTCCACGACCAGGTAGCTGTCCCCGTCGGACGGGCCCAGTTCCTTCGTCGCGCCGGTGAAGGAGAAGGCCGCCTCCTGGTCGCCGGTGATCACCTCGGGCTCCACGCCCAGGATGTCCAGGACGCCGCCGACGAACTCGTCGCGGTTCTCCGCGTCGCGCGAGGCGGAGGTGGCGACGAAGCGGACGCGCTCGGCGCCGTGTTCCTTGATGACGGCGGCGTACTCGCGGCAGGCGGCGAAGGTACGTTCCAGCGCCTCGGGGGCGAGCCGGCCCGTCCTGTCCACGCCCTGGCCGAGGCGGACGATCTTCATCCGGCGGTCGAGGTCGACCAGTTCACCCGTCTCGGGGTGTGCGTCGGCGACGAGCAGGCGGATCGAGTTCGTACCGCAGTCGATGGCGGCGACCCTGGTCATTCCGTATCCCCCTCGTCGTCGGACGGACCGCCAGACGGACCGCCGGACGGACCGGACCCGCACGGCGTCACGCATGGGCCCTTCGCCCACCACTCCGGCAGCATCGCGATCGCCTCGTCGCCCAGCGGGTTCACCCCGGGTCCGGCCGCCAGTGAGTGGCCGACCAGGACGTGCAGGCACTTCACCCGGTCCGGCATGCCGCCGGCGCTCGGGAAGCCCTCCAGGACCTCGATGGCGTCGCGGCGCGCGAGGTAGTCCTCGTGGGCCGCGCGGTACGCGGCGGCCAGCTCGGGGTCGGTCGCGAGGCGCTCGGTCATCTCCTTCATGACGCCGTTCGCCTCCAGCGTGCCGATGGCCGAGGCCGCGCGCGGGCAGGTCAGGTAGTACGTCGTCGGGAAGGGCGTGCCGTCGGGGAGCCGCGGGGCGGTCTCGACCACGTCCGGCTGACCGCAGGGGCAGCGGTGCGCGATGGCGCGCAGGCCGCGCGGCGGGCGGCCGAGCTGTTCTTTGAATGCCGCGACGTCCGCGTCGGTGGGTTCCGTGCGTTCGGTCTGCGGAGGGGGCGTGTCCATGCCTGCCTAGGTATGTTCTGCGGTTCTCGGGTGTTCCGCGGTTCTGGGCTGAGTCTCTTGTGTCCGGCCGTATGGGTCCGGACCATCTGCATTGTCCGGACTATCTGTCCTGGCGGTCCGCGTTGTCCACGCCGTCCAGCACGTTCGAGTACCAGGGGCGGTCCGTCGCCCCCCGCTCCTCGCGGCGCTGCTCGCGAACGTCCGGGTCGATCACGGTGTAGCCGGTCTCCCCCGGCATCACGTAATGCAGATGCTGCCGGGCCAGCCGCTGGATATACGCGTCGTCCTGGAGCCGCGCCTTCTCGTCGCGCAGCTCCTCGACCCGCTGCTTCGCCTCGCGGGCCAGCCGCTCCTGGTCGGCGATCTCGTTCCGTTGCGACACGTACTGCCGCATCGGATACGCGAGCGCCACCACCAGTGTGCACACGACCAGGGCGAGGAAGGCGGCCCGGCCGGTGAGCCGGGAGCGGCGGTCCTGCCTGCGGTTCTGCGAGCGGTAGACCCGGGCGGCCGTCTGCTCGCCGAGCAGTCGCAGCCTGGTCGCGGTGGAGAACCGGTCCCGGTTCCCGGCCATGGCTCGCCTCCCCTGTTACGTCCCCTGTTGTACGTACGTCCCCGGACACGGTACGGGACCGCGACCGGGGACGTACGGACGACGGGCGGAGCCGCCCCTCGCCCTCATATCCACAGGATCAGGATCAGGCGGAACGGAACCGCGGGAACGCGCTGCGGCCCGCGTACACCGCAGCGTCGTCGAGGATCTCCTCGATGCGCAGCAGCTGGTTGTACTTGGCGACGCGCTCGGAGCGGGCCGGGGCGCCGGTCTTGATCTGGCCGCAGTTGGTGGCGACGGCGAGGTCGGCGATGGTGACGTCCTCGGTCTCACCGGAGCGGTGGGACATCATGCACTTGAAGCCGTTGCGCTGGGCCAGCTCGACGGCGTCCAGGGTCTCGGTCAGCGAACCGATCTGGTTGACCTTGACGAGCAGGGCGTTGGCCGAGCCCTCCTCGATACCGCGGGCGAGGCGCTCCGGGTTGGTGACGAACAGGTCGTCGCCGACGATCTGGACCTTGGAGCCGAGCTTGTCCGTGAGGACCTTCCAGCCGGCCCAGTCGTCCTCGAAGAGCGGGTCCTCGATGGAGACGAGCGGGTACGCGGCGACCAGCTCCTCGTAGTACTCGGTCATCTCGGCGGCCGAGCGGGACTTGCCCTCGAACTCGTACGAGCCGTCCTTGTAGAACTCGGACGCGGCGACGTCGAGCGCGAGCGCGATGTCGCGGCCGGGGACGTAACCGGCCTCCTTGATCGCTTCGAGGATGAGGTCGAGCGCGGCGCGGTTGGACTCCAGGTTCGGGGCGAAGCCGCCCTCGTCGCCGAGGCCGGTGGAGAGGCCCTTCTGCTTCAGGACCTTCTTGAGCGTGTGGTAGACCTCGGCGCCCCAGCGAAGGGCCTCGGAGAAGGACTCCGCGCCGATCGGGGCGATCATGAATTCCTGGATGTCGACATTGGAGTCGGCGTGCGAGCCGCCGTTCAGGATGTTCATCATCGGAACGGGCAGCAGGTGCGCGTTCGGGCCGCCGAGGTAGCGGAAGAGCGGGAGGTCCGAGGCCTCGGAGGCGGCGTGCGCGACGGCGAGGGAGACGCCGAGGATGGCGTTGGCGCCGAGCGACGACTTGTCCGGGGTGGCGTCCAGGTCGAACATGGCCTGGTCGATCAGGCGCTGCTCGGTGGCGTCGTACCCGACCAGCTCCGGGCCGATCTGCTCGATGACGGCGAGGACGGCCTTCTCGACACCCTTGCCCTGGTAGCGGTTCTGGTCACCGTCGCGGAGCTCAAGGGCCTCGAACGCACCGGTGGAGGCACCGGAGGGGACAGCAGCACGACCCGTGCTGCCGTCGTCGAGGCCGACCTCGACCTCGACCGTGGGGTTGCCTCGGGAGTCGAGGATTTCCCGGGCTACGACGACGTCGATGGACGGCACGAGCATCTCCTTCTGGGATGTGACGCTTGGAGTGCAGGGTCTCATTGGCCTTGCGACACGAGACTATCCGGCGCGGGGTCATCGGTCGGCCGGTGCCCGCCACCTAAGACGAAATGAGGCCCGAATCCCGCACCGGGGGCATCGCAGGCCGCCACCGCGCGGGAGCCACGTCCGCTGTGGGCCGCCTGTGGGCGGGCCTCAGCGGGAAACCCCGGCCCGGCGCGTACGGGGGATTACGCGCCTGGCCGGGGTGGTCTCGGGTGGAGCCGGGGCCCGGGGGCTCCGAGGGGGGCCGGGGCCCGGGGGCTCCGAGAGGGCAGGAGCCCGGGGGCTCCGAGGGGAGGCGGATCCCCTGATGGGTCCCCGCGTGGGCCCCTGGGCGGATCCCCCTGATGGGTCCCCGGTGGAACCCCTGGAGGA
Organism: Streptomyces sp. L-9-10; assembly: GCF_004151105.1. Lineage (GTDB taxonomy): Bacteria > Actinomycetota > Actinomycetes > Streptomycetales > Streptomycetaceae > Streptomyces. The sequence continues at coordinate 8,144 of NZ_PHRF01000061.1, forward strand.
ACCCCTGGTGGGTCAGCTCAGGTGGAGCTGCTGGCCCGGGTAGATCACGTCGGCGTCGCTGACGATGTCCTTGTTCAGGTCGAACAGCTTCTTCCAGCCACCCTTGACGTCCTCAGCCTTGGCGATCTTGGAGAGGGTGTCGCCGGACGCGACCTTGTACTCGCCGTCACCCTTCTTGATCGTGGTGGGACGGCTCTCGCCGCGCGAGGCCGGCTGGGCCGCGTCGCGCGTGCTCTCCGTGGTCTCCCGCTGCTTGGGCTGGCTCTGCTGCTTCGGCTGGCTCGGCTGGCTCTGCCGCTTCGGCTGCGACTGCTGCTGGGTGTTCCCGGTGGCGGAGCCGCCGTCGTACGCGGCGTTGGACAGGCCCACGCCGCAGTTCGGCCACGCGCCCTTGCCCTGGCCCGCGAGGACCTTCTCGGCGACGGCTATCTGCTGGGACTTGCTGGCCTGGTCGGCGCGGGGGGCGTACGCGGTACCGCCGTAGGCGGCCCAGGTGGACGGCGTGAACTGGAGGCCGCCGTAGAAGCCGTTCTGGGTGTTGATGGACCAGTTGCCCCCGGACTCGCACTGCGCGACCTTGTCCCACTCGGAGGCGGTCGCGGCGGTGGCCGAGGTCGCACCGATCAGCGGGGCGGCGACGGCGGCACCGGTGACGCCGGCGAGCGTGGCGTAGCGGACGGCCTTCGACGGGCGGCGGTGCTTGGCCTTGCTGGAACGCAGCAGCATGGAACATCTCCTCACCGACGCCTACGAGGTCAGCTGTCGGGTTCGGGCCAAGTGAGTTGCCCGGCCTTGTGCTCTGGCGCACAAGGCTTCACCCCAAGCCGGTCCCCGGTCGTCTCTCGACGGCCGGAGCCCGGCGCGAACCTTTGGGTCCCCCGCTCCTGCCTACGGCGCTTGACGCGTCGGTTACTCCCCCCGACCGACGGCAGGATTCGGCGTGACGGTCGACGGGGCCCGCGGTGCGAGCGGTTCAGACCGTAATCACAGGTCCGCCCGTTGTTCAAAGATGCACATCAAGGAAAAATCGCCCTTACCTCCCCCTGGAGCGATCCCGTTTACGCAGGTGGGAGAGGAAGCGGCCCAACCGGCGGGCCAAAAGACCCCAGTTGCGGCAAAGAGACCCTTGTCTCACTTTCACAGAAGTGGACATAGGGTCTCTAACTGCCTCTACTTCACGCCCAGATCAAGGGTCTGGCCAGGAAGGATCAGGTCGGGGTCGGCGCCGACGGTGTCCTTGTTCGCCTCGTAGAGCGCGGACCACCCGCCGGGCACCTCGCGCTCGTCGGCGATGAGCCAAAGGCAGTCGCCCACGCGGACGGTGTACTCGCCCTCCGCCGCGTCCGCGCCTTCCGTTCCGTCCGTCGCACCGCCCGCGTGACGTGCCGATCCGTCACCTCGCGAGGCATGTCGGCCGGATTCACGCTCTTCACCCGAATTGCCCGGTACGGAATCCTCCGGGGCGGCGTCGCCACGGTGCTTGCCCTTGGCGGCGTCGTCGGCCTCCGCGTCATCGGAGGCGCCGGAGGCGCCGGAGGCGCCGGAGGGGGCGGGCGTCGTGTCGTCGGGCGCGGTCGCGTCCGGCGTGGACGAGGAGGTGTCCGAGGGTGCGTCGGCGCCCCCGGTCTTCCCCGACGCCTCGGACGTCCCGGACGCGTCGGAGGGCTCGGAAGGCTTGGACGGCTTGGACGTCCCGGTCTTCCCGGACGTCTCGGAGGGCTTGGGGGTCCCGGACGAGTCGGGTGTCGTCCCCTGTTCCGCCTCGGGCGTCGTACCGGGGTCCACGCCCGGCGCGGCGCTGCCCGCCGTCAGCCCCGAGATCGCGGCGCAGCTGGCCCACGCCTTCGGCCCCTGTGCGTCGAGGATCTTCTCGGCTATCGCGATCTGCTGCGATCTGCTGGCGAGGTCGGCGCTGGCCGCGTACTCCGCGCCGCCGAAGTCGTCCCAGGTCTCCTGGGAGATCTGGAGTCCGCCGTAGTAGCCGTTCTTGAGGTCGGCGCTCCACATGCCGCCGCTCTCGCATTCGGCGACGCGGTCCCAGGTGGAGGCGTCCGCCGCGCTGGCACCCGTGGCGCCGAGCAGCGGAATGGCGATCGCGGAGCCGGTCACTCCTGCCGCGACGATCAGAGCGGGGGCCTGGCGAGGTCGACGGTGTCGGCCGTTCCCGGAGCGCATGCGATTGCCTTCCGTGTGACTGATGTTTCGACTACTGCGTGTGGCGGCTGAGTTTTCGAGAACGTAGCGGTACTCGAACTGCTGTCACAAGTCGATGCAGCGGAGATCACGTGAAAGTCACAGTCTTGACGGGTCGTCAGTAAACCTTCAGTCGGACAATGGCGTGAACTGCACCGGAAGCGTGCGCAATCCACGCATGATGAGCCCTCCACGCCATCGCAAATCGGCAGGATCTCCCGCAAGCCGCACATCGGGCAGCCGGGTCAGCAGGGTGGCGAGCGCCGTCTGCCCCTCCACCCTGGCGAGCGGCGCGCCGAGGCAGTAGTGGATGCCGTGTCCGTAGCCCAGGTGCTGATTGTCACGCCGGGAGAGGTCGAGCGTGTCCGGGTCCGTGAAGCGCTCGGGGTCACGGTCGGCGGCGGCCAGGACGACGAGCACCGGATCGCCCGTCGCGATCCGCTGTCCGCCGAGCGTCAGCGGCTCGGTCGCGAAGCGCCAGGTCGCCAGCTCCACGGGACCGTCGTACCGGAGCAGCTCCTCGACCCCCGTCGCGAGCAGGCCGGTCTCCCCCGCTCCGAGCGAGCGCTGGAGCAGCGCGCGCTGCTCGGGATGGCGCAGCAGCGCGAACATGCCGTTGCCGATGAGGTTCACGGTCGTCTCGAAACCGGCGAAGAGGATGATGAAGGCCATCGCCGCGGCCTCGTTCTCGGTGAGATGTTCCCCGTGGTCGCCGGCCCGGATGAGGCCGGAGATCAGATCGTCGCCGGGGTCCGCCCTCTTGCGGTGGATGAGGTCGGCGAGATAGCCCCGCATCTTCTTGACGGAGCGCCCGACTCCGCCCCGCGGCCCGCCCGCGTGCCGGATCATCATGCCCGCCCAGTCGCGGAAGTCGTCCTGGTCCTCGCGCGGCACCCCGAGCAGATCGCAGATCGCGTAGATGGGGAGCGGGAACGCGAAGTCGTGGATCAGGTCCGCCTCGCCCTTCGCGGCGAAGCCGTCGATGAGCCGGTCGGTCAACTCCTGCACGCGCGGTGCGAATTCGGCCACGCGGCGGGGCGTGAACGCCTTGGACACGAGCCGTCGCAGCCGGGTGTGATCGGGCGGATCGATATTGAGCAGATGTGTCATCAGCTCCGCCTTGCGCTCGCCGGGAATGCCCGTCTTCCCCTTGGCGTGCGCCGGCTCGGCGTGATGCGTGGGGTTCTTGGAGAGCCGCGCGTCGGCGAGGGCCTGCCGGGCATCCACGTACCGCGTCACGAGCCATGCCTCGACCCCACTGGGCAGCGTGGTCCTGCGCACGGGCGAGTGCGCGCGCAGCCAGGCGTAGGCGGGGTACGGATCGGTGGCGAACTCCCAGGTGAACAGCTCGGGAGCGGGCGGGGCCGGGGGTACGGAGGCGGACTGGTGCGGCATCCCCCGACAGTAACCGTCCCTCTGTCCCGGCCCGCGCCGTCCAGTTCCCCGGCCGCTCGGAGGACCGGCCCGCCTTCCGCGGTGGGGTGCAAGGTCGGCGGGGCCGGTCGGGGCCGGGCGCCTGTGCTATCCGACGGCGCGAACCGGATGATCCGGGGAGTCGAGCCACGCCCACGGCGTGCCGTCCGGTCCCAGAGTCAGTCCGAAGCGCTCGAACCCGGGGCGCCCCTGGTCGTCCCACCAGACGTACGCGGCGGTGAGCTCACTCCACAGATCACGCGGTCCGCCCTGGTAGACCTCGAATACGTCCTTGCCCGGTTCATAGTCGGCTGTGGCCCACGACGTCACGGCCGTGTCCCGGAGCCACAGGGTGTAGGAGCCGTCCGCGTAGTGCTGAGCCCAGGGAAACATCCCTCGCGTCTGGAGTCCGATCGCGAACATCGGGAGCCAGTCGCCCACGGCCTCCGGGGAGAGCACCGTCTCCGTACGGCGTCCGCCGGCCGGCCAGGGGCCGCGCAGGTACTCCCGCGTGTCGGTCCGGAACGTACGTTGCCGACGGAGGCGCATGAACGCGGACGGCCCGATGAACGGACCGCCGGCGCTGCCGTCCTCCTGGACGGTGAGCCGGACGACGGCCTCCCCTCCGTACTCCGTGGCGTACGGGGAAACGATGAGCCCGCCGGGCTCGGTCTGTCCGATGATCTCCGCCGGGATCTCCCGGAGTGAGGCCGTGATGAGCACCCCGTCATACGGAGCACGTGCCGGCCAGCCCAGGGAGCCGTCCCCGACGATGGCCACCGGGCTGTACCCGGCGGCATGCAGCCGAGCGTGCGCGGTGAGCGCGCTTCGCGGGTCGCACTCCACCGTCACCACGTTGTGGGAACCGACCCGCTCGGACAGCAGACCCGCGTTCCAGCCTGTACCGGTTCCCACCTCCAGGACGGCGGACTCCGGCCGCACTTCCAGCGCCCCCAGCATGGAGAACACCATGGAGGGCTGGGAGTTGGAACAGCTCGGGTTCCTTCCCCGGCGGCTCCCGGTGTGCGCCCCGTCGTCCCACTGGGTGGTGAGGGATACATCCGAGTACACCGCCCGGAACCAGGCAGCGGGGTCCGTACGGCGGTCAATGGCCTCCGCGCCTCCGGTGCCGTCGGTCACGCCCGGCCAGATCAGGTCAGGAACGAACGCTTCCCTGGGCACGGCCCGGTAGGCCGGGAGCCAGTCGGACGCAAGAACCTTCATGTCCATGAGCAGGGAGGCCAGCCCCTCCGGGCCGGCCTCCGTCACGCGTCGCTCGCTCACCGCCCGGTGGGCCGGCTGTCGTCGCGGTTCACATCGCCGTCACCGGAGCCGCCGCCTCCATGCTTGGCGCCGGAGTTGCTGTCGTCCTGCTGACTTCCGCCCTGACCCGATCCGGTCCCGCCGCCGTGCTTGGGATCACCCATGAACGCTCTCCTCAGTTGGTGCGAACTGTCCATGAGGAGACGCTAGGGCCGGTTGTCCGGCCGTGTCGGGGCTGATTCGCCGGATTTCGCGGGCCTGCCGGTGATCTTCCGAGGGATTCTCAGACGGTGTCGAGCGCCCGCCTGGCACGAGCGATCACGCGGTGGGCATCGGCACCGTAGACGGCGGAGTCGGAGAGCGTCTGCCACACCTTCCGGTAGACGCCGACGCTGTCCGCGTCGTCCAGCCAGAGTTCGGCGTGCCAGTCCTCCGCGATCACCAATCGATCGTCGTACAGCCAGAACCCGTTGGCCGGTGGAATGCCGAGCGGGGCACCGAACGGGACGATGCCCAGGGAGACGGTGTCCAGCCCCAGTACACCCGCCAGGCGGTCGAGTTGCGCGGCGAGCACCGCGGGTGGGCACACCAGAGCCCGGAGCGCTGCCTCCCACATCACGATGTGGAACGTCCTGCCCGGCTCGTACACGCGCTTGCTGGAAGTCGGAAATCACTCGCCGGACGGCATCTGTTCCGCGAACCGCTCGTGGGGGACGGCGTGGTGCCAGGCGGCGTCCCGTACCTGGCAGGCACGTGAGATCTCCACGGGATCGGTGATCAGCTCGACTCCGGTGAGCTGATCCTCGTCATCGAAGTGCAGGCGGGCGATGACTCGGGAGTCGAACAGCCAGAAGTCGTCCTCCGGCAGTTGGAGACGCGCCGCGTCGGCGCGCCACAGGTTGCGGATGTCCTCTCCCACCGCGGTGTTCCGGCGCGCGTTGTCGAGCAGGTAGCGCTGTCCGGCCGTCGGGGGGCTGTCCACGACGCGTACGCGCTCGAACCGCTTGCCCAGCACCGTCTGTTCGCGGCGCACCACGCACCAGGGGTCGTCCAGGTCCCAGCCGGAGTCCTCCCCGCGCACGAAGCGCCGGTATGTCTCGGTCTCCTCGTCGGAGGCGTAGCGGCTGCGGGACTCCAGCCGCCACGCGCTGTGCTCGCACGTCTCGAACATGGACTCGAAATCTTCGAAGCTGATCATCACGGGAACCCTCTCGGCCTCCTTCGGCGCGAAGTCCGCCAACAGCACGCGCGGAACAATCACGAAGCTTTCCCCGGCCGTGACGTTCCGAAGCTGGGCGACGTCGTCGGGATCGGTCACCGCGTCGCCCTGGACGAGGACCTCCCCGCTGTCCAGGTCCTCGTACAGGGTCGGGCACCCGCTGTTGCCGGAGTTGGTACCGATGCACCGGAGCCGTCGTGCCATTTCCGTTCCCCTCTCACCACCGGACGAGTCCCGACCAGGATGAGACGGGCATGGCCGCGCCGTCCTGCTTGATTCGCGATGATTCGCGTGATCACGCGCAAGAGGTTCCCTCCCCCTACGGAGTGGCCCTCGGCTCCACGGCGTGGCCCTCGGCCGTGCGGATCGCGTCCCTGTATACGCGGGCCGCCGCGCGCAGGGCCGCCTCCGGGTCGGCGCCGGCCTCTTCCGCCCGTACCGCGAGGGCCAGCAGTTCGTAGCCGATGCCCTCGCCCTTCGGGAGCGGGACGTCGAGGCCTGCCGTGCGGGTGCGGCCCGCCAGTTTCGCGGCGAGGGCGAGGCCGGGCTGGCCCAGGGGGACGCCGTCGGTGACCGAGTCGCGTTGCTTCTCGACCGCTTTCATCCGGAGCCAGTGGGTCTTGACGTCCTCGGGGGTCTCGGCGGTCTCGTCGCCGAAGACATGGGGGTGGCGGTGGATGAGCTTGTCCACGATCGTGCCGGCGACGTCGTCGATGGAGAACGGCCCCTCGCCGTCCTCACCCTCCTCCGCGGAGCGCTCCTCCGCGATACGGGCGTGGAAGACGACCTGGAGCAGGACGTCCCCCAGCTCCTCGCGCAGCTCGTCGGCGTCGCCGTCCTCGATCGCCTCGACCAGTTCGTACGCCTCCTCGATGGCGTACTTGGCGAGGCCCTCGTGCGTCCGGGTCGACGACCATGGGCATTCGACGCGGATCCGGTCCATGACCTGGACGAGATCGAGCAGCCGGGCGCCCGGCAGGTCGTACGAGCCGGGGAGCAGTTCCAGGTCCGGCATCGCGACCCGGCCGGAGCCGGCCAGCCGGGCCAGGCCGTCGGTCAGCCGGGCGTCGGTCCCGTCGCCCTCGCTGGAGGGGACGACCACGACCGTACGGCCGCCCGCGCACGCGTCGACCAGCTCCCGCGCGGTGGGCGCGGCGTGCTCGACGGTGACGCCCGCCTCGCGCAGGTAGGGCAGCTGCGGATGGCCGGTGTCGGCGCACAGCACCGCGTCGGCGGCGTGCAGCAGCTGCCAGGCGGGCCAGGACAGCAGGCCGGGGGCGACCCGGTGGCTGGCGGTCAGCAGGACGATACGGCCGGGGGCGGCGGGAGCTTCGTCTGTCACCTCTCGAACCTACCTCCGGCCGTCCGGCCGCCCTTCCCCGCCGTCGGATCAGGTGCCCGCCGGCGGCTGCTGCTCGGGGGCCTCGCTGGTGAGCTGCGTGATCCACGGCGTCTTGGCCTCGCCCAGCCTGACCTGCTTGTTGTCCCAGCTGCCGTACCGCGGATTGACATCGATACCGAGCTGCTCCGACGTCTTCGTCAGCTCGGTGAGGACCGCCTGCTGACCCTGCGGCGTCGTGGTGTTCGCGCCGAGCGCCACGGCCAGCTTGGTCAGCAGCACCTCGCGGCGGATCGCCGACTCGATCTGGCCGGCGGAGAGCGCGCCCTGCTGGAGCAGCATCGCGGCGAACTGCTCCTCACCCCCGGACTGGGCGGCTGCCTGCTGCCGGGTGGTCTGGATCTCCTTGCGGCTGACCGTGACCCCGGTGTTGTCGGCGGCCTTCTCCAGCACCCGGTCGAAGATCATGCTGTTCAGCTTGGCCTGGCTGAGCTGCCCGGTGTTCTTGATCAGCTCCTCGGACTCCGGCACGCCGCGCTGCGCGTCCCGTACGTCCTGTACCTGGGCCTGGAGCGCGGACACCTCGATCCGCTGCCCGCCGACGACGGCCGCCGCTCCGGGGTGGGCTTCGTTGCCGCAGGCGGTGAGGAGTGGGGCCGCGGCGAGGAGCGCGACGGAGACGGAGAGCGCGGTGCGACGACGGCGGTGCAAAGGGGGCCTCCCGGCGTGATTGTGCGGCGATGCACAAGGCCTTGCAGTGATCGATGGTAGGCAGTGGACGTGGTCTGGGCCACTGGTTCGACCAACGATTCGCGGGCGGATCGGGGCACGTGTGCCGGGCGAGCGGGTGGCCCGGGTCCCGGCACCCGGCTCAGTCCCGTGCCTGACGCTTTCCCGCCCTCGCGGCCACCGCCGACCGGAACGCCTCGAACCGGTCCGTATCGGGGTCCACGAACTCCAGAATGTCCAGCGCGGTCTCCGTGTCACCCGAGACGGCCTCGCGGTAGAGAAGCCAGATACCCTCGCGCGCCGCCTCGCAGCACTCCTCCTCCAGCTCCGGCTCGCCGGCCTCGCTCTCGCTGCGATGCGACTCACCGGTCACGAGCCGCCAGAGCGTGGTCAGGAGGTGGCCCCTGACGAAGGACGGCAGGTCCTCGGTGAGCGCCGCCAGGATCACGGGCACGGCGTGCGGGGCCACCTGGAACAGCATCGACTGCTCCTCCAGGTGTCCCGCGAGACCGTGGCCGACCGTCTCCTCGACGCTGCGGGCCTCAAGGAGCCGGGTGAAGGTCTCCGGGAGATGCGCTCCCGACTCCCGGCATCCGCAGCGCAGGCCGGCCCAGTCGTGGCGGGCCAGCTCGATCAGCGACGCCCTCATCCCGCCCCGCCGATCATCCAGGGTCCCTTGGGGTCGTAGAGCACCCCGGGGACGAAGTTGTCGGGCGGGTAGTTCCCCTGGCAGACGACACAGATCTCCTTCTCCTGGAGCACCTTGCCCAGTCCGTCGTCGATGTCCTCGCGCCGGACCGCCCGGGTGAAGATCACGTCGTCGGCCCCCCAGCCGGTCGCGTCGAGAATGTTGGGTTCCGCACAGCTTCCGTTCCCCGAGCAGCCTACTGCGATGTCGCCCGTCTGCCGGTGCACGGCGGCTGTGTACGTCCGTGACTTCGCCTTGCCCGTGGCGCCGCGCGCGGCCTCGTCCCGCAGTGCCGTCGCGTCGGAGATCCGCTCGTCCATGTCCCAGTTGCCCTGGGCCCGGTGGACGCTCACCGTGGGCTGGAACTTGCCCTTGAGGCCTCTGGTGCCCTTACCGGCCGCGCAGTTGTGGACCAGGGCTGTCGAGGGGCCCGCCGCCACATAGAAGGTGTGCGCCCTGTCGACGCTCAGGTTGTGGACCGTCGCCTGCTGCGTCCACGCCTGGACCGTCTCGACCTGGACCCAGCTGCCGTTGCCCGTCCTGAGCCACTGGCCCGGCTTCAGTTCGCCGGCCTTCTGCCACTTCTTGAGGTCCGGGATCCAGAAGGAATGGCCCTCCGTGGCCGTGATCGTGTCGGTGGCGTCGCCCTTGGCGCCGTCCGTGTCGACCGTGAGCTTGACCAGGTTCTTCAGGCCCTTGCCCTCGATCGTCTCGGTGACCTCCCGCGCGGAGGTCTTCCCGGTCGTCGGGTCCGTCGCCGTGACCTTGTCGCCGGCCTCCACGTCCTCGATCGGTTTTCTGGTGCCGTCGGCCATCACCACGTCCGTGCCGGGCAGGAAGCTGTTCCCGGTCAGGTCGGCGGCGAGTTGCAGACACGACACGGCCGAATCGACCCGCTCGGCCACGTCACCGATCTTGTCGGCCGCCTTCGCGATGTCGTCCGCGTACTTCACGGCCTTCATGCCCATCCGGCCGGCCTTCGCCGCCCGGACCGCGCCCGCGCCCACTCCTCCCAGGGCCAGGCCGCCCACCGTGGCGACGGCCCAGGCGCAGGCCTCCATGTCGCCCTTGGTGACGCAGTTCTTGATGTCGTTGAAGCCGGTGACCTCTCCGACGACATTGCCGACCGTCTTCACGCCCTCCCAGACCGCCGGGGCGATGTCGATCGCGTAGTCGATCGCCGTCGAGACGGACTCGACCACGATGCCGATCTGCTCCACCGCCGCGTCGCGGATGGCGTTCGTGACCTTGGCGACGTCCGCGATGACATCGCGGGTGGCCGAGACGATGATCGCCGGGAGGTTGGGGTTGGCCGTGACGATCGCGGTGGCCACCGCCATCAGGGGTTTCGCCGCGGCGACGATGTCCGGGATCGGATTGTGCTTGGCCACGTACGCGGCGACCGACTTGGCCTTGCGGGTGACGGCCTCCCGGGCCGCGCGGTACTGGCGTTGGGCCTCCGCCGCTTTCTGTCTGGCCCAGTCGGCCGTCGAGGAGGCCGCCGCGCTGATCTTGCTGCCGACCCATCTCGACACACTGACGACGGCGTTGACGACCGTCTTCAGGCCCGACTTCTCGTACACCCAGCTCGCGGCGCGGCCCAGGGCCTTCGTGGCGATCCTCAGCGCGGAGAGCGGATGGCGCACGGTGTAGACCACCCCGCTCCACACCGTCTTCGCGGTCTTGGCGACGAACTTGCCCGCCTTGCTGTTCTTGACCTTGTTCCAGGTCTTCTTGCACCAGCCGCAGCTTGGCCAGTTGCCGTCCGGGTCCGTGAAGTCCATCGGCGAACCGGCGCCGTACGTATAGCGGTTGGCGAGGATCGAGGCGCCCGACGCGTAGGTGTACGCGTCGCGCGAGTCGAAGGTGCCGGTGCCCGGGTCGTACCAGCGCGCGCCCATGTTGACCTGGTCGGTCTCCGGGTCGGTCCAGTCGCCCTGGAAGCCCGCGGCGCCCGCCTCCTCGGACGCGCCGGCGGTGCCGATCGTCGTGCCGAAGGGGTCGTACGCCGTCGAGGACGCCAGGGACGTCGACGCGCCGTCCGTCGCCGACATACCGCCGACCACGTCGCCGTGCTTGTCGCTGACGGACAGCTGCGCCTGGCCGCCCTCGGCGACCGAGAGCAGTTCGTCCGCGGCCCCGCGCCCGTAGGTCGCCGAGTTGTCCTTGACCGGGTCGGGGGCGAATCCGGCGTAGGTGAAGTCCACGCCGTTGCGGTCGGCCACGCGGTTCAGCGCGTCGTACGTGTACGCCGTCCCGGACTCGCCCGCCTTCGTCATCCGGTCGAAGGCGTCGAAGGCGAACTCCTCCGTCAGCCCCGAGCTGGTACGGGAGGCGAGGGTGCCGCGCGCGGTGTAGTCGTACGTGTAGTCCCCGTCGGTCAGCAGCCGGTTGCGTTCGTCGAACGTGGCGCTCTTGGCACCGTTCTTGACGCGGTTGCCGCTGTCGTCCCAGCCGTACTCGGTGGTCGCGCCGTCCGCCGTCCAGGACGTGAGCCGGCCCGCCTGGTCGTAGCCGTAGGTGTTCTTCCCGGCCTTGGCGGTGCCGGTGGTCGTCTTGCCGGTCAGCTGGTCGTTGGAGTCGTAGTCGTAGTCCGTGGACGCGATGGCCCCGCCGCCGCTGCTCTTGACCGTGTCGGTGTCGAGCCGGCCCAGGTTGTCGTAGGTGTACGCGCGCGACTGTCCGGCGCCGTAGTCGACCCGTTCGATCGCGCCCGCGCCGTCGTAGTCGTAGCTCTGCCGCACACCCGTCAGCGGGTCCTCGGCGGATGCCAGTTGCTGGCGCGCGTAGGTGAAGGACGCCGTTCCGGCCGCGTCGGTGCGGGCGGTCAGCAGGCCGTCGCCGTTGTACGTGTACGAGGCGTCGCCCGAGGGGCCCTCGGCCTTCAGGAGCAGACCCCGGTCGTTGTACTCGTATCCGTTGTCGCCCTTGGGGGACGACGCCGTGGTGAGCCGGCCGGCCGCGTCGTAGCCGTAGCGCTTCTCCGCCGTGGCGGCCTCGGCGCCCGCGCCGCTCTCCCGGATCAGGTTTCCGGCCTTGTCGTACTCCCGCTCGCGCGAGACCCCGCCCGGCGCGGTCACCTTCACCGCCTGGCCGGTCGCGTCGTACGCCGTCGTCCAGGTGCGGTCGGCGGGCGACGGGTCGCGCGCGGTCGACGGCTCGATGACGGACTCGGGCAGCCCGAGCGTGTTGACGGTGTAGACGGTGCTGTTGCCGCGTCCGTCGGTGTAGCGGGTGCGGTTGCCGAGCGCGTCGTAGCCGAAGGACGTGGTGATCGACGTGGTGTCCGAGACCGGTTCCTTCTGGCTGGTCAGCCGGTCCAGCGCGTCATAGGTGTAGATCGTGCTGCGGCCCCGCGCGTCGGTCGCGCTGGTGAGGTTGCCCGCCAGGTCGTAGCCGTAACCGACCTTGCGCAGCTCGCTGTTGGTGGCGTCCAGGTCGGCGTCGCTGACCAGCTGGCCGAGCCCGTCGTACAGCTTCGACGAGGTCCGTCCCTTGCCGTCCGTGCGGCGCACCTCGCGCCCGGCGATGTCGTACCCGAACTGGGTGGCCACGCCCGCCGCGTCCGTCATCCGGGTCAGCTGGCCGACCGCGTCGTAGACGAACTGCGTGCCGGCGCCGCTCGGCGCGGTCTGCCGCACCACATTGCCCGCGTCGTCGTACTCGTTGCGGGTGGTGAAGGAGCCCGGCTGCGGGGCGCGTTCGATCTGGGTGGAGGTGACCGGCCGGTCCATGTCGTCGTACGTCGTCTCGGCGCGCGCCCCGTTCGGGTCGGTGACCGAGAGCACCTCGCCGGTGCGGGTGTACGTGTACGACCAGCGGGCGCGGTCGTCGCCGGAGCCCGAACCGGTCGGCTCGTCCCTGACCGTCAGCCGGTTCTGCCGGTCGTACTCGTAGCGCGTCACCCGCCCCAGCGGGTCGGTCGACGCGGTCACATTGCCCAGCGCGTCATAGGAGTTGGTGACGGCCGGGGTGACGGGGGTGGTGGAGCCGGGCGCCGTGTAGCCGGGCGCGGTGGTGGTGACGAGCCGGCCGAGCCGGTCGTAGGTGGAGCGGTTGATCCGGCCGAGCGCGTCCACCGACTCGGTCGCCGCGCCGAATGTGTCGTAGCCGGTGTAGGTGATGGGGCGGGTGGCGACGGGCGCGCCGCCGCCGGACTCCGTCCGCACCTCCGGTGCCTTCGAGGACAGCGGCCGGCCCAGCTCGTCGTAGGTGAACTCGGTGGTACGGCCGCCCGGGTCGGTCCGGGAGATGGTCAGTCCGCGCTGGTCGTAGCCGTACTTCGTGGTGCGCGACTGGGTGCCGTTCTCGACGGTCTCCTCGATCGCGTTGCCCGCGTCGTCGTACTGGTAGCTGACGGTCTCGGGGTTGACGCTCACCGGCCACGGCACATTGGACGCGAGCCCCCCGGAGGCGGAGGTCTTCACATTGCCCGCGAGGTCGTAGGTCAGTGTGGTGCGGCGGGCCACCCCGCTCGGGTCGGTGACCGTCGACTTCGTACGGCCCACCGCGTCATAGGTGTACTGCGTGACGAGCTTGCCGTTGCCCGCCGTCTCGGTGAGCACATTGCCCGCGCCGTCGTAGGTGTTGGCCTCGATGACGAGGTCGCGCTTGGTGCCGTCGGGGTTGTGGAAGTCCTTGAGCGTGACGGACTTGACCAGGTCGTCGCCGAAGTACTCGTAGACGACGGTGCGCCCCATCGAGTCGGTGTTCCTGGCGACCCGGCCGCCCATGTCGTACGCGAACGACTCCAGGACGGTGTAGTCGTCGTCCCCGCCGTCGTCCTCCCAGTCGCGCAGCCGCGTCTCGGCCATCATGTTGCGCGCGGTGTAGAGGTAGTCGAAGTGGTTGCCGTTGGCGTCCACCATCGAGGTCTTGTTGCCGAAGACGTCGTAGGTGTACGAGGTCTCGCTGCCCTCGGCGTCGGTGACCGTCTCGGGGCGGCCCCGGTCGTCGAGGGCGAAGGTCATCACGCGTGTCGCGTCGCCGCCGAGCAGGTCGCTGACCTCGGTGCGCACCACATTGCCGTCGGCGTCATAGCTGGTCGCCGTCTTCTGCTGGTGCTTGCCGAGGGTGACGGCGTTGGTCGCGGCCGGGTCGGTGACGGTGGCGACCCGGGAGAGCTTGTCGTAGGTGAAGGTCGTGGTGACCCCGGCCGGCTGGGCGTCCGAGACGGTCGTCTCGGTGCGCTTGCGGCCCAGCGCGTCATAGGTGTACTTGGTGATCTGGCCGGACGGTTCGGTCAGCTGGGCCAGGTCACCGCTCTTGAAGTACCGGTAGCGGGTGAGCTTGCCGAGCGGGTCGGTGGTGGTCAGCGGGAGTCCGGTGGGCGTGTTGCCGCCGTCGACCGCCGGTTCCGCGCCGGTGGTGTACGCATGGCGCACGACCCCGCCGTCGGGCGCCGTCTGGAGGAGCAGCGCCCCCTTGTCGTTGTACTGGTACTGCGTGCGGAAGCGGTTGTCGGTGGCGCTGGTGGAGCGGCCGTCACGGGTCTCGGAGGGCTGGTCCGCCCGCAGGTCGAAGTCGCCGGTCGGCACCGGATAGGTGGTGTACGCGGTCTGGCAGTCGTCCTTGGCCCGGCAGGTCGTACGGCGGACCACATTGCCGCGGTCGTCGTAGCCCAGCGCGACGGTGTCACCGTTCTCGCTGGTGATCGCGGTCTGGAAGCCCTTGTCGTCATAGCCGAACGTGCGGATGGCCACGCCGTCCACGGGGTGCCGGATGAAGTCGGGCTCGCTGCCGCCGTCCCCCGGCGGATTGGTGCAGAAGGCCGGGTCGCCCGGGTCGGGCTTGGTGCAGATCTCGGCCGGCGGCTCCGGCGGCTGCGAGGACGAGGGCGTGGCGGGTTCGCGGGCGCCGAGCGCCATCGGCTCGCCGTAGCGCAGCATCCGCGAGGTCAGACCGTCGTACTCGTAGAAGTAGGGGGCGTCCATGGGGTCATGGACCTCGACGGTGCGCCGCAGGTCCTTGTCGTTGCCGAAGACCGCGGGCGCGCCGATCTTCCACGTACCGCCGTTGCGGTCGGTGTACTCCTCGACCCGGTCGCGGGAGGTGTCGTACTGCACCTCGGTGGCGGTGCGGCCCGACGGCAGTGTCGTGGACGTGAGCAGATCGGCGGCCCGGCCGCCCTCGCGGTAGTGGCTCGCGACGGCCGCGGCGCCCAGCGGACGGTGGTAGACCGCGACATCGTCGATGGTGCCCGCGAAGGACTTGGCGGCGGCGGGGCCCCAGCTGGGCCAGGACGCCGGGGTGACCGTACGGGCGGCGCCGATCTGGTTGTACGTCAGGTCGTTCTGGCTGAGCTGGGCGCCGGTGAGGGTGCCGGAGAGCTTGCCGTCCAGGTACAGGTTCTGGGTGGAGCCGGAGACGGAGAGCACCGCGTGGTGCCACTTGCCGTCGTTGACGTTCTTGGTGATGTCGGTGATGGGCGCGGCGGTGCCGGTCCAGAACTGGCCGCGCAGTTTGCCGTCCGTACCGACGTAGAGCAGCGGCGCTCCGGTGGTCGGGGCCGTGCCCCAGGCCTTGTTCTGGTAGCCGACGAGCGGACCGCCGAGCCCCGACGCGATGGTCTTGAACCAGACCTCGACCGCCGCGTCACGGCTCTTCTTGAGCGTGCCGGAGGGCAGGTCGACCCGGGAGGTGGTGCCGTTGAAGGTGGCGGCGGTGCCGGGGTCGCCGGTGATCCCGCCGGCCGCGCCGAGCGCCACATCGGTGTAGGTGCCGCGGTCCTTGCCGAGGTTGACCTCGACGGCGCTGTTCGCGGCGGCGCCCTCCGCCTCGCCGAGCCGCCAGTAGGACTCGGGGCGGGAGTCGAGGACGCTGGTGCGGTAGTGGCTGCCCGCGCCGTAGCCGTACCGGGTACAGCCGGCCGCCGGGTCGCACACCGAGTCCAGCCGGTCGCCGGTGTAGGTGTAACTCCAGCTCAGCGCGGCGCCGTCGACGGCGTTGGTGGCCACCTTGGTGACATGCGCGCCGGTCCAGGTGAAGGTGAGGGAGCGGCCGGTACGGGCGTTGACCGCCGTCGAGAGCTTCCCGCCGGAGTAGGTGTAGGTGACGGCCGTGGAGAACGGGTCGGTGACCTTCACCAGCAGGCCGGAGGAGCTGAAGTCGTAGACCGTGCCCGACTTGTCCTGGAGCCGGTACGTACTGGTCGCGGCGTCCGCCGTCAGCTTGGCGAACCGGCCGGGCGGCGGGGCGAACGTACCGTCCGCGTTCTTCCCGAAGCGGACGTCCTGGCCGTCCGGGTAGCGGATGACCACATTGCCCGTGCCGTCGTCGTCGGGGGTCAGCCGCATGTCGTACCGCGTCGACCAGCCCGCGCCGAAGGCGGCGTCACGCCGCGGGTCCAGGCTGTTGTACGTCCGTACGAGCGTCAGGTCAGGGCCCACCCCGGCCACGGACGCGTCGATGGCGGCCGTGGTGAAGTTGCCGACGTTCGGGTCGAACTCCTTGCCCTGGGCCTCGGCGAGACGCGAGGTGATCTCGGGCTGCGGGACGGCCGCGACCAGCGCGACCTGCGTGGTCGGCACCTCGTTCGACGCGTCCTTGACGAAGCCGCGCCACAGATACGTCGTGCCCCACTTCAGCCGCCCGGCGGGCACCGGATAGGCGGAGCCCGGCTGGTACGCGGAGGTGGTGCAGGCGGTCGGCTTGCCCTCCTTGTCCGCCTCACAGATCTCGAACTTGTACTGGAGCGCCAGGCCGGGCGGCGCGTCGATGTCGACGCCTGCCGCCCACAGCTGCGGGGTGAGGGTCTGCGCCTGGTAGCCGTTGGGCGGGAACTGCTCCTTGACCACCGGCGCGATGTCGAAGACCTGGAGGACGAGCCGGCCCGGCGGCACCTGCTCGTCGGTGAAGACCTTGCCGCCCGTGCGGACCATCGTGAAGTCGAGCATGTAGGTGCCCGGCGGCAGCGCCTTGATGGTCGCGTCGAAGGTGATGCGCCCGCCGTGCGCCACCGACCCCGCGACATCGGCCGCGCGCTGCTGGGTGACGAGCTTGCCCTTGGAGTCGTACGCCCGGTAGGCGAGGTAGTAGCCGCCCGTGGTCCAGGTCTCCGCGCCCTTGTTGGTGACGGTGACCTTGACCTTGCCCGCCTGGTTCTGGAGGACCGGCGGGTCGGGCACCGGCTTGGGGAAGGAGTAGGACGCGTTGTACGGGGAGTGCGTGACGAACAGCTTCGGCGGGTTGTCCGTGGTGTCGCCGGTGAACTTCTTGAACCCGAGCGGGTCGGACGCCGAAGCGCGCAGCGAGAGCCCGTAGTTGGGCTGGCTGCCGTCCACCCAGCGCTGCACCAGATCACGGCCGCCCTTGCCGAGGTCGAACAGCTCACCGGCGGTGGGGCAGCCGGACTTCGACGAGCCGACGGCGATATACCCGTACGCGAAGGACTTGGACGCCAGCGAGCCGCCGACCGAGGGACCGGGGTACGAGCCGCCGGTCGCGGTCGTCCAGGACTGGGTCACCGGATGGACGGAGACGGAACGGGGCTTGCAGGAGGGCGCGTCGTAGTTCACGACCTGGAGCTGCGCGCCGAAGATCTTGTGGTTCCTCAGCTCCGTGTCGAGGCCGGGGAAGCCGAGGTAGGAGGCGGTGGAGCCGGCCGTGCCCTTGCCGACGTGCAGTTCGTTCGACCCCGCGACCGGTCCGTTCTCCGTGACGTACATGGAGCGGGAGGCGGTGGTGGTGTCGACGGACGGGTCGAGCCGGACGGGGAAGGCGCGGGCCGGATCGGCGAGCCAGTCGCGGTCGGCGCTGATCCGGAGGGCCTGGCCGCCGTCCCGCGCGATCAGTTCGTAGCGGACGGCGTGGGAGACGGCGCCGTCGGCGTCCTCCATGAAGCCGGCCGGGATGACGGCTTTCGTACGCCCCCGGTCGTCGACGAGGACGACGGAGCCCTCGCCGCCGAGCCGCGCGGTGCCGGGCTTCGCGGTGAGGCCGGTGAGCGTGAGCGGGAAGTCGAAGCTGGTGGGGGCGTCGGTGGAGCGCAGGACGAGCGTCTCCTTGACGCCGCCCGCCCGCGAGTCCAGCCACAGATCGGTCTCGGGCAGGACCTCGCGGTAGCTGACGCGGCTGTCCGCCGCGCCGCCTTCCGCGGTCTCCCCCGCGCTGCCCTTCGCGCCGGCCGCACCGTCCAGCCCGTACGCGAAGGACTCACCGGAGGGGAAGGTCACGGCCGCGAGCCGCGCCGCGTCCGCCCGGCCGGCGAGCCGTACGCCCACGGAGCCCGCCGCGCCCCTCCAGCCGCCGTCCGACGCGACCAGCGCGGGATCGACCGGCTGCCAGGCGCCCGCGCTGTCGCGGAAGTGCATGGGGGTGGTGGAGAGTTCGGTGGTCTCGGTGCCGTCGGCGTTCGCGTACGTACGGCTGTGCGCGTCGCGCTCGGAGACGATCTCCTCGCTGGTCGCGCGGTCGAAGCCGGTGACGGCGGCGGGCGAGGGCGGCGTGGCGACGGAAGCGGTGTTGCGCCCCTCGGCCGGCTTCGCCGACGACGGCGCGCGCAGCGGGTACTTGGCGCGCAGCGACTGCCCGGTGGTGCGGTTGGTCCCGTCGACGGCCAGATGGTCCCGGCCCTCGGCGCTGCCCCAGCGCTGTCCCGGGCCCTTCGCGCCGGGCAGCGGCTCGGGGAACAGCGGGAACCCCACACCGGCCACCGCCAGGGTGCCGACGGCGACGAAGCCGATCGCGGCGAGCGCGATCAACTTGACCCATCCAGTGCGGCACAGACGGGCCATCAGAAATGTCCGTACATGCCTTCGGTATGCCGGCACGGTCCCCCCACCGATCCGAAACGAAACGATCAACCAGATCATGAGGAGGATGTGATGGACATGTCGAGACCCGCACGCAGGGTTCACCTGTTGGCCGCTTTCGCCGACACGTTGTTCACCCAACCGCTACCGCACCGTTCACCCAGAGACGCTTAGCGTCCAGCGCATGACTCTCAATTCGCCCCGAAGAACCGGGCGTTGGACGGCACTCGCCACGGCCGCGGTGGCCGCACTGCCCCTGCTGGGGGCCCTTCCCGGCACCGCGCACGCGGCCGTGCCGCTCACCTGCAACACCAGTGGACCGACGTACGCGATCGACACGGCCGGCAAGCTGCTGCGCCAGGACATGCCGGGGCCGGGCGTCGGCAACGCCCTGCCCGCCGCCACCACCATCGACACGGGATGGTCCGGCTACGGCAGGATGCTGGCCGGGCCCGCCGGCGCGTTCTACGGGATCAAGGCGGACGGGCTGTACTACAGCCACCGCATCAGCACGACGGCCACCTGGGACGTGCACCACAAGAAGATCAGCACCGGCTTCGCCGAGTTCCGCACGGGCACCAGGACCGACGACATCACCATGGACCGGGGCGGCAACCTCTGGACGTTCCAGCCCTCCAGCGGCGGGCTGCGCTGGTGGCGCTACGACGCGGCGGCCGACGACTTCGTGGACGACGGCGGCAAGATCGTCGACATGGGCTGGGACCGCTACGACGCGATCTACGCCGGTGACAGGGGCGTGCTGTTCGGCCGCGCCGCCTCCGACGGCAAGCTCTACCGGTCGCGTTACGACTACACCAGCCAGCGCTGGCTGGAGCGCCATGTCCTGGTGTCCGCCGCGGACTGGAGCGACACCAAGTTCATGAGCTCGTACGGCGGGGACACGCTGCTCCGGGTCAAGGGCAACGGCGAGGTCCGCTACTACCGCTACGACGAGACGCTGGGCAACTTCCCCGTCTACAACAAGCTGGTGGAGAGCAGCGGCTGGGCGGCGTACACCTCGGTGTCCACGACCCCGGACTCCTGCCGCCTCGACTCCAACCACACGCCGCCGGCACCGGTCGTGGCGCAGGAGCCGTACAGCCGCGGCTCCGCGATGCGCTCGCCGTCGGGCGCGCTGGAGTACGCGTACACGGACAGCATCGGCCGGCTGGTGTACGGCAGGCAGTCCGACCCGTCGGACTTCAACGGCGTCAAGTGGACGACGATCTCGGGCAACGAGGCCTTCACCGGGCAGCCGTCCCTCGCCTCGCATGCCGACGGTCGCGTCGTGGTGAGCGCGCACAACACCTCGGGCAGCGTCTGGCAGCGCAACCAGACCGCCGTCTCGTCCGAGGACTGGGGCAACTGGATCAACCTCGGCGGGGCGATGGCGCAGCACGTCGTCACCGGAAAGACCCCGACCGGGCTGCTGGTCCAGTTCGCCTCGGACGCCGACGGCAAGCCCTGGTACCGCATCCAGCAGCGCGCCGACGTGGACTTCATGGGCTGGATGCCGCTCGGGGGCAGCGGCTTCGAGGGGCCCTTCACCGCGGTCACCGTCCGCGACGGGATCCAGCTCTTCGGGCGCAACACCTCCGGCGTGCTGAGCACGGCGCTGTTCAAGGAGGCCGGCACGCTGTCCGCGTGGACCGCGCTCGGCGCGCAGGGCGTGACCGGCACCCCGGCGGTCGTCGTCTACCCGGGCTACCGCCTGCGGGTCTTCGCCACGGACGGCAACGGTACGGTCGTCACGACCAGCCAGTCCGCCGAGGGCGGCGCCTACGGCGCGTGGTCCACGATCGACGGGGTCACCGCGAAGGGCTCGCCCAGCGCCGTGATCAGCCCGGTCAACGGGATCACCGAGGTGCTGGTGCTCGGCACGGACGGCACGATCCACAACACCGGCGAGACGCTCCAGGGCACAGGGGTCTGGCGGCCCTGGCAGCAGCCGAGCGACGAGCAGGCGGCCACCGAGCCGACCGCGTTCGAGTACACCGACGCGTCGGGTCCGACCTGGGCCTACATGTTCCGTACGGCGACCCACCAGACCCGGCTGTACCAGCTGAACCCGGGCTTCGCGCGGATGGCGCGGAGTGCCGCTCCGGACGCGGCCGGCTCCCCGGCCGCCGCGCCGGTCTTCACCGGCCTGAGCCTGCCGGCCCCGCCACCGGCGAAGTGACGGCGGGGGCGTCGGCCGCGGTCACGTGGCCGGCGCCCCCCGCGGGGTCGGTGCCCTGGACGGAGTCGCTTGCCTGGACGGGATCGCCGCCCTTCACGGGATCGCCGCCCTTGACGGGGTCGCTGCCCTTCACGGGATCGCCGCCCTTGACGGGGTCAGGGCGGAGCATGATCGCGCGGGAGACCACGAACGTGATCGGGATGGCCCCGGCCGCCGCGATCAGCGGCGCGTACCGGCTGCCGAAGTGCAGGACGTCCACCAGCACATAGACCCCGACGGTGGTGATCACGAAGTTCGCCGCGTTGGTGAGCGGGAAGAGCAGGAACTTCCGCCAGGTGGGACGGGTCCGGTAGGTGAACCAGCTGTTCAGGAAGAACGAGCCGATCATGCTCAGCACGGACGCGACGACATGTGCGGCGACATACGGCAGCCGGGTCAGCAACAGCAGGTAGAAGGCGTAGTACGTCCCCGTGTTCGCGGCTCCCACCAGCGCGAATCTGACCATCTGGATCCGGACCGTCATGTGCGTGCGCGCTCCCCCTGGTTACGGCTCCGGCGGAGGCCGCTCCACTCCAGGAGAACAGAATCCGGCGGGAATGTCGCGGAAGGACATCCCGTACGACCTGCGGGCAACCGTTCGGTGAACGGGGGGAATTGATGGCTGATTTACCGTTTCGTACCGGCATATCCGATCTTTATCGCGTCGCCGAAACCCCGTCGCGACGGGACCACGGCGTCCGGCACCGGGGCCGCCACGACCGTGCTGGTCACCGTCGCTTTCGTCGCCGCCGCGCGCCATCGCGCCATGCGCGCGTCGCTCCCGCGACACCAACACTTCATTGACTGAGCACTGAGGCGTGGCCCGCCATGCCCTTGCCGGAGCGTAGTTTCCGCGCATGTCTTCTCTTTTGAGCAACAAGCTGGCGAAGCGAATCCTGCGGCCGGCCGCCGGCATGGTCGACCGGCGCATCAAGCACTCGCCCCTGCGCAAGGATCTTGACGCCCTCAAGAGCGAGGTCGCGGACCTGCGGGCTCAGCAGTACGCGTTCGGCCTGCTGTTCGACCGGACGGGGCGCAGCGGCCACCGCGTGCCCACGCCCGCCCAGATCGACACCCTCGTACGGCAGATAGCCGAGGTGACGGGAGAGGACGGCGGCTACGCCCGGCGCAACGTGACCGTCGCGTACCGCAATGTGATCGCGCTGGAGGCGCTGGCCGTGGGCCGGCTGGCCGGCTCCACCTCCAACGTGTGCGGCAAGCTCGCCACCGTCCCGCTGCTCGCCCCGCCGAACGGCGACGTCCTGGAGATCGGCACGCTGTACGGCCTGTTCTCGGCCACGATGACGCGCATGCTGCACCGTGCCGGTACGGAGGCGCGGCTGACGATCGTCGACCCGCTGGTGGGCAGCCAGCTCCAGCCCGGCGCGAAGCAGTCCGCCGAGCCGACGGGTACGCCGGTGCGGCTGGACGTCGTACGCGCCAACCTCGCGCTGGGCGGCAGGGCCGGCGAGGAGGCCCGCATACAGCAGGGCTTCTCCGGGGACCCCGAGGTGCGGGCCGCGGTCTCCGACCGTGAGTACGGCGTGATCGTGGTGGACGGCGACCACTCCGCGGAAGGCGTGCGGGCCGACCTGGAGTGGGTCGAGGAGATCGTGGCACCCGGCGGGATCGTCGTTCTCGACGACTACGGCGACGGCCACTGGCCGGGCGTCCAGGAGGCCACGGACAAGCACCTGGCGAGCGGCTCGTCGCGGCTGGAGATGCTGGGCCGCGTCTCGACGTCGGCGTTCCTGCGGGCGCGACCGGCCTAGGGGCTCTCGTTCGGATTGCGCTCACCCGGTTCCGCAGCCCGGCCGAAGCCGGGCGGCGGGGTGGGTCACCGGTTGCCGTCGGGCACCAGCGAACCGTCGGAGGTGGTGGGCAGGGCCTGGCGGCGCTGCTCCTGGAATGTGGAGAACGTGGTCCCGTTGAGGTCCGCGTGGACCTTCCCGGCGATGTTCTCGATCACCGCGACGCTGGCGGGCATGTCCGTGTTGTCGGCGGTCAGGACGGCGAGACCGTAGTCATGCCCCTGCCCGGTGAACGCGCCGACGCTGTGCACACGCCAGCCGCCGCTGCTGCGCTGAAGCCAGCCGTTCTTGACGTGTACCGTCGCCTCGCTCGGCGCGCCCGTGGGGACGCCCCAGCGCTGAGAGGGGATCACCTGGTTCATGAGGTCCAGCGCGTAGGCACGGCGGTCGTCGTCGAGCACGGGGTTCGCCGAGGTGAGCAGCTCCATCAGCCTGAGCTGGTCGGCGGCGTTGATCTGCGTCAGCCCCCAGAAGCCGTCCGGATCGGGAGTCGTCCGCTCCATGCCCGCGAGGCGCAGGAAGTCCGAGATACGGGCGAGACCGAGCTGCTTCCACAGCGTGGTCGTCGCGTCGTTGTCGGACGCCGTGATCATTTTGGTGGTGAGCGTGCGCTCGTCCGAGGTCAGGTCCCGGTTCTCGTCCTGGGCCTGGCGCAGGAGCGCGCCCAGAACGATGACCTTGACGACGCTCGCCGAGTCGTACCGCTGGTCCGCGTTGAACGCGCACGTGGTGCCCGTGGTGCGGTCGTACAGAGCGACGGAGACCCGTCCCTTGAGGGTGGCGTCGTCCACCACGGCCTGGATGTCCTCGCTGAGCCGGCTCGCGAGGCCGGCCTTGTCGGACGTGCAGGAGACCTCGGACCGGGGCTCCTCCGCACCGGTGGCGGGTGTCGCGCTCGCCGGGAAGGCCGTGGCCATGATCGCGGCGACGGTACCGGCGAGGACGGACACTGTCGCGGTGCGCCGCAGGCGACGGGGGAGGATCGATATGTGGGAAGACAAGCGTGTTCCTTACGGGGTGTGCGGAGGGGAGCCGGGCCGGCAGCGCCGACGTGTCCTCGTGCGGCTCGTCAACTCCCCGCCTCCGGAAGATGTTTCTTCCTGTTTCTCGTGTCACAAGAACTGATGATCGACGCGGCCGGGTGGTTCCCCGCTCGGGCCGAACGGTCCTGTTCCGTCCGTCAGCGGCAGGAGTCGGCGGCAGGGGTCAGCGGCAGGGTCAGCCGCCGCACTGCTGGAGCATCGCCCGCTTGTCCGCCGTGGTCACCGGCATCTCGTACTTGAGCGCGACCTGACCGAACCGGACCGCGTACGCGCACCGCACCGCCTTGTCCGGCGGAAGCCAGGACGCCGGACCGGAGTCACGCTTGGCCGAGTTGGCGCGGCCCTCCACCGGCAGCAGATTCAGCACGTCGTTCGCCAGCTGCCTGCGCTTCTTCTCGGACCAGCGGGAGGCACCGAGCTGCCAGCTGTAGGACAGCGGGACCACATGGTCTATCTGCACCTCGCTCGCCCGCTCCTTGCGCCACTCGACGGTCTTGCCGGTGTAGGGGTCGTGCAGCGTCATGGACGCGACCACGCAGTCGGAACCCGCACGGAAGCGCAGCTCCCGGCCGTCGCGCTGGAGGAGGTCGTTCCGGGTGTCGCAGCCGTTGCGCGCCAGCGGCACCCCGTCCGCCGTGTCCATCCAGGCGTAGCCGAACTCGTCCCGGTCATAACCGGTCCTGGGCCCCCGCCCGGCGGTGCGCACCTGCTCGATCAGCCGGCGCGCGGTCTTCCGGTCGGCCTCGGAACCGATCGCCGCGAGCCCCGGCTTCGTCCCGTCGGGATTCCCGAGCGGCCCGGCGCCGTATCCGCCACCACCGCTGCCGCCGCCCCCGCTCGACGCCGATGCCGATGCCGACGCGTCGGGATCCGCGCCCAGCTCCCCCGAACACCCCGTCAGTACCACCACGGACACGACGGGGAGGACAAGAGCCCTTCCCCTACGACACGTTCGCGCTATGTGTTCCCCAAGACTGCTCACCGCCGAACTCTAGTACTCGGCCCCTGGAGCTAGGCGATCACACGTTCGGCGAACCACCGCAGGGTGTCCCTCGCCGCCTCGATGTCGAGGCGCTCGGTGCCGAGCAGGAGGTTCAGATGGAGCCCGTCGATCAGCGCGAGAGCGCGGGCGGCGTGCGTGCCGACCTCGTCGGGCACCACGTGTCCCTGGCCGGCGAGCGTTCCGAGCCACCGCTGGAGCACCTGCGCGGACGAGTGGTGCCCGCTCTCCAGCAGGTCGCGTACCGCTGGGAGGGGCTCCGGGCCCAGGGCGAGCCGGTACAGCTCGAACCAGCCGCCCAGTACAGCCTCCCGATGCTCCGGCGGAGGAAGGAACTGCAGGAGGCATTCGTACAGCCGCTGGACCGGCTCGCGCGTGTCGTCCGCGATGGCCAGGTCGTCGAGAGACCCGCCGACGACCGCGCCCGCGACGGCCTGGTGCAGCTCGGCCTGGGTCGGGAAGTAGTGGCGCAACGTCGTCGGCCCGATGCCCGCCGCGTTCGCGACGGCCCGCACGCTCAGGGCGCCGATGCCCTCGGCCCTCGCCAGGTGCACGGCCGCTTCGATGATCTCTTCCCGTCTGGACATACGCGCATGGTAGTACACCGTACCAGGTACGCTGTACCGGTACAGTATGCTGGTACAGCGTACTAACGAGTGGAGAGACATCGTGCCCGAGAATCGCCTGAGCACCGCCCCCGCAGCCGCACTCCCCGACGCACCACCGGCGCACGCCGAGAAGCGGCCCGGATGGCCCGAGATCGCCGTCGCGGCGGTGACGTACGCCGCGCTCGTCGCCGCGGGTATCGCCGTGATCGTCTCCATATCCGACGAGCACGCCGTCGCGCGCGGGATCGTGAGCTACGCGGTGTCCGCGCTGGCCGGCCTCGGCGCGTTCGGGATCGCCTTCCTCCTCCGCGTCCGGGACCTGGCGGCGTTCGGACTGCGACGAGTGGCCGGGAAGTGGCTCCTGCTCGGCGCCGGACTCGGGGCCGGCGCATTCCTTCTGAACCTCGTGGTGGCGATCGCCTACGTCCAGATCTCCGGCGACACCAGCAACCCGCAGGGTGATTACCGTGCCGCCGCGAGCGGAGGAGCGCTCTCGTTCGTCCTCACGATCCTCTTCGGCGCGATCGCCACCCCGATCGGGGAAGAGCTCGCCTTCCGCGGAGTACTGGCCAACGCTCTCGGGCGCTACGGCCCCTGGGCCGGCGTCATCGGCAGCTCCGCGATCTTCGCCCTCGCGCACGGCGTGAACATCATCCTGCCCATCGCCTTCGTGGTCGGTGCCACCTCCGCGCTCCTGCTCCGCAGGACCGGATCGGTATGGCCGGGCGTCTGCGTCCACGCCGTCAACAACGGAATGAGCGTGCTCGCGCCCGCGCTCCTGGCACTCTCCGTCACCTGAAGCCGCTCAGTCGGTGGCCTTGGGGTGTCCCGGCCCCGCCGCCCCGGCAGGCCTAAGAGCCCAGGATCGTCGTCAGGAACTCGCCTGTCCACGCCAGCAGTTCGCGGCCCACGACCGGCTTGCCGCCGATCTTCCCGCTCGTCGGGCGCGGTACCAGGATCTGGTGCGCCGGCGCCTTGATGACCGTACGGGGATAGAGCCGCTTCAGGCGCAGCTCCTGCGACTCCCGCAACTCCACTGGCGCGAAGCGGATGTTCGCGCCCTGGAGCACGATCTCGCCGACCCCGCACGCCCGCGCCAGCATCCGCAGCCCCGCCACCAGCAGCAGGTTCTCCACCGGCTCGGGGAGCTTGCCGTAGCGGTCGGTGAGCTCCTCGCGGACCGCCGCGATGTCCTCCTCCGTATTGGCGGAGGCGATCGACCGGTACGCCTGCAGCCGCAGCCGCTCTCCCGGCGCGTACTCGTGCGGGACATGCGCGTCGACCGGCAGCTCGATCTTGACCTCCAGCGGCGGCGCCTCCTCCACCCCGCCCTCGATGGACGCGCGGTAGTCGGCGACCGCCTCGCCCACCATCCGTACGTACAGATCGAAGCCGACGCCCGCGATATGCCCGGACTGCTCGCCGCCGAGCAGATTGCCCGCGCCGCGGATCTCCAGGTCCTTCATCGCCACATACATGCCCGCGCCCATCTCCGTGTGCTGGGCGATCGTCGCGAGGCGCTCGTGGGCGGTCTCGGTCAGCGGCTTCTCCGGCGGGTACAGGAAGTACGCGTAGCCGCGGTCCCGGCCGCGCCCCACCCGGCCCCGCAGCTGGTGCAGCTGCGAGAGGCCGAAGTTGTCGCCGCGCTCCACGATCAGGGTGTTGGCGTTGGAGATGTCGATCCCGGACTCGACGATCGTCGTGGAGACCAGCACATCGAATCGCTTCTCCCAGAAGTCGACCACGACCTGCTCCAGCGCGCTCTCGCCCATCTGGCCGTGCGCCGTCGCAATCCGCGCCTCGGGGACGATCTCGCGCAGCCGCGCCGCCGCCCGGTCGATCGACTCCACGCGGTTGTGGATGTAGAAGACCTGGCCCTCGCGCAGCAGTTCACGCCGGACGGCCGCGCCGATCTGCTTCTGCTCGTACGGGCCGACGAAGGTCAGCACCGGATGGCGCTCCTCCGGCGGTGTGGTGATCGTCGACATCTCGCGGATGCCGGTGACGGCCATTTCGAGCGTACGGGGGATGGGCGTCGCGGACATGGTGAGGACGTCGACGTTGGCGCGCAGCTTCTTCAGCTGCTCCTTGTGCTCCACACCGAACCGCTGCTCCTCGTCCACGATGACCAGCCCCAGGTCCTTGAACCTGGTCTCGGACGAGAAGAGCCGGTGCGTGCCGATGACGATGTCGACCGCGCCCTCCTTGAGGCCCTGGAGCGTCGCCTTCGCCTCCGCGTCCGACTGGAAGCGGGAGAGGGCCTTCACGGCGACCGGGAACTGCGCGTACCGCTCCGAGAACGTGCCGAAGTGCTGCTGCACC
The DNA here is from genome assembly GCF_004151105.1 of Streptomyces sp. L-9-10. Taxonomy (GTDB): domain Bacteria; phylum Actinomycetota; class Actinomycetes; order Streptomycetales; family Streptomycetaceae; genus Streptomyces. The sequence goes on from NZ_PHRF01000061.1 coordinate 35,742, forward strand.
AGCAGCGTCGTCGGGACGAGGACCGCGACCTGCTTGCCGTCCTGGACCGCCTTGAAGGCCGCCCGTACGGCGATCTCCGTCTTGCCGTAGCCGACGTCGCCGCAGATCAGCCGGTCCATCGGGACCGTCTTCTCCATGTCCTCCTTGACCTCGGCGATGGTGGAGAGCTGGTCGGGCGTCTCCACGTACGGGAAGGCGTCCTCAAGCTCCCGCTGCCAGGGGGTGTCGGGTCCGAAGGCATGGCCGGGGGCCGCCATCCGCGCCGAGTAGAGCTTGATCAGGTCGGCGGCGATCTCCTTGACCGCCTTCTTGGCGCGCGCCTTGGTCTTCGTCCAGTCCGCGCCGCCGAGGCGGTGCAGCGTCGGGGCCTCGCCGCCGACGTATTTGGTGACCTGCTCCAGCTGGTCGGTGGGGATGTAGAGGCGGTCGCCGGGCTGGCCGCGCTTGGCCGGGGCGTACTCGACGAGCAGATACTCCCGGGTCGCGCCCTGCACCGTGCGCTGCACCATCTCGACGTACCGGCCGACGCCGTGCTGTTCGTGGACGATGTAGTCGCCCGTCTCCAGCGTGAGCGGATCGATGGTCTTGCGGCGCTTGGCCGGCATCCGCGCGCCGTCCTTGCCCGCCGCCTTCTGGCCGGAGAGGTCGGTCTCGGTGAGCACGGCGAGCTTGAGGTCCGGGTCGATGAAGCCGTAGTCGATCGAGCCGCAGGCGACATGGACGACGGACGGGGTGATCTCCTCAAGACCGCGGGCGGTGCGGGCGCCGGGGGTGTCGAGCCGGGCCGGGATGCCCTCGCCGCCGAGGACCTCGACCGTACGGGCCGCCGTGCCGTGCCCCTCCGTGACGAAGACCGTGCGCCAGCCGTCCGCCAGCCAGCCCTTGGTGTCGGCGAGCGCGCGTGCGGTGTCGCCGCGGTACGTCTCCGGGGCGCGCATCCCCAGCGTGATGGCCTCGCCCGACGCGTCCTCCAGCTCCTCGTCCACGGCGAACGGGGAGACCGACCACCACATCATGCCCAGCTCACGGGCGTGCTCCCGGATGTCCGCGATGCCCCACAGCGAGGCCGCGCCGACATCGATCGGGGCCTCGCCGCCGTCGGCGCTCGCCGCCCACGAGGCCTGGAGGAACTCCTGGCTCGTCGCCACCAGGTCCGCGGCCCGGGTCCGTACCCGCTCCGGGTCGCAGACCAGCGCCATCGAACCGGCCGGCAGGACGTCCAGCAGCAGTTCCATGTCATCGACGAGGACCGGGGCCAGGGACTCCATGCCCTCGACCGCGATCCCCTCCGCGATCTTGCCGAGCAGCTCGCCCAGCTCCGGGTGGAGCTCGGCGAGCGCGGCGGCCCGCTCCCGCACCTGCGGGGTGAGCAGCAGCTCCCGGCAGGGCGGCGCCCACAGTCCGTGTTCGGCCACCTCCAGGGAGCGCTGGTCGGCCACCTTGAAGTAACGGATCTCCTCGACGTCGTCCCCCCAGAACTCCACCCGCAGGGGGTGCTCCTCGGTGGGCGGGAAGACGTCCAGGATGCCGCCGCGCACGGCGAACTCGCCGCGCTTCTCGACCAGCTCGACCCGCGCGTACGCGGCGGCGGCCAGCGCCTCCGTGATCGCGTTCAGATCGGCGCTCTGGCCGCTGCGCAGCGCCACCGGCTCCAGCTCGCCGAGCCCCTTGACCTGCGGCTGGAGCACGGAGCGTACGGGCGAGACCACCACACTGACCGGGCCGGCCGTGGGGTCGTCCTTCGCCGGGTGCGCGAGCCGGCGCAGTACGGCGAGCCTGCGGCCCACGGTGTCGGAACGCGGCGAGAGCCGCTCGTGCGGCAGGGTCTCCCACGACGGGTACTCGACGACGGTGTCCGGGTCCAGCAGCGAGCGCAGGGCCGCCGCCAGATCCTCGGCCTCCCGCCCCGTCGCGGTCACGGCCAGCACCGGCCGCCCGGCCTCACGCGCCAGCGCGGCCACCGCGAAGGGCCGCGCCGCGGCCGGTCCGACGAGGTCGAGGTACGGGCGGTGACCATCGGTGGCGGCCTTCACCGCTTCGGCGAGCGCCGGGTCACGTACGACGGCGTCCAGCAGACCGTGCAGGCTCATGAAGGGGGGTTCCATCCAGGTCCGAGATCGAGCGGGGGCTGACAGATCGAGTGGGGCTGATCGAGCGGGGCTGACAGTGCGGGCAACGCAAGTGACCCGACACGTCTCACGGGCCGGGGGTTCTCCAGCGTACGACGCCGGTGTGACACCCGGGACCGGAAGCCGACCGGAGCGGGGGCCGGTGACGGGAAGTGACAGGAAGTGATGGCAACCCGGAATGATCCAACCCGATCGGTCATTGAAGGAAGCACGGGACGCGGGCCGCGACCGGCGCGACGTCCGATGCCGGATTCCGATGATGGGATGGATGAGCATGCCTCTTGAGGGTGAGTACGAGCCCAGCTCGATGCAGATGGCACGCGAGCAGGTCGAGGTGTACGAGAGCTCGGGCGGTACGGAGGGGACGACGCTGAACGGCCTGCCCGTCATCGTCCTCACCACCCGGGGCTCGAAGAGCGGCAAGATCCGCAAGAGCCCGCTGATGCGGGTGGAGCACGAGGGCGTCTACTCGGCGGTCGCCTCCATGGGCGGCGCCCCCAAGCACCCGGTCTGGTACCACAACATCACGGCCGACCCCCGGGTGGAGCTCCAGGACGGCCCCGAGCGTCAGGACATGATCGCCCGCGAGGTCACCGGCGAGGAGAAGACCGCGTGGTGGAACCGCGCGGTCGAGGCGTTCCCGCCGTACGCCGAGTACCAGACGAAGACGGACCGCGAGATCCCCGTCTTCATCCTGGAGCCCTCCCCGACCCCCCACTGACGAGCTGCCCCGCCTGTGCCCCGGGACGCCTACCGCCCCGGGGCACCGGGGTGTCCCGGCCCCCACGAATGAGCGATCCGAGAGGAAACGATACTGTCGCACGCGCGTCGGCGATATCATTTCAGTCTCATGCGTGGAGGGAAGAAGGAGAGGCCATGTCTCGCACCGTTATCGATCTCGACGACGAGATCGTCGAGGAAGCCATGCGGCTGTACGACACCAAGACCAAAGCGGCAGCCGTACGCGCCGCCATGGAGGATGCCGTGAAACGGCGTCTGCGTCAGGAGTTCGCCGATGCCGTGAAGTCCGGGGAACTCGACTTCAGCGAGATCATCGAGAACACCGGCCCGGCCGGCTCTCGCCCCCGGGACCGGAAGACCGCTGCGTGAGCGTCTTCCTCGCGGACAAGTCGGCCCTGGCCCGATGGGGACAGCCCGCGGTGAGTGAGGTGCTGGACGACCTGAACGACCGCGGCCTCCTGACGACCTGCGCGGTCGTCGAGTACGAGATGGTCTACAGCGCGCGCACCAAACAGGACGCGTCCCGCATCCGCCTCAGCCTCCGCGGATTCGACTACTCGCCCTGCAACGACGAGGAGCACGAGCGTGCCCTGTGGCTCCAGCGCGAGGCCCTGCGCCGGGGCTTCCATCGGGCGCTCTCGCTCTCCGACGTGCTGATCGCCGCTGTGGCGGAACGGCGCGGCCTGACAGTGCTGCACTATGACGGCGACTTCGACATGATCCGTGAGATCACCGGGCAGACCATGCGCTGGGTGGTGGATCCCGGGACGGCGGACCGGTAGGCGCCCCTGTCAAGCGGCCCGGTCACGGACGTCCCCGTCAACGCCCGACGGCGTGAGCCACACCAGGCGAGGCGAACAGTCCTTCGCCCGGCCGAAGTACCGCAAGACGTTTTCGGCGGCGGCGAGGCTCCACCGCCGGCGCCCCTCCACCGCGACGGCTTCGGCGGCGCCGTCCGCGTACGCGAGGCCCCAGGCGACGACGAAGGCATCGGCTTCCTCCGCGCCTGGACGGAACTCCACCACGACCGCGAAGAGGCGTGGCGCCGTGTCACGTACGAGTTCGTAGACCTCCCGGGCGAAGTCGAGCGGCTCCGGGGCAGGGCTCTGCGGCGATACGGGCATCATGGTTTTCCCCTGTCTGTAGGGGGGGTGACGCCAGCCCGGCTGATGCCGTTGGGCATGGCGAGTAAGGCGCCGTGAGGCGCGGCCAGTTGAAGTGGCGTGCTTCACACCCCAACCACGACGCTATGATTCAATCCTCCGGCCACGGTGCGGCAGCGGCGCCTCGGCGCCGAGCTGCGCAGGCTCCGCCAGCAGGCGGACCTGAGCACGGCGCAGGCAGGTGTTCTCGACGGCTCCTCCCAACCACGCATCAGCAGCATCGAGTCGGGACGCTACGCAGTGGGCGCGGACCGAGTCCGGGCCCTGGCGCGGGGCTACAGCTGTACGGATGAGGCGTACATCAACGCGCTGACGGAGATGACCGGGGGACGGACGCGCGGCTGGTGGGACGAGTACCGCGACATGCTGCCGCCGGACACAATCGACCTAGCGGAGCTGGAGCACCACGCGACGTCGATGTACGCCTCGTCGGTGGTCCATCTGCCGGGGCTGCTCCAGACCAGAGCACATGCCCACGCGGTCATTCGCGACGTGGTGCCCTCCTTGGACACGGTCCAACTCGACACCGATCATGGGGCCGCGTTCCTCGATACCCAACCGCATCTGGCGAAGTACCGGACGGTTCTGGACCGTATGGAGAGTTGTAGCCTCGAACCATCGAAGTCCCGAGATCTGATTCACCGGGTCGCGGCAGAGTTGTGAGAAGAGGAACGCGCATGTCTGCCCTCCACTGGCAGAAGTCAACGTTCAGCGGCGAGGCGAACGGGTGTGTCTACCTCGCCGCAGCCGACGACGGCTCCATCAAGATCCAGGAGAGCGACGAGCCCGACGTCATCGTCACCACCACCCCCGAAAAGCTCCGCGCCTTCATACTCGGCGTCAAAGCAGGCGAGTTCGACCACTTCGCCGCCGACCCCGGCCCCGGCATCGACGCCTGAACGTGATGCGGACCGCCGAAGAGTTACGCAAGGGCGGGTTCGAGGTCGACGAGGAACAAAGGAAGCGCGTTGCCCGCACACCACAACATCGACCACGAACGTGAACTCTGGGACACGTACGCCCAGTCCCGGAGCGTCACGGAGAAAGTACTCGACTCCGAGCCCGTCTTCGGCTGGACACAGTACGCCGGTCACGGGCCGGGGCCCGAACTGCTGGGCTCCCCCGGGACAGCTCTGGAGATCGGGTGCGGGGCGGGGAGGGCCCTGGCCCATCTCGCTCAGCGAGGCGTCAAGACGACTGGCGTCGACCTCTCCCCGGTCATGGTCGAGCGGATCACCGAGCGCTGGGGTCCGGGAGGTTCCCGGTTCGTCTGTGCTGAGGTGACGGAACACCTGCGAAACGATACGGAGACGTACGACGCCGTCTATTCCATCTTCGGCGCCGCCTGGTTCACGGACCCGGAGGAATTGCTTCCGCTGATCGCCCGTCGGCTCAACCCCGGTGGGGTCCTGGTCTTCTCCCACCCTCCGGCCATCCCCGGCACGTCCGGCGCGCAGGGCATGTACAAGGGGGGCTTCGCGGGCAAGGCGATGTACACCTACCGCTACAGCTACACGCCCGCCGCGTGGAAAGCGCTCTTGCTCACTGCCGGGTTCGCCGAAGTGGACGCACAGGTACTCGACGCGCCGGCTCCCGGCCACATCGGGACCCTGATCGTCCGTGCCGCCGTCGCTCGGCTCCCGTAAGCGGAGAGCAAACGTCCAGAACTCGCGGGGAACGCGCAAACCGGCCGGAGCTGGGCGCTCCGGCCGGTGCGGGGCCGCTTGCGGAGAGATACCGGACGGCGTCAAACCCTCCGCCTCAGGGGCCGGTTCAGTTGAGGACGGTCACGTCCGTGCGGATACGGAGCGGGGTGTCCCAGGCGATGTTGATCTTGGCCGTCACGATTCCGGAGCCGGGGGCGATCCCCGTCACCGTGATGGGGGCGGCTCCGATGAAGCGGACGCCGTTGGCGTCGACCTCGGAGGCGGTGACGATGACCGTCGAGTTCGGGTTGATGACGTTCCAGGTGACGGGGAAGTTGACCCAGCCCCTGTACGCGCCCCAGACGACCCAGCCTCGCCACAGGTCGGCGACATTGCCGCCGGCCACCGCGAGCCCGTCCGTCCTGGCCGCCACCTCTGCGTTGGTTTCCGGTGCGTTGGTTGTGGACACAGCGGTCCCCTCTCTCATTCTGAGCGGGCCCGGGATGTCGGTCGGATCCGTCCGACCGAGAGAGTCCGTCGCTCTCAGTGTCCGGTCGGTTACATGACGCTACAACCCCTCGTAAGGGTGAACTCGCCCCGCCCGCGCACGTTCTGACGGACAACACCGTGACGCGGTGATAATGCCCTCCGGCCCCGGTGGACGTTGGAGGAACGCCCACCGAGGCCGGAGCCTCCACCGTACCGTTCTACTCGGTGGCGATCGCGTTCAGTACGTTCATCCGACCGGCCCGGAAGGCCGGGACCAGCGCGGCGAAGAGTCCGACGAAGGCCGAGGCCACGAAGACCGTCAGGATCGTCGGCCACGGTATCTCCAGGACGCCGAGCCCCTCCAGGGCCAGCAGCTTCTGGGCCGACGTGCCCCAGCCCATGCCGAGCCCGAGTCCGAGCAGGGCGCCGAAGAGGGCGATGACCACCGACTCCAGCCGGATCATGCGGCGCAGTTGGCGACGGGAGAGCCCGATCGCCCGCAGCAGACCGATCTCACGGGTCCGCTCCACCACCGACAGCGCCAGGGTGTTCACCACCCCCAGCACCGCGACGATGATCGCGAGCGCCAGCAGACCGTAGACGATATTGAGCAGTTGGCCTATCTGGTCCTTCAAGTCCTGCTTGAAGTCGGTCTGGTTCTGCACCGTGTACTGCGGGTAGGCCGCGAGCGAGTCCTTGAGGGCGGAGTACGCCTCCTTCTCCTTGCCCTCCTCGGCCGCCGCGAACATGATCAGGTTCTTGGGCATCTTGTCGGCCGGCACATACCGCTGGGCGGTGGTGATGTTGGTGTACATCGCGCCCTTGTCGACATTCGTGTCGTCCGAGGTGATCGCCGCGACCGTCAGCTCGGCGCTCTTCCCGCCCGGGAAGACGACCGACATCCGGTCACCGAGTCCGATGCCGTGCTTCGTGGCGTAGGCGTCCCCCACCGACATCGCGTCCTCGCCGTACGCGGCGGACAGCTCACCCGCGACGGTCTCGCGGCGCAGGTCCTCGGCGTAGGTCGGGTCGGCGGCGACGATGCCGTCGGACTCCGTCGTCCCGTCCGGGGCCGTCACCTTGACGTCGACCCACTTGTACTCGGTGACATGCGCGATGTCCGGCGCCTTCTCCAGCGCCGCCTGGGCCTGCGGCATGATCGGCTGGCCGTTGTCGGACTGGACGATGAAGTCCGCGCCGACCGACTTGTCCAGCTCGTCGGTCGCGGAGGCGACCATCGAGGACCCGACCACCGACAGACAGGCCACCAGCGCGAGCCCGATCATCAGCGCGGCGCCCGTCGCTCCCGTACGCCGCGGGTTGCGCAGCGCGTTGCGCTCGGCCATCCGGCCGACCGGTCCGAACATCCGCAGCACCACCGCGCTGAGCGCCCGGACCAGACCGCCCGCGAGCAGCGGACCGATCACGACGAAGCCGATCAGCGTGCAGACCACGCCCGCCCCGAGGAAGACCGACCCCTCAGCGGCCTCGTCGGCCCGCGCCGAGATGAGGAGCGCGGCGCCGCCGGCCCCGGTGAGCACCAGACCGATCGCCGCCCTGATCCATCCGGCCCGGCCGTCGGCGGGTGTGCCCGCGTCGCGCAGGGCCGCCATCGGGGAGATCTTCCCGGCCCGACGGGCCGGAACGTACGCCGAGACGACGGTGACGACGACACCGAGCACCAGCCCGATCGCCGGCGTCGTCCACTTCACCGTCAGATCCCCGGTGGACAGATCCATGCCCATGGACGACATGAGCTTCATCAGTCCGACGGCGAGCCCCACCCCGGCACCGACCCCGGCGACCGAGCCGAAGACCCCGAGCAGCACGGCCTCCAGCAGCACCGAGCGGTTGACCTGCCGACGGCTGGAGCCGAGGGCCCGCATCAGACCGATCTCACGGGTCCGCTGCGCGACCAGCATCGAGAACGTGTTGACGATCAGGAAGACGCCGACGAGGAAGGCGATCCCGGCGAAGCCGAGCATCGCGTACTTCAGCACATCGAGGAAGGAGCCGACATCCGCGCGGTTCGCGTCCGCGGCCTCCTTCTGCGTCTGCAGCTTGTACGCGCCGCCGCCGAGGGCGCCCGCCACGTCCCGCTTCAGCCGGCTGTCCCCGACACCCTCGGCCGCGGTGACATTGACATGGGTGAACCGGCCGGTGTCCCCGAGCAGTTGACGCTGGGAGGTCGCCGTGTCGAAGAAGATGACCGCCGCACCGGGGTTGGTGACGGTGAAGGCGGCGATACCGGAGATCTTCGCGCGGAAGTCACCCGTGACCGCGATGGTGCGCAGTTCGTCGCCCAGCGCGAGATGGTGCTTCTCGGCGGTGTCGGCGTCGACCATCACTTCGGTGGGCCCGCGCGGCGCGTGGCCCGAGGTGATCTCCATCGAACGGAGGTCATTGCGCGTCCAGTTGCCTGCGATCGTCGGCGCGCCGCTGCTCGCGCCCACGTTCTTGTCGCCCGCGTCCACGACGGTCACGCTCGTGCTGCTGACCGCGCCCTCGGCGGACTTCACCCCGTCCGCCGCCCTCACCGTCTCGATGACCGAGGCGGGCAGCGATTCGGGCTTGCCGGTCTGGGACGTCTCGTCCACGCCCTTGGCGGCCTTGGGGCTGACCGTGACATCCGCGGACGTCGCGGCGAAGAGCTTGTCGAACGTCGTGTTCATCGTGTCCGTGAACACCAGGGTGCCGCTGACGAACGCCACCGACAGCAGGACGGCGACGGCGGAGAGCGCCATCCGCCCCTTGTGCGCGAAGAAGTTGCGCAGGGAGGTTCTGAGGACGGTCATGACGTACGTCCCCGGGCGTCGAAGTCCTTCATGCGGTCGAGCACGGCGTCGGCCGTCGGACGGAACATCTCGTCCACGATCCGGCCGTCCGCGAGATACAGCACCCGGTCCGCGTACGAGGCGGCGACCGGGTCGTGCGTCACCATCACGATCGTCTGGCCCAGTTCGTCGACCGACCGGCGCAGGAAGCCCAGCACCTCGGCGCCCGCGCGCGAGTCCAGGTTCCCGGTCGGCTCGTCGCCGAAGATGATCTCGGGCCGGGCGGCGAGCGCCCTGGCCACCGCGACCCGCTGCTGCTGACCGCCCGACAGCTGGGTCGGCCGGTGCGAGAGCCTGTCGGCGAGACCCACCGTCTCCACGACCCGGCGGAGCCACGGGCCGTCCGGCTTACGGCCGGCGATGTCCATGGGCAGCGTGATGTTCTCCAGCGCGTCGAGCGTCGGCAGCAGGTTGAACGCCTGGAAGATGAAGCCGATCCGGTCCCGGCGCAGCTGGGTGAGCCGCTTGTCCTTCAGCTTCGTGATCTCGGTCTCGTCCAGATGGATCTCACCCGAGGTCACCGTGTCCAGCCCCGCGAGGCAGTGCATCAGTGTCGACTTGCCGGAGCCGGACGGGCCCATGATCGCGGTGAACTGCCCCCGGTCGATGTCCACATCGACATGATCGAGCGCCACGACCCGGGTCTCCCCCGCGCCGTACGCCTTGACGACCTGCCGCGCTCGCGCCGCGACGGCCGTACGCCCTCCAGTACCCCCGTGCCTGGGAATGGTCACAGCCGTTGTCACGGTACGTCTCCTATATCGGTGAATGCGCCGAGTGTTCGTCGGGTGCGGTCCGAGTCTGCTTGCCTGCGGGGCCCCGGCGCGCTGGGGTACAGCGCAGTCTTCACCTGGGGTTTTCCCCACCCTCCTGCTGCGGCCGGCCCCCTTCACGGGCCCTCGCGGCGGTAGGACCAACGTAAAGAACCAGCCACCGTTTCCTCGTCGTCCGGCGGGACGAACGGCCCCTGGGCGGAAGTAGGGAGGAGCCCCTAGGGGACTCCTCCTCCAGGTTGAACGGAGGGTGGAGGGATGGATGGGTGGATGGGTGGGTGGGTGGGTGGAGTGCGGGTCCTCACCCGGGCCCGCCCCGGGCCTCCCCCGGGAGAGGCCCGGGTGAGAGGCTGTTCCCCTGGAGATACATGCATAGGGAAGGCATAGGGAAGGGATCCCGTGAGCGGCGCCGGCGGAAGTACCGAGGACTCCGGACGTACCGAAGCGATACCCGAGGCGGCCTCGTCGGCCGCACCGCCGGCCGCACCCACGCCGTCACCCCCGACCGCCCCACCGCAGACGCCCGCACCGCCCGCAGCCGCCGCGCCCACAGCCGCACCGCCCGGCAAGGACGGCCGGGCGCGCGGTCGCGGCCCCGTCGTCGCCGCCCTGATGCTCGGCATGGCGCTCGCCGCGCTCGACGGCACCATCGTCTCCACGGCCGTCCCGCAGATCGTCGGCGACCTCGGCGGATTCGCCGTCTTCTCCTGGCTGTTCTCCGGCTATCTGCTCGCCGTGACGGTCACCCTGCCCGTGTACGGGAAGCTCTCCGACACTTTCGGCCGCAAGCCCGTCCTGATCGCGGGCATCATCCTCTTCCTCATCGGCTCACTGCTCTGCGCCACCGCCTGGAACATGGCCTCCCTGATCGCCTTCCGCGTCGTCCAGGGGCTCGGCGGCGGCGCGCTCCAGGGCACGGTCCAGGTCATCGCCGCCGACCTCTACCCCCTCAAGGAACGCCCCAAGATCCAGGCCAGACTGTCCACGGTCTGGGCCACCTCGTCCATCGCCGGTCCCGCCCTCGGCGGGCTGCTCGCCGGATACGCGGACTGGCGCTGGATCTTCCTGATCAATCTGCCGGTGGGCGCGGTCGCGCTCTGGCTCGTCATCACCTACCTGCGGGAACCGGACCGCGCCGCCTCCACCCGGGCGGCGGTCCCGGACCGGGCACCGCGCCGCCACGTCGACCGGGCACCGCGCCGCCGCGTCGACTGGGCGGGCGCGCTCGCCGTCTTCGCCACCGGAGCCCTGCTGCTCACCGCCCTCGTCCAGGGCGGCGTCGCCTGGCCCTGGGTCTCCGCGCCGTCGTTCGCCTTCCTCGGCGGCAGCGCGGTCCTCGCCGCCGTCACCGTCGTCATCGAACGCCGCGCCTCGGACCCGATCATCCCGGGCTGGGTCTGGCGCCGCCGTACCATCGCGGCCGTCAACCTCGCCCTCGGCGCCCTCGGCCTGCTGATGGTCGCGCCGACGGTCTTCCTCCCCACGTACGCGCAGTCCGTACTCGGACTCGGCCCGATAGCCGCCGGCTTCGTCCTCTCCGCCATGACGCTGAGCTGGCCCATCAGCGCGGCGTTCTCCAGCCGCCTCTACAACCGCATCGGCTTCCGGCTCACCGCCATCACCGGGATCTCCCTCGCCCTGCTGGTCCTGCTCGCCTTCCCGCTCCTCCCCTATCCCGGCCGGCCCTGGCAGCCTGCACTGATCATGCTGCTGCTCGGCGCCGCGCTCGGGATGTTCCAACTGCCCCTGATCATCGGGGTCCAGTCGACCGTGGGCTGGTCGGAACGCGGTACGGCCACCGCGTCCATACTGTTCTACCGCCAGGTCGGCCAGAGCGTGGGCGCCGCCCTGTTCGGGGCGGTGGCCAACGGCGTCATGGCCGCCCGCCTCGCCGACGCCCCCATGCCCGGACTCCCCGGGGACCTCGACTCCGTCTCCAAGGCCCTGGAGAACCCGGCCACACTCACCGCCGAGGCGGCGGACTATCTGCGCCGGGCGATGGACTCCGCCGTGGACTACGTCTACCTGGGCGCGGCGGGCGCCGCCGCCATCTCCCTGCTGGTGCTCATCTTCGTGGCCCCCCGGCGGTTCCCCGTACTCAAGGATCCGGAATAGCCCCGGATTCCGGGGCCACCCCCGTCACCCCTCCGCAGGTGCGCGCCCCGTGAGCGCCGCCAGCGTGTTCCGTACGTGCGCCATGTGCGCCTGCATCTCCTCGCGCGTCTCCTCGTGTTCCCGCAGCAGCCGCTCGGTCTCGCGCCCCACGCCGTCCGCGTCCGCGTGCGCCCGCGCGAGCAGTTCCCCGGCGCGCGCCGCCGCGTCCTCCTGGCCGTGCCGGGCCTGTTCGCCCGCCTCGGAGAAGGCCCGCTGCGCCGCCACCAGCTGGAGCTGGGCGTACGCGGCGAGTTCGTCGTGCTCGACCCGCGACGCGGCGTCGCGGTCGGCGAACTCCCGTTCCGTCGCCGCCAGTTCTTCGCCCTGCTTCTGCTCCTGCTCATCGATCACCCGCTGAGTGCGCCGGCGCACCTCCTTGAGGGCGGCGAGCGATTCCGCACGCTGCGCCGTGACCTCGCGCCGCGCCTCGGCCCGCGCCGCCTCGGCCGCGCCCGTGGCGGCGCGCAGGACCTGTTCGGCGTACGCGTCCGCCTCCGCCCGCACGGCGTCGGCCCGTTGACGCGCCGCCTCGCGCACCCGCTCGGCCTCCGCACGCGCCGAGTCGAGGACCGCCTGGGACTCCTCGCGCACCTCGGTCCGTACCGTCTCGTCCTCCTGCCGCGCCAGGGCCAGGATCTGCTGGGCGCGCCGGCCGAGCTTCTCGTACGTCTGCGGCGGCAGCGCCGCCACCTGCTCGCGGAGCAGCTCCGCCTCGGCCTCCATCTCCTTGGCGAGGACGGTGAGCCGCGCCACGCGTTCCCAGGCGTCGTCACGGTCCCGGAACAGCGCCGTGACCTCCCGCTCGACCTGCTCGGGGCGGTAGCCACGGCCACGTACGGGCACGAAGCCATGAGCCGACAACGGTGCGGCAACCATCCTTGAAGCCCCTCTCCGACACACGACACAGAACGCCATCCGGCACAATCCTGCTGGAGCGAGCCGAAGTGCCCATACCACGACACTCCGCCCAACCACCCCGGTCAAGGATGCGGCATCGACCCCGAAAAGGTGGAAAGGCGGAAAACCGGAAACGTACGGACGTCGAGGCGTGTAGACCCGGACGGGCGGGAGAGGCGGAGACGCGGAACGGCCGGGGCGCCCCCCGCGTGTCGCGGGGGGGTGCCCCTATGGGTTTCGTCAACCCGTGGGGGCGGGTTGGGGTTCGTAGAAGGTGCCGTCTCGGAGCATGGCGAAGAGGACGTCTGCTCG
>NZ_PHRF01000062.1 GCF_004151105.1 Streptomyces sp. L-9-10
GATGGTACTGCAGGGGGGACCCTGTGGGAGAGTAGGACGCCGCCGAACAATTTTTGATGGGAATGCCCCGCACCTTTGGTGCGGGGCATTCCTGCGTTGTGGGTCCATACCTTGAGGCAGCAGCCTGCAATGGGCCGCCGGTTCAATTGGGGCGGCCCATTACAGGGCAGTGGCTATACACCTTCGCTCTCAGAGACGTCCAGCGGCCTTGAGCGCCAGATACGCGTCGGCGAGGGCCGGCGCGAGGTCCTCCGGAGTGGCATCCACGACAGTGACGCCGTAGCGCTGCAATTGTTCTGCCGTACGACGTCGCTGAGCCTGTGCCTGTGTGCCGGCGGCGGCTTCGTAGACCGCGTCCACTGTGCCCCGCTCCCGGCTCATCTCCTCGACATGAGGATCCGCGACGGACGCCACCAGGACCGTATGGCGTCGGTTCAACTGAGGCAGGACCGGGAGAAGCCCCTCCTCGATAGGTGCGGCGTCGAGGGTGGTGAGCAGCACGATGAGGGATCGACGTGCTGCGTTCTTGAGCGTGGCCGCGGCGAGGCCGCGCGCGTCCGTCTCCACGAGTTCCGGTTCGAGCGGGGCCAGCGCGTTCACCAGTGCGGGCAGAATGTCCCCCGCCGCATGGCCCCTGACCTGGGCGCGGGTGCGGCGGTCGTAGGCGAGGAGGTCCAGTCGATCACCTGCTCGCGAGGCGAGCGTGGCGAGGAGCAGTGTGGCGTCCATGGCCGCGTCGAGACGGGGGACATCGCCGACCCGGCCGGCCGAGGTGCGGCCGGTGTCGAGCACGACGAGGATGTGCCGGTCCCGTTCGGGACGCCAGGTTCGTACGGCGACGGCGGACTGGCGCGCGGTGGCCCGCCAGTCGATGGACCGGGTGTCGTCACCGGGGACGTACGCGCGGAGGCTGTCGAACTCGGTGCCGTCGCCGCGGGTCAGCAGGCTTGCCCGGCCGTCGAGTTCTCTTAGGCGGGCGAGTCTGGAGGGCAGGTGCTTGCGGCTACGGAACGGGGGCAGCACCCGCACGGTCCAAGGGACTTCGTGGTGGCCCTGGCGGGCTGCCAGACCCAGGGGCCCGAATGAGCGCACCGTGACCCGTTCAGCCCGCCGGTCGCCGCGGCGAGTGGGGCGGAGCACCGTGGTCAGCCGTCGGCGTTCGCCTGCGGGCACGAGCACCTCGTGGCGTGATGCCGCCTGCTCGGTGCCGGGGAGCCGGCTGCTGGGCGGCCAGGCGTCGCGGAGATGGGCGCGCAGGCTTCGGCCCGAGGGGTTCGTGACGGTGAGATGGACCTCGACGCCGTCACCGAGTCGAACTGACGTATCACCACTTCGGGTGAATCGGAGCGTTCGCACTGGTGCGGCAAGGGCGTAGTCGCACAGAATTGCTAGCGAGAGCGGGGCGTTGACGGCAAGGATGCCCGCCCAGCTGAGGGCGAAGAGGCCGACGGGGAGTGAGCCGAGGGCCGCGAGCAGCGCGGTTCGTCCGGTGAGGGCCACGAGAGTTCACCGTCTCATCGGGGGACGGGGACATGGGCGAGTATCGCGGTGATGACGGAGTCGGTCGTGACGCCCTCCATCTCGGCCTCGGGCCGGAGTTGGACGCGATGGCGGAGTGTGGGGAGGGCCAGGGCTTTCACATCGTCGGGGGTGACATAGTCCCGGCCGGTGAGCCAGGCCCAGGCGCGAGCGGTGGAGAGCAGGGCGGTGGCGCCTCGTGGGGAGACGCCGAGTGCGAGTGAGGGGGATTCACGAGTGGCACGGCAGATATCGACGACATAGCCAGCGATCTCGGGGGTGACGGTTGTCCTCGCGACTGCGGCGCGTGCCGCTTCCAGGTCGGCGGGCCCGGCGACGGGCCGTACCCCTGCGGCCTGGAGGTCACGCGGGTTGAAGCCCTGCGCATGGCGAGTCAGGACACTGACCTCGTCCTCGCGGGACGGCAGCGGGACGGTCAGTTTCAGGAGGAATCGGTCGAGCTGTGCCTCGGGGAGGGGGTAAGTGCCTTCGTACTCGACCGGGTTCTGGGTGGCGGCCACCAGGAACGGATCGGGTAGCGGGCGCGGGGTGCCGTCGACCGTGACCTGTCGCTCCTCCATTGCCTCCAGCAGCGCCGACTGGGTCTTGGGCGGCGTGCGGTTGATCTCGTCGGCCAGGAGCAGATGAGTGAAGACGGGACCTGGCTGGAAGGAGAACTCCGCGGTTCTCGCGTCGTAGACGAGGGAGCCGGTGATGTCACTCGGCATGAGGTCGGGGGTGAACTGGACGCGCTTGGTGTCGAGTTCGAGGGACGCGGCGAGTGCCCGTACGAGGAGGGTCTTCGCGACGCCGGGGACTCCTTCGAGGAGCACGTGCCCCCTGCAGAGCAGGGCGACCACAAGCCCGGTGACGGCGGGGTCCTGGCCGACCACCGCCTTCGCGATCTCCGTGCGCAGGGCCTCCAGGGAAGCGCGGGCGCTGTCGGGGATCCCGGCGTTATCGGTGTTCGCGGCGTTCTGTGCGGTCGGGGCACTCATGAGGTGCGTACCTCTCTTTCGAGGGCGTCGAGTTGGTCCGCGAGGCGGACAAGAGCGGCATCATCGGTCGGCGCCGGACCGAAGAGCAGGGTGCGCGGATCCAGGGTGGTGTCCGGGAGCCGTGCGGAGACGGCGGGGATCAGGACGTCGGGGGAGTGTGCGCCGGCCGGCGACACGCCGAGGAGGGGCGCGAGGCGGTCGAGGGTCGCCGAGCGCAGGGCCGCGGCGGCGTGGTCCCTGGCGTTCACCTTGCGGTACAGGCGGGCACGGCCCTCGGCGGACTCCGAGGCCCGGATGGCGACGGGGAGCCGTTCGGCCACGAGCGGGCCCAGCCTGCGGGCACGCCAGACGGCGGCGAGCACTGCGGCCAGGAAGAGCTGGAAAGCGCCCCAGAGCCAGCCGGAGGGGATGAGGCCGAGGAAGTCACTGTCGCCGCCGGTCTCGGCGGCGGATCCATCACTGAGCGAGGGGAGGTACCAGACGAGATGAGGCCGGGAGCCGAGGAGCTGAAGGGCCAGCGACGCGTTGCCGCGTTGGTCGAGACGGTCGTTGTACAGGATGTCGGGAGAGCCGAGGAGAACGGTGTCACCGGCTTCGGTGCCGGTGTCCCTGATCCTGACCAGGGTCGGCACGCCGTCGCTCATGTAGCAGGCGTCGACATCGGCGGTGTCGGTGACGTACCGCTCCCCGCCGATGTCGGCGGTGCCCGCGCGGTCGGCGGCGGGCAGCGAGCAGCGCGGGGCTCGTGCCGAGACCGGCGCGGGGGTGTTCGTAAGGACGCCGGGCACCAGGGTGCCGACGGAGGGCGGGCCGGCGCCGAGCAGAACGGTGCGGCCTCCCGAGGACTCCGTCGCGGCACGCAGGGAGCGCTGCTGATGTTCCGTCAGCAGATCGGGGTTGGTGACGAGGAGTGTGGTGTCGGGGCCGGCCGCGGCGGTGGCGTCGTCCAGCGTCGTGACGGGTTCGACGGAGACTCCCCGGTCCTTGAGGAGTTCGGCCACGGCGCGGCTGCCGGACCGGTCGGCGGAGCGCGGGTCGAGGCGGCCGTGCTGGTCACCGGAGCTGAGGGCGGCCATGGTGATTCCGGCCGCGAGCAGAAGGACGAGCGCGAGGACCACTCCGCGGCTGCGGGTCCAGACCTGCCGGGTGGTGGGGGAGAGCGAGGTGGAGCTGATCGTGGAGGTCACTCGGCCGTTCCTCCGGAGGCGGTGCTCAGCTGTGGCTTCGCGCTTTCCAGATCGAGATCGAGTGCGCGCAGCCGCCGGTATGTGTCCTCGTCGGCGGTGCGGCCTCCGTATGTGATGTCGTCGAATTCCCTGGCGGCCGTGCGCAGTCGGGTCGCGTGGCCGGGGAGGGGGCGGCCGGCTTCGGAGGCGGCCTCGTCGGCGGTGCGGCCGGGGCGGGGATCGAGCAGGGCGCGTTCCTCCAGGGAGCGGACGATGGCGCGCATGCGTTCCTGGGCGGCCTGGTTCCAGCGTCCGGCGGCGGCGTGCGTTTCCGCGGTGGCGCGGTGTTCCGCCGCGCTGCGGGGGCTCGCGTCGAAGAGCGTGCGCGCTGTTCCGGGTATGCGGCGCGGGCTGCCCAGTCGCCACCAGAGGGCGGCGAAGAGGGCGACCACGATCAGCGCGATGACGACAAGACCGAGTGGGCCGCCGGGGGCCACGCCGGAGGCGGAGTCGAAGAGGTCGCCGACCCACTCCCAGAAGCGGTTGAGTGCGCGCTGGAGGAGGTTCGGGTCGTTCTCGTGGTACATCGGCCTGGACAGCTCCCGCTCCGCCGCTTCGCGGGCGGGAACGCGAGGGGTGTCCACCGGTATGCCGTCGTCCGCGCGGATCACCTGCCGTGCGATGACCGCCGCCCCCGTGGTGGACACCGCGTCAGTTCCCCGGGGAGCCGTGGCCCGGGGGCTGCGTGCCGTAGCCCGCCACGCCCGCGGCCCGAGCCAGTTCGAGGTCGAGGGCCTCGCGCCGGATGCGCTGGTCGATGTAGAGGAGCACGGTCACGCCGGCGGAGATCGGATAGGTGATCGTGGAGGCGATCACCGAGCCGATACCGGTGACGATCAGGTACGGCCAGCCGTAGTCCGGGCCGTTGCCGGAGTACAGACCGGCGAGACCCTCGCTGTCCACCGCGGTGGCGATGATGACGAACGGGATGGCGATGATCAGGGAGATGAGGAAGGAAATCAGCAGCGTAAGAAGCAGCACGCCGAAAGTGCGCCACCAGGCGCCCGTGACGAGCTTGGCGGAGCGGCGCATGGCGGACAGCACACTCTGACGTTCCAGCATGAGCGCCGGGGACGCGAGGCTGAAGCGGACCATCAGCCACACGATCACGACGAGGCCGGCCATGCCGCCGAGCGCGGTGAGCGCGGCCCCTCCGACGGAGCCCATCAGCAGGCCGGGCAGGATCGCCGCGGTCATGATGGCGGCACTCATCAGCGGCAGCAGCAGGGTCAGGCCCAGCAATTGGGGGAGCCGGGGACGGGCCTCGTTCCAGGCTTCCGAGAGCGTGACGGGGCGCCCCAGTACGGACCGGCTGATCACTACGGTGAGCACGGCCGTGGTGAACAGGGTGCCGATCACCAGGATGGCGAGCGACGGGAGCTCGGATACGAGGGTGGACGAGAGCGAGTCGGCGGTCTGGCTGAGGAGTTCCGACGGGGTCGCGTTCGGGTCGAGTTCGACCGGCTCCGGGAGCAGGTAGCGGCGGAAGAGGATGTCGCTGATCTGGGAGACCACGGCGACGGCGAGGGCGACGCTGAGCACCACCCGCCAGTGGGTGCGCATGGTGGAGACGGCGCCGTCGAGGATCTCGCCGACCCCGAGAGGCCGGAGCGGGATGACACCCGGCTTGGCGGCGGGCGGCGGGCCCCAGCCGTGACCAGGGCCGCCGCCCCGGGCGGGCCCGCCCCAGCCCTGCGTGGGCCGGGGAATGGCCGGTCCCGTGCCGGGAGCGCTCGGCGGGGACCACTGACCGGGCGGCGGCTGGGCCGCGGACCACTTCGAGGAGGAGCCGGTGTCGTCGGCGGGCACGGCGGGCCCGGGGACACCGGAGTCCTGGCCGTCGGACGGGGCGGATCCGGGCGAGGCCCAGCCCGGAGTGTCGTTCACGGTCGTCCACCTCGTGGTTTGGTTGCGGGGCCTGCTCGGCGAGCCGGCACTTCGACAGCGCCTGTCCGCGGAGCGGGGCGGCGGGCTGGCAGCCATCGTGCCACGCGCCGTGCCCCGGCGGACCGGGGGCTGTATCTCCTTCTCGGCTCCGTCCTCGCCTTCATTGTCCGTGCCGTAGCGGGCAGACTGAGCGGATGGCTGATCAGTACGCACGAACCCCGGCCGGTTCCGGGCCGCCCATGCTTCCCTCGATCCGCTGGGACGAGCCGCCAGAAGGGCCCGTACTCGTACTTCTCGACCAGACGAGACTTCCGGCCGAGGAGACCGAACTGGTCTGCACGGACGTACCGGCTCTGGTACGGGCGATCAGGGCGCTGGCGGTACGCGGGGCGCCGCTGCTGGGCATCGCGGGCGCGTACGGGGTGGCGCTGGCCGCCGTACGGGGCTTCGACGTGGAGGACGCGGCGGAGCGGCTGGCCGGGGCGCGGCCCACCGCGGTGAACCTCGGCTACGGGGTGCGGCGGGCGCATGACGCGTACCGGACCGCTGTCGCGAAGGGCGCCGATCCGGAGCAGGCGGGGGCCGCGGCTCTCGCCGAGGCCAGGCGGCTGCACCGCGAAGATGCCGAGGCCAGCGCCCAGATGGCGGCGTTCGGGCTGTCGCTCCTCGATGAACTGCTGCCGGGTGGCGGCCACCGGATCCTGACCCACTGCAATACCGGGGCGCTCGTCTCGGGTGGGGAGGGCACCGCGTTCGCCGTGGCGTTGTCGGCCCACCGGGCCGGGCGGCTGCGGCGCCTGTGGGTGGACGAGACCCGTCCCCTTCTCCAGGGCGCCCGGCTGACGGCGTACGAGGCGGCTCGTAACGGGATGGCGTACACCTTGCTCACGGACAACGCGGCGGGTTCGCTCTTCGCGGCGGGCGAAGTGGACGCCGTCCTGATCGGGGCGGACCGGATCGCGGCCGACGGATCGGTGGCGAACAAGGTGGGGAGTTATCCGCTCGCCGTACTGGCCGGGTACCACCATGTGCCGTTCGTCGTGGTCGCCCCGACCACGACGATCGATCTCGACACCCCTGACGGGGCGTCGATCGAAGTGGAGCAGCGGCCGGGACAGGAAGTGACGGAGCTCACGCCGCCGCGGACGGCGGTGGCGGGAGCGGAAGGGGGAGGCGGAATGCCGGTGGCACCGCTGGGAACGCAGGCGTTCAACCCGGCCTTCGATGTCACCCCTCCGGAACTGGTGACGGCGATCGTCACCGAGTACGGCGCGCTGTCCCCGGTAACCGGGGACGGAATCGCGGAGCTGTGCGCCAGGGCACGCCGCCGTAACGACGAGTCCATCCGATGATGCCGCGCTGAGCGACGGGAGCGGCCCCCGACCTGCGCCGACGCGTGGGAAGGGGGTCGTGACATCCATCGGTGACAGCGGTGTGGGCCGGCGTCGGACCGGTGGACGGCTTCCAGTCGGCTGATCCGAGCCGCTTGCCCAAGCAGGCGGTTTGAGCGGTGAGTTGGGCGTGTGGTGAAGGTGAGGTAGCAGTCATAGGGCGGCAATTCGGCTGAATCGCGCCCTACTGCGGACCGAGTATGCCGCTTCACACTCGGGTGTATGGGGGCCCTGACAGGAGCCATCGGAAGCACGTGCCAGAGCTGTGGTGAGCCGGATCCGACGGTCCGCATGCGGGGCCGGGCCTTCCCCATGGCCGAACTCTGCGACGCCTGTTGGAACGACTTCGCCGACGACCTGGCCCGCTACGAAGGAGCCGGCGCACCGCCGAGGGCCGAGCCGGGGCCTGACGACTTCGACGCGGTCGGGCCGCCCCTGTGCCCCGAGTGCAACGGACTTCTGCGGCCCTACCCGACCAACTACGACCGGTGGGTCGACCTCGCGTCGAGAGAACTGCCGGCGAAGGACGTTCCCTCCAGGTACCGGTGGCGGCTGATACCCCTTCGGGCGCGACGCTCGCAGGTGCCGACCGGCTTTGTGGCCGTCCGTATCCGAGGGGTCGAGCCCATGCCCGGTGAGCTGGTCATGCCCGCGCACGTGGCGGTGTGCCTCGGCCCGGACGCCTCGGCGGAGGTCGAGGAGGCCCGGAAAGCCGATCTCCGGGGCGTCGATCCTGGTGACCAGGGCCAGGCTGTCTAGCATCGCGCTCCGGTCGGAACACCCTGTGAGCCCGTCCGCTCCACTACCGTGTGCTGACGACGGGAGACGGCCATGGCCGGATCGATGGGGGACGAGCTTGACATCAGCGGTTGACATCAATGACAGCGGACAGCGACGGTCACTGACAGATATCGGTGCACGTTGCCGCTGCTCAGTGAGGTGGGTCACGCCTGTCTACGCAACGGAAATGAAAATGGGATGATGTCGATATGAAGGGACGTGTCCTTGTCGTCGATGACGACACCGCACTGGCCGAGATGCTCGGCATTGTGCTGCGTGGTGAAGGTTTCGAGCCGTCGTTCGTAGCGGACGGTGACAAGGCACTCGCCGCTTTCCGTGAGGCGAAGCCGGATCTGGTGCTGCTGGATCTGATGCTGCCCGGCCGGGACGGTATCGAGGTGTGCCGGCTGATCAGGGCCGAGTCCGGCGTGCCCATCGTCATGCTCACGGCCAAGAGCGACACGGTCGATGTGGTGGTCGGGCTGGAGTCCGGGGCCGATGACTACATCGTCAAGCCGTTCAAGCCGAAGGAGCTGGTGGCGCGTATCAGGGCGCGGCTGCGCAGGTCCGAGGAGCCGGCGCCGGAGCAGCTGGCCATAGGTGACCTGGTCATCGATGTGGCGGGCCACTCGGTGAAGCGGGAGGGGCAGTCCATCGCCCTGACTCCGCTGGAGTTCGACCTGCTGGTCGCGCTCGCCCGTAAGCCGTGGCAGGTGTTCACCCGTGAGGTGCTTCTTGAGCAGGTGTGGGGGTACCGGCACGCCGCGGACACCCGGCTGGTCAATGTGCATGTGCAGCGGCTGCGCTCCAAGGTCGAGAAGGACCCCGAGCGGCCCGAGATCGTGGTGACCGTCCGCGGGGTCGGTTACAAGGCGGGACCGAGCTGACATGACCGGCGGCAGCGCTGCTCCGAAGCCCGGTGAGCCGGGAGTCCGTGCGGGGCGGGCTGCCGGGCCGGGCCATGCGCTTGCCCGGTTCGTCCGGCTGTTCCAGAGCGGCAGGCTGCTTCAGGACGGCTCGCCCGGCGGACCGGTGCTGCGGCTCCTGGTGCGCTGGGTGCGGCGTCCGCTGCTGCCCGCCGTACGGCTGTGGCGGCGCAATATCCAGCTGAGGGTCGTCGCGGCCACGCTGCTGATGTCGCTCGGTGTGGTGCTGCTGCTGGGGTTCG
Source organism: Streptomyces sp. L-9-10 (assembly GCF_004151105.1). GTDB lineage: Bacteria > Actinomycetota > Actinomycetes > Streptomycetales > Streptomycetaceae > Streptomyces. Next base: position 8,969 of record NZ_PHRF01000062.1, read on the forward strand.
TGGTCTTCGGCCAGGTCCGCAACGGTCTGCTGGAGGCCAAGGAGAAGGCCGCCCAGAGCCAGGCGGCCGGCGGGTTCACCGTGGCGAAGGAGAAGGCCGACGCTCCGGCGGCTCCCGGGGCCCGGGAGGGCGACGGGACGAACGGCAGGTCGGGGAGGAACTCCGTCAACTGGCGGTCCGATCTCGTCGAACAGCTGGCCAGTGGCGGTCCGGGCGCGTTCAACGTGGTGGCGCTGAGCCCCGACGCGGCGGACGCCGTGTCCACGAGCCGGGCGCCGCGCGTCTCGGGCGGGGTGGACTTCGCCAGCGTTCCCGCGGATCTGCGGGCGGCGGTCGCGCAGGGGACCGGGGCGTTCCAGGCGTACGCCCAGATCAAGTACACCGGGGCCACCGAGGACCGGGCGCCGGAGCCGGGGCTGATCATCGGCAAGCGGCTGAACGATGTGGACCGTAACGCGTACGAGCTGTACTACATATTTCCGCTGACGCAGGAGGGGCAGTCGCTCAACCTGGTGAAGGGCACGCTCGCCACGGCCGGGCTCTTCGTGGTCGTGCTGCTCGGGGCGATCGCCTGGCTGGTGGTGCGGCAGGTCGTCACGCCCGTACGGATGGCCGCGGGGATCGCCGAGCGGCTCTCCACCGGCCGTCTCCAGGAGCGGATGAAGGTCACAGGCGAGGACGACATCGCCCGTCTCGGTGAAGCCTTCAACAAGATGGCGCAGAACCTCCAGCTCAAGATCCAGCAGCTGGAGGAGCTCTCCAGGATGCAGCGGCGCTTCGTCTCAGACGTCTCGCACGAGCTGCGCACGCCTCTGACGACGGTGCGGATGGCCGCCGACGTCATCCATGAGGCACGCGGTGACTTCGATCCGGTGACGGCGCGCTCGGCCGAACTGCTCGGTGACCAGCTGGACCGCTTCGAGTCGCTGCTGTCGGATCTGCTGGAGATCAGCCGTTTCGACGCGGGCGCGGCGGCGCTGGAGGCCGAGCCGATAGATCTGCGCGAAGTGGTGCGGCGGGTGATCGGCGGCGCCGAGCCGCTGGCGGAGCGCAAGGGCAGCAGGATCCGGGTCCTCGGGGACGAGCAGCCCGTCGTCGCCGAGGCCGACGCGCGCCGGGTCGAGCGGGTGCTGCGCAATCTCGTCGTCAACGCCGTCGAGCACGGCGAGGGACGGGATGTCGTCGTACGGCTGGGCGCGGCGGGCGGGGCGGTCGCCATCGCCGTACGCGACTACGGCGTCGGGCTCAAGCCCGGCGAGGCGACGCGGGTGTTCAACCGCTTCTGGCGGGCCGATCCCGCCCGTGCCAGGACGACCGGGGGGACCGGTCTCGGACTGTCGATCGCCGTCGAGGACGCCCGGCTGCACGGCGGCTGGCTCCAGGCGTGGGGAGAGCCGGGCGGCGGCTCCCAGTTCCGGCTGACGCTGCCGCGTACGGCTGACGAGGCGCTGCGCGGCTCGCCCATACCGCTGGAGCCCGAGGACTCCCGCCGCAACCGCGAGCGCGGCGGCGGCCAGGACCTCAAGGAGACCGCGCAGCGGCTGGCCAGTGTGCCGCTCCAGCCGGGTGCGGACCGCTCCGCGCCGGCCGGAGCACCCGGTGTGCCCGCCCCGCCCCGTACGACCGCGACGGTGGACCCGGCGGCTCTGCCCGGCAGCGGCGCGCGGGTGGTGGCGCGTCCCACGGGGGAACGACCGTCCGAGAGCGAATCCGATCGCTCCGATCACTCTGCACACCGGGCTCCGGAGCGGGAGGACACCATTCGTGGGCGCTGATCGCCGTCGCCGCCGGCCGGGGAGCGCGGCCCGGACGCCGGTGCTGCTCGCGGCCGTCGCCGCGCTGCTGGCCGGGTGCGCGGCGATCCCTGACAGCGGCGATGTCGAGCCGGTCAAGGCATCGCCGCCCGGTGAGTCCCAGGTGCGGGTGTACGCCGTGCCGCCCCGGGAGAAGGCGGAGCCCGACGAGATCGTCAACGGCTTCCTCGAAGCCATGACCAGTGACGATCCCGACTTCGCGATGGCCAGGAAGTATCTGACGAAGAAGGCGTCGGAGTACTGGCAGCCGGGCGCCGGTACGACGGTGCTGCGCGCCGCTCCCGACCCGGCGGGCCCGAAGGAGCTCGCCGGCACCGCCTCCTCCCTCACCTACCCGCTGTACGGCGACCGGATCGCGGACGTGGACTCCGTGCACGCCTACCAGCCGACCGAACCGAGTGACTACGCCGGAGAGATCAGGCTGGTCCGGCAGAACGCCGGGGGCGCCAAGGAGTGGCGCATCGACAGCCTGCCGCAGGGGCTGGTGCTCGGTGAGTCGGACTTCCAGCGCAACTACCGTTCGGTCAATAAGTATTACTTCGCGTCGGGGGAGAATTGGCTGGTCGCCGACCCCGTATACATCCGTCAGCGAATAGACCCCACGACCCGGATGGATCCGGTGACCCAGGCGGTCAAGGTGCTGCTCGACGGGCCGACGAACTGGCTGAAGCCGGTGGTCGACTCGCCCTTCCCTCCCGGTACGGCACTCCAGAAGGGCACCAGGTCGCTGGAGTTCGACGACCGCAACGCCCTCAAGGTGCCGCTGAACGACAAGGCGTCCAAGGCGGGCCGTACGCAGTGCCGGAAGATGGCGGCGCAACTGCTCTTCACCCTGCGGGATCTCACGTCCACACCGGTCGGGCAGGTCGAGCTGCTGGCCGACGGGTCCTCGCTCTGTGTGCTCAGCGGCGACCAGGCCGAGGAGTTCGCGCCCGACCGCACCACCGGCCGGCCCGACAGCCCGTACTTCGTCGACGACCACGGGCGGCTGTCGCTGCTGCAGGCGGGCGTCGACGAGACCGCCGACCGGTCGCATGTCATCGGACCGTTCGGCAGTGGCGGTGTGAAGCTCGGTTCGGTCGCGGTGGCCCGTGACGAGAAGCGCGCGGCGGGTGTCACGGAGGACGCCAAGTCGCTCTATGTGTCTTCCATACTGTCGGACGGCGAGCTGGCTCCCGCGCTGGTGTCCAGCGACGGTCCGGCGCGCAGCAGGCTGTCGCCGCCGAGCTGGGACGGGCACGGCGATCTGTGGATCGCGGACCGCGACCCCGGCAAGCCGCGGCTGCTGAGGTTCGCGGAGGGCACCGGTACGCCGCTGCCGGTCACGGTCGACGGGCTCGGCGACGGGCGTATTCAGGGGCTGCGGGTGTCGGCGGACGGCGTACGCATCGCCCTGCTGGTGTCCGAGGGCGGACGGACCACGCTGCGGATCGGGCGGGTGGAGCGGAGCGGCTCGGCGGCCGATCCGACGGTGTCCGTGGCGCAACTCCAGTCGGTGGCACCACAGATGGAGACGGTGACCGCGGTGTCCTGGGCGGGGCCGAGCCGGCTCGTGGTGGTCGGCAAGGAGTCCGGTGGTGTGCAGCAGGTGCGCTACATCCAGACCGATGGATCGACCTCGGCCGCGGGCGTGCTGCCCGGTCTGAACCAGGTGACCGCGATCGCGGCGGCGAACGACGACCGGCAGCCGCTGGTCGCCGATTCCGACGACGCCGGGATCGTCCGGCTGCCCTCCGGGGGGAACTGGCAGACGATGGTCGAGGTGGGCTCGTCGCCCGTGTACCCCGGCTGATACGAGGTATCCGCCGGGAGAGGCGCACGCGGTCGGTCGCTTACAGGCGTACGCGGCCGGTCGTGGCCCCACGGGCGCGCGCGGGAGCGGGCGCCCGGGAGTGTGCCGGAGCGAACCGGATCTTTGCCTGACCGAGTTGTCCACAGGGGTGGCCGGGCGCCCTCGTCGTTGGCACAGTGGTTGTCATGCGGGCGTGGTGGCGCGAGATCACCGGCCTGGTGCTGCCGGTCGCCTGTGGCGGCTGCGGGAGCCCCAGGACACCTCTGTGCGAGGACTGCGGACGGGCCCTATACGGCACCTGGCCGTGCCGGGTACGGCCCGCGCCGGAGCCCGTGGGATTGCCGGCCGTCCATGCCGCGGCGCCGTACGAGGACGCCGTACGGGCCGTGCTGCTGGCGCACAAGGAGCGCGGGGCGCTCGGGATGGCGGCGCCGCTGGGGCGGGCGCTGGCCGGGGCCGTACAGGCCGCCGTGCCGTCGGGCACGGGGGTCGGTCCGCTGCTGCTGGTGCCGGTGCCGTCCACGCGCCGCGCGGTCGGGGCACGGGGACATGACGCGGCGCGCAGGATCGCGCTGGCCGCCGCCGGTGAGCTGCGGCGCGGCGACAGGCCGTGCCGGGTCCTTCCGGTGCTGCGGCAGCGGCGCGCGGTGGCCGACCAGACGGGCCTCGGCGCCCGCCAGAGGCTGGCGAACCTGTCGGGGGCGCTGGAGGTCGCCGTCGGGGGCGCGAGGCTGCTGGAGGGCGGCAGGGTGGTGCTGGTGGACGATCTCATGACGACGGGCGCCTCGCTCGTCGAGGCGGCGAGGGCACTGCGTGCCGCGACCGGCCCCGGCATTCCGCGATGCGGCCGGGTGAGCGCGGCAGTTGTCGCCGCGCCGCCCCTCTCCTTCGAAATAAACCGGAACTGACCGGAGGCGTGCATCGTTCCAGGCATAGAGGGCAGGAAATCAACTGAACAGAGATACGTACCGGTAGCGGGTGCCGACACCCGTCCGGGAGGTCTATGTTCGGATAAGAGGAGTGACGCGAGTCATGACTCGCTGAATACCCCGTGTTGCGTCGGCGTTTTTCAGAACCTTGGAAGTTCGGGGGATGGGGATCACGCCGATGGGGGAGGAGGAGGTGAAAGTCGCCAAGTCCGAGGCTCCGGTGATTACCGGGGTCTGGTGCAACAGGGAGTAACTCCGCAGCGAGGCGGAGTGATCCGGGAACGGAGTTCTGCGTGGACATCGTCGTCAAGGGCCGCAAGACAGAGGTGCCCGAGCGGTTCCGCAAGCACGTGGCCGAGAAGCTGAAGCTGGACAAGATCCAGAAGCTCGACGGCAAGGTGATCAGCCTCGACGTCGAGGTGTCCAAGGAGCACAACCCGCGGCAGGCGGACCGGTGCGACCGGGTGGAGATCACGCTCCACTCCCGCGGCCCTGTGATCCGCGCGGAGGCGGCCGCGGCCGATCCGTACGCGGCACTGGATCTGGCCACCGGCAAGCTGGAGGCCCGGCTGCGCAAGCAGCACGAGAAGCGCCACAACCGCCGGGGGAACGGCCGGTTGTCGGCAGCCGAGGTCGTCGAGGTCGTTCCTGGGGTCGCCCAGTTGAACGCGAACGGCGAGACCGCGGCGGAGGAGGCGGCACAGGCGGTTCCCACCACGATGGTCGGCTCTCTCGAGGTGCAGGGCGAAGGACCGCTCGTGGTGCGGGAGAAGACCCATGTCGCCGCACCGATGACGCTCGATCAGGCGCTCTACGAAATGGAGCTGGTCGGGCACGACTTCTATCTGTTCGTCGATTCCGACACCAAGGAACCCAGCGTCGTCTACCGGCGCCATGCCTACGACTACGGCGTCATTCATCTCAGGACGGACCCCTTCGCCGGATCGGAAGCGGGCGGCGCGGGCGGTGCCCTCGGCGGTTGACGCACCGGCCGGGAACGCCGGAATCCGGCCGGAATACGTCCGGAATCCATGCCCCCGTGGTGCCCCTGAGCGCCCTTCGCGGCCTCAGGGGCACCGCTGTGCGCCCCCAAGGGCCATCGCTTCGGCGCCCGGGCATGAAATCATGGCGTCGCGGCCAACAAGTGGCCCGCGAACTGCGGTTGGCCGGCCCCGGGAAATTCGGGCCGTGGCCTCCAGGGGAGGGAACGATGGCGGACAGCTTCGGTCCGGTGCATCACGCGAACGATGCCGACGACACGATCGGCGGCGCCGGATCCGATGCCGCCGCGGAACGGGGCGACTCCCCGAGGGAGCCGATCCGGGTCCTCGTCGTGGACGACCACGCCCTCTTCCGCCGCGGACTGGAGATCGTCCTCGCCCAGGAGGAGGACATCCAGGTCGTCGGAGAGGCCGGGGACGGCGCGGAGGCCGTCGACAAGGCCGCCGATCTGCTGCCGGACATCGTGCTGATGGATGTACGGATGCCCAAGCGCGGCGGGATCGAGGCCTGTACCTCCATCAAGGAGGTGGCCCCCAGTGCCAAGATCATCATGCTCACGATCAGCGACGAGGAGGCCGACCTCTACGACGCGATCAAGGCGGGCGCCACCGGCTATCTCCTCAAGGAGATCTCCACCGATGAAGTGGCCACCGCGATCCGTGCCGTGGCCGACGGCCAGTCACAGATCAGCCCGTCGATGGCGTCCAAACTGCTGACCGAGTTCAAATCGATGATTCAGCGTACGGACGAACGCAGGCTCGTTCCGGCGCCGCGTCTCACCGACCGCGAACTGGAAGTCCTCAAGCTGGTCGCCACGGGAATGAACAACCGTGATATCGCCAAGGAGTTGTTCATCTCCGAGAACACGGTGAAGAACCACGTCCGCAACATCCTGGAGAAGCTGCAACTGCACTCCCGGATGGAAGCCGTGGTCTACGCGATGCGGGAGAAGATCCTCGAAATCCGCTGACGGTATCCGGGCAGGACGGTATCCGGGCAATCGGACCCGGTGACATATCCGGCCCCGGCGGCGCCGCTCAGAGCGCGGTGAGCGCGTCCACCAGCGGGCCGCGCAGCGCGGGCGCGTCGACCCGCTCCACCCGCACGTCCGAGCAGCCGACCCACTCCGCCGCCTCCCGCAGGGCCTGGGCCATCGCCGGCACTGCCTTGGGAGTCTCCAGGGACACATGCTTCGCCACGAGCGTCTTCCCCTCGCGCGCCGGGTCCACACGGCCCAGCAGCTTCCCCCCGGACAGCAGCGGCATCGCGAAGTAGCCGTACACCCGCTTGGGCTTGGGGACGTACGCCTCCAGCCGGTGGGTGAAGCCGAAGATCCGCTCCGTGCGGGCCCGCTCCCAGATGAGGGAGTCGAAGGGCGACAGCAGCGTCGTGCGGTGCCGCCCCCTCGGTGTGGTCGCCAGCGCCTCCGGGTCGGCCCAGGCCGGTTTCCCCCAGCCCTCGACCGTCACCGGCACCAGCCCCGAGTCCGCGAGCACGGCGTCGACCTGCTCGCCCTTGAGCCGGTGGTAGTCGGCGATATCGGCGCGCGTACCGACCCCGAGCGACTGGCCCGCGAGCCGTACGAGCCGGCGCAGGCATTCCCTGTCGTCCAGATCGTCATGGAGGAACTCGTCCGGGATGGCCCGCTCCGCGAGGTCGTAGACCCGCTTCCAGCCGCGCCGCTCGGTGCACACCACCTCGCCGTACATGAGCGCGCGCTCGACGGCGACCTTCGCCTCGGACCAGTCCCACCACGGCCCGCCGTTCTTGGCGCCGCCCAGCTCCGTGGCGGTCAGCGGGCCCTCCGAGGCAAGCTGCTTGATCACCGTGTCGTACGCGCCGTCCGCCAGCTCGTGGTGCCAGTGCGGGCGGGCGCGGTAGGCGCGCCTGCGGAAGGCGAAGTGCGGCCACTCCTCGACCGGCAGGATGCACGCCGCGTGCGACCAGTACTCGAAGGCGTGCGGCTGTGACGGTGACGTACCGGCCGGGGCGGGGGTCCAGTACGCGTCCTCGACCGTCCTGCGGCCGACGGCGCCCAGGCGCGCGTACGGAATCAGTTCGTGCGACCGCGCCAGCACCGAGATCGTGTCCAGCTGGACGGCTCCGAGATGGCGCAGCACGCCCCGCACCCCGCCGCGCCGGTCGGGGGCGCCGAGGAATCCCTGGGCGCGCAGCGCTATCCGGCGGGCTTCGTCAGCGGACAGCTCGGTGGTGGTGGGCGGCACAGTCGTCATGGACCGCACGATAGACCGCGGCACTGACAGTCAGGCCCGCGCGGGCACGTCCCAGCCTCCGGCGGCAGCGCTCAGGCCCCCGCCGGCACATTCCTCTCCTGGGAGGGCAGGTACGGCTGGGCACCCGGCAGCCCCAGGTCGGACGGGAGCAGCGCGCCTATCCACATGTCCCGCAGCGTGTCCCTGTGGAGCAGCGCGGCGCGCAGCACGCCCTCCATCGCGAAACCGGCCTTCTCCGCGACCGCGCGCGAGCCCGCGTTGCCGACCTCGGCGCGCCACTCCAGGCGCTGCGCGCCCAGCGCCGTGAAGGCCCAGCGGGCCACCGCCCGCGCGGCTTCCGCCGTATAGCCCCGGCCGCGGTGCTCCCTCGCCGTCCAGTAGCCGACCTCCCAGGTGCCCGACTGACAGTGCGCGTTGACCGCGCCCATCACCGGGCCCCCGGCTCCGGGCACCACGGCGAAGGTGCAGTTGGTCGCCGTCCGCCAGCCGTCCGGGACCATCCGTGTGAGGAAGTGCTCCGCGTGCTGCCGCTCGTACGGTGTGGGAATCGGGACCCAGCGCTGGATCTCGGGGTCCTGGCAGGCCGCGAGGACGTCATCGACGTCATCCGGGGTGAGGGGGCGCAGCAGCAGGCGCTCGGTGGTGAGGGTGACGGGTTCCATAGCCGGATTCTGCTGAGCCGGGTCCCCCGGCACGAGTGCTTTTCCCGTCTCACCGGCACCTTCCACGGGTCCCGAGCGTTCTCCTTGCGGGTGTCGGCGGGCCCGCGTGACCTCGGCCCTCCCGGCGCGGGCGGGTCCTCGCTTACGATGGCCGTTGCGGTGGGGCCCGCCTGCCGTGCCCGCGCCCGTGTCCGTATCCGACCCACGTGCCAGGCCCGACCGGCAAGGAGACCAACCTCAGTGTCCGTCTTCAACAAGCTCATGCGTGCAGGCGAAGGCAAGATCCTGCGCAAACTGCACCGCATCGCGGACCAGGTCAACTCCATCGAAGAGGATTTCGTAACCCTCTCCGACGCCGAGTTGAGGGCGCTCACCGCCGAGTACAAAGAGCGGTACGCCGACGGTGAGAGCCTTGACGACCTGCTCCCCGAGGCTTTCGCGACCGTCCGCGAGGCGGCCAAGCGCGTCCTCGGCCAGCGTCACTACGACGTGCAGCTGATGGGCGGCGCCGCCCTGCACCTCGGCTATGTCGCCGAGATGAAGACCGGTGAGGGCAAGACCCTCGTCGGCACGCTGCCCGCGTATCTCAACGCGCTGTCGGGCAAGGGCGTCCACCTGATCACGGTGAACGACTACCTGGCCGAGCGCGACTCCGAGATGATGGGCCGCGTCCACAAGTTCCTGGACCTCGACGTCGGCTGCATCCTGGCGAACATGTCGCCCGCGCAGCGCCGTGAGCAGTACGCCTGCGACATCACGTACGGCACGAACAACGAGTTCGGGTTCGACTACCTGCGCGACAACATGGCGTGGTCCCAGGAGGAGCTGGTCCAGCGCGGCCACAACTACGCCATCGTCGACGAGGTCGACTCGATCCTCGTGGACGAGGCCCGTACGCCGCTGATCATCTCCGGCCCCGCCGACCAGGCCACCAAGTGGTACGGCGACTTCGCCAAGCTGGTCACCCGGCTGACGAGGGGCGAGGCGGGCAACCCGCTCAAGGGCATCGAGGAGACCGGCGACTACGAGGTCGACGAGAAGAAGCGCACCGTGGCCATTCATGAGCCCGGTGTGTCCAAGGTCGAGGACTGGCTGGGCATCGACAACCTGTACGAGTCGGTGAACACCCCGCTCGTCGGTTATCTGAACAACGCCATCAAGGCCAAGGAACTGTTCAAGAACGACAAGGACTACGTCGTCATCGACGGCGAGGTCATGATCGTCGACGAGCACACCGGCCGTATCCTCGCCGGCCGCCGCTACAACGAGGGCATGCACCAGGCGATCGAGGCGAAGGAAGGGGTGGACATCAAGGACGAGAACCAGACCCTCGCCACGATCACCCTCCAGAACTTCTTCCGTCTCTACGGCAAGCTCTCCGGCATGACCGGTACGGCCATGACCGAGGCCGCCGAGTTCCACCAGATCTACAAGCTGGGCGTCGTGCCGATCCCGACGAACCGGCCCATGGTCCGTATGGACCAGTCCGACCTGATCTACCGCACCGAGGTCGCCAAGTTCGCGGCGGTCGTGGACGACATCGCGGAGAAGCACGAGAAGGGGCAGCCGATCCTGGTCGGCACCACCTCGGTCGAGAAGTCCGAGTACCTCTCGCAGCAGCTCAACAAGCGCGGTGTCCAGCACGAGGTGCTCAACGCCAAGCAGCACGACCGGGAGGCGACGATCGTCGCCCAGGCCGGCCGCAAGGGCGCCGTCACCGTCGCCACGAACATGGCGGGACGCGGTACGGACATCAAGCTCGGCGGCAACCCCGACGATCTCGCGGAGGCGGAGCTGCGCCAGCGCGGCCTGGACCCCGTCGAGCACGTCGAGGAGTGGGCCGCCGCCCTGCCGGCCGCGCTGGAGAAGGCCGAGCAGGCGGTGAAGGCGGAGTTCGAGGAGGTCAAGGACCTCGGCGGGCTGTACGTCCTGGGCACCGAGCGGCACGAGTCGCGCCGTATCGACAACCAGCTGCGCGGTCGTTCAGGACGTCAGGGCGACCCCGGCGAGTCCCGCTTCTACCTCTCCCTCGGCGACGACCTGATGCGGCTGTTCAAGGCGCAGATGGTCGAGCGCGTGATGGCCATGGCCAACGTGCCGGACGACGTCCCGATCGAGAACAAGATGGTGACGCGCGCCATCGCCTCCGCCCAGTCCCAGGTCGAGCAGCAGAACTTCGAGACGCGCAAGAACGTCCTGAAGTACGACGAGGTGCTCAACCGGCAGCGTGAGGTCATCTACGGCGAGCGCCGCCGCGTCCTGGAGGGCGAGGACCTCCAGGAGCAGGTGCGCCACTTCATGGACGACACGATCGACGCGTACATCCAGGCGGAGACCGTCGAGGGCTTCGCCGAGGAGTGGGACCTCGACCGGCTGTGGGGAGCCTTCAAGCAGCTCTACCCGACGAAGGTCACGGTGGACGAGCTGGAGGAGGCGACGGGCGACCGCGCTGGGATCACCGCCGAGTTCATCGCGGAGTCCGTCAAGGACGACATCTACGCCCAGTACGAGGAGCGCGAGAACCAGCTCGGCTCGGACATCATGCGCGAGCTGGAGCGGCGCGTGGTGCTGTCCGTCCTGGACCGCAAGTGGCGCGAGCACCTCTACGAGATGGACTACCTCCAGGAGGGCATCGGCCTGCGCGCCATGGCGCAGAAGGACCCGCTGGTCGAGTACCAGCGCGAGGGCTTCGACATGTTCAACGCCATGATGGACGGCATCAAGGAGGAGTCCGTCGGCTATCTGTTCAACCTGGAGGTCCAGGTCGAGCAGCAGGTCGAGGAGGTCCCGGTGCAGGACGCGGCCGAGCGTCCCTCGCTCACCAAGAAGGACGACGCGGTGCCCGCGGGCACCGCGCGTCCGGAGATCCGCGCGAAGGGTCTCGACGCGCCGCAGCGGCCCGACCGGCTGCACTTCTCCGCTCCCACGGTGGACGGCGAGGGCGGCATCGTCGAGGGCGACTTCCAGAGCGCCGAGGGGCCGACGCGGTCGACGTCGGACGGGATGACGCGCGCCGAGCGGCGTAAGGCCCAGAAGGGCACGAGCGGCGGGCGTCGCCGCAAGAAGTAGGCCTCCGCCGGAGGCGGTACGACGGACGAGGGCGGGCCGGGGCGCACAGCGAGTGCGCGCCCCGGCCCGCCCTCATGCGCGTTCTCATGCGCGGTCCCCGCCGAGCTCGACCGCGGCGCAGCGCCAGCGCAGGTCGGCGCCCTGTTCCAGCCGGAAGGCCATGGCGCGTACCTGATCGCCCGCGGAGATGCTGGCGGCGGCCTCGACCGCTCCCGGGCGCGGCTGGAAGGCGCGGCAGGTACGGATGACGGGACGGGCGCCGCGTGCCCTGAGCGGGGTGCCGGGCGCGAGCCGGACGAGTTGGTCGTACGCCTCGCCGATGGTCTGGCCGAGCATCCAGTGCACGGGGCGGTGGCCGCTGAGGACGGCGAGCAGGCGCTCCGCGAAGAGTTCGTGCGGCGGCGGGAGGTGCGGGCGCCGCTGCGGGCGTACGGCACCCGGCCTGCGCTGGTCGCGCCGGCCGGGCGGCCTCGCGGCGGCGGTGGTCCGGCTCCGCGTCGTGCCGGTCCCTGTGCCTGTGCCTGTTCCTGTGCCTGTGCCTGTCCCCGTGGTGGTGCGGCTCGGAGCGGCGGTACCGCTCGGAGCGGTGGTGCCGGTCGCCGTGGTGGTACTGGTCGCCGTGGTGGTACTGGTCGTGTTCACGCAGATCGCCCCCGTTCTGCCCGGCCGGTCGGGATACCGGTCGGTAACTTCTGTTGGGGGATCTTTTACGGGCCCTTGGGGGACGGCCGCAAGACCGGTGCGGACACGGAGCGCTCGGAGCCGAAATCACCTATCAGAGTGACCGGCGGACGATACCGGGCCCGGCGGCGAGGTGGCGTGCGGTTCCCGGTGGACGCCTGGAGGCTCCATGAGCGTCACCCCGAAGAGGGACTCCCGCACGTATCCTTAGGTGCTCTCCCGACTACGAAAGCGGCCAGCCATGCGCGTCTACGTCCCCCTGACCCTTCCTGGTCTCGCTGAGGCGCACAAGACGGGTGAGCTGGGACCGGGACCGCTGACCGCGTACGCCGTGACCCCCGGGCTGCGCGAGTGGTACGTCTCCGACGACATCGAGGAACTGGAGTACGCGGCCCTCAACCGCGCCGCGGCCGCCTCGCTCCGGCTGCTCGCCGCCGATCCGGCGGCCGGGCGCCGCAGGGTGGTCGTGGCGGCCGATGTGCCGGACAGGGAGGCCGTGTCGGATCCCGACCGCGGACTGGACGACGCCGGCCTCGGCGAGGTGCGGATCGCCGACTCGATCGCGCTGTCGAAGGCGGCGGCGGTGCACGTCGACTCCGCCGAGGCGGACGCCGATGTGTCGGCCGCGGCGGCGGCGCTGGGCGCGGCCGACCACGGGGACGACGACGCGCAGTTCACCGTGGACGGCGCGGAGGACCACGAACTGCTCTGGTACGGCGTCCAGGAGATCCCGAACCTGATCGGCTGAGCGGCCGGCGGCGGCCCTCGCCCGGGGCGTTCCCCGAGTCGTGCCCCGGTGGTGATTCCTCGCAGGTCATGGGGGTCCGCGAGGTTCCGGCAGGGCCGTTGTCGGACCCGGCCGGTACCGTTTTCGGCATGGGGAAGCAGAACACGCATCTGGTCTGGGACTGGAACGGCACCCTCCTCGATGACATCCAGGCGGTCATCGGGGCCACCAACGCGGCCTTCGCGGAAATAGGGCTGGAGTCCATCACGCTGGACACCTACCGCGAGCTGTACTGCGTCCCGGTCCCGAAGTTCTACGAGCGGCTGATGGGCCGCCTGCCGAGCGACGCCGAGTGGGTCGTCATGGACGAGGCCTTCCACCGGCACTACACGGAGCGGCGGACCGGCTGCGGGCTAACGGAGGGCGTCGAGGAACTGCTCTCGCAGTGGCGGCTGGCCGGGGACAGCCAGTCGCTGCTGAGCATGTACGGGCACGAGCAACTGGTCCCGGTGGTGCGGGGGTACGGGATCGAGAGCCACTTCGTCCGCGTCGACGGCCGGACGGGCCCGTCCGGCGGCAGCAAGGCGGTGCACATGGAGCGGCATCTGACCGCGCTGGCGTCGACGGGCGCGATATCCGCCGAGCGGACGGTGGTGATCGGTGACGCGGTCGACGACGCGCTGGCGGCGGCGCATGTGGGCGCGCGTGCCGTGCTGTACACGGGGGGCTCGAACAGCCGGGCCAGCCTGGAGGCGGTGGGCGTACCGGTGGTGGACACGCTCGCGGAGGCGGTCGAGACGGCGCGGCGTCTGACGTCCTGACGCCGGAGAGTCCGGCGGGGACGACCGGGGGACAGTCAGGCGACGGCCGGGGGACGGCCGGGGACAGCCGGGAGTGCACCCGGCTCCGGGCCTGTCCCCGGCTGCGGCCTCCCCCGGCGGGCGCGCGGTCGCGTCACCCCGCCGGGTTCACCGGGGCTCCGCCCGTCAGGTCACCGGGGCCTTCGCGCGCAGCACGGTGAGGAACTCGCGCATCCAGGCCGGGTGGTCGGGCCAGGCGCGGGACGAGACGAGCGTGCCGTCCACCACCGCCTCCGTGTCCTGGAAAGTGGCCCCGGCCGCCTGCATGTCCAGCTCCAGCGCCGGATAGGCCGTCACCCGGCGGCCGGCCAGCTCGCCGATCGCGGCCGTCAGCAGCGGCCCGTGACAGATCTGGGCGACGGGCTTGTCGGCGTCGAAGAAGGACTTGAGGATCTTGCGCAGCTCCGGGTCGCCCCGCAGATACTCGGGGGCACGGCCGCCCGGGATGACCAGGGCCGCGTACTGCGTCGCGTCGACCTCGGCGAAGGCCAGATCGGCGGGCCAGGTGTAGCCGGGCTTCTCGGTGTAGGTGTCGAAGCCGGGCTCGAAGTCATGGACCACGAACTGAAGCTTCTTACGGGTCGGAGCGGCGATATGGACCTCGTAACCCTCCTCGCGCAGGCGCTGGTACGGGTAGAGCACTTCCAGCGACTCGGCGGCGTCGCCGGTGACGATCAGAACCTTGGCTGCCATGACTGCTCCCGGAGAGAGTGGGTCGGTCTGTCCACCTGTCGACCAGTGTCGTCCTGCGGACCAGTGTCGTCCCGGTCGGCGCGCGTCGGCGAGGGTGCGTCGGCGAAGCGTTCTGTGCCGGGCGGGGGCGTGAGCCTGCGACGGGCGTCCGTGTCGCTGTCCAGAGTGTCAAAGTTGGTACCCCGTATTTGTACACATGCGGCCCATGACGGCCCCCCGGTCAAGGGCGATAGCCTGGTGCCCGTGATCAGCGCGATATGCCGTGGGGGCAGCGAAGCCCCCCGCCTGCGCCCGGAGCGCGACAGCGCCCGGGCGATCGCTGGTCCCCCAGGGCCGGTCCCCTCGGGACAGGACTCGGGACAGGATCGTGACCCGGGTCGACTGCCAAAATTGGCCAATAACGCCCCGGACATCTCTCATCGCGGCATAACGTCGACCCCGACCGGAAACCCCGCGTCGTGGCGTTGTGTCGCTTCCTTCACCTACGTCACGCAATGGCGCGCGACAGGAGCCAGAGGACATGCAGACCAAGCTGGACGAAGCCAAGGCCGAGCTGCTCGAACAGGCGGCTCGGGCCGCTGAGAACAGCCCGGTGGGGGGAACCGGGGGGCTGGGGGCCCGCCCCCGGGAGGACGAGGCCTCGGCCGGATCCCGCGGCGCCGGCGGCCAGGAGGACGGTCCCGACCGGGACGGCCTTCTCGCGTACCTCCAGCGCTACTACCTGCACACCGCTCCCGAGGACCTGGCGGACCGAGACCCGGTCGATGTCGTCGGCGCGGCGCTCTCCCACTACCGGCTGGCCGGGAATCGCCCCCAGGGCACGGCGAGCGTACGGGTGCACACCCCGACCGTCGAGGAGAACGGCTGGACCTGCCGCCACTCCGTGGTCGAGGTCGTCACCGACGACATGCCGTTCCTGGTCGACTCCGTCACCAACGAGATCTCGCGTCAGGGCCGCGGCATCCACGCCGTGGTCCATCCTCAGATCGCCGTACGCCGCGATGTCACCGGCAAGCTGATCGAGGTGCTGCCGGAAGAGGCGGTCACCGCCGCGGAGCCCCGGCACGACATCTTCATCGAGTCCTGGATCCATGTCGAGGTCGACCGCGAGACCGACCAGGCCGATCTCCAGCAGATGACCGCCGACCTGCTGCGGGTCCTCTCCGACGTCCGCGAGACCGTCGAGGACTGGGAGAAGATGCGGGACGCCGCGCTGCGCATCGCCGAGGAACTGCCCGGCGAGCCGACCGCCGACGATCTGCGCGACCAGGAGGTCGAGGAGGCGCGGGAGCTGCTGCGCTGGCTCGCCGCCGACCACTTCACCTTCCTCGGCTACCGCGAGTATCAGCTGACGGACAGTGACTCCCTCTCCGCCGTGCCCGGCACCGGACTGGGCGTGCTGCGCTCCGACCCGGCGCACACCGGCGACGAGGACCACCCGGTCAGCCCGTCCTTCAGCCGGCTGCCCGCCGACGCCCGCGCCAAGGCACGTGAGCACAAGCTGCTCGTCCTCACCAAGGCCAACAGCCGCGCCACGGTCCACCGCTCCGGCTATCTCGACTACGTCGGGGTCAAGAAGTTCGACGCCAAGGGCAATGTCGTCGGCGAACGGCGCTTCCTCGGGCTCTTCTCCTCCGCCGCGTACACCGAGTCCGTCCGCCGGGTGCCGGTGATCCGCCGTAAGGTCGCCGAGGTCCTGGAGAGCGCGGGCCTCTCGCCCAACAGTCACGACGGCCGTGATCTGCTCCAGATCCTGGAGACCTATCCGCGCGACGAGCTGTTCCAGACGCCCGTCGACGAACTCCGCTCGATCGCCACCAGCGTGCTGTATCTCCAGGAGCGCAGGCGCCTGCGCCTCTACCTCCGCCAGGACGAGTACGGGCGCTACTACTCCGCACTCGTCTATCTGCCGCGCGACCGCTACACCACGGGCGTCCGGCTCCGGCTGGTCGAGATCCTCAAGGAGGAACTCGGCGGGACCAGTGTCGACTTCACCGCGTGGAACACAGAATCGATCCTCTCCCGGCTGCACTTCGTCGTCCGGGTCCCCCGGGGCACCCAGCTGGCGAAGCTCACCGACGCCGACACCGAGCGGATCGAGGCCCGGCTCGTCGAGGCCGCCCGCTCCTGGGCCGACGCCTTCGGCGAGGCGCTGACCGCCGAGTGCGGTGAGGAGCGCGCCGCCGAACTGCTGCGCAGGTACGGCTCCGCCTTCCCCGAGGGCTACAAGGCCGACCACTCCCCGCGCGCCGCCGTCGCCGACCTGGCCCATCTGGAGGCGGTCACCAGCGCCGAGGCGGGCTCGGACTTCGCGCTCTCGCTGTACGAGCCGGTCGGCGCCGGCCCCGGCGAGCGCCGCTTCAAGATCTACCGCTCGGGCGAGCAGGTCTCCCTCTCCGCCGTCCTGCCGGTGCTCCAGCGGCTCGGCGTCGAGGTCGTCGACGAGCGTCCGTACGAGCTGCGCTGCTCGGACCGTACCCACGCCTGGATCTACGACTTCGGCCTGCGGCTGCCCCAGGGCGGCGGGGGCGACTATCTCACCGAGGACGACCGCCAGCGCTTCCAGGACGCCTTCGCCGCCGTGTGGACCGGAGCCGCGGAGAACGACGGCTTCAACTCCCTCGTCCTGCGGGCCGGTCTGGACTGGCGTCAGGCGATGGTGCTGCGCGCGTACGCCAAGTACCTGCGCCAGTCCGGCTCGACCTTCAGCCAGGACTACATGGAGGACACCCTCCGCAGCAATGTCCACACCACCCGGCTGCTGGTCTCCCTCTTCGAGGCCAGGATGTCGCCGGGCCGCCAGCGCGCCGGCATCGAGCTGACGGAGGCGATGCTGGAGGAGCTGGACGGTGCCCTGGACCAGGTCGCGAGCCTGGACGAGGACCGTATCCTCAGGTCTTTCCTCACCCTCATCAAGGCCACGCTGCGGACCAACTTCTTCCAGCGCGCCGGCGACGGCGACAAGCCGGAGCAGAGGGAGACGGGCGAGGCGGGCCACCCGACCGCCGCGGGCGAGCAGCACAGCTATGTGTCGATGAAGTTCGACCCGCAGGCCATCCCCGATCTGCCCGCGCCCCGCCCGGCGTACGAGATCTGGGTGTACTCCCCGCGCGTCGAGGGCGTCCATCTGCGCTTCGGCAAGGTCGCCCGCGGCGGTCTGCGCTGGTCCGACCGGCGCGAGGACTTCCGTACGGAGATCCTCGGCCTGGTCAAGGCGCAGATGGTGAAGAACACCGTGATCGTGCCGGTCGGCGCCAAGGGCGGCTTCGTCGCCAAGCAGCTGCCCGACCCGGCCGCGGACCGGGACGCCTGGCTGGCCGAGGGCATCGCCTCGTACAAGATCTTCATCTCGGCGCTGCTCGACATCACGGACAACATGGTGGCGGGCGAGGTCGTGCCGCCGGCGGATGTGGTCAGGCACGACGAGGACGACACGTATCTGGTCGTCGCCGCCGACAAAGGCACCGCGAGTTTCTCCGACATCGCCAACGACGTGGCGGTCGCCTACGACTTCTGGCTCGGGGACGCCTTCGCCTCCGGCGGCAGCGCGGGCTACGACCACAAGGGCATGGGCATCACGGCGCGCGGCGCCTGGGAGTCCGTCAAACGGCACTTCCGCGAGCTGGGCCATGACACCCAGACCGAGGACTTCACGGTCGTCGGTGTCGGCGACATGTCCGGCGACGTGTTCGGCAACGGCATGCTGCTCTCCGAGCACATCCGGCTGGTCGCGGCCTTCGACCACCGGCACATCTTCCTCGACCCGCACCCGGACGCGGCCACCTCGTACGCGGAGCGCCGCCGGCTGTTCGAGCTGCCGCGCTCGTCGTGGGCCGACTACGACAAGGAGCTGCTGTCGCAGGGCGGCGGTATCCACCCGCGCACGGCCAAGGCCATCCCCGTCAACGCGCATGTGCGGGAGGCGCTCGGCATCGAGCCCGGTGTCTCCAAGCTGACGCCCGCCGAGCTGATGAAGGCGATCCTCCAGGCGCCGGTGGACCTGCTGTGGAACGGCGGCATCGGTACGTATGTGAAGGCCTCCACCGAGACCGACGCCGACGTCGGCGACAAGGCCAACGACTCGATCCGCGTCAACGGCGAGGACCTGCGGGTCAAGGTCGTCGGCGAGGGCGGCAACCTGGGGCTGACCCAGCTCGGCCGTATCGAGTTCGCCCGGCGCGGCGCCGGCGGCGAGGGCGGCAAGGTCAACACCGACGCCATCGACAACAGCGCGGGCGTCGACACCTCCGACCACGAGGTGAACATCAAGATCCTGCTCAACAGCCTGGTCACGGACGGCGACATGACCGTCAAGCAGCGCAACACCCTGCTCGCGGCGATGACCGACGAGGTCGGCGCGCTGGTGCTGCGCAACAACTACGCGCAGAACACCGCGCTCGCCAACGCCGTGGCCCAGGCCCCGTCCCTGCTCCACGCCCACCAGCGGTTCATGCGCCGTCTGGTGCGCGACGGACATCTCGACAGGGCGCTGGAGTTCCTGCCGAGCGACCGGCAGATCCGCGAACTGCTCAACGCGGGCAAGGGCATGTCCCAGCCCGAACTGGCGGTGCTGCTCGCCTACACCAAGATCACGGTGGCGGAGGAGCTGATCCACACCGAGCTGCCCGACGACCCGTATCTGCGCAAGCTGCTGCACGCGTACTTTCCGCAGGCGCTGCGGGAGAAGTTCGCCGAGCAGATCGACGCGCACGCGCTGCGCCGCGAGATCGTGACGACGGTGCTCGTCAACGACACCGTCAACACCGGTGGTTCGACCTTCCTGCACCGGCTGCGGGAGGAGACCGGGGCGTCGACCGAGGAGATCGTACGGGCGCAGGCCGCGGCCCGGGAGATCTTCGGGCTGAACGCTGTCTGGGACGCCGTCGAGGCGCTGGACAACCAGGTGGCGGCCGATGTCCAGACCCGGGTCAGGCTGCACTCGCGCCGGCTGGTCGAACGCGGTACGCGCTGGCTGCTGGGCAACCGGCCGCAGCCGCTGGAGATCGCGGGGACCATCGAGTTCTTCGCGGCGCGGGTCGAGCGGGTCTGGGCACAGCTGCCGCCGATGCTGCGCGGCGCGGAGCTGGCGTGGTACCAGCGGATCCTGGCGGAGCTGACCGAGGCGGGGATCCCGGAGGAGCTGGCCCTGCGGGTGGCGAGCTTCTCGTCCGCCTTCCCGACGCTCGACATCGTGGCGATCGCGGACCGTACGGACCAGGACCCGCTCGCCGTCGCCGAGGTGTACTACGACCTCGGTGACCGGCTGCGGATCACCCAGCTGATGGACCGGATCGTGGAGCTGCCGCGGGCCGACCGCTGGCAGTCCATGGCCCGCGCCTCCATCCGCGAGGACCTGTACGCGGCGCACGCCGCGCTGACGGCGGACGTACTGGCCGTGGGCGACAGCGATTCGACGCCCGAGGAGCGCTTCACGGCGTGGGAGCAGAAGAACGCCGCGATCCTCGGCCGTTCGCGGGCCACGCTGGAGGAGATCCAGGGGTCGGACGCGTTCGATCTGGCGAATCTGTCGGTCGCGATGCGGACGATGCGCACGCTGCTGCGTACGCACAGCTGAGCGGTACGTGAGAGGAGGGGCGCCCGGCTCGCGATGAGCCGGACGCCCCTCCTCGCGTCAGCCTCGCGGGGGCTACCGGGGCTACCGGGGCTACCGGGGCTACCGGGGCTACGGGGGCTACCGGGGCCGCGGAGACTTGTGGGGCTTGCGGGGCTACTTCTTCTTGCCGGTGAACTCCTCGTACGCCGCGACGACATCCCTTGCCGGGCCGTCCATCCGCAGCGTCCCCGACTCCAGCCAGAGCGCCCGGTCACAGGTGTCGAGGATGGACTTGTTGCTGTGGCTGACCAGGAAGACCGTGCCGGCCTCCGCGCGCAGCTCGGTGATGCGCTCCTGGCTGCGGCGCTGGAATCCGGCGTCGCCGGTGGACAGCGCCTCGTCGATCAGCAGTACGTCATGGCTCTTGGCGGCGGCGATCGAGAAGCGCAGCCGGGCGCCCATCCCCGAGGAGTACGTCCGCATCGGCAGCGAGATGAAGTCTCCCTTGTCGTTGATCCCGGAGAACTCCACGATGTCGTCGTAGCGGCTACGGACCTGCTCCCGTGACATGCCCATCGCCAGCCCGCCGAGGATCACGTTCCGCTCGCCGGTCAGATCGCTCATCAGCGCCGCGTTGACGCCGAGGAGCGAGGGCTGGCCCCGGGTGAAGACGGTGCCCCGGGACGGCGGCAGCAGCCCCGCGATCGCCTTCAGCAGGGTCGACTTGCCGGATCCGTTGGAGCCGATCAGTCCGATGGCCTCACCCTTGTACGCGGCGAAACTGACGCCCTTGACGGCGTGCACCTCGCGCGCGCCGGGCGCGGACCGGCGCGAGACGATCCGGCTCAGCGCCGAGGTGGCGCTGCCCCGGCCGCCCCGGGTGCCGTGGACCGTATAGGTGACGTGGACGCCGTCGACGACGACGGTGGGGACACGTTCCGGCGCGGTCGACCGCCCGGAGATGTCCGTGGCTGCATCCGTGCCCGTGCCCGTGCCCGCGTCCGTACTCCTTCTCTCCTCAGCCACGTCCGTACTCCTCCTCGGCCTTCCAGAAGAACAGGAACCCGCCGACGCCCGCGAGCAGCGCCCAGCCGAGGGCGACGGCCCAGACGTGCGGGGGCAGTTGACCGGCGGTGTAGCTGTCGATGAGCGCGAAGCGCATCAGATCGATGTAGACGGCGGCCGGGTTGCACTGCAGGATCACCGTCACCACGTGCGGCAGCTCGTCGCCGCTCGTGACCTTGTCGACGCTCCACATCACGCCGGACACATACATCCAGGTACGCAGCAGGAACGGCATCAGCTGCGAGATGTCCGGAGTCCTGGCCGCGAGCCGGGCCACGGCCATCGAGACGCCGGTGTTGAAGAGCGACTGGAGCAGCAGGGCCGGCAGCGCGAGCAGCCAGCCGACCGCCGGGTACTGGCCGAAGCAGACCAGGATCACCACCAGCGCGCCCATGGAGAACAGCAGTTGCTGGAGCTGCTGGAGCGCGAACGCGATCGGCAGCGCGGCGCGCGGGAAGTGCAGGGCCCGTACGAGACCGAGGTTGCCGGAGATCGCGCGGGTGCCGGTCATGATCGAGTTCGAGGTGAAGGTCCAGATGAAGACGCCCGTGACCAGGAACGGGATGAAGTCCGGTACGCCGTGCTTGGTGTTGAGCAGCACACCGAAGATGAAGTAGTAGACCGTCGCGTTCAGCAGCGGGGTCATGATCTGCCAGATCTGGCCCAGCTTCGCCTGGCTGTACTGGGCGGTCAGCCGGGCGGTGGCGAAGGCGCCGATGAAATGCCGGCGCGACCACAGGGCGCGGACGTAGTCGGGCAGGGCGGGGCGGGCGCCGCTCACGGTCAGGCCGTGGCGGCGGGCGAGGGCGCTGAGATCCGTCCCGGTCCCGGTCCCTGTATCGGGCTCTGGGGTCGGTGGGACCGATGAGGCCGGTGTGGCCGGTGCGATCGTCTGGCTCACGGGGGGTCGCTTTCGACGGTGTTCTGAGGTCGGCTCCGGCGACGGAACGGGTACGTATCGTCGTAACGCCAAAGGTAGGACGGAGTACGTCGCAACGCAACCGTGTCGTCGTCACGTCGTTCGGCGCTATGCTCATACGCGATGACTACCGACCCCGCTACCGGCCCCGGCGCCACGGGCCCCCGTGGCAAAGCCCCGCGCACCGCTCGACGCGTCCCGGCGGGCGCCGCCGTGCTCCGCGAGGACGTGACCGACGCCATCCGCGCCGCCGTCTTCGAGGAACTGGCCGCCGTCGGCTTCGCCCGGATGTCCATCGAGGGCATCGCGCGCCGGGCCGGGGTCGGCAAGACCGCCGTCTACCGGCGCTGGAAGTCCAAGCTGGAGCTCGTCCTCGATCTGGTCTCCGCCTTCGCGGCGCAGGGGCTGCCCGCCCCCGGGACCGGTTCGCTCCACGGCGATGTGCGCGCCCTGCTCGAAGTGGCCTCACACGCCCTGCGCCACCCGGTGGCCTCGCAGGTCATCCCGGATCTTCTGGTCGAGGCCGCCCGGCACCCCGAGATCTCCGACGCGATCAAGGCGGCGCTGCTCGACGGACAGCGGGGCATCGCCGCGGTGATCGTCCGCGCGGCGGTCGAGCGCGGTGAGCTTCCCGAGGGCGCGGACGCCGACCGGGCGCTGGATCTGATCATCGGACCGCTCTACTGGCGGCTGGTGGTGGTCAGGAGCGACCTGCCCCCGGGCTATCTGGACGATCTGGCGGCCTCGGCGGTCGCGGCACTCGGCCACCGCGACTGACCGGCGCCCGCCCGCTGCCCGAGCGGAACGGCCCTCGGAGGGTCCGTCGTCCCGCCGAGGAAGACATGGCGTACGACCCGCTCCGCCGCCCGCCCGTCGTCGTACGGACAGAAGCGCCCGCGGAACGCCGTACGCAGCTGGCTGGAGCGTGAGCCGCGCCAGTGGCCCGTGGTGAAGATGCCGGTCAGTTCGTCCTCGGTGCGCGCGACCGCGCCCGGCGGGAATCCCCGCAGATCGAAGTACGTACCCCGGGCCGCCTCCAGGCAGCCGGAGAGATACGCCTGGACCTGATACGCGGGGACGATGACGCTGACCGGGTCATGGCCCGGGAACGGCCGGCGGGGCGGACTGGTTACGCCGGAGCCGGCGCACGGGGGACGCGCGGAACAGGTGTCCGGCCGGACGGCGCGACGGGGGAGGGCCGGCCGTCCCGCGGCCCGCCCTCCCCCGCCAACACCGTTGTCCGTGACGCTCCTTGGGCGTTACTTGACGGCTCCCGCCATCACGCCCGTCACGAACTGCCGCTGGAACGCGAAGAACACGACCAGCGGGATGATCATCGACACGAAGGCGCCGGGCGCCAGGACGTCGATGTTGTTGCCGAACTGCCGTACCTGCTGCTGGAGCGCGACGGTGATCGGCGGGTTCTTCGAGTCCGCGAAGATCAGCGCGACCAGCATGTCGTTCCAGACCCAGAGGAACTGGAAGATACCGAGCGAGGCGATCGCCGGACCGCCCAGCGGCATCACGACCCGTACGAACAGCCGTATCTCGCCCGCCCCGTCGAGCCGCGCGGCCTCCAGCAGCTCCCTCGGGATCTCCGCGAAGAAGTTCCGCAGCAGGAAGATCGCGAAGGGCAGACCGAAGGCGACATGGAAGAGCACCACGCCGAAGGTCGTCTCGAAGATCCCGACGGCGCCGAACAGTTTCGAGACCGGGACCAGCGCCACCTGCACCGGGACCACCAGCAGCCCCACGACCACCAGGAACCACCAGTCGCGCCCCGGGAAGTCCATCCACGCGAAGGCGTATCCGGCGAGCGAGCCGATCACCACGACCAGGAGCGTCGCCGGAACGGTGATCACGATCGTGGAGAGCAGCGAGTTGGTGATGATGTCGTTGTCGAAGAGCCGCGAGTAGTTCTCGGTGGTGAGCTGCGCGGGCGCGGTGAACACCTGCCACCAGCCGCTCGCGCTGATGTCCGTGGCGTCGCGCAGCGAGGAGATCAGCAGACCGATGGTGGGCATCAGCCAGAACAGGCCCACCAGGACCAGGAAGACCCGCATCACCCCGCCGCCCGCGCGGGCGGCGATCCGGCCGGCGAGGGGCTGCTTCGCCTTGACCTTGATCGCACCGTCGTTCGTGGTCATCGGCGAGTCTCCCTTCGCATGCGTCGTATGTTGAACAGCATCACCGGGATCACCAGCAGGAGCAGCAGTACGGCGATGGCGCTGCCCACGCCGAGATCCGCGTCCGTACCGAACGACGAGCGGTAGAGCTGGAGCGCCAGCACGTTCGCGTCGTCCTGGGACGAGCCCGGCGCGATGATGAAGACCAGGTCGAAGATCTTCAGCACGTTGATCATCAGCGTGACCATGACGACCGCGAGCACCGGCGCCAGCAGCGGCACGGTGATCCGGCGGAAGACCTGCCACTCCGTGGCACCGTCCACCCGCGCGGCCTCCATGAGTTCACGGGGCACGCTCGCGAGCCCCGCCGCGATCAGCACCATCGCGAACCCGGCCCACATCCAGATGTAGCTGCCGATGATGGCGGGCGTGACCAGGGAGGGCCCGAGCCAGTCCACGCCGTTGTACGGCTCCCTGAAGTTGGCCGCGGGCAGCCTGAGCTGGGCGCCGTCGGCCGCTTCCGGCAGGCTGAACGTACCGTCGGCGCCCGCGGTCGCGGAGGCGACGACCTTGCCGTCCTTGACCGCCTCCACCGTGATGCCCTTGAGGCCCAGTTCCTTGGAGTCGATGACATTGGGCTTGCCGCCGCCGCCCTTGGTGAAGTCCAGCCAGGCGGTTCCGGTGACCCGGCCGTCCGCCGTCCGTGCGGCCTTGGCGGGCGCCGCGTCGGACGGCATCTTCGCGGGCGCCACGCCGACCAGCGGGAGCAGGACCTCCGTCCCGGCTCTCGCGGGCTCCTTGGTGACGAACGCGCCGCCGCCCGCCGGTTTCAGCGGATGCACCGGCAGCGGACGCGCTCTGGGGAAGCCCGCCGACTCGTTGAACGTGTCGTGCACCCCCACCGCGACCGCGTTGGCGATGCCGCGCTCCGGGTCCTGTTCGTACACGAGCCGGAAGATGATGCCCGACGCGAGCATCGAGATCGCCATCGGCATGAAGATGACGAGCTTGAAGGCCGTGCTCCAGCGCACCCGTTCGGTGAGTACGGCGAAGATCAGCCCGAGCGCGGTGGCGATGGTGGGCGCCACCACCACCCAGATCGCGTTGTTCTTGACCGCGGTCAGGATGGTGTCGTCGGAGAAGAGCTCGATGTAGTTGTCGAGCCCGGCGAAGCTGTCACCGGACTTGTCGAAGAAGGACCGGTAGACCGAGAACCCGATGGGGTAGACCACGAGCGCGCCCAGCAGCACCAGCGCGGGCAGCAGGAAGCCGGCCGCGACCAGTTTGCGTGTGCCTGTCACGCTCTTGCGTTTGCCCTTGGCGGGGGGCACCGCCGTGGTGCCCCCCGAGACCGCCGACTTCATCGCGTCAGCTCGTGTACGCCTTGGCCGCGGCCGCCTCCAGCTGCTGCTGGATCGCCGCGACGTCCTTCGGGTTCTTCAGGAAGTCCTGGAGCGCCTTCCACTCGCCCTTGCCGGGGGTACCGCCGAACGACTGCGGCATCTGGTCCGACATGTCGAAGCGGAAGTCGTCGCCCGCGGCGATCAGCGCCTTGGCGATGTCGCGCTGGACGTCGTTCGGGTACGCGGCGGGGTCCAGGGACTTGTTCGGCGAGACGAATCCGCCCGTCTCCGCCCAGATCTTCGCGGCGTCCGTGGACGCCAGGAAGGTCAGCAGCGCCTGCGCGCCCTTGGTGTCCTTGAGCGCCACGGCCGCGTCACCGCCGGTCACCACCGGGGCGTCGGGTCCCACGGCCGGGAACGGGAAGACCTTCGCGTCCGTACCGATCTTCGCCTCGGTCTGGCCGATGTTGACGCCGACGAAGTCACCCTCGAAGACCATCGCGCCCTTGGGCTGGTCGCCGCCGGTGAAGGTCTGGGTGACGGAGGCGGGGAACTCCGTCTGGAGCGCGCCGTCCGTACCGCCCGCGATCAGGTTCGGCTTGCCGAAGAGCTGGCCGAGCGTGGTCAGCGCGTCCTTCACGGAGCCGTCGGTCCACTTGATCTCGTGCTTGGCGAGCTGGTCGTACTTCTCCGGGCCCGCCTGGGAGAGATAGATGTTCTCGAACCAGTCGGTGAGCGTCCAGCCGTCCGCGCCCGCGACCGAGACCGGGGTGACACCCGAGGCCGAGATCGTCTCGGCGGTCTTCAGCAGGTCCTGCCAGGTCTTGGGGGCCACGGCGCCCGCGTTCTCGAACGCGGCGTTGTTGTACCAGACCAGCGACTTGTTGGCGGCCTTGAAGTACACGCCGTACTGCGTGCCGTCCACCGCGCCGAGGTCCTGCCAGCCCTTGCTGTAGTTCTTCGCGAGCTGGGCCTTGGCCTCGGCGCCGGCCGGCTTGGCCCACTTCTTCTCGACGGCCTGCTGGATGGCGCCGACCTGCGGCAGCATCGCGACATCCGGCGGGCTGCCACCGGCTATCTTCGTCCCGAGGAAGTTGACGATCGGGTCCTGCGCGGGGACGAACGTGACCGTCGCGCCGGTGCGCTTCTCGAACTCGCTGAGGACCTTGGTGAAGTTCTCCTGCTCGGGGCCGGTCCAGACGGCCGCGACCTGGATCGTCTCGCCGTTCAGCTTGGGCAGCTGGACCGTGGCCGCGGGTGCCTTGCTCGCGCTGTCGCCCGAGCCCTTGTCGTCGCCCGAATCGCCGCCGCAGCCGGTGAGGGCCACGGCGCCGACGGCGACGATCGCCACCGCTGCCCGGCGCGTGCCGAGCCCGTTCCTGCCGAGCCCGCTCCTGTCGGTCCCAAGAGCCTTGTTAGCTCTACGAGTTGTGCGCATCACTGCCCCGTCTCTCCCGTGTGCGTACGGATCTACGCAAGCGGGACCGGCGTCGCGGCCGTGACGTGGCAGCGCTGCACTCGTCCCGTGGGCACAGTCCTACGCCGCGTGAGAGGGCGCCGCAATAGCCTTCCCGGTCCCGGACCGTTGATCGTGATGGGCTCGTGACGTGCCACGACGGACGTATGCCCTGTCCGGGGATCTTCAGGGGTGAGCCGGGGTCAGTGGTGCGACAGGTACGGCATCGACGGATCGGGCGGCCCGTTCGAGAGCGCTCGCGAGCAGCGCCAGATCCGTCGGACCGTTGCCCAGTTCCCTGACCGGCCGGCGGGCCGGCGGGTCGCCCATCCGCTCCCACTCCAGGGGCACGACCGTGGGCCGCAGCGTCGCAGTACGGGGGATACGGCCGGTGACCCGCCCGCCCTGGAACGGCGTGACCCGGCCGTCCGGATGGCCGAGCCGGCCGCGGCCGGGCGCCGGATCGTCCGGGGACGGCGCGACGGGCGGCGCGTCCAGCACGACCCGCAGCCGCGCGCCCTGGGCCAGCTCCGTGTCGACCGTACGGTCGGGGCGGGCCGAGGTGGCCACCAGATGGACGCCGAGCCGCTCGCCCTCCCTGGCCACGGCCTCCAGGGCCCGTACGACCGAACCGGCCGCGGGCCGGCCGGGACTGCCGAGCGCGGGCGCGACCAGGGCGTCGAAGTCGTCGACCAGCACGATGAGCCGGGGGAGGGGCGCGGGGTCCTGGGGCTGCTGCCGGGTCCCCGGCTGTTCCGTACGGGCCGAGGTGGTCCTGAGCCGGAGCGTGCCGCTCGCGTGCGGGTCCGGATCACCGCGGTGGGGGTCGGTCCGGTGGGGGTCGGTCCGGTACTGGTCCGGGTGGTGCTGGTCCGTACCGTACTGATCGGTCGCGCGCGGATCGCTTCCGCGCTGATCGGTGCCACGCTCGGGGCGGGACTCGCCGCGCCTGCCCGCCCGCTGCTCGGCGGCGCCCGGCGCGCGCTGGCCGACTATCCGCTCCGCCACCTCGTGCCGGTTGTGCCACTCCGTGAAGTCGAGCCGTCCCAGCAGCTCGGCCCGGCGCTTCAGCTCGGCCCCCAGCGCCTGGGCGAACCGCCGCATCCTGACCGGGTCGGAGGCGATCAAATGCTCGGTCACATGGGGCAGTTCCGTACAGACGGACAGCCCCTCGCCGCGCTCGCCCCCGGCGCCGTCGACCAGCAGCAGCCCCAGCCGGTCGGGCCGGCCGGCGGCGGCCAGCGAGGCGGCGACGGAGCGCAGCAGCTCCGTACGGCCGCTCCCCGCCGGTCCCTCGATCAGCAGATGCGGGCCCTCTTCGGTCAGATCGACGCTCACCGGGCCGCGCGGACCGGCGCCCAGGACCGCCGTGCAGTCGCCGGTGCGGTCGGCGGCGGACGCCCACCGGGCCATCAGGGACGCCGGGGTGGCCCGCGCCAGCCCCAGCTCGTCGAGCAGCCGGGCCGAGCGCGGGAGCGCCGCCGCGGGCCGTCCCCGGCCGCCGCCCCCCGACGTGCGGAGCGGCGCCAGCGCCCGCCCGAAGCGGTCCGCCCAGGCCGCCGAGACCGCGTCCACGACAGCGACCGTGCCATGCCCGGCGGGCTGCCCCACCGCCGTACGCAGCAGCCGCAGCGCGGTCGCCACATCACCGCTCAGCAGGGCGACGGCCCCGCACTCGCGGAAGGGGAGCGAGGCCGCGCACGCCGTCTCATAGGTCGCGGCGATCGGGGAGAGGGGTGAGGCGGCGTCCGTCTCGGCGAGACAGACGACATGGACACCCGCCGCCGCGCCCGCCCCGGCCAGCTGCGCCGCCGACTCGCGCAGCGCGGCGGTCCCGGGGTCGCCGTCGACGATCACGACCGTGTACGGGCCGTCATGGCGGGCGGCGGCCTCCGTGATGGTCCACGGGTCGGCCGAGGCCCAGCCGGGCCCCATGGGGCCGTCGTCGAGCCGCCGGGTCAGCTCGGCGGTCCTGGCCGCCGCCTGCTCGCGGTCGTAGGCGAGCAGCAGCCGGCAGTCCTGGCCGTGGGTGGGCCGCACATGCGGCAGCCAGCCGAGCCAGCCCCAGTCCCGTCTGCGTTCCTCCAGGCTTCTCGTACGGTCCGCGCTGATCAGCACGATCTCCAGATCGGCCGGGGAGTGCAGCGCGGCGAGCTGCGCCACGACCGCCCTGGCCAGCCCCGCCAGCCGCTCCCTGGGGCCCGCGAGACCGAGCGACCCGGCCTCGCGCAGGCCGACGGTGACCGGTACGGAGGGCACCGGTCCGCCGCCGTCCGGGGCGGACCGGTCGGCCGTGCCGAGCCGTACGGTGAGCGCCTCCGGATGGCGGCTGTCCCGCTCCCACAGCCGGGGTCCCGGGCCGAGCGCCGTCAGCAGGACCGCGGCCGGATCGGGCCAGGTCTCCGCGCGCGGGGCGCGCCCGGCCGTACCGGCGGCGGGCAGCGGGCCGGGGCCGGACTCCGGCAGCTCCTCGCCCCGGCTTCCGGTGAGCCGCCGGGCCCAGGCGCCTATGCCGCCACGCCGTCTGGCCGCGGCGTCGGGCGCTTCCGTCCCGCGCGGGGGCGTGGCCTGCCGCCGCGAACCGGAGGTCCTGCTGTGCGACTGCGGTCCGTCGTCGGTGCCGCGCGCGTCCACGCCCCCGGCGCCCGCGACCGCGCCGGTCCCGTACGCCGGGTCCGGCGCCGCGGCCCTGCTGTGCGTGCCGTCGGGGGAGCCCGCCGTCGGGCGGCTGCCGTAGTGCGTGTCGGCGCTGCGGGGGTCGGGCACACGCGGGGCGCCCGGGGGGTTGCCGTACTGCGGGCCCAGGACCCGGCTCGACGCGCCGGAGGGAACGGAGCCGCCGTACGCGCGGGGCGTATGACCCTCGCCACGGCTCCGGGTCTCCTCGGCCGGGGCCTCGCCCGGTCCTGCCCCCGGGGCAGGGGCGCCGGGGGCGGCCGGGCCGTGGGCGGGGGCGGGCTCGCGCCGCCCGCCGCCGCCGTACTGCGGACCCGGTGAGGCGCCCGCCGGGCCGTACGAGGAACCGTCCGTCGCGTAGCCGCCGGTGCCGTACGCGCCCGTCTCCGGACCGGCGCCGGTGGCCGCCGGCGCGCCGCCGTCGCCGCGGACCGGGGCGTGGTCCTCCGATGAGCGGGCACCGCCCTGGCCGCTCTCCGCGCCGTGCGCGAGCGGGCCCCGGCCGTCCTTGCCCGGCCGGACGATCCGCAGATGGCCCTCGCCGTCCGGCGCCGTCGGCAGCGCGGCCGTACGGGACCCGACCGTGAGCCGGAGGGCGGACTCCCCGAGCCGCAGCAGCGCGCCGGGCGCCAGCGGGACCGGCCGGCCGCCCACCGCGACGCCTTCCAGCGTCGTCCCGTTCGTGGAAGAGAGGTCCGCGACCGAGACCCGGCCGTCCTCGCCGACCGTCACCGCGCAGTGCAGCCGCGAGACGTCCGGGTCGTCCAGCGGCACATCTGCCTCCGCGGACCGGCCGATCCTGATCCGTCCGCCGTGCAGCAGATGCACCCCGCCCGCGTCGGGGCCCGCGACGACATGGAGCTGGGCCGGGACGTCGTCGGCGGGCGCGTCGTCCTCGCCGGGGACCTGGAGCGAGAGCACCGCGCCGTCGATCAGCGGCGGCTCGCCGAGGGTGCGGCGCTGGGCGTCGAGCCGCTCCTGGCCCGCGTACAGGACGACGGCGCCGGAGGAGGCGTCGAGGCCCGAGACGGCCGTGGCGAGCCCGGAGGCGACGGCGGCCAGCGCCGTCCCTGCCGGGGCGGTGACGAGCACGTCGCACGCGCGCACGGCGGCGTGGCCGCCGCGCGGCGCGAGGACGGTCAGCCGGATCTGCATCGCCGTCAGCGGTCCCTTCTGCGCGGGGTGCCCGACAGAGGAATACCCGCTGATGTCCCCCCACCGCGCACGGACGCGTCGTCCGGTACAGGTCGGCACGGGGCGGTGTGAATCCCCACTCCACACGTCACGTGCTGGGGGCATCCTCGCACCTGCCACTGACAACACGCCCGGGTACCGACGACAAGTGATCTTGAATAGTCGGCTGTTGGCGCAAAAGTACCTGCTTGGGAACGGCTTCGAGACGCCTCGGGACCGGGTGTGATGTCGTCCTCCCCGCTCTTCCGCAACCATCCGTACGATGCGTACGTCTTTCTTCCGAACCCGACCGGACCCGGGCCGGGTCGGTTCGGGACCGTATCCGAGCGGGATCGGAGTGGGACCCGCGCCGTGTGCCAGTCGCCGCCGTCGACCCGTACCTCGACCCGGGCGATTCCCCGGTGCTGGGCCCAGGCCACTCCGGCGACGGGCACGACGCCCG
>NZ_PHRF01000063.1 GCF_004151105.1 Streptomyces sp. L-9-10
GTCTCAATATGGCCGCGGCGAATGTCACCAAGTCAAGGGCGCTCATCCAAGGCGCCATCAAGAAATGGGATAGCTGATGAAGCCGTACATCGAGTCCGCTTCGGCCGCCGGCCTGGAGTGGGTGAAGTCCTCGTACTCGGGAGTCAACAACAACTGTGTCGAGGTCGCCGTGCCGTCCGGCGGCGGTCGTGCCGTGCGTGACAGCAAGAACCCCGGCGGGCCCGTCCTGCTGTTCAGCGCCGACGAGTGGCAGGCGTTCGTGCGCGGCGCGAAGGAGATGGGATAGCACTGATGAAGCCGTACATCGAGTCCGTTTCGGCCGCTGGGCTGGAGTGGGTGAGGTCCTCGTATTCGGGAGCCAACGGCAACTGTGTGGAGGTTGCCGT
>NZ_PHRF01000064.1 GCF_004151105.1 Streptomyces sp. L-9-10
TACGACAGGCTCGACTGGAGCGCGACATACCAGATCAGCGCGTCCTGGGCCTCCGGCGACCTCACCAGCCGCGCCGCACCGGTGGCGGTCTGCACGAGAATGGCCACCTGGTCCGACCCGTCGGTACCGTAACGGTGGCGCGGATAGAGCAGCGCGGACGTCGTCCCCAGGAACAGGCTCCCGGCACCCCGCCAGCGCGACGAGCCGGGAAGCAGCATGCCCGCGCTGACAGCGGCACGGGCAACATGCAGAGCGGTCGTCGTCCGGCGTCCACTGACCGCGTGCAACGCCTTCCGGACAAGAGGCGTCGAAGCCGCCTGGACATCCTTGACGATGTCCCAGTCGTTCAGCCCACCCTTCCGCAATTCCTTGCGCTGGGACAGATATTCGACCGACGAGGTCAGAGTGGTGACGGCGGCCAGCCGTTCCGACAGGCCCAACGCCCCGTCCCGGGACACCGGCACAGGACCGAAGACTGCCGAAGCGATCCTTCGTGCGAATCTCACAGGGTTCCTTTCAAAACCGCCCTGAGGACGGCTCCCGTAGAGTGGATAGGGTTCTGCCGGGCCAGAACGGACCTCTGGCCCGGCAGAATTGCGTTCATCCGATATCTGCCCCTACAGGGGCGAGGGGTGGGTCACACCGTTCAGCCGCGACCGACCCCGAACGCTCCTACGAGGGCGGATGCGATGGCGACCGCCCCCAGGAAGGCCGACGGGGTGGCCAGCACCGCATCGGCGTCGGTGAACACCGTTTCCTCGGCCGGCAACTCCATATTGTTGATGACCTCGAGAATGTCGTTCATTTTCATCTCCGAAATATGTGAAGTTCACGAACTATTGAATGGGTAACGGGTGGCCTGAGCCATCTGGTGTGCCTAGCCGACGAGTTGGCCCAGCGCGTAGGCGCCACCGACGAGCGTTACGCCCCCGACGAGAGCGGCCGCGAAGGCAGGGGTCGCCAGAACCGGGCCGTGGTCCTGATGCGGAGACTGGTTTTCGTCGATCCGACCGAGATCCAGTTCCTCGTTGAAGTAAGAGACGATGTCAACCATGAGATGCGCTCCAGTTCGTAATGTGCCGGATGCATGACTGCCGCTGACCATGTGGCAGGTGAAACTCAGTCACATGACGGCCTTCAGTGCGTTATTGACGGGTGGCATCCGCAACATTTCGCGGTGACCCCGCGTCATGGCCAAGGATGAAAGCACCCTCAGTGACAGAGGCGATATGACGTGAGTCACACTCTCATCCAGAAGAAGAGCATCCGGCTCCTGACGCATGTCACGGCGCGATGTGACATGCGTCATCCGGGGCCATGGCAGCCCCCGCTTGATCGATTCTCGCCGCATCGGAAACATTTCAGCCAGGCTCGCGATTCGAGCCAAGGGTGTGACTCAAGTCACAGTGTTTGGTGATGGTGGCCCGAACCGTGTGGAGTGTGCAGCGTTCAAGTGCCGGGACTGCCAAGGCTGTTGTGGACGGCGGTGGCATCAGGGCGGGATTGCTTGGATCACGGTCCGCAGGGGGCATCGCGCGAACCCGAGGCCGTCGAGTGGCAACGCGTGCCCGGCGCCGACCGGAGCGCCAGCGGGCCGGGGCGGCGGGGCCCGGTGCGCCCTGGACCGCCGCGCAACTCCGGGGTCACGTAGCCCCGTCGGCGCGCCGCGTGTCAGTCAGCGGTCTCCGATGTGACACACCGGACGTAGTCCTGGGCCATGGACGACGGCCAGGTTTGACGGACCGGCGTCACGGAGCCGCTGCCTCCGGCTGGGACGCCGCAACCTCACCGGCATTCAGTCGGCGGTTGATCAACCTCGCCCCGACAGCCGGCGCCGGAGGGACGATGGTCGTCACGCTCAGTCGCCATCCGCTCGGACGGGCGCCGCGCCTTCCGCCTGCGATAGCACCGCACCCCGCCACATACCCAGCCATCGAACTATTCCTTGGCGCCCGCCCCCGGCGGTATAGACCTCCGCAGACTCCGCTGACACTCATTCGAAACACCGGCACGAATACGGGCCTTCTCCTTCAAACCCCTCGAGCAGACAGTTGGCAAGTGCTCATTGCGGCCGCGCATTGTGATTCATCGCCTTTCCGACGGTGGTTGGCTGTCGGTGGCGTGTGGTTGGTTGGAGGTATGTATCTAGCAGTGAAGGAAGCGCCCAATCCATCCGACTTGTTCGACCGCGCCCGTGCGCTTGCCGTGATCAGCATGATCCGATGGGGGTGCTATTCGGGCGATTCGGACTGGACCGGATACTGCATGGCACAGCGGGGCGAGGGATGGAAGGCAACCCTGCGGCTGGGCTACCACGGCGTCGATATCCACTTCACCGATGCAGGCGTCGTCGCGGCCTGGCTTCTCCATGAATCTCGTTTCTCGAGCGTGGAATATCCGGAGGAGTGGCGCTCCATTCTTACCCAAATCCCCGGGCCCTTCCGCGCACTCCTCAACGACAAGGACACCACCATCGGGTTGCGGATAGAAAAGGATATACCGGAACTGAATGGGGTGATGTGGCGATCTGCGGGCGACACTGCCTGGCGTATGCCGGAAATAATCCACCCTGAGGCCCTCGAGTGGGACGAGAACACTTCAGATGCCTTCAAAGACGAGGATGCCACCGACCTGCTGAGCGACTACATTGACCGCGTGCTCGACAAGCCACAGTGGTGCCCTTCGATAGTCGAGGAGGGTGTGTTCGAGGACCCGCTGGGCGAGCGGATCCCCATTTCTGAAGTCGCCTTGCCCATCACGGGCATGACGGAGGTGGAGGCCATCCGTCAGGTACTCGCGTTGCGCCCGGTCACCGAGCAGATCGTCCGCACCCTTCATCCCACCAGAACCCTGGCAGAGGTCCTCGACTTCCTGGACAGCACCGGCTACCCACGCAAATGACACCAAGTCAATCTCTTCAGATGCTCGCGCTGCCGGCCGATCCCGGATCCCGCGTGTGCCCCACACGCCAAAGAAGGTGCTCAGGGGAAGAGGATGGTGATGGTCGGGCCGCCGAGGGGGTTGGCGCGTGCGGTGGCCTCGGCCTTATGGGCCCGGGCAATGGAGTGCACTATGGGACAGTCCGAGCCCGGCTCCTTCGGCGGAGGCTTGGTGTCGCTGTTCCATTCGGCGGAAGGGCTCGAACAGCAGGGGTGCGACATCGTCGGGGATGCAGGGGCCGGTGTTGGTGACGGTCAGGGCCCGGTCGGTGAGGGTGAGGGACACGGTGCCACCGGGCTGGTTGTAGCGCAGTGCGTTGTCGACGAGGTTGCGCACCATGAGGCCGAGAAGAGTGGCGTCGCCGTCGACGGATTCCGGCTGCAGCGACGTGGAGAAGGTGACGTCGCGCCGTTCCGCATGCGCGGCGGCCTCCGTGAGGACCTCGGCAGCGGTCTGGTCCAGCCGCACGGGCTGCGGTCGAGGTACTTGGGTGCCCGCGGTGGCGAGCAGCAGCAAGGAGTCAATTACGTGCTCGCTCCGCTTCGCCACCTCCAGTAGTTCGTCGCGGATCCATGCGACGCGTTCGGGGTCGGAGTCGGCCAGTCCGATCTGGGCAGCGGAGCGCTGGATCGCGAGCGGGGTGCGCAGTTCGTGGGCGGCGTTCGCGGCGAACCGTTGCTGAGCTGTCACCAGTTCTTCGAGCCGGTCCAGCATCGAGTCGAAGGTGTCGGCCAGCTCTTTGAGCTCTCCGGGCGGAGCCTTGAGGCTGATGCGCTGGTGGAGGGTGTCGCCGGAGAGTCTGCGGGCGGTGGCGGCGATGACGCCGACCGGTCGCAGCACTCGTGCGGACATCCACCTCGCCATGAGGAGAGAGATCAGGGCGAATACACCGAGCGTGATGAGGGTGACGGTGAGCAGACGGCTCAAGGTTGTGGAAGTGATCATGTCCACTGTTTCGATTTTGAGTGTGCGTCCTGGTCTCAGCCCCTCCTCGAGCTGTTCCGGTCTGGCGCGAGAGCTGTCAGTGAAGGCACTGTTGATGCGATTGTCGAGACTGTTCTGGACGAAGACGTAGATGACGGCCGCCAAGAGCGTGTGGGCGGCGAGGAGAAGGCCCCCGTACAGCGTGGTCAAGCAGGCGCGCTCTGTCATCGGGCGCAGTCGGCGGATCATGGTGTGTCGTTCTCGGTGCGAGCGCGGTCGACGGCTTCCACGGCATTTGATGAGATGCGGTAGACGACGCCGGGGACGGTCTCGATGACGGGGGGATCGCCGAGTTTCGCGCGCAGGCGACTCACGGTGACACGTACGGGGTTGCTGTCATGGCCGACGCGTTCGTCCCAGACCTTTTCGATCAGGTCTTCGCTGCTGACGATGCCTCCCGCGGCGCGCATGAGGGTTTCGAGGACGGCGAATTCCTTGCGGGTCAGGGCCAGCCGCTGTTCGTTGCGTGTGGCCTGGCGGCCTGGCATGTCCAGGGTGATGCCCATTCTTTCTATCACCGGGGGCAGCGCCGGTAGGGTGCGGCGGCCGAGGGCGAGGAGACGTGCGAGGAGTTCTTCGTGGCAGAACGGCTTGACGAGGTAGTCGTCCGCGCCTATACGCAGGCCCGCGATGCGTTCCGGGACCGTGGTCGAGGCAGTGAGCATGAGGATCCGGGTGAGGAGACTCTCGGCCACGATGCGACGGCAAAGCTCGTCACCGTGTAGTCCCGGCAGGTCTCGGGCCAGGACAAGGACGTCATAGTCGCCGAGTCGCAGCTTCTGCCAGCCGTTCAGGCCGTCGAAGGCGAGGTCCACTGTCATCGCCTCCCGGCGCAGCCCTTCGGCGATCATGGTTGCCAGGAATCTCTCGTCTTCCACCACCAGGGCGTGTATCGAAAGAACGCGGGGTACCCCAGGAGCTGGCGTCTCACGTGACGGTGACATCCTTGGCCGGTGTTCTCAACCGATCATGCGGGTGCCGTGTTCTTCGATGTCGATGGCACCCTCGTCCCAGGCACGAGTTCATCGGTCTTCCTGGCCGGCTTCCTCGGCCATCGGGACGAGTTGCTGACCGCCGCGATCTGGCACAACGACGCCACCGGACAAACCGTCCTACGCTCACTGATCGCCTACGATCACTGACCCCTTGGACTAGGTCCCCAGGCACTCCGACTCCGCAAGATTTATTGCGCAGTTTATATTGCGCAACTTTTCTTTCCTTTCTAACCTGGAGGTATGTCGGACACGGAACCCCGCAGAATCACGGACCTCGACACGCTCAAGGCGTTCGGTCATCCGCTGCGCATGAAGCTCTACCGGGCGCTCTACATCGCGCGCACGGCCACCGCTTCGCAGCTCGCCGACCAAGTGGACGAGGCCGTGTCACTGGTCAGCTACCACCTGCGCAAACTCGCCGATCACGGACTGATCGAGGAGGCGGAACCGCAGGGGAACGACGGACGGGAGCGATGGTGGCAGCCTGCCTCGCAGGGACTGAGCTTCCATGACGCGGACTTCCGGGACGCGCCGGAGAAGGCCGCCACCCATGCCGCGGTAGGACGGATGTCGTTCGAGCAGCGCTCCGATCTCTACCGCGGCTATCTCGACACCCAGGGCGCCTGGGGCGTCGAATGGCGTTCCGCTTCCTTCAGCAGTGAGTACCTGGCCCCGCTCACCGCCCCGGAGCTGGCCGCGTTCAGCGAGGAGCTGCACCGGCTGGTCAAGAGGTACGAGGCCGCCGGCCGGGCCGCCGCGGACGCGGGAGACACCGTGGGGCGCGAGAACGTCGCGCTGCACCTGTACGGATTCCCGTTCCGCCCCTGAGGCACGGAACTCCCGTGCCGCGCGCGCGGATTCCCGTTCCCCGCGCGCGGATTCCCGCCCGCACCCGCATCGCCCCGGCCCCGAGAGGATCACGCCCTCATGAGCGCCACCGCCCTGCCCACGCCCGCCGCCCCGGTCCCGGAGCGACCCGCTCACCGCGACCCCAACGTACTGCGCTGGCTCACCGCCTACACCGCCTCCATGGTCGGCGACAGCGTCTACTACATGGCGCTGTCCTGGGCCGCGATCCGCACCGGCAGCCCCGGGCAGGCCGGTCTCGTCCTCGCCCTCGGTGCCGTTCCGCGCGCCGTGCTGATGCTCGGCGGGGGAGTACTCGCCGACCGGTTCGGGCCACGCCTGGTCGTCATCGGCAGCGACGCCGCGCGCTGTGTCCTCATCCTGGGCATCGCGGTGGCGCTGCTGTTCACCGGCCCCGCCCTCTGGCTGCTGATCACGGTCGCGCTCCTCTTCGGAACCGTGGACGCGCTCTTCCTGCCCGCCGTCGGCGCCCTGCCGCCCCGG
Source organism: Streptomyces sp. L-9-10 (assembly GCF_004151105.1). Taxonomy (GTDB): domain Bacteria; phylum Actinomycetota; class Actinomycetes; order Streptomycetales; family Streptomycetaceae; genus Streptomyces. Next base: position 6,270 of record NZ_PHRF01000064.1, read on the forward strand.
ATCACCGCGCCGGGCCAACTGGCGCGTGTCCAGGGCATGCGCGGGCTCGCGGCCCGTATCGCCAATGTCGCCGGAGCACCGCTCGGCGGGCTCGCGGTGGCGCTCGGCGGCTCGGTCACGGCCTTCGCCGTCGCCGGGGCGCTGTTCGCGCTGTCCCTCCCGCTGCTGCTCGCCGTACGGATGACACCGGGACCGGCGAAGGCCCCGGCGGACGGCGTGGAGGCCAGTACCGCGGAGGCCGGTACCGCGGAGGCCGGCACCGCGTGGGGCGAACTGCGGGACGGGCTCCGTTACATCCGCCGCCATCGCGTGCTCGCCCCGCTGATGCTGGTCATCGCCATCGGTGAACTGGGCTTCGTCGGCCCGCTCAACATCGGACTCACCCTGCTCGTCCAGGAGCGCGGCTGGGGCGCCGACGGCATGGGGTGGATCGTGGCGGCCTTCGGCACCGGCGCGGGCGCCAGCTCACTGCTGCTCACCGTGCGCGGACGGATACCGCGCGCGGGACTCACGCTGTCCGTCGTCCTGTGCGGCGGAGCCGTCGCCGTAGCGGCACTCGCGTACGCGCCCTCGCTCGCCCCGGCCGTTCTCGCCGGTGTCTCCATCGGACTGCTGGCGGGGCTGAGCGGCGCGCTGACCGGAGCCCTGCTCCAGACGGCGGCCGACCCGGCCTACATGGGCCGGGTCACTTCCGTGGCGACACTCTTCACACTCGGCGTCGCGCCGCTCTGCTACCCGGTCACCGGCGCGGCGACCGGCCTGTGGGGCACGGGCCCGGTCTTCGTCGTCAGCGCGGCGGTCTGCGGCACGGGGGGCCTGCTCGGCCTCTGCTCCAAGGCCTTCCGCCGCGCCGAACTGCCCGCGTCCTGAGGCGCGGAGCCCTGTGGCAGTGGCCTGCTAGATACCGAGGCTCGCCTGCTGGAGCCGTCCGATCGCGTCCTTGTCGCCGTCCAGCTCCACGTTCGCCGCCGCCTGCCGGCCGAACGCGAAGAGCAGCAACTCACCCGGTTCGCCGGTGACCGTCACCACCGGGGTGCCGCGGTGGGCCACGGCCGTCTGGCCGTCCGGGCGGCGCAGCACCAGGCCGACCGGGGACTTCCGGCCCATCATCCGGCCGCCCTTCTCCAGCCGTGACCACAGCGCGTTCGCGAAGACGCTGTCCAGCTCCCGGGGCGCCCAGTCCGGCTGCGCCCGCCGTACGTCCTCCGCGTGGACGTAGAACTCGACGGTGTTCGCGGCCTCGTCGATCTGCTTGACGCCGAACGGGGACATCCGGGGCGGGCCGGTACGGATCAGCTGGATCAGCTCCTCGTACGGCTTGGCGAGGTACTCCGCCTGCACCCGTTCGAGCCGGTTCCTGAGCACGGCCAGTACTGTCCCGCCCGCCGCGTCGGGGCGGCGCTCGCGGACCACGACATGGGCCGCCAGATCGCGGGTGAGCCAGCCCTCGCAGAGGGTCGGCGCGTCGGGGCCCACCGCCTCCAACAGGTCGGCGAGCAGGAGTCGTTCACGCTTCGCATGGGTCGACATACCGGTAAGCGTACGGCGGCCCGGTCCCGTCCGCCCAGTGGACGTCCCGGTCGCCCGCCACGCGGGCGCGGCACAATGGCCGTATGACCAGTACGCCCCCACCCGCGGACCCGGCCGGCGGACTCGACCCCGCCATCGCCGACCGGCTCAAGCGCAGCGCCGACGGCCTCGTACCGGCCATCGCCCAGCAGTACGACACCGGCGAGGTGCTGATGCTCGGGTGGATGGACGACGAGGCGCTGCACCGCACCCTGACGACCGGCCGCTGCACCTACTGGTCGCGCAGCCGGCGGGAGTACTGGGTCAAGGGCGACACCTCGGGCCATGTCCAGCACGTCAAGTCCGTCGCCCTGGACTGCGACGCCGACACCGTCCTGGTCCAGGTCGACCAGGTGGGCGCCGCCTGCCACACCGGCGCGCGGACCTGCTTCGACGCCGACGTACTGCCCCTCGGCCGCTGACGTCCGGGCCGTGACCGTCGCCGTACCGTACGGAAGCGAGCGCCGGCCCCCGTACGGAAGGCTCCGTACGGGGGTCACCGTACGGAGCGGACGTTCCACCGTCCGCGCCCAATGCCTCCCGTCCAACGAGTAGGGTCAGCCGCCATGGACCTTGAGACCTTCCGCAAGCTGGCGGTGGACCGCCGCGTCATCCCCGTCAGCCGGCGCCTCCTCGCGGACGGCGACACTCCGGTCGGCCTGTACCGCAAGCTCGCCGCCGAGCGCCCCGGCACGTTCCTGCTGGAGTCCGCGGAGAACGGCCGCTCCTGGTCCCGCTACTCCTTCATCGGGGTACGGTCGGCCGCCACGCTCACCGAGCGCGACGGCGTCACCCACTGGCTCGGCACCCCGCCCGTCGGAGTTCCCCTCGACGGCGACCCGCTGGCGGCCCTGCGCGCCACCGTGGAGGCCCTGCACACCCCCCGCGACCTCTCCTCCGGCATGCCGCCCTTCACCGGCGGCATGGTCGGCTACCTCGGCTACGACATCGTCCGGCGGCTGGAGCGGATCGGCGAGCACGCCCGCGACGATCTGCGCATCCCCGAGCTGACCATGCTGCTCACCTCGGATCTCGCCGTGCTCGACCACTGGGACGGCACCGTCCTGCTGATCGCCAACGCCATCAACCACAACGACCGCGACACCGGTGTGGACGAGGCGTACGCGGACGCCGTCGCCCGGCTCGACGCCATGGCCGCCGATCTCACCGAGCCGGTACGGTCCGCGCCCACCGCGCTGCCCGCCTCGGAACTGCCCGAGTACACCGCGCTCTGGGGCGGCCCCGACTACCAGGCCGTGGTCGAGGACATCAAGGAGCGCATCAGGGCGGGCGAGGCCTTCCAGGTCGTCCCCTCCCAGCGCTTCGAGACCCCCGTCACCGCGAGCGCGCTGGATGTCTACCGGGTCCTCCGGGCCACCAACCCGTCGCCGTACATGTACCTCTTCCGCTTCGACGGCTTCGACGTCGTGGGCTCCAGCCCGGAGGCACTGGTCAAGGTCGAGGACGGCCGGGCGATGGTCCACCCCATCGCCGGCACCCGGCCGCGCGGCGCCACGCCGCGGGAGGACCAGGCCCTCGCCGACGAACTGCTCGCCGACCCCAAGGAGCGCGCCGAGCATCTGATGCTCGTCGACCTCGGCCGCAACGACCTCGGCCGGGTCTGCGAACCCGGCACCGTCGAGGTGGTCGACTTCATGTCCGTCGAGCGCTACTCGCACGTCATGCACATCGTGTCGACGGTGACCGGACGGGTCGCGGAAGGGCGCGGCGCCTTCGACGTACTGACGGCCTGCTTCCCCGCGGGCACCCTCTCCGGGGCCCCCAAGCCGCGCGCCATGCAGATCATCGACGAGCTGGAGCCCACCCGGCGCGGGCTGTACGGCGGCTGCGTGGGCTATCTCGACTTCGCGGGGGACTCCGACACCGCCATCGCCATCCGTACCGCCCTGCTGCGCGACGGCACGGCCTACGTGCAGGCGGGAGCGGGTGTCGTCGCCGACTCGGACCCGGTCTCGGAGGACACGGAGTGCCGTAACAAGGCCGCCGCGGTGCTCCGCGCCGTCCACACGGCGAACCGGCTGAACGCCGGGTAAGAGGCCCCGCCCACCCGCGCCGCCTCCAACCCCCGGGCGGACGGGCGGATGGAGCCGTAGGGGATAGTGGGGTGCGTGAGTGCCGTACCCGTACCCCAGCCCCGTACCGCAGGACCCGCGGCCACCGCCAGGAGCGGCGGCGGCGGGGGCCGTCGCGCGCTCGCGGCGGCGCTGCTGCTCGGCGCCGCCGGCGCCGCCGTCGCGCTGATCGCCTCCGGCCAGACCTGGGCCGAGGGCATCGCGGCCGTCGGCGGTGGTTCCGTGCCGCTCGACGCCGACGGCCGTGATGTCACCGGCGTTCCGGCCGCCCTCGGCATCGTCGGCCTCGCGGCGCTCGTCGCCGTCTTCGCCGTACGCGGCGCGGGGCGTCTCCTCGTCGCTGCGCTGCTCGCGCTGAGCGGCGCGGGCGCGGCCGTCGCCGCGTTCCTCGGCGCGTCGGACAGCACGGCCCTCGACGAGAAGGCCGCCAGGACCACCGGCGACAGCGCCGCCACCGTCGACGCCCTGACCCACACCGTGTGGCCGTACGTGACGACCGCCGGCGGTCTGCTGATCCTGCTCGCGGGGGCGCTGGCCCTGCTGTACGGGCGGCGCTGGCCTGGGATGTCGGGCCGCTACGAGCGGCCGGGCGCACCCACCGGCACGGGCGGGCCCGGCGGAGGCTCCGGCGGGCGCGGACGTACGGCCCGCACGGCGCCCGCGGTGGACCCCGACCGTCCCGAGGACCTGTGGAAGGCCCTGGACCGGGGCGAGGACCCCACGCGCGAGAGCTGACTCACAGGCGAGAGCTGACTCACACCGACGGACCCCACGGGCCTGTACGGGTACCGCATGCGGGACAATGTGCGTGAGCGTCCGACTCACACAGCGCAACAGCAACGAGGAGCAACTCATGGCGGGCACCAGCCACGGACACACCCCGGCCGCCTGGACCGGCGTCACCATCTCCTTCATCGGCTTCTGCATCTCGGGAGTCTTCATGGTGGCGGCGAATCAGCCCGGATTCTGGGCCGGTATGGGCGTGGTCCTGCTCGGTGGGGTCGTCGGCCTGGCGATGAAGGCGGCGGGCCTGGGCATGCCGAAGGAGTCGGCGGCGATGGCGGAGGCGCGGGCCGCGGCGGTGAAGCAGCAGCTCGAGAACGCCGCTGCCGCCGAGACGCGGGTCCGCCCGGAGGCCCAGGGCCAGGCGCAGGCCCAGACGCAGACCGTCTGACGCACCGCGCTCCTTTCGCGCGCACTGGTCCGCGCGCAGCGAGACGCACCGAGACGCAGTCCGGCGAAGGCCGGGCTGCGTCTTTCCGTACGAGCGGGGGACAATCACCGGGTGGATGACGCCCTGCCTGTGCCCGCGCCCGACCAGCCGGCCCGTCCGGCGGTCCCGCCACCGGCCCCTCCGGTGGCCTCCGCCCGGCCGCCGTCGATGGCGCGCCGGCTGCTGCCGCCGCTCGCCACCCTGGCCGCGGTGGCCGCCGCCTTCACCTACGTCGGGCTCGTTGACCCGAACGAAACCGGCCACTACCCGGTCTGCCCGCTGTACGGCCTGACCGGCCTCCTCTGCTTCGGCTGCGGCGGGCTGCGCAGCGCCCACGCCGTCGCACACGGCGACTGGATCACGGCGTTCGGTGACAACGCCCTCGCGACCGTCGGGTACCCGGTCTTCGCCGTCCTGTGGGTGGTGTGGCTCGTACGTGCCCGGAAGGCGCTTCCCGTGGCCATCACCCCGCGGCCCGTCTGGTGGTGGGCCCTCGGCGGGGTGATCCTGGCTTTCAGCGTCGTCAGAAACTTGCCCTTCGGCTCGTCGCTCGCGCCATGATGGTCAAGGCGGTGTCATGCTCGGCCCACCGGATGCGGGTCCTTCGGCCAGTTCCGGCTAGCATCGATATGGCTGATCCTGATCCCGTTGCCGATCTGATCGGCGACCGAGCTTGATTCGAACCCAGTCCCGGAAGGGGGCCGCTCGCGTGAGTGTGCTCGACGAGATCATCGAAGGCGTACGCGCCGACCTCGCAGAGCGGCAGGCGCGCGTGGGCCTTGACGAGCTCAAGGAGCGCGCGGCGAAGGCGCCCCAGGCCAAGGACGCGCTTGCCGCGCTGCGCGGCGAGGGCGTGCATGTGATCTGCGAGGTCAAGCGCTCCAGCCCGTCGAAGGGCGCGCTCGCCGCGATCGCCGACCCCGCGGCGCTCGCCGCCGACTACGAGGCGGGCGGCGCCGCCGTCATCTCCGTACTGACCGAGCAGCGGCGCTTCGGCGGCTCGCTGGCCGACCTGGAGGCCGTACGCGCCCGGGTCGACATCCCGGTCCTGCGCAAGGACTTCATCGTCACCTCGTACCAGCTGTGGGAGGCGCGGGCGTACGGCGCCGACCTGGTGCTGCTGATCGTCTCCGCGCTGGAGCAGCCGGCCCTGGTCTCGCTGATCGAGCGCGCCGAGTCGATCGGGCTCACGCCGCTCGTCGAGGTGCACGACGAGGACGAGGTCGAGCGGGCCGTGGACGCCGGGGCGAAGATCATCGGTGTCAACGCGCGCGACCTGAAGACGCTGAAGGTCGACCGGAGCACGTTCGAGCGCGTCGCTCCGGAGATCCCGGCCGGGATCGTGAAGATCGCCGAGTCGGGGGTGCGCGGGCCGCACGACCTGATCGCGTACGCGAACGCCGGGGCCGACGCGGTGCTTGTCGGTGAGTCACTGGTGACGGGCCGGGACCCGAAGTCGGCGGTGGCCGATCTGGTGGCGGCGGGCGCGCATCCTGCGCTGCGGCACGGGAGGGACTGAACTCACCGTGTCCGCGACTTTCGTTGCCGTGCGTGTGCCGCACGCGCCGTTGGCGCGTGGGTGCCGGCCGCGCGGGTGCCGTGCGCCGGCGCGGCGGGTGCACGGGCGGCGGGTGCGGTACGTGATCGGCGATGAGCCGGGTCAGGTCAACGGGATGCGATGGCGCGGGGCCGCGCGTTAGGCGTGGCCTTTGCGGTGTGGTGTCCGCGGGTTGTGTGCGCGGTGCCGTGCCGTGTGCGGGTGCGTTGTGTGTGCGGTGACTGTGCGTTGCGCGGTGCCGTGCCCGGGGTGCGGTGACTGTGCGCTGTGCGTACGGTGCCGTGCCTCCGTGGCCGGTTCCTGGACTGAGCGATGACCATGTGCGGCTCCGCCGCGTGGTCACCGCGCTTCGCGCGAGCTGCGACGCTTTACGTCCGGAAACCGGCCACCGCGGCCCGTCCCCTCGCGTCCGTTGCCGGGTGCGGGGCCGTCTCGCCTTGGCGCGACACGGTGCTCCCTCTCCGTCTCCGTTGCTTCTGAGGAGTTCTCGCGTGTCCGAGTTTTTCGTTCCTGACCCTGACGGTCATGTCCCGAGCGCCGAAGGGTACTTCGGTGCCTTCGGCGGCAAGTTCATTCCCGAGGCCCTCGTCGCCGCCGTCGACGAGGTCGCCGTCGAGTACGAGAAGGCCAAGGGCGATCCCGCCTTCGCCGCCGAGCTCGAAGACCTCCTGGTCCACTACACCGGTCGGCCCAGCGCGCTGACCGACGTCCCGCGGTTCGCCGAGCATGCCGGTGGCGCTCGTGTGTTCCTCAAGCGGGAAGATCTGAACCACACCGGTTCCCACAAGATCAACAATGTGCTGGGGCAGGCATTGCTGACGAAGCGGATGGGCAAGACCCGCGTCATCGCCGAGACCGGGGCCGGGCAGCACGGGGTCGCGACCGCGACCGCCTGTGCGCTGTTCGGGCTCGAATGCACCATCTACATGGGGGAGATCGACACCGAGCGCCAGGCCCTGAACGTGGCCCGGATGCGGATGCTCGGTGCCGAGGTCGTGCCCGTGAAGTCCGGGAGCCGGACGCTGAAGGACGCCATCAACGAGGCGTTCCGCGACTGGGTCGCCAATGTGGACCGTACGCACTATCTGTTCGGGACGGTCGCGGGACCGCACCCCTTCCCCGCGATGGTGCGGGACTTTCACCGGGTCATCGGCGTCGAGGCACGGCGGCAGATCCTGGAGCGGGCCGGGCGGCTCCCCGATGCCGCTGTGGCGTGTGTGGGGGGCGGGTCCAACGCGATCGGGCTCTTCCACGCGTTCATCCCCGACGCGGGTGTGCGGCTGGTGGGCTGTGAGCCGGCCGGGCACGGGATCGGGAGCGGGGAGCACGCCGCCACCCTGACCGCGGGCGAGCCCGGCATCCTGCACGGGTCGCGGTCGTACGTCCTCCAGGACGAGGAGGGCCAGATCACCGAGCCGTACTCGATCTCGGCCGGTCTCGACTATCCGGGCATCGGGCCCGAGCACGCGTATCTCAAGGACAGCGGGCGCGGGGAGTACCGGGCGGTGACCGATGACGACGCGATGCGGGCGCTGCTGCTGCTGTCGCGTACGGAGGGCATCATCCCGGCGATCGAGAGCGCGCACGCGCTGGCCGGTGCGCTGGAGGTGGGGCGGGAGCTGGGCGAGGACGGGCTGATCATCGTCAACCTGTCAGGGCGCGGCGACAAGGACATGGACACGGCCGCCCGCTACTTCGGGCTGTATGACGGGGAGGGCACCAAGTGAGCGGGAACATCCAGCTGCTGAGTGACACGCTCGCGGCGGCGAAGGCCGAGAACCGCGCCGCGCTGATCGCCTATCTTCCCGCCGGGTTCCCGACCGTGGACGGCGGGATCGAGGCCGTGAAGGCCGTCTTCGACGGTGGTGCGGACGTGGTCGAGGTGGGGCTGCCGCACAGCGACCCCGTGCTCGACGGGCCCGTCATCCAGACCGCCGACGACATCGCGCTGCGGGGCGGTGTGAAGATCGCGGATGTGATGCGGACGGTCCGCGAGGCGTACGAGGCGACCGGTAAGCCGGTGCTCGTGATGACGTACTGGAATCCGATCGACCGGTACGGGGTCGAGCGGTTCACCGCCGAGCTGGCCGAGGCGGGCGGCGCCGGGTGCATTCTGCCGGATCTGCCCGTGCAGGAGTCCGCGCTGTGGCGTGAGCACGCCGAGAAGCACGGGCTGGCGACCGTGTTCGTGGTGGCTCCGAGCAGTAAGGACGAGCGGCTGGCGAAGATCACGGCGGCGGGCAGCGGCTTCGTGTACGCGGCGTCGCTGATGGGCGTCACCGGTACGCGTGCCTCGGTGGGCCTGGAGGCCAGGAACCTGGTGGGGCGTACGCGCGCCACGACCGGGCTGCCGGTCTGTGTCGGGCTCGGGGTGTCCAACGCGGAGCAGGCGGCCGAGGTCGCCGGATTCGCGGACGGTGTGATCGTCGGGTCCGCGTTCGTGAAGCGGATGCTGGACGCGGAGGACGAGGTGGCGGGGCTGGCCGCGGTGCGCGCCCTCGCGGCTGAGCTGGCCGAGGGCGTTCGCAAGCGCTGACGGTGATCTCACCCGTATGGGTGGACCTGGGACCGGGGAGGTGCGTAGGCGCCTCCCCGGTTCGTTGCTGTGGGCGTGAGCGAGAAGAACCGTGAGGAAAAGCGGAGCGCGAGAGAGCGGCTCCAGCAGGAACGTGCGGCGGACAGGACGCGGGAGAAGCGCCGGCGGACCCTGGTCGTCTCCGCGGCGGTGGTCGGGGTCCTCGGCCTCGTCGCGGTGGCCGGGCTGGTCGTCGCGAAGGCCGGCAAGGACAAGGCCGACAGCGCGGGGGGGCCGGTCAGCGCTCCGTCGGGGCTGACGGGCAAGGACGATCTGGCCATTCCCGTGGGAGCGACGGACGCGCCGTCCACGCTCACGGTGTGGGAGGACTTCCGCTGCCCGGCCTGCGCCCAGTTCGAGAACGGCTTCAGGAGCACGATCCAGGAGCTGGAGAAGGCGGGGGAGCTCAAGGTCGAGTACCACCTCGCCACGATCATCGACGGCAACATGGGCGGTACGGGCTCGCTCCGCGCGGCGAACGCCGCGGCGTGCGCGCAGGACGCCGGGAAGTTCGCCCCGTACCACGATGTGCTCTACCAGAACCAGCCGGCGGAGACGGACGACGCCTTCGCCAAGAACAGCCATCTGCTGGAGCTGGCGGGCAAGGTCGACGGGCTGGAGTCCGCGCCCGGCTTCCGGGAGTGCGTGGACGACGGCAAGCACGACGACTGGGTGAACAAGTCCGCGGAGGCGTTCCGGACGGGTGGTTTCTCCGGGACACCGACCGTGCTGCTCAACGGCCAGTCGGTCTTCCCGAAGAAGGGTGCCGAGAACATCACCCCCGACAATCTGAAGAAATGGGTCAAGGAGGCCGGCAAGGGCAAGAAGGCGGGTACGACCACGCCGTCCGCGCCCTCGTCGATCCCGGTCGAATCGACGCCCGCGGGGACCCCGCGGGCCTGACCTCGTTATGCAGAAGTTGCCGGGCGGGTTGCCGTAGGTCCCGTCCGGCACGGTAGCGTCGGTTCTGCCATGGACCTTGCATACATTCCCAGTCCGTCGACCGGAGTGATCCACCTCGGACCGCTCCCGCTGCGCGGCTATGCCTTCGCCATTCTCGTCGGGCTGTTCGTCGCCCTCTGGATCGTCAACCGGCGCTGGGTCGCCCGTGGCGGCAAGCCGGGAACGACCACGGACATCGCCGTCTGGGCCGTACCGTTCGGTCTGCTCGGCGGCCGGCTGTACCACGTCATCACCGACTACGAGCTGTACTTCGGTGAGGGACGCGACTGGGTCGACGCCTTCAAGATCTGGGAAGGCGGCCTCGGCATCTGGGGCGCGGTGATGCTGGGCGCGGTGGGCGCGTGGATCGGCTGCCGCCGCCGGGGGATCGCGCTTCCGCCGTTCGCCGACGCGCTGGCCCCGGCCCTCGCCGTCGCCCAGGCCTTCGGACGCTGGGGAAACTGGTTCAACCAGGAGCTGTACGGCAGGCCCACCGATCTGCCGTGGGCGCTGAAGATCAGCGAGGGCCCCAACCGGGAGGCCGGGCTCTACCACCCGACGTTCCTGTACGAGTCCCTGTGGTGCCTCGGGGTCGCCGCGCTGGTCATCTGGGCCGAGCGCCGCTTCAAGCTCGGACACGGCCGGGTCTTCGCGCTCTATGTCGCGGCGTACTGCGCGGGCCGCGCCTGGATCGAGTACATGCGGGTCGACGAGGCGCACCACATCCTGGGCCTCCGGCTCAATGTGTGGACCGCGATGATCCTCTTCGTCCTCGCCGTGGTCTATCTGGTGGTCTCCAGCAAGGTACGGCCCGGCCGCGAGGAGATCGTGGAGCCGGACAAGGACGCCGTCGCCCCGAAGAAGGACGCCGACGCCGGGGAGTCCGCGGGGACCGACGCCGGCGAGGACGCCGTGCCCGCCGAGGCATCCGGAACCGCCGGGAAGGCGGAGGATCCGGTGTCCGGAGCGGCCTCGGACGGACGCGGCTGAGCTGAGCCTTCGGGCCTGGGGCCGCCCGCGCGTGTCAGTGGCGGGCGGCCAGTGACAGGGTTCTGCGTGCCGCCGCCACGATCGCCGCGTCCACGAAACGGCCGTCGGGCAGCGCGTGGGCGCCCGCGTCGGCCGCCGCCTCGATGATCTCCTCGGCCTCGACGATCTCCCGGGCCGTGGGCAGATACGCCCGCTCGATGACCGGCAGCTGGCGCGGGTGGATCGCCGCCCTGCCGACCAGCCCCAGCGTCCTGCCGTGGCGGCAGGACGCCGCGAGACCGTCCAGGTCCCGCACGTCGGGGTAGACCGACTGCGCGGGCGGTGCCAGACCCGCCGCGCGGGCCGCGACCACGACCCGGCCGCGCGACCAGTCCAGGCCCGCGTCGTCCCGTACCCCCAGATCGGCGCGGAGATCCGCCTCGCCCAGGGCGATGCCATGGACCGCCGGGTGGGCGGCGGCGATGGCGTGGGCGTGTTCCACGGCGAGGGCCGATTCGAGCAGCGCGTAGAGCGCGACACCGGGCGCGCGCGACGCCACGCGGTGGATGTCCGAGGCGTGGCCGACCTTCGGAACGCGCAGCCCGGACAGGCCCGGGAGGCCGACCAGGGACGGCAGGTCGTGTTCGTCGGCGATCCGGACATGGACCGGGGTCTCGTGGGGGGACGACAGGAACTCGGCGGTGGCGGCGCGCGCGTACTCCTTGCGGTCGGGCGCCACCGCGTCCTCCAGGTCGACGATCACGGCTTCCGCGCCGCAGGACAGCGCCTTCGCCATCACCTCCGGCCGGTCCCCGGGCACATAGAGCCAGGTGAGAGGGGCCGGCCGGGTGAGCGGCGCCGTCACAGCGCGCCGGCCGAGCGGAGCGCGGCGATCTCGGGCCGGGACAGGCCCAGCTCGGCCAGGACGCTGTCGGTGTCCGCGCCGTGCGGGCGGCCCGCCCAGCGGATGGCGCCGGGGGTCTCGGAGAGCCGGAAGAGGACGTTCTGCATCCTGAGGGGCCCCAGCTCCGGGTCGGGGACCTCGGTGACGGTGTCCAGAGCCTGGTACTGGGGGTCCGCCATGACGTCGCGGATGTCGTAGACGGGCGCGACCGCGGCCTCGGCCTTCTCGAACTCGGCCATGGCCTCCTCGCGGGTGTGCCGGGCCATCCAGTCGCCGACGGCGTCGTCCAGTACGTCCGCGTGGTCCGCGCGCCCGCTGCCGGTGGTGAACCACGGCTCCTCGATCAGCTCCGGGCGGCCCACCAGCCGCATCACGCGCTCGGCGATGGACTGCGCGGAGGTGGAGACCGCCAGCCAGGAGCCGTCGGCCGTGCGGTACGTGTTGCGCGGGGCGTTGTTGCGCGAGCGGTTGCCGGTGCGCGGCTGTACGTAGCCGAGCTGGTCGTACCAGAGCGGCTGCGGGCCGAGGACGGTGAGGATCGGCTCGATGATCGCCAGGTCCACCATCTGGCCGCGGCCCGTGACGGCCCGGCCGCTGAGCGCCGTCATCACCGCGTACGCCGTGGTCAGCGCGGCGATCGAGTCGGCGAGACCGAAGGGCGGCAGGGTGGGCGGCCCGTCCGGCTCGCCCGTGACGGCGGCGAACCCGCTCATGGCCTCGGCGAGCGTGCCGAACCCCGCGCGGTGGGAGTACGGGCCGAACTGTCCGAAGCCCGTCACCCGCGCGAGCACGAGCCGGGGGTTGGCGGCGGACAGCTCCTCCCAGCCGAGGCCCCATTTCTCCAGGGTGCCCGGCCGGAAGTTCTCGATGATCACATCCGCCCCGGCGGCGAGCCTGAGCAGCAGATCCCGGCCGCCCGGGGTGGAGAGGTCGAGGGTGATGGGGCGCTTGTTGCGGCCGAGGAGCTTCCACCACAGGCCCACGCCGTCCTTCGCGGGGCCGTGTCCGCGGGACGGATCGGGGCGGGTGGGGTGCTCGATCTTGATCACCTCGGCGCCGAAGTCACCGAGCATGGTGGCGGCGAGCGGGCCCGCGAAGAGCGTCGCGAGGTCGAGGACGCGCAGACCGGTGAGGGGCGGGACGGGCTCGCCGGGTACGGGCGGCCGGGCGGGCTCGCCGGGGTCCGGCTGTCCGGAGGCGGGCCGGCCGGATTCGGGCTGTCCGGGGGCGGGGCTGCTGGGGGCGTGCGCGGTCATCGGACCTCGATCTCGGTGCGGTACGGCATGGACGTGGACGCCCCGGGGCGCCGCACGCAGAGCGCGGCGGCGGCCGACGCCCAGCGCATCGCCTCGGGCATGGGGCGGCCCTCGCAGAGCGCGACGGTGAGGGCGCCCACATAGGTGTCACCGGCGCCGGTGGTGTCCACGGCGGGCACCCGGGGCGCGGTCACCGTGACGGGCGCCGCGCCACGGGCCGCGTACAGGCTCCCCGCCGCTCCCATGGTGATCACGACCTCGGGGACCTGCCGGAGCAGGGCCTCGGCCGCCGCGTGCGGGGCGGCGATCCCGGTGAGGGTGGCCGCCTCGTGCTCGTTGGGGACCAGCAGATCGACGGCGGCGAGGAGTTCCGGCGGCAGGGGCTGGGCGGGCGCGGGGGTGAGGACGGTGCGTACGGAGTGCCGGTGCGCCGCCTCCGCGCCTTCCAGTACGGCGTTCAGGGGCAGTTCGAGCTGGAGGAGCAGGGCGTCGGCGTCGGCGATGACGGTCTCGTCGCCGGGGCCGAGCCCGCTGAACGTGCCGTTCGCCCCCGGGATGACGACGATCGCGTTGCCGCCCTGGTCGTCGACCACGATATGGGCGGTGCCCGAGGCCCCCTCGTCGGTGCGCAGGAGATCCGTGTCGACCCCGGAGGCTTCGAGGGCGTGCCGCAGCAGCTCCCCGTACTCGTCCGCGCCGACCGCGCCGATCATGGCGACCTGGCCGCCGAGCCGGGCGGCGGCGACGGCCTGGTTGGCGCCCTTGCCGCCGGGGATCGTACGGAACTCCCGGCCGGTCACGGTCTCCCCGTGCTTCGGGGCGTGCGCGACATACACGACGAGGTCCATGTTGGCGCTGCCGAGCACCACGATGCCGCTCATGTGCGACGCGCCTCCCCCTGGGGCTCCCGCCCGGCCGGGCGGTGGGCCACGGCCCGGGTCAGCTCGGCGAGGGCGTCGAAGCCGATGCCGTCGAATCCGGCGACGGAGGTGGCGAGCCGGTTCTTGAGCGGGGCGGTCCAGCGCTCGGGCAGCCTGGCCGGATGGCCGGCCAGCAGTCCGGCGACGGATCCGGCCGTCGCGCCGTTCGAGTCGGTGTCCCAGCCCCCGGACACCGCACGGCAGATGGAGCCGCCGAAGTCGCCGTCCGCATGGGTCAGCGCGGCGGCCAGCAGAGCGGCGTTGGGCAGGACATGGACCCAGTGGTAGTGGCCGTAGGCGGCGTGGAGCGTGTCGGCCACGGTGTCGAAGTCCCGGTGGGCGCGGGCGGATCCGATCCCGAAGGCGACCGCTCCGGCGAGGCGGGAGCGCGGCGGTACGACGGACAGCCCGGCCCTCAGACAGTCGTGCACCTCGTCGGTGCGGGCCGCGGCGGCGATGACGGCCGCGACGAACATCGCTCCGTACACCCCGTTCGCCGTATGGGTGAGCGTCGCCTCCCGGTGCGCCTGCGCGGCGGCGGCGGCCGGGTCGCCGGGGTGGGTCCAGCCGTGGACGTCGGCGCGGATGGCCGCCCCGATCCACTCACGGAACGGATTGCGGTACCGGGCGGTCCCGGGCGGCTCGATCCCGGCGAGCAGATTGCGGTACGCGACCCGCTCGGCGGTGAACGTACGTCCGGCGGGCAGCTCGTCGAGCCAGAGCCGCGCGACGTCGGCGGTGGTGAAGCCGGGGCCGTGGCGCCGGAGCAGCTCCACCGTGAGCAGCGGGTAGTTGAGGTCGTCGTCCTCGGGCATCCCGTCGATGTTCTCGGCGAGCGAGACCGGCGCGGAGCGGCGGTTCCACGGGTACGCGGCGGCGAGACCGTCCGGCACCCCCTCGGCCGTGAACCAGGTGCGCAGCGGCCAGTTGCCGGTGGCGCGGGCGAGGGCACGGATGCCGGAGAGGGGAAGTCTCTCGACCGGTTTGCCCAGCAGACAGCCCACGGCCCGGCCGAGCCAGGCGGCGTGCAGCCGGGGGACGGAGAGGGCGGGCGACGGCTCTCGCGGGGTGTCGGGCCAGGCGGGGCACGCGGCCCTGATGGCGGGCAGATCCGTCGGTTCCACGTCGGCGAGGGGCGCGGGCAGCAGGGCCAGTTCGTCCAGCAACCCGGCCGCCAGCGACCGTAGCCGGGGGGTGGCCGGTACGGGGGAAACGCCCGCGCGGTCCGGGGCGGGCGCGCCGCCCGCCGCGTGCCAGCGTTCGGCGATCCGGGTGGCGTCGCGGCCGTCCTCCCCGGCCTGCCGCAGTTCGTGGCCGATCAGGTCCTCGGGCTGTACCCAGGTGAGACGCAGGTCCGTCATCGCACGCCCGCCGGCTGCTGAGCCGCGGTGAGATGAGGGGCCGTCACCTGGGACGCCGTCAGCGCGACGAAGGCCGCCTCGTGCGCGCGGCGCCGTTCCGTGTCGCGGGCGAACACCTCGTACGCGACCTTCGTCAGCGCCCGCGCCGGGGCGTGCAGGTCGAGGCGGCTCGCCTCGGCCACGTCCCGCGCCCACTCGGCGGGGACGGCCGTCTCGCCGCCCAGCGCCCCGGCGAGCGCGCCGCTCATCGTGGCGATCGAGTCGCAGTCCCGGCCGTAGTTGACCGAGCCGAGGACCGTACGGCGGTAGTCGCCCGCGCCGATCAGCAACATGCCCAGCGCGATGGGTAGTTCCTCGATGGAGTGCAGCCGGGACGGGCGGCGGGCGCCGAGCGACGGGGCGCGGTAGTGCGGGCCGACCGTGTCGAACGGCGCGACCGCCTCGCGCAGCCCGCGCTGTGCGGACTCCGTGTCGCGGTGCCGGGCGGCCACCGCGCAGACCGCCTCGATCGCCGCGCGCGTGCCGTCCTTCGCCAGGTCCAGACAGGCCGCCACCACCGACGCGGGGGTGGCCCCCGGCAGACAGGCGGCGGCCACGGCGGCGGCGAACACCCCGGCCGCCTCCCGTCCGTACGAGGACTGGTGCGCGCCCGCGACCTCGATCGCCTCGGCGTAGGCGGCGGCCGGATGCGCCGCGTTGACCAGGCCGATGGGTGCCATGTACATCGCCGCACCGCAGTTGACGATGTTTCCCGTGCCCGCTTCGCGCGGATCGACATGCCCGTAGTGCAACCGGGTGACCAGCCACTTCTCGGCGAGGAAGATCCGCTGGAGCGGCAGTGCCTCGGCCTCCAGCTCGGGGATCCAGCGGGGTGTGGAGATCAGGTCGGGCACGAGGTGGCCGGCGACCGCGTACGCGTCGAGATGGTCGCGGACCTTCTCGTACACCCGGATCAGCGCGTGCGTCATCAGGGTGTCGTCGGTGATGTGCCCGTCGCCCTTGTGGTACGGGGCGAGTGGGCGGGCGGTGCGCCAGTCCTCGTTCCACGGTCCGACGATGCCGGTCACCCGGCCGCCGTGCCGTTCCGCGATCTGCTCGGGGGAGTACCCCTCGACCGGACCGCCGAGCGCGTCACCGACGGCCGCGCCGATCAGACAGCCGGTGATCCGGTCGGTGAGCGGGAGGGGCGGCGGGGGTGCGCTCTTCGGTGCCATGCCGGTCTGTGGTGCCATGCCGGTCTGTGGTGTCGTACCGGTCTGTGGTGTCGTACCGGTCTGAGGTGGTGTACCGAACTGCGGTGTCATGTCGGAATTGTCCACCCGGAGTGGTCAGTTCCGTGGCTGCGAGCAGTCCGGCGAGTTCGACGAGATCGGTCCCGGCGAGCCGGGGCAGCGCACACCCCGGCAGGGTGCGGCAGGCGTCCCGCCAGGTGGCCGGTACGGCGTCGCCCCCGCCGAGCGCGCCGGTCAGCGCGCCGGCCAGGGCGGGCGCGGAGTCGGCGACCCGGGAGAGACAGGCGGCGGCGGGCACCGCCGCGGCGACATCGCCACCGGAGGCGAGGGCCAGGGCGAGGGCGACCGGGACGGTCTCGGCCGCGGCGATGCCGTAGCTGTAGACGTGGTCGACGATCTGATGCTCAAGGAGCGGTACGAGCGCGAAGGCACCGGCCGGTTCACCGGCGAAGTCACGGGCCAGCTTGACGGCGTGACGGGCGTTGCGGCCGATCTCCGTGGGTTCGGGCAGCTGGTCGAGAGCGGCCTCCACGGCGGCCTCGGTGTCCCCGCCGCCGAGCGCGGTCGCGACGGCCGCGGCCATGGCGCGGGCGCCGTGCACCCCGTCACCGTCCTGGGTGTACCGGGCGTCGAACTCGGCGAGTTCGGCGGCGGCGGACGGATCACCGGGGTGGACGGCGGCGAGCACGACGGCCCGTACGCAGGCGGCGTCGTCGAAGTAGTGCGGGTTGTCATGGCCGGTGGCGGGCGGGCGCAGCCCGGTGGCGAGATTCCCGAGGCCCGCGCGTACGGAGATCCGCGCCCGCAGGGGCGGTACGGCCGACTCCACCTCGGGCGCGCGGGCCGCCGCGGCGGCGATCTCGCAGGCGAGGGAGTTCCACGCGAGATCGACGGCGGCCCGCACGCGGCGGTCGGCGCCCAGCTCCTGGAAGAGATCACCGGCGGCGGTGAGCACGGACTCGGCGGCGAAGGCGGCCCACTCGGCGTCGTCGGAGGGGCCGAGTCTGAGCGGTTCGGGGGGCTGGTTGAGCGCGATGGGCACGGGGAGGGTGGTGGTCGCGTTCTGCTCGGCGAAGGTGTCCAGCTCGCGGGTGAGGCGGCGCGTCCACTCGGGCATCCGCGCCGCGCGGTGCCGGGCGGCGGGCCATCCGGCGGCGTCCCCGGCGGCGAGCCCGAGGAGCAGCCCCTCGATCCGGCGGACGGGGACGGCGCCGGGGGTGACGGCGCCGGGGGTGACGGCATCGAGGGCGACGGCGCCGGGGGGCTCCGGCGCGTCGGGCGCCTCGGCCCACGCCCGGTGGTCCTCGCGGGTCCGGGTCCGCTCGTTCGCTGTCATGACGCCACCCTTTCGTCGTAGTCCGGCATGAGCAGGTCCGCGATGTCCAGTACGTGGTAGCCGCGCATCGAGGGCAGGCAGCTGCCCCGGACCGGGCCGATGGCCGAGGACCACTCCCCGGGGATCGCCGTCGCCCCCGACATCGCCCCCGCCAGGGCGCCCGCGACCGCCGCGGTGGTGTCGGCGTCCCGGCCCATGTTGACCGCGGTCAGGACCGACGTACGGAAGTCACCGCGCGCCGCCGCGAACGCGCCGAAGGCCAGGCCGACCGCCTCGGGGGCCAGGTCGGTCCAGGGGTAGCCGCCGATGACGACGGAGGAGCGGACGGCGCGCTCCATCGTGAGGGTGTCGGGGTACGCCCGCTGCGCGGCGACGACCCCGCGGCGCAGGGTGCGGGCCGTCCAGGAGTCCATCGGGACCACGGAGAGCGCGGCGGCGATCACCGAGGCGGGCCCGGCGCCGCCCATCGCGGCGGCGACCCCGGCCGCCACCGCCCGGCCGCCGTAGATGCCCTCGCCGTCGTGGCTGACCCGGCCGTCGACGGCGACCAGCCGCGCGGCCTCCTCGGGGCGGCCCGCGGCGAAGACGCCGAACGGCGCGGCGCGCATCGCGAGCCCGTCGCTCCAGGCGTGCCGGTGCTGGGCCGTGATGGGCGCCGCGAGCCCGCGCCGCAGGTTCTCCAGCGTGCCGCGCTCGCTGAACCCGGCTCCGCGGAAAGGGCCCTCGTCATGGTCCGCGAGCCAGTGGTGCCAGGCGTTCTCGACATGCGCGACGGTGAGGGCCGAGCCGTGCCGGGCGAGCAGCAGCCCGGAGAAGATCGCGTACTCGGTGTCGTCGGTGCCCGCGGGGCTGTCGGTCACGAACCCTTCGATACGGCCCCAGCGGCGGCGGATCTCGGAGGGCCGCATGTTCTCCGCCGGGGCGCCGATCGCGTCGCCGACGGCGAGCCCGAGCAGGGCACCGCGCGCCCGGTCCCGGAGTACCGCGACCGCGTCGGTAGCGTCGACCGCGTCGACCGCGGGATCGCGAGGGACTGACTCCATGGTGTGGCCCTTTCGCGCGAGCCGGTGGCACCGCATCCGTGTCTCCGGATCTGTGCCACACGGGGGGCCGGGGGAGTCCGGGAAACCCCGCTGTCACCCGGGTGGCATCCGCTCCGAGGCCCGGCCCAACGCCGGTAAGTACGGCCTTCCTTGCTGGCGGGAGACGTTTTTCGTGCGTATTTTCGAAGCGTTGAGAGGGGTGGCGCGGTCCTCGGCGGACCGGAATCCACCCCCGCGGAAAAGGGGAGAGGCATGTCCATCATCGAGACCGAGGCAACGCTCCACGAGGCGCACCGTGACAACCACACGCATCGCGATGTGAACGGCGGCTGGCTGCGTCCCGCGGTGTTCGGCGCGATGGACGGACTGGTCTCCAACCTGGCGCTGATGACCGGTGTCGCGGGCGGCGCGGTCTCCCAGCAGACGATCGTGATCACCGGGCTCGCGGGCCTGGCGGCCGGCGCCTTCTCGATGGCCGCGGGCGAGTACACCTCGGTCGCCTCCCAGCGTGAGCTGGTCCAGGCCGAACTGGATGTGGAGCGCGGGGAGCTGCGGAAGCACCCGGCCGACGAGATGGAGGAGCTGGCCGCTCTCTACGTGTCACGCGGCGTGGAGCCGGAGCTGGCCCGCGAGGTGGCCCGGCAGCTCTCGAAGGACCCCGAGCAGGCGCTGGAGATCCACGCGCGCGAGGAGCTGGGGATCGACCCGGACGACCTGCCGTCGCCGCTGGTCGCCGCCGTGTCGTCGTTCGGCTCGTTCGCCCTGGGCGCGCTGCTGCCCGTCCTGCCGTACCTGCTCGGCGCCACCGCGCTGTGGCCCGCCGTGCTGCTCGCCCTGGTCGGGCTCTTCGCCTGCGGCGCGCTGGTGGCGCGGGTGACGGCGCGCAGCTGGTGGTACAGCGGGCTGCGGCAGCTGGTCCTGGGCGGTACGGCCGCGGCGCTCACGTACGGGCTCGGGGCCCTGTTCGGCGCGGCGCTGTAGGGCGGGACTTCTCCCCCGGCCGGTTTCCGCCGGCCGGGGCCATCCCGATTCCCGGGGCGAGGCTCTAACCTGGAGGAGGCCCCCGAGGGCGGGCGGGCGGAAACGCCCGCCCTGTAACGTACGTCCCCGCGCATTCCGGCCTCCGGGATGCGACACTTTGCCGGCGCCATACCGCCAGCCGTTACCCGGCGGTTTCGAGTCGGTAATCACCGGGCATGAGCCGTAGGCGCCGCGGGCAACGAAGCCTGCTCCGCCCCTGCCGACCGGACGACGATCTGTCCGTCTGCGCCCCCCATCCACCGCTACGCGCGGTGTCCACATGCTGGAATAAGCTATCCACTTTCCGAGAAGCTGCCCATCATGTAACCTGCACGAAATTTCTTGGAGGGCCAACGTCGTCCCTCGGTACTCGCATATGCCACGACGACGACGGGAGAGCCGATGCGTTCCGACGCCTGGTCGCCCATGGACGGTCGCCCCGCCCCGCAAGGGATGTACGACCCCCGTAACGAGCACGACGCCTGTGGTGTCGGGTTCGTGGCCACCCTCACCGGTGTTGCCAGCCATGCGCTGGTGGAGCAGGCGCTGACCGTACTGCGCAATCTCGAACACCGCGGCGCCACCGGCTCCGAGCCGGATTCCGGTGACGGCGCCGGAATCCTCCTCCAGATCCCGGACGCCTTCCTCCGCGAGGTCGCCGGTTTCGCACTGCCGGAGGCCGGCTCGTACGCCGTCGGCATCGGCTTCCTGCCCGCCGACGACGCCACGGACGCCGTCTCACGGATCGAGACGATCGCCGCCGAGGAGGGCCTGGACGTCCTCGGCTGGCGCGAGGTCCCCGTCGCCCCCGAGCTGCTCGGCGCCGCCGCCCGCTCGACGATGCCGGCCTTCCGCCAGCTGTTCGTCGCGGACGGCACGAGCACGGGCATCGCGCTGGACCGCAAGGCGTTCCTGCTGCGCAAGCGCGCCGAGCGGGAGGCCGGGGTCTACTTCCCGTCCCTGTCCGCCCGGACGATCGTCTACAAGGGCATGCTCACCACCGGGCAGCTGGAGCCGTTCTTCCCCGACCTCTCCGACCGCCGTTTCGCGACCGCGATCTCGCTGGTCCACTCGCGGTTCTCCACCAACACCTTCCCGAGCTGGCCGCTCGCCCACCCGTACCGCTTCGTCGCGCACAACGGCGAGATCAACACGGTCATGGGCAACCGCAACTGGATGCGCGCCCGCGAGTCGCAGCTGGCCTCCGGACTCTTCGGCTCTGAAGCGCTGGAGCGGATCTTCCCCGTCTGTACGCCCGACGCCTCCGACTCCGCGTCCTTCGACGAGGTCCTGGAGCTGATCCACCTCGGCGGCCGGTCGCTGCCGCACTCCGTGCTGATGATGGTCCCCGAGGCGTGGGAGAACCACGACTCCATGGACCCGGCCCGGCGCGCCTTCTACCAGTTCCACGCCACGATGATGGAGCCCTGGGACGGCCCCGCCTGTGTCACCTTCACCGACGGCACCCAGGTCGGCGCGGTCCTCGACCGCAACGGACTGCGTCCGGGCCGCTACTGGGTGACCGACGAAGGGCTCGTCGTCCTCTCCTCCGAGGTCGGCGTCCTCGACATCGACCCCGCCAAGGTCGTCCGCAAGGGCCGCCTCCAGCCCGGCCGGATGTTCCTCGTCGACACCGCCGAGCACCGCATCATCGAGGACGACGAGATCAAGGCGTCCCTCGCCGCCGAGCAGCCGTACCAGGAGTGGCTGGAGTCCGGCGAGATCGAGCTGTCGGACCTGCCCGAGCGCGAGCACATCGTGCACACGCACGCCTCCGTCACCCGCCGCCAGCAGACCTTCGGCTACACCGAGGAGGAGCTGCGCGTCCTGCTCGCGCCGATGGCACGGGCCGGCGCCGAGCCGATCGGCTCCATGGGCACGGACTCGCCGATCGCCGCGCTCTCCGCCCGGCCCCGGCTGCTCTTCGACTACTTCACCCAGCTCTTCGCGCAGGTCACCAACCCGCCGCTGGACGCCATCCGCGAGGAACTGGTCACCTCGCTGCGTTCCTCGCTGGGCCCGCAGGGCAATCTGCTGGAGCCGGCCGCCGCGTCCTGCCGCAGCGTCACCCTGCCCTTCCCAGTGATCGACAACGACGAGCTGGCCAAACTCGTCCACATAAACGCGGACGGCGACATGCCGGGCATGAAGGCCGCCACGCTCTCCGGTCTCTACCGGGTCGGCGGCGGCGGTGACGCCCTCGCCACCCGTATCGACGAGATCTGCTCCGAGACCGACGCGGCGATCGAGAGCGGCGCCCGGATCATCGTGCTCTCCGACCGGCACTCCGACGCCGAGCACGCCCCGATCCCCTCGCTGCTGCTGACCGCCGCCGTGCACCACCACCTCATCCGCACCAAGCAGCGCGCCCAGGTCGGGCTGCTGGTCGAGGCCGGCGACGTCCGCGAGGTGCACCACGTCGCGCTGCTCATCGGCTACGGCGCCGCCGCCGTCAACCCGTACCTCGCCATGGAGTCCGTCGAGGACCTGGTCCGCGCCGGTACGTTCATCGAGGGCCTGGCGCCCGAGCAGGCGATCAGGAACCTGATCCACGCGCTCGGCAAGGGCGTCCTGAAGGTGATGTCCAAGATGGGCATCTCGACCGTCGCCTCCTACCGGGGCGCGCAGGTCTTCGAGGCCGTCGGCCTGGACCAGTCCTTCGTCGACAAGTACTTCAACGGCACCGCCACCAAGATCGGCGGCGCCGGTCTCGATGTCGTCGCCCAGGAGGTCGCCGCCCGGCACGCCAAGGGCTACCCGGCCTCCGGGATCTCCGCGAGCCACCGCAAGCTGGAGATCGGCGGCGAGTACCAGTGGCGCCGCGAGGGCGAGCCGCACCTCTTCGACCCGGAGACCGTCTTCCGGCTCCAGCACGCGACGCGCTCGCGCAGCTACGACATCTTCAAGCAGTACACGAGCCGGGTGAACGAGCAGTCCGAGCGGCTGATGACGCTGCGCGGCCTGTTCAACTTCACCGCCGGCCGTACGCCGGTCCCGCTGGACGAGGTCGAGCCCGCCTCCGAGATCGTCAAGCGCTTCTCCACCGGCGCCATGTCGTACGGCTCGATCTCCCGCGAGGCGCACGAAACCCTCGCCATCGCCATGAACCAGCTCGGCGGCAAGTCCAACACCGGTGAGGGCGGCGAGGACGCGGACCGGCTCTACGACCCGGCCCGCCGCTCTTCCATCAAGCAGGTCGCCTCCGGCCGCTTCGGTGTCACCAGCGAATACCTGGTCAACGCCGACGACATCCAGATCAAGATGGCGCAGGGCGCCAAGCCCGGCGAGGGCGGCCAGCTGCCCGGCCACAAGGTCTACCCGTGGGTCGCCAAGACCCGGCACTCCACCCCGGGCGTCGGTCTGATCTCCCCGCCCCCGCACCACGACATCTACTCCATCGAGGATCTCGCCCAGCTGATCCACGACCTCAAGAACGCCAACCCGGGGGCCCGCATCCATGTGAAGCTGGTCTCCGAGGTCGGCGTCGGCACCGTCGCCGCGGGCGTCTCCAAGGCGCACGCCGATGTCGTCCTGATCTCCGGACACGACGGCGGCACGGGCGCCTCGCCGCTCACCTCGCTCAAGCACGCGGGCGGCCCCTGGGAGCTGGGCCTCGCCGAGACCCAGCAGACCCTGCTGCTCAACGGGCTGCGCGACCGCATCGTCGTGCAGACCGACGGCCAGCTGAAGACCGGCCGCGATGTCGTCATCGCCGCGCTGCTGGGCGCCGAGGAGTTCGGTTTCGCGACCGCGCCGCTCGTCGTCTCCGGCTGCGTCATGATGCGCGTCTGCCATCTGGACACCTGCCCGGTGGGCATCGCCACCCAGAACCCGGTGCTGCGCGAGCGGTTCTCCGGCAAGGCCGAGTACATCGTCAACTTCTTCCAGTTCATCGCCGAAGAGGTCCGCGAACTCCTCGCCGAGCTGGGCTTCCGTACGCTCGAAGAGGCCGTCGGCCACGCCGAACTGCTCGACACCGAGCGGGCCGTGAACCACTGGAAGGCGCAGGGCCTCGACCTGAAGCCGCTCTTCCACGTGCCCACGCTGCCCGAGAACGCCGTACGCCACCAGGCCATCGGCCAGGACCACGGCCTGGAGAAGGCGCTCGACAACGAGCTGATCAAGCTCGCCGCCGACGCCCTGGGCGCCGAGAGCGCCGAGGCCGCCCAGCCCGTACGCGCCCAGATCGGCATCCGGAACATCAACCGGACCGTCGGCACCATGCTCGGCAACCAGGTGACCAAGAAGTTCGGTGGCGCGGGCCTGCCCGACGACACCATCGACATCACCTTCACCGGCTCCGCCGGCCAGTCCTTCGGCGCGTTCCTGCCGAGCGGGGTCACGCTGCGCCTGGAGGGCGACGCCAACGACTACGTCGGCAAGGGCCTCTCCGGCGGCCGGGTCGTCGTACGGCCCGACCGCGGCGCCGACCACCTCGCGGAGTACTCCACCATCGCGGGCAACACCATCGCCTACGGCGCCACCGGCGGCGAGCTCTTCCTGCGCGGCCGTACCGGCGAGCGCTTCTGCGTCCGCAACTCCGGCGCCACCGTCGTCTCCGAGGGCGTGGGCGACCACGGCTGCGAGTACATGACCGGCGGCCGGGCCGTCGTCCTCGGCGAGACGGGCCGCAACTTCGCGGCCGGGATGTCGGGCGGCGTCGCGTACGTCATCGACCTCGACGCCGACAACGTCAACGCCGGCAACCTGGGCGCCGTCGAACAGCTCGACGACACCGACAAGCAGTGGCTGCACGATGTGGTGCGCCGCCACCAGGAGGAGACGGGCTCCACCGTCGCGGAGAAGCTGCTCGCCGAGTGGGACACCGCGGTGGACCGCTTCAGCAAGATCATCCCGACCACCTACAAGGCAGTGCTCGCCGCCAAGGACGCCGCCGAGCTGGCCGGTCTCTCCGAGACCGAGACCACCGAGAAGATGATGGAGGCGGCGACCAATGGCTGACCCGAAGGGCTTTCTCACCACCGGCCGCGAGGTCGCCAGGACCCGCCCCGCCGAGGAGCGCGTCAAGGACTGGAACGAGGTCTACGTTCCGGGCTCGCTGCTCCCGATCATCAGCAAGCAGGCCGGACGCTGCATGGACTGCGGCATCCCGTTCTGTCACAACGGCTGTCCGCTGGGGAACCTGATCCCCGAGTGGAACGACTACGCGTACCGCGAGGACTGGACGGCCGCGAGCGAGCGGCTGCACGCCACCAACAACTTCCCGGAGTTCACCGGGCGGCTCTGCCCGGCCCCCTGCGAGTCGGCGTGTGTCCTCGCGATCAACCAGCCCGCCGTCACCATCAAGAACGTCGAAGTCTCGATCATCGACAAGGCGTGGGACAGCGGTGATGTCACCCCGCAGCCGCCGGAGCGGCTCTCCGGCAAGACCGTCGCCGTCATCGGCTCGGGCCCGGCCGGGCTGGCCGCCGCCCAGCAGCTGACCCGGGCCGGTCACACCGTCGCGGTGTACGAGCGCGCCGACCGGATCGGCGGACTGCTGCGGTACGGCATCCCCGAGTTCAAGATGGAGAAGTCGCACATCAACCGCCGTATCGAGCAGATGCGCGCGGAGGGCACCAAGTTCCGTACCGAGATCGAGATCGGCCGGGACATCGACGCGGCGAAGCTGCGCAAGCGGTACGACGCCGTCGTGATCGCCGCGGGCGCCACCGTCTCGCGCGATCTGCCCGTCCCGGGCCGTGAGCTGAACGGCATCCACTACGCGATGGAGTACCTGCCCCTCTCCAACAAGGTGCAGGAGGGCGACCTGACGGTCTCCCCGATCTCCGCCGAGGGCAAGCACGTCGTGGTCATCGGCGGCGGCGACACCGGCGCGGACTGCGTCGGTACGGCGCACCGCCAGGGCGCCGCCTCCGTCACCCAGCTGGAGATCATGCCGAAGCCGGGCGAGGAGCGCGCCGCGCACCAGCCGTGGCCGACCTTCCCGATGCTCTACAAGGTCACCTCCGCGCACGAGGAGGGCGGCGAGCGGGTCTACTCCGTCTCCACCACCCACTTCGAGGGCGACGAGGACGGCAACGTCCAGTTCCTGCACCTGATCGAGGTGGAGTTCAAGGGCGGCAAGCTGGAGCAGAAGCCGGGCACGGAGCGGAAGATCCCGGCCCAGCTGGTCACGCTCGCCATGGGCTTCACCGGCA
This sequence comes from Streptomyces sp. L-9-10, assembly GCF_004151105.1. Lineage (GTDB taxonomy): Bacteria > Actinomycetota > Actinomycetes > Streptomycetales > Streptomycetaceae > Streptomyces. The sequence goes on from NZ_PHRF01000064.1 coordinate 32,422, forward strand.
CCGACCAGGAGAACGGCCTGGTCGAGCAGTTCGGCCTGGAGCTGGACGAGCGCGGCAACATCGCGCGAGACGCGGACTTCGCGACCAACGTGCCCGGTGTGTATGTCGCCGGGGACGCGGGCCGCGGCCAGTCCCTGATCGTGTGGGCGATCGCCGAGGGCCGCTCGGCGGCGCGCGGTGTGGACCGGATGCTGACCGGCGCGAGCGATCTGCCGGCCCCGATCCGTCCGACGGACCGTGCGCTGACGGTCTGACACGTCACCGGTTTCCGTCACGGTCACCGGTTTCACCCAAGGCTCCCGTACAACGGCGTACGGGCGGTGTTGGCCCGGGGAGCGTCTCCCGGGCCGTCCCGCAAGACGCGGCGCCTGCTCAGTCCCCGACCGGACCCATGGCAGGCGCCGTGGTGCGTGACGGCTGGCATAATCGCGAGACTCGCCGCCCGTCGACCACAGAGGACCACGCATGGTCACCGCCCCCGCCGCGTCCGGATCCGCCATCAGTCTCCGGAAGGTGGAGGAGACGGCCCCGGCGCTGGTCGGCCTCTACAAGAGCGCGGCGGTCTCGCTGACGAAGAACGGGCTGAGCGGAGAGCGGGCGGCCGTCTATCTGGTCCTCGACCACTCGGGCTCGATGCGGGAGTACTACAAGGACGGCAGCGTCCAGGCCCTGGCCGACCGGGTGCTGGGGCTCTCCGCGCATCTGGACGACGACGGCGTCGTGCCCGTCGTCCTCTTCTCCACGGACATCGACGCCGAATCGGATATCTCGCTGGCCGGCCACCACGGCCGGATCGACGCCATCGTCGCCGGGCTCGGTCATATGGGCAGGACCAGCTACCACGTGGCCATGGACGCCGTCATCGACCACTATCTGGACAGCGGGTCCACCGCCCCGGCGCTGGTGGTCTTCCAGACGGACGGCGGCCCGGTCAGCAAGCCGGCCGCCGAGCGGTATCTGTGCAAGGCGGCCGAACTGCCGCTGTTCTGGCAGTTCATCGGCTTCGGCGATCCGGACAGCCGGCAGTTCGACTTCCTCCGCGCGCTCGACGAGCTGGCCGTCCCGGCGAAACGGCGCGTCGACAACGCCGGTTTCTTCCACGCGGGGGAGGACCCGCGCCAGGTCGAGGACGCCGTCCTGTACGACCGGCTGGTCGGCGAGTTCCCGCGCTGGCTCAGCCGGGCGCGCGAACTGGGCATCGTCACCTGAGGTCCTGAGGTCCTGAGGTCCTGGGGTCCTGGGGTCTTGGGGCTAGTTGGCGTCGCTCCGGGCCGGGGCGAGCAGCCCGTCGATGAGTACGCGTATCTTCCACGCGGCCCGGGTCGCCCCGTCTCCGCCGGTCAGCAGCGGGGCCAGCGCGCGGATCGTGGGGTAGCGCTCGGCGGGCAGTGACCGGTAGAGGGCGTCGAGCCGGGCCGCGAACGCCTCCTCCGCCTTCTCCTCCTCCGCGGCGGCTTCGGGGGGCGAGCCGCCCACCCGCTCCTGGCTCCGCCGGGCGCGGGACCACATCGCCTCCTCCAGCGCGGACGAGGCGATGTACTGGCCGATCAGGTCCGCCGCCCAGGCGCAGGCGGCGTCGCTGATCCCGCCGGTCCGCAGCAGCCGCAGCAACTCCTCGGTGATACGCAGGATGTGCGGGCCCGGCAGTGTGCCCGTCATGCCGACGGTCGCGATGTCGTTGTGGGCGGCCAGCGCGGTCACCGCGCGGTCCACGAGGAGTTCGAGCCGGGCGCGCCAGTCCCCGTCCGCGTCGGTGGGCAGCCGGACGTCCGCCACGGCCAGGTCGTGGGCGAGGGCCATCAGCGCGCCCCGGTCGGGCACGTACACGTACAGCGAGGCGGGTCCCGTCTGTACGGCCTGGGAGACCCGCCGCATGCTCACCGCCTCGCATCCCAGCTCGTCCACCAGGGCCAGGGTGGCGGCCACGATCGCGTCGAGGCTCAGTGTGGTTTTCGCGGACCGGGTCCGTGGGCGGGCGGGCATGGCCCTCATCCTAGCTTGACGAACGTCGTTCGTTAAGGGCAGGCTGTCGTTGACGAACAGTGTTCGTCAATCCGCCCGCCCGCTCCCTCCGAAGGAGACACGTCATGACCTGGGACGTACACCGCCTGCCGCGCGCCGAGGGCAAGACCTTCCTGGTCACCGGCGGGAACGCGGGGATCGGCTACTTCGTCGCCGAGCAGCTCGCCACGACCGGCGCCACGGTCGTCGTCGCCGGCCGCGGCACGTCGAAGGGCGAAGCGGCGACGGCCTCGATCCGTTCGCGGGTGCCGGGCGCGCTCGTGCGCCACGTACCGCTGGACCTCGCCGATCCCGCCTCGATCGAGAAGAGCGTGTACGCGCTCGGCGTGGAAGCCCTCGACGCGGTGGTCCTGAACGCCGGTGTGCTGCTGGACGATCCACCGCGCCGCGCGAGCGCCGTCGGCCACGAGCTGATGTTCGCCACCAACCACCTGGGGCACTTCGCCCTGACCGCGTGCCTCGCCCCGCTGCTCCACGCCGCGCCCGCCGCGCGGGTCGTCACCACGGGGAGCTTCGCCGCCAGAAGCGAACGGCTGGACCTCGACGACCTCCAGAGCACGCGCGACTACCAGCCCAAACGCACCTACGGGCGGTCGAAACTGGCCCAGACGCTGTTCGGACTCGAACTCGACCGCCGACTGCGCGCGGCACACAGCACGACCCTCAGCGTGGTGTGCCACCCCGGCGGCGCCCTGGACGCGCTGACGCCGTCCCGCGCCCCCCTGCGTGTGCGCACCACGGCCCAGCGCCTGCGCGGTCTGCCGCTGGGACTCCTGGTGCAGGGCAAGGAGGCGGGCGCGTGGCCGGCGGTCCGGGCCGTCCTCGACCCGGCCGTGCGCGGGGGCCAGTTGGTCGGCCCCCGGGTGTTCGGTCTGCGCGGCAGGCCACGGTTCGAGCCGGTACGCGAGCACTTCGCGGACACCGGCACGGCCCGCCGGCTATGGACGGCGAGCGTCGCCCTGACCGGCACGGACCCGGACCCCGCCGCGGGCGCGGGCTGAGTGCGGCGGGCCGGCGCCCCCTGTCTGCGCGGGCTACCTCGCGATGGCCGATCCGGAGGCAAACGAGTTCCGCTGGGGCTGTACGACGGGGAACGTCACCCCGGTGAGGTCTTCGGAGACGGCCCACAGCCGCTGCTGGACGGCTGCCTCGTACGACTGCGGGCTGGAGGTGACCAGCCGGGGGTGGCCCTTGATCTCGTTGCGTCCGCCGGGACCGTAGTACTGGCCGCCGAGCGCGGCGGGGTCGGTGGCGGCGCGCAAGGTCGGCAGCGCGCCCATCGCGGGCGTCTGGGTGATCAGCGGCGCGAGCCAGGTGAGCGGAAGCCGGAGGGCCGCGGGGGTGTTGCGGGCGAGTTCGGTGCTGGACATACCGGGGTGCGCGGCCACCGCGACGGTGGTGCCGTGCGCGGCGAGCCGGCGCTGTAGCTCGTACGTGAACATCAGGTTGGCCAGCTTGGACTGACCATAGGCGGCGGCCCTGCCGTACGACCGTTCCCACTGGAGGTCGTCGAAGTGGATCGCGGCCCGGATGCGGTGGCCGGTGCTGCTGACCGTCACCACACGCGAGCCGGGCACCGGCAGCATCAGGTCCAGCAGCAGCCCGGTGAGCGCGAAGTGGCCGAGGTGGTTGGTGCCGAACTGCGTCTCGAAGCCGTCCCGGGTGGTCTGCTTCGGGGTGTACATCACGCCGGCGTTGTTGATCAGCAGGTCGATCCGGTCGAACCGGGACCGCAGCGCCGCCGCCGCGGTCCGGACGGAGTCGAGCGAGGTCAGGTCCAGCGCCTGCACGGTCACGTCGCCGGTCATGCGGGCCGCGGCCTGCTCGCCCTTCGCGGCGTTGCGCACGGCGAGCACCACGGACGCCCCGCGCTCGGCGAGCGCCTTCGCGGTCTCGTACCCCAGTCCGGTGTTGGCCCCGGTCACCACGGCCACCCGCCCGCGCTGGTCCGGAATATTCGCCGTCGTCCACTTCTCGCTCATGCCAGACTCCCAGTCGATTAACGTACCGAAGGTATCTTGTGTCGATGACGTTAAAGTACTTTCGGTACGTTGTCAACGTACCGCAGGTACGTAAGGTAGGCTGGCGATCGTGACGTTCCAGCGGGCGCGAACCGAAGAGCAGCGGGAGATCCGCCGACGGGCGATCCTCGACATGGCGTCGGCGATGCTCGACGAGATGCCTGTGGCCGCGGTCACCCTGAACGAGCTCAGCCGCCGGGTAGGTCTGGCGAAGCCGAATGTGCTGCGCTACTTCGAGTCCCGCGAGGCGGTGCTGCTGGAACTGCTCGACCTCTTCCTTCAGGAGTGGCTGACGGAAGTGGCGGGCGAGTTGGCCGCCGGTGTCGACGAGGATCTGCCCATGCCCGAGCGGGCGGCAGCGGTGGCCGAGGTCCTCAGCCGCTCACTCTCCGGCCGAGTGGTGCTGTGCGACCTCTTCGGCGCGCAGGGCAGCGTCCTGGAACACAACGTCTCCGTCGAGGTCGTGGCACGCTACAAGCGCGCCTCCCTGGATCGCCTGGCGACCATGACCGCCCTGATCGAGAAGTACCTGCCGGAACTGGGCGAGAACGCGACGCTGTTCAGCCTGCAAACCATGGTCATGGCCGGCGCGCTGTCGGCGTACAGCACACCCCCGCCCAGCCTGCGGGCGGCCTACCAGGTCGAGCCCGACCTGGCCCGCTTCCACTTGGAGCTGAAGGACTCCTTGAAGCTGGCCCTGACCGCGACCCTCCTGGGCGTGCTGCCCCGCCGCTGACCTGCGGTTGTCCAGTGGGTGCCCCGGCCGGGCCGATGTCACGGCCGGGGCCCCTCCTCGGCGGCGTCGAACGCGGGCGCGAGCGGGGCCAGCGCCGCGCGGAGCCGGCCGGGCAGCGAGCCGGACGGTGTGACCAGGCCGCCGGTGCCGAAGCCCTCCGCGGCCCCCGCGGTCCCGCCCGGCCGCAGCCAGCCCTCCAGTGCGATGCGCACCGCCGCGGCCACGCTCGCCGCGAGGACCCGGGCCGTGTACGTTCCGGCGCCCTTGAGCCGTTCGGCGATCACCGCTGTGAGAGGGGCTTCGATTCCGGCGGTGGCGTCGAGGAACGCGTCGCGCAGCGTGGTCCGGGCGGTGATCAGCAGCAGCACCTCGCGCTCGCGCTCACCGCTGTTCGTGTACTGCTCGATCACCGCCTCGGTGACGGCGTCGGCCAGACGTGCTCCCGTGGGCCGGGCGGCGACCGCCGCCGCGACGCGCGCCTCCCGGTCTGCGGTGATGGCGGCGACGATCGCGTGCTCGCGGCTGGCGAAGTAGTTGTTGTAGGTGCGCGGTGAGACCCCGGCGGCCTCGGCGATGTCCTCGACCCGCACCTGGTCCGGCCCGCGCTCCACGGCCAGCCGCAGGGCCGCCTCGCGCAGCGCCTCGCGTGTGGCCTGCTTCTTCCGCTCCCGCAGCCCCGGTGGTGGTGTCGTCACGCTGTCAGCGTCCCAGACGAGACTGCGTACACGCAAACTTGCGTGCACGCACTTTTACTGTCAGCCTCGACCCCGCCGAGACCGAACGGCGAGACCGACAGCGAGACCGACAGAGAGACCGACGGAGAGGACGCCGCCGTGCGAGCAAGAGGAATGACCTACGACACCGGATTCGTCGTGCACGGTCAGATGTCCCGTGAGCACTTCGACCCCGCGGTGGTCCGGCGCGAGCTGGCCATCATCCGCGACGACCTGCACTGTGACGCGGTCCAGATCATCGGCGGCGACCCGGACCGGCTGGAGCTGGCCGCCGGTATCGCCGCCGGACTCGGCCTGGAGGTCTGGTTCTCGCCCTATCCGCTGGAACTGGACCCGGACAGGATCCTCGCGCTCTTCCGCGACTGCGCCGGGCGAGCGGAACGGCTCCGGCGGCAGGGGGCCGCGGTCGTGTTCGTCGCGGGGGTCGAGCTGAGCGTGATGAACCGCGGGTTCCTGCCCGGTGAGAGCGCCGAGGAGCGGGTCGGGCAGCTGATGAGCCGGCCCGGTCGGAGGGCCGAGGCGATGCGCGAGCTGGGCGTACGCGTCAACGCGTTCCTCCGCGACGCCGTCGTCGCGATCCGCGAGCGCTTCCAGGGCAAGCTCACCTACGCGTCCATCCAGTTCGAGCAGGTCGACTGGACTCCCTTCGACTTCGTGACGTTCGAGCTGATCCGCTCCGCCGAGGTCGCCGACCGGTTCCGGGAGGCGGTGCGCACCCTGGCCCAGGGCCCGAAGCCGCTCGCCATCACCGGGTTCGGCACCGCGGCCTACCGGGGCGCGGGGGACCGGGGCGGGCGGGTACTGGACGTGGTCGAGCACGACCCGGAGACCAAGGCCCCGGTACGGCTGGACGGCGTGTACGAGCGCGACGAGGCCGGCCAGGCCGCCTATCTGAGCGAACTGCTGGAGATCTTCGAGACCGAGGGCGTGGACAGCGCGTTCGTGTTCCTGTTCGCCCTGCCCGGCTACCCGCACCGCCCCGACGGCGACCCCAGGGACGACCTGGACCGGGCCGGCCTGGGCATCGTCAAGCTCCTCCCGGGGCGCCGGGGGCAGACCTACCCCGACATGGAATGGGAACCCAAGGCCGCCTTCACGGCAGTGGCGCGGCGGTATCGGAGGTGACGTACCGGAGGTGACGGGGCCCGGAGCGGTCAGCCCGCGAGGGACGCGCCGAAGGACGTCTTCACCGCTCCGTAGCCGAACTCGTCCGGGCCGAAGATGATGGAGCCGCTGCCGGTGAGTCCGTCGCGGCTGCCGTGCAGCATGCTGACCGCGCCGCTGTCACGCCACTTGCCCGGGACGCCCACGGCCACATCGGTCGTCCCGTCACCGTCGTAGTCACCGACGGCCAGCGCCGAACCGAACCGGTCGCCGTTCTCGGCCACGCCGGTGACGCCCTTGGTGTCGAGCGATACGGTCCGCTCGGCCGAGTCGAGCCACTCCGGGCCGCCCGTGGCGACGACGAGGGCACCGGCGTCGCGGAAGCCGTCGCTGTCGGGTGCCTGGGTGTCGCCGACGAGCAGATCGGCGTGGCCGTCTCCGTTGATGTCCGCGAGATGCACCCTGTCGCTGTTGTACGCGCCGCCCTTGAACGCCACGGCACGTGCCGCGTCCAGACCGTCGGCGGTGCCGGGGAACGTACGCAGCAGATGGTCGTCGGGGCCGTCGCCGAAGCCCGTGCCGATGACGACGTCGTCCTTGCCGTCGCCGTTGATGTCACCAGCCACGGCCGTGTATCCGGCAAAGGGCAGAGAGATGTCCCGGCCGAGCGACGAGCCCTTGAGCCCCGCCTTGGAGCCCGGCAGCACGCCGAGGGTGCCCTGGTCGGCGGGGTCGTCGAAGTGGGCCACGGTGATGAGGTCGTCGAAACCGTCACCGTTGACGTCACCGGTCGATATGCCCTGCGTTCCGGCGCCGCCGCCCGGTGGACCGGACCGGGTGATGCGCGGGGACGGCGTCGAACGCAGGTCCTTCGCGCCGAGGACGATGTCGACCCGGTCCCCGTCGGGGACGGCGAGGTCCTGGAGCCCGTCTCCGTTGAAGTCGCCCAGCGCCAGACCGCCCCCGAACCCCTGATGCGTCGTCAGGCTCGGCGAGTGGAACGTGATGGCGCGCGCGGAGAGGCCGCCCGGCGAGCCGAAGACGATGGTCACCGATCCCGCGCCCTTGACGCCACCGGCGTTCGCGCCGCTCGCCCCGACGACCAGCTCCGCGTATCCGTCCCCGTCCATGTCCCCCAGGGCCAGCGCGGACCCGAACCGGGCGTCGCTCTGCGGTGCGCCGGGGATCCCGGCGCTCGACGGGGTGAGCCGCTGGTGCTTCCTGGAGGCGATGCCGACGGCGTGATCGCTCTTGGCGCCGAACGTCACCGTCACGTACCCCGCCTTGGCGCGCCCCTGCACGGCGCCGTCCGGCGCCCCGATGGCGAGATCGTCGTAACCGTCGCCGTTCAGATCGGCCGCCTTGCCCGAACCCGCTGTGGCCGCGGCCAGGCTCACGGGACTGCGGACGCCCGAGGCACCCGTACTGGCGGCGAGGTACGACACTCCGGCCAGTGCCACTCCGGTCACCACGGCGCCTATGAACAGCGGGCGTTTGCGCATACTCGTTACCTCTGTCGCGGGACGTACGAAAGGACCCGCCCGTCAGCAGGACCGGCGATACGCGGGCTCGTCCTGCTTGAGGGCGGTGATGAAGGTGGACCAGTGGTGGGTGGGGAAGAGGATGGCGGGGCCGTGCGGGTCCTTGCTGTCCCGGACGGGGACGGCGGCGGGGTGGCCGTCGGAGATCTCGACGCACGCGCCGTCTCCGTTGTTGCAGTAGCTCGACTTGCGCCATGCGGTCAGTGCGGACGCGTTGGGGATCCGGGTCATCTTCAATGTCCTTTCAGCTCTTCGGCTGGTTCAGGCGGGGAGTTGCCCGTGCTTGACGGCGGTGACGAAGGTGGACCAGTGGCCGGTGGGGAAGAGGATGGCGGGGCCGTGCGGGTCCTTGCTGTCCCGGACCGGTACGGCGGCGGGGTAGCCGTCGGAGACCTCGACGCACCCGCCCGCCCCGTTGTCGCTGTGGCTCGACTTACGCCAGGCGGGCAGAGCGGAAGCGTCAGGAATCGTCTTCATCTTCATACTCTTTCAGGTATCTACGGATCAGGTCGAGAGATTCATCATCCGTCAGGGCCATCGAGCGAGCCAGATCGAAACCCTCCGTCAGCTCAACCACCCTCTTTGTCGACTCTACTGCTTCGCCGGAGTTGAAGCTCTCGACCAGAGCGATCGTCCCTCCCTCTTTCAAGGTCATGAGAGTCAGCCCACCTCCCAGCATGGGGTGCATGCCCTTGGCGAACGGGAGAACCTGGATCGTGATGCGAGGCCGGGTAGCCATCTTCACGAGATGGCGTAGCTGCTCAACCATGTGCCGCTTGCACGCCGTTGGGCGCCTCAGGGCGGCTTCGTCGACCATTGCCCAATAGGGAAGTGGTTCTTCTCGGTCGAATACCCGTTGTCTGCGCATGCGGATAGCGATGCGCTCATTCAGTCCGTCCTCGGACTCGTTGGGGAGCGACCTGCGGAACAACTCGCGTGCGTACTCCTCCGTTTGAAGAAGTCCGGGGATCAGGCTGCTCGTGAAGACCTGGATTCGCTCCGCTGACGGCTCCTTGCTGATGAACACCCGGCTGTAGTCAGGAATCAGCGAGTCGTGTGCCAGCTCCAGCAGATCCACCAACACGCCGTCCGTGTCGAAGAATTCGTCCAGCAACCGCACCAGCGCTTCCGACGGAAGCTGGTCCCCCAACTCGACCCGGCCGAGATAGCTGTGCGAGTAGCCCCCCACCTGTTCGGAGAGCTGACGGATCGACAGCCCCTTCCGTTCTCGCAGGCGACGCACTCGCCGGCCCAGCCTCAATCGTGGTGTGAGCTTGTCCGATTCGTTGTTCAGCTCCACTGGGATCGAACCTTCTTTCGCTCAACCCGCCGTCCACCGCGGGTTTTTGGTGACAGCTCGGATATGCCTCCAGTGTGCCCGATAGGGGATCGTAATGGCCACCCCTTCCCGACATTCAGACCGCCGAAGTGTGGCTATTCCGTTGGGAATTCAATAGATGCCGTGGGGTCTATTTCGCATGGCCAAAACGGAAAGGTGCTCACCATGGTGATGGAAGGCCGGCCGGACATCAGCCATCCCAACTCCCCCTACTACGGCTCCGTCGTACTGCGGTGGAGCCGTCATCCGAGTTGTGTCGGGCTCGCGCGGCTGGAGTTGCGCAAAGCGCTCGCCGGATGGGGGCTTTCCGCGCTGGAGGATTCGGCCGTGCTGATTCTTTCCGAGCTGCTCACCAATGCCGCCCGGCACGCCCGCGTATCTCCCGGACGCGAGATCGAGACCCGCTACGTACCGCGTCCCGACGGGCTCCGGATCGAGGTGCATGACGCGTCGTACGAGCAGCCGAGGCCCCGGGTGCCCGCGCCCGACGCCTGTGACGGGCGGGGGCTCGTCCTCGTGGAGGCGTTGGCCGATGTCTGGGGCGTCAGCGAGCGGAACGGGCCGGGGAAGATGGTCTGGGCGCACCTTTCGCTCCCGTCGGGGGTCTCGTAGACCTCCCCGGTCCGGCTCAGCGGTCGGCGAGCAGCTCCGCGTCGTGCGCCAGGACCGCCGCCTGGACGCGGTTGGCGCAGCCCGTGCTCGTCAGGATCCGGCTGATGTGCGCTTTGACCGTACTGGCGCTGAGATAGAGCTGATCGGCGATCTCCGCGTTCGACAGGCCCGTCCCGACCAGCCGCAGGACGTCCCGCTCGGCGGCGGTCAGTTTCTCCGTTCGGCGCCGGGCGTCCTGGGTGTCCTGGGTGGACCGTACGTGCCGTTCCATCAGCAGCCGCGTGATCCGGGGCGCCAGCACCGGTTCGCCGTTCGCGGCGAGCCGTACCGAGTGGATCAGCTCCGTGGGGCCGGTGTCCTTGAGCAGGAAGCCGTTCGCGCCGACCCGGAGGGAGCGCGTCACGCTCTGTTCCTCGCCGAAGGCCGTGAGCATCACCACGTGGGTGGCGGGCGAGATACGGGCGATCTCCTCCGCCGCGGCGATCCCGTCCCTGCCCGGCATCTGGATGTCGAGCAGCGCCACATCGATGGTCCGGTCCCGGCAGGCCGCGACGGCCTCGCGGCCGTCGGCCGCTTCGGCCACCACCTCGATGTCGTCCGCGTTCTCCAGGATCAGCCGGATGCCGGCGCGCATCAGCGTCTCGTCGTCGGCAATCAGGACTCGAATCACCTGTTCATCTTAGGACGGCCATGGTCAGGAGAAACATCAGGAACGCGGCCGTGGGCAGTACGACGAACGCCGCCGCGCAGCCCGCGCCCAACACTCTTGGCCAGGTGAGGACTTCCGACGACAGGGGAGGACGGGTTCCCGTGCGGACCGCTCCTCCCTGCCCCAGTGCTCCCAGCTCCCGTGCTCCCGGGCCGCTCGTCGCGGGCGGGGGGACGGCGGTCCGGGGCATCCCGTTCGGACGCGACGGCAGCAGCGCGGTCACCCGGAAGCCGCCGTCCCACAGCGGTCCCGCCATGAACGAACCCCCGAGCAGGGCGATCCGTTCCTCCAGGCCCACCAGCCCGCTGCGGTTCCCGGGCTGTGGGTGACGGCCCTCGCGCGGTGCCTCGTTGGTGACGGAGACCTCGATCCCGCCATTCCCCTTCCCGATCTCCACGCGCGTGGGCGCTCCGGACGCGTGCTTCAGTACGTTCGTCAGCCCCTCGCGGACCACGCGGTGTATCGACTGGCGTGTGCGCGGGCTCGGATCAGCGGTGTCGGGGACGGACCAGTCCAGCTCCACCGTGACACCCGCCCGCCGGGACTCGGCCACCAGGGCGCTGATGTCCTCGCGCGTCCCCCGGTCGCTGTCGGCCACCGAGGTGGCGTCCTCGCGCCGCAACAGGCCCAGGATGTCGCGGAGTTCCTCCATCGCCGTACCGGCCGTCGTACGCAACAGCTCGGCCTGGCCCGCCAGTGGCGGTGCCTGGCGCGCGGCCGCCATTTCCAGCGCCCCGGCGTGCACCGAGATCAGGCTGAGCCGGTGGCCCAGGAGGTCGTGCATCTCACCGGCGATCCGGGTACGTTCCTCCATCCGCGCCGCCGCCGCCGTCAGCGAACGGGCCTGCTCCAGATAGGCGTTGCGTTCCCGCAGCAGACTGACCAGGGGGCGGCGCCGCCCGAGCAGTGTCCCGGCGAGCGCGGGGAGCACGACGAGGAGAACGGCCGAGGCGGCGTTCCCCGCCAGGTGCTCCACCCAGGCGCCCGGCACGATCAGGCTTCCGCTGATCGTCAGCACGACGCACACCGCGCAGGCGATCCCCGCCGCGCGCCAGGCCCGGGGCGGCGCGATGCGGCGGGTGGCGGACAGCACGATCAGCGGTACCACCGCCAGCACCCAGACATTGGGGCCCACCAGCAACGGCCCCGTCCCCAGCACCGCCTGTACCGGACGGTATCGCCGCAGCGGCATCAGGCACGCCGCGTAGAGCGCCTCCAGTACGGCCAGTACCGGCCGGTCGGGCCGCACCAGCAACAGGGGGACCAGTCCGAGGGCGCCCGTCAGGACGACGGTCAGCGTCTCGGTGACGACGGTACGGCGCGGGGCCCGGCGCACGGCCGGCCATGCTCCCGCCGCCTCGTTCCGTACCGACCGTACGACCTGCGCCGTCCCGGACCTCGCGCGCGCCCAGGCCGCCCGCGCGGGCTTCGGTATCGGCCGCGACATGTCCATCCCTGCTCCCGCCCCTCGCTCGGACCTCTGTCCGGAGGACCTCCGGGCCGCAACGGTAGCCTCGGCCGGGACCGCCGGGCCGTCGGCCGGGGCCGCCGGGCGCCGTGTGGGCCGGCCCCTCACGCGCTCAGTCGCGGACCCAGATCCGCCTTCAGCGCGGTCGGGTCCACGCCGTGCGCGCGCAGCCGCCGCGAGACCGAGCCCTCCTCGTCGTCCGCCGCGTCATCGAGAAGCGCGGCCAGGAGGTGCACCGTTCCGGCCGAGGAGGCGTCGTGCTCGGCCGCGATGAGCCGGGCCGAGGCGACGGTCCGCTCGGCGGCGGCGGAGAGCGGCACCTCATCGGGTACGGGGGAGGGTTCGGCGGCGAGGGCGGACAGGGCGAGCGCCTCCGGCCGTACTCCATGCCTGTGCAGCAGATCCGCGGCCCCGTTGGTGGCCGCGACCCTGTCCGGCAGTGACCGTCCGGCGAGGGACAGCGCCCGGTCCAGGGCCAGGACGGCCAGCAGCAGATCGACCGGCTCCGCCGCGCTCCGTCCGCACCGTACGGCCTGGCGACCCGCCTCGACGGTCACCGCGAACAGCATGGACGTGCCGTCGCCGGGGTGCTGGGTCGTCCATGCCATCACCTTGCGCGCCAGCCAGTTGCTCCGGTCCTCCAGCAGCCCGGCCCGGCGCAGGACGGTGGCGGCGTGGGAGAGCGGGCGATCGGTCGCGGACGTGCCCGTCGACTCCCGCGAGTCGCGTGCGTCCAGCGCGTCCAGTGCGGCGTACGCGGCGGTCCGGTCCAGCCGCCGCAGCGCGTAGGCTTCCCGCGCCCTGCTGTCGGGGAGGTCGAGCAGGGCACGGGCGACATGGCGGGCGTACACACCGGGGGACGCTTCCAGGCGGGCGAGCCCGAGGGCGAGGAAGAGGCAGGCGCGCAGGGCCCCGGACGGCTCGGGCCATTCCTGGTCGCCCCGGGTGACCGTGTCTGCCGTCTCGGCCGCCTTCGCGGACTCTGCCGCCTTCGCCGGCTCCGCTGCCTCCGCCGTCTTGGGGGCCTTCGTCGTCTTCCGGGCGCGCAACGCGGTCTGCCACTGCGCGACGCGCCACGCGGCGGCGACCTCGTGCTCATCGGCGGGTTCGCCCGACGTCTCGTCGTCGTGGTCGTCGCTCGCCCAACCGACCCCCGCCCGGCCGCGGATCAGTCCGCTCAGCGCACCGGCCTGCCGCATGCCGGGGGCGATCGCCTCGCCGGCCGCCGAGTCGCCCATGACCAGGGTGGAGAGCAGGTCTTCCGTGCCCACGGTCCGCGACTCGCACGTGACCGCGCGCTGAATCGTCTCCACGAGGAGTTCGCTGACATCGGTCTCGAACTCGGTGGTCACGGAGGCGAGTTGTGGGTGGTTCTCCATCGGGCGATTCCCCTCGGGTGCGACTGCGGGTGTGACTGCGGGTGCGACTGCGGATGTGGCGGCTGATCCGTTCGCGAACGACGCTAGGCGTCCGCCCCGTACCGGCGCATCGGCCGACCGGCCACGCGCGCGGTCCGATCGGCCACAGTCGCCGGCCGATCGGAAAACGCCCCTAAACTTCCCTGAAGGGTGTCGGTGGAGTGGTAGTTTAGGTGCGGATAGGGAAGAAGGGCTGGAGTCATTGCCACAGCAGTACTACTCGGTGGACCAGGTGGCGGAGCTGCTGGACCTGCACGTACGAACGGTGCGCGGCTACGTACGGGACGGTCGGCTGGCCGCGACCCGCATCGGCAAGCAGTACCGGATCGCGCGTGAGGACCTGGAGGCGTTCACCGGCCGGCCGGTGCCCTCTTCCGCGCCCTCCGCCGACCGGGGCGGGCGCCATGCCGAGGCATCCGTCATCGTGCGGATCGACGCGATCGGCCCCGAGGCGACCATCCGTCTGACGAACACGGTCATGGCCGCCATCGCGCACGGCCAGGACGGCGGGGAGCGGCTGCGCGTCGAGACGGTCTACGACGAGGAACGGGCCGTGCTGAAGGTCATCATCCTGGGCGGCCTGGACAGCACCGCCGAACTGCTCAAGATCATCAACGCCCTGACCGGGCAACCGGAATAAACCGGAATGAAAAGGAACAGGAAGCCGGAATGATCGAACACATCCATGGCGTACCCGTCTTCCTCTGCGCTCCCGACGGAGATCCGGTGCGCGGCGAGCGTGAGGCGCTTGACCTCATCGGTGACGCGCACTACCTCGGCGCCGCCTGGGTCGTGATCCCGGCCGTCCGGTTCGAGGACGCCTTCTTCCAGCTGCGCACCCGCGTCGCAGGCGACATCGTCCAGAAGTTCGCCAACTACCGGCTGCGCCTCGCCGTCGTCGGCGACATCGCGCGGCACACGGCCGACAGCGCCGCGCTGCGGGACTTCGTCCGTGAGAGCAATCGCGGCACACAGCTGTGGTTCGTCCCCGACATGGAGACCCTGGGCGCCCGCCTCGGCTCGTAGCGCCGCTCAGGTGGCGCGACCAGACGGCGGTTTGCGCAGCAGCCACTGTCCGAACGTCCGGCGTGGAGGCCGCACCACGACGCGGCCGAAGCTCTTGTTGCCGACCAGCTCCACTCGCAGTGTGACCGGCGTACCGGGGGCCCGGGTCTGACGGATCTTGAGCCTGCTGTGCTCCAGTCGCAGGGCGTCGGCGTCGACCACGATGCCCTGCGTCGTCACCAGCGTCAGGTTCTTGCCGCGCATGTCCACGTCGATCCGCAAGGTGTCCTGCGTGATCACCGCCTGAGTGAAGTCGAGCGTCACCTCGCACCACTCCGCCGCCAGCTCCAGCCTCCTCGGCACCACCCACTGCCCGGCCCGTTCGACCGAGCTGAACCGCTGGTCGATCCGGAGTACGTCCTTGACCTCCGCCATGGCCGCGCCGGTCGAGGCCGAGACGGGCGGCAGATCGACGGTGAGTGCCGCGAGTTCGCCGAGGGTCCGCGCCGACAGGGCGGTCTCCAGGCGCTCGTCCAGCTCGTCCGAGGTCAGCCGGCCGTCTCCCGCCGCGATGCGCAGCACGTCCACCACTCGGTCCCGGTCCGCGTGGGAGGCCCGCAGCGCGGGCGACGAGCCGGGGCCGGAGCGCTTCCCGGTGGGCGAGATCTCCTGCGACATGCATCCGTCCCGGTCTGTCGAAGGTCTTCGCGTGAAGGGTCTTCGGGTGATGCGGCCGACGGTACGACCGGAGCACTAACGCTATATCGCGACATGGGTCGCGGCCAACCCCCGTCGAGGTCGTGATCCCCGGCGGCGGCACCCGGATGTTCGTGGCACGCGGGCCGTGAAAAGTGGGCGGACCGTAAGAAGGCGGGTGGACCGTAAGAAGGCGGGTGGGCCGTAAAAGGCGACAGAAGATGTCCGGTATCCCGTGTTGGCTGGGCGCATGACATTCACCTGGGCCGATTTCGTCTCGGCGGAGCCGCGCTTCGCCGAGACCGTTCAGCGGCGATTCGAGCAGCACGTCCACCATGTCCTCGCGACCCTCCGCAAGGACGGCTCCCCGCGCCTGACAGGGCTCGAAGTCACCTTCCGATTCGGGGAGTTGTGGCTCGGCATGATGCCCAATTCGCTGAAAGCGCTCGATCTGGCGCGCGACCCGCGCTTCGCCCTGCACGCGAATCCGGGCGAGGGCAGCGAGATGGCCGACGGTGACGCCAAAATCGCCGGGCGGGCGGTCGAGATCACGGACGAGGAGACGCTCGTGCGGTTCGCGGCGGAGGTCGAACCTCCGCTTCCGTTCCATCTCTTCCGGGTGGACCTCGGTGAGGTGGTGTGGACCGGGCTGGACGGAGAGGACCTGGTCATGCGGATCTGGCGGCCGGACCGGCCGCTGCGCACCGTACGGCGCGGGTCCGGCGAGGGTCCGCCCCGGGAGGATCAGGGGTGATCGTTGCGCGGGCGCCGGGGCGTGCTAGGCTGACAGCGTTGCAGTTTTGGTACCCATGAACTTTATGTGCGCCTGACGGGAATGTTCCTCAGGCGCATTATTGTTTTTGCCGGCTTCTCCGGATGGGGCTCAATGCGGCGACGAGGAATCCGTAAAGTGCGGATTTCCGGCTCTGCACCTGTTTTAGGAGAATGACATGGCTACTGGCACCGTGAAGTGGTTCAACTCGGAAAAGGGCTTCGGCTTCATTGAGCAGGACGGCGGCGGCGCCGACGTCTTCGCCCACTACTCGAACATCGCCACCCAGGGCTTCCGTGAGCTCCAGGAGGGCCAGAAGGTCTCGTTCGACGTCACGCAGGGCCAGAAGGGCCCGCAGGCGGAGAACATCGTCCCGGCCTAATTTCCGGACGTGTACCTCGCAGCCGGGGCCCGCACCGTGCAGGTGCGGGTCCCGGCTCGCGCTGTTCTCAGGCCCAGGAAGGCTTTTTCCGAATGACTCGTTCCGAACGCCCGGCTCGCGCTGCCCGCCCCGCCGGCAAGCGCCCGGTGAACTCCCGCGCGAAGGCGCCCGCGAAGGGCTCGGCGAAGCCGGCCGCCCGCCGCCCCGCCGCGCGCCCGCAGGAGTTCACGCTGCCGGAGACCCTGACCCCCGCGCTGCCCGCCGTCGAGGCGTTCGACGAGCTGGACATGCCCGCAGGACTGCTCAAGACGCTCACCGCGCAGGGCGTGACCACCCCGTTCCCCATTCAGGGCGCGACGCTCCCCAACTCCCTCGCGGGCCGCGACATCCTGGGCCGTGGACGCACCGGCTCCGGCAAGACGCTCGCCTTCGGGCTGGCGCTGCTCGCCCGTACGGCAGGCCGGCGCGCCGAACCGCGCGCCCCGCTCGCGCTGGTGCTCGTACCCACGCGTGAGCTGGCGCAGCAGGTGACCGACGCGCTGACCCCGTACGCCACCGCCGTCAATCTGAAGCTGACGACGGTCGTCGGCGGGCTCTCGATCAGCAAGCAGGCCGGGTCGCTGCGGCGCGGCGCCGAGGTGCTCGTCGCGACCCCGGGCCGGCTGAAGGACCTCATCGAGCGCGGCGACTGCCGGCTCGACCAGGTGTCGATCACCGTGCTCGACGAAGCCGACCAGATGGCCGACATGGGCTTCATGCCGCAGGTCACCGCGCTGCTCAAGCAGGTCGAGCCGGACGGGCAGCGGATGCTGTTCTCGGCGACGCTGGACAAGAACATCGACCGGCTCGTACGGCAGTACCTGACGGACCCGGTCGTGCACTCCGTCGACCCGTCGCAGGGCGCGGTCACGACGATGGAGCACCATGTGCTCTACGTCCTGGACGAGACGGACAAGAAGGAAGTCACCACGCGGATCGCGGCGCGCGACGGCCGTGTGCTGCTCTTCCTGGACACCAAGCGGTCGGTGGACCGGCTGGTCAAGCGGCTGCTGGCGAGCGGCGTACGGGCCTCGGGGCTGCACGGCGGCCGTTCGCAGCCGCAGCGCAACCGGACGCTGGAGCAGTTCAAGAACGGACTGGTCACCTGCCTCGTCGCGACGAACGTCGCGGCCCGCGGCATCCATGTCGACGATCTCGACCTGGTCGTGAACGTCGACCCGCCGGTCGACCACAAGGACTATCTGCACCGCGGCGGACGCACCGCGAGGGCGGGGGAGTCCGGCAGTGTCGTGACGCTCGTACTGCCCGAGCAGCGGCGCGAGATGACCCGGCTGATGTCGGACGCGGGGATCGCTCCCCGGTCCGCGCGGATCAAGTCCACGGACGAGGAACTGGCGACGCTCACCGGCGCGCGGGTGCCCTCCGGGGTGGCCGTCACCATCGAGGTGCCGCAGCAGCCGGTCCAGGCGAAGCCGAAGACGCGCGCGTCGCGCCCGGCCAGGAAGAACACCGGCGGGGGCGCGGGCGGCGGCGCGGCCGGTGGTACGGGCGGAGGCTCGGGCGCCGGCGGCGGCGCGACCCGCTCGGGCACCGGGGGCGGCGCGACCCGCCTCGGCGGCGCCTCGCGCGGCAGCCGTGGCAGCCGGGGCCGTCGCGGCCGTCCTGACCGCGGCGCCGAGGGCGGTCGCCGCACCGCGGCCTGACGCCCGGCAGGTCCGCGAACGACGAGGTCCACGTACGAAGAACGGAAGCCCGGTACCGCGCTCGGCGCGGCGCCGGGCTTCCGCGCGTCCGGGGCCGCGCGGGGTGTACGGGATGCTACGGAGACGGGCCGGTTGGTTAACTTCCCGGAAACTCCACACAGTTGGCATTGACGTGTACGCGTCTACGCGCGTCATCATGGGGCCATGCGAATTCCCCCACGGATCGCCACCCTCGGTGGCATCGCCGCTCTGGTCTCGACCCTCCTCGTCGGCGGAGTCACCGCCACCGCCACCGCCGCCCCCACCGCGGTCGGCAGCATCTGCTACTCCCGGCTGCCTGTTCAGGCCCACGACACCCTCGACCTCATCGACCAGGGCGGGCCGTACCCGTACCCGCAGGACGGCGGTGTCTTCCAGAACCGGGAAGGCATCCTGCCGAGCCAGTCGAACGGCTACTACCACGAGTACACCGTCAAGACGCCCGGCTCCTCGAACCGCGGCGCGCGCCGCATCGTCACGGGCAACCGGAACAACGAGGACTACTACACCGCCGACCACTACGCGTCGTTCTCCCTCGTCAACTACAGCTGCTGACCGGTCGTCGACCGGAACCGGAAGGTAACCTCCGTCCCATGACGGTGACATATGTGATCGACGGGGCGGAGGTCACCGGCCTCGAACGCTTCTGGCAGGTGATCGGCGCGGCCGTGAACGGGCCGGGCGGGTACTTCGGGAGCAATCTCGACGCGCTCGCCGACTGTCTGCGCGGCGGGTACGGAACGCCGGACGACGGCGACTTCGTCATCGAATGGCGGCGGCACGAACTCTCGCGCCGCGCACTCGGCCAGGAGGAGACCGTGCGTACGCTCCAGCGGCGGCTGGAGCGTACGCACCCCGACAACAGGGCCGCCGTCCAGGCGCGGCTGGACGCTGTCCGGGCGGGCGGCGGTCCGACCGTCTTCGACGAACTGGTGCGACTGATCGAGGAAGAGGCGCCCGGGGTGCTCCGGCTGCTCTGACTCCGGCTTCTCCGGCTCCGGGTCGTCCGGCTCGGGCTCCTTTGATTCCGGGGCGTCCGACTCCTGGGCCCTGGGCTCCGGCTTCTTCGCTCGTTCTCAGCGGCGGCGCGGGAGTGTCCGCTCCAGGCGCCGTCGCTCCGGGCCGTGCGGTACGTACCGCACGGCCTCCACCGCTGTCCTGCGCGCGTATCCCTCCGGGTCCCCGTCGCCGAGGATCCGGGCCAGCGCCTCGACCGCGCGTGGATCGCGGCGGGCCGCCAGCCCCTTGGCCGACTCGGCGGCCGTGTTCGCGTCCGGGTCGTCCAGCCGGGCCGCCAGCGCCTCGCGCAGCTCGCGCGTGTCCGCGTCCACGCCCGCCAGCGCCACGGCCGCGCGGTGTCTGACCGACGCGTCCGTGTCCCTGCTCAGCAGCGTCAGTGCCCACACCGCGTCGTGGTCGTCGCCCGGTACGAGCCCGGTCAGCGCGAGGGCCGCCCGGCGCCGTACCCCGGCGTCGGGGTGGCCCGTGTGGCGCAGGATCTCCGGGAGCGCGGCCGGGTCGCCGTACTGGCCGAGCGCCACCACGACCGCGCGGACCAGCTCAGGCTCCACGGCCCGCCGGGACAGTTCGCGCAGCAGCGGCACCGCGCGGGCGGCGAACGGACTCTCCCCGTCCGCCGCGCCCAGCCGCGCCAGCACATCGGCGGCGAAGGCCCGCCGCAGCGGCTCGTCGCCCGCGCACCACGCGGCGGCGGCCTGGAACGTCTCCTCGTCACCGCGCCGCCACAGCGCGGACACCGACTCCGTCCAGTCGTCCCTGCCGGGGTCCCCGCAGCGCAGCGCCCGCGCCGCCAGCTCCTCGTACGGCGTCGCCAGGCCCAGTTCCGTTTCGAGTATCGTCGCGACGGCCGCGTGCCCGGTCTGCTGCTCGCGGCCGGCCACCGGCTCGCCGTCCCTGAGCAGTTCAACGACGACGGTCTCCGAGCCGTCCTCCTCGATCCGGCGCGTCACCGTCTCGTAACCGTCGCCGTACGCGCTCAGCAGCCCGGTGCGCAGCTCCTGTTCCACATCGCGGGTGAGCCAGCGCCGGGCCTCGGCGAGCGCCGCGTCGCGCGTCCGGGCGTACACGCCGTCGGGCGCGCCCGCGCCGTAGCGGAGCAGGACCCGCACGGCGGGCGCGGAGCCGCGGCGGGCGGCCAGCAGCAGCGGCGGTTCGCCGCCGGGGCCCGGCAGATCGGGGTCGGCGCCGTACTCCAGCAGCGCTTCGACCGTGTCCGCGAAGCCCTGCACGACCGCCCAGGAGACCGCGGTGAAGCCGAACTCCTCGCGGCCGTCGGGCGGGGCGCCGGCCGCGAGGAGGGCGCGGACCACCTCGGTGTGCCCGCCGCAGGCCGCCCCGCACAGCGGCAGATCACCGCCGTCCCGGCCGCTCGCCCGGCGGGGGTCGGCGCCCGCCGTGAGCAGCAGGCGTACGAGCCCCGGTTCGTCGCTGACCGCCGCGCGGTAGAGGATCGTTTCGCCGTCCCCGTCGGTCGACTCGGCGGAGACTCCGGCGCGGAGCAGCCGTACCACCGAGTCGTCGGCGCCACCGCCCACCGCCGTGAACAGTTCGTCGACGCCCGTGCCCGCTGTCGGCTCATTCGTCATGCTTCGACCCTACGTTCGCCGGGGACGCACCGTCGCCCGGGATACGCGGCGGCCAGGTTCCGGCCCGGTTCTGGCCCGGTCCGCCCGGTAAACGGGGTGCGGGACACGGGGTGCGGGCAGGCGGCCCGTCCGCTCAGGTGTCGCAGTCCAGCACGCTCGCGCACAGTCCGCACCGCGCCCGCACCCGGCCGCGGACCGGCACCCGGATGCGCTGGAGGCAGGTGGGGCAGGGGAACGAGACGCGCAGACCGTCCGCCAGATGCTCGAAGGCGTACGGCACGTACGGCGCGACGGGGGCGGTCGCGGCGCCCGGGTTCTCCAGCGCGTAGCGGCGGTCCTTGGCGTAGCGGTGCCGGCCCGACCAGCCGGCGGTGGTCAGCGGCGGCTGCTGCTCGTCACGCAGCGACTGCGCCCGGCCCTTCGTATACGACGTGTAGCCCTGCGGGCTGGTGAACCAGATCCGCGGGTCCTCGTCGAAGACGAGCGCGCGCTTGGCCAGGACGTAGCCGAACTCCTCGGGGGTGAGATAACCGAGTTTCTGGCTGGAATCGCGGTCTTCGCGGTAGGCGTCCAGAAGGAGCCAGCCGGCGCCCAGATAGGTCGTGGCGGTGTCGGTGAGGATCTCGTTGTCGTGGGTGCCGGGGAAGGAGAGACCGAGGCGATGCAGCAGGACATGGGTGATCTCGTGGGCGAGCGCGGCGCCGATGTCCCTGCGGTGGGTGCGGAATCGGTTGTTCAGCTCGATGAAGTACTCCGGCCCGGCGGTCAGCTCGACGTTCGCCGCCTGCTTCATGTCGCGGAAGCTCACGATCACCCGTGCGTCCGGCAGCCGCAGCTGCTGGACCAGGGCGTGGGCCACGCGCTGAGTGCCCAGGTAGAGATCGTCCACGTCGGAGAAGGCGACATCGGCCGGGGCGACGCTGGCGGCGTACGCGCGGATTCCGTCGGCCGAGAGCCGCCGGTAGAGCGCCGTGATGGCCGCGCGCGCCGTGTCGAGGTGCGGATAGCCGTGCTGGACCTCGCCGCCGTTCGTCACGTCCGTACCCCCTGCGTCCCGCGGTCCCGCGTCCGAGTCCTCCCGCGCGGGACGGCCGAGCCCGCTCGCGTCAACTCTACGGGGACACGCCGGGCGCCGGAGGGGCACGCCCGGCGGGTGCGTCCGATCAGCGGACGGCGCGTCTGACGGGCGGACGGCGCGTCTGATCGGTGGACGGCGCGTCCGGTCAGGGAACGCGCCGTCCGGTCAGAGGACAGTGGCCGACGGATGGCCCTGCCGAGTGGCTGAAAGCAGGTTCTTGTGGCGCGGCTTATCCCCTCCGCATAATCCGGATCACGCTTTCTTGTCGGGCCCATGTCAGCGACTCGCAACGCGCGTTGATCCAAGCCCGCCTTGAGCGCGAATCCCTCAAACCCCCCATGAAAGGCAGACCGTTGAGCATTCTGGGTGTCCTCAAGAGAACCGCCGCCGCCGGCGCGGTCGTGCTCGCCGCCATCAGCCTCCAGCCGTCCTCCGCTTCCGCCGCGCCCGCGCCGGTCGCGCCCAAGACCCAGGCCGCGGCGCCGCTCGCACCTCCCGTCGTCGGCGGCACCCGCGCCGCCCAGGGCGAATTCCCCTTCATGGTCCGGCTCTCCATGGGCTGTGGTGGCGCGCTGTACTCCCCGACCGTCGTGCTGACCGCCGCGCACTGTGTGAGCGGATCCGGTAACAACACCAGCATCACCGCCACCGCCGGTGTCGTCGACCTCCAGAGCTCCAGCGCCATCAAGGTCAAGTCCACCAAGGTTCTCCAGGCCCCCGGCTACAACGGCGCGGGCAAGGACTGGGCGCTGATCAAGCTCGCCGCGCCCATCAACCTGCCGACGCTGAAGATCGCCACCACCACGCAGTACAACACCGGCAACTTCACCGTCGCCGGCTGGGGTGCGGCCACCGAGGGCGGCGCCCAGCAGCGCTACCTCCTCAAGGCCACCGTCCCGTTCGTCTCCGACGCCAGCTGCAACTCGTCGTACGGCGGCGAGATCATAACGGGCGAGGAGATCTGCGCCGGGTTCGCCCAGGGCGGCACGGACACCTGCCAGGGTGACTCGGGCGGTCCGATGTTCCGCAAGGACAGCGCCGGAGCCTTCATCCAGGTCGGCATCGTGAGCTGGGGCAACGGCTGCGCCCGGCCCAACTACCCCGGTGTCTACACCGAGGTCTCGACCTTCGCCTCCCAGATCGCCTCGGCCGCGTCGACTCTCTGACGTGACGTCGTAGGACCTCAGGGCGGGGCAGGTGGCTGGACGCGTTAGTCCAACATCTGCCCCGCCTTTGTCCATGGGCGCGCTCGCACCTCGCGACGGAGATTGACGTGCACGGATCCCCGCATCCGTCCGTCGAATCCGTGAACGAAGAGGAGCGAGCGTGTCCGTCAACGCAGCAGACCGAGGCCCCCGCCGCAGAACCGTCGTCGCCGCCACCGCACTCGCGGGCGCCGGCGTCGCTCTCGGCGCGTCCCCCAGCCTGGCTTCCGGCCCGTCTCCGTCCGGCGGGGCACGGGAGACCGTGCTGCGCTCCCGGGAGCTGGAGGTACGGGTCGACAGCGGCTTCCCGCGCGTCGTCTCGTACACCGGCCGGGAGACCGGCGCCCTGCTGTACGGGCAGCGCGACCCGGTCACCTCGGTACGGATCGACGGTACGGACCACACCCCGGCGGTGCGCACCCGGAACGCGCGCAACGGGAGCGGCCGGATCGCGTACACCCTCGCCTTCGACGGCGGCACCGAGATCGACGTCGAGATCACGGTCTCCGGATGGCGCGTCGACTGGCGGGTCACCCGGATCGCCGACACGCCCGCCCTGCGCGTCGGCACCCTGGAACTGCCCGAGCTGGCGCTGCTGTCCGTACGCTCCGACCAGCCCGGCGCCGTACTGCTCACCGCGCGTGTCGAACTGGACAAGGCCAAGAGCGGCGACACGCTGACCGCGATCAGCGGCGACACCCCGGAACGCGCTCCGGCGGGCTGTGCCTACGCCGTCGTCGTGCACGACCGGCTCGGCGGCGCGGTCGAGACCAACACCGTCTACGACCGGCCCGCCGACACGCCGGGCGCCGCCTGGGACAACGGCCGGCTGTGGCACCGCGTCGTGCGCGCCGACGACGGGGTGACGGAAGGGCGGCTGCGGTGCGGGCAGTGGACCCACCGCGCGGCCGACTCCCCCGTGGAGGCCACCGAACCGCTGCCGTACGCCACGGTCATCGTCACCGGTACACGTGACGACGCGGGCGCGGGCGGAGCCGGCCGCGCCGTCGACTGGCAGGACGCGGCCACCGCCTTCCGCGACATCATGGTCAGCCCGCTCGGCGCCGACCGGCAGCATCTGCGGGTCGTCCCGCACATCCCGTTCAACTTCGCCAGCCAGGCCACCAACCCGTTCCTCGCCACCCTCGACCAGGTCAAGCGGATCTCGCTGGCCACCGACGGGCTGCGGCAGTACACCCTGCTCAAGGGCTACCAGTCGGAGGGCCACGACTCGGCGCACCCCGACTACGCGGGCAACTACAACCAGCGCGCCGGCGGCCTCGACGACCTCAACACCCTGGTCAGGGAGGGCAAGAAGTGGCAGTGCGACTTCGGCGTGCATGTCAACGCCACCGAGTCCTACCCCGTCGCCCACGCCTTCTCCGAAACGCTCGTGGACAAGAACGACCCGCAGTGGGACTGGCTCGACCAGAGCTACCGCATCGACGCCCGCCGCGATCTGGTCTCCGGTGACATCATCAAGCGCTTCCAGGACCTGCGCGACCAGACCGACCCCGCGCTGAACACCCTCTACATCGACGTCTTCAAGGAGTCCGGCTGGAACTCCGACCGGCTCCAGCGCGCGCTGCGCGAACAGGGCTGGCAGATCACCACGGAATACGGCCACGGCCTGGAGCGCTCGTCGCTCTGGACGCACTGGGCGACCGAGACCGACTACGGCTCCGCCGACACCTCCCGGGGCGTCAACTCCCGGCTGATCCGGTTCATCCGCAACCACCAGAAGGACGTCTTCGCCGACAAGTGGCCGACGCTGCTCGGCATCCCGCGGATGGGCGGCTTCGAGGGCTGGGTCGGCAAGACCGACTGGACGGCCTTCTACCAGCTGATCTGGACCCATTCCCTGGCCGCGAAGTACCTCCAGGCGTATCCGATCGCGCGCTGGAGCGAGCACGAGATCCGCTTCTCAGGACCGACGCGGACGGTCGTCTCCGACGCGGACGGCACCCGCCGCATCACGACCGACGGACGGGTCGTGTACGAGGGCGGACGCTATCTGCTGCCCTGGGAACCGCGCCGGGCGACCGACCCGGACAAGCTCTACCACTACAACCCGGCGGGCGGCAGCAGCGACTGGCGGCTGCCGCGCGGCTGGGCGGGGCTGTCGCGAGCGGCCCTCTACCGGCTCACCGACCAGGGCCGGGTCCATGTGCGCGACATACCGGTACGGGGCGGCCGGGTCACGCTCGACGCCGAGGCGGGGCAGCCGTACGTGCTGTACCGGAGCCGGGCCGGGCGGAAGCCCGCGGACCCGGACTGGGGCCAGGCCACCCCGCTGCACGACCCGGGCTTCCACTCCGGCTCACTGGACGGCTGGACGGTCAGCGGCCCGGCGACCGTGGAACGCAGCGCCCTCGGCGACTACGAGCTGGTGATCGGCGCGGGCGCGGAGGCGGCGGCCGGCCAGCGTCTGGAGCGGCTCGCGCCCGGCACATACGCGGCGTCCGTACAGGTCGAGGTGGGGGAGACGGCCGGGCTCCGGCGCAGGGCCGCCCTGGAGGTCCGTACCGCCGACGGCGTCACGGCCGTGAACTGGACCGACGTCTCCACCGCGGCGAACTACGTCGCCGCCGACCGTAAGCACGGCACCCGCTTCCAGCGGATGTTCACCCACTTCACGGTCCCGGAGGGCGGCGGCCCGGTCCGGCTCACGCTGCGGGCGGCGGCGGGCGGCGCGCGGGTGCGGTTCGACAACGTACGGATCGTCCGCGCGCGGCCCACCGTCAAGCCGGGCACGCTGGCCTTCGAGGACTTCCAGAACGTGCCACAGGGATGGGGCGTCTTCGTGAAGGGCGACGCCGGAGCCGTCACCGACCCGCGTACGCATATCGCGCAGCGGCACGCGCCGTTCACCCAGCGAGGCTGGAACGGCAAGGCGATCGACGATGTCGTCGACGGCACCGAATCGCTCAAGTCCCGTGGCGAGAACGGGGGAGTGGTCTACCGGACCGTCCAGCACACCGTCCGCTTCGAGCCGGGGCGGCGCTACCGGGTCTCGTTCCGGTACGAGAACGAGAAGGCGGGCCAGTACGCCTGGGTCACGGCCGTGGACGAGCCGGAGGCGCGGGAGCTGACGCGTGAGGACCTGCCCGTCGCGACCGGACCGGCCGTGCTGAGTTACGAGTTCACCGCGCCGGAGCGGGGCGAGGCGTGGGTGGGGCTGCGCAAGACGGGCGGCGACGGGAAGGCGGAGTTCGTGCTCGACGCGTTCGAGGTGCGGGAGGCGTAGGGAGCGGAGAAGGGGCCGGTCCCGGGCACACCGCCGGGACCGGCCCCTCCGTACGTCCGGACCTACTCGTCGGACACGCTCTCGTACGGGGCGAGCTGTATGTACGGGGCGCCCGCGGCCTCCAGTTCCAGCACCCACACCTCGTTGCCGCCCTCGCGCAGCACCGGACCCGGCACGTACAGCGACTCCTGCGGGCCCCGCGACCAGTAGCGGCCCAGGCAGTGGCCGTTCACCCAGACGAAGCCCCGGGTCCAGGAGGGGAGCGTGAGACGGGCGTCGCCCGCGCCCGCGATCTCGAAGGCGGCGCGGTGGAGCCCCCGTCCCGCGTCGAGCCCCTGTCCGGCCTCGCAGTCCGGCGCGTCGTCCGTCTCGCCGTCCGGTGCGCGGAACGTGGCGCGGAACGGGACCCCCGCCACCGCCCGCGCGTCGTCGAAGGCGTCGAGACGCAGCCCCCGGGCCCGTACGCCGTGCAGATACTGCCGTTCGTGCAGCACCCCGCCCGTGATGCCCTTGGACTCGCCGAGCCGCCGCCCGTAGTTGACCCGGCCCAGCGACTCGACCCAGATGTCGACGGACGCGGGCCCGGCCACCGGCTTCGCCAGGGCCGCGGTCTCGCCGTCGAGCACCTCCGCGCGCACCCCGTCCACGTACACCACGGCCAGATCGCGCAGCCCGGCCAGTGTGAGGGTCCGGGGCGTCCGGGGGCCCGGGACCTCCAGCCGGTAGCGCACCAGACCGCGGTCCACACCCAGCTCCTCGAAGGTGGGCGGCAGCGCCGTCTCCGACTCAGGGCCGCCGAGGCACTCCACGACCTCGTCCAGCGGTGCCCACGCGGTGAACTCCGCGCGTACGGGACCGGCCAGGGCGGGGGGCGGCTGCGGCGGTTCGGGCAGCGGGCCGCTCCCGTACTCCGCCAGCACCTCGCGGAACCGCCAGAACTTCTCCGTCGGCCGGCCCGCCTCGTCGACCGGCGCGTCGTAGTCGTACGAGGTGACGTCCGGTGTGAGCGCGCCGTCGGCCAGCTCTCCTGCCCGGTTGGCGCCCGCCCAGCCCGCGAGGTTCGTACCGCCGTGCGCCATGTACACATTGACCGAGGCGCCGGACTCCAGGATCTCGCGCAGCGCGCCGGCCGCGTCCGCCGGATCCCGTACGACATGCTCACCGCCCCAGTGGTCGAACCAGCCGCACCAGAACTCCATGCACATCAGCGGCCCGTCGGGGCGGTGCCCGCGCAGGGTCTCGAAGGCGGCGCGGGCACCCGAGCCGAAGTTGACCGTCGCCGCCAGCCCGGGGACCGAACCGCCGGTGAGCATATGGTCCTCGGGGCCGTCCGAGGTGACCAGCGGTACGGAGATCCCGCAGGCCCGGGTCAGCTCGGTCAGCCGGGCCAGATAGACCTGGTCGGAGCCGTAACTCCCGTACTCGTTCTCGACCTGCACCATGATCACCGGGCCGCCCGCGCCGATCTGGCGCTCGGCGACCTGGGGGAGCAGCTCGCGGTACCACCGCTCCACCCGCTCCAGATACGCGGCGTCCCTGGTCCGTACCCGCGCGCCCAGCGGGCCGGTCAGCCAGTGCGGCAGCCCGCCGTTGTCCCACTCGGCGCAGATGTACGGGCCCGGCCGCACGATCGCCCACAGCCCCGCCTCGCGCACGGCGTCCAGGAACCGGCCGAGCGCGGCCACGTCGTGGTAGCGGCCGGGCTCCGGCTCGTGCAGATTCCACGGGACGTAGGTCTCGACGCAGTTGAGGCCCATGGCGCGCAGCATCCCGAGCCGGTGGCCCCACAGCTCCTCATGGACCCGGAAGTAGTGCAGCGCCCCGGAAAGCAGCCGCACCGGCCGTCCGTCCAGCAGAAAGTCCTCGTCCCCCACCATGAACTCAGCCACCGACTCAGTCACCGTCCCCGCTCTCCCGTCCCGCGTTCGTCGTCGTGTCTTCGTGTGCTCTTCGTGTCTTCTTCGTCCGGTTTCCGGACCGCGATCCACCCTCTCCCTCTGGCGGCGGCACGGTCCATGGACAAAGATCACCTCTGGTTGGACGCATGGGGCGCCCGCCCGGGGCGTGACCGGACGACCGGACCGACGGACTGGCGAGGTGGAGCGGATGTATCACACCTGGATGCGGTACTTCACCCCCGGCCCGGTCCACCACCGGCTCGGGCTCGTCTGCCTCGGCGTCGGGCTTCAGCACGGCCGCCTGCCGACGGTCGGACCGCGCACCCTCGATCACCATGTGGCCGTGGTGATCAGCGCGGGCAACGGCTGGTTCCGCGCGGCCGACGGGCGGCGCACCCCCGTCACCGCGCCCGCGCTGCTCTGGCTGACCCCCGGCACCGCCCACCACTACGGGTGCGACGAGGAGCACGGCTGGGACGAGAGCTTCGTCGACTTCACCGGGCCCGCCACCGCCACGTACACGGAGCTCGGCTATATCGAGCCGGCCCGGCCCGTCGTACCGCTCTCCGACGCGACGGGCGCGCGGGCGGCCATCGCGCGTATCGCCCGCGCCGCCCGCCGGGGCAACCCGCTGCTCGAAGTGGAGACCGGCGCCGCCGTGCACGAACTGCTCGTCGCGCTGCGCCGCGCCCGCGCCGACACCGACGCCGAGGGCGACCCGGTCCTCCAGGCCCTGGCCCGCGACGCCTGCCGGACGCTCTCGGTCGCCGAGCACGCGGCCCGCCACGGCATGACCCCCGCCGAACTGCGCACGGCCGTCCGCAGGGCCGCCGGGTGCAGCCCCAAGGACTACCTGCTGGGTATCCGCCTCGGCCGCGCCAAAGAACTGCTCGCCGGGACGGAACTGCCGGTCGGGGCGGTCGCCCGGCGCGTCGGGTACGACGACCCGGCCTACTTCTCACGGCTGTTCACCCGCCGTGTCGGGATCCCGCCCATCCGCTTCCGCGAGCGGCAGGGGCGCGTCGTACCCGGCGGCTGGAGCAACGAGATCCCGCATCCTGATCACCCGCCGACCATCGCGCCGCGCTCCTCTACGCTGCTGGACCATGACCACGAGTGACCCCGGCACCGACCGCACCGAGACGGACCACACCGGCACGGAGCACACCGGCACGGCCGACCGCACAGGCACGGCCGACCGAGGAACCGGCGGAACCGGCCGGCCCGGCCTCGACGAAGCGGTGCGAGCCGAGCTGGACCGCCTCCGCGAGTCCATCGACAACATCGACGCGGCCGTCGTCCATATGCTGGCCGAGCGCTTCAAATGCACCCAGCAGGTCGGCGTCCTCAAGGCCGAACACCGGCTGCCGCCCGCCGACCCGTCCCGCGAGGCCCGCCAGATCACCCGGCTCAGGCAACTCGCCGAGAGCGCCAGACTGGACCCGGTCTTCGCCGAGAAGCTCCTCAACTTCATCATCGCCGAAGTGATCAGGCACCACGAGACGATCGCGGACGAGGCACGCGGCAACACCGGCTGACGGCCCCCGCCGCACGTGCGCTAAGAGCGCAATGAACCCTGATGCGCCACTCGCGGCACATCGGGCAGCATGGCCCCCATGTCCGTACTGACGCGCGACGAAGCGCAGACCCGAGCCCAGTTCCTCGACGTCCACCGGTACACGATCGCACTCGATCTGACCACCGGCGAGGACACCTTCGACTCCCGCACCGTCATCACCTTCACCGCGCGGGCCGCCGGAGACACGTTCGTCGAACTCAAGCCCGCCACTCTGCGCTCCGTCAGCCTCGACGGCCGGCCCCTCGACCCCGCCGCGCTCGCCGGGAACCGGCTCCCGCTCACCGGCCTGACCGCCGGGGAGCACGAGCTGCGCGTCGACGCCGCGATGCGGTACTCCCGTACCGGCGAGGGCATGCACCGCTTCACCGACCCCGCCGACGGCGAGACCTACGTCTACACCCAGCTGTTCATGGACGACGTCCAGCGGGTCTTCGCGGCCTTCGACCAGCCCGACCTCAAAGCCGTCTTCGAGCTGACCGTCACCGCGCCCGACGACTGGACCGTCCTCGGCAACGGCGTCGCGACCCGGACCGGAGGACGCCACTGGACCGTCGCCGCCACCCCGCTCATCTCCACCTATCTCGTCGCGGTCGCCGCCGGACCCTGGCACTCCGTACGCACCGAGCACGCCGGACTGCCCTTCGGCATCCACTGCCGGCGCTCCCTCGCCCCCCATCTCGACGCCGACGCCGACGAGATCCTCGACATCACCCGCGCCTGCTACGACCGGTACCACGAGAAGTTCACCGAGCCGTACCCCTTCGACTCGTACGACCAGGCGTTCGTCCCCGAATTCAACGCCGGCGCCATGGAGAACCCCGGACTCGTCACCTTCCGCGACGAGTTCGTCTACCGCTCCGCCGTCACCGACACCGAACGCCAGACCCGCGCCATGGTCATCGCCCACGAGATGGCCCACATGTGGTTCGGCGACCTCGTCACCCTCGCCTGGTGGGACGACATCTGGCTGAACGAGTCCTTCGCCGAGTACATGGGCTACCAGACCCTCACCGAAGCGACCCGCTTCACCGACACCTGGGTCGACTTCGGCATCGGCCGCAAATCCTGGGGATACGACGCCGACCAGCGGCCCTCCACCCACCCCGTCGCGCCCGACCCCGACGCCGTCCCCGACACCGCCTCCGCGCTGCTCAACTTCGACGGCATCTCCTACGCCAAGGGCGCCTCCGCACTGCGCCAGCTCGTCGCCTGGCTCGGCGAGAAGGACTTCCTCGCCGGCATCAACACCCACTTCGCCCGGCACAAGTTCGCCAACGCCACCCTCGCCGACTTCATCGACTCCCTCGCCCACGCCACCGACCGCGACGTGCACGCCTGGGCCGAGCGGTGGCTGCGCACCACCGGCGTCGACACCCTCACCCCCCGGATCTCCGGCACCGGCACCGGCTGGACCCTCGACGTCGTACGCGACGGCAGCCGCCCGCACCACGTCACCGTCGGCGCGTACGACCTCGACCCCGCCGACCCGGCCCGGCTGACCCGGCGCGACCTCCTCGAACTCGACCTGCCGCTGACCGCACCCGTCACCGCCGCCGGCCACCGCCCCGCCCTCGTCGTCCTCAACGACGGCGACCTGACCTACGCCAAGGTCCGGCTCGACGCCGCGTCCTGGGACACCGCCCTGCGCGCCCTGTCCGGCATCCCCGACCCGCTGACCCGCGCCGTCATCTGGAACGCCGCCCGCGACATGGTCCGCGACGGCGACCTCGCCGCCACCGCCTACCTGGACGCCGCCCGCGCCCATCTGCCGTGCGAGACGGACCTCGCACTCGTCCAGGGCGTCCTGGCCTTCGCCGCCGCCCAGATCACCGACCGCTATCTGTCCGACACCGACCGCCCGGCCGCGCTCGCCACCCTCACCGCGATCTCCCGCGACCTGATCCGCCGCACCGAGGACGGCGGGAACCCCGGGCTGCGCCTCACCGCCGTACGCCACTTCATCGACGCCGCCACCCAGCCCGACGCCCTCCAGGAGTGGCTGGAATCCGGCGGTGTCCCCGGCGGCCCCGAGCTCGACCCCGAGCTCCGCTGGCGCGTCCTCACCCGGCTCGCCGTCCTCGGCGCCGTCGGCCCCGCCGCCATCGACGCCGAACTGGCACGCGACCCCAGCGCCACAGGCCAGGAAGGCGCGGCCCGCTGCCACGCCGCGCTGCCCGACCCCGGGGCCAAGGCCCGCGCCTGGGCCCGCCTCTTCGAGACGGACGACCTCTCCAACTACCTCTTCACCGCCACGGCCCAGGGGTTCTGGCAGCCCGAACAGGCCACGCTGGTACGGGAGTACGTGCCCCGCTACTACACCGAGGCCGTCGCACTCGCCGACCGGCGAGGACCGGCCATCGCCGACGCGGCGGGCCGCTACGCCTTCCCGCTGTACGCGGTCGACGAGGAGTCCCTGCGCCTCGGCCGGAAGTGCCTGGACGGTGCGGAGATGATCCCGGCGCTGCGCCGCAAGCTCGTCGACCAGCTCGACGACCTGCACCGGGCGCTGCGGGTCCGTACCGCCTCCTGAACGTCCGGCTCCACCCGGCCGGCCACCCGGTCGCCGGTTCCGGACCAGGGCCGGCGGTGCATCCGCCCGTGATCCGGCGTACGCGTACACGCTCACACGCGTCGCGTACGCCGGATCCACGAGCGTTTTCAGCCGACTTCCCGTGTCCTGAGCCGGGCGCCAATACCCCTCGCGGGCGGGCTCGTTGTGCTCCGTAGGCACCACCTCCGACCCCCGGACCCCCGGGTGCCCGACTCGTGGAAGGCAGCACCCGCCGATGATCGCCCAGCCAACCGACCTCAACCAGCCCTGCGACCTGGTGGGTGTCGGCATCGGCCCGTTCAATCTCTCCCTGGCCGCCCTCGCCGACGGAATCCGCGGCGGACTCGCCACCACCTTCTTCGACCAGAACCCCTTCTTCCGCTGGCACCCCGGCCTGCTCATCGACGGCGCCAGCCTCCAGGTCCCCTTCCTCGCCGACCTGGTCACCCTCGCCAACCCCGCCAGCCCCTGGTCCTTCCTCAGCTACCTCCGGGCCCGCGACCGGCTCTTCCCCTTCTACTTCGCCGAGCGCTTCCACATCCAGCGCGCCGAGTACGACGCGTACTGCCGCTGGGTCAGCGAACAGCTCCCCGGACTCCACTTCGGCCATCAGGTCGACGCCGTCCGCTGGAACCCCGAACGCGACCTGTTCGAAATCGACTTCACCCAGCTCGACCAGGACGGCGAGGCCGAAGCCCTCGGCCGCGCCCACGCCCGCCACATCGCCCTCGGCATCGGCACCGAGCCGTACATCCCCGAGCCGCTCAAACTCCTCGTCGAAACGCCCGCCGCGCCGGTCATCCACTCCGCCGACTATCTCGACCACCGCGACCGGCTGCTCGCCGCGGGACACATCACCGTCATCGGATCAGGACAGTCCGGCGCCGAGATCTTCCTCGACCTGCTGCGCGCCAGGCCCACCGGAGCCGAGAAGATCCACTGGCTGGCCCGCACCGAAGCCTTCGCGCCCATGGAGTACTCCAAGCTCGGCCTGGAACACTTCACCCCCGACTACACCCGCTACTTCCACGCCCTGCCCGAGCATGTACGCGACGACCTGATCCCCCGGCAGTGGCAGCTCCACAAGGGCATCGACGCCGCCACCATCGCCGCCATCCACGACGAGCTGTACCGGCGCACCCTGTACGGCGGCTGGCCCGACGCCGTCCTCACCCCCGGTGTCTCCGTCCGCACCGCGGGACGCGTCGCCACGACGAAGATCGAACTCCATCTGGAACACGCCCAGCAGGCCTCCAGGTCCCGGCTCACCACCGACGCCGTCGTCCTCGCCACCGGCTACCGGGAGCGCCCCCTCGACCGGATCCTCGCCGGACTCGACCCGTACATGCGCCGGGACAGCTCGGGCCGCCCCCGGATCGACCAGCACCACCGGATCACCCTGGACCCCGGAGTCACCGGCTCCGTCTACGTCCAGAACGGCGAACGGCACACCCACGGCGTCGGCGCGCCCGACCTCGGACTCGCGGCCTGGCGCAGCGCCACCATCCTCAACCACCTCACCGGCAAGGAGTCCTACCACCTCCCCCGGCGCACCGCGTTCACCAGCTTCGGACTCGACGGACGGGACCGGACCCGCACGGTGCCCGCACCGAGGGGTCTGGTCCCGCTCACCGAAGTACGCTGACGGAAGCCGCCGTGAACGGTCAGAAGACCGGCGTACCGTCCCGCGTCAGCTTCCAGTCCACCGAGGCGAACGCCGCCGGGTCGACCGTGCCCGTCGACTGCACCCACCCGATGATCGTGTTGCGGATCTCGTCCGAATTGGCCCACAACTGCTGCGCGGCGGCCACATGCGGGAAGTTCCCGCCGCCGCTCGCCCGGTAGTTGTTGACCGCCAGGACGAACTTCGCCGCCGGGTCCAGATCCTTGCCCTCGAACCTGAGGTTCACGATCCGCGACCCGGCCGGCTTCGCTATGTCGATCTCGTACGTCAGACCGGACACGACGTCGTAGTTGTAGTCCGGCGTGTTGTCGGCGTTCGTCAGCTTCGACGTGTCCACCGGCGCACCCGCCGCGGTCTGCACGTAATACCGCGCCGAGAACTCCAGATACGCCTTGATCTGCGCGCCGGTCAGCAGCCGCGCCTCCATCGTGTTCTCGAACGGGTACAGCCCCGCCGCGTCCTTGATGGTCACATCGCCCGCCGGGATGCCCGCCGTACGCGAGAAGCACGACGCCTGCGACAGCACCGGCAGCGCCGCCCACTCGCCGCCCGCCAGCGCCGCCTTCACCGTCTCCGTCTGCACGTGATTGATCAGATCGATGATCGGCTCGTCCTTCCACGGCGCGTCGACCGTGGACATGGCGGCCGTGGACGTACCGATCACCTGATTGACATACGCCACCACCTTGCGGTGCTCATCCGAGAGCAGCCGGGTGATCTTCTTGTCCTCGGGCACTGTATTGGAGTTGAGAACCTGCGAGCCGACCTTCTCGACCGTCCAGGAACCCCGCTCCCACACCAGATCGAAATCGAAGAGCGTCAGCCGCTGGCCCCACTTGAGCGGCTCGGACAGGACGACGTCCTTGCCCGTCTTCTTGTTGACCACCCGGCGCTCCGGGATCTCCGCGTGCGCGTGGCCGACCAGGATCGCGTCGATCCCCGGCACCTGCTCCGCCACCAGCGTCGCGGCGTTCTCCACATGCGGCACCTGATCGCCGTACGACGACGTCCCGCTCGTACCGGAGTGCGCGGAGACGATGACCACATCCGCGCCCATCGAACGCAGCTTCGGCACCCACTTCGCGGCCTGCTCCTCCAGACCCGGGAACGTCATCTTGCCCTGGACGTTCGCCTTGTCCCAGATCGCGATGCCCGGGTTCGTCAGCCCGAGGATCGCCACCCGCACATCACGGCCGTGCGGCGTCCGCAGCTTCTTGATGACATACGGCGCGAAAGCCGGCTTCAGTGTCTTCGCGTCCAGCGCGTTGGCACCGAGCAGCGGGAAACGGCACTGCTCCTCGAACTTCCGCAGCACGGGAATGCCGTAATTGAACTCATGGTTGCCGAGCGCCGCCGCGTCATAACCGATCGCGTTCATCGCCTGCGCCATCGGATGCACCGGACCGCGCTTCGCGGTGATCGGGTCGATCTTGGCGTAGTAGTACGACAACTGGGTGCCCTGAATGGTGTCACCCGCGTCGATCAGCAGCGTGTTATGGCGGCCCTTCTCCTCGCGGATCCGGTCGACCAGCGTGGAGATCTTCGCCAGCCCGACATCATTGTGCGCGGAGTCGTCGAACTCCTTGTCGGTGAAGTAGTCCCAGTTGAAGACATTGCCATGCAGATCGGTGGTCCCCAGCACGGTGAACGAGTACCGCTTGCGCGGACGTCCAGCGACGGGACCATGAGCCTGGCCGGTGGCCTCCGCCGGGACCGTCGCCCCGCCCACCAGCGCCACACCCGCGCCGGCGACAGCCGAACTGCCCAGGAACGTCCTACGGTTCAGCGGCATTTCCTTCTCTTCTCCCTCGATCTGTTTCTCTTCGGCACGTTGTGACAACGCGCGTAGATTCTGGCCCAAACGAGACGTCGGCAACACCCCCACAGGGTTTCGATCAGATGACTGCCGGTTGTCGCACGGCGTTACGGCACCCGGCTGTCGTACCCGGATGCGAGAGTGGAGGCGCGGCCGTGCGGCCGCAGTCGTAGCCGCAGTCCTGGCCGCAGTCGCGGTCCCAGCCGCAGTCCCAGCCGCAGCCGTCCAACGAGGGAGCCGCCCGTGACCACCGCCGACGCACCGACCCCCGCCGCCCCCTACGGCACGCCCGAGACACCGAGGGTCGCCGTCCGCGGCGAAGCACGGCTGGAGGTCGACCCGGAGATCGCCAGAATCGGCATCGCGGTCAGCGCGCGCGGCACCGACCGGCGTACCGCCCTCGACGACCTCACGCGCCGCAACGGAGACGTCCTCGCACTCGTCAAGTCCTACGGCGACGCCGTCGAGAAGCTGGAGACCGGAGCGTTCTCCATCAGCCCCGAACTCACCAAGCACGGCCGCGCCGAACGCATCCGCGCGTACCACGGCCGGGTTCATCTCACCGCCGAACTGACCGACTTCACCGCTCTGGGTGAACTCACCACCCGCCTCGCCGACCTCGAACTGACCCAGGTCAGCGGCCCCTGGTGGGCCCTGCGCCCCGACTCGCCGGCCCACGGCGACGCCCGGCGCCAGGCCGTACGGGAAGCCGTCCAGCGCGCCCGCGAATACGCCGAAGCTCTCGGCGCCCGGCTCGCTGCCCTGGTCGAGCTGGCGGACCTCGGCGCGGAGAACACCGCCGAGCACGGACTGCGGCCCGCGTTCGGCGGCATGCGCAGCGCCAGCGGCTACGGCGGTGCGGAATCGGCCGCGGAGGCGCCCGTCCTCGACCTCGAACCACAGCGCCAGACCGTCTACGCGCAGGTGAACGCGCGCTTCACGATGACCCCGCCCGATTTGACGTCATAGAAATGCTCATAGGAGCGGCCCCGCGCCCATTCAACACTTGTCAATAACCTTTCACGCAACGGTTGTTGAGTAGTCATGCAGCACCAATTCCCTACCGGTCGGTAAGCTCTAGGCTCGATATATGCGCAGAGCAAAGATCGTCTGTACCCTGGGGCCCGCCACCGACTCGTACGACCAGATCAAGGCACTGGTCGAAGCCGGAATGGACGTTGCCCGCCTCAACCTCAGCCACGGCACCTACGCCGAGCACGAGGAGCGCTACCAGCGCGTACGGGAAGCCGCGGAAGAAGTCGGCCGCAGCGTCGGAATCCTCGCCGACCTTCAAGGCCCGAAGATTCGCCTCGGCCGGTTCCGTGAAGGACCGGTACTCCTTGAACGCGGCGACGAATTCACCATCACCGTCGAACCCCTCGAAGGCGACCGCCACACCTGCGGCACCACCTACGAAGGACTCGCCGCCGACGTCACCACCGGGGAGCGCATCCTCGTGGACGACGGCAAAGTGACCCTCGAAGTC
The DNA here is from genome assembly GCF_004151105.1 of Streptomyces sp. L-9-10. Classification (GTDB taxonomy): domain Bacteria; phylum Actinomycetota; class Actinomycetes; order Streptomycetales; family Streptomycetaceae; genus Streptomyces. Next base: position 69,873 of record NZ_PHRF01000064.1, read on the forward strand.
ACCTCCGTCGAAGGGCCCCGCGTCCACACCCTCGTCATCGAGGGCGGCATGGTCTCCGACCACAAGGGCCTCAACCTCCCCGGCGTGGCAGTCTCCGTCCCCGCGCTCTCGGACAAGGACGTCGAGGACCTGCGCTGGGCGCTGCGCGTCGGCGCCGACGTCATCGCGCTCTCCTTCGTACGGAGCGGGGACGACATCAACGACGTCCACCGGATCATGGACGAAGAGCGCCGCAGGGTCCCCGTCATCGCCAAGGTCGAGAAGCCGCAGGCCGTCGAGAACATCGACAGCATCGTCGCCGCCTTCGACGGCATCATGGTCGCCCGCGGCGACCTCGGCGTCGAAATGCCCCTGGAACAGGTGCCGATCGTCCAGAAGCGCGCCATCAAACTGGCCAGGCGCAACGCCAAGCCCGTCATCGTCGCCACCCAGATGCTCGACTCGATGATCGACAACTCCCGCCCCACCCGCGCCGAGGCCTCCGACGTCGCCAACGCGGTGATCGACGGCACGGACGCGGTGATGCTCTCGGGCGAGACCAGCGTCGGCAAGTACCCCATCGAGACGGTCAAGACCATGGGCCGCATCGTCGAGGCCGCCGAGGAAGACCTCCTCGCCAAGGGCCTCCCCCCGATCACGGAGAGCAGCAAGCCCCGCACCCAGGGCGGCGCGGTGGCCCGCGCGGCGGCCGAGATGGGCGACTTCCTGGGCGCGAAGTTCCTGGTCGCCTTCACCCAGTCCGGCGACACGGTCAAGCGCCTCTCCCGCTACCGCTCCCCGATCCCCCTGCTCGCCTTCACCCCGGACCCGGCCACCCGCGCCCAGCTGAACCTCACCTGGGGCGTGGAAGCCTTCCTCGGCCCGCACGTCGACTCGACGGACGCGATGGTCGCCCAGGTGGACGACCATCTCCTGAAGATCGGCCGCTGCGACAAGGGCGACATCGTCGTCATCACGGCGGGCTCCCCGCCGGGGGTCGCGGGCTCCACGAACCTGGTCCGCGTCCACCACATCGGCGAGGACGACAGTCCGAAGTAGTCGGAGCTCGGGGCTCAGTACTTGGGTCCGACGCGCGCGTCCATGAGGGCGACGGACGCGCGCTTGGCGATGGAGATGTTCTGGACGCTACGGTGCTGGTTGGCCGGCTTCCATTCGACGCCGACCGCGTCGAGGGCGTCGGTGAAGAGCCGCAGGATGTCGGCGGATCTGTTGGTGAAGAAGTAACGGGCGTACTCGTAGCGCTTCTTCTTGCCGCCGACCAGGCGAATGGTCCAGTTGGTGATGCGGCACCCGTCGGAGTGGATGAGGCCGCGGAGCAGTTCCCAGGGGTGATCGTCCACGACCTGCTGCTGCCAGGGTTCGAGGACGATGGGGCGATCGTGCTTCTTGCCCGGCGCGTGCTGAGGGAAGAGACATGGCCAGTGCCGGTCGTAGCTGGTGACCGCGACACATCCTTGCTTCCGCAGGAGGTACACGCCGGCCTTGGGGCGGACGGCGGCGATAGCGGCTTGGCACGCCGTGATGAGCCCGGGCCACGCATCAGCACACGCGATGCGTAAGTAGTGGCCGCTACGAGGATGCGGGCTGATGCAGCCGTCACCGAGAGAGAGGCCTAGCAGGTAGGCGTACGAAGCGGAGTCTGCCGGCGTGGTCCGCACGGGCAAGCACCTCGGGCAGGGGTGAGCCTCCCCGAGCATGCGTGGCAGGGGCTCGATGCGGATCTGCCATGAGCGGATCGCTGCCCGCGATATCCCGGTCTGCTTGCTCACGGAGTTGAGGCTGCGCCCCTGCGAGACGAGAGCAATCGCGTGCTTGCGGGTGTCAAGGTCGTACATGAGCGCGAGCCTGGCCGCGAGATTCGTGGCCGGGTGCCGGAACAACCCTGATTCACCGGGCCGAGTGAAGACCACCAATCGATTGGTGGTCTTGGAAACAAAGGGAAAGTGCCCTGGGTGGGATTCGAACCCACGCTGTCGGTGGTTTGAGCACCGTGTCTCTTCCGCTGGACTACCAGGGCAGACCTTGACTTCAAAGGTTAGCGGAGACCCGCTGTGCCTCAAACATACAGGAGCTCTGTAGTCTCGGGTAGCAGCACCCTGTCTGGAACGAGGAGCCCCCGTGACCGCCCCCGAGTCGCCCCAGCCCGTCGACGATGACGACAAGTCGCACGTTCCGCCGCTGACGACACGTGTCGTCATCGCCGAGGACGAGGCCCTGATCCGTCTTGATCTCAAGGAGATGCTTGAGGAAGAGGGGTATTCGGTCGTCGGCGAGGCCGGTGACGGTGAGCGGGCCGTGGAGCTCGCGCGGGAGCATCGGCCGGATCTGGTGATCCTGGATGTGAAGATGCCCGTCCTGGACGGGATCTCCGCGGCCGAGAAGATCGCGGAGGAGTCCATCGCGCCGGTGCTGATGCTGACCGCGTTCTCGCAGCGTGATCTGGTGGAGCGGGCGCGGGACGCGGGGGCGATGGCGTATCTCGTGAAGCCGTTCAGCAAGAGTGATGTGGTGCCGGCCATCGAGATGGCGGTGTCGCGGTTCACGGAGCTGAGGACGCTGGAGCAGGAGGTCGCGGACCTTACGCTGCGGCTGGAGACGCGGAAGCTGGTGGACCGGGCGAAGTCGGTGCTGCAGACGCAGTACGGGCTGACGGAACCGGCGGCGTTCCGGTGGATTCAGAAGACGTCGATGGACCGTCGGATGTCGATGCAGCAGGTGGCGGAGGCGGTCATCGAGGACGCGGCGGAGAAGAAGGCGGCGAAGGGCGGCCAGTAGGCCGCGTAGCCGGGCCCCTGCGGCTCGTACGGTACGTACATCAGTACGCCAGGAAGCCCGCCCCGATTCGCTCGGGGCGGGCTTCCCGCTCGTGTACGTCCGGTGCCCGGCGGTCAGTCCTCGCCCAGGTATGCCTTGCGTACGGACTCGTCGTGCAGCAGGTCCTGTCCGGTGCCGGAGAGGACGATCTTGCCGATCTCCATGACATGGCCCTGGTCGGCGAGTGAGAGCGCCGCCTGGGCGTTCTGTTCGACGAGCAGGATCGTCGTGCCCTGCTGGCGCAGCTCGACGATGGTCTCCATGATCTTCTGCATCATGATCGGGGAGAGTCCCATGGAGGGCTCGTCGAGCATGAGCAGCTTGGGCTGGGACATCAGGGCGCGTCCCATGGCGAGCATTTGCTGTTCGCCGCCGGAGAGGGTGCCCGCGGCCTGCTTCCGTCGTTCGCCCAGGATGGGGAAGAGGTCGTAGGCGCGCTGGATGTCTTTTTCGATGCCGGCTTTGTCGGTCCTGAGGAACGCTCCGAGCTGGAGGTTCTCCGTGATGGTGAGCCGGGGGAAGATGTGCCGGCCTTCGGGGGAGTGGGCGAGGCCCAGCGCGACGATCTTGTGCGCGGGGATTCCCGAGAGGGGCTTCCCGTCGAAGGTGATGCGCCCGCCGGAGGGCTTGAGGAGCCCGGAGAGGGTGCGCAGGGTGGTGGTCTTGCCCGCACCGTTGGTGCCGATGAGGGTGACGACCTGGCCGGCTTCGACGCTGAAGGAGATGCCCTTGACCGCCTCGATCTTGCCGTAGGCGACTTTGAGGTCCTCGACCTCCAGGAGTGCGGTCACTTCGCGTCCCCTTCCGAACCGGTGGTGCTGGTGTCGCGGTGTGCGTCCGCTTCGGCCGCCTCGACCGCGGCGACTTCCTCGGCGCCGGGGGCGCCTTCGAAGGGGGTGCCGAGGTAGGCGGCGATGACGCGTTCGTCGCCCTGGACGACTTCCGCGGTGCCTTCGACGAGTTTCTCGCCCTGGACGAGGCAGGCGACGCGGTCGCAGAGGTTGAAGATGAAGCGCATGTCGTGCTCGATGACGAGTACGGCGATGCCCTGGTCGCGGATGGCGAAGACGAGTTCTTCGGTGACGCGGGTTTCCTGCGGGTTCATTCCGGCGGTGGGCTCGTCGAGGAGCAGCAGGCCGGGGTCGCTGGCGAGGGCGCGCGCGATTTCGAGCTTGCGCTGTTCGCCGTAGGGGAGGTTGCGGGCGAGGTGGTCGGCCTTGTGCTGGAGGCCGATGAATTCGAGGAGCTCCATGGCGCGCTCGTGGGAGGCGGCTTCGGCTTTCTTGAAGCCGGGGCCGCGCAGGAGTGCGGACCAGAGGCCTTCTTTGGTCCTGGTGTGGCGTCCGACGAGGACGTTTTCCAGGACGGTCATGTTGGAGAAGAGCCTGATGTTCTGGAAGGTGCGCGCGATGCCCGCCTGGGTGACCAGGTGGGGTTTGGGCGGCAGGACGGTGCCCTTGTAGCTGACCTTGCCCTCGGTGGGTACGTAGAGCCCGGTGAGGCAGTTGAAGAAGGTGGTCTTGCCGGCGCCGTTGGGGCCGATGAGACCGACGATCTCGCCGCTGCTGACCTGGAGGTCGACGGAGCGTACGGCGGTGAGTCCGCCGAAGCGCATGGTGACGCCGCTGGCGTCGAGCACGGTGGTCTGGGTGCTCGTGGTCGTGGTGGTCATGTCGTTCACGCCCCCGCCTTGGCGGTGCTGACGCCCGCGCCGGGTTTGTCGTCGGGTACGTCGAGCTGGTCGGTCTCGTGGAATTCGAGCTGTGCGCGCCGGTTGGCGATGAGCCCTTCGGGGCGGAAGCGCATGAGGAGGATGAGCGCGATTCCGAAGCCGAGGAGCTGGTAGTCCTGGAGGAACTGGAGCTTCGCCGGGATGAGGTAGAGCAGCGAGGCGCCGATGAGGGGGCCGCTGATGGTGCCCATGCCGCCGAGGATGACGGCGGCGAGCAGGAAGGCGGAGTTGGGCGGTACGGGTCCGGCGAAGACGTACATCTCGGGGACCACGGTGTGCTGGACGTGCGCCTGTACGGTGCCGGCGAGGCCGGCGAGGGTGGCGCCGAGGGCGAAGGCGATGAGTTTGACGCGGAAGCCGTTGATGCCCATGGCGGTGGCGGCGGTCTCGTCCTCGCGGATGGCGACCCAGGCGCGGCCGATGCGGGAGTTGCCCGCCCGGCTGAAGACGATCACCACGAGGATCATGGCGAGCAGCATCAGCAGGTAGTAGTTGGCGTAGGAGCCGAGTTCGAAGCCGAGAACGGTGTGGGATTCGCCGAAGTTGTACCCGAAGAAGTTGAGGTCGGGGATGTTCGGGACACCGTTGGGGCCGTTGGTGATGCGCGGGCCGGAGACTCCGTCGAGGTTGCCGACGGCGATGCGGAAGATCTCTCCGAAGCCGAGGGTGACGATGGCGAGGTAGTCGCCGCGCAGTCGCAGGGTGGGCGCGCCGATGACGACGCCGAAGATCAGCGAGACGACGGCGCCGGTGAGGACGGCGGCCCAGAAGGGGAAGTGCACGTCGAAGACGGACGCGGTGGTTCCGGAGACGAGGGCGGCGGTGTAGGCGCCGACGCCGAGGAACGCGACGTATCCGAGGTCGAGCAGGCCGGCGAGGCCGACGACGATGTTCAGTCCGAGGGCGACGGTCGCGAAGATGAGGATGTTGACCGCGATCAGGGTGAACTGGTCGGTGTTCTGGGTGAAGGGGAAGGCCGCGGCGGCGACGAACGCGGCCGAGACGGCGATCAGCCGGTACTTGGTGGTGAGCCCGTTGAGGCGGGCGATGAGGCCGGCCTTGAAGAGCGCGGTGGCGGCGAATCCGACGGTGAGGAGGTAGCCGGTGAAGAGTTCGGCGTACTCGGTGTCGATGCCGTAGGTGAAGACGAAGAGCCCGATGGCGAACGCGGCGACGATGATCAGGATCTCTGCCCAGGAGGGGAGTTCCTTGGGCCGCGTGGCTTTGCGGGTGTCGTCGGGCAGCAGGAAGGCCGCGACGACGGGGATGACGGTGACGACCGCCGCGACGAACCCGCCGGGTTCGAGGTTGACGACTCCGCCGAGTTCGACCGCGATGGCGATGACGGTGAACCAGGTGGTGGCCAGGCCGCCGAGGGCGAGCAGTTGGAGTGCCTTGGTGGAGCCGGTGGGGGTGAGCCAGCGCAGGCCCTTGATGCCGAGTGCGGAGAGCGCGAAGAGCGCGGTGAGCAGTCCGGCGGTGAGGGTGAGGACCTGGAGGCCGCCCGGGTAGCCGTAGACGGTGAGGTCGCCGGGGAACTCGGTGGTGTAGGTCCAGGAGAGGAAGGTGCTGGCCACGGTGGCGATGCCGCCGGCGAGGGCGAGCGCGCGCAGCTGCGTGGTGCGGGAGGAGGCTGTGTCGGTCATAGTTCTCACGCCCGATCCGCGACGCGCTCACCGAGCAGGCCCTGTGGCCTGACGAGGAGCACGACGATGAGAAGTACGAACGCCCAGACGTTGGCCCAGGCGCCGCCGCCGAGCTGCTGCATGCCGGGGATTTCCTCGATGTAGGCGATCGACATGGCTTCGGCGAGGCCGAGGACGATGCCGCCGACCATGGCTCCGTAGATGTTGCCGATGCCTCCGAGGACGGCGGCGGTGAACGCCTTGAGTCCGAGGAGGAAGCCCATTTCGAAGTTGATCTGGCCCTTGTCGAGACCGTAGGCGACCGCGGCGACCGCGGCGAAGGCGGCGCCGATGGCGAAGGCCATCACGATGATGCGGTCGGTGTTGATGCCCATGAGCTTGGCGGTGTCCCGGTCCTGGGACGTGGCCTGCATGGCGCGTCCGCTGCGGCTCTTGGAGACGAAGAGGCCGAGGGCGAGCATGCACAGGGGGGCGAGGACGAAGATGAACGCGTCGGCCCGCTGGATGTAGAGGTTGTCTGTCAGCTGGAAGGACTCACCCTTGAACTCGGGGAAGCTGACGGCCTTCTTGGCGTCCGGGTAGAAGGCCCAGATGAGCTGCTGCAGTGTGATGGACAGGCCGATCGCGGTGATCAGCGGCGCGAGCCTGGGCGCTCCGCGCAGAGGGCGGTAGGCGAAGCGTTCTGCGGCGGTGGCCACGGCCACCGCGGCTATGGCGCCGCCTACGATCATGAGCGGGATCGCCACCAGCAGGGAGGTTCCACCGGGGAGCAAGGTGTAGGTGGTGAGGGCACCGAAGCCCCCGATCATGAAGATCTCGCCATGGGCGAAGTTGATGAGCTGGACGATGCCGTAGACCATGGTGTACCCGATGGCGATCAAGCCGTAAAGGGCACCGAGGGCAAGGCCGTTGGCCAGCTGTTGCGGCAGTTCGTTCACCGCAGGGCCTCCGATGAGCGTGTCGGATATGACACCGCGCGAGGGCGCTGTTGCGCCCTCGCGCGGTCCGGTCGTGGTGTGGGGGCTGTGTCCGGGAGGTCAGTCCTCGAACGTGGCGCTCTTGACGTCCTTCCAGGTGCCGCCTTCGACCTTGTACACGGTGAGCTGCTTGTTGGTCGTGTCGCCGTACTCGTCGAAGGAGACCTTGCCGGTCACTCCGTCGAAGGTGACCTTGCTGGTGGCCTCGACGACCTTCTCGCGGGCGTCGTCGGGGAGCTTGCCGTCGTTGGCGGCGACGACGGCCTTGACGGCCTGGATGATCGTCCAGCCGGCGTCGTACGAGTAGCCGCCGTAGGCCGCGTACGGGTCCTTGTAGTTCTCGGCCGCGTAGTCGGCGATGAACTTCTTGGCGGTGTCGAGCTTCTCCACGGGGTAGCCGATGGAGGTGGCGAAGTCACCGTCGTTGGACTCACCGGAGGCCGAGATGAAGTTCGGGTCGTAGATGCCGTCGCCACCCATGGTGGGGACCTTGGCGCCCGTCTTCTTGATCTGGTCGGAGAGCAGTCCGCCCTCGGGGTACTGGCCGCCGAAGTAGACGGAGTCGGCGCCCGAGGCCTTGACCTTGTCGGCGGTGGAGGAGAAGTCGGTCTCCTTGACCGTGACGTGGTCGGTGCCGACGACCTTGCCGCCGAGGCGCTCGAACTCCGCGGAGAAGATCGCGGCGAGGCCGGCGCCGTAGGTCTGCTTGTCGTCGACGACGAAGACCTTCCGCTTCTTGGCGTCGTTGTAGTAGTACTGCGCGGCGAACTTGCCCTGGACGACGTCCGTGGCGGCCGTGCGGAAGTACGACGCGAAGGGACGCTTGAGGTCGCCCTTGGCCCAGTTGTCGCCCTGGCTCAGCGCCGGGTTGGTGTTGGCGGGGGAGACCTGGACGAGCTTGGCGGTGTTGAACACGCCCTGCATCGACTGCGCGACGCCGGAGTTCAGCGGGCCGACGACGCCGAGGACGTCCTTGTTGCCGACGAGCTTGGTGGCGTTCGCCTGGCCGGAGGCCGGGACGGCCTGGTCGTCGAGGGCCTCGATCTTGAACTCGACGCCCGGGACCTCGTTGGTCTTGTTCGCGGTCTTGGCGGCGAGGTCGACGGAGTTCTTGATGCCCTGGCCGAGCGCGGAGAGCGATCCGGTGAGCGGCGCGTCGACACCGATGACGACGGTTATCTTGTCGCTATCCCCGGTGCTCTTGCCTTCGTCGCGAGATCCACAAGCGGTGAGTGTCAGTGCTCCCGTGGTGATCACGGTGGTGAGGATGAGCAAGGAACGGTGTCGCACGATGAATCCTTTCCCTGGCGCGGCCTCCTCTGCTGAGGTGCCGTTCGCGTTCGCCGGGCCGCTCCGGCGGGTAGGTGGAGCGAGCCGGGTGCATGTCCGGCGGCGCGGTGACTGGCCGTGACTCTAAGCGCAGGTGAGGGGGTCGTGGAGTGGTGCGCGAAGGATGTGACTGTCTTGTTATGCCGGGGCCAACGCTTGGCGGCCTCAGTCCGGGCGAATAGGGCGTTTCCCGGCTTTCTCAAAACGACCACATGGTGAGAACGTGCAGTTCCGCTAAGGTACTTGGGCCCATTTTGGTGCTGACTTCCCAATCGGGCACGGGTGGACGGGAAAGCGGGCAGCGGGGGTGCGCGTGCGGGCAGCGGAAGGGCCCTCGTTCACCTCGTTGTTACACAGCGTGATGTCGGACGGGGGTTCCGGGGGCGGTTTCCCGTAGCTGCCTCGCCGTTGTCCAGTCCGGTTCGCGCCAGTTTTCCGAGCTGCCGGTGGCGCCGTTCGCGGCGGCGCACCGTTCCGCGGTCCTGCGGTCGATCAGGGCCTCCGCCGCCGCGCCGCCGTACTTCGTCCGCTCGGCGCGCGCCGCCGCCACGACCTCTTCGTGGATGGCGTACTGCTCGTTGGACAGCCCTTTCTGTTCCCAGTCGAGCCCTGCCCACTCGGAGCCCTTGAGGGCTTCCTTCGCCCAGTACGAGACGAGCGCGGCGCAGAGCTCGGCGGGGGTGGTGCGGTGTGCCGCGGGGGTGGCGTCCGGATCGGGCGCGGCGGATCCGCCACCACCGCAACCGGTCAGCGCGCCGCCGAGCAGGGCGGTGCAGAGCGCGAGTGCGCATCGGGCGGCCGGGCGGAACCCGCGCTGTCCGGCCGTCGTCATGGGCGAAGGGTAGGCGGTGTTCCGGGCACCCACAAGGGCGCGTACGGACATCCCGTACGCGCCCTTGTATGTGTTTATGGCCCTCCGGGAGAGGCGGGTGGGCCGTGTGCCGCGGCCGTTGGTCCGGCGCGGCGACTACTCGGGCGCGGTGTCCGTGCCGGCGTCGGTGCCGGTGCTGATGTCGGCGTCGCGCAGCAGGCAGGTCAGCCGGGCGCTGCAGACCCGCTTGTCCGACTCGTCGGTGATGGCGATCTCGTAGGTCGCGGTGGAGCGGCCGCGGTGGACGGGGGTGGCGACGCCCGTGACCAGTCCGCTCCGTACCCCCCGGTGGTGGGTGCAGTTGAGGTCCACGCCCACGGCGACCTTGCCCGCGCCGCCGTGCAGCATGGCGCCGACGGAGCCGAGGGTCTCGGCGAGCACGGCGGAGGCGCCGCCGTGCAGCAGCCCGTACGGCTGGGTGTTGCCCTCAACCGGCATGGTGCCGACGACGCGTTCCGCGGAGGCCTCGACGATCCGCACCTCCATGCGCGTGCCGAGATGGCCCGCGGAGAAGAGCGCGGGCAGGTCGACGCCGAGCACGGCGTATTCGTCGATGATCTCCTGCGGGAACTTCGTGGAGGGCTGCTCACCCATGGGCCCGGCTCCGATCGGCTGCGGTGGTGGCGTACGGGGGGACGTGGCGTGTGTACGTGCGTGACGTACGCAGGTACGTGCTCTGTGCACCGTCTTGCATATCAGACGGCTGAGCAAACGCTTAGCCCCGCCCGTTCATTCCGCTGCCCGAAGCGCGGGACCACCCGGAGCGCACGGCCGCCCGGAGCGCACGACCTACTCGAAGCGCACGACGACGGACTTGCTCGTCGGGGTGTTGCTCGTGTCGGCCGTGGCGTCGAGCGGCACCAGCACATTGGTCTCCGGGTAGTAGGCGGCCGCGCAGCCCCGGGCGGTCGGGTAGTGCACCACCCGGAAGCCCGGGGCCCGGCGCTCCACACCGTCCTTCCACTCACTGACGATGTCGGTGAACGCGCCGTCGACGAGGCCGAGTTCGCGTGCGTCGTCGGGGTTGACCAGGACGATGCGGCGGCCGCCCTTGATGCCGCGGTAGCGGTCGTCAAGACCGTAGATGGTGGTGTTGTACTGGTCGTGCGAGCGCATCGTCTGCAACAGCAGCCGGCCCTCGGGCAGCCTCGGGTACTCCACGGGCGCGGCGGTGAAGTTGGCCTTGCCGGTGGCGGTGGGGAAGCGGCGCTCGTCGCGCGGCGCGTGCGGCAGTTCGAAGCCGCCGGGACGGGCGACCCGCGCGTTGAAGTCCTCGAAGCCGGGGATGACGCGCGCGATCCGGTCGCGGATGTTCGCGTAGTCCTTCTCGAAGTCCTCCCAGGGCGTGATCGAGGACGGGCCGAGGACGGCGCGCGCCATGTTGGTGATGATGGCGGGCTCGGAGAGCAGATGGGGGCTGGCGGGCGGCAGATTGCCACGCGAGGCGTGCACCATGCCCATGGAGTCCTCGACGGTGACGATCTGCTTGACGCCGGCCTGGATGTCCTTGTCGGTGCGGCCGAGGGTGGGCAGGATCAGCGCGCGTACACCGGTCACCACGTGCGAGCGGTTGAGCTTGGTGGACACGTGCACCGTCAGCCGGGTGTTGCGCATCGCGGCCTCGGTGACCTCGGTGTCGGGCGTCGCTCCGACGAAGTTGCCGCCCATGGCGAAGAACACCTTGGCGTCCCCGCCGCGCATCGCCTCGATCGAGCGCACCACGTCGTAGCCGTGGTGGCGGGGCGAGGTGATGGAGAACTCCCGGTCCAGGGCGTCGAGGAAGGCCGGGCTCGGCCGCTCGAAGATGCCCATCGTGCGGTCGCCCTGCACGTTGGAGTGTCCGCGCACCGGGCAGACGCCGGCACCGGGGCGGCCGATGTTGCCGCGCAGCAGCAGGAAGTTGACGACTTCGCGGATGGTCGGCACGGAGTGCTTGTGCTGGGTCAGACCCATCGCCCAGCAGACGATGGTGCGCTTCGAGGCGAGGGCCATCTCGGCGGCTTTTTCTATCTCGGCACGCTGGAGGCCGGTGGCGACGAGGGTCTCGTCCCAGTCGGCGGCGAGCGCGGCGGCCCTGAACTCCTCGTACCCGTGGGTGTGTTCCTCGATGAACGCGTCGTCGACGGCGCCCGGGGTCTCCAGGACGAGTCTGTTGAGCAGCCGGAACAGCGCCTGGTCGCCGCCGATGCGGATCTGGAGGAAGAGATCGGTGAGGGCGGCGCCCCTGACCATGCCGAGCGGGGTCTGCGGGTTCTTGAACCGCTCAAGACCGGCCTCGGGCAGCGGGTTCACCGAGATGATCTTCGCGCCCGCGGCCTTGGCCTTCTCCAGCGCGGAGAGCATGCGGGGGTGGTTCGTCCCCGGGTTCTGGCCCGCCACGATGATCAGGTCGGCCTTGTGCATGTCCTCAAGAGAGACGCTGCCCTTGCCGATGCCGATGGTCTCGACGAGGGCGGAGCCGGAGGACTCGTGGCACATGTTCGAGCAGTCCGGCAGGTTGTTCGTGCCGAACTCGCGCGCGAAGAGCTGGAGGAGGAACGCGGCCTCGTTGCTGGTGCGCCCCGAGGTGTAGAAGCAGGCCTCGTCGGGTGATCCGAGGGCGTTGAGCTCCTCCGCGATGATCGCGAAGGCGCGCTCCCAGCTGATGGGTTCGTACTGGTCGGCGCCCTCGGGCAGATACATCGGGTGGGTGATCCGGCCCTGCTGGCCGAGCCAGTAGCCGCTTCGCTCGAAGAGGTCGGAGACCGGGTGCTCGGCGAAGAACTCCGGCGTGACCCTGCGTACGGTCGCCTCTTCCGCGACGGCCTTGGCGCCGTTCTCGCAGAACTCCGCGGTGTGCCGGTGGTCGCCCTCGGGCCAGGCGCAGCCGGGACAGTCGAAACCGTTCTTCTGGTTGACCTTCAGCAGCGTCCGCGCGGTCCGGCGTGTGCCCATCTGCTGGTGCGAGATGAGCAGGGAATGCGCGACCGCGGGGATTCCCGCAGCGGCGTGCTTGGGGGCCTTGACCTGCGGCGAATCCTGTACCGGATCACCTGCCGGCGGCTTGCTGGCCATCACGCTCTCCTTGAGCTCAGTGAGGCTGAATCCGATTGTCTACAGTAGACAATCCTCTCACGGGTCTGTGGCCACGATACGTCCGGCCCATGTCGGGCTCGTCACGGGTGGAGGACGGATGGGGAAGGGGCGAGGCGGGTATGCGGCCGGGGCGGGTGCGCGGGCGGGGTCGAGCCTGGTACGTGGCCGGGATGGGGACAGGCGCGCGGCCGGGGCGGGGCGGGTGCGCCGGCCGGGGCGGGGCGTCCGGGCGGCCGGGATTGTCAGTGCGACGTGGCAGGATCGGGTGCGTGGCTGAGACAGCATCGAAGAAGACCGCAGACAACCGTCCACGCCTGCTCCTCATGGACGGGCACTCCCTGGCGTACCGGGCGTTCTTCGCGCTGCCCGCGGAGAATTTCACGACCGCGACCGGCCAGCCGACGAACGCCATCTACGGCTTCGCGTCGATGCTGGCGAACACGCTGCGTGATGAGTCGCCCACGCATTTCGCCGTCGCTTTCGACGTGTCCCGCAAGACCTGGCGCTCCGAGGAGTTCCCGGAGTACAAGGCCAACCGCTCCAAGACGCCCGACGAGTTCAAGGGGCAGGTCGAGCTGATCGGCGAGCTGCTGGACGCGATGCACGCGGACCGGTTCGCGATCGAGGGGTTCGAGGCGGACGACGTCATCGCGACGCTCGCCCGCCAGGCCGAGGCCGCGGGCTTCGAGGTGCTGATCGTCACCGGTGACCGGGACTCGTTCCAGCTGATCAGCGAGCACACGACGGTGCTGTACCCCACCAAGGGCGTCTCCGAGCTGACCCGCTTCACCCCGGAGAAGGTCCAGGAGAAGTACGGACTGACGCCGTCGCAGTACCCCGACTTCGCGGCCCTGCGCGGCGACCCGTCCGACAACCTCCCCGGTATCCCGGGCGTCGGTGAGAAGACCGCCGCGAAGTGGATCAACCAGTTCGGCTCGTTCGGCGAACTGGTCGCGCGCGCCGACGAGGTGAAGGGCAAGGCCGGGCAGAACTTCCGGGACCATCTGGAGTCGGTCAAGCTCAACCGCAGGCTCACGGAGCTGTCGTGCGACGTCGAGCTGCCCAAGACACCGCAGGAGCTGGAGCGCGCCCCGTACGACCGTACGGCCCTGATCGGCGTGCTGGAGGTTCTGGAGATCCGTAACCCCAGCCTGCGCGAGCGGCTGCTCGCGGTGGATCCCGGCGCCGTCGAGGACGAGGCCCCGGCACCCGCCGCCGGGGTGGAGCTGGACGGCTCGGTACTGGCCTCCGGCGAGCTGGCGCCCTGGCTCGCGGAGCACGGCGCGCAGCCGCTCGGGGTCGCCACGGCCGACACCTGGTCGCTGGGCACGGGCAGCGTCAGCGAGGTCGCGCTCGCCGCGGCCGAGGGGGCCGCGGCCTGGTTCGACCCGACGCAGCTGGACGAAGCGGACGAGCGGGCCTTCGCGGCCTGGCTCGCCGACGAGGACCGGCCCAAGGTCATGCACAACGCGAAGGGCGCGATGCGCGTCGCCCCCGAGCACGGCTGGCAGGTCGGCGGCGTCACGATGGACACCGCCCTGGCCGCCTATCTGGTCAAGCCCGGCCGCCGCTCCTTCGCGCTGGACGCCCTCGCCATCGAATACCTGGGCCGGGAGCTGGCCCCCGCCACGGCCGACGGACAGCTGGCCTTCGGGACGGACGAGCAGGCCGAGGCCGAGGCGCTGATGGCCCAGGCCCGCGCCGTCCTCGATCTGGGCGACGCCTTCACCGAGCGGCTGGGCGAGGTCGGTGCCACCGGACTTCTCCTGGACGTGGAGCTGCCCACGTCCGAGCTGCTCGCCCGGCTGGAGCGGCACGGCATCGCCGCCGACCGCGCCCATCTGGAAGCCATGGAGCAGCAGTTCGCGGGCGCCGTGCAGCAGGCCGTGAAGGAGGCGCACGCCGCCGTCGGGCATGAGTTCAACCTCGGCTCGCCCAAGCAGCTCCAGGAAGTCCTCTTCGGTGAGCTGGGTCTGCCCAAGACGAAGAAGACCAAGACCGGTTATACGACGGACGCCGACGCGCTCGCCTGGCTGGCCGCCCAGACCGAGCACGAACTGCCGGTCATCATGCTGCGCCACCGCGAGCAGGCGAAGCTGCGGGTCACGGTCGAGGGGCTGATCAAGTCGATCGCGGCCGACGGCCGGATCCACACGACCTTCAACCAGACGGTGGCGGCGACCGGCCGGCTCTCCTCCACCGACCCCAATCTGCAGAACATCCCGGTCCGCACCGACGAGGGCCGGGCGATCCGCCGCGGCTTCGTCGTCGGCGAGGGCTACGAGTCGCTGATGACGGCCGACTACAGCCAGATCGAGCTGCGCGTGATGGCCCACCTCTCCGAGGACGCCGGGCTGATCGAGGCGTTCACCTCGGGTGAGGACCTGCACACGACGGTCGCCTCCCAGGTGTTCGGGGTGAAGAAGTCCGCGGTCGATCCCGAGATGCGCCGCAAGATCAAGGCGATGTCGTACGGACTGGCCTACGGGCTCTCGGCGTTCGGGCTCTCGCAGCAGCTGAACATCGAGGCGGCCGAGGCGCGCGCCCTGATGGACACGTTCTTCGAGCGCTTCGGGGGCGTACGGGACTATCTGCAGCGCGCCGTCGTGGAGGCCAGGGCCACCGGCTATACGGAGACGATGCTCGGCCGCCGCCGCTACCTCCCGGACCTCAACAGCGACAACAGGCAGCGCAGGGAGATGGCCGAGCGGATGGCGCTCAACGCCCCCATCCAGGGCACCGCGGCGGACATCGTCAAGGTCGCCATGCTCAACGTCGACCGCGCGATGGCAGAGGTGGGTCTGACCTCCCGGATGCTGCTCCAGGTCCATGACGAAATCGTCCTGGAGATCGCGCCCGGCGAGCGCGAGCGGGTGGAGGAACTGCTGCGCCGCGAGATGTCGACGGCGGTCGAACTGCGCGCGCCGCTGGATGTGTCGGTGGGCGTGGGCAGGGACTGGGAGTCGGCGGCGCACTGAGCGGCGCACTCAGGGGGAGTGCCGGGGTCGCGATGCCCGGAGTAAAGATGTCCGAGGTGCCTCTGAGGAGAGGCACTTCGGACAACTGGCCGACTCACAGGTGGCGAACTGGTGAAAAGCGGTCACTGCCCGGTGTGCCGGGGCGAGGAGTTGACATAGGGTCGCCTGAGTCCTCGCGCGGGGAGCGCGAACAGCCGTCCACCGGGAGGGGCCAGACATATGTCCGCGCTATTCGGCAGGCGCTTGCGCAGAGGAGCGACCACCACCGCGGTGGCCGCCGCCGCGATCGCGGCCCTCTCCGCTTCCCAGGCGCCGGGCGCCATCCCCTCCGGCGCGGGCGGCGCCCAGGCGGCCGCCGACGCGAACCCGCCCGCCGAATCGTCGGCCACCGGTAACTCCCCGTACTACACGGAGCTTCCGCCGCTCACCACGCCCGACAAGCCCGGCACGACGGTCGACCTGCCGGTCATCGGCACCGGCCCGGCGGAAGCGGGCATACCGGCCTCGGTGCTGGCCGCGTACAAGCAGGCGGAGCAGGCCCTCGCCGAGACCAAGCCCGGCTGCAACCTGCCGTGGCAGCTGCTCGCCGCCATCGGGAAGGTCGAGTCCGGTCAGGCGCGCGGCGGCCGGGTGGACGCCGACGGCACCACGCTGTCGCCGATCCTCGGCCCGGTCCTCAACGGCATCGGCTTCGCGAACATCTCCGACACCGACGACGGCGCGTACGACGGCGACTCCACGCACGACCGCGCGGTCGGCCCGATGCAGTTCATCCCGTCCACCTGGGCGACCTGGGGCCAGGACGCCAACGGCGACGGCCGCAAGGACCCGAACAACATCTACGACGCGGCGCTCGCGGCGGGGGAGTACCTCTGCCACGCGGACCGCGATCTGTCCCTCGACGCCGATCTCCGTCAGGCGATCCTCAGTTACAACCACTCGCAGGAGTATCTCGGCACCGTCCTGACCTGGTTCGAGTACTACAACAAGGGCACGCACGAGGTCCCGGACGGGACGGGCGTGCTGCCCGCCGGCACCGGCCCCGCCGACCCGGGCCCCTCACCGAGCCCGACTCCGACCCCGCCCCCGTCGTCGAAGCCCGGCCCCAAGCCCCCGAAGCCGTCCGACCCCGGCACCGAGCCGTCCGCTCCCGGGTCCGGCGGCCCGGGGGAGCCGTCCACGCCGGGCGGCGGAGGCTCGACCCCTCCCTCCACGGGCGACCCCAGCACTCCCGCCCCGAAGCCCGTCGTCAAGCGGATCGAGAAGACGGGTACGGGCACGCACACGGCCATGGCGGGCAGCGAGTTCACGGAGCGGGCTTCGGTACGCGCCGTGGACGCGGCGGGCAAGCCCGTCGGGGACGTCACGGTGCGCTTCGAGATCGTCGGCGACACGGACGCCCGCTTCACCTCCGGAAAGTCCGAGCTGACCCGCACCACCGGCGAGGACGGCACGGCGACGGCCCCGGCCGTCCAGGCGGGCGAGCAGACCGGCGAGTTCACGATCCGGGCCAGCGTGGACGTGAAGAACGTCGCGGGCGTCGAGTACACCGCGTCGGTCACGGCCCGTCAGGCGGACGGACTCACCAGGACCGGCGACAAGGAGCTGACGGCCGCGCCCGGCACGGAGTTCGCGGACCAGGTGTCGGTCAAGGCCACCTACCAGGGAGCGGTGGCGCCGGGTGTCGCGGCGACCGCCACCATGATCACGTCCGCGGACGGCTCCGCCCCGCGCACCGACGGGCCCTACTTCAAGGACGCGGACGGCAATCCGCTCCGTGAGCTGAAGGACCTGAAGACCGACGCCGACGGCGCTCTCCAGCTCCCGAAGATCTACGCGGACGACACGGCAGGCACGTTCCTGCTCCGTATCGAGACCGAGGGCGGCGCCACGCTGACCGTCGAGCTGAAGGTCACCGCTCCGCCGGCCGCGTGACTCCGTAGGCCGTGACCCCTAGGGTCTTTCGTTTGGATCAGGCCGGATCAGGGAGCGGGGTCTGGTGGAGGGGGTCCCTCCCGTGCCGTTCAGGCTACGGGGGAGGATCGCAAGGCGGAGGAGGGAGCCATGGCGGAGCCCTGGTGACCGACGACAACGCGGCGAGGCGCGGCCCGCCGCGGCAGCGGCTGATGTCACCGCGGGCACGCGAGCCCGGCATGATCCAAACGAGAGGCCCTAGTAGGTCCTGAGCACGTCCCTCTGATCCAGAGGCCCTGAACGCCGCCGCCCTCCGCGCGATCCGCCGGAGGGCGGCGGCGCGCCCGTGCTCAGCGCCGCTGGTTCAGTCCGTGCTCAGCGCCGCTGGTTCAGACGGCGCGTGGGCACCGCCGTCGAAGGATCCTCCGGCCACGGATGGCGCGGGTAGCGGCCCCGCAGCTCCGCCCGTACCGCGCGATAGCCCTCGCGCCAGAAAGACGCCAGATCCGCCGTCACCGCCGCCGGCCGGCCCGCCGGGGACAGCAGATGCACCAGCACCGGCACCCCCGCGACCTCCGGGGTCTCGCGGAGACCGAACAACTCCTGGAGCTTCACGGCCAGTACGGGCTGCGGCCCGCCGTACTCCACCCGGACCCGCGACCCGCTCGGCACCTCGATGCGCTCCGGTGCCAGCTCGTCCAGCCGCGCCGCCTCACCCGTCGTCCAGGGCAGCAGCCTGCGCAGCGCCTGTCCCGCGTCCAGCCGTCCGAGGTCCGACCGGCGCCGGGCCCTGGAGAGCTCCGGTTCCAGCCATTCGTCCGCGCGTGCCAGCAGAGCGGCGTCCGAGACATCGGGCCAGCCGCCGCCGACCTCCCGGTGCAGGAAGCCGAGCCGGTCGCGCAGCCCCTGCGCGTCGCGTGTCCAGCGCAGCAGCCCGAGCCCCTCGCGGCGCAGCCCGTCCAGCAGTGCCGCACGCACCAGCCGGCCGTCCGGCGCCCGCAGGGCACGTACGGACAGCTCGACCGCGCCGAGCCGCTCCACCTCCCGGGCGACGACATCGCCGTCCTCCCAGCGCACCTCCTCGCCCGCCACCAGCAGCCGGCCGGCCGCGGCCCGCGCGGTGTCCTCGTCGATGACCGCGGCGAGCCGTACCCGCGCGGAGGCGGCCGTGGCGGGACGGTCCGCGACCGCCACCGCCAGCCAGGGCGCGCCGCGCAGCCGGGAGCCCTCGCCCAGCTCACCGCCCGTGCCCGACACCATGAGACAGGCGCCCTCACCGCGGGCCCGCGCCACGCGCTCGGGAAAGGCGAGCGCGGCGATCAGCCCGGCGACGGCGTCATCGGACCCGGAAGCGCACCCGGACCCGGGTCCAGATCCGGAGCCGGACCTGGACTTGGACCCGGACCCGGAGCCGGAAGCCACGGAACCCCGGCTTCCGGTGGACGACGCCAGCTCCGGAGCCCGCTCCAGCCGCCGTACCTCCTGGCGCCAGCGCGCCGCGTAGCCGTCCTCGCCCCGGCGGGCCGTACGCCACGCCGCCGCGAGATCGTCCCCGTACGCGCGTGGCGGCTCCTCGCTCAGCAGGGCCACCACCTCGGCCGCCCGCCGCGTCCCCACCTCGGGCGCGCCGTCCAGCAGCGCGCGGGCCAGCCGGGGGTGCAGCCCGAGCCTGGCCATCCGTACGCCCCGCTCCGTGACCCGCCCGCCCCCGCCCGCGTCCCCGTCTGTGTCCCCATCCCCTTCCGCCGCTTCCACCGTTTCGACGGCGCCGATCGCGGCCAGCACGGACCGCGCCGCCGCCAGCGCCCCGGCAGGCGGTGGATCCAGCAGTGCCAGCCCCGCCGCGGACGGGTCGCCCCAGCACGCGGCCTGGAGCGCGAACGCCGCCAGATCCGCGACCTTGATCTCGGGGGAGGGGAAGCGGGCCAGCCGGCTGTCCTCGGCCTCCGTCCAGCACCGGTAGACCACGCCGGGCGCCTCACGCCCGGCCCGTCCCGCCCGCTGCCGCGCACCCGCCTGCGACACCCGCACGGTCGTGAGCGCGCTCAGCCCGCGCGCGTGGTCGGTACGGGGCTCGCGTGCCAGCCCCGCGTCCACGACGATCCGTACGCCCGGCACCGTCAGGCTCGACTCGGCCAACGCCGTGGCCAGTACGACGCGACGACCGCCCGAAGAGCCCGGAGATCCCGCCGAGCCGGCCAGGACCGCGTCCTGCACGGCCGCCGGCGCCCGGCCGTGCACCTGGAGGACCTCGGCCCCGGCATCCCCCAGCAGCCCCGCCACCCGGCCGATCTCCCCCACGCCGGGCAGGAAGCAGAGCACGTCGCCGTCCCGCTCGGCCAGCGCCCGCCGCACCACCGACGCCACATGCGCGAGCAGCGCCGGATCGACCCGCATCCCGTGCGGCGGCCGTACGGGCCGGACCGGCGGAGCCCAGACCACCTCCACCGGGTACGACACGCCCCGCGCCTCCACCACCGGCGCGTCACCCAGCAGCCGTGCCCACCCGGCCGCGTCGGTCGTCGCCGACGCCGCGACGAGCCGCAGCTCAGGCCGCAGCGCGGCCCGTACGTCCAGCAGGAACGCCGCCACCGTGTCCGCGTCCAGATGCCGTTCGTGGCACTCGTCGAGGATCACCACATCGACCCCGGCCAGTTCCTGATCGCGCTGGAGCCGCTGGAGCAGCACGCCGGTGGTCACCACCTCCACCACCGTCGCGCGCCCCACCGCGCGCTCCCCGCGCACCGTGAAACCGACGCGCTCCCCGACGCGCTCCCCGAGCAGCCAGGCCATCCGGCGGGCCGCCGCACGCGCGGCGATCCGGCGCGGCTCGGCGACGATCACCCGCCGTACCGGTCGCGCCACGGAGCCGTCCCCGACCAGCCCGGCCAGCACCAGCGGCACCAGCGTCGTCTTGCCCGTCCCCGGCGGCGCGCACAGCACCGCGCAGCCGTGTCCGTCGAGGGCCCGCTCCAGGGCGGGGACGGCGGTGTGTACGGGCAGACTGCCGAGGATGTCGTCGCGGATCACCCGCACAGTGTCGTACGGGGCCGTAGGCGCGGACGACCCCGTACGGCCCCCGCGCCGTCCGCGCGTGGATCGGCCCCGTGCGTGGATCAGCTCTGTGCGTAGGTCAGCCTCTGAGCGGATCGGTCTCTTCCGGGGATCAGTCCCGTACGCACACGAAGATCGCCGTACCCGGGATCAGGTTCCCCCGCAGCGGGGACCAGCCGCCCCACTCCTGGGTGTTCCAGGCCGGCCACTCCGGCTCGACCAGATCGATCAGCCGGAATCCGGCCGCGACCA
Organism: Streptomyces sp. L-9-10; assembly: GCF_004151105.1. Taxonomy (GTDB): domain Bacteria; phylum Actinomycetota; class Actinomycetes; order Streptomycetales; family Streptomycetaceae; genus Streptomyces. Next base: position 90,515 of record NZ_PHRF01000064.1, read on the forward strand.
CGTCCCGCACCCGGTCACCGACCGTCCTGTGGTGCTCCACGTAGACCGCGCGGCCCTCCTCGTCCTGCTCCACGTAGGGCGTGCGGTCGAAGTACGAGGCCGCGACCGACAGGCCCTCGGGCCCCGGCTCGTCGGGAAACGCCCAGCGGACCGGGTGCGTGACGGAGAAGACCCAGCGGCCGCCCGGCCGCAGCACGCGCCGTACCTCGCGGAACACGCCCACCGGATCCGCGACGAAGGGGATCGCGCCATAGGCGGAGCAGGCCAGATCGAAGGAGCCGTCCCGGAAGGGCAGCGTGCCCGCGTCCGCCTCCACCAGCGGGAAGCTCAGCGAACGGCCCTCGCCGATCCGCAGCGCGTGCTGGAGCTGGCGGTGGGAGAGATCCAGCGCCACCGGGCGCGCGCCCTGCGCCGCCAGCCAGCGCGAGCACTGCGCCGCGCCCGCCCCGATCTCCAGGATGTCCAGCCCGCGCAGGGACTCCTGGGGTCCCAGCAGACCGGCCTCCACCTCGTCGAGGCCCTCCGGACACCAGACGAAACGGTCGTCGCCGAGGAAGGTGCCGTGCTCGATCTGGTAGTCGTCCGCGTTCCGGTCCCACCAGCCGCGGTTGGCCCGGCTGCTCTCCGTGGCACCACTGTCCCGGCGTGTCGCCTCGGGCTCCGTTTCGGTCTCGTCGTCCGGCCGCTCCCCGGGCTCGCCGGGCGGGGCTTCGAGAACGGTCTCCGGGGTGGTCTCAGGGGCGGTCTCCGGAGCGGTCCCGCAAGCGGTTTCGCGAACGGTTTCGGGTTCGTGCTCTTGGATCATCGTGTCCGTCGTCGTAGTGTGCGAGGAGTCGTCATGGGGCCGTTCTGGCCTCATGGAACGCTGGTTGTGCCGGGTATGAGAGGTTCCGCCCCGGGTGGGGGCGTTCGCGCATTGACCGTGCCCGGCTGCCCCCGTATGCTAAAGGTTGCGCTGCGGGCTTGCGCGCCTCAGACGTAGCAGCCGCGCTCGCATCTGTATGTAAGTTCCCTCGGTTGTCGAGGCGCTTTCCCTCTTGTCCGGGGCCGGCGCTTCCTTGGCTGTCCGGCTTCTGCAGAGGCGATACAGGCTCTCGGCGTAGCAGTACCTACGACTCACTGTCCGCACCGGAGCCCTTTCCCACATGACGAGCAGCACCGAGACCACCGCCACCACCCCGCAGGTTGCGGTCAACGACATCGGTAACGAGGAAGCCTTCCTCGCCGCGATCGACGAGACGATCAAGTACTTCAACGACGGCGACATCGTCGACGGCGTCATCGTGAAGGTCGACCGGGACGAGGTCCTGCTCGACATCGGTTACAAGACCGAAGGCGTCATCCCCTCTCGCGAGCTTTCGATCAAGCACGACGTCGACCCCAACGAGGTCGTCGCCGTGGGCGATGAGATCGAGGCCCTTGTTCTCCAGAAGGAGGACAAGGAAGGCCGTCTCATCCTGTCCAAGAAGCGTGCGCAGTACGAGCGCGCCTGGGGCACGATCGAGAAGATCAAGGAAGAGGACGGCATCGTCACCGGCACCGTCATCGAGGTGGTCAAGGGTGGTCTCATCCTCGACATCGGCCTCCGTGGCTTCCTGCCGGCCTCCCTCGTCGAGATGCGCCGCGTCCGTGACCTCCAGCCCTACGTGGGCAAGGAGCTCGAAGCCAAGATCATCGAGCTGGACAAGAACCGCAACAACGTGGTTCTGTCCCGCCGTGCCTGGCTGGAGCAGACCCAGAGCGAGGTCCGCCAGACCTTCCTCACGACCCTGCAGAAGGGCCAGGTCCGCTCCGGCGTCGTTTCCTCGATCGTCAACTTCGGTGCGTTCGTGGACCTCGGCGGCGTCGACGGTCTCGTGCACGTCTCCGAGCTGTCCTGGAAGCACATCGACCACCCCTCCGAGGTTGTCGAGGTCGGCCAGGAAGTCACCGTCGAGGTTCTCGACGTGGACATGGACCGCGAGCGTGTCTCCCTGTCGCTCAAGGCGACGCAGGAAGACCCGTGGCAGCAGTTCGCCAGGACGCACCAGATCGGTCAGGTCGTCCCGGGCAAGGTCACCAAGCTCGTTCCGTTCGGTGCGTTCGTCCGTGTCGACGAGGGCATCGAGGGTCTGGTGCACATCTCCGAGCTGGCCGAGCGCCACGTGGAGATCCCGGAGCAGGTCGTCCAGGTCAACGACGAGATCTTCGTCAAGGTCATCGACATCGACCTGGAGCGCCGCCGCATCAGCCTCTCGCTGAAGCAGGCCAACGAGTCCTTCGGCAGTGACCCGGCCTCGGTCGAGTTCGACCCGACGCTCTACGGCATGGCCGCGTCCTACGACGACCAGGGCAACTACATCTACCCCGAGGGCTTCGACCCCGAGACCAACGACTGGCTCGAGGGCTTCGAGACCCAGCGCGAGGCGTGGGAGGGCCAGTACGCCGAGGCGCAGCAGCGCTTCGAGCAGCACCAGGCCCAGGTCATCAAGTCCCGCGAGGCCGACGAGGCCGCCGCTGCCGAGGGTGCTGCCGCGCCCGCAGGCGGGGGCAGCGCTCCGGCCGCCTCCGGTGGTGGCTCGTACTCCTCGGAGTCCGCGGACAACTCCGGCGCCCTGGCGTCGGACGAGGCGCTGGCCGCCCTTCGCGAGAAGCTGGCCGGTGGCCAGAGCTGACGCTCCGGTCTCCTGTTCGTAGGTAGCTGAACGTAAGGCCCGTTCCCCCTCGGGGGAGCGGGCCTTACGCGTGCGTGGACCGGGTCCTGGCCCGCGGTGGAACGGTGGATCAGGGGCGGTGGTGGGGGTGGGGGCGGTGGGTCAGGGGGTGACGGTGACGTTCGTCAGGCCCTTGCCGCCGGTCACGGTGTTGCTGGCGTAGACGGTGGTACGGCAGCTCGAACTGTTGTTGGTGACGTTGACGGCGAGCTGGTTGGCGCCCGTGGAGCCGCGCAGATCCGAGGTGTTGGAGCGGAAGACCGTGCCGCAGCCCCAGCCGCTCTGCTGAGTGTGGGTCTCGTAGCCGTTGTTGGTGGTGTTCTTGCCGGTGTTGCCCTCGACGAGGACGTTGTTGCCCTTGACGTCCACCCAGGAGTCGTCGTAGTTGGCGCCGGTGAGGCCCCCGCCGTCGAAGGTGTTGCCGACGATGCGCGCGCCGGTGGTGCCTTCCTTGATGTCGATGTTCTCGCCGCCGACGTCCGGGCCGATGGTGTTGTTGAGGATCTGCGCGTTGTCGCTGCGGTCGGACAGCGTGTTGGCGCTGCCTACGTACACGCCCTCGCCCATGCCGCGGCCGTCGTTGCCGGTGTCGTAGATCCGTGAGTTCCGCAGGATGCCGTCGCTGCTGGACTGGCGGAAGTGCACGCCCTCCATGTCCAGGTTGTGCACGGTCACGGAGTCGATGACGACCCCGTTGGCCGCGTCCGCCACGATGCCCTTCTGGGCGTCGGTGATGGTGAGGCCCTTGACGGTCCAGTACGCGGCCCCGTTGAGGTGCAGGCCGTAGCCCCCGCCGCCGGTGGTGAGGATCGCGGCGGACGAACCGGTGAGGGTGATGCGGGAGCCGGACGTTCCGGGCGTCGTCGCCTTGAAGTTCCCCTTGTACGTGCCGTCGGCGAGCTGGATCGTATCGCCGGGACGTGCCGCGGTGAGGGCCGACTTCAGCTGGGCGGCGGTCGAGACCTGGATGACCGCGGCGGCACCGGTGGCCCCGGCGGGGGCGGCTCCGGCGGTCGGGGCGACGAGCAGGGACAGCGCGCCGGTGGCGAGCAGAGGAGTCAGCAGAGCAGGAAGCAGCGTGCGGATGCGCATGGGGGGCCTTCCCGTTGGGGTCCGTTGAGGTGCGTTGAAGTCCGAGGAGATGCGTAGCGGTATGTGGAGGTGCGTGGAGGTGCCGGGAGGTTCGTTGAGATCTTCGCGGTCCGCGTAGTGAGGGACTGTCGTTCTCTTATGTGGACGATGGTCGTGTTCGTGAACGCGCCCACTGCCCCGTGACGGTAGGGACGCGTCCTGGGCATGTCAAGGTCTGGACCAATACCGGCACCGCCGACGCGCGATCTCGCCCGCCCCCGCGCGCTGTTCGGTGGTGCTCGCGGGGTTAGTCCCACGTGGTGCGGGGAATGCCCGCGCCCTGTGGGGCGTTCTTCGTTACGAACACGAGGAGGAGCGGTAATCGTGCTTGATCCGCAGGGTTTGTACGAATGGGAGCCCAAGGGCCTCGCCGTCGTTGACATGGCACTGGCGCAGGAGTCGGCGGGCTTGGTCATGCTGTACCACTTCGACGGCTACATCGACGCGGGGGAGACCGGCGACCAGATCGTCGAGAACCTGCTGGAATCGCTGCCCCACCAGGTGGTGGCCCGATTCGATCACGACAGGCTGGTCGACTACCGCGCACGGCGCCCGCTGCTGACCTTCCGGCGCGACCGCTGGGCCGACTACGAGACGCCGACACTCGACGTTCGGCTCGTACAGGACGCCACCGGCGCGCCGTTCCTGCTGCTGTCCGGCCCCGAGCCGGACGTGGAATGGGAGCGCTTCGCGACGGCCGTACGGCAGATCGTGGAGCGGCTGGGGGTACGCCTTTCGGTCAACTTCCACGGCATCCCGATGGGCGTTCCGCACACCCGCCCCGTGGGTGTGACCCCGCACGGCAACCGCACCGACCTCATGCCCGGCCACCGCAGCCCCTTCGACGAGGCGCAGGTGCCGGGCAGCGCCGAGTCGTTGGTCGAGTACCGGCTGATGCAGGCGGACCACGACGTGCTCGGGGTCGCCGCGCACGTACCGCACTATGTCGCCAGATCGTCGTACCCCGACGCGGCGCTGACCGCTCTGGAGGCGATCACGGCCGCGACCGGCCTGGTGCTGCCGAGCGTCGCGCACTCGCTCCGTACGGAGGCGCAGCGCACCCAGACCGAGATCGAGCGTCAACTGGGCGAGGGAGACGAGGAACTGGTCACGATGGTGCAGGGGCTTGAGCACCAGTACGACGCGATCGCGGGCGCGGAGAGCCGCGGCAATCTGGTCGCCGAGCCGGCGGAACTGCCGTCAGCCGATGAGATCGGCCGCGAGTTCGAGAAGTTCCTCGCGGAGCGGGAAGGCGAGGGCGGCGCGTAACCGGGATCCGGCCGGATGCTCGGCCGGCCGGAGTCGGGGGCACGGCGGCCGTGCGGACTCCCTCGGGAGCCGTGCGGCCGCTCGGCGTTGTCGTGGTCCGGTCCTGTCCCGGCGCGTCCCATCGGTCGTCCAGTCGTCCAGTCGTCCAGTCGTCCAGTCGTTCAGCCGTCCAGTCGTCCAGGCGTCCGGACGTGCCCGTCCGGGCCCGTCCCGCGTCCAGGCCCGACCCGTCGTCCGGGTCCGTCTCGTCCCGTCTAGGCTGACCGCATGCTGAGGTTGGGACTCACGGGCGGAATCGGTTCGGGCAAGAGCGAGGTCTCGCGTCTGCTGACCAGTTACGGAGCGGTGCTGATCGACTCCGACCGGATAGCCCGTGAAGTGGTGGAGCCGGGGACGCCCGGTCTGGCGGCCGTGGTGGCCGAATTCGGACCGGAGGTACTGACTCCGGACGGCGCTCTCGACCGGCCGAAACTGGGCGGGATCGTCTTCGGCGATCCGGACCGGCTGCGGGCACTGAACGCGATCGTGCACCCACTGGTCCGTGCGCGCTCGGCCGAACTGGAGACGGCGGCGGGACCGGACTCGATCGTGGTGCACGATGTGCCGCTGCTCATCGAGAACGGCATGGAGGCGCTGTACGACCTGGTCGTCGTCGTGGACGCCTCGCCCGAGACCCAGCTCGACCGGCTCGTACGGCTGCGGGGGATGGCTGAATCCGAGGCCCGTAAGCGGATGGAGGCCCAGGCCGGCCGCGAGCGGCGCCGCGCCGCCGCGGATGTCGTGATCGACAACGACGGTCCGCTGGAGGAACTGGAACCGCAGGTCAGGCGGGTTTGGCAGACATTGGAGGACCGCGCGGCGGCTGGGCGCTGATGGCCGGCGCGGGCGGATGTGAGGAATAGCGTCGTCATACGCGGCGTTGAACGCGCGCAGCTAGGGAAGGATGCGACCGTGTCCGAGAGTCCGGAAACCCACGTCATCGACTATCGCGCGGCGGAGCAACTCCTGGCCGCGCGGGATCCGCGCGGGGCCGTGAAGCTGCTCGATTCGGTGATCGCGGCGCATCCGGAGAACACCGCGGCCCGGCTGCTGCGCGCCCGCGCGTTCTTCGCCGCCGCCCAATTGCGGCCCGCCGAGCTGGAATTCGAGCTGGTGCTGGAGCGGGAGCCCGACAACGCGTTCGCCCATTTCGCGCTGGCCCGCACCTATGAGCGCTCAGGCCGGCCCGAGCAGGCGAAACGCCACTTCAGGCTGGCGGCGGCGCTGGATCCCAAGCCGGAGTACGTGAAGGCCGCCCAGTTCGACGCGGACCCGCGCGCGGGAGACTGACCGTACAGACCGGTCAACGCGTACACCGCCGGGTCGCTTGTGCGGGGCCGGTCATGGATGGTGTCCGTGCGCGCTGCGATGCCGGGTACGGACACCGCGCTGCGCCGGGTCCGGCTCGCGCATCCACTCGCGGACACGGCTGCCGAGATCATGGTCGAGACTTCGCTCGCGGTCCGGATCCGAACCATGGGTCCCCGGTTCGTACGGCGGGACGTCCCTCCCGGGCTGATAGCGCGACCCCTGCCGGCGGTGCCGCACGACCAGGACCAGATCCGTGGCGACGATCAGCATCAGCACACCGCAGGCGAGTGCCCACCCGAAGCGCCCGGTGATCGCGAACGCCGTCGTACCGATCGCGGTCCAGATCAGACCCCATACGCTCAGCCAGAACCGCATGCGCAGCGGACTGCGTGCGGTGACCGGCTCATTTCCGGTGCGCATGACTCCTGCACCTCCCATATCCCCCCAGTGCCACCTACCCGTGTTTGCGTCTTTTGACCCGCTGTGGGGAGGGAGGGATGGCGGGCGGAATCCGCGCCGGGTCAGTGCACGATGGTGTAGCTGCGCCACGGCCCTTCGCCGGGGGCGATCACATCGGACAGCGTGGTGGCGATATACGTCGTGCCCTTGCCCGTGCAGTCGGGCGTCCCGTACATCACGAAGTCGACCAGGGTCCGGTTCGTGAGCGCGACGGCACCGCCGGGCGCGAGCCGGTGGCAGCCCGTGACCAGGGGGTTGGAGACCTGGACGTGCCGACCGCGGGGGGTGTCGTACGCGGCGGTCCCCACCGCGTTCCGGCCGAGGCCGGAGCAGCCCGCGACGGTGACGGTCAGGAACGCGGCCCCGGCAGCGATGCCGAGGCGCCGGTGATGGGTCACGGACATGAGCGGGTCCTCGTCTCTGCGGAGTACTCGGTCACGGGGGGTGTCGGGTGGCGGGGCGGGTGAGTCTGCTGGTCACACTGCCGGATCCCCGAGATGGCGGCACCAGATGCGCGGCCGGCCGGGCTATGGCCGGGCTGTGCCGGCTCGTGTCTACGGCTCGGTAATTTCCCCGCCGCGCGCTTCTCGACCGCCGGTCATACAAGGCATACCGTAGTTATTAGCACCTCGGTCCGGCGTCGTCAGGGGGCCCAAGATGGTCGAGGAACTGGTCATTGCTGTCATAGCGGCGGTATGCGCGTGCGGGCTGTACGCGATGGCGGCCGCGCGGGTCGTCAGGCAGTACGAGCGGGGCGTGGTCTTCCGCCTCGGCAGGCTGCAGGAAGGAATCCGCGGACCCGGATTCACGACGATCCTCCCGTTCGTGGACAAGCTGCACAAAGTCAATATGCAGATCGTGACGATGCCCGTACCGGCGCAGGACGGCATCACACGGGACAACGTGACCGTGCGCGTGGACGCCGTGATCTATTTCAAGGTGGTCGACGCGGCGGAGGCGCTGGTCCGGGTCGAGGACTACCGGTTCGCGGTGTCGCAGATGGCGCAGACGTCCCTGCGGTCGATCATCGGCAAGAGTGATCTGGACGATCTGCTCTCCAACCGGGAGAAGCTCAATCAGGGCCTGGAGCTGATGATCGACAGCCCGGCGATCGGCTGGGGCGTGCAGATCGACCGCGTCGAGATCAAGGACGTGTCACTGCCGGAGACCATGAAGCGGTCGATGGCGCGCCAGGCGGAGGCCGACCGGGAACGCCGCGCCCGGGTGATCAACGCGGACGCGGAGCTGCAGGCGTCGAAGAAGCTCGCCGAGGCGGCCAAGGAGATGTCCGGCCAGCCGGCCGCGCTTCAGCTGCGGCTGTTGCAGACGGTCGTGGCGGTCGCCGCCGAGAAGAACTCGACACTCGTGCTGCCCTTCCCCGTCGAACTGCTCCGCTTCCTCGAACGCGCCACACCGGCCGAGGCGGTACAGGCCGTGCAGGCGGTCTCGGGAGCCGTGCAGGCGGCCCCGTCGCCTCCTGGCGACCAGCCCGCTGTCGCCACCAGTGCCCCCACCGGCACGACCACCACTGCTGAGGCCACCGACGCCCCCGACGCCCCTGAGGCCCCTGAGGCCACCGAACCCGGCGCATCCGATCTCGCGGCGCCCGGCCTCACCGCGCCGCCCAAGGTGTCGTCCGTACCCGCGTCCGTACCCACGTCGGCGCCGTCGCTGGACGAGAAGCCACAGAAGCGGGAGGACGCGCAGCCGGTCTGATCCACGCGGAAACCGGACGATCCCGCGGTCGCAGCACCGCAGGATCGTCCTTCTCGCTGCCTGCCCTCAGCCCCGAGCGCCCGCTGAGCTGCGGAGACGTCGAATCGAGATCGACTGTCAGACCCCCGGCCTAGACTCGCAGAGGAATCAGATCCTGAGGGATCCCGGGCCGGGAGGGAGGCGGTGACCATGACGCAATCCGTGCAATCCGTGCAATCCGTGCAATCCGTGCAATCCGCGCAGAACGCCACGTCTCTGTCCGCCCCTGCCGCGACGGCGGCCCTGGCCCGCTGCGCCGCCGTCTTCCTGCCCGCCGGGCTGCCGCGTGAGGGGCGGGTCGCCTTCTGGTCCCCGGAGGGGGAGCTGCCCGCCGGTGCGCTCGGTGAAGGCCGTACGGGACCGGGTGCGTCGGGTGATCCGGGCGCGACCGGGCTCGGACCGGGGGAGCTGACGGTCGTACGACGCCGGGACGACGGCGGGTACGGCGGGGATGGTGACGGCGAGGGCGGGGTCGATGTCCATACGCGCTCCGTGCCCGCCGTACTGCTGTCCGTCGCCGACGCCGTCCCGCTGCTGGTGCGCGCCCGGCGTGACCGGGCCGCGCATCCCGCCGCCGCGTGCTGGGGCGCCGCCGCGCTGCACGCGCTCCAGCTGGCCGGGCGCGGCAGACTGCTGCCCGGCCTCACCGCCTCCGACCACGACGCCTGGCGCGCCGGGCCGCTCGACGCCGATGACATCGCGCAGCTGAGAGCCATCGCCGCGGCCATGCCCCCCGAGGCCCATGCCGTACCGGTCCCGGATCTGAGCCCGCTCCAACTGCCCGACCCGGAAGCGCTGGTACGGGCGTTCCTCGACGCGGTGGCGGACTCCCTGCCGCGTACGCCCGCCGCCGCTTACGCCGCGGGCGCGCCGTTCGCCGCCCAGGAGGCGCAGCATCTGCCGGGCGCCCGTACCTGGGCCGCGGAGGCGGCGGCCGGTATGGACGCGGGGGTACGGGTCTCGCTGCGCCTCGACCTCTCCGCGTACGACCTCTTCGATCAGGCGGAGACGGGCCCGGCCGAAAGCACGGATCCGGCGTCGGGTACGGACCCGGCCTCGGTTCCGGAGATGGATTCCGGCCGGGCGGAACGTGCCCTCCGTACCGGCGCGGACGTCGGGCCCGGCGCCGAGGAGGCCCAGGCCGTCCGACGGGCCGGGGCCGCTCTCGTCCAGATCCACAGCCTGGCCGACCCGACCCTGGTCATCGACGCCTCAGGGCTCTGGGCCGGCCAGGGCGACGAGAGCTTCGGCCCGCGCGCCCGGATCGACGCGATGCTCGCCCTGCGCCGCGCGGCCCGTGTCTGGACCCCGCTCGCCCGGCTGCTGGAGCGGGACGTCCCCGACGCACTGCCACTCTCCGAGGACGAGTTGTACGAGCTGCTCGGCCCCGGGGCGGCCCGTCTCGCCGCCGCGGGGGTCGCCGTCCACTGGCCGAGGGAGCTGGCGCGTACGCTCACCGCCGCGGCGGTCGTCCGCCCCGCGCCCGGCTCGGCCACCGACGGCACCCCGTTCTTCGACAGCGCCGAACTGCTCACGTTCAACTGGCAGGTGGCGCTCGACGGCGATCCCCTCAGTGAGCAGGAGATGGACGCGCTCGCCGAGTCGCACCGCCCGATCGTGCGGCTGCGCGACCAGTGGGTCGTCGTCGACCCGGCCCTCGTACGGAAGGCGCGCAAGCGTGAGCTGGGGCTGCTGGAGCCGGTCGACGCGCTCGCCGTCGCCCTGACCGGCACCGCCGAGGTGGACGGCGAGACGGTGGAAGCGGTCCCGACCGGTGCGCTGGCCGCGCTGCGCGACCGACTCACCACCGGCCCGGCCGCGATCGCCCAGCCACCCGCCCTCGCGGCCACCCTGCGCGACTACCAACTGCGCGGCCTCGCCTGGCTGGATCTGATGACCTCGCTCGGGCTCGGCGGCTGTCTCGCGGACGACATGGGCCTCGGCAAGACGGTCACGGTCATCGCCCTGCATCTGCACCGGGCCCGCACCGCCCCCACCCTGGTCGTCTGCCCCGCCTCCCTCCTGGGCAACTGGCAGCGTGAGATCACCCGCTTCGCGCCCGGCGTCCTTGTACACCGCTTCCACGGCGCCGGGCGGAGCCTGGCCGGGATCTCGGAGGACGGGATCCCGGGCGGCTTCGTGCTCACCACGTACGGCACGATGCGCAGCAGCGCCGACGCACTGGCCGCGCACGGCTGGGGGATGGTCGTCGCCGACGAGGCCCAGCACGTCAAGAACCCCTTCTCGTCCACGGCCAAGGCGCTGCGCACGATTCCGGCGCCGGCCAGGGTCGCGCTGACCGGCACGCCCGTCGAGAACAACCTCTCCGAGCTGTGGGCGCTGCTCGACTGGACCACCCCCGGTCTGCTCGGCCCGCTGAAGGCGTTCCGGGCCCGGCACGCGCGGATCGTGGAGAACGTCGAGAACGCGAAGAGCGCCGACATCAAGGACGTGGACAACGCGGAGGCGGTGGAGCGGCTGTCCCGGCTGGTCCGGCCGTTCCTGCTGCGCAGGAAGAAGTCCGACCCCGGCATCGTGCCCGAGCTGCCGCCCAAGACGGAGAGCGATCACCCCGTCGCGCTCACCCGTGAACAGGCATCGCTCTACGAGGCCGTCGTCCGCGAGACGATGGCCGCCATCGAGGCGGCCGAGGGCATCGCGCGCCGCGGCCTCGTCATGAAGCTGCTCACCGCGCTCAAACAGATCTGCAACCACCCCGCGCAGTATCTGAAGGAGGACGCGGCCCGGCTCACCGGCCGTTCCGGCAAGCTCGCCCTCCTCGACGAACTGCTCGACACGATCCTCGCGGAGGACGGCTCGGTCCTGCTCTTCACCCAGTACGTGTCGATGGCGCGGCTGCTCTCCGCGCATCTCGCCGCGCGCGCCCTCCCGTCCCAGCTCCTGCACGGCGGCACGCCCGTCGCCGAGCGCGAACGCATGGTGGACCGGTTCCAGTCCGGCGAGGTCCCGGTCTTCGTCCTCTCCCTGAAAGCGGCGGGCACCGGTCTCAATCTGACCAGGGCCGGCCATGTCATCCACTTCGACCGCTGGTGGAACCCGGCCGTGGAGGAGCAGGCCACGGACCGCGCCTACCGCATCGGCCAGACCCAGCCCGTGCAGGTCCACCGGCTGATCGCGGAGGGCACGGTCGAGGACAGGATCGCCGACATGCTCTCGTCCAAGCGGGCACTGGCCGACGCGGTCCTCGGCTCGGGCGAGGCGGCCCTGACCGAGCTGACCGACCGTGACCTCGCGGACCTGGTCTCCCTGCGGAGGCTGTCATGACCCCCCGCCGCGCCCCCGCCCCACGGCACGACGACCGTCGGCGTACGTTCCCCGCACTGCCCCCGCGACCGGCCGCCGAGGGCGACTTCGCCCTCACCTGGTGGGGCAACGCGTGGGTGGAGTCCATGGAGGACACCGCGCTCGACGCGGCCCGCCTCGAGCGCGGCCGTGCCTACGCGGACCGCGGCCATGTCGACGCGATCACGGTCACGCCCGGCCGGGTCATGGCGTATGTCCACGGTTCGAGGCCCCGCCCGTACCGTACGGAGATCCGCCTCCGTACCCTCGACGACCCCGGCTGGGAGGATCTTCTCGACGCCGCGGCGGCCCGCCCCGACCACATCGCCGCCCTGCTCGACAAGGACATGCCGCACACTCTCGCGGCCTCGGCCGATCTTCTCCCCACCGGACGCGATCTGACCCCCGACTGCTCCTGCCCGGACGACGGTTACCCGTGCAAGCACGCCGCCGCCCTCTGCTACCAGACGGCACGGCTCCTCGACGAGGACCCGTTCGTGCTGTTCCTGATGCGCGGTCGCGGTGAACACGAGGTGCTGGCCGATCTCACCCGGCGCAACGCCACCCGCTCGGTGGCCGAACGGACCACCGCCGCGCCGCCCATGCCCACGGTCGAGGCGCGCGTCGCCCTCGCGCCACGTACACGCCCGGTGCTTCCGCCGCCGTTCCCCGTACCCGCGCAGCCGGGCCGGCCGCCCGTCTATCCGCAGACCCCCGGGGCCCCCGACCCGCTCGCTCTCGACCTGCTCGCCACCGAAGCGGCGGCCCGCGCCCATACGTTCCTGACCACCGGCCTCGATCCCATCGGCGCCCTCACGCCCTGGCAGGACGCGGTACGGCTGGCCGCCGCCCACCCCGGCTCCGGGCTGACCGCCTCCACCCGTGCCCTCTACCGGGACCTGGCCACCGCACTCGACCGCACCCCCACCGACCTGGCCCGCGCCGTGGCGGCCTGGCGGCAGGGCGGCCTGGCGGGCCTCGCTGTACTGGAAGAGCCCTGGGACCCGCCGGCCGGACCCTTCGACCGTGCCCGCCCCGCCCTGGCAGCCGCCGATTTCCCCCACTTCCGCCCCTGGCGCAACCGCCTCTCCACCCCGTCCCTCCAGCTCCGCTTCGGCCGCGACGCCCTCTGGTACGGCTATGAGTCGGACCGGGACCGTGAGGACTGGTGGCCCAGGGGCACCCCCGACACCGACCCGGTGGGCGCCCTGACGGCCCTCCTCGGCCGCTGACGCGGGGCAGTGAGGCGAGCGGGGCGGCGGTGACGGAGGGGGTGCCGGGGCCCGGTCCGCGGAAACGACCGAAGCCGGGAGTACGGGACGACCGCGCCGGACCGCTGCGCGCGCTCTCCGTACCCCCGGCCTCGTCAACCGCTCCACCGGCCTGCCCCGAAGTGCTGATCTCCCCGAAGGGCTGACCTCCCCGCAGGGCTGATCTCCCCGCGGGGCAGACGGCGTCGTTGGTCGGACGGCGTCTCAGGTTCGGACGGTGTCGTAGGTCAGGCGGTGTGAAGGGTCAGGCCGTAGCGGCCCAGGATTTCGTTGATCGGCTGGTACCAGGTCTCGCCGCCGCCGCTGCAGTTGCCCCAGCCGCCCGAGGTCACGCCCTGGGCCTGGTCGCCGCTGATGAAGGAGCCGCCCGAGTCGCCGCCCTCGGCGCAGACGCTGGTCTTGGTCATCTGGTGGACGGCGCCCTGGCTGTAGTTGACGGTCTCGTTCTTGGCCAGGAGGTTGCCGCAGCGCCAGTGGGTCGTGGAGCCGGAGCGGCAGATCGAGGCACCGATCGGGGCCTCGTTGGAACCGCGGACCAGCTGGTCGGAGACGGAGCCCCAGCCGAGGACCACCGGGGCGGTCCACCAGCCGCTGCCGACATTCACCCACGCGTAGTCGTTGTCGGGGAAGGACGAGCCCTGGAAGTTGCCGATGTACGAGCCGTCCCAGCCGCTCACCGAGGCGCCGGCCTGGCCGCAGTGGCCGGCCGTGACGAAGCCGCCGTGTACGGAGAAGCCGATGGAACAACGGACGTTGCCCGTGTAGTACGGGTCGCCGCCGACGGTGCCCGCGGCGAAGGTCTGGGGAGCCTGGGCGGTCTCCTTGACCGTGACGGGGCCGGCCTGCCGGGCGCGGTCGAGGAAGTCACGGACATCGTTGTCGCTCTTCTGCGCCGCGACGACATTGACCACGACGCGGTTGGCCTTGGGGTCGACATGCCAGCTGCTGACACCGGCCGGCGCGGAGAGCGCGTCGATCCGCTCCTTGGCCGCGTCGAGCTGCCGCGCGCTGTGCTTGACGAGCTGTACGTTCGCGCCGGTCGCCCGTACGGCGTCGGCCTTCTGGGCGCTGGTGACCGTGACGGTCAGCGTGCCGCTGTCCGGGTTGAACCAGGAGCCGCCGTACGAGGCTCCCGCCGCACGCTTCGCCTTGCCCTCGACAGCCGTCGCTGTCTTCTCCGCGGCCAGACGCGCCTTGGCCTGACTCTCCGTCAGGCCGAGGTCCTTCTGCATGGCGGTGAGCAGACCGGTGGACGCCGGTGCTCCGGAGGCGGGGGAGGGGGCCGCGGCGGCCGGTGCGAGCCCGGCGGCGGCCCACGTGCCGAGGAGAAGGAGTGCGGACAGACCGGTGCGTATCACTGTCGTACGTCTCAAGGGATGTGGCCCTTCTGTGTTCCAGCATGGTGGGGGTGGAACAGCAGGCGCCTGAGAGCGCTCTCAGGCGGTGCCAGCCGGAGCGTAGCCGAGGATTCTGAACAGGTCCATGCCAAGGGGGAGGCTCTGGTGAACCCGCCGGTCAGCGCCTCGGCCATCTCCGTACGGGCGGGCCGTCCCCGTCCGCCCGCCGTCAACAGCCGCCGCCCGTCCGGCTGTTTAGGATGGGATCATGGCCCTCACGGAATCCGCCGGAACGTCACCGCAGTCGCTCTACGATCCGACGGGCGAGCTGCTGGCGGATCCGTACGAGGTGTACGCGCGGCTGCGTGAGACCGCGCCCGTCCAGCGGATCGTCGGGCCCGACGGACGGCCCGCCTGGCTCGTCACGCGCTACGAGGACGTACGGAAATCGCTCGCCGATCCCCGGCTCTCCCTCGACAAGAGCCGTGCGCTGCCCGGCGGTTACCGGGGCTTCGGGCTGCCGCCCGCCCTCGACGCCAATCTCCTCAACATGGATCCGCCGGACCACACCCGTATCCGACGCTTCGTCGCGCGGGCGTTCACCACGCGGCGCGTCGAGGAGCTGCGGGGACCGGTCAGGCGCACCGCCGACGAACTGCTCGACGCCCTCGAATCCGGCGGTCGCACCGATCTGGTCGCCTCGTACGCCGCGCCGCTGCCCATCGTCGTCATCTGCGAACTGCTGGGTGTACCGGCGCGCGACCGGCGTGACTTCCGGGAGTGGACGGACGCCCTGATGGCCCCCGATCCCGCGCGGCCCGAGCGGATGAAGGAGGCGATCGCCGCCATGCTCGCCTTCTTCACCGAACTGCTCGCCCACAAGCGGGCCGAGCCCGGGGACGATCTCCTCTCGGCGCTGATCGCGGTGCGCGACGAGGGTGAGGAGGCCGGCGGCGGGGCGCCATGTGACGCGGGAGCGCCCCGTGGGGACGGCGGTGACCGGCTCAGTGAGGACGAGCTGATGTCGCTGGCCTTCCTCATCCTTTTCGCCGGGTACGAGAACACCGTCCAGCTCATCGGCAACTCCGTCCTCGCCCTGCTCCAGCACCCCGGGCAGCTGGCGGCCCTGCGCGCCGAGCCCGGCAGGACGGCCGCGGCGGTCGGGGAGTTTGCACGGTACGAGGGGCCCGCGCTGCTGGCGATCCGGCGGTTCGCGGTCGAGGATCTGACGATCGGCGGGGTGACGGTGCCGGCGGGGGAGACCGTCATGCTGTCCCTCGCCGCCGCCAATCGCGACCCGCACCGCTTCACCGACCCCGACCGGCTCGACCTCGACCGCGATACGGCCGGGCAGGTGGCCCTCGGGTACGGCATCCACTACTGCCTCGGCGCACCGCTCGCCCGGCTGGAGATGGAGATCGCGCTCAACGCGCTGCTGGAGCGGTTCCCTCGGCTGGAGCTCGCCGTTCCGTACGAGGAACTGCGGTGGCGCCCCTCGACCCGTGCCCGGGGCCTGATCGCGCTGCCCGTACGGCTCTGAGCCGCCCGGGGCGGAGCCGCCCCGGGGTGCGGGGGCGGGTCATTGGCGGTAGCCGCTCAGGAAGCGGCCGATCCGGCTGATGGCCGCGTCGAGATCGTCCGCGTACGGAAGCGTCAGGATCCGGAAGTGGTCGGGGCGCGGCCAGTTGAACCCCGTTCCCTGTACGACCTGGATCTTCTCCCGCAGCAGCAGATCCAGCACGAACCTCTCGTCGTCGTGGATCTTGTGCACCTTGGGGTCCAGCCGGGGGAAGGCGTACAGGGCGCCCTTCGGCTTCACGCACGAGACCCCGGGGATCTCGTTGAGCTTCTCCCAGGCGCGGTCGCGCTGCTCGTACAGCCTGCCTCCCGGCGCGGTCAGCTCCTTGATGGACTGCCGGCCGCCGAGCGCGGCCTGAATGGCGTACTGCGCGGGCGCGTTGGGGCAGAGCCGCATCGAGGCGAGCATCGTCAGGCCCTCAAGATAGCTGCGGGCATGCTGCTTGGGGCCGGTGACCACCAGCCAGCCGGAGCGGAAACCCGCCACGCGGTACGTCTTCGAGAGCCCGCTGAAGGTGAGGACCACCAGATCGGGTGCGAGGGCCGCGGCGGTGTGGTGCACCGCGTCGTCGTAGACGATCTGGTCGTAGATCTCGTCCGCGAACACCATGAGCTGATGGCGGCGGGCGAGATCGAGGATGCCCTCGACGATCTCGCGCGGATAGACCGCGCCTGTGGGGTTGTTGGGGTTGATGATCACGACGGCCTTCGTACGGTCGGTGATCTTCGCCGCCATGTCGTCCAGGTCCGGGTACCACTCCGCGGACTCGTCGCAGAGATAGTGCACGGGACGGCCGCCCGCCAGCGTCGTCACAGCGGTCCAGAGCGGGAAGTCGGGGGCCGGGATCAGGACTTCGTCGCCGTCCTCCAGAAGCGCCTGGACGGCCATCGAGACCAGCTCGGAGACGCCGTTGCCGAGGAAGATGTCATCGACCGTGACCTCGGGCAGTCCCATGGTCTGGTAGCGCTGCGCCACGGCGCGGCGCGCGGAGAGGACACCGCGCGAGTCCGTGTAGCCGTGTGCCCGCGGCAGCATCCGGATCATGTCCTGGATGACCTCCTCCGGCGCCTCGAACCCGAAGAGCGCGGGATTGCCGGTGTTGAGACGCAGGACGCTGTGGCCCGCCTCCTCCAGGGCGTCGGCGTGCTCGATCACCGGGCCGCGGATCTCGTAGCAGACCTCGCTGAGCTTGCTCGACTGCCGGAATTCCATGCGGTGGCCTCCCAGACCTTGGTGCGATACTTGGTTTTACCAAGTCCGAGCTTGGAAAGTCCAACAACATGTCTAGAATCCGTCACATGTCACGTCGCCGAAGCTACGACCAGTACTGCGCCACCGCCCGTGCCCTCGACTCCGTGGGCGACCGCTGGACCCTGCTGATCGTCCGGGAGCTGCTGGCGGGCCCCCGCCGGTACACCGATCTGCACGCCGATCTGCCGGGTGTCAGCACGGATGTGCTCGCCTCCCGGCTCAAGGACATGGAGCGCGATGACCTGGCCCTGCGCCGCAAGCTGCCGCCCCCGGCCGCGGCGTACGTGTACGAGCTGACCGAGCGGGGGCGGGGGCTGCTGCCGGTCCTCACGGCTCTGGCGGAGTGGGGCGCGCCGGCGCTGGAGGAGCGCAGGCCCACCGATGCCGTACGGGCGCACTGGTTCGCCGTGCCGCTGCTTCCGGTGCTGGACGGGCTGTCGGGCCCGGCGGGCTCGGGCCTGGGTGGCGGGACGGGGGAGGGTGTGGTGGAAGTCCGGCTGGACGAAGGGGCGTTCCATGTACGGCTCGGAGCGGACGATCCGGTGTACGGCGACGGGCCGGCGGAGAGCCCGGACGCCCGCCTCGTGCTCGACGCCGACACCTGCCGCGCGTTGAGCGGCGGCGCGCTGACGGTGGGCGACGGGGTGCGCGACGGGCGGATCGAGGTCTCGGGTGACGGGCCGCTGGCCAAGGTGCTGCGAGGGGAATGAGCAGGGGGTAAGCGGGGGCGAGTGGGAGCAAGGGGGCGGGGGCAAGGGGGCGCTGCTCCTGGTGACGTTCCGTTGGTATATCGCCGACGTTCCGTTGAGGTATCGCCCGAGGTGACAGAAATAGCCGTATTCGTCACTGATGTCATACTTGGAGGCGTCAGTAGCCACTGGAGGCCCGCCGGGGGCCGGGATCTCGTTCCCCGGCGGTTGGGGGCAGGCAGGGTGAGATGAGCGACGATGAGGCGACCGGACTCCGCGCGGGACGACCAGCCCGTCCGGTCGAACGATCCCCAGGAGACCGATCCCCGCGGCGAGCCGGTCTATCCGTTTGACGAGGCGGCCACGGCCAGGGTGGTCATCGACGCGCGGGGCACCGTAACGGAGTGGAACGAGGGTGCCCGCAGGCTGCTCGGTCACCGGCCGTCGGAGATCATCGGACGGCCGGCCGCCGGGCTCCTCGCGGAGGGGGCGAGGGCGCGGTCCCGCACCGACGCGCTCGATCCGGTGGAGCTGGATCCGACGACGCTGGACCCGGCCGCCCTGCCGGACAGATGGAGCGGGACGGTGACGCTGCTGCACCGGAACGGCGAGCGTCTGGACGTACGGCTGCTGGCACATCGCCGTACGACGGACGACGGCGCCACCGAGTGGTTTCTCGTCTCCCCGCTGACGGGGACGGTCCCGCGCTCCGAGGTCCCGCGCTCCGAGGTCCCGCGCTCCGAGGTCCCGCGCTCCGAAGAAGCGCACCCCGAAGAACCGCACTCCGAAGAACCGGACTTCGAGGATCCGTACCTGCTCGAACTGGTCTTCATGCAGTCGCCCTGTCCGACGGCCGTCTACGACACCCGGCTGCGGCTGCGGCACGTGAGCGAAGACATGGAAAGGCTGCTGGGCCTCACCGAGGACGACGTACGCGGGCTGCGGCTGCCCGAGGCCATGCCCGCCCCGGAGATCGACAACACCGAGCGGCACATGCTGCGGGCGCTGGAGACGGGCGAACCACAGCGTCTCGAATTCTCGCTGCGCCTGCCGGGCCGCGACCAGGAGTTCGCCTGGTCGGTCTCCATCGCCCCGCTGCGGGACGGCGACGGCCGGACACGCGGTGTCGTCGTGGCGGTCCACGACATGACCAAGCAGAACCGGGCCCAGCAGCGGCTGCTTCTGGTGAACGAGGCCAGTACCCGCATCGGCAGCGCCCTCGACGTCGTGAGCACCGCGCAGGAACTGGCCGATGTCGCGGTCCCCGCGCTCGCCGACTTCGTCACGGTCGATCTGCTCCCCGAGGTCAGCAGAGGCGGCGGCGAGGCACCCGCGGGACCGCTGCCCGGCGGGGTCAGGCTGCGGCGCGTCGCCTGCCAGTCCATCTATGAGGGCGTTCCGGAAGCCGTGGTCGAGTTCGGGGACACCTCCTTCTACCCCGACAGCTCACCCGCCGCGGAGTCCCTGTTCACCCAGCGGGGCGTCATGAGGAAGGTGACGGACGCCTCCATGGCCCGCTGGGACGCCGGTGACCCGCGGCGCGCCGCCAAGATGCGCGCGTTCGGGTTCCACTCACAGATGGCCGTCCCGCTGCGTGCTCGCGGCGCCATCCTCGGAGTGGCCACCTTCTCGCGCCACCGGAGCCCGGCCCCCTTCGAGCTGGACGATCTGCTGCTCGCCGAGGAGATCACGGCGCGGGCGGCCGTCTGCATCGACAACGCCCGCCGCTACACGCGCGAACGCGACACGGCGCTCGCCCTTCAGCGCAGCCTGCTGCCGCGCGCGCTGCCCGACCACGCGGCGGTCGAGTTCGCCTTCCGCTACCTCCCCGCGGACACGGGAGCCGGGGTCGGCGGCGACTGGTTCGATGTGATCCCGCTGTCCAGTTCGCGGGTGGCCCTGGTCGTGGGCGACGTGGTCGGCCACGGCGTCCAGGCGTCGGCCACGATGGGCCGGCTGCGTACGGCCGTACGCACCCTCGCCGATGTCGATCTGCCGCCCGACGAACTGCTCACCCACCTCGACGACCTCGTCAACCATCTGGCCGCGGAAGCGTCGAGCGGACAGAACCCGGGCGCCGCGGCCGACGCCGCCGGGGACGTCGGCGCCACCTGCCTCTACGCGGTCTACGACCCGGTGTCCCGTCGCTGTTCCGTCGCGCGCGCCGGACACCCGCAGCCCGCGATGGTCACCCCGGACGGCACTGTCGACTTCCTCGACCTGCCCGCAGGGCCCCCGCTCGGCCTGGGCAATCTGCCCTTCGAATCCGTCGAGGTGGAGCTGCGGGAGGGCAGCGTGCTCGCGCTGTTCACCAACGGCCTCGTCGAATCACGCGAGCGCGGCATCGACGAATCGTTCGCCGCGCTGCGCACCGCCCTCGCGCAGCCCGCCGCGCCGCTGGAGGACACCTGCGACAACGTACTGAAGACGCTGCTCCCCAGCCGCCCCGCCGACGACGTCGCCCTGCTCCTCGCCCGCACCCGCGCTCTCGACGCGAGCCAGGTCGCGACGTGGGAGCTGGACGGCGATCCCGCCGGGGTGGCCCAGGCGCGCAGGGACGTTGCGGGACAACTGGCCGCCTGGGGGCTGGAAGAGGCCGTCTTCACCACGGAACTGGTGGTCAGCGAACTGGTCACCAACGCCATCCGATACGCCGAGGGACCCATCCAACTGCGCCTCATCCATGACCGCAGCCTCATCTGCGAGGTCTCGGACGGGAGCAACACCGCCCCGCATCTGCGCCGGGCCCGGGTGTTCGACGAGGGGGGCCGTGGCCTCCTGCTCGTCGCTCAGCTCACACAGAGCTGGGGCACTCGCCAGGGCACGGGCGGCAAGACCATCTGGGCCGAGCAGGCTCTTCCCGTGACCGGGATCTGAACCCTGCTGACCGGCGGTGGCCGGCGGGGGCCGACGCGCCCTGAGCGAGGGGTGCTGGACGATGATGGGCGGGTGCGACTCGAAGCGATCACGTGGGAGCGGCTGACCGAGGCCGTCGCCGACCGGGTGCTGGAGACCGGGGCGGCGGACGGCGGTCCCTGGCTCCGCGTCGCCATCGACGGAGCACCGGCCGCCGGGACCGGCGAGCGGGCCGCCGCGCTCGCGGAGGCGCTGCGGGTACGAGGCCGGTCGGTACTGGTCGTCGGGACCGCCGGGTTCCTGCGGCCGGCGTCGCTGCGGTACGAGTACGGGCGCGAGGACCCCGAGTCGTACTACAGCGGCTGGTTCGACACCGGGGCGCTGTGGCGGGAGGTCTTCGGGCCGCTGGAGCCCGGTGGTACCGGACGGGTGCTGCCCGACCTCTGGGACCCGGCCACCGACCGGGCGACCCGCAGCCCGCACAGCGAACTCCCGCCCGGTGGTGTGCTGGTGCTGCACGGACCGCTGCTGCTGGGGCACTGGTTCCCGTTCGACCTCACGGTGCATCTGAGGCTGTCACCGGCCGCGCTCAGGCGCCGTACCGACGAGAACGAACGCTGGACGCTCCCCGCTTTCGAGCGGTACGAGCGGGAGGTGGACCCGGCCGAGGCGTCGGATGTGGTCGTTCGGACCGACGATCCGCGCCATCCGGCGTGGGGTGGCCTCGGATAGTGGCCTCGGCCTCGGATAACGGCCTCGGACAGCGGCCGACGGCTCGGCCGGCATGGGCTTCGGCGGACCCCCGGGCCCAGGCATGCAGAGAGCCCCTGAGGCAGGAGGGCAGGGCGTCGGCGGAGGCGCCCCGCGTCAGGGCCGGCCTCCCACCCCCGCGTCAGGGCCGGCCTCCCACCGTCGCCACCGCTCGCGCCCCCGCCCCGCAGCCCGCCGCCGCGGCCGCCACCGGGTCCGCCCCCGCGAGCCGGGCAGCGAGGAACGCGCCGGTGAAGGCGTCGCCCGCCCCCGTGGAGTCCACGGCGCGTGCCGGGATCGGCGGGACCCGGGCCGTGACGGCCCCCGCCTCCGCCACCAGCGCGCCGTCCCCGCCCAGGGTCACCACCGCCACCCCGGCCCGCCGGCTCAGCGCGGCGGCCGCGTCCGCCACGCTCGTC
This sequence comes from Streptomyces sp. L-9-10, assembly GCF_004151105.1. Lineage (GTDB taxonomy): Bacteria > Actinomycetota > Actinomycetes > Streptomycetales > Streptomycetaceae > Streptomyces. The sequence continues at coordinate 112,627 of NZ_PHRF01000064.1, forward strand.
AGCCCGGTGAGGAGCCTGGCCTCGTCCGCGTTCGGGAGCAGCGTCTCCACACCCTCGGCCGATGCCAGAAACCGGTCCGCGCCCAGCTCCTTGATGAAGCCCGCCGAGGCGGGGTCCACACTCACCGGAACGCCCCGCTCCACGGCCGATTCCATGGCGGCCGAGGCCAGTTGACGGCTCGTCTCGGCGAAGAAGAGATAGCCGGAGAGATGCAGCCTGCCGACCCCGTCCAGCAGGGACGGCGACCAGTCGGCGGGAGACAGCCGCAGCGCCGCGCCGCTGTCGGTGAGCAGTGTGCGTTCGGCGGACGCGTCGACCAGACAGATCACCGTCGCGGTCGGCACCCGGTCGTCGATGACGAGACGGGGACGTACACCCGCCCGCCGCAGCCGCTCCTCGTGCCACTCCCGCGCCTCCGCTCCCACCCGCGCCAGGAGCCGTACGTCCGCGCACCCGGAGCGCGCGGCCCAGCAGGCCGCGTTGGCCCCGGCGCCGCCCGGCAGCGTACGGATCTCGGCGGCCGTGTCCGTACCGTGCGCGAGCGGGGTGCGGTGGCGTGCCACCACATCGGTGACCACGTCCCCGATCACCAGCAGCCCACCGCCCGGGGCACCGGCGCTCATCCGCCCGCCGCGGTCCGTGCCGCCGTGGTCCGTGCCACCGCGATGCGCGACGCGAGCCACACATTGCCGCGCACCGCCGCGAGATTGGCCTCCAGTGAGGCGCCGCCCGTGCGTCGCATCAGCTGGTCCAGCAGGAACGGAGTGACGGCCTGGCCGCCGATCCCGCGCTCATGACACTCCGTCAGGGCCTCCGCGAGCACCCGGTCGTGCAGCTTCGGATCCAGCTGCTCCGCCTCCGGTACGGGGTTGGCGACGATGAGCGCCGCCTCCGGCCCGCCGAGCGCGTCCTGAGCGTCCATCACCGCCGCGACCTCCTCGGGGGTACGGACCGTCCAGTCGACCGGTTCACCGGACGAGGCCAGATAGAAGCCGGGGAACCGGTCGGTCCCGTAGCCGAGGACGCCGACGCCCAGTGTCTCCAGCCGCTGGAGCGTCGCCGGTACGTCGAGGATCGATTTGACGCCCGCGCACACCACGGTGATCCGGGTCCTGGCCAGCAGCCGCAGATCGGCCGACTCGTCCTGGGTGTCGGTCCAGCCGCGGTGGACCCCGCCGAGCCCGCCCGTCGCGAAGACCCGGATCCCGGCCCGCGCGGCCAGGAACGCCGTGGCGGACACGGTCGTCGCACCGCTCGCGCCCGCCGCGAGCGCGGGCGCCAGATCGCGATGGCCCAGCTTCCGTACGGAGTCGTCCTGGGCGACCCGTTCCAACTGGTCCTTGGACAGGCCCACCTGGGGCCGGCCGTCCAGCACGGCGACCGTGGCGGGTACGGCGCCGCTGGACCGTACGAGCGCCTCCAGCTCCTCCGCGACCGCGAGATTGCGCGGGCGCGGCAGTCCGTGCGCGATGATCGTCGATTCGAGGGCGACCACGGGACGGTGCGCGGCGAGCGCCTCCCGTACCTCCGGGGAGAGCTGCGAAGTGATGTCTGGCATGTCCCCATCCATGGCACATCCCGCGCGGACGCAAACGTCGACGCGCGGGGGAACGCGCGCGGGAACCTCCGCGCCCTCCTCCGCGCGTCGACGGGCATCGTCCGCGCACCCGGCTCGATGCCCGGCCCCGGGCGCCGTGGAGGGCGCGGTGCCGACCGCGCCCTCCACCGCCCGGGATCACTCAGGCGGCCACCACCCCGTTCAGCGCGCCATGCGGATTGAGCACGTACTTCCGGCTCGCGCCGTGGTCGAACTCGTCGTAGCCGCGCGGGGCGTCCTCGAGCGAGATCACCGTGGCGTTGACGGCCTTCGCGATGTGGACCTTGCCGTGCAGGATCGCCATCGCCAGGCCGCGGTGATACTTCATCACCGGGCACTGTCCGGTGCTGAACGTGTGGCTCTTCGCCCAGCCCAGGCCCAGCCTGACCTTCAGCGTGCCGCTCTTGGCGTCGTCGTCGATACCGCCCGGGTCGTCGGTGACGTACAGCCCCGGGATACCGAGCGCGCCGCCCGCCCTGACCACACCCATAAGGGAGTTGAGGACGGTCGCGGGAGCCTCCTTGGAGTCCTTGCCGTGCGCGCGTGCCTCGAAGCCGACCGCGTCGACCGCGCAGTCCACCTCGGGCTCGCCCAGGATCTGGGCTATCTGGTCCTCGACCGACCCCTTGGTGAGGTCGACGGTCTCACAGCCGAAACTGCGCGCCTGCGCGAGCCGTTCGGCGTTGAGGTCGCCGACGATGACGACCGCGGCGCCGAGCAACTGGGCCGAGGCCGCGGCGGCCAGACCGACAGGTCCCGCACCCGCGACATACACCGTGGAGCCGACGCCCGTGCCGGCCGTCACCGCGCCGTGGTAGCCGGTGGGGAAGATGTCCGACAGCATCGTCAGATCGAGCAGCTTCTCCAGCGCCGCGTCACGGTCGGGGAAGCGCAGCAGGTTGAAGTCGGCGTACGGCACCATCACGTACTCCGCCTGTCCGCCGACCCAGCCGCCCATGTCGACGTAGCCGTACGCCGCGCCGGGACGGGCGGGATTGACGTTCAGACAGATACCGGTCTGGCGTTCCTTGCAGTTGCGGCAGCGGCCGCAGGCGATGTTGAACGGCACCGACACGACGTCGCCGACGTTGATGAACTCGACATCGGGGCCGCGCTCGATGACCTCACCGGTGATCTCGTGGCCGAGTACCAAGCCTTCGGGTGCCGTGGTCCGGCCGCGCACCATGTGCTGGTCGCTGCCGCATATGTTGGTCGCGAGTACCTTGAGGATGACCCCGTGGCGGCATTTCCGGCCTACGTTCGCGGGAGCCACACCCGGCCCGTCCTGCAGTTCGAGCGTCGGGTAGTCGGTGGTCCTCACATCCACCTCACCCGGCTTGATGTATGCGACTGCCTTGTTTCCTCCGCTCATCCTGACTCGCCGTCCCTTCGGCTCTCCTCGTCCAGCGGATGACTCGGCCTGTGTGCTGGAGACGGCCACCGTCCGGACAGTGCGGCCGAGGTGTGTGCCGGTACGGGACGTGCCGGTACGGAACGTGTCCCTCCCCGGGGCAGGACGCCCCGGGGAGACATCTGCGGCCCGCCGGGCTGTAAGCGCCGTGGTTCTCCACCGATAAGCCTAATCCCGGCACTGAAAGCGGACAAGTGGCGGTAAAAGCGCATGATCCGGCTTATTTAGGGTACGAGGAGGCGGCTCAGAAGAGCGGTTCAGGGAGCACCCCTTCCAGAGCCAGCAGCCGCCGCTTCGTCTCGAGGCCGCCCCCGAAGCCGCCGAGCCCGCCGTCGCTCTCCACCACGCGATGACACGGCACCACCACCGGCAGCGGGTTGGAGCCCATCGCCGCGCCGACCGCCTGGGCGGCCGCCGGCTGGCCCACCCGCCTGGCCAGATCGCCGTAACCGACCACGGTGCCGTACGGGACGCCCGTCGCCAGCTCGCGCAGCACCTGCCGGTTGAAGCCCGTGGAGAGCGACCAGTCGAGCGGCAGCCCGAACTCCCGCAGTTCGCCCGCGAAGTACGCGGACAGCCTGCGTATCGGCTCGGCCAGCAGCCCCGACGCCGACTCGGCGGGCTCGGTGCCCAGCCGGTCCCTCAGCTGTCCGAGCGCCTTCTCCCGCACCGGTCCGTCGACATGGAAGACGACGCTCACCAGCCCCTGGCCGGTCGCGGCCAGCAGCAGCGGCCCGATGCCGGTGGGCACGACCGTCCACTCCACCGGCGACTGCCCGTAGTTGTCCATGCCGACCACGGTACGGGCCACCACTGACAACGGCCCTGAGACCGCCCTCCGGCCCCGGACCGCCGGCTTCCGGCCTCAGCCCACCGCGTCCCGGACCAGGTCCGGCTTGTTGGTGATGATGCCGTCCACGCCGAGATCCCGGACGCGCACCGCGCCCGCCGTGTCATCGACCGTCCAGGTGCTCACCGTGAGCGGCTTGCCGTGCGGGCCCCTGAGCCGGTGCACCGCGGCCACGTAGTCGCCGGTGAGCGCCGCGTGCGCCGGGTTGATCTGGTCCGTGAACGCCGCGTACGCGGGCAGATCGGCCACCGCGGGCGCGCCGAGGAAGCCGGTCGTGAGGTCCGGACGCAGCTGGTGCACCGTACGGATGCTGTCCGCGCCGAAGCTCTGGATGACCAGTTTGTTCCGGACGTGCGAGCGGCTGAGCCAGCCCTCCCGGCCCAGCACCCGCAGGATGTCCTTCTCGACGCCGGGGTACTGCTCGGGCGCCTTGATCTCCAGGAGCAGCTTCTGCCGGTTGGCCTCGACGGCCTCCAGATACTGCTTCAGCGTGGGAACGCGCTCGCCCGCCCACCGCTCGCCGAACCAGCTGCCCGCGTCCAGCCGGGCGATCTCCGCCGCCGTGAAGTCCTTGACCTTCCAGGGCGCCCGGTCGGGGAAGACCTCTTCCACATCGGTGGTCCGCTGGAGGTTGTCGTCGTGGATCACCACGAGCCGGCCGTCCTTGGTGCGCTGGACGTCGTTCTCCACCCAGTCGATGCCCAGGTCATCGGCCGCTTCGACGGCCGCGAGCGTGTTCTCCGGGGCGTAGGCGGAGGCGCCGCGGTGCGCGATGACGACGGGGCTCCCGCTCTTGGACCCGGCGGCCGGGCCCGCGCTCGCGGTGGCGGCGCCGGGCAGAACCAGTGCCGTGACTCCCAGCAGTGCGGCGGCCGTTGTCACTGAGGTGCGTGTGGACACGTGTACTCCTCGCGTCGTGCGATGACGGTCGGCCAGAGCGTGACAGCCCCCGGCCAACGGGGAACAGGCGAAGGTTGGCCACCACGTGAAGTCACGCGGCGGACCGGAACGATGGGGTGAGATCATGAAGCCACACCGGCGCGGGGCCGCCCCGTACCCTGGGGTCGCGCCGTTTCGTGTCGACAAAACGCCGACGGCCTGTTTGCTGACCGGGCCGGCCGTCCTACCCTCGCCCGAGCCGGCGCTTTCGCACAGGGAGCACGAGGGGTGAGGGGCATACCGCTATGCAGGGCACGATCGACGGATTCAGCTACGGTCTCGTCACCCCCGTAGTGGCCTTTCTGATGGCCTGCCTCGGCGCGGCTCTGGGCCTGCGCTGCACGGCGAGATCCCTCCGTGCCAGACGCTCCTGGAAGCCCGGCGGGCTCGCGCTGGGATCGGCCGCGATCGGCTCCGGCGTCTGGACGATGCACTTCATCGCGATGATGGGGTTCAGCGTCTCGGAGGTGCCGGTCGGCTACGACCGGCTCACGACGTTCGCCAGCCTCGTCGTGGGGATCGTCATGGTCGGGGTGGGGATATTCATCGTGGGGTACCGCGGCACGACCCCGATGACGCTCGTCACCGGCGGCATCATCACCGGCCTCGGTTTCGCCACCATGCACTACCTCGGCATGGCCGGCATACGGCTACAGGGCCGCGTCGGATACGACACTGTCACCGTCGCGCTCTCCGTCATGATCGCCGTCGTCGCGGCGACGGCGGCGATCTGGGTGGTCGTCTCGCACCGCGGATTTCTGGCCGGTCTGGCCGCCAGCGCGGTGATGGGCGTCGCGTCGACCGGAATGCACTACACCGCGATGGCCGCGGTCCACGTGCATCTGGACGGCGCCGTCGACGACTCGGGCGGCGCCCCGCCCACCGAACTGCTGGCCCCGATGCTGGTCGGCCCGGCGTTCTTCCTGCTGCTGGCCGGTGTGGCGGTGCTGGTCGACCCGCTGCTGGTGACGGGCCGTCCCGAGCGGTCACGCTCCGCGGGGTCCGTGACCGGGCCGTGCGGGCGGGGCGGGGTGCCCGCGCAGCGGCTCCGGCCGCGGCCGGCCCTTCGTGAGCACGCCGACCGTACGGCCGCCAGGTCCCCGCGCCGCGGCTCCCAGGACCTCCACGACTGGTGACACGGGTGAGCCGCCGGTCACCCCGGGTGATCCGGCGCCGCTCGCAGCCCCACTGTCAGTGCGGGGTCGTACGGTGGATCCATGCGGCCCGTTTCCAAGATCGAACGTACGGTGGCGCCTTTCGAGGTCGTCAGCTCCTACCAGCCCAGTGGCGACCAGCCGACGGCCATCGCCGACCTGGAGCGGCGTGTCCGCGCGGGCGAGAAGGACGTCGTCCTGCTCGGCGCGACCGGCACGGGAAAGTCGGCGACGACCGCCTGGATGATCGAGAAGCTCCAGCGGCCCACGCTGGTGATGGCGCCGAACAAGACGCTCGCCGCCCAGCTGGCCAACGAATTCCGCGAGCTGCTGCCCAACAACGCCGTCGAGTACTTCGTCTCGTACTACGACTACTACCAGCCCGAGGCGTACGTCCCCCAGTCGGACACCTACATCGAGAAGGACTCCTCCATCAACGAGGAGGTGGAGCGGCTGCGCCACTCCGCGACGAACTCCCTTCTCACCCGGCGCGACGTGATCGTCGTCGCCTCGGTCTCCTGCATCTACGGCCTCGGTACACCCCAGGAGTACGTGGACCGGATGGTGCCGCTGAAGGTGGGCCTGGAGCTGGACAGGGACCAGCTGCTGCGCCGCTTCGTCGACATCCAGTACACGCGCAACGACCTCGCGTTCACCCGGGGCACCTTCCGGGTCCGGGGCGACACCATCGAGATCTTCCCGGTCTACGAGGAGCTGGCCGTCCGTATCGAGATGTTCGGCGACGAGATCGAGGCGCTCTCCACGCTGCACCCGCTCACCGGCGAGGTCATCAGCGACGACGACGAGCTGTACATCTTCCCGGCGAGCCACTACGTGGCCGGCCCCGAGCGCATGGAGAAGGCGGTCAACGGCATCGAGCGGGAGCTGGAGACCCGGCTGGCCGAGCTGGACAAGCAGGGCAAGCTGCTGGAGTCGCAGCGACTGCGGATGCGTACGACGTACGACATCGAGATGATGCGCCAGATCGGCTCCTGCTCGGGGATCGAGAACTACTCGATGCACTTCGACGACCGCGCCCCCGGCTCCGCGCCCAACACGCTCCTCGACTACTTCCCCGAGGACTTCCTGCTGGTCATCGACGAGTCGCATGTCACCGTGCCGCAGATCGGCGCGATGTACGAGGGGGACGCGTCCCGCAAGCGGACGCTGGTCGACCACGGCTTCCGGCTGCCGTCCGCGCTCGACAACCGCCCGCTGAAGTGGGAGGAGTTCCAGCAGCGGATCGGCCAGACCGTCTATCTCTCCGCCACTCCGGGGGCATACGAACTGTCCCGCTCCGACGGCTTCGTGGAGCAGATCATCCGTCCCACCGGCCTGATCGACCCCGAGGTCGTCGTCAAGCCCACGGAGGGCCAGATCGACGATCTGGTCCATGAGATCCGCGAGCGGACCGCGAAGGACGAGCGCGTCCTGGTGACCACGCTCACCAAGAAGATGGCCGAGGACCTCACCGACTACTTCCTGGAACTGGGCATCCAGGTCCGGTATCTGCACAGCGACGTGGACACCCTGCGCCGGGTCGAGCTGCTGCGTGAGCTGCGCGCCGGTGAGTACGACGTCCTCGTCGGCATCAACCTGCTGCGTGAGGGCCTCGACCTCCCGGAGGTCTCCCTGGTGGCGATCCTCGACGCCGACAAGCAGGGCTTCCTGCGCTCGGGCACCTCACTGATCCAGACCATCGGCCGGGCCGCGCGCAATGTGTCCGGCCAGGTCCATATGTACGCGGACAAGATCACCCCGGCGATGGCGCAGGCGATCGACGAGACGAACCGGCGCCGTGAGAAGCAGATCGCGTACAACACCGAGCGCGGTATCGACCCCCAGCCGCTCCGCAAGAAGATCAACGACATCGTCGCGACCATCGCGCGCGAGGAGGTCGACACCGAGGCCCTGCTCGGCACGGGCTACCGGCAGTCGAAGGACGGCAAGCCGGCCAAGGCCCCGGTCCCCTCGCTCGGGGCGAAGTCCGCGAAGGGCGGCAAGGCCGGGACCGCGGGCGCGGTGCTCACCGACCGGCCCGCCGCCGAACTGGCCGGGATCATCGAGGAGATGACCGACCGGATGCGGGCCGCCGCCGCCGAGCTGCAGTTCGAGATCGCCGCGCGACTGCGCGACGAAGTGGGCGAACTCAAGAAGGAATTGCGGCAGATGAGGGAGGCGGGGCTCGCCTGACACACCGGGACACCTGGTGTGTTGCAAGACCGACACAAAAACGGTCCAAGTCTCCTGCGCTGTCCGCGTGACTGCGTAGGGTGCTGCGCAACCGCATACGGACGGTTGCGGGGGAACCATTCGAGAGGGGACAGCGCGTGGCGGACGTATCCAAGGGCGGCGCGACCGGAGGCCCTGGCGTCAATCTGACCAAGGGTCAGGCCATCAGCCTGGAGAAGAAGGGCGGCGGCACCCTGACGGCGGTGCGCATGGGGCTCGGCTGGCAGGCCGCCCCGCGCCGGGGCTTGTTCGGCTCCCGTACCCGCGAGATCGACCTGGACGCCTCGGCGGTGCTGTTCGCCGACAAGCAGCCGGTCGACGTGGTCTTCTTCCGTCATCTCGTCAGCGACGACGGCTCGGTACGGCACACCGGTGACAATCTCGTCGGCGGCGCGGGCCAGGGCGGCGACGACGAGGCGATCCTCGTCGACCTCCAGCGGATCCCGGTCCATATCGACCAGATCGTCTTCACGGTGAACTCCTTCACCGGCCAGACGTTCCAGGAGGTCCAGAACGCCTTCTGCCGCATCGTCGACGAGACCAACGGCCAGGAGATGGCCCGCTACACGCTCGACGGCGGGGGCCAGTACACCGCGCAGATCATGGCGAAGGTCCACCGCGTCGGCTCCGGCTGGCAGATGACGGCCCTCGGCAACCCGGCCAACGGCCGTACGTTCCAGGACCTGATGCCGTCGATCCTGCCGCATCTGTAGGACGCGGCGACATCCCGCATCCGTAGGACGCGGCGACGTCGTCGTCCCGTACGCGCAGCTCCCGGAGGCCGGCGCAGGCCACCGGGGGCTGCCGCGCCTCTGACCTCGCACCGCACCCTTCCCCCCCCCGCACATGAACACGCGCACCTGAGCATCCGCACCGGAACACCCGTACAGAGCTGTACACCCACACCTGAACACCGACGCGTAACCGATGAGGGGACAGAGGCGATGACGGCCGAGCTGGTCCGGGGGCAGAACCACCCCTTGCCCCACACCCGACTGGAGATCCGGGTGACGGCCGGCACACCGGTCATGGCCTGCGCCACGCTCGCGGACGCCCAGGGCACCGTCGGTGGCACGGAGTGGATCGTCCACCCCGGTTCGCCCTCGCTCCCGGGCATCGAGGTGTCCCGCCAGGCCGCCGCGGGCCTGCGCTTCCATGTCGATCTCGAAGCCCTGCCCCCGCGCGTGCATCTGGTGCGCGCTCTGCTCGCCCTCCCCGAGGGCGTCGGCGGTCCCGACCGCTTCGGCGCCACCGCGGCCCCCTTCGCGGCCGTCACCTCCACCGAGGGCGCGGAGGTCGCCAGTTTCACCCTCACCGGGCTGGACTCCGAGACCGCCGTCGTGGCCCTGGAGCTGTACCGTCGCCAGGGCGCCTGGAAGGTCAGGGCCGTCGGCCAGGGGTACGCGGGCGGCCTCGCCGAGCTCTTCGGTGACCAGGGCCTGCCGCAGGCCCGTGTCTTCGCCGCCGGTATCCATGAGGCGGTGGCCGGCCATCTGGCCAGCGCCGTACAGACACCCCTGCCGGGTGCGGCCGACGGCAGGCGCCGCAGGTCCGAGGGGCTGCCCCCGGCCCTGGGGCCCGCCCCCGCGCCGCAGTCCGCGCCCGACACCGTGCCGTCCGCCGGGCCGTCCTCGTCCGGACCGCCGTCGCCCGGAGGCCCGCAGCCCGGCACGGGCGGGACGGGTGATGTGGGCGGCGCGGGCGGGGCGGTCAACTACACGCATCCGGGCCGCCGTACCTCCACGCCTCCCACTCCGCCCCCGGCCACGGGCCCCGCGCAGCCGGGCCGGCCGCCCCGTCCCGTCGCGGGCGACGCCACGGGCTGGTCCCTGGACGAGCGCCTCTACAACCAGGTCTGGGGCATGTTCGAAGACCTGGCCCGCACGGTCGCCGCGTACCGCAGCGCCATGGACTTCGCCGAGTCGCGTCTCGACCAGGAGCTGGACCGCGTCCTCTCCGACCCCCGCCTGCGCATCGGCGGAGCGGGAGACACCGCCCGCGAGGCCGCCCGCGCCAAGCACGACCAGCTCGCCGGCCAGGCACGCGAGGCCCTCGACCGCGATCTCGCCCAGCTCGTCGCCGAGTCCGAGGTCGTCGAGCCCGCGCTGCCGTATGCCTACGCCCGCTGGGACAACCCCGTCTGGCACGGCTACCGCGTTCCGATGGAGATCCCGATGGCACTCCGCCTCGGCGACGTCCATCTGCCCGAGCGCCCCGACCTGCGGATACCGATGCTGGTGCGGCTGCCCCTGGAACGCGGGCTCTGGGTCGACAGCGGCCGCTCCGGCTCCGAGGCCGCGCTGATGATGGACGACGCCCAGCTGCGCGGGCTGGCCATGGACACCGCGGTCGCCCATGCCGCGCGCCTCCTGGCCGTCTACCCGCCCGGAGAGTTCACCGTCCATGTGATCGACCCGGCGGGCTCGGGGGCGCGCTCACTGGCCCCGCTGACCGCGTCCGGAGTGCTGGACCAGCCGCCCGCGACGGGTGCGGGGGGAGTGGCGACCGTCCTCGCGGCGCTCACCCAGCGGGTGGATCTGGTGCAGATGGCGCTTCGCGCCGGGGCGGCCGAATCCCTGCCGCCCGGTCTCGACACCGCCGAGCAGCTGCTGATCGTCAATGACTTCCCGCACGGCTTCGACGACCGCGCGGTCACCCAGCTGCGCTATCTGGCCGATGAAGGGCCCGCCGTCGGCGTGCATCTGCTGATGGTCGCGGACCGCGAGGACGCGAGCGGGTACGGACCGGTGCTGGACCCGCTCTGGCGGACGCTGCTCCGGATCACCCCCGTCCCGGACGATCACCTCGCCGATCCCTGGGTCGGCCACGCCTGGACCTACGAACCACCGGCGGTGCCGCCGAGGAGCCGGGTGCTCCTCCAGGTGCTGGAACAGGTGGCGTCCGCTCGCCGTACGTGGCGTCGCTGATCCTGGCCTGACCTGCACACTTGGCGATCGTTTACCTCTTTCTTTACCTTTCCTTGGTCTTTCCTGTACTCTTCTTGGCAGCGGAGGGGAGTACTCCCACATCGCGACGTGCCCGTCAATACGGATCGCCATCGATCCCGGGGCGTCGGCCCGGGGAGCGGCGGAAGCCGCCCGGGTGGAAGAGACCTCCGGCAGCGACGACGCTGATTTGTAGCCGTACGAAGCCGGAGGCACAGTGGACGTTTCCATGAATCTCTGGGTGCTGACCATTCTTGGTCTGTCCGCCCTGATCGCTGTCGACTTCTTCATCGGGCGCAAGCCCCATGACGTGTCGATGAAGGAAGCCGGTATCTGGACGGTCGTCTGGATCGCCCTCGCCGCGCTGTTCGGCCTCGGCCTGATGGTGTTCGGGACGGGGCAGGCGTCCGGCGAGTTCTTCGCCGGCTTCATCACCGAGAAGTCGCTCAGTGTCGACAATCTCTTCGTCTTCGTCCTGATCATGGCGAAGTTCTCGGTTCCCACGCATCTGCAGCAGCGCGTGCTGCTCATCGGTGTGCTGATCGCCCTGGTCCTGCGCGCGATATTCATCGCGGCCGGCGCCGCGATCATCGCCAGCTTCTCGTGGGTCTTCTTCATCTTCGGCGCGTTCCTGATCTACACCGCCTGGAAGCTCATCCAGGAGGCACGCTCGGACGACGAGGAAGAGGAGTTCGAGGAGAACCGTCTCCTGAAGTCCATCGAGAAGCGCTTCGGGGTCGCCGACAAGTACCACGGCACCAAGCTCTTCATCCGGAGCAACGGCAAGCGGATCCTGACCCCGCTGATGGTGGTCATGCTGGCCATCGGCACCACCGACGTGCTGTTCGCGCTGGACTCCATCCCCGCGATCTTCGGTCTGACCCAGGACCCGTACATCGTCTTCACCGCCAACGCCTTCGCCCTGATGGGTCTGCGGCAGCTCTACTTCCTCATCGGGGGGCTGCTCAAGAAGCTGGTGCACCTCAGCTACGGCCTGTCGGTCATCCTGGGCTTCATCGGTGTGAAGCTGGTGCTCCACGCGCTGCACGAGACCGGGGTGAACGTCCCCGAGATCTCCATTCCGGTCTCGCTGGCGGTCATCTGCGGTGTCCTGATCGTCACCACGATCACCAGCCTGATCGCCTCGAAGAAGCAGGCGGAGCGCGACGCGGTCGCCGCCGGGACGGACGGCGGCAAGGACAGCAAGGACAAGGACAGCATCGAGGCCTGATCCTCACGGAACGGCCTGATCCTCACGGAACGGCCTGATCCTCGCGGTACGGCCTGATCCTCACGGAACAGGCGCAACGGAGAGGGGGCGAGCGGCAGTACTGCCGCTCGCCCCCTCTCTCTCGTGTCAGCGAAGGGCCGGGCCAGCCGTCACCAGCCCCGCGCCCGCCAGGCCGCGAGCTGCGGGCGCTCGGCGCCGAGAGTGGAGTCGTTGCCGTGCCCTGGGTAGATCCACGCCTCGTCCGGCAGGGCCGCGAAGATCTTGGTCTCGATCCCGTCCATCAGGCTCGTGAAATCCGCCGGGGTCCCGGTCCTCCCGGGGCCGCCGGGGAACAGGCAGTCGCCGGTGAACAGATGCGCGTGGTCGTGCGGGTCGTCGTAGACCAGCACGATCGAGCCCGGGGTGTGGCCCACCAGATGCAGGGCGGTGAGTTCGATCTCACCGACGCGGATCGTGTCCCCGTCCTCGACCGGGACGTCGGTGGGGACGGGGATGCCCTCGGCGTCGTACCGCCCCGCGTACGTCCGCGCCCCCGTGGCCGCCACGACCTCGGCCAGGGCCTGCCAGTGGTCGCCATGGCGGTGTGTGGTGACGACCGACGCGATGCCGTCGTCACCGATCAGGGTCAGCAGCGTGGAGGCGTCATTGGCCGCGTCGATCAGCAGCTGCTCGCCGGTGGCCCGGCAGCGCAGCAGATAGGCGTTGTTGTCCATCGGCCCCACGGCCACCTTGGAGATCATCAGGGCGGGCAGTTCATGCACATCCGCCGGTCCGCCGACCTTCACCGTTCCGCTGTACGTCATACGGATCAGCCTATAGCGGGGGCAGTACGGGGAGGGGGCCGTCCGGGGACTTCAGGGCGGCGCCGTCCCTGCGGCCCGCGAGCCAGCCCATCAGGTCCGCGGCGGGTCCGCTCACGGCGAGCGCGGTGCCCTCCCTACGGCCCGTGCGCCGGCTCCGTCCGTCGGGCGTGGTCAGGACCAGCGGCGGGACGGCGGCGTTCCCGGAGAAGCGCTCCACGAGGAAGCGGGTCTCGCGCTCGGTGAACTCCTCGGAGAGATCTTCCAGCTCATGGCCGATACCGAGATCGACATGGTGCAGCTCGATCTCGATCAGCCGCCGGAACGGGAGGCGGGCCGCCACATCCGTGACGCCGTTGCGCATCGTGACGACGCGCGTCCAGTCCGCGGGCGCGGCCGCGGAATGCTGGAAGCCGTCGGCGGTGTTACGTACATCGGCGAGCTGGACATCCAGCGGGCGCGACGCGTCCCGCTCGATGTCCGCGTCACGGGTTTCGGCGTCGCGGTACATGGGTCGGCCTTCGAGCACATTGACCAGTGCGTCCGCGTTCCTGGCGAGATGTGCCAGCACATGTCCCCGGCTCCAGCCCGGGAGCCGTGACGGCGCGGCGAGGGCCGCGTTGTCCAGTCGGGCGGCTGCGCTGAGGAGCCGGTCCGTCGCTTCACGTACAGCCGCCAGGTCACGCTCGTGATCGATCATGGCGCCGACGATAGTGCCGCCACTCGATCGGGTGAAGACGGTGACGGGCGGCCGTAAATCGAATGCGCGTGCTATAAGCTCGGAAGAGGCATCCTGGCATGTAGGAATCCCGCCCGGCGCTCCGAAGCCCGGCGATCCACCACTTGGCAATCCATTCGTTCTGGCGACCCCCATTAGTGTGGGAAGGGGGCTCCGCCCCTGCTTCTCTCCAGAAAGGTGCGGACAGGCGTGGCCGACCGTCTCATCGTCCGTGGCGCGCGCGAGCACAATCTCAAGAACGTGTCGCTCGACCTCCCCCGTGACTCCCTCATCGTCTTCACCGGGCTTTCCGGGTCGGGCAAGTCCTCTCTCGCGTTCGACACGATCTTCGCCGAGGGGCAGCGCCGGTACGTGGAGTCCCTCTCCTCGTACGCCCGGCAGTTCCTCGGTCAGATGGACAAGCCGGACGTCGACTTCATCGAGGGGCTCTCCCCGGCAGTCTCCATCGACCAGAAGTCGACCTCGCGCAACCCGCGCTCGACGGTCGGCACGATCACCGAGGTCTACGACTACCTCCGGCTGCTCTTCGCGAGGATCGGCAAGCCGCACTGCCCCGAGTGCGGCCGGCCGATCTCCCGGCAGTCGCCGCAGGCCATCGTGGACCGGGTGCTCGAACTGCCCGAGGGCAGCCGGTTCCAGGTCCTCTCGCCGCTCGTCCGTGAGCGCAAGGGCGAGTTCGTCGATCTCTTCTCCGATCTCCAGACGAAGGGGTACAGCCGGGCCAGGGTCGACGGGCAGACGATCCAGCTCAGCGAGCCGCCCAAGCTCAAGAAGCAGGAGAAGCACACCATCGAGGTGGTGGTCGACCGCCTCACGGTGAAGGACAGCGCCAAGCGCAGGCTGACCGACTCGGTCGAGACCGCGCTCGGTCTCTCCGGCGGCATGGTCGTGCTCGACTTCGTCGACCTCCCCGAGGACGACCCCGAGCGCGAGCGGATGTACTCCGAGCATCTGTACTGCCCGTACGACGATCTCTCCTTCGAGGAGCTGGAGCCCCGCTCCTTCTCCTTCAACTCGCCCTTCGGCGCCTGCCCCGACTGCACCGGTATCGGTACGCGCATGGAGGTCGACCCGGAGCTGATCGTTCCCGACGAGGACAAGTCACTCGATGAAGGCGCGATCCACCCCTGGTCCCACGGCCATACGAAGGAGTACTTCGGACGGCAGATCGGCGGCCTCGCCAAGGCCCTCGGATTCCGTACGGACATCCCGTGGGCCGGACTGCCGCAGCGTGCCAGGAAGGCCCTGCTGTACGGCCACAAGACCCAGGTCGAGGTCCGGTACCGGAACCGGTACGGCCGCGAGCGCGCCTACACCAGCCCCGCCTTCGAGGGAGCGGTCTCCTTCGTCAAGCGGCGGCACACGGAAGCGGAGAGCGACACCAGCAGGGAGCGCTTCGAGGGCTATATGCGCGAGGTGCCCTGCCCGACCTGTGAGGGCACCCGCCTCAAGCCGATCGTCCTCGCGGTCACGGTCATGGAGAAGTCCATCGCCGAGGTCGCCGCGCTGTCGATCAGCGACTGCGCCGACTTCCTGGGCGAGCTCAAGCTGGACGCCCGGGACAAGAAGATCGCCGAGCGGGTGCTCAAGGAGGTCAACGAACGGCTGAAGTTCCTGGTCGACGTCGGCCTGGACTACCTCTCGCTGAACCGCGCGGCCGGGACCCTCTCCGGCGGCGAGGCCCAGCGGATCCGGCTCGCGACGCAGATCGGCTCGGGGCTGGTCGGGGTGCTGTACGTCCTGGACGAGCCGTCGATCGGTCTGCACCAGCGGGACAACCACCGGCTGATCGAGACCCTGGTCCGGCTGAGGGACATGGGCAACACCCTGATCGTCGTGGAGCACGACGAGGACACCATCAAGGTGGCCGACTGGGTGGTCGACATCGGCCCCGGCGCCGGTGAGCACGGCGGCAAGGTCGTGCACTCGGGACCGTTGAAGGGGCTGCTGGCCAACAAGGAGTCGATGACCGGCCAGTACCTCTCCGGGAAGAAGGCCATCCCGACGCCGGGCATCCGCCGGCCGGTCGACCCGGGCCGGCAGCTCACCGTGCACGGCGCCCGGGAGAACAACCTGCGGGACATCGATGTGTCGTTCCCGCTGGGTGTGTTCACGGCCATCACCGGAGTCTCGGGCTCCGGCAAGTCGACGCTGGTCAACGACATCCTGTACACGCATCTGGCGCGCGAGCTGAACGGCGCGAAGTCGGTGCCCGGCCGGCACACCCGGGTCGACGGCGACGATCTGGTCGACAAGGTCGTCCATGTCGACCAGTCGCCCATCGGCCGTACGCCCCGCTCCAACCCGGCCACGTACACCGGTGTCTTCGACCATGTCCGCAAGCTCTTCGCCGAGACGATGGAGGCCAAGGTCCGCGGCTACCTCCCCGGGCGCTTCTCCTTCAACGTCAAGGGCGGCCGCTGCGAGAACTGCTCGGGCGACGGCACGATCAAGATCGAGATGAACTTCCTGCCGGACGTCTACGTCCCGTGCGAGGTCTGCCATGGGGCCCGCTACAACCGGGAGACCCTGGAGGTCCACTACAAGGGCAAGTCCATCGCCGAGGTGCTGGACATGCCGATCGAGGAGGCCCTGGACTTCTTCGAGGCCGTCCCGACGATCTCGCGGCACCTCAGGACGCTCAACGAGGTCGGCCTCGGGTATGTCCGGCTTGGCCAGTCCGCGCCGACCCTCTCGGGCGGTGAGGCGCAGCGGGTGAAGCTGTCGAGCGAGCTGCAGAAGCGGTCCACCGGCCGCACGGTCTACGTCCTGGACGAGCCGACGACCGGTCTGCACTTCGAAGACATCAGCAAGCTGATCACGGTGCTCTCCGGACTGGTCGAGAAGGGCAACACGGTGATCGTGATCGAGCACAACCTGGACGTCATCAAGACGGCGGACTGGGTGATCGACATGGGACCGGAGGGCGGCAACGGCGGCGGTCTGGTGATCGCGGAGGGCACCCCGGAGCAGGTGGCCGGAGTCCCGGCCAGCCACACCGGAAAGTTCCTGCGGGAGATCCTGGACGCCGAGAGCATCAGCGACGCGGCGCCCATGAAGAAGGCCACCACCCGCAAGACGGCGGCCAGGAAGGCACCGGCGAAGGCGGCGGCGAAGAAGACCACCGCGCGCTCGCGCCGCGCCTGACCCCGGGGGTGCCCGGGGCGCCGGGTGTGTCGGGTGCGTCGGGCCCTCCCGGGGGCGCCCCGGGGGGCGCTCAGGCCCCGCGTCGCCTCGTGACCAACGGCTGTCCCGTCGCCCCCGGACTCGGCACAATCCTGGGATGGACGAGACAGGTGTGGACGACACGGGGGCGGACGGGACGGGTGCGGACGGGGCGGGTCGGGACGAGACGGTTCTGACGGACGACGGGGTACGGCTCTGGGCCACGCGCACGGGCGGCGGCCCCGGCGAGCCCGTGATCCTCTGCCATGGCGGGCCGGGCCTCTGGGACACCCTGGACGAGCCGGCCGCTCTGCTCCCCGGCACCCCGGCGTACCGCTGGGACCAGCGGGGCTGCGGCCGCTCCCAGCGCTCGGGCCCGTACAGCACCGACCGTTCGATCGCCGACCTCGAAGCCGTACGGCGCCACTTCGGGCCGGAGCGGGTCACGCTGCTCGGCCACTCCTGGGGCGCGCGGCTGGCCCTGGAATACGCGCTGGCCCATTCCGCCCGGGTCGGCGGGCTGATCTATGTCTCGGGCACCGGCATCGACGACGACTCCACCTGGCATCCGGCATACAAGGAGGCGTTCCACCGCAGGCTCGGCGAGCGCCCCGGCCGGCGGAAGCGCTGGGAGGAACTGCGTGAGCGCGGCGACGGCCGTACGGACGCGGAGGACCGGGAGTACGCGGTCCTCCAGTGGTCGGTGGACTTCACCGACCGCGACCGCGCGCAGGCACACGCCGAGGCCATGGCGAGCCCGTGGTTCGGCGTCAACTACGCGTGCAACGCCACCATCGGCGCGGAGCTGAAGCGGCCCTCGGCCACCCACGGACTACGGGAGCGGTGCGCGGCGCTGCGTGTCCCCGTGCTGATCGTGGACGGGGAGGGCGACATCCGGCCCCGCTGGTCCGTGGACTCGCTGGAGCGCGCGCTCCCCGACGTGACCAGGACGACGCTGGCGGGCGCGGGACACCTGCCCTGGACCGAGGACCCGGAGGGCTTCCGGGCGGCGGTCGGGGCGTTCCTCGAAGGCGTGCGCCACCGGCGGGGCAGCCGCTGAAGAGCGGCCGGAACGGCCCCGGTATCGTCGCGTATGTCACCGGCCCCCGCCGTCACCGGCCCCCGACCCAGTGGAGACACCCATGCCCGGCCCGTCCGCCGCTCGTCGCACCGTGCTGAAGGGCGCCGCGCTCGCCGGTGCGGCCGGGCTGGGGGTGGCGGCCTGCTCCACCGAGTCGAAGCTGGGCCACGCCGAGAACCCCACCCCCACCGCACCGGTCGACCTCGGCGCGGCGGCGGAGGTGCCGGTCGGCGGCGCGAAGCTCTACCGGGAGCAGCGACTGGTGGTGAGCTGCCCCGCGAAGGGGGAGTACAAGGCGTTCAGCGCGCAGTGCACCCACGCGGGCTGCCTCCTGGAGAAGCTGGAGGGCACGGTGGGTGACTGCCCGTGCCACGGCAGCAAGTTCGACGTCACCAACGGCAAAGCGCTCCAGGGTCCGGCGACCGAGCCGCTGCCCGAGGTCCCGGTCACGGCGGAGGGCGGCAAGCTCATCGCGGGCCCCCGGGCCTGAGAGCCGTCGCGGTACCCCCGGCGCGGTCCTGCTGTCGGTCCCCGACAGTAGGGTGGACGGCATGGCCGACCCCTCCAGCTACCGCCCCAAGCCGGGACAGATCCCCGACTCGCCGGGGGTCTACAGGTTCCGTGACGACCACCGGCGGGTGATCTATGTCGGGAAGGCGAAAAGCCTGCGTCAGCGGCTCGCCAATTACTTCCAGGACCTCGCGGGTCTGCACCCGCGTACCCGCACCATGGTCACCACCGCGGCGTCCGTCGAGTGGACCGTCGTCTCCACCGAGGTCGAGGCGCTCCAGCTGGAGTACTCCTGGATCAAGGAGTACGACCCGCGTTTCAACGTCAAGTACCGCGACGACAAGAGCTATCCGTTCCTCGCCGTCACGCTGAACGAGGAGTTCCCCCGGGTCCAGGTGATGCGCGGCGCCAAGAAGAAGGGCGTGCGCTACTTCGGCCCGTACGGACACGCGTGGGCCATCCGCGAGACCGTCGACCTGATGCTCCGTGTCTTTCCCGTACGGACGTGCTCCGCCGGGGTGTTCAAGAACGCCGCGCGGACCGGCCGGCCCTGTCTCCTCGGCTACATCGGCAAGTGCTCGGCGCCCTGCGTCGGCCGGGTCACCCCCGAGGAACACCGCGAACTGGCCGAGGAGTTCTGCGACTTCATGGCCGGCCGCACCGGCACGTACATCCGTCGCCTGGAGCAGCGGATGACCGACGCCGCCGAGGAGATGGAGTACGAGAAGGCGGCCCGGCTGCGTGACGACATAGGCGCGCTGCGCCGCGCGATGGAGAAGAACGCGGTCGTGCTCGCCGACGCCACGGACGCCGACCTCATCGCGGTGGCCGAGGACGAGCTGGAGGCCGCCGTACAGATCTTCCACGTCCGCGGCGGCCGGGTCCGCGGCCAGCGTGGCTGGGTCACGGACAAGGTCGAGACCGTGGAGACGGCGGGGCTCGTCGAGCACGCCCTCCAGCAGCTGTACGGGGAGGAGCGCGGGGACGCCGTCCCCAAAGAGGTGCTCATCCCCGCCCTGCCGGAGGACGCGGAGGCCGTCGGCCAGTGGCTCAGCGAGCGCCGCGGATCCCATGTCTCGCTGCGGATTCCGCAGCGCGGCGACAAGAAGGACCTGATGGCGACGGTCGGGCGCAACGCCCAGCAGTCACTGGTCCTGCACAAGACCAAGCGCGCCAGCGATCTCACCACCCGCTCCCGGGCCCTGGAGGAGATCGCGGAGGCCCTCGGTCTGGACAGCGCGCCGCTGCGTATCGAGTGCTTCGACATCTCGCATCTCCAGGGTGACGATGTCGTGGCGTCCATGGTGGTCTTCGAGGACGGCCTCGCCCGTAAGGGTGAATACCGCCGGTTCCAGATCAAGACCTTCGAGGGACAGGACGACGTCCGGTCGATGCACGAGGTCATCGGGCGGCGCTTCCGGCGCTACCTCCAGGAGAAGGAGCGGACCGGGGAGTGGCCCGAGGAGCAGGACCGGCCCGAGGAGCCGGGGGAGTCCGGGGAGCCCGGGGAGTCCTCAGCCGAGCCTGCGGAGCCCGGGGAGTCCTCGGTCGAGACCGGAGAGCCCGGGGAGTCCCCGGCCGGGGTCGGCCCCCTGGACCGGCTGGAGCAGCTGGACCGGCTGGAACAGCCCGGACGTGAGGACGACGGCCGCCCCAAACGCTTCGCCTATCCGCCCCAGCTGGTGGTCGTCGACGGCGGGCAGCCGCAGGTCGCGGCGGCCAAGCGGGCCCTGGACGAGCTGGGCATCGATGATGTCGCCGTCTGCGGTCTCGCCAAGCGCCTCGAAGAGGTCTGGGTGCCGGACGAGAGCGACCCGGTGGTCCTGCCACGCTCCAGCGAGGGGCTCTATCTGCTCCAGCGCGTACGGGACGAGGCGCACCGCTTCGCCATCACGTACCAGCGGGCCAAGCGGGCCAAACGCGTCAGGTCCAGCCCGCTGGACGATGTGCCCGGCCTCGGTGAGTCGCGGAAGCAGTCGCTGATCAAGCATTTCGGCTCGGTGAAGAAGCTGCGGCAGGCGACAATCGACCAGATCTGTGAGGTTCCGGGCGTGGGACGCAAAACGGCCGAGTCCGTCGTCGTGGCCTTCGCCAAGGCGGCCCCGGCGGCACCCGCCGTGAACACGGCAACAGGAGAGATCATGGAAGACAACGGGGGCAGCACGCATGACTGAGCACGACCGGGACGGAGCAGGGCACGTGAGTACGGGCACCACACATGAGACGGGTGACGCCGTCGAGGCGGCCATCCCCGAACTGGTGATCATCTCCGGTATGTCGGGCGCGGGCCGCAGCACCGCGGCCAAGTGTCTGGAGGACCTCGGCTGGTTCGTCGTGGACAATCTGCCGCCCGCGCTGATCCCCACCATGGTGGAGCTCGGCGCCCGCTCGCAGGGCAACGTGGCGCGGATCGCGGTCGTGGTCGACGTACGGGGGCGGCGGTTCTTCGACAACCTCCGCGAGTCCCTCGCCGACCTCGACGCCAAGCAGGTGACCCGGCGGGTCGTCTTCCTGGAGTCCTCCGACGAGGCGCTGGTGCGCCGCTTCGAATCCGTACGCCGCCCGCACCCGCTCCAGGGCGACGGCCGGATCGTGGACGGCATCGAGGCCGAGCGGGAGCTGCTGCGCGAGCTGCGCGGCGACGCGGATCTGGTGATCGACACCTCCAGCCTCAACGTTCATGAACTGCGCGCCAAGATGGACGCCCAGTTCGCCGGGGACGAGAAGCCGGAGCTGCGGGCCACCGTCATGTCGTTCGGCTACAAGTACGGTCTGCCGGTCGACGCCGACCTGGTGGTGGACTGCCGCTTCCTGCCCAACCCGCACTGGGTCCCCGAGCTGCGGCCCTTCACCGGGCTCAACGAGGAGGTGTCCGCGTATGTCTTCAACCAGCCGGGCGCCAAGGAGTTCCTGGACCGCTACACCGAGCTGCTCCAGCTGATCGCCTCGGGCTACCGCCGCGAGGGCAAGCGCTATGTGACCGTCGCCGTCGGCTGTACCGGCGGCAAGCACCGTTCCGTCGCCATGTCCGAGAAGCTCGGCGCGCGCCTCGTCTCCGAAGGCATCGAGACCGTCGTCGTCCACCGGGACATGGGGCGCGAGTGACCGGACGCACCTTCCGCATGCGCCGGCTGCGCAAGGGTGTCCCGGCGCTGTCGTCGCGGGGGCGCGGCGCCCAGCCCAAGGTCGTCGCGCTCGGCGGCGGAATGGGCCTGTCCGCGTCCCTCGCGGCGCTCCGCCGGATCACCGGCGACCTCACGGCCGTCGTGACCGTCGCCGACGACGGCGGTTCCAGCGGCCGCCTCCGGGAGGAGCTGGGCGTCCTGCCGCCCGGCGATCTGCGCAAGGCCCTGGCGGCGCTCTGCGGCGACGACGACTGGGGCCAGACCTGGGCGCGGGTGATCCAGCACCGCTTCCAGTCGAAGGGCGACCTCCATGAGCACGCGGTGGGCAATCTGCTGATCGTCGCCCTCTGGGAGCAGCTGGGCGACCATGTGCAGGCCCTCGACCTGGTCGGCAAGCTCCTCGGGGCGCACGGCCGGGTGCTGCCCATGTCCGCCGTACCGCTGGAGCTCCAGGCGCTCGTACGGGGCCATGACCCGGCGCGCCCCGACCAGGTCGACACGGTGCGCGGCCAGGCCACCGTCGCGCTCACCCGCGGTGAGGTGCAGTCCGTCCATCTGGTGCCGCACGACCCGCCGGCCGTCCCCGAGGCGGTCGCCGCGGTGCTCGACGCCGACTGGGTGGTGCTCGGCCCCGGCTCCTGGTTCTCCTCGGTCATCCCCCATCTCCTGGTGCCCGAGCTGCTCGACGCGCTCGTCGAGACGAAGGCGCGCCGGGTCCTCTCGCTGAACCTCGCGCCGCAACCCGGTGAAACCGAAGGCTTCTCACCGCAGCGTCATTTGGAGGTTTTGGGGCGACACGCCCCTAAACTCGCCCTGGACGTGGTGCTGGCCGACCAGGCCGCCGTGCCCGACCGCGATTCACTCTCCGATGCCGCGAAGCGGTTCGGTGCCGCGGTCGAGCTAGCGCCGGTGGCAGCGCCCGACAGTTCCCCGGTCCATGATCCGGAGCTGTTGGCAGCCGCGTACGACCGTATTTTTCGGATGCATGGAAGGATCGGCCCATGGCGATGACGCCAGCGGTGAAGGACGAGATCGCCCGCCTCCCCGTCACCCGGACGTGCTGCAGGAAGGCTGAGGTCTCGGCGATCCTCCGGTTCGCGGGCGGGCTGCACCTGGTGAGCGGCCGCATCGTGATCGAGGCGGAGCTGGACACCAGCATCGCCGCGCGCCGGCTGCGGAAGGACATCCTGGAGATCTTCGGGCACAACTCCGAGCTCGTCGTGATGGCCCCGGGCGGACTGCGCCGCGGCAGCCGTTACGTCGTACGGGTGATTACGGGCGGTGATCAGCTGGCCCGGCAGACCGGACTGGTCGACGGCCGTGGCCGCCCGATCCGCGGACTGCCCCCCCAGGTCGTCTCCGGTGCCACCTGTGACGCGGAGGCGGCCTGGCGCGGCGCGTTCCTGGCACACGGCTCGCTCACCGAGCCGGGCCGCTCCTCCTCGCTGGAGGTGACGTGCCCGGGGCCCGAGGCGGCCCTCGCGCTGGTCGGTGCCGCCCGCAGGCTCCAGATCGCCGCCAAGGCGCGTGAGGTGCGCGGGGTGGACCGGGTGGTGGTACGGGACGGTGACGCGATCGGCGCGCTGCTGACCCGGCTCGGCGCCCATGAGTCGGTGCTGGCGTGGGAGGAGCGGCGGATGCGCCGCGAGGTCCGTGCCACGGCCAACCGCCTCGCCAACTTCGACGACGCGAATCTGCGCCGTTCGGCGCGGGCCGCGGTCGCGGCGGGAGCCCGGGTGCAGCGTGCGCTGGAGATCCTCGGCGAGGAGGTGCCCGAGCATCTCGCCGCCGCGGGCCGGCTGCGGATGGAGCACAAGCAGGCGTCGCTGGAGGAACTGGGCGCGCTCGCCGACCCGCCGCTCACCAAGGACGCGGTCGCGGGCCGGATCAGGCGGCTGCTGGCCATGGCCGACAAGCGGGCCCAGGACCTCGGGATTCCGGGCACGGAGTCCAATCTGAGCGAGGACCTGGCCGACGGTCTCGTCGGCTAGGGCCTCTCGTTTGGATCATGCCGGGCTCGCGTGCCCGCGGTGACATCAGCCGCTGCCGCGGCGGGCCGCGCCTCGCCGCGTTGTCGTCGGTCACCAGGGCTCCGCCATGGCTCCCTCCTCCGCCTCGCGATCCTCCCCCGTAGCCTGAACGGCACGGGAGGGACCCCCTCCACCAGACCCCGCTCCCTGATCCGGCCTGATCCAAACGAAAGACCCTGGGCCCTGTCGCGAAAGTAGCGCCGTCCGCCCGCCATCCCCAACTGCCCGCTGCCGGCGCCGAATAGGTGTCGGCAGCAGGCATTTCACCGCCCCTCGACACACCCTTGACATGATCATGGAGGGTGGTGAGCCTGGCGTCTGTCCACGGATGTGGCAGACAACAGCAAGGGGGGCACATGAGACGAAGAGCGGGATCGATCCTCGCGGCGGGCGCGCTGCTGCTGGCGGGCATCACGGCGGCGCCGACCGCCCAGGCACGGCCCGGATCCGCGCCGGGCGCCGAGGCGGCACCGGGCGCGGACGCCGTGAAGGTCTTCGACGCCGAGGTCACCAAGGAGCAGATACCGCTGCTTCTCGCGGCCGGTCAGGACGCCCATGAGCTGACGGAGCGTGCTCCCGAGAAGGGGACGGCGAGCGTCGAGCTGTTCCTCACCGACGCGCAGGCGCGCGCCCTCGCGAAGCAGGGTGTCGAGGCCACCGAACGGAAGGTGTCCGCGAAGGCGGGCGCCCGGCTGCGGGCGGCGGGGGACGGGGTGTTCCGCCCGTACAGCGGCGCGGGCAACCTCCGCGAGGAGATCGTCGAGACGGGACAGGCCAACTCCCGGATCGCCAAGGTCGTCTCCATCGGCAAGACCCTCAACGGCCAGGACATCCTGGCCCTCAAGCTCAGCAAGGGGGCCCGGACGACCAAGGACGGCGCCAAGCCGTCCGTGCTGTACATGTCCAACCAGCACGCCAGGGAGTGGATCACTCCCGAGATGACGCGCCGGCTGATGCACCACTACATCGACAACTACGGCAAGGACCGGCGGATCACCAGGATCGTCGACTCCACCGAACTGTGGTTCGTCCTCTCCGCCAACCCGGACGGCTACGACTACACGCACAGCTCGGACAGCGCCCGGCTGTGGCGCAAGAACCTCCGGGACGTGGACGGCGACGGGAAGCTCGCCTCCGGCGACGGGGTCGACCTCAACCGGAACTTCCCCTACAAGTGGGGCTACGACGACGAGGGTTCGTCGCCCCGGCCCGCCGGCGAGACCTACCGCGGCGCGGGGCCGGGCTCCGAGCCCGAGACCCAGGCGATCGACCGCTTCCAGAAGCGCATCGGCTTCGACTACGGCATCAACTACCACTCCGCGGCCGAACTGCTGCTCTACGGCGTGGGCTGGCAGGTCGCCACCCCGACACCCGACGACGTGCTCTACAAGGCGCTCGCCGGCACCCCCGAGAACCCCGCGGTCCCCGGCTACTACCCGCAGGTCTCCTCCGAGCTGTACACCACCAACGGTGAGGCCGACGGGCACGCGGCGAACGTCAACGGAACGATGATGTTCACCCCGGAGATGACCACCTGCCAGACCGCGTCCGCCGTCGACCCGGACGACGCCTGGGAGGCCAGGGACTGCCGGTCCGGCTTCAACTTCCCCGACGACGAGAAGCTGATCCAGGACGAGTTCGCCAAGAACGTCCCCTTCGCGCTCTCCGTCGCCGAGACCGCCGCCCACCCCGACCAGCCCTCCTCCCCGGTCGGCCTCACCGCCCCCGACTTCACCCCCGACCCGTTCACCACCTCGTACGCGCGCGGCGCCGACCAGGAGGTCTCCGTCACCGCCCGCAGGTCGGTCCGTGACAAGGAGCTCAACTACCGCGTCAACGGCGGCCGTACGCACGACGAGGACCTCAAGGCGTGGAAGGGCGGCGAGACCTACGGAGGCGAGGACAACCTCCACTTCGACGAGTACCGCGCCGAGATCGAGGACGCTCGTCCGGGTGACACCGTCGAGGTCTGGTTCACCGGACGGACCAGGAGCGGAAAGTCCACGTCCAGCGAGCACTTCCGGTACACCGTGGCCGAACGCCCCCGCGCCGACACGCTCGTGATCGCCGAGGAGGGGGCGCCGGCGCAGCAGCTCCGCGCCTACACCGACGCCCTGCGCGCCAACGGCCGTACCGCCGCCGTCTGGGACGTCGCCACCCAGGGCGCACCGCACCCGCTGGGTATCCTCAGCCACTTCTCCACCGCGGTCCACTACACCGGCGCGGCCGCCCCGGGCGGACCCACGCAGCTGGCCCTGCGCGCCTTCCTCAACGAGGGCGGCGAACTGATCGAGGCGGGACGGCGCGCGGGCGGCGACGCCCAGGTCGGACGGACCGTGACCGACGACTTCAGCCAGTACTACCTGGGCGCGTACGGACGGTCGTCCACGCCGGGTGCCACCGGCTTCACCGGTGAGGGAGCGCTCGCGGGCGCGGCCGGATCGCTCGCCGGGCTGCCCGGCAACCCGCTGGACCCCGCGGGCGCCTACACCGTCACCTCCGACACCCTCGACCCGAAGGAGTTCCCGCAGTTCAGGAGCGCCGGGTCGGGCTCGTACACCGGGGTCACGAACCCGTACGCCCCGTACGCCGGCCAGTGGATGGCGGCGGTCCCGCACCAGGACAACGAATGGAGCAGGCTCAGCCGGACCGTCGACCTCACCGGGGTCACCGCCGCCGACAAGCCTGCCCTCCGCTTCGCGCTCAACTGGAACACGGAGCAGGGCTACGACCACGCCGCCCTGGAGGCCCGTACCGCCGGGGCCGAGGACTGGACCACCCTTCCCGAGGCCGGCGGCGCGACCAGCGCGGCCGTCCCGGCCGAGTGCGGGGCGGGGTTCTACCTCGAAGGCCATCCCTTCCTCGGCCACTACCTGACCCTCGGCGCGGACGGCTGCACGGCGACCGGGACCAGCGGTTCCTGGAACAGCTTCACCGGCAGCTCGAACGGCTGGCGGCAGGTCTCCTTCGACCTGAGCGCCTACGCGGGCAAGAAGGCCGAGATCTCGCTCAGCTACATCAGCGACCCCGGCAGCGGCGGGCTCGGGCTGTTCGCGGACGACGCGAAGCTCGTCGTGGGCGGCGCGGACCGCGAGTCCGAGGGTTTCGAGACCTCCCTCGGCGCCTGGACCACGCCCGGCGCGCCGGCCGGGAGCCCCGTGGTGGAGGGCGACTGGGCGCGCTCCCAGGCTCTGTTCACCTCGTACGCGTCCGTCACTACGCGTAACACCGTGCTGTTCGGCTTCGGTCTGGAGCATGTGCCGGACGCCGGGGAGCGCGCGACGCTGCTCGGCAAGGCGCTGCGCGCCCTGCGAGGCTAGGGCCTGTCCTCAGGCGGCGCCGTCCGCCCGGAGGGCAGGCGGGACCGTGAGGACAGCTCCTCGCCAGGGGCCGGTCACCGGGTCCGCGGCGGCTCGTCACCCCGTATCGACGGGAACGGGCCGCCGGCGGATCGGGTGGCCACTCGATGTCACCACGCGGCCCGTGGAGAGGTAGGGTCATAAGCGGTCGGGGACATCCCATACAACTCGCCGGCGTCGAAAACCGGCGTACCAACGAGGAGATCGGTTCGTGACGATCCGCGTAGGCATCAACGGCTTTGGCCGCATCGGTCGTAACTACTTCCGCGCGCTGCTGGAGCAGGGTGCAGACATCGAGATCGTGGCTGTCAACGACCTGGGTGACACTGCGACCACGGCGCATCTGCTGAAGTACGACACCATCCTGGGGCGCCTCAAGGCCGAGGTGACCCACACCGCCGACACGATCACGGTCGACGGCCACACCATCAAGGTGCTCTCGGAGCGCAACCCGGCCGACATCCCCTGGGGTGAGCTGGGTGTCGACATCGTCATCGAGTCGACCGGCATCTTCACCAAGAAGGCCGACGCCTCGAAGCACATCGCGGGCGGCGCCAAGAAGGTCCTCATCTCGGCTCCGGCCAAGGACGAGGACATCACCATCGTGATGGGCGTCAACCAGGACAAGTACGACGCGGCCCACCACCACGTCATCTCGAACGCCTCCTGCACCACCAACTGTGTGGCGCCGATGGCCAAGGTTCTCCTGGAGAACTTCGGCATCGTCAAGGGCATGATGACGACGGTCCACGCGTACACCAACGACCAGCGCATCCTGGACTTCCCGCACAGCGACCTGCGCCGCGCGCGGGCCGCCGCGGAGAACATCATCCCGACCACCACCGGTGCCGCCAAGGCCACCGCTCTGGTGATCCCGGAGCTGGCGGGCAAGCTCGACGGCATCGCGATGCGCGTCCCGGTCCCGACGGGCTCCGTCACCGACCTGGTCATCGAGCTGGAGCGCGAGGTGACCAAGGACGAGGTCAACACCGCGTTCCAGAAGGCCGCCGAGGGTCAGCTCAAGGGCATCCTGGACTACACCGAGGACGCGATCGTCTCCTCGGACATCGTCAACTGGCCCGCCTCCTGCACGTTCGACTCCTCCCTGACCATGGTCCAGGGCAAGAACGTCAAGGTCATCGGCTGGTACGACAACGAGTGGGGCTACTCCAACCGTCTGGTCGACCTGACCGTCTTCGTCGGCGGCCAGCTCTGATCCAGGGCCGCTGAGTTCAGGGCCGGTAGGCATCTCGGTATGAGCGACAGGGTTCGGCCGGCGCACAAGCGGCGCCGTTCGAGCCCTGTTGGCCTGTCCAGACATCTCAAGGAGTCCCGCAGCAGATGAAGACGATCGACGAACTTCTCGCAGAAGGGGTCGCCGGACAGCGCGTATTCGTCCGCGCCGACCTCAATGTGCCGCTCGCCGGCACCACCATCACCGACGACGGCCGTATCCGGGCCGTACAGCCGACGGTCGCCAGGCTCGCCGAGGCGGGCGCCCGGGTGATCGTCGCCTCCCACCTGGGCCGTCCCAAGGGCGCCCCGGACCCCGCCTTCTCACTCGCCCCCGCCGCCGCGCGCCTCGGTGAACTCCTGGGCGCCGACGTGGCGTTCGCGACCGACACGGTCGGCGAGTCCGCCAAGGCCGTGGTCGCGGCCCTCGCCGACGGCCAGGTCGCCGTCCTGGAGAACCTCCGCTTCAACCCGGGCGAGACCTCCAAGGACGACGCCGAGCGCGGCGCCTTCGCCGACCAGCTCGCCGAGCTGGCCGATCTCTATGTGGGCGACGGCTTCGGGGCGGTGCACCGCAAGCACGCCTCCGTCTACGACCTGCCGGCCCGCCTGCCGCACGCTGCGGGCTATCTGATCGCCACCGAGGTCGGTGTCCTCAAGAAGCTCACCGACGACGTCAAGCGGCCCTACGCCGTGGTCCTCGGCGGCGCCAAGGTCTCCGACAAGCTCGGGGTCATCGACCATCTCCTGGAGAGGGCCGACCGCATCCTGATCGGCGGCGGCATGGTCTTCACCTTCCTGAAGGCGCAGGGCCACGAGACCGGCTCCTCGCTGCTCCAGGAGGACCAGATCCCGGTGGTCCAGGAGTATCTGAGGCGGGCCGACGAGCGCGGGGTGGAGTTCGTGCTCCCCGTGGACGTCCTGGTGGCACCGGAGTTCCCGGACCTCGGGACCAAGGCGCCGGCGCACCCCACGACAGTGGCCGCGGACGCCATTCCGGCCGGACAGATGGGCCTGGACATCGGCCCCGAGACCGGCCGTCTGTACGCCTCGAAGCTCGCCGACGCGGAAACCGTGTTCTGGAACGGTCCCATGGGCGTCTTCGAGCACCCCGACTACGCCGAGGGCACCAAGGCCGTCGCCCAGGCGCTCGTCGACTCCCCGGGCTTCTCCGTCGTCGGCGGTGGCGACTCCGCCGCCGCCGTCCGGATCCTGGGCTTCGACGAGAAGGCATTCGGCCATATCTCGACCGGTGGCGGCGCGAGCCTCGAATACCTCGAGGGCAAGACGCTCCCCGGCCTCGCGGCACTGGAGGACTGACCCCCGTATGACTGCTTCATCCGAAAAGGCCGGCCGTACCCCGCTGATGGCGGGCAACTGGAAGATGAACCTCAACCACCTTGAGGCCATCGCGCACGTCCAGAAGCTCGCCTTCGCGCTGGCCGACAAGGACTACGACGCCGTCGAGGTCGCCGTCCTGGCGCCCTTCACCGACCTGCGGTCCGTACAGACCCTGGTCGACGGCGACAAGCTCAAGATCAAGTACGGCGCCCAGGACATCTCGGCGCACGACTCCGGCGCCTACACCGGCGAGATCTCGGGCCCGATGCTGGCGAAGCTGAAGTGCGCCTACGTCGCCGTGGGCCACTCCGAGCGCCGGCAGTACCACGCCGAGACGGACGAGATCTGCAACAGCAAGGTGAAGGCCGCGTTCAAGCACGGTCTGACCCCGATCCTCTGCGTCGGCGAGGGCCTGGACGTCCGCAAGGCGGGCCGGCAGGTCGAGCACACGCTGAACCAGCTCGACGGCGGTCTCAAGGACGTACCGGCCGACCAGGCCGAGTCCGTCGTGATCGCGTACGAGCCGGTGTGGGCCATCGGCACCGGCGAGGTCGCCACCCCCGAGGACGCCCAGGAGGTCTGCGGGGCGATCCGCGGCCGGCTGGCCGAGCTGTACTCGCGGGAGCTGGCCGACAAGGTCCGGATCCAGTACGGCGGCTCGGTGAAGTCCGGGAACGTGGCCGCGATCATGGCGCAGCCCGATGTGGACGGCGCCCTGGTGGGCGGGGCGGCGCTGGACGCCGACGAGTTCGTCAAGATCGTGCGCTTCCGCGACCAGTGAGTATGCGGTAGCACGGATCCGTCGTACCCTGGCGGGGGCCGAATGGGCAATGTCCGCGTACGCGTAGCGCGACTATGTGTACCGGAGGAGCCCGGTCGGTCCCCGTCGTTCGTTTCGTGCTGTTCGTTCTGCGTCGTTCGTTCTCAGTGTTCGTTTTCAGTCCTGTCGGTCCTGTCAGTCCGAGGAAGTTGGTCCAGCCGTGGTTATGGGGTTCTCGATCGCCCTCATCGTCTTCAGCCTGCTGCTGATGCTGCTGGTGCTGATGCACAAGGGGAAGGGCGGCGGCCTCTCCGACATGTTCGGTGGCGGAATGCAGTCGTCCGTCGGTGGTTCCTCCGTCGCGGAGCGTAACCTCGACCGCATCACCGTGGTTGTCGGTCTGCTGTGGTTCGCGTGCATTGTCGTTCTCGGCCTGGTGCTGAAGCTGGACAGCTGACCGTACGCACGGTACGGCGGCGCGGGCGCGGCCTATCATGGGTTCCGCGCCCGGCGGCAGGGGGTAACTCCCTTCACTGGACGCGCGTTGGGCCTTACGTAGACTGGGGCGCCCGGCAGCGGAGCTGCCTCTCGATGCTTTGCGGCACCATCACGCAGGGAGTTACGACCGTGGCAAGTGGCAACGCGATCCGGGGAAGCCGGGTCGGAGCGGGGCCGATGGGTGAGGCCGAGCGCGGCGAGTCCGCGCCCCGCCTGCGCATCTCCTTCTGGTGCTCCAACGAGCACGAGACGGTGCCGAGCTTCGCCAGTGACGCGCAGGTTCCGGAGACGTGGGACTGCCCGCGCTGCGGATTCCCGGCCGGTCAGGACCGGGACAATCCGCCGGACCCGCCGCGCACCGAGCCGTACAAGACGCACCTCGCCTATGTACGGGAACGGCGCAGCGACGCCGACGGCGAAGCGATCCTCGCCGAAGCACTCGCCAAACTGCGCGGCGAGATCTAGACACGTCTTTCCGGCCGGACACCCCACAGGTGTCCGGCCGAAGCGTTTATGTCCCCTTTTGCTCTGCTTTCGTTCCCGTGGTGTCCCCGTAGCGTCGCCGTTCACCCTGATCAATTAGGTTGGACAGGCAACAGGGCATGCACGCAGGCACGAGAAGAAGTGGGCTGATGTCCGAGATGAACGCGGAAAGCCGTACCAGGCTGACCCGGAGGCCCGAGTGGGACGCACTGGGCAAGCACCGGGAGCAGCTGGGGCAGACGCATCTGCGAGAGCTGTTCGCCGCCGATCCGGCGCGCGGCGCCGGCTACACCCTCCAGGTGGGCGACCTCTACCTGGACTACTCCAAACACCTGGTGACCGGCGAGACCCTGGCGCTGCTGCGCGAGCTGGCCGCGGCCACCGGAGTCGCCGAGCTGCGGGACGCGATGTTCCGCGGCGAGAAGATCAACACCACCGAGGACCGCGCCGTACTGCACACGGCGCTGCGCGCCCCGCGTGACGCCGTCATCGAGGTCGACGGCGAGAACGTCGTACCGGCGGTGCACGCCGTGCTCGACAAGATGAGCGCCTTCGCCGACAGGATCAGGTCGGGCGAGTGGACGGGCCACACCGGCCGGCCCATCAAGAACGTCGTCAACGTCGGTATCGGCGGCTCCGATCTCGGGCCCGCGATGGCGTACGAAGTGCTCCGGTCCTTCACCGACCGCGCGCTGACGGTGCGGTTCGTCTCCAATGTCGACGGAGCCGATCTGCACGAGGCCGTACGGGACCTGGACCCGGCCGAGACGCTGTTCATCATCGCGTCGAAGACCTTCACCACCATCGAGACCATCACCAACGCCACCTCCGCGCGCGACTGGCTGCTCAGTGGGCTCGGGGCCGGACAGGAAGCCGTCGCCAAGCACTTCGTGGCACTCTCCACGAACAGCGAGAAGGTCTCCGCGTTCGGTATCGACACGGCCAACATGTTCGAGTTCTGGGACTGGGTCGGCGGGCGCTACTCGTACGACTCGGCCATCGGGCTCTCGCTGATGATCGCGATCGGCCCCGACCGGTTCCGCGAGATGCTCGACGGCTTCCACCTCGTCGACGAGCACTTCCGTACCGCCGCCCCGGAGGCCAACGCGCCGCTGCTGCTCGGGCTGCTGGGTGTCTGGTACGGGGCGTTCTTCGACGCCCAGTCGCACGCGGTCCTGCCGTACAGCCACTATCTGTCGAAGTTCACCGCCTACCTCCAGCAGCTCGACATGGAGTCCAACGGCAAGTCGGTGGACCGGGACGGCAATCCGGTCGACTGGCAGACCGGGCCCGTCGTCTGGGGCACGCCGGGTACCAACGGGCAGCACGCGTACTACCAGTTGATCCACCAGGGCACCAAGATCATCCCGGCCGACTTCATCGGCTTCGCCCGGCCTGTCGCGGATCTGGCGCCCGGACTCGTCGCGCAGCACGATCTGCTCATGGCCAACTTCTTCGCCCAGACCCAGGCGCTCGCCTTCGGCAAGACCCCCGACGAGGTACGGGCCGAGGGGGTGGCGGAGAAGCTGGTGCCGCACAAGACGTTCCGTGGCAACCACCCGACGACCACCATCCTCGCCGAGGAGCTCACCCCGTCCGTCCTGGGCCAGCTGATCGCGCTCTACGAGCACAAGGTGTTCGTCCAGGGCGCCGTCTGGAACATCGACTCCTTCGACCAGTGGGGCGTCGAGCTGGGCAAGGTCCTCGCCAAGAAGATCGAGCCCGTCCTCACCGGCGACGAGCCGGGCGAGGGGCTGGACTCCTCCACCTCCACACTGGTCGGGGCGTACCGCTCGTTGCGGGGGCGCTGAGCCGATGACGGGGGAGGGGGGCCGGCGGCTGAGGCCGCCGAACAACACGCTGGACAGGCGTGCCATCGGCTGGTGGCGCACGCGGTGGCTGCTGCTGACCGTGGCGCCGGTGGGGGTGCTGGTCCTGCTCGGGGCGCTCATCACCCCGGCACGGACCTGGCTGCTGGTCCCCGCCGTCGTGCTGGCGGTGCTCGGGCTGGCCTGTACGGCACTGATACCCATGTGGTCGTTCAGGGTGCACCGCTGGGAGGTGACGGACGAGGCCGTCTATGTCCGCACCGGCTTCTTCTGGCAGAAGTGGCGGATCGCGCCGATGTCCCGGACCCAGACCGTGGACACCGTGCGCGGTCCGCTGGAGCAGCTGTTCAAGCTCTCCACGGTGACCGTCACGACCGCGTCCGCCAAGGGCGCCGTGCGGATCGCGGGGCTCGACCACGAGCTGGCCGCGGGGCTGGCCGAGCAGCTGACGCACATCACGCAGGCCACTCCGGGGGACGCGACATGAGCGAGCCCGCGGAGTCCGGGGGGCCCGCGGAGGGGGAGTGGCGGCGGCTGGACCGGCGTACGCTCCTGGTCACCGTAGTGCTCATGGCCGGGGTCGCCGTGGTCGCCGGTGTGCCGTCCTTCGCCGGCATGGCCGGCGGCCTGGGGTCGCTGACGGCGATCGGCTGGGTGTCGGCCGGTGCCGTGCTGCTGATCGTCTGCGTCACGGGCGCGGACTACATACGGTGGCGCCGCACCCGCTACCGGATAGGACCCGAGCGCGCCGAACTCCGTACCGGACTGTTCCTGCTGAAGCGCCGGTCGCTGGCCCGTGAGCGGATACGGAGCGTCGACCTGACGGCCCATCCCCTGCTCCGGGTCCTCGGGCTGGTGAAGGTCCGGATCGGCACCGGCGAGCAGACCGGCGGGGAATCCACGCTGGAACTCGACCCCGTCACCCGCGCCGAGGGCGAGTGGCTCAGAAGCGAACTGCTCGACCGGATCCCCGAGACGTCCGGGGCGTACAGCGACGGCACGCTGGCCTCATTCGACCGGCGGTGGATCCGCTACGCGCCGCTCTCCTTCGTCGCCCCGCTGCTCGGTGCCTCGGCGGCCGGGGGACTGGTGCAGCTCAGCGACTGGGTCGGCATGCAGCTGCGGCTGTTCGAATGGCTGGGCGACTACTTCCGGACCGTCTCGATCCTCTGGGGGAGCGTGATCCTGCTCGCCGTGCTGGCCCTCGTGGGCGTCATAGGGTCACTGGGCCTGTGGATCGAGATGTGGTGGAACTACCGTCTGGAGCGGGAGCCCGGCCGTACGCTCCGGGTCCGCCGCGGACTGTTCACCTCCCGCTCCATCTCCATCGAGGAGCGCCGGCTGCGCGGTGTGGAGCTGGTCGAGCCGCTCGGGGTCCGGATGGCGGGCGCGGCCAGGATGGACGCGGTCGCCACCGGTCTCGCCCAGGAGGACGAGGACGCGCGCAGCGACAAGAAGACGCTGCTGCCGGCCGCGCCCCGGGCGCTGGCCGACGCGGTGGCGGCGCAGGTCCTGCGCGAGCCCGTGTCCCCGACGAGCAGCGTGACCCTGATCCCGCACCCGCGTGCCGCGCGGGGGCGCCGGCTGCGCTGGTCCGTGGCGTACGCGCTGGTTCCGGTCGTGATCCTCGCCGTTCTCGGCCTGCTGCTGACCGACGTCCTGCTCTTCATCGCGGCGGTCGGTGCGGTGATCCTGCTGCCGGTGGCCGTGCTGCTGGCCCTGGACGCCTACCGCAACCTGGGCCATGGCCTCAGCGGCGGCTATCTCGTGGCCCGCTCCGGCACGGTGCGCCGCGCGACGGTCGCCCTCCAGCGCGGTGGTGTGATCGGCTGGACGGTCAAGCAGTCGTACTTCCAGCGCCGCGCGGGCCTGCTGACACTGACGGCGACCACGGCCGCGGGCGAGGGCGCGTACCACGTGTACGACGCGGCGTGGGGCGAGGGCCTGGCCTTCGCGGACGAGGCGGTTCCGGGCCTGCTGGCGCCTTTCCTGGAGCCGGACACGGACCCGGACGAGACGCCTCGGCAGTCGTAGAACACGGCAAACGTAAGCACGGAGCGCGTGTACGCGTCGCGGCCCGGACCACCGGCAAGCGGTCCGGGCCGCGACGCGTACACGCGCTCCGTGTCAGGCAGGACTAGCTGTCATACAAGGCCTAGGCCGAGGCCGGCGGGTAGAGCGCCCGGGGCAGGGCCGAGGCCGCTGCCGCGTCGAGCAGCCAGAGCGTGCGGCTGCGGCCGTACGCCCCCGCCGCCGGTGCCTGGATCTCGCCCGCGCCCGACAGCGCGATCTCCGCGGCCTTCGCCTTGTCCTCGCCCGCCGCCAGCAGCCACACCTCGTGTGCCGCGCGGATCGCGGGCAGCGTGAGGGAGATACGGGTCGGCGGGGGCTTGGGAGCGCCGTGCACGGCGACCACCGTGCGCTCGGTCTCCCGTACGCCCGGCAGCTCGGGGAAGAGCGACGCCACATGCGTGTCGGGCCCGACCCCCAGCATCAGGACATCGAAGGTCGGCACCGGCCCGTGGTCCTCCGGGCGGGCCGCCGCGGCGAGTTCGGTGGCGTACGCGGCCGCTGCCGCCTCCACATCACTGCCGTACGGGCCGTTCGAGGCCGGCATCACATGCACCCGCGAGGGGTCCAGCGGCACCGAGTCGAGCAGCGCCGCGCGCGCCTGGGTGATGTTGCGCTCCGGGTCGCCCTCCGGCAGGAACCGTTCGTCGCCCCACCACAGATCGAGCCGCGACCAGTCGATCGCGTCCCGGGCGGGCGCCGCGGACAGTGCGGCCAGCAGACCGTTGCCGTTGCGCCCGCCCGTCAGGACGACGGAGGCGGAGCCGCGCGCGGCCTGGGCGTCCACGATCTTCGTGATCAGCCGGGCCGCCGCGGCCTGCGCCATCAGCTCCTTGTCGCGGTGGACGACCAGCTGCGGAGCGCTCACTTCGACTCCGCCTTCTTGGGCATGGCGGCAGGCGTGACCGCGCCGGCGGGCTTGGCGGACTTGGCGGGTGTCGCACCGCCGTCAGCCGTACCGCCGTCACCGGCCGCCCTCGACGACGAGCCCGACCCGTCACCGAGCCGGTCCACGCCGAACCGCAGCGCCGACGCGTACGTGTCGTCCGGGTCCAGCCGGCGCAGCTCCTCGGCGATCAGCTCCGAGGTCTCCCGCCGCTTCAGCGCCACCGCCCGGTCCGGCTGCCCCTGGATGGAGAGCGTCGCCAGCGAGCCGTCCGCCCGGCCCAGCTGGATCGGCCCGCAGGACGTCTCCATCCATACGGCCGTGAGGCCGGGGCCCTTCGAGACGCTGCGCTTGACCGGTACGTGCAGCCGGTCCGCGAGCCACATGGCGAGCAGCTCGCAGCTCGGGTTGTGCTCCTCGCCCTCCACCTCCACCGAGGTGACATCGCAGGCGACCTGGTCCAGAGCGGCCGCGACCATCGAGCGCCACGGCGTGATGCGGGTCCAGGACAGATCCGTGTCGCCCGGGGTGTACGCCTCGGCGCGTGCCGTCAGCTCCGCCACGGGATCCTCGGCCGCGTACGTGTCGGTCACCCGGCGCTGCGCCAGCTTGCCCAGCGCGTCCTTGGCCGGGTTGACCGGCGCGTTGACCGGCCACCACACGACGACGGGGGCGTCCGGCAGCAGCAGGGGCAGGACCACCGACTGCGCGTGGTCCATCACCTCGCCGTACAGCCGCAGGACGACCGTCTCGCCGGTGCCCGCGTCGGCCCCCACCCGTACTTCGGCGTCGAGCCGGGCCTTGGCCCGGTCGCGCGGCGATCGCGAGTGACGCTTGACGACGACCAGCTTCCTCGACGGGTGCTCGCGGGACGCCTCGTTGGCGGCCTTGAGCGCGTCGTACTGGTTCTCCTCGTCGGTGACGAGCACCAGCGTGAGGACCATGCCGACGGCAGGGGTGCCGATCGCCCTGCGCCCCTGCACCAGCGCCTTGTTGATCTTGCTGGACGTGGTGTCCGTAAGGTCGATCTTCATGGCCGGCGCCAGCTCCGTCCGTCTCGTGCGAGCATCTCGTCCGCCTCGACCGGACCCCAGGTCCCGGACTCGTACTGCGCGGGCTTGCCGTGCGTGTCCCAGAAGTTCTCGATCGGGTCGAGGATCTTCCAGGACAGCTCGACCTCCTCCACGCGCGGGAAGAGGTTCGAGTCGCCGAGCAGCACATCGAGGATGAGCCGCTCGTACGCCTCGGGGCTGGACTCCGTGAAGGACTCGCCGTACGCGAAGTCCATCGAGACGTCCCTGACCTCCATGGAGGTGCCGGGGACCTTCGAGCCGAACCGCATGGTCACGCCCTCGTCCGGCTGGACGCGGATGACCAGGGCGTTCTGCCCCAGCTCCTCCGTGGCCGTGTGGTCGAAGGGGGAGTGCGGCGCGCGCTGGAAGACCACCGCGATCTCGGTGACCCGGCGGCCGAGCCGCTTTCCGGTACGGAGATAGAACGGGACGCCCGCCCAGCGGCGGTTGTCGATCCCCAGCTTCACCGCGGCATAGGTGTCGGTCTTCGACGTGGAGTCGATGCCCTCTTCCTGGAGATAGCCGACGGCCTTCTCGCCGCCCTGCCAGCCCGCGGCGTACTGCCCGCGCACCGTGCCCTCGGCGAGATCCTTCGGCAGCCGTACGGCGCCCAGCACCTTGGTCTTCTCCGCGGCCAGCGCGTCCGCGTCGAAGGAGGCGGGCTCCTCCATCGCGGTCAGCGCGAGCAACTGGAGCAGATGGTTCTGGATCACGTCACGGGCGGCGCCGATGCCGTCGTAGTAGCCGGCCCGGCCGCCGATGCCGATGTCCTCGGCCATGGTGATCTGGACATGGTCGACATACGACCGGTTCCAGATCGGCTCGAAGAGGGTGTTGGCGAACCGCAGCGCCAGGATGTTCTGGACGGTCTCCTTGCCCAGATAGTGGTCGATCCTGAAGACCTCGTTGGACGGGAAGACCTCGTGGACGACCTTGTTCAGGTCCTGCGCGGACGCCAGGTCGTGGCCGAACGGCTTCTCGATGACCGCGCGCCGCCAGGAGCCGTCGGTCTGGTCGGCCAGCCCGTGCTTCTTGAGCTGCTGGACGACCTGCGGGAAGAACTTCGGCGGTACGGAGAGATAGAACGCGAAGTTGCCGCCGGTGCCCTGCGTCTTGTCGAGATCGGCGATCGTCGCCTTCAGGTTCTCGAACGCGTTGTCGTCGTCGAAGTCGCCCTGGACGAAGCGCATCCCCTGGATGAGCTGCTGCCACACCTCCTCACGGAACGGTGTGCGCGCGTGCTCCTTTACGGCGTCGTGCACCTCCTTGGCGAAATCCTCGTCCTGCCACTCACGGCGCGCGAAGCCGACGAGCGAGAAGCCCGGCGGCAGCAGACCGCGGTTGGCCAGGTCATAGATGGCGGGCATCAGCTTTTTTCGGGACAAATCGCCCGTGACGCCAAAGATGACCAGGCCCGACGGCCCCGCGATACGCGGGAGCCGTCGGTCCGCGGCGTCACGGAGCGGGTTCGCTCCGTGGGTTGCGGTCAAGGGATCAGCCCTCCGAAGGGGCGAGGCGCTTGAGCTCCGCCTCGGTCGACTTGAGCAGGTCGTTCCAGGCGGTCGCGAACTTCTCGACGCCCTCGTCCTCCAGCAGCTGGACGACCTCGTCGTACGAGATGCCCAGCTTCGCGACGGCTTCGAGGTCCGCGCGCGCCTGGTCGTACGTACCGCGCACGGTGTCACCGGTGATCCGGCCATGGTCCGCGACGGCTTCGAGCGTGGCCTCCGGCATGGTGTTCACCGTGTGCGGCGCCACCAGCTCGTCGACGTACAGCGTGTCCTTGTACGCCGGGTCCTTGACACCGGTCGAGGCCCACAGCGGACGCTGCTTGTTGGCCTGCGCCCGGTCCAGGGCGGCCCAGCGCTCGGAGGAGAAGACCTCTTCGTACGCCTCGTACGCGAGCCGCGCGTTGGCCAGGGCCGCCTTGCCGCGGGCCTCCTTGGCCTCGGGCGTGCCCAGCGCGTCGAGCCGCTTGTCGATCTCGGTGTCCACGCGGGACACGAAGAAGGACGCCACCGAGTAGATCTTGGACAGGTCCAGGCCGGCGGCCTGAGCCTTCTCCAGACCCGCGATGTAGGCGTCCATGACCTCGCGGTAGCGCTCCAGCGAGAAGATCAGCGTGACGTTGACGCTGATGCCCCGGGCGATCGTCTCGGTGATCGCCGGCAGACCGGCCTTGGTCGCCGGGATCTTGATCAGGGTGTTCGGACGGTCCACCAGCCAGGCGAGCTGCCTGGCCTCGGCGATGGTCGCCTTCGTGCGGTGCGCCAGCCGCGGGTCCACCTCGATGGAGACCCGGCCGTCCTGGCCCTGCGTCGCGTCGAAGACCGGACGCAGGATGTCGGCGGCGTCGCGGACGTCCGCCGTGGTGATCATGCGGATGGCTTCCTCGACGGTGACCTTGCGGGCGGCGAGATCGGCCAGCTGGGCGTCGTATCCGTCGCCCTCCGAGATCGCCTTCTGGAAGATCGACGGGTTGGTGGTGACGCCCACCACGTGCTGCTGATCGAGCAGTTCGGCGAGGTTGCCGGACGTGATCCGCTTGCGCGAGAGGTCGTCGAGCCAGATCGCGACGCCTTCGTCGGAGAGGCGCTTGAGTGCGTCTGTCATGAGAGTTGCATCTCCTACTGTTCGTATATAAGGCGTCAGCGCGCCGAAGCCGCCAGAGATTCCCGTGCCGCCGCGGCCACCGCGTCCGCGGTGAAGCCGAACTCGCGGAAGAGGACCTTGCCGTCGGCCGAAGCACCGAAGTGCTCCAGCGAGACGATGCGTCCGGCGTCGCCCACGAAGCGGTGCCAGGTGAGCCCGATACCGGCCTCGACCGCCACCCGCGCCCTCACGGCGGGCGGCAGAACGCTGTCCTTGTACTCCTGGTCCTGCTCTTCGAACCACTCGACCGACGGCATCGAGACCACCCGGGTCGGGATACCGGCGGACTGGAGCCGCTCACGCGCCTCGACGGCCAGCTGCACCTCGGAGCCGGTGCCGATCAGCACGACCTGCGGAGCGCCGCCCTCGGCCTCGAACAGGACGTAACCGCCCTTGGCCGCGTCGTCGTTGGCCTCGTACGTCGGCACACCCTGGCGGGTCAGCGCCAGACCGTGCGGAGCGCCCTTGTCGTGCCGCTTGAGGATTTCGCGCCAGGCGATCGCCGTCTCGTTGGCATCGGCGGGGCGGACGATGTTCAGACCCGGGATCGCCCGCAGCGCCGAGAGGTGCTCGACCGGCTGATGGGTCGGACCGTCCTCGCCGAGGCCGATCGAGTCATGCGTCCAGACGTAGGTGACCGGCACCCGCATCAGCGCGGCGAGCCGCACGGCCGGGCGCATGTAGTCGGAGAACACCAGGAAAGTGCCGCCGTAGATACGGGTGTTGCCGTGCAGCGCGATGCCGTTCATGGTCGAACCCATGGCGTGCTCGCGGATGCCGTAGTGCACCGTGCGGCCGTACGGGTCGGCCTCCGGCAGCGGGTTGCCCACCGGGAGGAACGACGACGTCTTGTCGATGGTGGTGTTGTTCGAACCCGCGAGGTCGGCGGAGCCGCCCCACAGTTCGGGGATGACCTCGCCGAGCGCCTGGAGCACCTTGCCGGACGCGGCGCGCGTCGCGACGGACTTGCCGGTCTCGAAGGCGGGGAGCTTCTCCTCCCAGCCCGCGGGCAGTTCGCCGGCCCTGACCCGGTCGAACGTCGCCGCGCGCTCCGGGTTGGCGGTACGCCAGGCGGCGAACGTCTTCTCCCACTCGGTACGCGCCTCACGGCCGCGGTCGAGCGCCTCACGGGTGTGCGCGAGCACCTCGGTGGAGACGTCGAAGGACTTCTCCGGGTCGAAGCCGAGCACCTTCTTGGTGGCGGCGACCTCTTCGTCGCCGAGCGCGGAGCCGTGCGCCGCCTCGGTGTTCTGCGCGTGCGGGGCGGGCCACGCGATGATCGAGCGGGCCGCGATGAACGAGGGACGCTCCGTCTCCGCCCGCGCCGCCTTCAGCGCCTCGTGGAGACCCGCCGGGTCGAGGTCGCCGTTGGGCAGCTGCTCGACGCGCTGCACATGCCAGCCGTACGCCTCGTACCGCTTGAGGGTGTCCTCGGAGACCGCGGTCTCCGTGTCACCCTCGATGGAGATGTGGTTGTCGTCCCAGAGCAGGACCAGATTGCCCAGCTTCTGGTGGCCGGCCAGCGAGGACGCCTCGGCCGAGATGCCCTCCTGGAGGCAGCCGTCACCGGCGATCGCCCAGATGGTGTGGTCGAACGGGGAGGTGCCGGGCGCGGCGTCCGGGTCGTACAGACCGCGCTCGTAGCGAGCGGCCATCGCCATGCCCACCGCGTTCGCGACACCCTGCCCGAGCGGACCCGTGGTGGTCTCCACACCGACGGTGTGTCCGTACTCCGGGTGGCCCGGGGTCTTCGAACCCCAGGTGCGGAAGGACTCCAGGTCTTCGAGTTCCAGGCCGTATCCGGCCAGGTAGAGCTGGATGTACAGGGTCAGGGACGAGTGGCCCGCCGAGAGGATGAACCGGTCGCGGCCGGTCCACTGCGCGTCGGCGGGATCGTGCCGCATCACCTTCTGGAAGAGCAGATAGGCGGCGGGGGCCAGGCTCAT
Source organism: Streptomyces sp. L-9-10 (assembly GCF_004151105.1). Lineage (GTDB taxonomy): Bacteria > Actinomycetota > Actinomycetes > Streptomycetales > Streptomycetaceae > Streptomyces. The sequence goes on from NZ_PHRF01000064.1 coordinate 154,566, forward strand.
GGCCGTACCCGGATGGCCGTTGCCGACCTTCTGTACGGAATCCATGGCCAGGACGCGGGCGGTGTCGACTGCCCGGCGGTCCGAATCGGTCCACTCGAGGTCTGTGGTGGTCGGCTTGGTGCTCACCCTGAGTCAGGGCTCCTCTCCACATGATCGAATCCCGGTGTCTGAGGGCGCACCGGTTCGCTGTCGAGCCTACCCGCAGCAACAGTCATCTTTCCGAGCGTGTTTCCAGGGTGCGGCGCGGCCGGAGAGTTCGCCTCCCGGCGCCCCGGAGTTCACCTCCAGGCAGGTCGTGAGGACCGTTCCGGGAGGGCTTTCGGCGGTGTTTCGCACCATCGACCCCCGCGAAGATCGGCATGAGGGCAACGTCTAGAGTGGCGTGGTACGCGCAAGTCTTTACCGGGGCTTCACGCCCGGAGCTTGCTGGGATTTCTCTGTCAGGGGTGTGCGTGACGGCCGTCGAGTCCCGACCCGCAGGGGTCGCTCTGACTCCGAGCTCGGGCGGCCATCGGCCGTTCGGCGCCCGCGTCAAGGCATTCGTGTTGCTGACCAAGCCGCGGATCATCGAACTGCTGCTCATCACCACCATTCCGGTGATGTTCCTGGCCGCGCAAGGTGTGCCGAATCTGTGGCTGGTCGTCACCACCTGTGTCGGAGGCTATCTCTCCGCCGGTGGTGCCAACGCGCTGAACATGTACATCGACCGTGACATCGACGCCCTGATGGACCGTACGTCGCAGCGTCCTCTCGTCACCGGCATGGTCTCGCCGCGCGAGGGGCTGGTGTTCGGCCTCACGCTGGCCGTGGTGTCGACCCTCTGGTTCGGACTCCTGGTCAACTGGCTGTCCGCGGCCCTCGCCCTGGGCGCGCTGCTCTTCTACGTCATCGTCTACACGATGATCCTCAAGCGCCGTACCTCGCAGAACATCGTCTGGGGCGGTATCGCGGGCTGCATGCCGGTGCTGATCGGCTGGTCGGCGGTGACCAATTCGGTGTCCTGGGCCGCCGTCATCCTCTTCCTCGTCATCTTCTTCTGGACGCCGCCGCACTACTGGCCGCTCTCCATGAAGGTGAGGGACGACTACGCGCGCGTGGGCGTTCCGATGCTCCCGGTCGTCGCCACCAACCAGGTCGTGGCCCGCCAGATCGTCCTCTACAGCTGGGTGATGGTCGCGGTCTCGTTGCTGCTCACCCCCCTGGGGTACACCGGCTGGTTCTATACGACGGTCGCGCTGGTGTCCGGCGGCTACTGGCTCTGGGAGGCGCACGGACTCCAGTCGCGCGCCAAGGCCGGCGAGACGGGCGCCAAGCTCAAGGAGATGCGGCTGTTCCACTGGTCCATCACCTATGTGTCGCTGCTCTTCGTGGCCGTGGCCGTGGATCCCTTCCTGCGCTGAGGCGCCCCCCGTACCGCACCGACTTGCTCCACCGACGGGTGGGGCGCGTGGTCAAGGCCACGCGCCCCACCCGTCGTCGGTTCATCTACCCGTGGGTAGCATCCCGTTCATGGCAGAGACCCAGCAGACAGAGCAGAGCGACGCGGCCGACGAGAACAGGGCCCTGGCCCGGCGGGAGGCGCGCGACGAGCGCCGGGCCGCCCGGCTGGCGAAGCGGATCGGCGCCTTCGCCAGGCGGCACGGAGGTGCGGAAGGGCAGCTCGCGTACCTCGGACAGGCCGGTACGCGCATCGTGCTGGTCGGTGAGGACGGCGGCTGGGGCGATCTCGTCGCCCCCTCGCACGCCATCGCGAGCAGCGCCGCGGAGAAGGCGGGGCTGACGCTGCACGAGTCCTTCGACGGCGAGTTCGCCGCCAAGGTGCGCACGGGGCCGTACGAATGGAAGCGGATGGCCGGACTCCAGCTCGGTGGCCGCGAAGCCTGAGGCGTCGCGAGGCCCGAGCCGTCGCGCCGTCGCGAGGCCAGGGGGGCGCCGCGGCGTCCGAAAGGCGCCACCCGAGCGCGAGTTACCCGTTAGGACAGTAGGAGTACGGTCCACGACGGGAAACCCGATGATCGAAACAGCGTCCCTCGTGGACCAGTACTGCCACGGCGTACTCCGCACGGAACTGGGCCTCGCCACCTTCGAGGCCCAGCTCGGCGGAACGGCGCGCGCTCCCGCGTCCGGCACCACGTTCTTCGACACCCAGACCGGGTTCGCCGTCCGGCGCTGGTGCCCGCCGCTGCTCGGTCTGGAGCCGCACTGCCCGCCCGCCCGCTACCTCGCCCGCCGCCGGGAGCTCGGCGTACTCGAAACCGGACGCCGGCTGCTGCGCGCCACCGGGATCTCCACCTATCTGGTGGACACCGGACTGCCCGGCGATCTGACCGGGCCCGCCGAGATCGCCGCGACGGGCGCGGCCGAGGCGCGGGAGATCGTCCGGCTGGAACCGCTGGCCGAACGGGTCGCCGATGTCGCGGGAGGAGCGGGCACCTTCCTGGCCGGTCTCGCCGAATCCGTGCACGCGGCGGCGGACTCCGCCGTCGCCTTCAGCTCCGTCGCCGGGGCCAGAACGGGGCTCGCCGCCTCGCCCGAGCCGCCGGGGCCGGGGGAGGTGCGGGGCGCGGCGGGCCGCTGGCTGGCCGGGCGCCGGGCCGGGGGCCCGCTCACCGATCCCGTACTGCTGCGGCATCTGCTCTGGATCGCGGTCGGCTCGGGACTGCCGCTGCAACTGCACGCGGGCGGCGCCACCGACACGTATCCGCGGGACGGCCACGCCGACCCGGGGGCGCTCACCGGCTTCGCGGCGGCCACGGCCGGGCTCGGCACCGATCTCGTCCTGCTCAACGGCTATCCGTACCACCGGCACGCGGCCCATCTGACGAGCGTCTTCCCGCATGTGTACGCGGATCTGGGCCCCGTACTGGCGCGGACCGGGGCCGGGGCCGCGGCCGTGCTCGCGGAGATCCTGGAGCTGGCGCCGTTCGGCAAGCTGCTGTTCTCCAGCGGCGCGCGCGGGCTGCCCGAGCTGCACGTGGTGGGTGCGCAGGTGTTCCGGGAGGCGCTGGAACGGGTCCTCGGCGGCTGGGTGGGCGACGGCGCGTGGGCGTTACGGGACGCCCAGCGCGTCGCCAGGATGATCGCGGCCGGCAACGCCCACCGGCTCTACGGGCTGCCGGACGCTTCCTGACCGCACTCTGTCGCTTCGTGCGCGGATGCGTTCGCGGACGGACGTTTTCCGGTCGTATTTCTCAAGCCGCGCTTCTCAGACCGCGCTTCTCGGACTGTGCTTCTCAGGCCGCGCTTCTCAGACCGCCGAGAGCGTCGGGTCCGACTGCGCGGGGATCTCCGTCGCCACCCGGGGCCGCTCGCGCAGGCTCATCGCCAGCCGCAGGACGGCGATCCACACCAGACAGGACCCCAACATATGGGCGCCGACCAGGACTTCGGGGAGGTCGGTGAAGAACTGCACATAGCCGATGCCGCCTTGCGCCAGCAGCACGAGCAGCAGCTCGCGGGCGCGCGCCCGGGTGTCGGCGGGGGCGTCCACCACCCGCAGCACCAGCCACATCGCCACCGCAAGCGCGCAGACGATCCAGGCGAACACCGCGTGCACATGGGCGGTGGTGGCCCAGTCGAACGGCATCCGGGGCACATCGCTGCTGTCACCGGCGTGCGGGCCCGAGCCCGTCACCGCCGTACCCGCCGCGATCAGCACGACCGCGGCGCCCACCAGCGCCCAGGACAGCTTGCGCACCGGGCGCGGGACGCGCGGCCGGGGGGCGCCGTCGCCCTCGCGGGTGCGCAGCCAGGTCAGCGTGGTGACGGTGAGCAGGGTGCTGGCGAGGAAGAAGTGCCCGGCGACGGTCCACGGGTTGAGGTCCATCCACACCGTGATCCCGCCGATCACGGCGTTGCCCATCACGATCCAGAACTGCGACCAGGCGAGCCGGGTCAGCCCGCGCCGCCGCGGCTTGGTGGAGCGCGCCGCGATGATCGCCCAGCCGACCGCCGCGCACAGCACATAGGTCAGCATGCGGTTGCCGAACTCGATCGCGCCGTGCACCCCTTGCTCGGGGGTGGCGAAGAGGCTGTCGTCCGTGCACTTCGGCCAGGTGTCGCAGCCGAGGCCGGAACCGGTCAGCCGGACAGCGCCGCCGGTGACGACGATGACGACACTCATCACGACGGCGGTGAGCGCGGCGCGCTGGAGCGTACGGGGCGAAGGCGTCCAGCGCTGAGCGATATACGCGAGGGGGGTCAACACGGCCACCATCGTAGGACGGAGCTTGTGCAGCTTTTCACGAGGGGTACGTATGCCGCGTCTCAGCGGTCCGGCCACCCGCTGCCGCCCCGCTCACGGGGCTACTCCCAGCGGAAGAACGCGCCCGCCGCGCCGAGACCGAGGGCGGACCAGACCGCGAGAATCCCGAGGTCGCCCCACGGCAGCGCGGCGCCGTGCTGGAGCACCTCGCGCAGCCCGTCGGAGAGTGCCGATATCGGCAGCAGCCCGAGCACCGAGCGCGCCGCGTCCGGGAACTCGTCCAGCGGCACGATCACCCCGCCACCCACCAGGAGCAGCAGAAAGACCAGGTTCGCGGCGGCCAGCGTCGCCTCGGCCCTGAGCGTGCCGGCCATCAGCAGCCCGAGCCCGGAGAAGGCGGCCGTGCCCAGTACGAGCAGGGGCAGAACGGCGAGCGGGCTGCCCTCGGGGGACCAGCCGAGCGCGAACGCGATCACCGTCAGCAGCACGATCTGGAGCACTTCGGTGACCAGCACGGAGAGCGTCTTGGCGGCCATCAGGGCCCACCGCGGCAGCGGCGACACCGCGAGCCGCTTGAGCACCCCGTACCGCCGCTCGAAACCGGTGGCGATGGCCTGGCCGGTGAAGGCCGTGGACATCACGGCCAGCGCGAGGACGCCGGGGGCGAGGAAGTCCACCGCTTTGTCCGCGCCGGTGTCGATGATGTCGACCGTCGAGAAGAGCACCAGCAGCAGCGACGGGATGATCACGGTCAGCAGCAGCTGCTCGCCGTTGCGCAGCAGCAGCTTCGTCTCGAACGCCGTCTGCGCCGCGATCATGCGCACGAGCGGCGCCGCGCCGGGTGCCGGAGCGTAGGTGCCGGTGCCGGTGCCCGCGCCGCGTGCGCCCGTGCCGCGCGTACCCGCGCCGCTCGTGCCGGTGCCGGTGCCGCTCGCGCTGGTGGTCATGAACGCAGCTCCTTGCCGGTCAGTTCGAGGAAGACGTCCTCCAGCGTGTGCCGCTCCACGGAGATCCCGTTCGCCATCACGCCGTGCTGCGCGCACCAGGAGGCCACCGTGGCGAGCAGTTGCGGATCGACCCCGCCGTTGATCCGGTAGACCCCCGAGGACAGCTCGTCGGCGGCGGTGCCGTCCGGCAGCGCCTTCAGCAGGGAGCCGAGGTCGAGCCCGGGGCGCCCGGTGAAGCGCAGGGTGTTCTCCGCGCCGCCCCGGCACAGCTCCTCGGGGCTGCCCTGGGCGATGACCCGGCCCGCGTCGATGATCACCACATCGTCGGCCAGCTCCTCGGCCTCGTCCATGAAGTGCGTGGTCAGCACCACGCCCACGCCGTCGGAGCGCAGCTCGCGTACGAGATCCCAGGTGGAGCGGCGGGCCTGCGGGTCGAGGCCGGCGGTCGGCTCGTCCAGGAAGACCAGCTCGGGGCGGCCGACGACGGCCAGGGCCAGCGCGAGCCGCTGCTGCTGGCCGCCGGAGAGGCGGCGGTAGGTGGTACGTCCGCAGCTGCCGAGGCCGAGCCGTTCGATCAGCGCGTCCACATCGAGCGGACGGGCGTGCAGCCGGGCCATGTGGCGGAGCATCTCGTCGGCGCGTGCCCCGGAGTACACGCCGCCGGACTGGAGCATCACGCCGATGCGCGGGCGCAGCCGGGCGGCGTCGGCGACGGGGTCGAGCCCCAGGACGCGCACGGATCCGGCGTCCGGCTCGCGGTATCCCTCGCAGATCTCGACCGTGGTCGTCTTGCCGGCTCCGTTGGGGCCGAGGACGGCGGTGACCGTACCGGCACCGACCGTGAGATCGAGGCCGTTCACCGCGGTCCTGGCCCCGTAGCGCTTGACCAGGCCCCGTACCTCGACGACCGGCTCTCGGGAGGTCCGGCCCGCGGCGGAGCCGCTTTCGGGCAGACGGCCACCCGGGAAGTCGCTGTACATGCCGGGAAGTCTAGGCAGGCGGACGGGGCCTCAATCCCGCGGGGGTGAAACGGCGATCGCACGCCATTCGGAGCCCCGGCTTCCGGGTGCGCGCGACCGCCGGCGAACCGAGCCCTCTAGAGATTAGGTAACCCTAAGTGATGAAGCGCACCGGAAGCTGTCTTCCGCCTCGGTTGTCAGGGCCGGAGGAATTACGCAACAATGGCGTTGTGAAATACGTTGGCGAGGCTTCCCAGGAGGAACTCGCGACCGGCGAGCACTCCACTCGCAACCGGGTCGCGCGGTCCATCCTGGACCACGGCCCGTCCACCGTCTCCGATCTTGCGGGACGCCTCGGGCTCACGCAGGCGGCCGTCCGCCGTCATCTGGACGCACTGGCGGCCGATTCCGTAGTGGAGCCCCGCGACCAGCGGATCTACGGCTCGCGAGGGCGCGGCAGGCCCGCCAAGGTGTTCGCCCTGACCGACTGCGGCCGGGACGCCTTCGACCAGTCCTACGACCAGCTCGCCGCGGACGCCCTGCGCTGGATCGCGGCCGCCGCCGGCGGCGGCGAGCGGGGTGAGGCGGCCGTCGCCGCCTTCGCCCGTGCCCGTATCGCCGGCCAGTCCGAGGGCTACCGGGAGGCGGTCGAGGCCGCCGAGCCGGATCAGCGGACGGAGGCACTCGCCAAGGCGCTGAGTGCCGACGGGTACGCTGCTACGGCGCGTAGCGCGCCGAACCGACAGGGCGAGCAGCTCTGCCAGCACCACTGCCCGGTCGCGCACGTCGCCGAGCAGTTCCCCCAGCTGTGCGAGGCGGAGACGGAATTCTTCTCCCAGCTGCTCGGGACCCATGTGCAGCGGCTGGCCACCATCGCCCATGGCGACGGGGTCTGCACGACCTTCATTCCCCGCGCCACCCCACAGACCACCCATCACGCTTCTGAAAGCACAGCCGGGAGGAACCCCGCATGACGCTCCCCACGGAGACTGCCCACCCTGAGCTCGAGGGTCTGGGCACGTACGAATTCGGCTGGGCCGACTCCGACGCGGCCGGCGCCGCTGCCAAGCGCGGTCTCTCGGAGGCTGTCGTCCGCGACATCTCGGAGAAGAAGAACGAGCCGGAGTGGATGCTCAAGCTGCGGCTCAAGGGTCTGCGCCTGTTCGACAAGAAGCCCATGCCCAACTGGGGCTCCGACCTGTCGGGCATCGACTTCGACAACATCAAGTACTTCGTGCGGTCCACCGAGAAGCAGGCGGCTTCCTGGGAGGAGCTGCCGGAGGACATCAAGAACACGTACGACAAGCTCGGCATCCCGGAGGCGGAGAAGCAGCGCCTCGTCGCCGGTGTCGCCGCCCAGTACGAGTCCGAGGTCGTCTACCACCAGATCCGTGAGGACCTGGAGGAGCAGGGCGTCATCTTCCTGGACACGGACACCGCGCTGAAGGAGCACCCGGAGCTCTTCCAGGAGTACTTCGGCACGGTCATCCCGGTCGGCGACAACAAGTTCGCCTCGCTGAACTCGGCCGTGTGGTCCGGCGGATCGTTCATCTACGTGCCGAAGGGCGTGCGCGTCGACATCCCGCTCCAGGCCTACTTCCGTATCAACACGGAGAACATGGGCCAGTTCGAGCGGACGCTGATCATCGTCGACGAGGACGCCTACGTCCACTACGTCGAGGGCTGCACCGCCCCGATCTACTCCTCGGACTCGCTGCACAGCGCCGTGGTCGAGATCATCGTCAAGAAGGGCGGCCGCTGCCGCTATACGACGATCCAGAACTGGTCGAACAACGTCTACAACCTGGTCACCAAGCGGGCCGTGGCCTACGAGGGCGCGACCATGGAGTGGGTCGACGGCAACATCGGCTCCAAGGTGACCATGAAGTACCCGGCCGTCTACCTGATGGGCGAGCACGCCAAGGGCGAGACCCTGTCCATCGCCTTCGCGGGCGAGGGCCAGCACCAGGACGCCGGCGCCAAGATGGTCCACATGGCCCCGCACACTTCGTCGAACATCGTCTCCAAGTCGGTGGCGCGCGGTGGCGGCCGTACCTCGTACCGCGGTCTGATCGAGATCGGCGAGGGCGCCGAGGGCTCCAAGTCCAATGTGCTCTGTGACGCGCTGCTGGTGGACACCATCTCGCGGTCCGACACCTACCCGTACGTGGACGTCCGCGAGGACGACGTGTCCATGGGCCACGAGGCGACCGTCTCCAAGGTCTCCGAGGACCAGCTCTTCTATCTGATGAGCCGCGGCCTCTCCGAGTTCGAGGCCATGGCCATGATCGTCCGCGGCTTCGTGGAGCCGATCGCCAAGGAGCTGCCCATGGAGTACGCGCTGGAGCTCAACCGGCTGATCGAGCTGCAGATGGAGGGGTCCGTCGGCTGACCGCCGCGCGGCCCTCGCCCGACCAGCAGCGCCCGTAATCCCTTACGCAGAGGCAGAGAGAGAGCACGACGACAGCCATGGCTGAGGCTCAGAACATTCCGGCGGGTTCCACGACCGCCGGTTCGATCGCGGTGGCCGCCGAGTCGACCGTCGCCACGCGCATGAGCGCGCCCCCCTCCTACGACGTGGCGGACTTCCCCGTCCCGCACGGCCGCGAGGAGGAGTGGCGGTTCACGCCGCTGGAACGGTTGCGCGGTCTGCACGACGGCAGCGCCGTCGCGCGGGACGGCGGCGTCACGGTCGAGGTGACCGCCCCCGAGGGCGTCATCGTCGAGACCGTCGGCCGTGACGACGCGCGGGTCGGCAAGGCCGGTATCCCGGTGGACCGGGTCGCCGCCCAGGCGTACTCCTCGTTCGAGAAGGCCTCGGTCGTCTCGGTGCCCAAGGAGACCGTGGTGAGCGAGCCGATCCGGATCGCCGTCCGCGGCGAGGGCGGGGTCTCGTACGGTCACCAGATCATCGAGCTGGGAGCCTTCGCCGAGGCGGTCGTGGTCATCGACCACACCGGCGACGGCGTGCTCGCCGCCAATGTCGACTACCTCATCGGGGACGGCGCCAAGCTGACCGTCGTCTCCGTGCAGGACTGGGACGACAAGGCCGTCCATGTCGCCCAGCACAACGCGCTGGTCGGCCGCGACGCCTCGTTCAAGTCGATCGTGGTCACCTTCGGCGGCGACCTCGTACGGCTCCAGCCGCGCGTGCGGTACGCGGGCACCGGCGGCGAGGCCGAGCTGTTCGGCCTCTACTTCACCGACCGCGGCCAGCACCAGGAGCACCGTCTCCTCGTCGACCACAACACCCCGCACTGCAAGTCCAACGCGGCCTACAAGGGCGCGCTCCAGGGCGCGGACGCGCACGCCGTATGGATCGGTGACGTGCTCATCCGCGCCGCGGCCGAGGGCACCGACACCTATGAGATGAACCGGAACCTGGTCCTCACGGACGGCGCCCGGGTCGACTCGGTGCCGAACCTGGAGATCGAGACCGGTGAGATCGCCGGCGCGGGCCACGCCTCCGCCACCGGCCGGTTCGACGACGAGCAGCTCTTCTACCTGATGGCCCGCGGTATCCCGGAGACCGAGGCCCGCCGGCTGGTGGTCCGCGGCTTCTTCGCCGAGCTGGTCCAGAAGATCGGCCTGCCGGATGTCGAGGAACGTCTGATGGCCTCGATCGAGGCGGAGCTGGAGGCGTCAGTCTGATGGCCTACGTCCGAGTCTGTGGGCTGGGCGAGCTGGAGGAGGACACCCCGAAGAGGGTGGAACTCGACGGCACGCCCGTCTCCCTCGTCCGTACCGAGGGCGAGGTGTTCGCGATCAACGACATCTGCTCGCACGCGAACGTGTCCCTCTCGGAGGGCGAGGTCGAGGACTGCATGATCGAATGCTGGCTGCACGGCTCCAGCTTCGACCTCCGTACCGGAAAGCCGTCCGGCCTGCCCGCGACGCGCCCGGTCCCCGTTTACCCCGTAAAGATCGAAGGGGACGATGTGCTCGTCTCCGTCACCCAGGAGTCCTGAGTCACCCATGGCAACGCTTGAAATCCACGACCTGCACGTCTCCGTCGAGGCGGAGAACGGCCCCCGCGAGATCCTCAAGGGCGTCGACCTGACCGTCAAGCAGGGCGAGACCCACGCCATCATGGGCCCCAACGGCTCCGGCAAGTCGACCCTCGCGTACTCCCTCGCGGGCCACCCCAAGTACACGATCACCGGTGGCACCGTGACCCTGGACGGCGAGGACGTCCTGGAGATGACCGTCGACGAGCGCGCCCACGCCGGTCTCTTCCTCGCCATGCAGTACCCGGTCGAGGTCCCCGGCGTCTCCGTCTCCAACTTCCTGCGCACCTCCGCCACCGCCGTGCGCGGCGAGGCCCCCAAGCTGCGTACCTGGGTGAAGGAGGTCCGGGAGACCATGGAGCGTCTCCAGATGGACCCCTCCTTCGCCGAGCGCAACCTGAACGAGGGCTTCTCCGGCGGCGAGAAGAAGCGGCACGAGATCCTTCAGCTCGAACTGCTCAAGCCCAAGATCGCGATCCTCGACGAGACCGACTCCGGCCTCGACGTCGACGCGCTGCGTGTGGTCTCCGAGGGCGTCAACCGCGTCCGCGAGAGCGGCGAGGTCGGCACCCTGCTGATCACGCACTACACGCGGATTCTCCGCTACATCAAGCCCGACTTCGTGCATGTCTTCGCGCAGGGCCGGATCGCCGAGTCCGGCGGTGCGGAGCTGGCCGACAAGCTGGAGAACGAGGGCTACGAGGCATACGCGAAGGGCGGCCCCGTGAGCGGAGTGAACTCAGAGGAGGATGTCGCGTGACACAGCTGCCGGGCCTTCTCACAGGATCGGATCGGCTGCTCGACGAGGCGATCCGCAAGGATTTCCCCATCCTCGACCGGGTGATCCACGACGGCAAGAAGCTCGTGTACCTGGACTCCGCGGCGACCTCGCAGAAACCGCGCCAGGTACTCGACGCGCTCAGCGAGTACTACGAGCGGCACAACGCGAATGTCCACCGCGGCGTGTACACCATCGCCGAGGAGGCCACGGCGCTGTACGAGGGCGCCCGTGACAAGGTCGCCGCCTTCATCAACGCGCCGAGCCGCGACGAGGTGATCTTCACCAAGAACGCCTCCGAGTCGCTCAACCTCGTGGCGAACATGCTCGGCTGGGCGGACGAGCCCTACCGGGTGGACCACGAGACCGAGATCGTCATCACGGAGATGGAGCACCACTCCAACATCGTGCCGTGGCAGCTGCTCTCGCAGCGCACGGGCGCGAAGCTGAAGTGGTTCGGCATCACCGACGAGGGCCGCCTCGACCTGTCCAACATCGACGAGATCATCACGGAGAAGACGAAGATCGTCTCCTTCGTGCTGGTCTCCAACATCCTGGGCACCCAGAACCCGGTCGAGAAGATCATCCGGCGTGCGCAGGAGGTCGGCGCGCTGGTCTGCGTCGACGCCTCGCAGGCCGCCCCGCACCAGGTGCTCGACGTACAGGCGCTCCAGGCCGACTTCGTCGCCTTCACCGGCCACAAGATGGTCGGCCCGACCGGGATCGGCGTCCTCTGGGGCCGCCAGGAGCTGCTGGAGGACCTGCCGCCGTTCCTGGGCGGCGGCGAGATGATCGAGACCGTGTCGATGCACTCGTCGACGTACGCCCCGGCGCCGCACAAGTTCGAGGCGGGTACGCCCCCGATCGCGCAGGCCGTCGGTCTCGGCGCGGCCGTGGACTATCTCACCGCGATCGGCATGGACAGGATCGCCGCGCACGAGCACGCCATCACCGAGTACGCGGTGAAGCGGCTGCTGGAGGTCCCGGGTCTGCGGATCATCGGCCCCGAGACGGCCGAGGACCGCGGCGCGACGATCTCCTTCACGCTCGGCGACATCCACCCCCACGATGTGGGCCAGGTCCTCGACGAGCAGGGCATCGCGGTCCGGGTCGGCCACCACTGCGCGCGGCCGGTCTGCCTGCGGTACGGAATTCCCGCGACCACGCGAGCGTCTTTCTATCTGTACTCCACTCCGGCCGAGGTCGACGCTCTGGCCGAAGGGCTTGAGCACGTCCGCAACTTCTTCGGATGAGGACCTGAGAGGGCAGGGGCAGTTCGTGAAGCTGGATTCGATGTACCAGGACGTCATCCTGGACCACTACAAGCACCCGCACGGGCGCGGTCTCCGGGACGGCGACGCCGAGGTGCACCATGTCAATCCGACGTGTGGTGACGAGATCACGTTGCGTGTCCGGTACGTGGGTTCGCTGATCGCGGACGTGTCGTACGAGGGCCAGGGCTGCTCGATCAGCCAGGCCAGCGCGTCCGTGCTGAACGACCTCCTGGTCGGCAAGGAACTGGCCGAGGCGCAGAAGATCCAGGGCGCCTTCCTGGAGCTGATGCAGTCGAAGGGGCAGCTGGAACCCGACGACGCGATGGAAGAGGTGCTGGAGGACGCGATCGCGTTCGCCGGCGTCTCGAAGTACCCCGCCCGCGTGAAGTGCGCGCTGCTGAGCTGGATGGCGTGGAAGGACGCGACGGCCCAGGCCCTGGGCGACAGCGCGACGAAGGAGACGGCATGAGCGAGAACGAGACCCTGACGATCAAGCCGGCCTCGGAGGACGAGGTCCGTGAGGCGCTGTACGACGTCGTCGACCCCGAACTGGGCATCGACGTCGTCAACCTCGGTCTGATCTACGGCATCCACATCGACGATTCCAATATCGCCACCCTGGACATGACCCTGACGTCGGCGGCGTGTCCGCTGACCGATGTGATCGAGGACCAGGCGAAGGCGGCCACGGACGGCATCGTCAACGAACTCAAGATCAACTGGGTCTGGATGCCGCCGTGGGGCCCGGACAAGATCACCGACGACGGCCGCGAGCAGCTGCGCGCGCTGGGCTTCAACGTCTGAGCGACTGAGCGTCGGACCACGCGAGAGGGCCCCATGATCCCGGCCGGATCATGGGGCCCTTCGTACGTTCTAGCCGTGGGCCGGGGTTCCGGCGGCTTCGGCCAGAGTGGGGGCCAGGTTCTCGGTGCGGATGCGGCGGTCGACGTAGAGCAGGTTCAGCACCAGCTGGGGGAAGGTCGTCGTGATGAACTGCATGATCAGCTGGGCGACCAGGATCAGCAGCAGAAAGCCGCTCACGGCCACCAGGATCTGTCCGACCGTCGGGTCGCCGCCGAGGGCGGACGGGGTCAGCAGGTTGCCGAAGGCGGTCAGCGCGTTGATCAGCTGCTGGACGACGAAGCCCGCGACGGACGCCATGGCGAAGGCCAGCAGCGAGATACCGCAGATCCGCCACCAGGCGCCGCGCACCAGGGCGGCCGAGCGGCGCAGGGACGCGAGCGGGCCGCGGGATTCGATGACGGCGACCGCCGGGGCCAGACTGAGACGGACCCAGAGCCAGACCGCCGGCGGCGTGATAGCCAGGGCGCCCAGGAAGCCCAGCGGGATCAGCCAGAACAGATGGGCGGGCGAGCCGTCCATGGCGATGTAGGTGATCAGCGTGGCGATGAAGCCCAGGGTGAGCAGGGCCACCGGCAGGACGGCGATCAGCCCGCTGAGGACGACGGCGCCGAGAACCGCGGGGAACCGGGAGAGTGCCCGGCGCCAGACCGCGCCGAAGGTGGTGGGGCGGCCCAGGACGGCGCTCTGTACGACCGAGGGGCAGGCGGCCTGGACGAGCGCGTTGGCGGCCAGCAGCATCCCCAGACCGAAGAGCCAGACGCAGCCGAAGGCGATCAGCAGCGGCCGGACCTCGGCCCAGGACGGATCCACGCCGTGGGGTGTGTCGACGACCTCGCGCAGCTGGTCGCCGACCATGGCGTAGGCGACGGCCAGCGCGATCGCCACGGCTGCCATGGCCATGCCGTACACCGCGGCGGCCACCCCGAGCAGCTGCTTCCAGTACCCGCCTATGGTGGCGAACGCGCCGCCGAGTATGTCGCCGAGGCTGAGCGGGCCGAGGGGTATCACCCCGGGCTTGGGCGGCGACGGCGGCGGCGCCCAGCCGCCCCAGCCGTAGGGCCCGCTTCCGTACGGCCCGTTGCCGTACGGCCCACCAGGACCGCTTCCGTACGGCCCGCCAGGACCGTTCCCGTACGGCCCGCCAGGACCGTTCCCGTACGGCCCGCCAGGACCACTTCCGTGCCCGCCACCGCCGCCCCACCCCGTCATGCCCTGCGCCACCGCTCTGCTCCGCTCCCGCTGCTCCGATCCGGATGACACACCGTAACCGTTGGGTCCGACAGAGGGATGACCGGACGGTGTGTACGGCCGTACGCATCGATGTGTACACTCGTACGCATGGGATATGGACTGCTGGCCGCGGCGATCGCGGCGGAGGTGGCCGCGACGTCGGCCATGAAGTACAGCGAGGGCTTCACCCGGCTGTGGCCCTCGCTGGTGACCGTCGTGGGCTATGTCATCGCCTTCGCCCTGCTCGCGCAGACCCTCAAGACCATCTCCATCGGCACCGCCTACGCGATCTGGGCCGGTGTCGGCACGGCCGCCATCGCCGCCATCGGGATGGTCTTCATGAACGAGTCGCCGGCGCCGGCGAAACTGCTGGGCATCGCCCTCGTGATCGCGGGCGTCGTCGTGCTCAACCTCGGAGGAGCCCACTGATGACCCGCCGTTACGACCCCGACCGGCGCCAGCGGATCATCGACGCCGCGATCCGGGTGGTCGGGCGCGGCGGTATCGCCGGACTGAGCCACCGCACCGTCGCCGCCGAGGCCGATGTGCCGCTCGGCTCCACCACGTACCACTTCGCCTCGCTCGACGAACTGCTGATCGCCGCGCTGCGGCAGACGAACGACAGCTTCGCGGCGGCCGTGCGGGAGAGCGGCGCCCTCGCGGACCCGCGGTGCGACCTCGCCGGTGAGCTGGCCCGGATCACCGGGGAGTGGCTCGCCGGGGACCGTACCGGCGTGGAGCTGGAGTACGAGCTGTATCTCGCGGCGCTGCGGCGGCCCGCGCTGCGCCCGGTCGCGGGGGAGTGGTGCGCCGCGCTCGGGGACGAGGTGGCCCGACGCACCGATCCCCTCACCGCGCGGGCCGTGGTCGCGCTGCTGGACGGGATCTGCCTCCAGGTGCTGCTCACGGACGCGGTGTACGACGGCGACCACACTCGCGCGATGCTGACGCGGCTGATCCCGTCGGGAGGCCGACCCGCATCGTCGGGAGGCCGGCCCGCATGAGCCCCTGGTCCGTCCCGTCCGTCCCGTCCGTCCCGTGCGTTCCCCCTTCCGGGCCGGAGATCGCGTGGCGCTGCGCCCGTCACCTGAGACCGGTTCGCCCGCGCCCCGCCGGGACCGTTAAGTTCGGAGCATGACCGACACGTCTTCCTCCAGTTCCTCCCGCACCACCGGCGCCGTCGCCGCCGGCCTCGCCACCCTCGCCGAGGACGGCACCGTCCTCGACACCTGGTTCCCCGCCCCCGCGCTCTCCGCCGAGCCCGGCCCGGCCGGCACCGAGCGGCTGACCGCCGAGCGCGCCGTGGAACTGCTCGGAGAGGGCGCGGCCAAAGCCATCGGCCCCGACGCCCGCCGCGGGGTCGAGGTCGTCGCCGTCCGTACGGTCATCACCTCGCTCGACGACAAGCCGCTGGACACGCATGACGTGTATCTGCGGCTGCATCTGCTCAGCCACCGGCTCGTTCAGCCGCACGGCCAGAGCCTGGACGGCATCTTCGGTCTGCTCGCCAATGTCGCCTGGACCTCGCTCGGCCCGGTCGCCGTCGACGCACTGGAGACGGCACGGCTCAACGCCCGTGCCGAGGGGCTGCATCTCCAGGTGACCTCGGTCGACAAGTTCCCGCGGATGACCGACTACGTCGCCCCCAAGGGGGTCAGGATCGCCGACGCGGACCGCGTACGGCTCGGCGCGCACCTCGCCGAGGGCACCACCGTGATGCACGAGGGCTTCGTCAACTTCAACGCGGGCACCCTCGGCACTTCCATGGTCGAGGGCCGGATCTCGGCGGGCGTCGTCATCGGCGACGGCTCGGACATCGGCGGCGGCGCCTCCACCATGGGCACCCTCTCCGGCGGCGGCAAGGAGCGCATCGTCATCGGCGAGCGCTGCCTGATCGGTGCCGAGGCGGGCATCGGGATCGCGCTGGGCGACGAGTGCGTCGTCGAGGCGGGGCTCTATGTCACGGCCGGTACGCGCGTCACGCTGCCCGACGGCCAGATCGTCAAGGCCCGTGAGCTGTCCGGCGCGAGCAATATCCTCTTCCGCCGCAACTCGGTGACCGGCGCGGTCGAGGCCCGTCCGAACAACGCGGTCTGGGACGGTCTCAACGAGGTGCTCCACAGCCATAACTGATCAGCCATAACTGATCAGCCATAACTGATCAGTCACAACTGACCCCGGCCGATCACGGCGGGTATCAACTGATCATGGCGGGGGCGGCGGTGGATCCGACGAGCTCCCCGTACGCCTCCAGCAGCCCGTCGGCCGTCTCCCGGCCGGCGGGCCGCAGTGGTTCGCGCACCGGTCCTCCGGGCCGCCCGAGCGCGCCCAGCAGCGCCTTCGCGGTGACCGTGCCGGGCAGCCCCGAGGCCATCATCAACTCGGCCAGGGGAAGCGTGAGTTGGTTGAGCCGTACGGACTCGGTGACCGCGCCCGCGTCATACGCGTCGAGCGCGGCGCGCAGCGGGCGGGGCGCGGCGTTGGCGACCGTACTGACGAATCCGGCGCCGCCGACCGCGTAGAGCGGCAGATTCAGCTCCTCGCACCCGGAGTAGTACGCGAGCGAGGTGCGGGCGATCACTTTGGAGCTGCCGAGCAGGTCGTACGCGCAGTCCTTCACGGCGACGACGCGGGGGTGCGCGGCGAGGCGGAGCATGGTCGCGGGCTCGACGCGGGTGCCGGTGCGGCCCGGGATGTCGTACAGCATCAGCGGGATGCCCGACGCGTCGGCGATCCGCAGGAAGTGCGCCTCCACGTCCGCCTGCGGCGGGCGGCTGTAGTACGGGGAGACCACCAACAGGCCGTCGGCACCGGCCTGTTCGGCCTCCCGTGCGAGGGCCAGGGTGTGCCGGGTGTCCGCGCTGCCGACGCCCGCGACGACGGCGGCCCGGCCGCCCACCTCGTCGCACACCGCGCGGACGAGAGCGGTCTTCTCGGCGTCCGTGGTGGTGGGCGACTCCCCGGTGGTGCCGTTGAGGACCAGCCCGTCGCACCCCTCGTCCACGAGCCGGCCGGCGAGTTCGCGGGCGCCGGGCAGATCCAGCTCTCCGTCCGCGGTGAACGGCGTGACCATCGCGCAGAGGGCGCGGCCGAAGGGGCGAGGAATGCTCATGGTGGCAGTGTCCGCCGCGCGACTGTGAAGGTCCACTTAGATCTGCTTCGAGTGAGGGTGAAGTGATGCTAAAGGTAGTGGTCCCGGGCTGTCTGGCATGATCGGCGAGTGCCGCGCAGGGGGCGGGGGACGGGTGCCCCGCGAGGGGCGGGCGGGGGAGTGGATCGCATGGCACGAATACGCCGGACGGCCGCGATGGCGGCGGGCTCGCTGGTCCTGATCGTGGGGGCGACCGGATGCTCCGACATCAGGAACGAGATCGACGCCGCGCGGGGCACGTTCCAGGGGTCCGGGAGCCCCGAGCCCTGGGAGGCCTCCGGTCCCGGCCGCTGTCTCGCCTCGGGGGTGGCCATCAGCCATGGCATGGTGAACGCCGCCATGGGGATCCGGGCCGTGTCGATCGGGCTGCGGAACTGCGGGACGAAGCCCTACCGGGTCAACGGCTACCCGGAGATCGGTGTCCTGGACGAGGACCGCGAGCCGGTCGGCCTGAAACTGATCCAGGGGAACGGGAGCACCGGCGCGGCCGATGACCAGGGACCGGGGGAACTGACCCTGGCGCCGGGGGAGTCCGCGCGGTCGGCGTTGCGGTGGAACAACCGGATCACCGAGTCCGGGGCCCACTCGACCGGCTCCTACGTGGTCGTCGCGGCGGCGCCGGGCGAGGAACGCGACACGCTCCCGCTGTCCGTGGACATCGGTTCCGACGGCGAACTGCACGTCACCGCGTGGACGGTCGCGGAGACCCCGGAACCGTCGTGAACGGGCGGGCCGGAGCCCGTACACCCGCATCCGATATCGGCACCGAAGAGTGATCGCTGGGCCGTTCGGAATGGGGCAGGATGCGTACCATGACGCGTACGCTCCGCTCCTCACCGCTCCTGGTGTTATCGCCCCCCACGCTCGCGACAGCCGTACGCGGATCCGAGGGCGGCCATGCCTCCGACTACCGCGTGCCGCAAGGCGCTTCGGGGTAGCAGAGGCCGGACTGTCAGTGGGCGCTGGTGCAATGGAGACATGGAGGGCATGGAGAGCATGGACACCGAAAACGCCGATCGGGGCGATGCCGACCAGGGTGGGACAGGCCGGGGCGACGCCGTGGAGGGCGCGGCCGACGAGGGCGAACTCGCCACATTGCGCGCGGCCTTCCCGTCGGAGGGCTGCCTGCCACCTCTGGGCTGGGACGGGGTGCGCGCCTTCGAGCGCGAACACGGAATCGTCCTGCCCGAGCCGTACCGCACGCTGGTCGCGGAGATCTGCGACGGATGCAGCGACGGGCCCGCCGATATCGACGGGCTGATACCCCTGGCCGCGCTGCCCGCCGACTGGGGATGCGACCAGACACAGCGGGATCTCGCGAAGCCCTTCCCGCTCACCGAGACATGGGTGTGGGAGGACGACCCCCGGCCGTACGAGGAGATAGAACCGCTCATCGACGAGGTCTCCAACTACGGGAGCGTGGTGCTGGGCACGGACGGCTGCGGGATGTACTGGCATCTCGTCGTCAGCGGTGCGCACCGGGGGCGGATCTGGACCATCAGCGATGTGGGCGCGGCGCCGTTCGGAACGGCTCTCGGGCACACCACAGCGGAAGACGGTTTCGCGGGCTGGGTGGCGCACTGGGCCACCACGCGCCGGCCGTGGTTCGACGTCGTGGTCTGACGGGATGACGGTGGCTGCGGCCCGTTGACCTCAACCGCACTTCACATTTGAACATGGTGGTCGGAGGCGCACCGCGGGGGCGCGCCACGAGGAGGTCCCGCCATGTCCGTGCGCCTCAGCACCGTTCCCGAGATCACCCGCCCCGGCGTGGGGCTCGTCCTGGCCAGCACATGGCGCGTCGGCACGCCCGAGCGGCAGCGGGCCACGGTCGACGCCATCACCCGGGCCTGGCGGAGCAGGGAGTGGCCGGACGTCGGGCTGCTCTCGTACAGCGTCTTCACCGGCGACGACGGGGGCACCCCGCGCCACTACTCGCAGTGGCGCGACCAGGAGGCGTACGACGCGTTCGTCCGCACCTTCCGGGACGAGCGCAACGCCGAGATCGACGCCGCCGTGCCCGGGATCGAGCGGGTGGGGCTGCACGCGTACGAGCTGTACCGCAGCGGGACCCCGGTGGAGGGGGAGACCCGGGTACCGGGCTGTGTCGTGTTCGTGGACGTGGAGTTCGAGGGTCCCGGCCCCGGACGTCAGAAGAGCTGGGTCGACACTGTCTTCGAGGCCCTCGACGATGATCCGGACACGTCCTCCGGCGGGATCTCGGCGCACTTCCATCTCGGCACCGACGGCACACGCGTACTCAACTACGCGGAGTGGGAGAGCGCGCAGGCGCACATCGACGCGCTCGACGCCCCGGGGGACGGCGTCGGTTCGGCCACCGAGCTGTGGAAGCGGGTGCGGTCCTACCCCGGGCTGAAGCGCGGCACGGTGACGCGGTACACCCCCGCGATCAGCCTCAGCGCCGGCTGAGCGCGGCGCCGCCGCCCGCTCGGCCGCAGCGGGCGGTGCGCCGGGTGCGGTGGCCCGGCCGCGTGTGGGGTAGGGCCGGACCACCGCGGCTTATCAGGGGCGGAAACGCAGGACCTGCGGATCGTGATCGCTGTTCTGCCGGGCGAACTCCGCGTTGATGTGCACGCTGTCGTAGTCGAACGCACCGGAGGTGATCGAAGGGCTGGTCAGGATCTGGTCCAGGACCTGGGAGTTGCCCTGGTAGACATACGAGTAACGCTCCGCGGCCGGCAGGGACGTGACCGCCGGATACAGCGCGCCGCCGTCGGCCAGCGCCTTGGCCGTCGCCGAGAACTCGAAGTCGTTGATGTCGCCGACCACGAGCACGTCCGCGTCCCGCTGCGCCGCGAGGATGTCCTTGACGAACGCGTTCACCGACCGGGCCTGCTGGAGCCGCTGGACCTCGGAGGAACGGTTCACCGGCTGGTGGTGCGAGGTCAGGCTCTCGTCCCCGCCCTTCGAGGCGAAGTGGTTCGCGATGACGAAGACCGTACGGCCGCGGAAGGTGAACTCCCCGGCCAGCGGCTTGCGGCTGGTGGTCCAGGCCGCGCCGGCGGGGTCGACCCGGCCGGGAGAGAGCGTCAGCGCCGCGCGGCCGTTCGTGCGGACGACCCCCGTGGCCGTCGTCGCGTCCCCGCCGGGGCGGTCGGTGAACGAGACCCGCGCCGGGTTGTAGAGGAAGACCTGACGGATATTGCCGCCGGGCTCGCCGCCGTCCTTGTTGTTCTCCGGGTCGATGGTGCGCCAGGCGTAGGAGGGGCCGCCGGCCGCGGTGATCGCCGCCGTGAACTTCACGATGGTCTCCTCGGCGGACACCGTGCCGTCGTCCGTCGCGCCCGTACTGTCCTGGATCTCCTCCAGCGCCAGGATGTCCGGCGAGGAGAGGTTCCGTACGACCGCGCCCGCGAGCGCGTCGAACTTCTCCTGCGGGTCGGAGGGGTCGAGATTCTCGACGTTGTACGTGGCGACGGCCAGCTCGCTCCCGCGCTGCGGGCGGGTGGTCTCGGGCTTCAGCTTCCTGTCCGTGACCGTGCCCAGCGTGCGGGCGACGAGTGTGTAGCCGCCGAACTGGTTGTAGTCCAGGGGGCCTTCGGTGACACCGGACAGCGTGTCGCCGACGTTCGCCGCCGGGAACGGGCTCTGGGCCGCGGGCGCGAGCTGCTGGATCTGGAGCCGGCCGGTGTTCTGCGAGGTGTACGAACCGTAGACCGTGCCACCGCGGCGGTTGTCGTTCTCCCGCGGCTTGACCGTCACCCACAGCTCCGCGTACGGGTCGGTCGCGCCGACCACGCGGGAACCGCCGATACGGACGTTCATGCCCTCCAGCGACTCGTACAGGTCCAGCGCGTAGTGGCGCGGCTTCAGCCGCAGGCCGTTGACGCTGCCGCCCGCCGCCAGGTCACCCTTCGGCGCGTACGCCGAGGGCACCGACCTCTCCGAGATCACGACCGGCGCGGGCAGCGGGTTGCCGGAGGAGACGACCGTCACCGTCGGCGAGGCGATCTGGGTGACCGACTGGTTGCCCGAGGCCGCGCCGCCCGGGATGTACTCGCCGACCGTGCCGGAGACCTTCACCGCGTCGCCCACGGCGACGGTCGGCACGGAGTTGGTGAAGACGAAGACGCCCTCGCTCGTGGAGGCGTCGCGGTCGGGCCGCGGGTCCTGGATCCAGAACCCCCGGGAACCGGAGGTCCGCACTCCGGTGACGATGCCGGGCACCTCCGCCACCGGTGTCCCCACCAGCGGGGATACCCGGCCGGTCCCCTGGATGCCGTGGATCCGGATCCCGGAGGAGGCGGAGGCGGGGGCGCCCGCGCCGGCGAGCAGCCCGGAGGCCAGCGCGAGGGCGACGAGGGCCGGGACGGCGGCCGTTCTCGGTACGGAAGAAGGCATGAAGGCACTCCGGAAGACGAGGGAGGGGTGTTCTACGCGCGTCAATCTCTTGGCTGCGGCGGTCAGTTGTCAAGGGCCCCCGGGCGTCCGGCCGTTGTCGAGTACATGAACCGGGTGGCATAGGTCCAAATGCGTCTACGCTGGGGGCCGCATCGACCGCGTACGCCACAAGGAGAACCACCAGATGCCCGGAGACCGCCCCACCCTGCCGCCGGTGCGACTGCTCTCGGAAGCGGAGCTGGCGCGGGACGCGCTCGCCGCGCCACTGCTCGCCCGCGCGGTACGGCTCGCCCGCTGGGCCGGGCCGACGACGCGCGTGGGAGCCGGCGGCGAGCTGGTCGACGAGCAGCTGCCCGCCGCGGCGGAGGTGCTCGGCCTCGGGGACGAGCTCTCCGAGGGCGACGGCGAGGCGTACGCCGGCGAGGCATGGCGGGTGGCGGTCGACACGGGCCTCGTGGAGGTCGACGACCCGGACGAGAACGGCGGGCCGGACGGCGCCGCCCCCGACACCGAAGGCCGTGTCACCACGGGCGAGCAGCTCGGAGTGCTCACCTCCGGCGGCCCGCAGGACATCCTCTCGCTCTGGCTGGACGCCCTGGACGTCGTCTTCGCCGACGCGACCGCGCCCGTGCTGGACGATCTGGCCGCGGCCATCGGCGACGACGGCGAGATCGATCTCGACTCGCTGGACTGGGATCCGGAGCTGGAGGCGGAGTTCCTGGAGGGCGTCCTCGGCAACCTCTATCTCCTCACCCTCGTGGAGGGCGGCGGTGAGGGGCCGGTACCCCTGCCCGTCCTCGCCGCGTCGATGATCGTGCCCGACGACATGGGCGAGCCCACCGACGACATCCTTGAGCAGGTGTCCGAGGCGATGATGCGGCTGGACGACCAGTTCCGGCTGCTGGAGCCGATCGGACTCGTCTCGTACGTACCCGTCGACGAGGCGCTGATGGTGGAGGACACGGAGGACGGCCCTGACGCGTCGCTGCCCGTCGGCGAGGAGGACGTCGCCCGGTACGGGATGGTCCGGCTGACGCCGCTCGGGCTCTACGGGATCAGGTCCCGGATGCTGGAGGCGGGGGTCGACGCGCCCGCGGTGGGCGACCTCGCGGACAAGGACGCGCACGCGCTGCTGGACGGCGTCGCGCACTTCCCCGAGCTGTCCGCGCGAGCGGAGACCGAACAGTGGCTGACCCGGCGCGCGCCGGCCGACGCCGCACGCGAACTCCTCACCGCCGCACGCGGCACGGACCCGGGCGCGCCGCTGCGCCGCCTGCACTGCCAGCAGGCGCTGTCGCTGGTGGGCGCGGAGGCGGAGGCCGCGGTACGGGAGGTCCTGGACGACGCCGAACTGGGCGGCCTGGCGCGGGTCTGGCTGGCCGAGCTGGGCGCGGGTGACGTGCCGCCGCCGCCCGAGTCGATGATCTTCTGGCTGGCCATCGACACGATCGCCGCGCAGCTGGACGCGGAGGGGGAGCCGGACGAGCTCCAAGAACTGGTCGAGGGCCTGGTGGGGCAGCACAGCGGGTTCTTCGAGGCGGCGTGGCGGGTGGAGCATCCGGCGACGGCGGAGGTGCTGGAGGCGATGGGGAGGCTTCATCGGGACAGGGCGGCGTCGAAGGACGCGCGCAAGGCGGCGTTCAAGGCGAGGTCGCGGGGGTAGGGGGCGGTCGCCGGGGTGCGGTTGCGGTTGCGTTGTCGTGGGCCGGGGGCCGGGGTCTCCGGAGGCGCATGTCCGGACGGCATGATGTACGGCGCGACTCTGCCTTGTCGTTGGTTCGGGCGTCCGCGCGCCACACATCACGCTTTAGTGTCCGAACACGCACCTCCTACGCCCCCGACCCCCTCCCGCCGGTGGGTCCCCGCAACCCGCCGACCTGGGTGGGGGTGTGGGGGTGGTGCGGCCCGGTGGTCATGGCAAATCGCCGTCTCGGAGGAGGCGAGTGGGCTGGTGCGGTCCGGTATGCCCCGCCACTCGCCGCCTCGGCGAGGGTTAGCGGGCAGGGCGTGATCCGGTGGGCCTCACCCGCTGCTCTGGTAGCGGACCGGGTGGGGAGTGTGCCGCCGCCTCCCCCGCCCGCCCTCGCGCTCGGCCCCGTCGCTTGTGCGGGCGGTGAAGGGGGGCGCGCAGGGGTCGTGGCCGGGACGTAGAGCGTGATTTGTGGCGCGCGTACGCCCGAACCATCGACCGGGCGGAGTCGCGCCGTAAATCATGCAGTCCCGGGCGCGAGCCCCGGAGCGCACCCCGGACCACATGCCCGCACCCGGAAACCGGCCCCAGCTGAAGACGACCGCACCCCGGACCACATGCCCGCACCCGGAAACCGGCCCCAGCCGAAGACGACCGCACCCCGGCGACAACCCGCACCCGGAAACCGGCCCCAGCTGAAGACGACCGCATCCCGGACCACATGCCCGCACACGGAAACCGGCCCGGCCGGAGACGAGCGCGTACCGGACCACGAGCCCGCACCCGGCGACGTACGCGCGCTTCCCGCCGAGGCGGACCCGGACCACGCCCGCTCACCGCAGGTGCGACGCTCCGTTGAGGTCCAGGATCGTTCCCGACGACCATTCCGCCCCCGGCGACGCCAGCCACACCACCGCCCCCGCGATCTCCTCCGCCGTGCCCACGCGCCCGAACGGGCTCTGCGCGCGGATCGACTCGCCCTCCTCGCCCGTGAGGCGGGACGCCACGCGTTCCGTGGTGAAGAAGCCCGGGGCCACGGACGCGACGGCGATGCCGTGCGGGGCCAGGGAGACCGCCAGGGACTGGCCCAGGGCGTGGACCGCCGCCTTCGTCGCGCCGTAGGCCGGGTGGTCCGGTTCGCCGCGGAACGCGCCCCGGGAGCCGATGTTGATGATCCGGCCGGGCGTCGCGCGGTCGATCATGGAGCGGGCTGCGCGGTGGCTGAGCAGGGCCGTGCCCAGCAGGTTGACGGACAGGTGGCGCTGCCAGGCCGCCGCCCAGTCGTCGTAGGACGTGGTGGGCAGCGGGTGGGGCTCGTTGACGGCCGCGTTGTTGACGAGGATGTCGATCCCGCCGAGCGCCTCGGCCGCCTCGTCCGCGACGCGCGCCGCGCCCGCCGGGTCGGCGATGTCGCCGCCCACCAGCGCGTGGCCGGTGCCGGCCAGCGACTCCAGGGTGTGCCGGGCGTCGGCGGAGCGGGTCGCGTAGTGGACGGCGACGTGGTCGCCCTGCGCGGCGAAAGCGCGGGAGACGGCGCGGCCGAGGCCGCGGGACGCGCCGCTGACGAGGACACGGCGGCCGGTGGACGGCAGATTCATGGGGAAGCGGGCCTCTCGATGTCGGGCGGTGTTCAAGCGCTGTTTATCCGCGGGCGGGAGCGTCGGGAGCGTACCCCTGACCCACGTGCCCCTTCAGGAGACCGCGATGCCGCTGAGCCGCAGGGAATTCACCGGAAGATCCGCACTGACCGGGGCGGGGCTCGTCCTTACCGGCGCCACCGGAGCGTTCGCCACCGCGCCCGGCGCGCTGGCGGCGGAGGACGCTCCCGAGGTCGCCTCCGGGCCCGCGCCGTCGCCCGGTTACGGGCCGCTCGTCCCCGACCCGCGGGGGATGCTCGCGCTGCCGGCCGGATTCTCGTACCGGGTCATCACGCACAGCGGGGTGACCAAGCTGGAGACCGGCGAGGACACCCCGTCCAACCATGACGGCACCGCCACGTTCGAGGGGCCCCGCGGGGTGGTGCTGCTGGTCAACAACCACGAGCTGGACGGTCCCAGGGGCGACTACGAGTTCCCGGTGCCGCTCACCGAGGGGCTGGTCTACGACCCCGCCGCGGCCGGGGGCTGCACGATCGTCGAGACGCACCGCGACGGCCGTACCGCGGAGTGGGTCGGTATCGCCGGCACCTCCACCAACTGCGCGGGCGGGCGCACCCCGTGGGGCACCTGGCTCACCTGTGAGGAGAACTCCGACCGGGCCGGTGAGAACGGGATGACCAAGGACCACGGGTATGTCTTCGAGGTCGACCCGTACGACCGTCGTGCCAACCGGAACCCGCGGCCCATCAAGGCGTTCGGCCGCTATGACCACGAGGCCGTGGTCATCGATCCCCGTACCGGCTACGCCTATCTGACGGAGGACGCCTCCGAGCCCAACGGGCTCTTCTACCGCTGGGTCCCGCCGCACGGCTTCAAGCACGGGCGGGGGCAGCTGCGCCGGCTCGCGGACGACGCGGGGGCGCTCCAGGCGCCCCGCTGCTTCGACGCGGGCGGCCGGTTCGTGGACGACCTCTCGCGCGCCACGAAGATCGGCACCGTCTACGGCGTGGACTGGGTGGACGTACCGGACCGGGACGGCGGGACCGTGGCCGTACGGGAGCAGTTCGACGGCGAGGACGTCACCCGCGCCAGGAAGCTGGAGGGCATGTGGTGGGCGGACGGCGGCGCGTACATCGTCTCCTCGTACGCCCGTGACGAGAGCCCCGGCGTGCCGCACGACGGACAGGTGTGGTTCTACCACCCGCGCCGCCGCACACTGACGCTCAAGGTGCTGCTGGGCGTCAACGCCGACCCGGGCGAGGACGGCGCCTTCGACGGGCCGGACAACATCACGGTCTCGCCGTACGGCGGGCTGGTCATCGCGGAGGACGGCGAGGGCCTCCAGCACCTCTTCGGGGCGACGGAGCGCGGACGTACGTACCCCATCGCGCGCAATGACCTCAACGACAGCGAGTTCACGGGGGTCGTGTTCTCGCCCGACGGCCGCACGCTGTTCGCCAATATCCAGGAGCCGGGCATCATGCTGGCCATCACCGGCCCGTGGCGGCGCACTCCCCGGGACTGACCGCCGCTCCGGAAGGGGTGATCCGGGCGCCCGTCGGTGGCCGGGCATGGCGCGTCGGGGCTCCTTGGGCGCATACTCAAAGTAATGACAAAGTCAGCCGGATCCCGGCGCCACCTGCCGTCCAGTCCCTTCAACCGCCAGGCCCCGGCCTCAGCCCCGCCCGAGCAGTTCGATGTGGGAGACCGTGTCTCGCATGATCAGTTCGGGTTGGGAAGGGTCATCGGAGTCGAGGGCGAACATGCCGTGCTCATCGATTTCTCGGGGCGCCAGGGGAGGATCCTGAGCCCCTTCGCCAAGCTGACCAAGCTCTGAAGCCCCGACCCCGGAGCTTGGAGGCCGTGCCCCCGGGCCGCCGCGGACCCTCAGGACCCGCGACGGTGCGGGGGCATCGTGCCACGCGCCGCCCTCCGGGAGCGGCCAGGGGCGCCGTCAGAGGATCTTCGCGGCGGGCTTGACCATGCCCCGGACCGTACGGGACTTGACGAACTCCCCCAGACCGGTCATCTCCCACTCGCCGGAGAACTGCCGGATCAGCTTCGCCATCAGCACCCCGGTCTGCGGCTCGGCGGTGGTCAGGTCGAAGCGCACCAGTTCCTCGTTCGTGGCCGCGTCGATCAGCCGGCAGTACGCCTTGGCGACCTCGGTGAACTTCTGGCCGGTGAAGGAATTGACCGTGAAGACCAGACCGGTCGCCTCGTCGGGGATCCGGCCGAGATCGACGACGATCACCTCGTCATCGCCCGCGCCCTCGCCGGTGAGGTTGTCGCCGGAGTGCTTGATCGCTCCGTTGAGGATGGAGAGCTTGCCGAAGTAGCAGCTGTCCAGATGGTTGCGGTTCGGGCCGTAGGCGATCACGGACGCGTCCAGGTCGATGTCCTTGCCGCGGTACGCCGGCTCCCAGCCGAGGCCCATCTTGACCTGCGTGAGCAGCGGACGGCCGCCCTTGACCAGCGATACCGTCTGGTTCTTCTGGAGGCTGACCTTGCCCTTGTCCAGGTTGATCTTGCCGCTGCCGGGCGCGGCGGCGGGGGCCGGGGGAGCGGCCGGCGGGGTGGCGGGGACCGGCGGAGCGGCGATGCGCGGATCGGCTCCCGCGCGGGAACGGGCGGGAGCCGGGGCCGCGGCGGGGGCCGCGGCCGGGGCGGGCTCCTCCACGGAGACGCCGAAGTCGGTGGCGATCCCGGCCAGCCCGTTGGCGTACCCCTGGCCGACCGCGCGGACCTTCCACGCCCCGTTGCGCAGATAGATCTCCACGATCACCAGGGCGGTCTCGGTGCCGAGCTGCGGCGGTGTGAACGTCGCGAGCGCACCGCCGCTGCCCGCGTCGCGGATCGTGGCCGTGGGCTCGATGCCCTGGAAGCTCTGCCCCGCCGCGTCCGGACTGGCCGTGACGACGATCTTCTCGATGCCGGCGGGCACGGCGCTGGTGTCGACGACGATCGCGTCGGGCGCCGTGCCCCCGCCGGAGCGGTGGCTCACGCCGGGGCCCGTCGGCTGGTTGTAGAAGATGAAGTCGTCGTCTGAGCGCACCTTGCCGTCGGCGGTGAGCAGCAGGCCCGAAACGTCGAGCCGCACGGGAGCGGCGACGTCCACCGCCACATGGGCGGTGGGAAGAGGGATGTTCGAGCCGGGGGTCATAGCTGTCATGCCAGACGTAACGAACGACCCCGCTTTGCCGTTCCCTTACCTTCGGCCGATCGGGCCCTCGGACGGCCGGGGCCGGGCGGCCTCAGTGGGGCCAGCGCGGCGGGTCGGTGGCGAACGTGCCGCCGAGGAAGGCGTGGTCCCGGTTGTCCGGGTCGAGTTCGCCCTGCTCCGCGACGAGCTTCTCGGCGTACTGCTCCGAGTCGTCCCGCGGCTCGTACCCCAGCGCCCGTGCGCTGGTGAGGTCCCACCACAGCCGGGTGTTGGCGGAGGAGCCGTAGACGACGCTGTGGCCGACGTCCTCGGCGGTGAGGGCGGCGTGGAAGAGCCGCGCGCAGTCGCCGGGGCTCAGCCAGACGGAGAGCATGCGGACCGTGCTGGGCTCCAGGAAGCAGGAGCCGATCCGTACGGAGACGGTCTCCAGGCCGTGCAGGTCCCAGTAGAGCTGCGCCAGGTCCTCGCCGAAGCACTTGGAGAGGCCGTAGAGCGTGTCGGGGCGGCGCGGGGTGTCGACGGGGATCAGCGGGTCGTCCCCCCGCGGGCGCGGTGTGAAGCCGACCGCGTGGTTGCTGGAGGCGAAGACCGTGCGTCCGACGCCCTCGGCGCGGGCCGCCTCGTACAGGTTGTACGTCCCCTCGATGTTCGCGCGCAGGATCTTGTCGAAGGTGGACTCCAGCGAGATGCCCGCGAGATGGATGATCGCGTCGACGCCCCGGACGGCCTCGCGCAGCGCGTCCTTGTCCGTGAGGTCGGCGGTGATGGCGGTGGGCTCGCCCTCGATGGGATTGACGTCGAAGAGCCGCAGCTCGTAGCCGTACGCGGGCAGCAGGCCCCGCATCAGGGTGCCGAGGCCGCCGGCGGCGCCGGTGAGCAGGACGGTGCGGGGTGCGGGCATGGGGAAGATCTCCTCGCGGCTCGGGCCGGGCGCACGGATATATGGGCTCAGACCCGTGGATGGAATTCACATGCGTGGACAAAGTAAGGAGTGGGGCGGAGTACCGTCAAGTCTCGTCCGGAGTGCGGGAATCCGCCTCTGGGTTGCGGTTTTCCGTCTTGACCGGCGGTCCGCGGCTGCCCTAGCGTGGCGTTGTTCAGAGATATGGACATCGATCAGAATTGTGCACGAGCGGTCACCGCTCGACGCATGGCCCAGGGAGCGCCCGTGACCTCAGCCCCGCTCGCCGCCCGCCTGACGCACGTGGCCGGGCCGCTGTTCTTCCCCGTCACCCCGTACGGGCCCGACGGCGCGCTCGACCTCGACGCGTACCGCGCGCATGTCGGCGAAGGCGTCGCCGGGGGAGCCGCCGCCGTCTTCGCGTGCTGCGGCACCGGCGAGTTCCACGCCCTCACGCCGGAGGAGTTCCGCGCCTGCGTGGCCGTGGCCGTCGAGGAGACCGCAGGCCGCGTCCCGGTCGTGGCCGGCGCGGGCTACGGCACGGCGCTCGCCGTCCAGTACGCGGGGATCGCCGAGGAGGCCGGCGCGGACGGGCTGCTCGCGATGCCGCCCTATCTGGTCGTCGCCGACCAGGAGGGCCTGCTGCGCCACTACACCGCGCTGGCGGGCGCCACCTCGCTGGAGACGATCGTCTACCAGCGCGACAACGCCGTCTTCACCCCCGAGACCGTCGTGGAACTCGCCCGGGTGGACGGCATCGTCGGCCTCAAGGACGGATACGGCGACCTCGAACTGATGCAGCGCATCATCAGCGCCGTACGCACCGAGGAGCCGGACCGCGACTTCCTCTACTTCAACGGCCTGCCCACCGCCGAGCTCACCGGCCTCGCCTACCGGGGCATCGGCGTCACCCTCTACTCCTCCGCCGTCTTCTGCTTCGTCCCCGAGATCGCGCTCGCCTTCCACCGGGCGCTGTCCACCGGCGACGACGCCACCGTGAACCGTCTGCTCGACGGCTTCTACCGCCCCCTGGTCGAACTGCGCGGCAAGGGACGCGGATACGCCGTCTCGCTCGTCAAGGCGGGCGTCCGGCTGGGCGGACTGGAGGTCGGGGAGGTACGGCCGCCGCTGAGCGAGCCGCAGCCCGCGCACATCAAGGAACTGGCCGAGATCATCGAGCGGGGCCGGGCCGTGCTGCGGAGCGGCGACGGAGGCGAGGACGGACGTACGGACGGAAGCGCGGGCCCGGACGGCGCGGGCACCGGGACCGGTACGGAAGGCGGCGCCGCGTGAAGACCTCGGCCTTCCTCTATCCCTGGGACGTGCTGGGCGACCCCGACGCCCCCGCCAGGATCGCGGACCTCGGCGTCCGGCAGGTCACCCTCGCCTCCGCCTACCACTCCACCCGCGCGCTGACCCCGCGCCATCCGCACCACCGCGTGGTCACCGCGGAACACGCCGCCGTCCTCTACACGCCGGACGACGCCCGCTGGGCGCCCCACGAACTGCGCCCGTACACCGCCGGGTCCTGGGCCCCCGGCGACGCGTACGGCGAGGCCGCGGCGGCCCTGGCCGACGCCGGACTCGACGTGCACAGCTGGGTGGTCCTCGCGCACAACTCCCGTCTCGGCGCCGAGCATCCCGGCACCTCGGTGGTGAACGCCTACGCCGACCGCTATCCCTGGGCGCCCTGTATCGCCAGGCCCGCGGTCGGCGCGTATCTGGTGGAGCTGGCGGCCGAGGCCGCCGTACGCCCCGGCGCGCGCGGTACCGAGCTGGAGTCCTGCGGCTGGTACGGGCTCGCGCATCTGCACGCCCACGACAAGATCGCGGGCGTCGGCCTCGGCGACGCGGCGCAGTACCTGATGTCGCTCTGTTTCTGCGCCGTCTGCCGGGAGGGATACGCGGGCCTCGGAGTTCCGCCCGGCGAACTGGCCGCCGCCGTACGGCGCGCGCTGGGGCCCGTCTGGGCCACCGGCTCCGCCGAGTCGGGCTGGCCCTCGGTCGAGAAGCTCCTCGGCGCGGATCTCGCCGCCGTCACCGCCGAGTGGCGCGGCTCGGTCGCCCGTACGCTCCAGGAACGGGCGGTCGCGGCCGTACGGGCGGAAGCAGGACCCGGCTTCCAGGTGCTGCTGCACGCCGATCCGGCGTCGTACCACGTCGGCGCCAACGCCGGGGTGGACCCCGCGCACATTCTCGGGGTCGCGGACGGGGTCGTCCTGCCCTGTACCGGGGGCGCGGCGGAGACGATGCTGAGCCCGTTCGCCGGACACGCCACCGAGGCGTCCGTCCTGGCCGTCAACTTCACGGTCGTCACCGGCATGGGCGGCAAACCGGCCGCTCTCGCCGACGACGCGGCGCGGGCGAAGGCGCTCGGGGCCACCGAACTGCGGCTGTACCACGCGGGACTGGCGTCGGACGCGGATCTGAAGGCCGTCGCGAAGGCGCTGTCGGACCTCGGTGGCTGAGCCGGGCGGTCATGGCCGCGGGGTCTTCCTCCGCGCGTGACGTGGGGCGGCCAGCGCCCATGCGGTGAGCAGCCCGGCCGCCCCCGTCACCGGCAGCAGTACGGCCGGGTCGGCCAGCGCGATCAGTCCCGCGCCGAGCGCCAGCGCCAGCGCGTTGGGCACGTATATCAGCGTGTTGGCGGTGGCCGCCGTCCGGCCCAGGACCGGGGCCGGGGTGTCGCGCTGCACCGCGGTCAGCGCCGCGATCAGCACACACGGCAGCCCGGCGCCGACCCCGGCGGCGCTCGCCAGCACCACCGCGTCGTACGGCAGCGCCCGCGCCGCCACGGCCAGTGCGAACAGCGCGATACCGGCGGCGGCGAACACCCTCTCCGGCAGCCGCCGCAGCAGCGGGCCCGCCACCAGCCCCGCCAGAACGGACCCGGCGCCCTGCACCGCGTACAACACCCCCACGTACGCGGGGGAGTGGCCGAGGCCGCGGTCGACGACCGCGTAGACGGCCGCGCCGTTGAGCCCGGCGAGCAGCATCGTCGCCGAGGCGGCCAGCACGAGCGGCCGTACCGCCGGCGCGTCGCGCAGCGCCCGGACGCCCTCCGCGATGCCGGGCCCCCGGCCTTCGGCGAGGGCCCGGCGCGGCTTCTCCTCCCGTACGCGCATCGCCGCGAAGAGCCCGGCGGCCACGGCGAAGGTCACCGCGTCGAGCAGCGCCACGGAGCCGCCGCCGAACCGGGCGAAGAGCGCGGCGCCCGCGAGCGGCGCCAGCAGTTTCATGCCCTCGTTGGCCGTCATCCGCAGCCCGTTGAAGTCGCCCAGCAGCCGGGGGGCGATCGCCGTGGCGACCAGAGCCGACTCCGCCGCGTCCTGGAGGACACCGCTCGCGCCGTGGACGAACAGCACACAGAACAGGATCCAGACACGGTCCGCCGAGTCGACGGCGAGCAGCAGCGGCAGCAGCGCCGCCATGGCGAGATTGCAGCCGATCAGCAGGGGCCGCCGGCGCACCCGGTCGGCGAGCGCCCCCAGCAGGGGGCCCGCCAGCGTGGGTGCCCACAGCGCGAAGACCGTGAGCGCGGCCAGACTGTCCGAGCCCGTCAGCGACTTGGTCCAGATCCCGGCCGCCAGCCACATCGCGGACGTACCGAAGCCGGACACGACGACACCCGTCAGATACAGCCCCGCGTCACGGTCCCGCAGCACGCTCCCCAGACCTGCCCCGCCCGACCCCATTGCCCCACCGGTCCCTTCCGCCTCGCGGTACGCACGCTCCGTGCGCCTCCCGCACGCCTCCTGTACGGGCGTCAGAGTGGCCTGTGAGGACCCGGCCCGCGCATCGGGTGATCGCCCTACTCCCGGGCACGGAAGGGGCCTTAGACGGGCTCGGGGCGGCTCCGGGCGGCACCGGGGCGGTGGGGGCTGAGCGTTCTCTGTAACGCCTGTGAAGCATGTGCTCAATGGGGCAGTCATCGACGGCTGATGAAGTCCAGCCTGCACCCCCCGCACGGCTGCACATCCCGGAGGTTCTGTTGAGCCAGCCTCAGCCACCCACACAGGAGCAGTTGGACGCCTACATACGGACCAGACTGGCGCTGGCCGGCGTCGATCTCGATCTGCTGCCCACGCGGCCCGACCCCGCGACCGGCGTGCCCACCCGTGACCAGGCGCTGCGTTCGCTGCGGTCCTTCGTCGCCACGGTTCCCGCGGCCATAGCGGGCTGGACGCCGCAGGTGAGCGGGGCGCCGGCCGCCGCGTACGCGCAGCAGGCCGCGCCGCCGCTGCTCTATCCGTCGATCACCGAGGCCTGGACCGGAAAGGCGGACGGACGATGAGCCGCGCCGTCAACCGCCGGATCTTCCTGGCCGGTTCCGCGGCCGTGACCGGGGCCGTCGTGAGCGGCACCGCCCTCGCGCCGCCCGCCGCCGCCGTCTCCCCGGCGAGTGCCAGGAGCGCCGAGAGCGCCAAGAACGCCAAGCCGTACGTCCCCGACCTCGACGCGGCAGGCATCGAGGTGCGTGACGCGGCGCGCCGCGACCCCACGGAGGCGACCCTCGCCGAGGCCGCGGTCCTGATGAGCCGCCGCAAGCTGACGTCCACCACCCTCGTCGAGGCGTATCTCGACAGGATCGGGACCTACGACTCCACCTATCAGGCGTACGCCGAGGTGACCGGCGAGGCCGCGCTCGCCGCGGCGCGCAAGGCCGACCGGAGCGGCGGGCGGCGCGGGGTGCTGACCGGCATCCCGCTCTGCGTCAAGGACAACTACTTCACGCGCGGTGTGCCGACGCGCTGCAACTCCCTCATCTTCGCGGACCTCGTCCCCGACCACGACGCCACCGCCGTCGCGCGGCTCACCGCCGCGGGCGGCATCGTCCTGGGCAAGGGCCAGATGGGCCCGCTCGCCACCACCCGCGCGACCACCCCGAACGGGACGGTCACCACCGTCAACGCCTGGACGCCGGACAACCCGGCCACCGACCCGGGCGGTTCCTCCACCGGCCCCGCCTGCGCGGTCGCCGGCCGGATGGCCTCGTCCTCCATCGGTACGCAGACGGGCGGATCCATCGTCCTGCCCTCCAACCGGCAGAACCTCACCGGGCTGAAGCCCACCATGGGCCGGATCTCCGCGTACGGCGTGATCCCCCTGTCGTACACCCGGGACCATCCGGGACCGCTGGCGCGCGACGCGATGGACGCGGCGCTGATGCTCGCCGTGATGGCGGGGCCCGACGCGCACGATCCGCGCACGCTCGGCCTGCCCGGCCTGCCCGATCTCGTACGGGCCGCGACCCCGGTGGTCTCGCGGGGCGGCGCCGTACGGATGCGCAGGGCCACCCGGATCGGGGTGCCCGCCGACTTCCTCGGCACCGAGACGGAGGTGCGCGGGGCGTTCCTCGACCGCCTCGACGCCCTGTCCGGCGTGACGCTGGTCGACATCACCTACCCGGCCGACTGGGCGCTGCTGACCGGCGCGTTCAACGACGCGCGGCTGTCCGAGCGGACCGAGCCGTTCCGGCACTGGCTGCGCGAGGACCCGACCCTGTTCGGCGTCTCGCTGCTCAGCTGGCTCCAGGGGCTGATGCTCTCGGGCGACGAGTGGATCACGGCGCAGCGGGCCAAGAACCATCTGCTCCGCGAGGTCCTCGACGGCGTCATGTCCCGCTGCGACGTGCTGCTCCAGACGGGACCCGTGCCGTTCGACATCCTCGGGCTGCCGGAGATCGCGTTCCCCGTCGGGTTCACCGCGGGGCTTCCGTCCGGGGTCATCCTCGGCGGCGCGCCGTACGAGGAGGACCGGCTGCTGGAGGTCGCGGCCGCCTATCAGGCGGTGACCGACTGGCACACCCGGCGTCCCGCCGACCCCGCGGCCCCGGCGGCCTCCGGGCCGAGCGCCAAGCGCGCGGCGGGTGCGGGACGGCCGCGGCTCACGGCCGAGGAGGCGGCCTCCCGGAGCGCGTAGCGGTCGTCGGACCGGTCCTGTTCGATCGCGTTTCCCCCGGCCGTGCCACAGGGTGCGCACGGCCGGGGCACCGGTCATCCGGTCCCGTTCACCCGGTCCCGTTCACCCGGTCATTTCAGCGCCGCCGTCATCATCTTCTGCGCGATCGGCGCGGCCAGACCGTTCCCGCTGACCTCCGAACGCGCCGCGCCCGAGTCCTCCACGACGACCGCCACGGCCACCTCCTTGCCGGTGGACGAGTCCTTCGCGTACGAGGTGAACCACGCGTACGGCGTGTTGACGTTGTCCACGCCGTGCTGCGCCGTGCCCGTCTTGCCGCCCACCTCCGCGCCGTCGATCCGCGCGTTCGTCCCCGTACCGTCCTCGACGACCGTCACCATCGCGCTGCGCAGCTGCTCGGCCGTCGACGAGGAGACGATCCGCCGCGTATCGCCGTCCGGGTACGACTGGAGCGTGTCCCCGTCCGCGTCCACCACCTTCGACACCATGTGCGGCGCCGCGAGCAGCCCGTCATGGGCGAGGGCCGCCGAGACCATGGCCATCTGGAGCGGTGTCGCGGTCACATCGAACTGGCCGATCCCCGTCAGCGCCGTCTGCGCCCGGTCCATGCCGGACGGATACACGCTCTCCGAGGCGCGCACCGGCATCTCCTGCGTGGCGTCGTCGAAGCCGAACTTCTCCGCCATCGCCCGGACCTTGTCCTGGCCGAGATCGTCGGCCATTTTCGCGAAGACGGTGTTGCAGGAGTATGCGAGGGCGGTGCGGATGGTGGCGTTCTCGCACGGCGCCGCAGTGTTCTCGTTGCGCAGGACGGTGGTCGTCGTGGGCAGGGTGTACGGATCGGGGCTGTCGGTCCGTTCGTCGACCGAGCCGTACAGACCGTCCTCCAGCGCCGCCGCGGCGACCACCAGCTTGAACGTCGAGCCCGGCGGGAGCGGCTGCCGCAGGGCGCGGTTGACCATCGGCTTCTCCGCGTCCTCCGTGAGCCGCTTCCAGGCGTCGCCGTCCGTGGTGCCGCTGATCTCCGTGGGGTCGTACGAGGGGGTGCTGACCACGCCGAGCACCTGGCCGGTCACCGGGTCGATCGCGACGGCCGCGCCCTTCTTGCCGCCCAGCGCGCGGTATCCGGCCTCCTGGACGGCGGGGTCGATCGTCGTCAGGACATCGCCCGGCGCGGTCCGCTCGCCCATGATCGCGTCCAGCGGGTTCTTCAGCCGGCTGTCCGTCCCGTCCAGGACGCCGGAGTAGATGCCCTCCAGCTGGGTGGAGTCGTACGCCTGTGAGCTGTAGCCCGTGACGGGCGCGTAGAGCGCGCCGTCCGTGTACGTGCGCGCGTACGCCAGATCGCCGCTCGCCGTCTTTCTGGAGCCCGTGACCGGCGAGCCGGCCACGATGATGTCACCGAGCGGCTGCGCGTACCGCGCCATGACGTTCCGCCGGTTGTGCTTGTCGTCCGCGAGGGCCCTGGCCTCGTACGCCTGCACCCAGGTGGCCCGCACCAGCAGCGCGAGCACCAGCAGCAGACAGATGACCGCTGTGTGTCTGATCGTCTTGTTCATCCCGTATGAGGGACGAGCGGCGGCGCGGACGGCGTTCCCGCCCCGCACGCTTCTCAGGAATTCCTCATCCGCGATCCCTCATGACCCGGCACGGGCGGGCCGGGGAGCGGGCCGGGGACCTGGCCGGGCCCCGGCCGGTCAGAGCCGCCGGGTGGCGAGCGTGAGCCGGTCGCGCGCGTCGAACAGCGTGTCCTTGATCATCTGCTCGTGTCCGGGGGTGAGCCGGGCCACCGGCACCGAGCAGCTGATCGCGTCGCGCGCCGGTGTCCGGTAGGGGATGGCGATACCGAAGCAGCGCAGCCCGAGCGTGTTCTCCTCGCGGTCCACCGCGTAGCCCTGCTCGCGTACGGTGTGCAGCTCCTCGATGAGCTTCTCGCGGTCGGTGATGGTGTGCTCGGTCAGGGCGGGCAGCGTCTCCGGCAGCATCTTGCGCACCTGCTCGTCGCTGTGGGTGGCCAGCAGCGCCTTGCCGAGCGAGGTGGAGTGGGCGGGCAGCCGGCGGCCGACCCGGGTGAACGGCCGCAGATAGTGCTGGGACTGGCGGGTGGCGAGATAGACGACGTTCGTGCCGTCGAGCCGCGCGAGGTGGATGGTCTCGCTGGTGTCGTCGGAGAGCCGGTCCAGCGTGGGGCGGGCGGCGGCGACGACCTCGTCACCGTCGATGTACGAGGTGCCGACCAGCAGCGCCCGTACGCCGATGCCGTACCGCGTGCCCGTCGCGTCCGTCTCCACCCAGCCCAGCTCGACGAGCGTGCGCAGCAGCATGTAGAGGCTGGACTTGGGGTAGCCGACCGCTTCCTGGACGGCGGCGAGCGAGTGCATGCCGGGGCGTCCCGCGAAGTACTCCAGCAGTTCCACCGTCCGCACAGCGGACTTCACTTGTGCCCCACCGGTCTCCGCGGTCGACATCGTTCCTCGCCCCTTCTCGCCCACTGGACTTGCTCTCCTGACCACTCTTGACCACACGGAACGCGCGGAAATAGAGTCCTTAAGGATTCACCATCTAGAACTCTGTTCAGAATACCGAACAAGTTCCGAGAGGTGGCAACGGTCCGTACGTCGCTCGCTCGGTCGATCGGTACGTCGGTACGCCGGGTCCTTTGGATACGTCGGTACGTCGGTACGTCGGGAAGGAAAGTCGCGGTGGCAGCAGCACCAGTCTGGAGTGTCGACCCCCGAACAGGGAAGCAGCGCGAGCAGGTCGCGCACGAGGCGACGGCGGAGGAGGTCGACCGCGCGGTACGCGGCGCGCACGCCGCTCGGGCAGCGCTCGCCGACCGCACCGTGCGCGCCTCTCTGCTCCGTACGGCGGCCGACCTGCTCGACGAGGCGGGAGGGCACATCATCGAGGCCGCGGACGCGGAGACCGCGCTCGGCCCCGTCCGGCTCACCGGCGAGCTCGCCCGGACAACCGCCCAGCTGCGGGCCTTCGCGGAGGTCGTCGACGAGGGGGCCTTCCTCGACATCCGCATCGACCACGCCGACGCGGACCGCACCCCGCCCTGGCCCGATCTGCGCCGCTGGAAGGTGCCGCTCGGCGTTGTCGCCGTCTACTCCGCGAGCAACTTCCCGCTCGCCTTCTCCGTGCCCGGCGGCGACACCGCGAGCGCGCTCGCGGCAGGCTGCCCCGTGGTCGTCAAGGCGCACCCGGACCACCCCGCCACCTCCGAGCTGTGCGTCTCCGTGCTGCGCAGGGCCGCCGCGGCGGTGGGGCTGCCCGAGGACGTGGTGAGTCTGGTGCACGGCTTCGAGGCGGGCGTCGAGCTGGTACGGCACCCGCTGGTGTCGGCGGCCGGCTTCACCGGTTCCGTCCGCGGCGGACGCGCGCTCTTCGACGCCGCCGCCGCCCGGCCCACGCCCATCCCCTTCCACGGCGAACTGGGCTCCCTCAACCCCGTCGTGATCACCGAGGCCGCCGCGGCCGAGCGCGCCGAGCAGATCGGTGCGGGGCTGGCCGGCTCGATGACGCTGGGGGAGGGGCAGTTCTGCACCAAGCCCGGATTCGTCCTGGCCCCGGCCGGTGAGCAGGGCGACCGGCTGGTGAAGTCCCTGACGGCGGCCGTCAGCGAGACCGAGCCCGGCGTACTGCTCGACCACCGGATGCGGGACGCCTTCGTCGCGGGCGTACGCGAACGGGCCGCGCTGCCCGGCGTGGACGCCCCGATCACGCCCGGCGCCGGCGGCGAACACACGGTCAGCGCGGGCTTCCTGACCGTGGACGCGGAGCTGCTGGCCGCCGGGGGAGCGCACGATCTGCTGCTGGAGGAGTGCTTCGGCCCGGTGACCGTCGTCGCGCGGTACACCTCACGGGACGAGATCACCTCGGTGCTCTCGCGGCTCCCCGGCAACCTCACCGCCACCCTCCAGCTCGCCGAGGAGGAGGCCGACGGGAGCGCGCCGGGCGCCGCGGGGCTGCTCGCGGAACTGACCCCGCTGGCCGGACGCGTCCTGGTCAACGGCTGGCCGACCGGAGTGGCAGTCGCCC
This sequence comes from Streptomyces sp. L-9-10, assembly GCF_004151105.1. Lineage (GTDB taxonomy): Bacteria > Actinomycetota > Actinomycetes > Streptomycetales > Streptomycetaceae > Streptomyces. Next base: position 193,660 of record NZ_PHRF01000064.1, read on the forward strand.
CCGCACAGCACCACGGCGGCCCCTACCCGGCGACCACCTCCACCTCCACCTCGGTCGGCGCCACGGCGGTCGAGCGCTGGCTGCGCCCGGTCTCGTACCAGTCCACCCCGGCCGCGCTGCTCCCGCCGGAGCTGCGCGACGACAACCCCCTGGACCTGCCGCGCCGGGTGGACGGCCGTCCGGAGAACTGACCACCGGGAGCCCGGTATCGAGAGAGCCGAGAACTGTGAGCCGAGAACTGTGAGCCGAGCACATGAGTGACCAGACGATCGACCTGCCCGGACTGCCGTTCCCGCTGCGGCCGTACGGCCCCGAGGGCGCGTGGCGCTACGCGGACGGAGCGCTCACCGGCCGGGCGGGCGCTCGTCAGGACCGCTTTGTACCACCGGCGGGCGCGTCCCTGGAGCCTTCCTCCGACGCGCCCCGCCTGCTCGGCACCCCGGACGGCGACTTCCAGCTGATCGCCCGCGTCACGGTCGGCTTCGCCGCCGCCTTCGACGCGGGGGTGCTCACCCTGGAGGCCGACGCACAGCACTGGGCGAAGCTCTGTCTGGAGCTGTCCCCGGAGCGCCCGACGATCTGTACGGTCGTCACCCGCGGCCACTCCGACGACGCCAACTCCTTCGTGGTGGACGGCGACAGTCACTGGCTGCGGATCAGCCGCACCGGCCGGGCGTTCGCCTTCCACGCCTCCCCGGACGGCGAGCGGTGGACCTTCGTCCGGGTATTCACGCTGGGCACCGCCGCGCAGGCCGCGGCGGCGCGCGTCGGTTTCCTGGCACAGTCGCCCACGGGCGAGGGGTGCGAGGTCACCTACGACGGGATCGTCTTCCGGCCGGAGGGACTCGCGGACGCGCGGGACGGCAGCTGAGACTCCACCGCGCCGGGGGCGCGCCACCGCGCGCCGGGGAACCGGCCGCCGCTCCCGGCGCGTCCCCGGTCCTATGACCATCCCCATGAGTCCGCCCATGAGCGGCCCGGTGATCAGGACCGCGGTGCCCGACGACCTCGACTCCGTCGCGGCTCTGCACGCCGAGGCCCGTGCCACGTACTACCGCGGCCATCTGCCGGAGGACGACTACGACGGCCCGGCCGAGCGCGCCCGTACCCGCGCGGGGTGGGCGCGGGCCCTCGCCGGGGAGGACCCGGAGGCGGCGGTCCTCTGCGCCGTGGACGACACCGGGCTCGCGGGCATCGCCGCGTACCGCCCGGTCGAGGGCGTCCTGACGCTCACCCAGTTCCATGTCGCCCCGGCGAGATGGCGCCGCGGTATCGGCGGCGCGCTGCACGCCGCGTGCGTCAGCGCCTGGCGGCGCGCCGGAGCCGGTACGGCACGGCTCGAGGTGTACGAGCACAACACGCGCGCCCAGTCCTTCTACGCCCGGCAGGGCTGGTACCCCGACCCCCACCACCCGCGCCATGACACCCACCTCGTCCTGCGGTTCGAGGTCCCGGAGCGCCAGGTCGTCTGTCCGGAGGGCAATACGGAGAACGGGTAGGTCACCCGATGGGGTGGAAGGTTCCCGAGTGGCGCATAAGGAGCGGTTAAAGGCCCGTCGGCCGGGATAGGTTCGGTCTCCTCGTGAGCCGGTTCCGGGTGACTCCGGGGCCATGAGTGGGTCTCCGAGCGACTGGACGCTCCCCGCGAAGAATGTGAAGAGACGGCATGCCCGACCCTGAATTGCCCGACCCGGACCCCGACGAACCCGACGAACCCGACGAACCCGGTGTCGTGGTGTCCGGCCCCTCCGAAGCACCCGGCCCCTGCCCCGGTCCCGACTCGGCCACCCCCGCCCTGGCCGGCTCCACGATCGCCGTCAGCGGAGCCACCGGCTTCCTCGCCTCGTATCTGCTGCTGCATCTGCTGCCCCAGGGCACCCGGGTGGTGGCGCTGGTACGCAAGCCCCCGCACCGGGCCATGGCCGCTCTCACGCTGGCCCTGCGTTCGGCCGGGGCGCCGGCCGAGACCGTACAGCGGGTGGCGCGTCAGGTGCGGGCCGTCCAGATCACCCTCGACCGCCCCCGACTCGGCCTGTCCCAGGGCGAGTTCCAGGCGCTCGCGGACAGTGTGGACGCCGTTCTGCACTGTGCCGCGCTGACCAAACTGCACGGGGACGCCTGGGAGTTGCACCGGACCAATGTGGAGGGCACCCGGCGGATCCTCGCGCTGGCCGCGGCCGGCCGCCGCGCGCCGCATCTGTTCCATGTCAGCACCGCGTTCGTCGCCGGAGCGCGGTTCGACGGCGTCGTACCCGAGCGGCAGTTGCAGGCCGACGGCTTTCTCACGCCGTACGAGGAGTCCAAGTACCGCGCCGAGCGGCTGGTCCACGACTGGGCGCGTACCCAGGGCCGGAGCGCCACGGTCTTCCGGCCCAGTGTGCTGATCAGCGACCGGGCCGCGCTGCCCTGCGCACCGCAGCACACCTACGCCGTGCTGGCGGCCAAGCTGACCCTCTTCCTGAGGCACGGCCCCCGGGCGCTGGTCGACTCCTCCTCCGCCCCGCTCGACGCCACGGGACGACTGACGATCCGGCTGCTGGGCGCTCCGGACGCCAGCATCAACCTGTTGCAGGTCGATGACGCGGCCCGCGCGATGCTGCGCCTCGCCGAGCAGGTGACCACCACCACGGACACGTCGGACGCACTGCCCGGGGCGCGCGTCCACCACATCGTGCACCCGACCGAGACGCCGGTGACGCGCGTGAACGAGGCGCTCCAGCGGTGTGTGCCCTGGCTGCGCCTCGCGCTGGTCCCCGACCGGCCCTACCCCAGTGGTCTGGAGCGTGCCGTGGATCTGTACGGCGCCGAGGCCACGGCCTATCTCGGGCTGCGGCGGCGCTACGAACGCACCAGCCTGTGCGAACTGGAACGCCGTCGGCTGGTCCGCCCCCCGGCCCCGGTCGACAACCCCTATCTGGACGCCGCACTCACCCCACCCGCCATGGCCCGCTGACGCGGCCGGCCACCCGAGGAGAGACCATCAGCGATTCGACGGAGGACCGGATCACCGGCCTCGTCCTCATCACCGCATGACGGGTGCGCACCCGCCGGCCCCGGGGCCGTTCCCGCTGGCCTGCCCGGCCCTGCACGAGCGCGGATTCACCGCCGCCGCGCGGCGCCTCACCGCACCGGACGGCCCCGCCCTGCGCCCGGTCACGCTCGGCGGCGGTCTGCGCGCGTGGGCCGCCACCGGCCCCGCCGTCGCGCGCGGCGTTCTCACCGACCCCCGGCTGACCAATGACATCGGTGAGGTGGGCGGGCCGGTGCAGGGCTTCCCGGACCGCCGCTACCCCGAGGACTTCTTCGCCCACGCGCCGCAGTTGCTCTCCGCGTCCGGGGAACGCCACCGCGGGCTGCGCCGTATCGTCGCCCCGTACTTCACCGCCGCCGCGACGGAGCGTACGGGCGTGCGTCTGCGGGACGCGCTGGACCGGATCATCGGCTCGCTGGCCGGGCGCGGCCGGATCGACATCGTCACCGATCTCGCCCTGCCCCTGGCCGGGGCGACGGCCGGGGAGATCCTCGGCATCGTCCCCGAGCGGCGCGACGCGGCGGTGACGGCCGCCCTCGCCGCCAGCGGCGCGGTCCCGGGTACCGAGGAGGCCCGGTCGGCGCACCAGGTCTTCGCCCAGACCGTCCTGCACATCATCGGCGCCGCGCGCCGCTCCCCGGAACCCACCGCCGCCACGGCGCTGCTGCACGCCCGGCAGAGCGGACGGATCGGCAACGCCGAACTGGCCGGGATGCTCGGCATGCTGCTGATCGGTACGGTCGACTCGCTCTCCACCGTCGTCCCGTCGGGCGCCCTCATGGCCTTGCGGCGCCCCGAGGTACGGCACGGTCTCGGCGCCGGTCACGACGGCGGTCCCGCGTACGCGACGGCGGTCACCGAGGAGATCCTGCGGCTGAACCCGCCCTTCCAACACACGGGTTGGCGGTTCACCCGGGACGACTGCGTCCTCGCGGGCGTCCCTCTGCCGCGCGGCGCCGTGGTCGTCACGTCCGTCCTCGCGGCCAACCTCGACCCCGCCGCCTGGCCGGATCCGCTGCGCGCCGACCCGCTGCGTGGTGATCCGGCGCGCGCCGATCCGACAGGTGCCGACGCGCACCGCCGTACCGTCGCCGGTCATCTCTCCTTCGGGCACGGCCCCCACTACTGCCTCGGCGCGGCGCTCGGGCGCCGGCTCGTGCACGAGGCGCTGACGGGCCTCTTCCGCCGCTTCCCGCGGCTGAGCCTCGCCGTACCCCTCGACGAACTCACCTGGCACGGCACCTGTCTGCGCCGGCTCGACCGGCTCCCCGCGCACACATGCCTCCGGGCCGGCGCACAGAAGAGCGATTCCCCGACTGCTTTCGGGTGACGCGCCGCCTTTGAGCCTCCGCTCCCGGGCCCTGTCGTGGAGCCTCATGGCGTCACGACGAAGGAGTCACCCGCATGCGTCTTCGCACCACCCTGGCCGCCGCCGTCGGCGCCCTCGCCCTGCTCGTCTCCGTACCCGGCCCCGCTTCGGCGGCCGACGGTGAATTCACCTATGTCTATACGGACATCGCGGGAAAGCCACGGGTCGGGGGAGTGGTGGACCCCGGCAACTGGGTCTGCGTCACCATTCCGGAAGCCGCCGGCGAATACGTACCGCCCGCGCATACGCCCCGCAACCACACGACGGCCACCGCGCTCGTCTTCACCGGTCCGGACTGCGACGGCGACGAATACACCCTGCGCCCCGGCGGCTCGGCGAGCGAGCGTCTCACGCTGCGGTCCGTCGTGTTCTTCCAGCGTTCCTGACGTTCCTGACGTTCCTGACGAAAGCGCCCCGCCCCGTCCGGCCCGCCGGGCCGGCGGGGCATTTCGCCGTCCTGGAATTCACCGGTGCCCGGGGAAGGGAGTGGCCGCTGTTTCAACCGTCCGGGAAAGCGGGCAATCATGCGTCGTCGTTCCGTGGGCCAGAACATTCCGTGGGCCATGACGCCGAACAGGAGACCCAGCATGGAATACGAAATGCGCGCGGAGTACGCGGAGGGCGCCTCACCCCATGACCCGGAACCCCGGTTCGAGATCTGGCACATGACGCGACTGGACCGGACGACCGCGCTGTGCGGGCGCGCACTGGAGCCGGACGCCGCCACCCAGAGCGCGCACGCGTGGGGCACACCCGCCGGGCAGCCCCTCTGCCACGCCTGTGGTGCCTCCTACATCCACCAGGTGCCGCACGACGCCTCATGAGGGATCGGGGGACGGGCGGGGAATCCCACGGGCCGCGGACGCGTTGCCGTAGCGGCGGAGGCTGCCTCCGGCAGCCCCATGGCAACGACACCCACGACCCTGGAGAGAAGCGGAAACATGCGCGTCGAGATCTGGAGCGACATCGCCTGTCCCTGGTGCTACATCGGCAAGGCCCGGTTCGAGAAGGGACTCGCCGCCTTCGCCCACCGGGACGAGGTCGAGGTGGTCCACCGGTCGTTCGAGCTGGATCCGGGGCGCGCCAAGGGCGACACCGGGCTGGTCGTCGACATGCTGGCGGCCAAGTTCGGGCGCAGCCGTACGGAAGCGCTCGCGATGGAGGAGGGCGTCGCCGCCAACGCGCGCTCCGAGGGGCTCGGATACCGGATCGAGGGGCGCGATCACGGCAGTACGTTCGACATCCACCGGCTGCTGCACCTCGCCAAGGCCAGGGGCCGCCAGGACGAACTGCTGAACCTCTCCTACCGGGCGAACTTCGCCGAGGAACGCTCCGTCTACGACCAGGAGACCCTGATAGCCCTCGCCGTCGAGGCCGGTCTGGACGAGGCGGAGGCCCGCGACGTGCTCGCCGACGCGGACGCGTACGCCGACGAGGTGCGGGCCGATGAGCGCGAGGCCGCCGAACTGGGCGCGAACGGCGTGCCGTTCTTCGTGCTCGACCGGCGTTACGGCGTCTCCGGCGGGCAGCCGGCCGAGGTGTTCACACAGGCGCTGGAGCAGGCGTGGCAGGGGCGTGTGATCACACCCGTCGGCGGGGCGTCGCCCGACGCGGCGGTCTGTGGCCCGGACGGCGCCGACGGTTCCTGCGCGATTCCGCAGGCCGGGGCCCATTCATAAGGATTGCTTGGGAGTGCCCTTCACCCATGCGCGATTGACTATGAGGTGGCCGGGTTCCAGGGTGGATCCATGGACACCCTGGGAGGCGCCGAGTTCGCGCCGGACACGACATATCTGAATACGTCCAGCTGCGGTCTGCTGCCCCGCAGGTCGGTCGAGGCCGTACAGACGCTGGCCCGGGAGAACGGGACCGGCCGGGGCGGTGAGGGCGCGGGCAGTTTCGAGACCGTGGGCGCCGCGCGTGACTCCTTCGCGCGGCTGGCCGGGGTACCCGCCGAGCGCGTCGCGGTGGGCGGCTCGGTCGCCGTACATGTCGGACTGATCGCGTCCGCCCTGCGGCCCGGCGACGAAGTCCTTTTTCCCGAGGGCGAGTTCAGCTCGGTCATCACCCCCTTCGCGGTCCGCGGCGACCTCCTGCTGCGGTACGCGCCGCTGGAGAAGCTGGCCGCGGAGGTGCGGCCGGGCACCGCGCTGGTGGCCTTCTCCGCGGTCCAGTCCGCGGACGGCCGGGTCGCCGATCTGCCCGCGCTCCGGGCCGCCGCGGCGGCGCACGGCGCCCGTACGCTGCTGGACGCGAGCCAGTCGGCCGGCTGGCTGCCGCTGGACGCCGGGGCGTACGACTACACCGTGACCGGCGGGTTCAAGTTCCTGCTCTGCCCGCGCGGCACGTCCTTCCTCACCGTGACCGAGGAGGCCCAGGAGACACTGACACCCCGGCACGCGGGCTGGGTGGCCGCCGAGGACCTCTGGGGCAGTACGTACGGGCCCGTCGAGCGGCTGGCCACCACCGCGCGCCGCTTCGACGAGCCGCCGGCCTTCCTCTCGTACCACGGCGCCGAGCGGTCCCTCACGCTGCTGGAGGAGATCGGCGTCGACGCGATCCACGCCCATGACACCGCGCTCGCCGCCCGCTTCCGCGCGGGACTGACCGGGCTCGGCCATGAACCGGTCCCCGGCGAGTCGGCGATCGTGTCCGTCCCCGGACTGACGCACCGCCACCCCGAGCTGCGCCGGGCCAAGGTGGCGGTGTCGCTCCGTGCCGGGTACGTGCGGGCGTCGTTCCATCTCTACAACACCACGGCCGACGTGGACCGGGCGCTGGACGTGCTCGCCGGCTGAGCGGTCGCCGGCACTTCCGGACGTACGCGTCTAGGGTCTTTCGTTTGGATCAGGCCGGATCAGGGAGCGGGGTCTGGTGGAGGGGGTCCCTCCCGTGCCGTTCAGGCTACGGGGGAGGATCGCAAGGCGGAGGAGGGAGCCATGGCGGAGCCCTGGTGACCGACGACAACGCGGCGAGGCGCGGCCCGCCGCGGCAGCGGCTGATGTCACCGCGGGCACGCGAGCCCGGCATGATCCAAACGAAAGACCCTAGAGGAAGCGCCCCAGGAAGGCCCGGGTCCGTTCGTGGGTGGGGTGGTCGAGCACCTCCCGGGGCGTGCCGCTCTCCAGCACCTGTCCGCTCGAACAGCGGCCGGCGCTCTTCCTGCACCAGTCGGGAGCCCAGGCGCCCTGCGGCTGGACGGTCGGTGAGGAGCGGGCGGCGGCGCTGGCGGCGACGCTGAAGGCCGCCCCGAACGTGCTCGTCCTGGAGGACGACGGCATCGGCCCCGCCGCCATGGAACCGGCCGCGAGCATCGGCGCGCACCTTCCGGGCCGTACCGTCCTGGTGCGCTCGTACTCCACGTCGTACGGGCCCGATCTGCGCATCGCGGTGGTCGGCGGGCCGCGGGAGGTCGTCGAACGGGCGCGGGTGCTGCGTACGTTCGGTACGGGCTGGACCAGCCGGATCCTCCAGGACGCCCTGGCCCATCTGCTCACCGACGACGCGACGACCCGGCAGGTACGCGCCGCCGCCCGCCGCTACGGCCTGCGGCGCACCGCCCTGGCCACGCGCCTCGCCGCGCACGGGGTGCCCACCGCGAACCGGGACGGGCTGATGCTCTGGGTACCGGTGGCGGACGAGACCTCGGCGCTGGTCACCCTGGCCGCCCGGGGCGTCACCGTCTCGCCGGGCAGCCGGTTCTGCGTCGCGTACTCCCGCCCCCATGTCCGGATCGCCACCAGCAGGCTCACGGAGGACCCGGGGGCCTTGGACGAGACGGCGTCACTGATCGCGCTGGCCGCCTTCGCGTCGGCCGGCCGGATGGACTGACGACCGTTCCGGGCAGTCCGCCGTCTCCCCGCAGAGGTTGGCCTCGACCTTGGCGAGCAGCCGGGCCAGCTCCGCCTGTTCGGCGTCGTCGAGTCCCGCGAGGGTGTGCTTCTCCAGCTCCGTCCAGGCGTCCGCCACCTCGGAGCGCAGGGTGCAGCTGTCGCCGGTGGCCGTGACCAGTACGGCGCGCCGGTCCTGGGGGTCGGCGGAGCGCCGTACGTACCCCGCGTGGTCGAGCCGCTGGAGCATCTTGGTGACCGTCGAGGGGTCGAGATCCATCGCCTTGATCAGCTCGGACTGCCGTACGGCGTCCGCATCCCACAGATGCATCATCAGGAACTCCTGGCCCGGGTAGAGGCCGGTGCGCCGCAGCAGTTTCCCCGCGGCGATGCGGTGCAGCCGGGCGACCCGGGAGAGGGCGTGGCTGACCGGGCCGCCGCGCGCGGCGCCGGGCGGCTGGACGGGACAGGCGGGGTCGTCAGAGGTCGCGGGGGCGTCCGAGGTCATGGCGACAAGTTTAACTTGGTCGGCCAATAATCGACCCCTGGAATGGACTAGGGTGACGGACGGTTGATTACTTGGCCGACCACATAATGTGTCGGCCGTGTGTCGCGCGCCGCGGCGCCGCCCTCGTTCTTCCCGTTCTTCCACGACCGCTATGGGAGCCCCCATGACCACCGCGTTCGACCCGATCGACCTGTCGGGTACGCAGCTCACCAACCGCATCGCCATGGCTCCGATGACCCGCAGCCGCGCCTTCGGCCCCGGTCACTCGCCCACCGACTCGACGGTGGAGTACTACGCGCAGCGGGCCTCGGCGGGTCTGATCATCACCGAGGGAACCCAGCCCTCCGTGGTCGGTCAGGGCTACCCCGACACCCCCGGACTGCACAGCGCGGAGCAGATCGCGGCCTGGCGCAAGGTCACCGACGCCGTACACGCCGAGGGCGGCAAGATCTTCGCGCAGATCATGCACGCGGGCCGGATCGGCCACCCGGTCCTGCTGCCGGAGGGCCTGGTCCCGGTCGGCGTCTCCGCCGTCGCCGCGCCGGGGCAGGTCTTCACACATGACGGCCCCAAGGACTTCATCGCCCCGCGCGAGCTGACCTCCGACGAAGTACGGGAGACCATCGCGGACTTCGCCGCGGCGGCCCGCAACGCGGTCGAGGCCGGCTTCGACGGGGTCGAGCTGCACGGCGCCAACGGCTATCTGATCCATCAGTTCCTGGCCCCCAACTCCAATCTGCGCACCGACGAGTGGGGCGGCTCCGACGAGGCCCGTATCCGCTTCGCGGTCGAGGTGACCCGCGCGGTCGCGGCCGAGATCGGGGCCGAGCGCACCGCGATCCGGATCTCGCCCGGCAACCCGTACAACGGGGTGTCGGAGCCCGACCCGGAGCCCGTGTACACCGCGCTGGTCAAGCAGCTGGAGCCGATCGGCCTCGCCTATCTGCATCTGATCGAGAACAACCGTGAACTGACGGTCGCGCTGCGCAAGCTGTTCTCGGGGACGCTCATCCTCAACGCGGCGACCGAGGGCTTCACCGGCGCAGACGAGCTGGCGCTGATCGAGGACGGCACCGCGGACCTGCTCTCCTTCGGGGCGCTCTTCCTCGCCAACCCCGACCTGCCGGCCCGGCTCAAGGCGGGCGGCCCGTTCAACGCCCCCGACCCGGCGTCCTTCTTCGGCGGCGACGACAAGGGCTACATCGACTACCCGGCCCTGGAGAGCTGACCCGGACCGGCCGACGGGAAGGGGCGCGGGGCCGGTCATGACGACCGGCCCCGCGCCCCTGCTCGTGTACGCGACGTATCAGCGCACCGACGTGTCAGCGCACCGGGGTGAAGTCTCTGGCCCCGATGAAGTCCGGCCGCGGCACCGGCGCCGCGAACGGCTGCACCGCCGCGTTCTCCACGCTGTTGAACACGATGAAGACATTGCTGCGCGGGTACGGCGTGATGTTGTCGCCCGAGCCGTGCATGCAGTTGCAGTCGAACCAGGTCGCCGAACCGGCCTTGCCCGTGAAGAGCTTGATCCCGTGCTGGTCGGCCAGGGCCGTCAGCGCCTCGTGCGAGGGCGTGCCCGCGTCCTGCATCTTCAGCGACTGCTTGTAGTTGTCCTGCGGGGTCTCGCCCGCGCAGCCCAGGAAGGACTTGTGCGACCCGGGCATGATCATCAGCCCGCCGTTGGTGTCGAAGTTCTCGGTCAGCGCGATGGAGACCGAGACGGTCCGCATGTTCGGCAGACCGTCCTCCGCGTGCCAGGTCTCGAAGTCCGAGTGCCAGTAGAAGCCCGAGGCGCCGAAGCCCGGCTTGACGTTGATCCGGGACTGGTGCACATAGACGTCGGAGCCGAGGATCTGTCGCGCACGGCCCACCACCCGCTCGTCGCGCACGAGTCCGGCGAAGATCTCGCTCATGCGGTGGATCTCGAAGACGGACCGTACGTCCTGGGACTTGGGCTCGATGATCGAGCGCTCGTCCGCCCGTACCGCCGGGTCGGTGATCAGCCGCTCCAGCTCGGCGCGGTAGAGCGCCACCTCGTCCGGGCCGATCAGCTGCTCGACCGCGAGGAAGCCGTCCTGCTCGAAGCGTCCGAGATCGGCCGGCGCGATCGGTCCCGGCGCGTCGGGTGCGGACCAGACGACGGGGTCCTGCCGCGGGGTGGTCACCTCGCCGAGGCCGCGCGTGGGATACAGATCGGTCCGTACGGGGGTGGTGGTCATGGTCAGCCCTCCTCTGTCAGCAGCGGGTAGACACCGTTCTCGTCATGGTCCTCCCGCCCGGTCACCGGTGGATTGAAGACACAGACGCAGCGGAAGTCGGTCTTCGGACGGAGCGTGTGGTGCTCATGGCCGTTCAGCAGATACATGGTGCCGGGGGCGATCCAGTGGGTCTCACCGGTCTCGTCGTTGGTGAGCTCGGCCTCGCCCTCGACGCACAGCACGGCCTCGATGTGGTTGGCGTACCACATCGACGTCTCCGTACCCGCGTACAGGACGGTCTCGTGGAGGGAGAAGCCGACCTTCTCCTTGGCGAGCACGATGCGCTTGCTCTCCCAGGTCCCCGAGGCCGACTTCACATGGCGGTCGGTGTTCTCGATGTCCTTGAACGATCGGACGATCACGGTGCCTTGACGCCTTTCTTTTCTGCGGTCGCTCTATGTGCGCTTTCTTGTGTGGTGTACCGAGTGCCCCCGGCACACTGCATGTCACGTGTCGGTCGTACGCCGAGTGTCGGACGGCGGGTGCCGGCCGCGGCGGCGCCGCGCGGGTCAGGCGGTTTCGCGTACGGCGCGTTCCACCGTGCGCAGCCCCTCGTCCAGCTCCTCCGCGGTGATGGTCAGCGGCGGCAGCAGCTTGACCACCTCGCTCTGCGGGCCCGAGGTCTCCAGCAGCAGCCCCAGCTCGAAGGCGCGGGCGCACACGGCGGACGCGCGGCCCTTGTCCTCGAACTCCATGCCCCAGACCAGACCGCGGCCCCGGACGTCGGGTACGTCGCCGCTGCTCTCGGCGCGGATCGCCAGCAGCGCCCGCTCCACCTGCTCACCGCGGGCGATGGTCTGCTTCTCCATCTGACCGTCGGCCCAGTACGTGTTCAGCGCGGCGGCGGCGGTGACGAACGCCGGGTTGTTGCCCCGGAAGGTGCCGTTGTGCTCGCCGGGCTCCCAGACGTCCAGCTCCGGGGTGAACAGGCACAGCGACATGGGAAGCCCGTACCCGCTGATGGACTTCGAAAGCGTGACGATGTCCGGTGTGATGCCCGCCTCCTCGAACGAGAAGAAGGCGCCGGTACGGCCACAGCCCATCTGGATGTCGTCGACGATCAGCAGCATGTCCTGGCGGTGGCAGAGATCGGCCAGCGCCCGCAGCCACTCGGGCCTGGCGACATTGATGCCGCCCTCGCCCTGGATGGTCTCGACGATGACGGCGGCGGGCTTGTTCAGCCCGGAGCCCTGGTCCTCCAGCAGCCGCTCGAACCAGAGGAAGTCGGGGGTCTGGCCGTCCAGGTAGTGGTCGAACGGCATCGGGGTGCCGTGCACCAGCGGGATACCGGCCCCGGCGCGCTTGAACGCGTTGCCGGTCACGGCGAGCGAGCCCAGCGACATGCCGTGGAAGGCGTTGGTGAAGGAGACGATCGACTCGCGGCCCTTCACCTTGCGGGCGAGCTTGAGGGCGGCCTCGACGGCGTTCGTGCCGGTGGGCCCCGGGAACATGACCTTGTACGGCAGATCACGCGGCCGGAGCACCACGTTCTGGAAGGACTCCAGGAAGGCGCGTTTCGCGGTCGTCGCCATGTCGAGACCGTGGGTGATGCCGTCACGCTCGATGTAGTCGATCAGCGCGCGTTTCAGCACCGGGTTGTTGTGGCCGTAGTTGAGTGAGCCGGCGCCGGCGAAGAAGTCGAGGTAGCCATGACCGTCCTCGTCGGTGAGGCGGGCGCCCTGCGCGCGGTCGAACACGGCGGGCCAGCCGCGGCAGTAGCTGCGTACCTCGGATTCGAGGGTCTCGAAAACGCTCAGTGCGGGCGGGGTGATGGTCACGGGGGTCTCCTGCCGATGGGGGTGTGCGGGTGGAGGGACGAGAGCGGGAGGGTGCTCGGGCTCGGGGCTTGGACGCTCGTGCGCGGTATGCGCGCCGTACGCGACGTGACGCGGCTCAGCACGCTTCCGTGCGTTTCGGCGCGGCATGGCACGTACGTGAGGCACGTGTGTCACGTGCGGCGCGGCGCGGGCGTACCCGGGCGTGGCGGCGCCGGAGCCCTCGGCGGGCTCCCGCGCGGGCCTGCTCAGGGCGAGAGCGGGCCGATGCGGTAGAGCACCTCCGGCTGATGCACCCCGTCGGGGAACAGTCCGCCGTCGAAGAGGACCTCGCGCTTGAGCGTCGCGCCGTGACGTGCGGCGTACGCGGTGAACAGCCGGTCCGAGGCGGTGTTGTCCGGGGTCACGGTCGTCTCGACGGCCGTGATGCCCCGCTCCTCGGTGACCCGGGCGGTCAGCTCGTCGAGCAGGGTGCCGGCGAGGCCGCGTCCGCGGTGGCTCGCGTCGACGGCCACCTGCCAGACGACCAGCGCCTCGGGGCGCTCCGGCCGTACGTACCCCGTGACGAAGGCGATCGGGGATCCTCCCTCGTCACGGGCTACGAGAGAGGTGGCGGCGAAGTCACGACACCAGAGCAAGTAGCTGTACGAGGAGTTGAGGTCCAGGACCTCGGAGTCGCGGGCGATGCGCCAGATCGCGGCTCCGTCCTCCACTCGTGGGGCGTCGGTCGTGAAGGATCGGGGGAATTCGCTTCGGGCGCCTGCAAGGTCTGCTTGTGCGGCGGTCATACGGATTGAATTTACCCAGCAAATTCAAAAGATGCATCTTGGACAGGGGTTGGGTGAGCCGCCGGGCTGTGTTATCGCGCGTGCATGTGGCACCAGGTGCGCTGACCAAGAATCGGGGTAAAATGTAACAGTATGGTGGGGCGAAACGGGCGGATTTGTGGAGTCGGTCACATATCCGTAACGCTCGGGAGGCCGCTCGGAATCATGCCGGGGGCCCTGATGAAATCTTGGCGTTTAGGGCAGAAAAATGGGGGCAGACGAATACGGGAAGCTGCACGGAATAAAGCGTCTTCCCGTATTCGATAATTAATGCTCTCTTCAATTTATGGATACCGCGGCCACATATGATCCGGGAAGCCGCATACCGGGGACCGGCGACGGCACCGCCCTGAAGCGCGCCCTGGGGCGGGTGTGCTGTCTAGGCGGTGGCCCGGCGCGTCCACGCCTCGTCGGCCGCCCGCACCGCCGCTTCCGTGTCCACCGTCCCGCCGGAGCCGTCGAGCGCCGCGCCCAGCGCCAGCAGCGAGGACCGCACCGCGGCCGGGGTCGCGTCGGCGCCGTAGTGGTTGACGCGGATCAGCTCCGCGGCGAGCGCCCCGCCGCCCGCGATCAGCGGCAGCGCCGGATCGGCGGCCAGTGCCTTCGCCACCACGCCCGCGGCGTCCACCCCGGCCGGGGTCCTGAGGGTCGTGGCCACCGGAGCGGCCTCGGCGGCCTCGTGGACGAACGGCGTCAGCCCGCCGCCCAGCGCCAGCGCGCCCGCGCGGGTGGCCGCGGCCGCCGAGGCGTGCCGGGCCATGACCGTCTCCTGGCCGGCCGCCTCGATGCGCTCCACGCACGCCTCCAGCGCCAGCATCTCCAGCTGGGCAGGGGCGTGCGGCAGCGCCCGGCGGTCGCCGTCGATCCAGCGCTCCTTCCAGTCGAGGAGCGAGAGGTACGAGCGGCGCGGGGCCCGGGGATTGGCGGCGAACCGCTCCCAGGCACGCTCGCTCACGGACACCGCCGACACCCCGGCGGGACCGCCCATCGCCTTCTGCGCGCCGATCACGCACAGATCCACTCCCCAGGCGTCGGTGAGCAGCGGTTCTGCGGCCACCGACGCCACGGCGTCCAGCATGAACAGCGCGCCATGGGCCCGTACCACCTCGCCGATCCCCGCGACCGGGTTGGTGTTGCCGGTCGCGGCCTCCGCGTGCACCAGCGAGACGAAGTCGATCTCGGGACGCGCGGCCAGCGCCCGTTCGATCGCCTCCGCGGTCACGGCCGTGTGGAACGGCACCTCCAGGTCCACGACCACCGCCCCGCAGTCGCGCAGCCAGTTCCCGAAGGTCTGCCCGTACGGTCCCGTCACGACGTTGAGCGCGGTGGAACCGGGGCCCGCGCCGCCGCGGATGCAGCCCTCCAGCGGCAGCAGGGCCTCGCCCTGCATGATCACGACATCGTTCTCGGTGGCGAGGAGCGAGGCCACGCGGCGTTCGATGGCGGCGAAGTGCGCGGCGGTCAGCGGAGGCAGGTCCAGCAGCGGGTGTGTCACGGCGGTGCTCTCTTCGGTCGGGCGGGCGGTGGGTCGGGCGGTTCGGTCCGGTTCGGGGGTTCGGTCCGTTCCGTCGGGTGGGCCGGTCCGTGGCGTCGGACACGGGGGTACGGGCCCGGGGCCGTACCGTTGTGCGAACCCCCCGGTCGAGGGTACTCACGCCCTCGTACAGTGCTGCTCATGAGTGATCACACGGTGCTGCGGGTGAAGGGGCGGGTGCTCGTCGGCCCCGAGGAGGCCAGGGACGAACTGTGGGTCGTGGACGGCCGGATCACGTACGACCGGCCGGCCGGCGCCCGCGATGTCCGCACGGTCGAGGGCTGGGCGCTGCCCGGACTGGTCGACGCCCACTGCCATGTCGGCCTCGACCATCACGGCGCGGTCGACGAGGCGACCAGCGAGAAGCAGGCGCTCGACGAGCGCGAGGCGGGAGCCCTGCTGCTCAGGGACGCCGGATCGCCCGTGGACACCCACTGGATCGATGACCGGGAGGATCTGCCGAAGATCATCCGGGCCGGCCGCCATATCGCCCGGACTCGCCGCTACATCCGCAACTACGCCCACGAGATCGAGCCGGAGGACCTGGTCGCGTATGTGGCCGGGGAGGCACGCCGCGGCGACGGCTGGGTGAAGCTCGTCGGTGACTGGATCGACCGCGACGCGGGCGATCTGACGGCCTGCTGGCCGCGCGCCGAGGTCGAGGAGGCCATCGCGGAGGCGCACCGGCTCGGGGCCAGGGTCACCGCGCACTGCTTCGCCGAGGCCGCCCTCCGCGATCTCGTCGAGGCGGGCATCGACTGCGTCGAGCACGCGACGGGGCTCACCGAGAACACCATCCCGCTCTTCGCGGAGCGTGGCGTCGCGATCGTACCGACGCTGGTCAACATCGCCACGTTCCCGCGGCTCGCGGCGGGCGGACAGGACAAGTTCCCGCGCTGGTCGGCGCATATGAACCGGCTGTACGAGCGCCGCTACGACACCGTGCGCGCGGCGTACGACGCGGGCGTCCCGGTCTTCGTCGGCACGGACGCGGGCGGCGGTCTGGCCCACGGTCTGGTGGCGGGCGAGGTCGAGGAGCTGACGAAGGCCGGGATCCCGCCGCTGGAGGCGCTCTCGGCGACCACATGGGGTGCGCGCGAGTGGCTGGGCCGCCCGTCCCTGGAGGAGGGCGCTCCGGGGGATCTCGTGGTGTACGGCGAGGACCCGCGCGCGGACGTACGGGTCCTGGCGGCGCCGCGGCGGATCGTCCTGAACGGGCGGATCGTCGGCTGACCTGACCTGACCTGACCTGACCTGACCCGGCGCGGCGCGGCGCGGAGACGGCCGGGGGGACGGCCGACCAGGGCCGGGCGGCGCCCGGTTGACGTGGGGCGTGACGTGGGACGTTCGGGGTCGTTGAACTCCCTCACCCGTCCCGGTCGGTGCGACGGGCCTACCACTCCGGCACCCTGACGCGCCGTCATCCTTGGGGCCCGAGGAACGCATGTGCCACAAGAATCGAATATGAACCCGGAAACCCCACTTTGGAGTGAACTCACCCCAGGTGTCTGCCGGTTCACTCTCCGTGCGTAAAGATTCCGGTGTCTCGGTCGCCACCGCCCCGTGTCCCCGTTGGGCGGGCCGGCGACACCAAATCTCTTGTGGGGGTTCCACATCTTGAACAGCAACACCTTCCGCATGCCCGCACGCCGCGCCGCCGCCCTGACGGCCGCCGCCGCCCTGACGGCGGGGCCCCTGCTCCTCGCCGCTCCGGCGCGGGCCACCGAGGGCACGGACGACGGACGGGCGACCGCGGTCGTGCTCAGGGCAGGTCTCGACGTGTCCCTGCTCAACAAGACCCTCAACGTGCCTCTGCGGGCCGCCCTGAACGAGGTGTCGGCGCCCGCGAGCGCGGACAAGACGACGCTGAGCGTCCAGCTGGACGGGGTCGACCAGGGCAGGGCCTTCACCGTGCTGCGCGCCGACGTGGCCACCGCGAGGGCGACCGCCGACGCGCGCAAGGCGGAGGGATACAGCAACCTCGCCCACGCGAAGGTGCATGTGCCCGGACTGCCGCTGCTCTCGCTCATCGAGATCCAGGAGGTCACCTCCAAGGCGGTCTGCGCGGCCGGGAAGCGGCCGGTCGCGGAGTCGGAGCTGCTCGGCCAGGTGACCGTGCTCGGCAAGCGGGTCACGCTCTCCGCGGGCGGTCCCACCCGCGTCGAGGTCCCGGGCGTGGGCGAGGTGACACTCGATCTGTCCAAGACGCACACCACGTCCCGTACGGCCGCGGCCAGCGCGCTGGAACTGCGGGTGTCGATCAACCCGCTCAAGCTGAATGTCGCCGAGGTCGAGGGCACCGTCACGCTCGCCGGCGCCACCTGCGAGTCGCCGAAGGCACCCGCGGCCACGACGACGCCGGAACCGGAGGAGTCCGCGCCCGCGAAGGCCGACACGAAGCCGCAGACCGTGGCGGAGCCGGCCGAGGAGAACCTCGCGGAGACGGGCGGCAACTCCATGACGCCGTACCTGGCGGGCGGCGCGGTGGCGCTGCTCGGGGCGGGCGGCGGAGCGCTGCTGCTGGCGAGGGCCGCGCGCCGGCGCTGACCCGCTCCTGCCCGCTGACGTCATGTCAGGGCGGGGCCCGGGGGCGGCCCGGGGGGCCGGGAGCGGGAGGCGCTTCCGGCCCCCCGGGCCTTCGGGCCTTCGTCCGGGAGTGCTTCCGGCCCCTTGGGGCCATCGGCAGGCGGGCCGGTGCTCGGGCGCTGTCCGAGGCCCGGGTGGCGGCCCGCACCGGTCCCGTGAGGTTCAGAAGGCCGGTGCTGTCCGCCCACTGGTCCACGCTGCCCGTCAGCGGCCGTCCCCGTAGCTCCGGATCCGTGACCGTCGCCGACAGCGCCCGCGCGAACCGTTCGGCGTGCAGCACCTGGAACGGCCGGTTGTGATAACTCCGGCACGCCGGATCCACCGGTTCGGCGAGCCCGGACTCGTTCTGGAGCGCGCCCACCGTCTCGTACGCCTCGCACAGCCAGCGTTCCCGCTCCGGGTACTCCGTCGCCGTCCGCGTCAGCCGACCGCCGTCAGCGCCTGGTCCAGGGCCTGGAGGAAACGGTTCGTCGTGGCCCGGTCGCGGACCGCGAGCCGCAGCCAGTCGCGGTCGAGCCCCGGGAAGGTGTCGCCGCGCCGGGCGGCGAAGCCCAGCGTGCGGAGCCTGGCCCGCACCGCGTCCGCGCGCTTCACCCGTATCAGCACGAACGGGCCTTCCGCCGCCTCCACCGTCCGCACCTCATCGAACTCCGCGAGCCCGGCCAGCAGATGCGCGCGCTCCACCGCGATCCGGCACGCCGCCTGCTCCGCCTCCGCCAGCGCGGCGGGGGACATGCACGCCTCCGCCGCCGCCAGCGCGGGCGTCGAGACCGGCCACAGCGGCTGCGCGCGCTCCAGCGCCGTGACGGTGCCCGGCTCGGCCAGGACATAGCCGATCCGCAGCCCCGCCAGGCCCCAGGTCTTGGTGAGGCTGCGCAGCACGACGAGCCCCGGCACGTCCATTCGCCCGGCCAGCCCCTCCGGCTCGCCCGGCACCGCGTCCATGAACGCCTCGTCCACCACCAGCGTCCGGCCGGGACGGGCCAGCTTCGCTATCGCCTCGGCCGGGTGGAGCACGGACGTCGGGTTGGTCGGATTCCCGAGCACCACCAGATCCGCCTCGTCGGGCACGGCCTCCGGATCCAGCCGGAACCCGTCCTCCGGGCGCAGCAGCACCCGCCGCACCTCATGGCCCGCGTCCCGCAGCGCCGCCTCCGGTTCGGTGAACTGCGGATGGACGACCACGGGCCGACGGGCCGGGAGCGCGCGGGCCAGCAGCACGAACGCCTCCGCCGCCCCCGCCGTCAGCAGCGTCCGCTCGACCGGCAGTCCGTGCCGCGCCGCGACCGCCGCGCGGGCCGCCCGCCCGTCCGGGTAGGCGGCGAGCCCGGTCAGCGAGTCGGCGATGCGCGCGCGCAGCCACTCCGGGGGAGTGCCCGTACGGACATTGACCGCGAGATCGATCAGCCCGGCGGCGCCGTCCCGTACTTCCGCGTCGCCGTGGTGGCGCAGATCGTGGCTGTCAGCGCGCGTAGACACGGCAGTCACGGGGGTCGTCGCCGGATATGGCGTCCGGCGTCTGCGACGGGGCCGACGACGGCCGGGGAAACGACAGCCGGGGAAGCGACCGCGATCCCCGCTGCGGGGACGTCACTCCCCGGCTGTTCTCGATGGGCTGGACGACACGGATCACCGGGCTCCTTTCCCTTGCTCCCGCCACCGGTGTCCCCGGGGCGTCACCACACGGTCCGCGCTCTGCCGCGAGGCCGCTGCACTCTGTTTGCCTGTTTGCCTGTCTGTCTGCGTCTGCTTCTGCCTGTCCGGCTGTCCGCCTACTGCCGACACCGACATCATTTCCGCCCAGGCCGGTTCCACTCCGACTGGCTTCTATCCGCCACGGCACAGGTGACCGACGCGGGCCCGGCGCCGGTGCCCGACTTCCGTTTCGGTACGAGCAGTTCGCCCCCGCCCGCGAGCGCTGCCGCCTCGGCGACGGACGGCGTCCCCAGCGCCGCCAGCGGAGCCCCGGACGGATTCGGTACGGCGATCGCGGCCAGCAGCGCGGCCGGGTACCCCCTCAGCGGGACGCCGAGCCGCGCCGCGGCCCCGGCGATCCCCGCCTCGCCGGTCCTGCTCTCGGCCGTGGCCAGCTCGACGAGGGCGCGTGGCGAGAGTCCGGCGTCCCGCAGCGTGGTCCCGATCAGCCCGAGCACCTCCGCCACGGACACGCCGGAGCGCGCGCCGACCCCCACGACAAGCGCCGGCTCCGGCGCGCACCCCGGCTCCGGCTCTGGGGCGCGCTCCGGCTCCCGCCCCGGACATTCCGGCCCCTGCCCCCGCTGTCCCGGCGCGCGCTCCGGATGTGCGAAGTGCCGGTCCGATCCGCTATGCAAGGGCCCATGGCGGTGTTCGTCGCGCTCGGCGCGTTCCTCATGACGCTGTTCGGCGGGTGGACGGCGCAGCGCGTCACCGACCGCCGCCATCTCGTACTGGGCCTGGCCGGGGGGCTCATGCTCGGCGTGGTCGGACTGGATCTGCTGCCCGAGGCGATGCACGCCGCGAGCGGCGAGATCCTCGGGGTGCCCCAGGCGCTGCTGCTGTTCGTGGGCGGCTTTCTCGTAGCCCATCTGGTGGAACGTTTGCTCGCCGTCCGCCGCGCGTCCCACGGCGGCGACCCGCACGGCTCCGGCCCCCCTGCCGGGGAGCGGGTGCCCCAGGTGGGGCTGACCGCAGCGGCGGCCATGGTGGGCCACAGCCTGATGGACGGCATCGCGCTCGGCGCGGCCTTCCAGGTCGGCGGCGGCATGGGCACCGCCGTCGCCCTCGCCGTCATCGCCCATGACTTCGCCGACGGCTTCAACACGTACACGATCACCAGCCTGTACGGGAACGACCGGCGCCGAGCGATCACGATGCTCGTCGCGGACGCGATCGCGCCGGTAGTCGGCGCCGCGTCCACCCTGCTGTTCACCCTCCCGGCAGAAGCGCTCGGCAGCTACCTCGGCTTCTTCGCGGGCGTCCTGCTCTATCTCGCCGCCGCCGAGATCCTGCCCGAGGCGCACCACGACCACCCCGCGCGCTCCACGCTGCTCTGCACGGTCCTCGGCGTGGGCTTCATCTGGGTGGTGGTCGGCGTCGCCGACTGACCCGGGGCACACGGGGCACACGGGGCACCCGGGGCGCGCGTGCCCCGCCGGCCCCTCCGTCACGCCGTACATCTCTCCACGAACCGCCGCGCCAGCTCCGGCGCCGCCGCCCAGTGCGTATGCAGATAGCTCGCGTGCACGCCCCCCTGTACGAACCCCTCCACCCTGCGCTCGGGATGCACCACGCCCCACGCCGGAGCCGCACCGGCGCCCGGCTCCAGCAACGTCCGGTGGAACTCATGCCCGCGTACACGCGTACCGGCCCGCGCCAGCGCGCTGTCGCCGACCGCCACCGCCTCCCGGTAGCCCAGCGTCAGCCGTCCCGACATCCGCGCGTCGGCGGCCAGCACCCCGCACATCGGCGCCCCGTCCAGGGAGCGCGCCAGATACAGCAGCCCGGCGCACTCGGCGGCCACCGGAGCGCCGGAGTACGCCAGCTCCGCCACGGCCTTGCGCAGCGGCTCATTGGCCGACAGCTCCGGCGCGTACACCTCGGGGAACCCGCCGCCGATCACCAGACCCCTGGTGCCCGCCGGGAGTTCCTCGTCCCGCAGCGGATCGAACGGGACGACGTCCGCGCCCGCCGCCGCCAGCAGCTCGGTGTGCTCCGCGTACGAGAAGGTGAAGGCGGACCCGCCGGCCACCGCGATCACCGGCCGGCCCGCGCCCGCCACGGGGGCGACCGGCTCGACCGCCGGCTCCCACGGCGTCACATCGAGCGCCGGCGCACTGCGCGCGAGCGCCAGCAGCGCCTCCAGATCGCACCCCGCCCGCACCCGCGCGGCCAGCTCCCGCATCGACCCGACCGCCTCCGCGCGCCGCTCGGCGACCGGCACCAGACCCAGATGGCGCGAGGGCGCGGTGACCCCGTCGGCGCGCCGCAGCACCCCCATGACCGGTACGCCCGACTCGTCCAGCGCCTCGCGCAGCAGCCGTTCGTGCCGGTCGGTGGCGACCTTGTTGAGGATCACCCCGCCGATCCGTACCTCCGGATCCCAGGAGGCGAAGCCGTGCACCAGCGCCGCCACCGAACGCGACTGCGACGAGGCGTCCACCACCAGGACCACCGGCGCGCGCAGCAGCTTCGACACCTGGGCGGTGGAGGCCAGTTCGCCCTGGCCCGACGCGCCGTCGTAGAGCCCCATCACGCCCTCGACGACCGCCAGGTCGCAGCCCGCCGCGCCATGCGCGAACAGCGGCCCGATCAGACCGGGACCGCACATGTACGCGTCGAGATTGCGGCCCGGCCGGACACGGGCGGCAGCCCCCGGGGCGCCGGCCGGTCCCGAGGCGCCCGCCGCCGCAGGGGAGACGGCCAGCGCGTGATACCCCGGATCGATGTAGTCGGGCCCGACCTTGTGCGGGGACACGGCCAGACCGCGTTCCGAGAAGGCCGCCATCAGCCCCGTCGCGACCGTGGTCTTGCCGCTCCCCGAGGAGGGGGCGGCGATGACCAGGCGCGGGACGTTCACCATGGGACGTTCACCACTCGATACCTCTCTGGCCCTTCTGGCCCGCGTCCATCGGATGCTTGACCTTCGTCATCTCCGTCACGAGATCCGCGAAGTCCATCAGCTTCCCGGGGGCGTTGCGCCCGGTGATCACCACATGCTGGGTGCCGGGGCGTTCGCGCAGCACCTCGATCACCTCGTCGGTGTCCACCCACCCCCAGTGCAGCGGATAGGCGAACTCGTCCAGCACGTACAGCTTGTGCGTCTCGGCCTCCAGATCGCGCTTGACCTGCTCCCAGCCCTCGCGCGCCGCCTCCTCGTTGGAGTACTGCGCGTCGCGCTGCACCCAGGACCAGCCCTCGCCCATCTTGTGCCAGGCGACAGGACCGCCCTCGCCGCTCGCCCCCAGCACCTTCAGCGCCCGCTCCTCGCCGACCTTCCACTTCGCGGACTTCACGAACTGGAACACCCCGACCGGCCACCCCTGCGTCCAGGCGCGCAGCGCGAGCCCGAAGGCCGCCGTCGACTTGCCCTTGCCGGTGCCGGTGTGGACGAGGACGAGTGGGCGGTTGCGGCGCTGACGGGTGGTGAGCCCGTCGTCCGGTACGGATTCCGGCTGTCCCTGTGGCATTAAGCGGCCCTCCTGGGTCGTCCGTTGTGTGCCTGCGCCTGCCGTACATCCCGCTGTACGTCCCTGACCAGGCCCGCGATGCTGTCCGCGCGCAGCTCGTCGAGCGTGATGGCCGTACCCTCCAGATCCGCGGCGAGCGACGCGGCCAGACCGAGCCGTACCGGACCCGACTCGCAGTCCACGACCACCGAGGCGGTCCCCTCCGAGGCGTGCAGCCGCGCCGCACGCGCCGCCAGCGCCACCGGATCAGCGCCGTCCGCCGTCCGCGCGCCGGTCGCCCGGCCGTCCGTCACCACGAGCAGCAGCGGACGCCGCGCCGGGTCCCGCATCCGCTCCACCCGCAGCACGTCATGCGCCTTGAGCAGCCCGGCGGCGAGCGGTGTACGCCCGCCCGTCGGCAGCGACTCCAGCCGGGCCGCCGCCGCGTCCACCGACGAGGTGGGCGGCAGCGCGACCGCCGCCTCCTTGCCCCGGAAGGTGATCAGACCGACCTTGTCGCGCCGCTGGTACGCGTCCAGCAGCAGGGAGAGCACCGCGCCCTTCACCGCGCTCATCCGCCGCCTGGCCGCCATCGAGCCCGACGCGTCGACCACGAACAGCACGAGATTCCCCTCGCGCCCCTCCCGGGTCGCCTGCCGCAGATCGTCCCTGCGCACCACCAGGCCCGGACCGCTGCGCCCGCGCGCCCGCTGGTGCGGGGCCGCCGCCTGTACGGTCGCCGCCAGATGCAGCTTGGTGAGCGCGCCCCTGGGCTGCCGGGACCCGGTCGTCCTGCCGTGTTCGGTACGGGCCCGGGAGCGCCGGCCGGCCGCGCCCTCGCCCAGACCCGGCACGCTCAGCGTCTTCGTACGGAACGGTTCGGCGGCCCGTACCGCGGACTGCTCACCGGCCCCGGCGGGACCCGTCCGCCCCTGGGGCTCCGCCTCCGCGGGCGTGTCGTCCCGCGCCTCCGGGTCGTGCTCGACGGGCGTGTCGTCCTGCCCGGACCCGGACTCGTGCGGCGTGCCGGGGGCTCCGGACCCCTCAGGACCGGACCGCGGCGGGATGCCACCGCCACCGCCGGGCCCGTCAGGACCCGGGTCGTCGTCCCCGCCGTCGCCGTCCTCTCCCTCGAACTCGTCCAGCGTGTCGTCGAGCTTGTCCTCGTCGAGCCCCGGCGCGTCGAAGGGGTTACGGCGCCGCCGGTGCGGCAGCGCCAGCAGCGCGGCCTGCCGTACGTCCTCGGCGAGCACGTCCGTACGCCCCGCCCACGCGGCCAGCGCCGTCGCGGTCCGCGCCATCACGATGTCGGCCCGCATCCCGTCCACCTCGAACGCGGCGCAGGTCGCGGCTATCCGGAGCAGCGCGGCGTCGCCGAGACGCACCTCGGACAGCAGCGCCCGCGCGGCGACGATCCGGTCCCGCAGCGCGGTCTCCTCCTCGGCCCAGCGCGCCGCGAACCCGGCCGGATCGTCGTCGAACGCCAGCCGCCGCCGTACGACCTCCACCCGCTGCTCCGGCTCGCGCGAGGCCGCGACCTCCACGGTCAGCCCGAAACGGTCGAGCAACTGCGGCCGCAGCTCGCCCTCCTCGGGGTTCATCGTCCCGACGAGCAGGAAACGCGCCGCGTGCCGTACGGAGACGCCCTCGCGCTCGACGTACGAGGCGCCCATGGCGGCGGCGTCCAGCAGCAGGTCGACCAGGTGGTCATGGAGGAGGTTGACCTCGTCGACGTAGAGCACCCCGCGGTGCGCGTCGGCGAGCAGACCGGGCTCGAAAGCCTTCACGCCCTCGGACAGCGCCCGTTCGATGTCCAGCGCGCCCACGAGCCGGTCCTCCGAGGCGCCCACGGGCAGCTCGACCATCCGGGCGGGCCTGGACGCGCCGGGAGCCGTCTCGTGCGGCCCGTCGGGGCACCGCGGATCGGGCGCGGCGGGATCGCAGCTGAACCGGCATCCCGCGACGACCGGCACCTCCGGCAGCAGCGCCGAAAGGGCGCGTACGGCCGTGGACTTGGCGGTGCCCTTCTCACCCCGCACGAGCACACCGCCCACGGCGGGGCTCACCGCGTTGAGCAACAGGGCGAGCCGCAGATCGTCCATTCCCACCACGGCGGTGAACGGAAAGGGGGTGCTCATATGCTGATCGCTCCTTCGAAGATGGTCGTCATGGCGCTCCCGGCGGAATGAAGGGCAGCCCCGAGGGCGCGCCCTCCTCGATCAGGCGCATCAGCGCGTCCGTGTCCGCGTGCTCCTCGATGAGGTCACCGAGCAGGTCGAGCTGTTCCTCCCGCAACGCGCCGAAGCTCGTGCCGGGCGCGGGGACGAAACGCCGGCCCGCGGTCCGCGCCACCTCCGTCAGGAACCGCCGCCGGAACGCGTCGCTCTCCAGCGCCCCGTGCCAGTGCGTGCCCGTGACCGCCCCCACCCGGCAGCCGTCCAGCGCCCGCCCGTCCGCGTCGGAGACGAAGGCGTCGCCTCCGCGTACGTCGGCGACGCCGTGATGGATCTCGTACCCCTCCACCGTCTCGCCGAGGGCCAGGCCCACCGGCCTGGCCAGGGTCTTCTCGCGGGCGAACCGCACCCGTACGGGCAGCAGTCCGAGGCCGGGCACCGCGCCCGCCCGGGACTCCACCTCGTCGTCGATGTGCTCGCCCAGGAGCTGGTAGCCGCCGCAGATCCCCAGTACGGGACGGCCCTCGGCGGCCCGCCGGGCGAGCGCGTCGGCGAGCCCGCGTTCGCGCAGCCACGCCAGCGCCCTGACCGTGCCGCGCGTGCCGGGCACCACCACGAGATCGGCGTCGACCAGCTCCTCCGGCCGGTCCACGAACCGCACGACGACCCCCGGCTCCGCCGCCAGCGCGTCCACATCGGTGAAGTTGGACATCAGCGGCACGGCGCAGACCGCGACCCGCAG
Source organism: Streptomyces sp. L-9-10 (assembly GCF_004151105.1). GTDB lineage: Bacteria > Actinomycetota > Actinomycetes > Streptomycetales > Streptomycetaceae > Streptomyces. The sequence continues at coordinate 219,441 of NZ_PHRF01000064.1, forward strand.
CACGTCCTCGCCGTACGGGGGAGCCGCCGGCGACTCGCGTACGGCGCCGCGCATCGAGACGCGCAGCCCGTCCTCCTCGTCGATGCCCAGACCGTGCCGGAACGGCAGTACGCCGAGCGTGGATCGTCCCGTGAGCCCGCGGAGCATGTCGAGGCCCGGTTCGAGCAGCGAGACGTCGCCCCGGAATTTGTTGACCAGATAGCCCGCGATCAGCTCCTGGTCCTCGGGGGACAGCAGCGCGGTCGTCCCGAAGAACGAGGCGAAGACGCCGCCCCGGTCGATGTCCCCGACGACCACCACCGGCAGCCGCGCGGCCCGCGCGATGCCCATGTTCACGATGTCGGTACGACGCAGATTGATCTCGGCGGGACTGCCGGCCCCTTCGCAGATCACGGCGTCGTAGGTGCCGCGCAGCCGCTCCAGGCACTCCAGTACGGGCCCGAGCAAGGACTCCCGGCGCCCCTCGTGCGGTGTTCTCCCCGGGGACGCCCCCTGAGAGGTCCCGAAGAAACCCCTGGCGCTCATTTCCCCCACCGGCCGCCCCATCAGCACCACTTGGCTGCTGCGGTCACTGCCGGGCTTCAGCAGGACCGGGTTCATCAGCGCGGTCGGTTCGATCCGGGCGGCCTGGGCCTGCATCGCCTGGGCCCGGCCGATCTCCGCGCCCTCGCGCGTCACGAACGAGTTCAGCGACATGTTCTGCCCCTTGAAGGGCGCGACCTTCACCCCACGGCGCACCAGCCAGCGGCAGATCCCCGCCGTGACCACGCTCTTGCCCGCGTCGGAGGTCGTGCCGGCTATCAGCAGCCCCCCGCCGCGCCCGTCCCCGCTCATCCGCGCCCCCTTCGTCCGGCCCCACGGCGTAGCGCGCGGTGGGCGAGTCCGTACCCGAAACGGCCCGCCACGCAGACCGCGAGGGCGGCCCCGGTCACCCGGCGCGACAGCCGTACGGCCCGCTCGATGTCCGCGACCTCGACCGGCCGGCCCTCGCCGTTCAGCACCGGCCTGTGCTCCACCCGCCCGCCGTACGCGAGCGTCCCGCCCAGCCGTACGCCCAGCGCGCCGGCGAACGACGCCTCCACGGGGCCCGCGTTGGGGCTCGGATGTTTACGGGCGTCCCGCCGTACCGCCCGCAGGGCCGCGCCGGGATCGCCGCCGACACCGCCGGCCAGCGCACCGGCGAGTACGGCGGTCAGCCGGGCGCCCGGCCCGCCCACGACATCGTCGAGCCGGGCCGAGGCCCAGCCGAACCTGCGGTACCGGGGCGAGAGATGACCCACCATCGCGTCGAGCGTGTTCACGGCACGGAATCCGGCGAGCCCCGGCACCCCCGCCACCGCCCCCCACACCAGCGCGCCGACGACCGCGTCGGAGGTGTTCTCGGCGACCGACTCCACAACGGCCCGCGCGATCTGCTGTCCGTCGAGCGCCTGCGGGTCGCGGCCGCACAGATGCGGCAGCCGCTCCCTGGCCCGTTCGACGTCCCCGGCGGTGAGCGCCGCGCCGATGGCCCGTGCCTCCCGTCCCAGTGAGGTGCCGCCGACCACGGCCCAGGTGGTGGCGGCGGTCAGCGCCACGGAGGCGGTGCGGTGGTCGCGTACGCCCCGGGCGGCCAGCGCCGCGATTCCGGCGGCTCCTCCGGCGCACACCACGGTGTGCAGTGCGCCCCAGCCCCGGTGGTCGCGCCACAGCCTCCGCTCTACGGCCGTCGCCGCCCGGCCGAACGCGGCTACGGGGTGGCCCCGGCGCGGATCGCCGAACAGCAGATCGCCCAGGAGGCCCACGGCGGCGCCGTAGGCGAAAGCACGCTCGGCGGGCCGGCTCCGGCCGCGCACGACGGCCGAACGGCGGCCAGACATGGCGAAATGTCCTCACTCAGGGTCCGCGCCCCGGCTCGACGTGATGCGGCGGCGAGAGTTCCTGGCTCCTGGAGACGTGGCTCGCAGTGACAGTGGCGGGACCGCGCCGGATTCGCACCGGCTTCCTCTTCTGCCGTCGTCAATGGCCCCGGAAGTCCACCACGCAGCGCAAACACCCGTCAACTCATCCCTGACCAGCGACGGGACAGTGTGCCGAGCCCCACACGGCACCCCCGCCCCACGGGCACCGAAGAACCGGCCCCGGCGCGCGAACCGGCCCGGCACATGAAACGGCCCGGCACATGAACCGGCCCCGGCGCGTGACGGACGCGCCGGGGCCGGCCCGGGTCGAGGTGGCGCGGCCGTTCCGGCCGCCCGGTCAGGCGACGATCAGATAGATCCCGTACGCGACGGCCGCCACGCAGAGCGCGAAGCAGGTGTACGCGCCCGCGCGGGCCAGCGCCACGGAGCCGGCGGCCCCCCGCGCGCTCGCCGACTCCTGCTTGGCGAGGCCCACGATGCCGAGGGTGAACAGGCCCACGAGGGCGACGGTGGCCACGAGGCTGACACCGAAGACGGAACCGAGTGCTGCCCAGTCGATGTTCATGCGGTTTCTCTTCCTTACACCGTGGCGGTTCGCGCGGGCTCGCCCGCGGCGTCCGTGGAGCCAGGGGCCGGGATGGTGGTCGACAGTTCCTGCGCGGCACCGGTCGTGGGCGGCGGGGTGACGGCCGCGATGGCGGCGGTGACGACGCCCGCGGGCTCGGTGGTCCCGGCGCCTTCCGCCGTGCCGACGGCTCCGGCCTCGTTCTCGTTCACGTTGGTGTGGTCGACCGGCCGGCGGCGCGAGGCGAGCCAGATCGCCCCGGAGATCGCGACCAGCAGGACGGCGACGACCGCGACGCCCCAGGTGCCCTGGCCGGTGAGGAACTCGGCCCCGGCGGCGACCAGGCCCGCGGCGGGCAGGGTCAGCCCCCAGGCGATGAACATCCGGCTGGCGGTCGACCAGCGGACCACACCGCCCTTGCGGCCGAGGCCCGCGCCCATCACGGCGCCGGAGCAGGACTGGGTGGTGGAGAGCGAGAAGCCCAGGTGCGAGGAGGCCAGGATGACGGTCGCGGCGCTGGTCTGGGCGGCGAAGCCCTGCTGCGGCCGGAGATCGGTGAGGCCGGTGCCCATGGTGCGGATGATGCGCCAGCCGCCGAGATACGTGCCGAGCGCGATCGCCACTCCGGCGGAGACGATGACCCACATCGGCGGGTTGGAGCCGGGGGCGAGGACGCCGCCGGTGACCAGCGCGAGGGTGATGACGCCCATGGTCTTCTGCGCGTCGTTGGTGCCGTGCGCGAGGGAGACGAGACCGGCGGAGGCGATCTGCCCGGCGCGGTAGCCCTTGGCGGTCGCCTTGTCGTCCGTACGGCGGCCGATGCGGTACGTCAGCCGCGTCGCGAGCAGCGCCGCGAGACCGGCGACGACCGGTGCGGCGAGCGCGGGGATCAGCACCTTCGTGATGACGACGCCGCCGTTCACCCCCGAGGCGCCGACCGACATCAGGGTGGCGCCGATCAGGCCGCCGAAGAGTGCGTGGGAGGAGCTCGACGGAAGGCCGAGCAGCCAGGTGAAGAGGTTCCACAGGATGGCGCCGACGAGCGCCGCGAAGATCACTTCTGTTCTGATGCCCTGTTCGTTGATGAGTCCGCCGGAGATCGTCTTGGCGACCTCCACGGACAGGAACGCGCCGACAAGATTCAGGACGGCGGACATGCCCACCGCGATCTTGGGCTTCAGAGCGCCGGTCGAGATGGTCGTCGCCATCGCGTTCGCGGTGTCGTGGAAGCCGTTCGTGAAATCGAACACGAGAGCCGTCACGATCACGATCGCGAGCAGCAGCGTGATGTGTTCCATTGACCCAGGACCCAGGCAATCTTTTGACGTCAGTGGCCTCGGTGAACGTAGGGAGTCAGAGTGAACGGAAGATGAACTGGGCTCGTCTTTGTGGTGTCCCCATGTGTGGAGAAATCGCCCGCCTGTTCTGCTGAAGTGCCCTGGGCTCCCTTGCCCCCGCCTGACAGGATTCTCATATGACTGATCAGCAGAGCCGGGACGCGATAGCCGGGGCCTGGCGTGAACTCATCGCCACCGCCCGGAGAACAGCAGGTGAAGGACTTGTCGTCGGTACATCGGGCAACGTGTCGGTACGGATCGGCGAACTGATCCTCGTCACGCCGAGCGGAGTCCCGTATGACCAACTCACCGCCGAGGACGCCGTCGGCGTCGATCCGGACGGCCGACAGGTCCTCGGTGATTTCACCCCTACGAGTGAGCTGCCGCTGCACCTCGCCGTTTACCGGAACACCTCCGCGACGGCTGTGGTCCACACCCACGCCGTGCACGCCACCGCCGTCTCCACCCTCGTCCCCGAACTGCCCTTGATCCACTACATGGCGGCGGCCCACGGCGGCGCCGTCCGGGTCGCGCCCTACGCGCTGTACGGCTCGGACGAACTGGCCGCCCATATGCTCCACGCCCTGCGCGACCGGAACGCCTGTCTCCTCCAGAACCACGGCACGGTCGCCTACGGGGACAGCCTCGCCCAGGCCTACGACCGCACGGCGCAGCTGGAGTGGATGTGCCGCCTCTGGCTCACCGCGAACTCCCTGCCCGGCCGCACGCCCTCACTGCTGACCGAGGCCCAGCTGGACGAGGTCGGACAGAAGCTGAAGGGGTACGGACAGCGGGGCTGACCAGCGTTTCCGGCGGGGCGTCCGGCAGGCTCCGGCACCCCGACGGACACCCCCGGCTGGCCGAGCCCGCCGGGGGTGACCACACTGGGAACGTGCGCCCCGCCAAAGCGACGGCAGCGGCCGTCTCCACAGTCATCGGTGTCGGCGCGGCCGCGTTCGCGGCCGGCCGGTACGCCGGCGACGCCGCGCTCAAGACGACGCCCGGCCGCCCCCTGCCGGGCGACCCCCGTCTCACCGTGCACGCCACGGCCGCCGGACAGATCGCCCTGACCCGCTGCCTCGCCTCCCTGCGCCCCGGTACGTACGGGATCGAGGGCCCCGGCGTCCACGCGGTCGTCGGGCCGGTCCTGGACGAGGTGGAACACGCCGCGGACACCGTGGTGCGCCGGCTGGAGCGCGTCAGTCACGGCTCGCTCGTCGCCGGCACCCGTGTGCGCCTCACCCCGCAGGTCCACAGCGGCGATCCCACCTCCGCCCTCGGCCTCGGCCACAAGGACGTGATGATCCCGGGCGAACTCGGCCCCCTGCCCGCCTGGTTCGTGCCCGGGGTGCGCGACACCTGGGTCATCACCACGCACGGCCTCGGCACCACCCGCGAGCACCCCATGAACATCATGGAGTTCCTCGCGGAACAGGAACTTCCGGTACTCGACCTCGCCTATCGCGGCGATCCCGGGGCGCCCCGCTCCCCGGACGGCCTCGGCCACCTCGGCGAGTCCGAATGGCGCGACCTCGACGCGGCGCTCCGTTACGCGGTCCGGTACGGCGCCGAGCGCGTGGTGCTGCACGGCTGGTCCACCGGCGCCTCGATGGCCCTGGGCGCGGCGGCCGGCTCCCCGCTCCGCGCCCGGATCGCCGGGCTGGTGCTCGACTCGCCGGTGCTGGACTCGGAGGCCACCCTGCGTGCGCTGGCCACCGCCCGCCGTGTCCCCGCGCCGCTGCTGCCGCTCGCGGTCCGGTCGGCCCAGGGCAGGGCCGGTCTCGACGGCGACCGGCTGCGCCAGGCCGCCGACCCCGGCAGGCTGAACATCCCGACGCTGATCTTCCACGGCCCCGACGACACCCTCGCGTCCTGGAACCCCTCCCGCGAACTCGCCGCCCACCGCTCCGGTCTGATCAGCCTGCACGCCGTCGCGCACGCCCCGCACGGCGCGATGTGGAACGCGGATCCGGCGGGATACGAAGAGGTGCTCCGACGCTTCCTCACCCCCCTGATGTAGCGCCTGGCCGCGCTGAGCCGGCGTCCGACGCGGCGCCGGGGACGGCGCGGCCCCACGGGGCGCTTTACCGGTGTCTGACGGATCTTTCCGGCATGCGGCGACGCGGCGGAATCCGATGCGACGCCCGGCGCTCCGCTTCACCTCCTTCACGCACCTTGCGACCCACCGGGTCCACCCGCCACACAGCGCTCCACCAGCTGTCCCGTCCCTTTCCAACAGGCATCTTCCTTCCCTTCCGTGCCCTGCGGCACCCCCGTGGAACGGGCCTCCTCCGCCCTTCCCGTACCGCCGGAACAGGTTCCGTTTGGGCTTTCGGGCGGTCACCGGGAAGACTGCCCCCGTGACGTCCCGAAAGCCTGATGAGCAATTGGCGCGCAACTCCAGACTCCGACTCGTCCGCCCGCGGCCGTTGGCCACGGCCCGACGGGCTGTGACCGACGGGCGCAGCCGTCCGGCACCCCGGCCGCCCGAGGGCACTCCGCCCCCGGCGGAGCTGGCCCGTCAGGCGAGAGCGGTCCTCGCCGACGCGGTGCGGATCGCCCGCTGGGCGGCCGGTGACCGGGACCCCGGCGCGGGTCCGCTCGACGCGGCGACGGCCGAACGGGCCGCCGCGGCACTGGAGTTGACGTCCGACCAGGTGCGCGCGGGCTGGGACCGTGCCCGGCTGGCCGGACTCGTCGAGCTGCACGGCACCGCCGTACGGCCCGGCTGGCGGCTCCAGGCGTGGGACCGCGACGACAGCGCGGTCCAGCGCGGCTGGGTGGCACTCTTCGACGCCTGGTCGCTCGTGCACCCGGCCCCCGAGGACGTCGCCGCCTCCACGGTCGCCGAGGTCGTCGAGGCCGTTCCGCAGGTGCTCTCCCTTCTCCAGCTCTCCGCAGGACCCGTGCTCGTACCGGCCCTGCTCGATCTCCTCCGGCAGCGGGTCGCGGAACTCCACGAGGAGCGCTGCGAGGTGCCCTACGGCCCGCAGCCCGCCCCCGTCGAGCCCCCGGCGCCCGAGCCGCCGGCCGACGACCTCCTGCCCCCGCTCCTCGACTGGGCCCTGGAAGGGCTGGCCGCCGTGGGCGCGCTGACCCTGGGGAAGGGCCAGGCGACCCTCACCCCGCTCGGCAACTGGGCGGTCTGGGTCAAGCTGGAGCAGATCTGCGTCGCCGCCCAGAGCCCCGCGGGCAATATCGAGCAGTCCGCCGAGCACATGCTGCGCGGCTGCGCGCGGCTCACCCCCGGCCCCGCCCGCGCCGAATACCGTGCCTGGCTCGCCGCCCGCACCGTCGGCAGCGCGGTCACCGAACTGCTCGCCGTCGCCCGGGGAGAGGACGCGCTCCTGCGCGGGCTCGCCTTCGAGGCGCTGCGCGTCGTCGGCGCCCCCGCCGAGGCCGAGGTACGGGCCGCGGCGACGGACTCCTCGCTGCGCCCCTACGCTCTGCTCTGGCTGGCGGAGTACGAGGGCGCCGACCCGGAGGACGCGGCCGAGGTCCTCACCCGGGAGGAGTCCACCTGGCTCTGGGTGGACACCGCGGCGGCCGTCGCCGACCACGGCGAGAGCGAACTGCTGGTCCGCCACCTGGACTCCGCCGTGCAGGGCAACGTGCCCGCGCTGCTCGACGAGATCCGGGCCGTCGGCCACCCCCGTACCGTCCAGGTCCTGGTCGCCCTCGCCGCCGCGCACCCGGATCCCGCCCTCGCCAAGGCGGTCCGCCGGGCGGCCTTCCAGGTGCACACCGGAGGAGCCTGACCGGCCGGCCCCGCGCCGCGCGACCCGACGCGGAGGGACCGGCCCCGCCGGTCCCACCGCGAAGACCGACCGGACGGGACCCCGCCGCGCGGCGGTGCCCCGGTCGCCGGGACCGCGGTCCGCCAGGCCTCGGCCGGTCGTGCCTCAGCCGCCCGCGCCCGGCGCGTACGTCCCGAAGCTCCATATGTTCCCCTCGGCGTCGCGGGCCATGTAGTCCCGTGAGCCGTAGTCCTGGTCCGTGGGCGCCATCAGGATCTCGACGCCGTGCTCCACCGCCCGCGCGTGGTGCGCGTCGACGTCCTCGACGACCACATAGACGCCCGCGGGGCCCGCGTCGCCCATCGCCTTGGCGAAGACGCCCGCCCGGCCCTTCGAGCCCAGCATCACCACGCCGTCGCCGGACGCCAGCTCGGCGTGGAGCACCTCGCCGTCCTCGCCCTCGTACACCGATACCTCGGTGAACGCGAAGGCGTCTGTCAGCGTCCTGATGGCCGCCTTCGCGTCCCTGTACAGGATGGTCGGGCAGATGCTCGGTACTCCGGTCATGCTGATCAACCCCTCGCGGGCTCCAATGTGACGCGGATCTCAGTCTCGCACCGGCCACTGACAATCGGCCTTCGAGCCGTCACGGCCCCGCCCGGCCGGCATCCGGGGCCGAACGGGGGATGTGCCGCACCGCGCCCGCCGTGTCGCGGGGCGCCGCCGCCCCGCCCGCGCGGCCCGTGGCTACGCTCGCGAGCCCGGCAAGATCCGAAAGACAGGCCCCAGACGGGAGAACAGTGACGGCTGTGCCGACGACCACGGCGCCGGACCTGCTGCCGGGCACCAGAGCGGACGGCGGTCCCGAGGACGACGCCGATTCCCCGTACGCCGAGTCCCGGTACACCGAGTCCCCGCACGGCGGCCTCCCGCCCGGCGGTTCCCCGCGCCGCCCCGGCCCCCGGCCCGTCGGGCAGGGCCGTTCCCGGTACAGGCCGCGACGCCGTACCCGCCTCGTCCTCGCGGCCCTCTCCGTCGTCCTCGCCGTCCCGTTGGTGACCGCCGCCCGCCAGTCCAGGGACTTCCCCTTCGACGACCGCCTCACCGTGCACACCACCGCGGCGCCCGGACCCGCCGCCCAAGAGCCCGTCCTGCGCACGTCGGGCCCTCGCGTCGAGGCGCGCGACCCGGGCTCGGGCACGCTCCGCTGGGTCCACGAGCGCACCGGCAGCCGTCCGCTCGCCCTCGCAGCGGGGCCCGGCCACGCCTTCGCCCTCTGGAGCGACGGCCTGGTCACCGACACCGAGCGCGCCGCCGGCTCGGCCGTCCGCTGGCATCGCGCCCTGCCCGGTCTCGCCGACTGGCTGGCCGCGGGGCCCGGCCGCGCGGCGGGGGTCCTCCAGCCCCTCGCGCCCGGGTCGCGCATGCTCGCCGTCGTCACCCCGCATCGCATCGTCGCCTTCCGCGCCGAGGACGGCGATCTGCGCTGGGTGCTGCCCGCCGCCCGCGGCTGCGCCTTCGACCCGGGACGGTACGTCCGTACGGCCGGGATCCTGCTCGTCGCCCAGCCCTGTCCCGGGCACACCGACTGGACCGCCGAGCTGATGGCGGTCGACGACCTCGGCCGGATCGTGCCGGGCCGCACCCCGCTCCGCAACGACCTCCGCGACGACCCCCGTCGCGATCTCCGGGACGTTCCCCGGAACGGTCCCCCGGGCGGTGTCTCGAAAGGGTTCTCGGACCATCGTCCGGGGGACCGGCCAGAGAAAGCAGTTGCGCGACCCCGTTAGACTGACCCGTATGGCATTTCTCCTTGTGCATTAGCCGGCGTCGAAGAATCTCCTCCGCCTGCCCTCTTCCGCCGTCCATACCGCCCTGGAGTCTTTCCGTGATCACCGCAACCGGCGTAGAGCTGCGCGCCGGCGCCCGTGTCCTCATCGAGTCCGCCTCATTCCGTATCGCCAAGGGCGACCGCATCGGTCTGGTCGGCCGCAACGGAGCGGGCAAGACCACGCTCACCAAGTGCCTCGCGGGCGAGGGCGTTCCCGCCGCCGGCACCATCACCCGCTCGGGCGAGGTGGGCTATCTGCCGCAGGACCCGCGCACCGGCGACCTCGACGTCCTCGCCAGGGACCGCATCCTCTCCGCGCGCGACCTCGACTCCGTGCTCAAGAAGATGCGGGAGAACGAGGACCGGATGGCGAACGGCCAGGGCGCCACCCGCGAGAAGGCGATGAAGAAGTACGAGCGCCTGGAGACGGAGTTCCTCACCAAGGGCGGGTACGCCGCCGAGGCCGAGGCCGCCACCATCGCCGCCGCGCTCGGACTGCCCGACCGGGTGCTCGGCCAGCCCCTCCATACGCTCTCCGGCGGTCAGCGGCGCCGCGTCGAGCTGGCGCGCATCCTGTTCTCGGACGCCGACACCCTGCTGCTCGACGAGCCCACGAACCACCTCGACGCGGACTCGATCGTCTGGCTGCGCGACTACCTCAAGACGTACCGCGGCGGCTTCATCGTCATCTCCCACGATGTCGAACTGGTCGAGACCGTCGTCAACAAGGTCTTCTACCTGGACGCCAACCGCTCGCAGATCGACGTCTACAACATGGGCTGGAAGCTCTACCAGCAGCAGCGCGAGGCCGACGAGAAGCGCCGCAAGCGCGAGCGCGCCAACGCGGAGAAGAAGGCCTCCGCCCTGAACTCCCAGGCCGACAAGATGCGCGCCAAGGCCACCAAGACCGTCGCCGCGCAGAACATGGCCCGTCGCGCCGAGCGGCTGCTGTCCGGTCTTGAGGAAGTGCGCCAGTCCGACAAGGTCGCCAAGCTGCGCTTCCCCGAGCCCGCGCCCTGCGGCAAGACCCCGCTGACGGCCGAGGGACTGTCGAAGTCGTACGGCTCCCTGGAGATCTTCACCGATGTCGATCTCGCCATCGACAAGGGCTCCCGGGTCGTCATCCTCGGCCTCAACGGCGCGGGCAAGACCACGCTCCTGCGGCTGCTGGCCGGGGTCGAGAAGCCGGACACCGGCCAGGTGACCCCCGGACACGGCCTCAAGCTCGGCTACTACGCGCAGGAGCACGAGACCCTCGACCCGGACCGCTCCGTCCTGGAGAACATGCGGTCCTCCGCCCCCGACCTCGATCTGGTCCAGGTCCGCAAGACCCTGGGCTCCTTCCTCTTCTCCGGGGACGATGTCGACAAGCCGGCCGGGGTGCTCTCCGGTGGCGAGAAGACCCGGCTGGCACTGGCCACCCTGGTCGTCTCCTCCGCGAACGTGCTGCTGCTCGACGAGCCGACGAACAACCTGGACCCGGCCAGCCGCGAGGAGATCCTCGGCGCGCTCCGCACGTACAAGGGAGCGGTCATCCTCGTCACCCACGACGAGGGCGCCGTCCACGCGCTGGAACCGGAGCGGATCATTCTGCTGCCCGACGGGGTCGAGGACCTCTGGGGAGCGGACTACGCGGACCTGGTCGCGCTCGCCTGAGGACCCCCGTCCCAGAGCACCCGGTCGTCGGCCCGAGTACATGATCCACGCGCGTGATCGACTCCATATGGATCATTTCGGCTCAGCAGTGATCCCTCATCTGTGTGAGTACGTCTCGTATCACGGCGTGGTGCGTGACCGATCGGGCCGACCGCACCATGATCCGCGCCGTTTCGGGCGCGGGGGTCCTGACCTGGCACTTCGCCCGGAGCTTTGGGTAAAGGTCCCGGTGACCGCGTAGGGAATACGCGATTCCGGTCGTGCTCGAACCCTGGAGCAGGGCAAAGCTTGTCGTGCGGACCTTGCCGAATGGGTGGCCAGGAAGCCCGCGAGGGGTGATCATGAGAAGTCCAGAGCGCACTTCCCATGAGGAGGCACGGGTGGCCGAGACTCTGAAGAAGGGCAGCCGGGTAACCGGCGCCGCGCGCGACAAGCTCGCGGCAGACCTGAAGAAGAAATACGACAACGGTGCGAGCATCCGGGCGCTGGCCGAGGAAACAGGCCGCTCCTACGGATTCGTCCACCGGATGCTCAGCGAGTCCGGAGTCACGCTGCGGGGACGCGGCGGAGCGACGCGAGGCAAGAAGGCCGCATCGGCCTGACGACCGAGCGCGACTCCTCCTGGCCACCGGTTCGGATGGTGGCCACCCGAGGCGATCGTACGATCGCCCAGGTGGTTACTGTGCAGTCACTTAGCTTTGGTTTTCCTGACTGCCCGAACCGGAGGCGCCCCATGACTTCGCTCGAATCAGTACTCGACAAGGACGGCGTACGGCTCACCATCGAGGACGCGGTTGCCACGGTCGCACTGACCAACCCGGCGAAGCGCAACGCCCAGTCTCCCGCTCTGTGGCGGGCGTTGACGGAAGCCGGGAGGTCACTGCCCGGCACCGTGCGGGTCGTCGTACTGCGGGGCGAGGGCAAGTCCTTCTCCGCGGGGCTCGACCGGCAGGCGTTCACCCCCGAGGGGTTCGACGGCGAGCCGTCCTTCCTGGATCTCGCGCGGGAATCCGACGAGGACCTCGACGCGGCCATCGCCGGGTACCAGGAGGGGTTCGGCTGGCTGCGCCGTCCCGACATCGTGTCGATCGCGGCCGTTCAGGGGCATGCGATCGGGGCCGGCTTCCAACTGGCTCTCGCCTGTGACCTGCGAGTCGTCGCGTCCGACGTGCAGTTCGCCATGCGCGAGACGAGTCTCGGCCTGGTCCCCGACCTCACCGGCACCCATCCACTGGTCGGACTGGTCGGCTACGCCCGCGCGTTGGAGATCTGCGCCACGGGCCGCTTCGTACAGGCCGAGGAAGCGGAGCGTACGGGGCTCGCCAATCTGGTGGTGCCCGCCGACGAACTCGACGCGGCGGCAAGCGATCTGGCGGGCGCGCTGCTGGCCGCGCCGCGGGACGCGCTGATCGAGACGAAGGCGCTCCTTCAGGGCGCGTCCGGCCGTACCTTCGAGTCCCAGCGTGCCGCCGAGCGCGCCGCGCAGGGGCGCCGGCTCCGGGACCTGGCGGGCCTCGCCGACTGACGGACCGACGCACGGGCCCGTCCGCGCGGAGACCCACGCGCCCGTCCGCGCGGACTCCCGGCCCTGCCCACGTGCCCACGCGCCCTCGCGGGGGCCCGTCACGCCGTTGTCTCAGCCTTCGCGACCCACACCCACCGCCGTGACCAGTACGGCCACCGACGGCGCGCCCGGCAGCGCCGCCGCGAGTCGCGCCCGAACCGCCCGCGCCACCTCCAGCGGGCGGTGCCCGGCAGCCGTCGCCAGCTCCACCCGTACATGCCCCGCGGTGATGACCGCCGCGCCGCCCAGCGTCCTGGTCGGATACGCGACGCCCGGGACCGCCGACGCCAGCGACTCCGGCTCACCCTCAGGGGCGGCGGCCCGTACCGCGTCCGGCCGTCCCCCGTCCGGCCCAGCGGGCGCCGCGGTCCCGGCCGGCGGTCCCGCCGCGGATTTCCCGGAGGGACCGAGCAGGGCCGTCACACGCAGATCGACTTCCGCGACCCGTAGCCCCAGCCGCTTCGTCGCACCGGCGAACAGCACCTCGCGCAGCCGCTCCGCCACGGCGGGCAGCGGTTCGGCGGGACCCGCGGCGAACTCCCCGTCGATGCGCAGCGGACCGGGCGGCAGCGCGCTGGGCGGGGGCGGCACGGCGGGCCGGCCGGCTCCTTCCGGATCGGCCAGGGAGAGCCGCAGTCGGCCCAGCACGGCACCCGTCACCTCCGTCGCGGCCAGGCGCAGTTCGTCCGCCGCCGCGCGCTCCGACAGCCACGCGCCGTCCCGTGGCCCGCCGAGCGGCAGCAGCCTGCCCAGGCCGAGTTGTTGTCGTACCGCGGCCGTCCATCCGCCGGTGCCGAGCCCATCGGGGTTGTACGCAGTCGTCATTCCTCCAGCCTGCCGTATCCACGCGGCGGGATGAGGCAAGCGCACCTAGTGTGGGCAGCGGAGTCCACCACCGCCCGGGAAGGAACGAATGGCGATGTCAGACACCGCACCCCGTAACCAGTCCGCGCCGTCAGGCAGGAAGCCGTCGGCCGACGAGGGGGGAAGCAGCCCCGTCACCAAGCGCGGCGGCGGCCCGCCCGCCTCCCGCGGCCGTACCACCATCGCCGACGGCGTGGTGGAGAAGATCGCCGGGCTCGCGGCACGCGACGTCCTCGGTGTGCACGCCCTGGGCAGCGGGATGTCCCGCACGTTCGGCGCCGTGCGCGACCGGGTCCCCGGCAGCACCAGGTCCGTCAGCCGCGGCGTGAAGGCCGAGGTCGGCGAGGTACAGACGGCGCTCGACCTGGAGATCGTCGTCGACTACGGAGTCTCGATCACCGAAGTCGCCGCCGTCGTACGGGAGAACGTCATCGCGGCGGTCGAGCGGATGACGGGACTTGAGGTCGTCGAGGTCAACATCGCGGTCAGTGACGTGAAGCTGCCCGACGAGGAAGATGACGACGAGTCGGACACACGGCTTCAGTGACGTCCGTACGCGGCGTGAGGCACCGTACGCGACCGGCAGCGCAGTGGAAGAGGAGCGGCACATGAGCATGGCGATGGTCGGCCTGTTGGCCGGTATGGCGCTTGGATTCGCCGGGTACTTCGGCGGCTTCGGAGCCTTTGTGCTGGTGGCCGCGCTGGGTGTGATCGGGTTCGTGGCCGGGCGCTTCCTGGACGGCGATCTCGAACCCGGCGACCTCTTCCGCAGTCGCGACCGCGACGACCGGCGGCGGTGACGCGCGTGGCCGTGGAACGGGTGGCGGCCGGCGAGCGCGGAGCGACCACGATCGCCGACCGGGTCATCGCGAAGATCGCCGCACAGGCGGCCCGGGAGGCGCTGGACGGCGTACCGGAAGGCGGGTCCGCGCCGCACGCCACCGTCACGGTGCGCCACGACAGCGCGCGCGTCCGGATCGGTGTCGAGCTGGAGTATCCGACCGACATCGGCCGGCAGTGCGGCGCCGTGCGTCTCAGCGTCGTCCAGCGGATCAAGGCGTTGGCGGACATGGACGTGCCGGAGGTGGAGGTGCGGGTGGACCGGCTGCACTCCGACCGGTCGGGACTCGCGGCGCAGGGGAGGCTCCGATGAACGAACCCGCGCCCGAGGGGGCGGGCGGCGTACGGGAACAGGACCCGTCGGACCCCGACACGCGGTACGAGCCCAGGCCCACGCTGTCGGACGACGACGGCCGGCGGGCCGGACGTTTCTGGTCCACGCGCCGGATCCCCGCGGCGCTGGCCGCGCTGGTCGTTCTCGGCGCGGCGGGACTGCCGCTGTACGACATCGTGGCGGTACGGGCCGGTCAACGCGCGATGTACTGGCGCCGTGCACTCGCCGACCAGCTGGCCAGGCAGCCGCTCGACGAGACCTGGGTGCTGGTCGCCGCCTGTGTCGCGATGGCGCTCGGACTGTGGCTCCTCGTGCTCGCCCTCACCCCCGGCCTGCGCGGACTGCTGCCCATGCGCCGCCACTCCCCGCTGGTACGGGCCGGCATCGACCGCGACGCCGCCGCGCTGACGCTGCGCGACCGGGCCATGGAGGTCTCGGGCATGCGGTCCGCGCGGGTACGGGTGGGCCGCTCCAAGGTGAAGGTGCGGGCCCTCTCCCACTTCCGTGAACTCGACGACGTACGGGACGACCTGGACAGGGCGCTCCGCGCGGGCATCCGCGAACTGGGCCTCGACCGGTCGCCCGCGCTGACGATGCGTGTCCGCAGGCCCGTCAAGAAGAGGTGAGGTGAGGGCGATGATCCGGGTCGTCAACCGCGTACTGCTGGCTCTGCTCGGTCTGGCGCTGCTCTGCGCCGGCGGCGCGGTGCTGGCGCGCGGGCTGGACTGGGCGGTGCCCTCCTGGTGGCCGTACAGCGGGCAGCGCGATGTGCTGCTGAGCCGTGCCGACCGCGAGCGCTGGCGCGATCAGGGCTGGTGGTGGCCGGTCGTCATCGCGGCCCTGGCGGTGCTGGTCGTGCTGGCCCTGTGGTGGTTCTTCGCCCAGCTGCGCCGGGCCCGGATGGCGGAGGTGCTGGTCGACAGCGGCGACGGTGAGGGCGCGTCGCTGCGTGGGCGGGCGCTGGAGAGCGCCGTCGAGGACGACGCGGAGGCCCTGGACGGCGTGGCCCGCGCCCGCGTACGCCTCACGGGCCGCCGCACCGCCCCGTCCGCGCGCGTACGCCTCCTCATGGAGCCCCACGCGTCGCCGGGCGGGACACTGAACCTGCTGACGGCGGAGGCGCTGGAACGTGCGCGGCGGTCGGCGGGGCTGAGGGAACTGCCGGCGGAGGTGCGGTTGCGGGCGGTGAGGCACGGGGCGGAGAGGGTGAGCTGACGGCCCGTGCGCCGCGGCCGAACGGGACGCCCGTGAGCCGCGGCCGAACGGGACCGGGACAGGACCTGGACGAGCCCGTCCCGAGCCCGGACCGGACGTACGCGTCGGACCCGAGCCCGGACGTACGCGTCAGAACCCGTGCCGCGTCCCGCCGTCCACCGGCAGCATCACCCCTGTCAGATACGACGCCGCCGGCGACAGCAGGAACGCCGCCGTCTTCCCGAACTCCTCCGGCCTCCCGTACCGCCGCAGCGGAATCCGGGACTCGCTCGCCGCCCGCGCCGCCTCCGGGTCGCCCGACAGCGCGTCGAGTTCGCGGACCCGGTCCGTGTCGATACGCGCCGGCAGCAGGCCCACCACCCGGATCCCGCGCGGGCCGACCTCGTTCGCCAGGGACTTGGCGAAGCCGGCCAGGCCCGGCCGCAGACCGTTGGAGATGGTGAGGCCCGGGACCGGCTCGTGGACCGACGAGGAGAGCACGAGTCCGATGACCCCGCCCTCACCCAGCTCGGCCGCCGCCTCGCGGGCGACGCGTACCGCGCCCAGGAAGACGGACTCGAACGCCGTCCGCCACTGCTCGTCCGTGTTGTCCGCGGCGGACCCCGGCGCGGGGCCGCCGACGCTGACCAGGACGCCGTCGAAGCGGCCGAACCGCTCCCTGGCCGTGGCGATCAGCTGTCCCGCCACCGCCGGATCGGCGTTGTCGGCGGCCACTCCGTACGCGCCGGGACCGATCTCCGCGGCGGCCTCGGTGACGCGCTTCTCGTCGCGGCCCGAGATGACGACCTTCGCCCCGTCCGCGGCGAGCGCCTCCGCCGCCGCGCGGCCCAGCCCTCGCGATCCGCCGGTGACAACGTATACGCGGTCTTTCAGTCCGAGATCCATGGCCCTATCCTGCCGTGTCCGCCCCGGCGAGGGTCAACGCGGTCACCACCAGTCCGATATGGCTGAACGCCTGCGGGTAGTTGCCGAGTTGCCGCCGCGCCACCGGGTCGTACTCCTCCGCCAGCAGCCCGACGTCGTTGCGCAGGGCGAGGAGCCGCTCGAACAGCTCCGTCGCCTCCTCCGTACGCCCCGTCATATGCAGCGCGTCGACCAGCCAGAACGAGCAGACCAGGAACGTTCCCTCACCGCCCGGCAGCCCGTCCACCGAGGGCCCCGTCGAGCTGTACCGGCGCAGCAGCCCGCCGTGCCCCAGCTCGGCCCGTACCGCGTCGACCGTGCCGACGACCCGCGGATCGTCCGGCGGCAGGAAGCCGACCCGGGGGATCAGCAGCGTCGCCGCGTCCAGGTCGGCGGAGCCGTACGACTGCGTGAAGGTGTTCCGCTCCGGGTCGAAGCCCCGTTCGCACACTTCCCGGTGCACTTCGTCCCGCATCGCGCGCCAGCGCCCGACGTCCCCGCTGAGCGACGGGTTGTCCTCCAGCGTCCGTACGGCACGGTCGGCGGCGACCCACGCCATCACCTTGGAGTGCACGAAGTGCTGGCGCGGCCCGCGCACCTCCCACAGGCCCTCGTCCGGCTCGCGCCACTTCGACTCCAGGAAGCCCAGCAGGCTGAGCTGGAGGTTCCAGGCGTGCGGCTGCGCGGGGAGACCCGCCGTCCGCGCCACATTGAGCGAGTCCATCACCTCGCCGTACACATCCAGCTGGAGCTGGTCGACCGCGTTGTTGCCGGTGCGGACGGGCGCGGAGTTCGCGTACCCCCGCAGCCACGGCAGTTCGTTCTCCGGCAGCCGCCGCTCACCGCCGAGTCCGTACATGATCTGGAGGTCGGCCGGATCACCCGCGACCGCCCGCAGCAGCCAGTCGCGCCAGGCCGCCGCCTCCTCCAGATAGCCGACCGACAGCAGCGCCCCCAGGACCAGCGTGGAGTCACGCAGCCAGCAGTAGCGGTAGTCCCAGTTGCGTACGCCGCCCAGCTCCTCCGGCAGGGAGGTGGTGGGGGCGGCGACGATCCCGCCGGTCGGGCCGTACGTGAGCGCCTTGAGCGTGATCAGGGAGCGCATGACGGCCGTGCGGTGCGGACCGTGGTAGCTGCACCGCCGCGCCCAGCTCTCCCAGTCCTCCAGACTGCGCGCCAGCGCCACGTGCGGATCGACGCGCGGCGGGCGCGGCTTGTGCGACGGGTGCCAGGTGAGCACGAACGCCACCTTCTCGCCCGCGCCGACGGTGAACGACGACCGTGTGCTGTAGTGCTGACCCCATGTCTTGACCGAGGGCTCGCTGCGCAGCCAGACGGAGTCGGGGCCGGCGATCGCCACATGGTGGGCCCCCTCCCGCCGCACCCAGGGCACCACCGAGCCGAAGTCGAAGCGCAGCCGGATCGTGGCACTCATGTCCACCGAGCCGCTGACACCCTCCACGATCCGCATGATCTCGGGCGCCCTGTCGCGCTGCGGCATGAAATCGGTGACCTTGACCGTGCCGGTACGGGTCTCCCACACGGATTCCAGCACCAGCGAGTCACCCACGTAGGCGCGCCGCGCACACGTACGCGCACCGGTGGGGGCGAGCCGCCAGTGGCCGTTCTCCTCGCCACCGAGCAGCGCGGAGAAGCAGGCCGCCGAGTCGAAGCGAGGAAGGCACAGCCAGTCGATGGAGCCGTTCCGGCCGACCAGGGCGGCGGTCTGGAGATCGCCGATAAGTGCGTAGTCCTCGATGTGTTGGGTCACGCCAGGGCTGTTCCCGTACCGCGCGGGCGTTAAGCAGCGGTGTCAGACGGCCGCGGGTTCCTGCGCGGATTCCGCGTCGGCGGCGCTCCGCTCGGCCTTCGCCGCCGCGCGGTCGCGGAGCTCACGCCGTACGAGAATGACCCAGCCGACGGGGACGGCGGCCACGAACAGCCACCACTGCACCGCGTACGCCATATGGGGCCCGATCGAGCTGTCGTCGGGGTTCGGGATCTGCTCGGGGCTGCCGCCGGCCGGTACGGGGGAGATCTGTTCGACGTAGCCGCCGAGGACGGTACGGCCCAGCTGTTCCCGCTGCTGCGCGCTGCTGATCAGCATGACCTGGCGGGGCGGAAGATCCCGCAGGTCCTTGATCCCGCTGCTCGCCGACGTCTCGTCCGCCTTCAGCCGGCCGGTGATGGTGACCTCGCCCTTGGGCGCCGCCGGGATGTCGGGGAAGGCCCGCTGGTCGTCGCCGAAGGGGATCCAGCCGCGGTTCACGATGACCGCGCGGCCGTCCTTCAGGACGAACGGGGTCAGCACGTGGAAGCCGACCCGGTCGTCGATGGAGGTCCTGCGGCGTACGACGACCTCGTGCGCGGGGTCGAACGTGCCGGTGGCGGTGACACGGCGCCAGTAGTCGGAGCGCGGGACGGTGTGCCCGGGGGCCGTCAGATCGGTGACCGGGACGGGCTTCGCGTCGAGGTTGCCCGAGATCAGGGCGTTCTGGGCGACCTTGTGCTCATGGCGGTGGTACTGCCAGAAGCCCAGCTCGATCATCGCGGGGATGAGGGCGAGGGCGAGGAGGGTGAGGATCACCCACTGCCGGGACAACAGGAAGCGGTACACGCCTTCGACGTTACCCGGCGGGCGCCCGGCGGATCCGACGGGGGGTGGGTGTGCGCCGCCGCGCACTGTCACCCGTCCGAGGCCGTGGAAGCGGGGACGGAAGTGGACGAGGGGATGGACGGGACGGGCGAGGCGGGCGCCGGGACGGAGACGGCGGGCGCCGGGACGGGGGAGGAGGGCGCCGGGGTCACATCCCGCAGCAGCTGGGTGAACGCGGCCTCGTCGATGACCGGCGTTCCGTACGACGTGGCCTTGACCGTCTTGGACGTCGAGGACCCCGGGTCGTTGGTCACCAGCAGGCTGGTCAGCCGGGACACGCTCGTCGCGACATGCAGCCCCGCCTCCACGGCCCGGTCCTCCAGCAGCTCGCGGTCGACGGAGGTGTCCCCGGAGAACGCCACCCGCATCCCCTGCACCAGCGGCTCGCCCGGCACGTACCGGCCCGGGTTCGGATACGGGCACGGGGGCCGCTTGCGCGAGGGCCGCCAGCTCGTCTGCCGGTACGAGGACTGATAGCCGACCCGGGGCAGCGCCGGGGTGTCCGACCACTCGGTGAGCGGCCGGCACTCCAGCAGCGGCAGCCGTACGCCGTCCCTGGCGGCCGCGTGCAGACTCGGGCGGAACGCCTCGGCCAGCACGCGCGCGTCGTCCAGTGCGTGGTGCGCGCGCTGCTGTACGACACCGAAGTGCGCGGCGAGCGACTCCAGCTTGTGATTGGGCAGCGGCAGGGCCAGCTCCTTGGAGAGCGCGATGGTGCACAGCCGCTGCCGGGTGGGCGCGGTCCGCTCCGCGCGCGCGTACTCCCGGGCGATCATCGACCAGTCGAAGATCGCGTTGTGCGCCACGAGCACCCGCCCGTCGAGCCGTGCGGCCAGCTCACCGGCGATCTCGGGAAAGAGCGGGGCGCTCTCCAGGACGTCGGTCGTCAGTCCATGGATCCACACGGGCCCCGGGTCCCGCTCCGGGTTGACGAGCGTGTACCAGTGGTCCTCGACATTGCCCCGGGCGTCCAGGCGGTAGACGGCTGCGGACACTATCCGGTCGTCGCGGGCGAGTCCGGTGGTCTCGACGTCGACGACCGCGTACCCGTCGGGGTAGGCGGCCGGCCATGTCGCTGCGGTCGTGTGGTCGTCGAGCATGGTCACAGAGAATACGGGCCGCGACTGACACTCCCACAGCCCGGTAGGCCAGGACCGGCCACGGCCGGGGTCCGGGCCGTCGCTCCGTCAAGGCCCTTACGGCGATGGGGGTCTCACGCCGGATGATCCGGCCGGGAGCGGGAAGGCGCCGTCACGAAGTCCGCGTACCGCGGTGCCACGCCGCGCTCCGCCGCCTCGGGACGCGGCCCGACCCGGTCCGTACCGCCGGGACGTGCCATCACAACGTCCGTGCTCACCGGGCCCGTTCCGCCCTCCCCGAACCCCGGCCGCGCCCTCCGGCCTTCCCGCCGGGCGTACGGACGCGGGCCGCCCCGGAGGACGGCCCGCGCTCGGTACGGCGTTACGGTGATCGGTGCTCAGGGCACCGGGTGCACCCAGCGGTTACTTGCTCACCGCCGCCAGGGCGTCGACAAGACCCGCCCCGTAGAAGCCGTTGTAGCGCTTGCCGCCCTCGCAGACGGCGTCGACCTCTCCGTCACCGTCGATGTCGTACGGCGTCGGGCAGGCGGTGTCATCGGCCTGGAGCGACAGGAGCGTCTTGATCACCAGCGGCGAGGCGTACGGGTGGGTCGACTTCAGCAGCGCCGCGACGCCCGCGACATGCGGGGAGGCCATCGACGTACCGGCCATGTAGCCGTACTGCCCGCCCGGCAGCGGGCCGAGGATCAGGCCGCTGACGGCCGGCGGGGCCGGGGTCTGGTACCTCGTGGAGTCGCCGCCCGGGGCCGCGATGTCGACGACACCGAGACCGTAGTTGGAGAACGAGGACTTCAGACCCTTGGCGCCGGTGGACGCGACGGTCACCACACCCGGCAGCTGGGTGGGGATGTCGAGGCACTCGGACGGGTCGATGACCCGGTCGCCCGGAGTGGTGTCGTTCGGGCTGGACGGGTCGGTGATCGAGTCGGACGCGAGATCGTAGTTCTCGTTGCCCGCCGCGGCGACGTTGACCGCGCCCTTCTTCTCCGCGTACCGGGTGGCCCGCGAGACCGCCTCGACCAGAGCCTTCTGGTCCGGGTCGTTCTTGCAGTTGAAGTACCACGGGTCGGTGTAATAGCTGTTGTTCGTCACGTCGACGCCGTGCTCGGCGGCCCAGACGAAGCCGCAGACGACGGCCTCGGTGTAGAAGAACCCGGCCGGCGTGGACACCTTGATGCCGGAGACCTTCACGCCCGGCGCGACACCGGTGACGCCGACGCCGTTCTTGGCCGCGGCTATCTCACCGGCGACATGCGTGCCGTGCGGGCTCTCGCCCGTACCCGGCCGCCAGGCGCCGTCGGTCGTGTCCGGCTTGCCGCCGACACAGTTGACCGAGGCCGCGCGGTCGAAGTTCGGCGCGATGTCCGGGTGGGTGTCGTCGACACCCGTGTCGATGACGGCGACAGTGACGTTCCTGCTGCCGAGCGACTTCTCGTGTGCCTTGTCCGCCTTGATGGCGGGCAGGTCCCACTGCAACGGCTCCAGCGGGTCCTGGTCGGCGGCCTTGTTCGCCGCGGCCTTCGCCGTGGCGGCGGCGACCTCCTCGTCGGACAGCACCTTCGGGGCGCCGATGTCCGTCGTGGACTGCGCGGCCATCGGCGCGGTGCGGGTGGCACCGGCCGAGTCGACGCCCCTGACCTTGCGGACGGTCCTCGCGAACTCGGGGTTCTGCGAGGTGACGACTATGACGCCTATCTGGTCATAGGAGGTCACGATCGCGCCGCCCGCCTTGGCGATCGCCTTCTTGACCGACGAGACCGTGGAACGTCCGCCGCTGGTGTTGACGACGTACGACAGCTTCGGGCCGTCCGTCGCGACCGCGGCGGCGGGGACACTGCCCGCCGCCGTCGCGGCCGTGGCCGTACCGGTCGGCAGGAAGCCGAGCGAGACGGTGAGCGCCAGACCTGCGGGCAGAGCGAGCATGCGCCGCCGTCTGGATCTCAGATGAGTCATGGGTTCTCCACATCATCCGTGAAAGAACCGTCCGCACGCAGGCGTGCGCGTGGACGGGTACATGACCAGTGAAGTTATCGCTGATGATCCCCGGCCATCAATCACTTCCCGAATCATTTTTGGAAGAAACTGGAAGAAAAAGCCCGGTGTTGAACCGCGTCGCCATGCCCTCCGTGCCGTTGTCAGGGGGACCAGCACATCCGCACCCCCTGTGAGGTTTCCCTGATGCCCCACCCCACCGCACCCGCGTCACGAGGAGATTCCGTGGCTTCCGATGCACCGCCGCCCCAGGGCGGTACGGACACCAGCCCCGCCCAGTCAACGCCGGACCGGCCCACGACGGCGCAGCCCACGACGGCGCAGTTCGTCGAGGTGCAGGAGAGCGCGGAATTCGGCGAACTGCGCCGTACGTACCGCTCCTTCGCCTTCCCGCTGACCGTCGCCTTCATCGCCTGGTACCTGCTGTACGTCCTGCTGTCCAACTACGCGGGCGGCTTCATGGGCACCAAGGTCGTCGGCAACATCAACGTGGCCCTGGTCCTCGGCCTCGCGCAGTTCGTCACCACCTTCCTCATCGCCTGGTTCTACGCGCGGCACGCGTCGCGCAAGCTCGACCCGAAGGCGGACGTCATCAAGTCGCGCATGGAGGCCGACGCATGAGCCAGTCGCTCCCCCTCATGAGTCACCCGGTCCAGCAGCAGCTCGCCGCCGCCACGGACGCCAGCGAGCACCGGCCGCTGATCATCACCCTCTTCGGCCTCTTCGTCGTGGCGACGCTCGTCATCACCGTCTGGGCCGGCCGCCAGACCAAGAGCGCCTCCGACTTCTACGCGGGCGGCCGCCAGTTCACCGGCTTCCAGAACGGTCTCGCGGTCTCCGGCGACTACATGTCCGCCGCGTCCTTCCTCGGTATCGCCGGCGCCATCGCGCTCTTCGGATACGACGGCTTCCTCTACTCCATCGGATTCCTGGTCGCCTGGCTGGTCGCGCTGCTGCTCGTCGCCGAGCCGCTGCGCAACTCCGGCCGGTACACGATGGGAGACGTCCTCGCGTACCGCATGCGCCAGCGGCCGGTCCGTACCGCCGCGGGCACCTCCACCATCGTGGTCTCGATCTTCTACCTGCTGGCGCAGATGGCCGGCGCGGGCGTGCTGGTCTCCCTGCTGCTCGGGATCACCAGCGACGCCGGGAAGATCGCCATCGTGGCGCTGGTCGGCCTGCTGATGATCGTGTACGTCACGATCGGCGGGATGAAGGGCACCACCTGGGTCCAGATGGTGAAGGCCGTGCTGCTCATCGCGGGCACCCTGCTGATCACCTTCCTGATCCTGTGGAAGTTCAACTTCAACCTCTCCGACCTGCTGGGCACGGCGGCGAGCAACAGCGGCAAGGGCGCGGCCTTCCTGGAGCCCGGTCTGAAGTACGGCGCCACCGAGACCTCCAAGCTGGACTTCATCTCGCTGGGCATCGCGCTCGTCCTCGGTACGGCGGGGCTGCCGCACATCCTGATCCGCTTCTACACGGTGCCGACCGCCAAGGCCGCCCGCAAGTCGGTCATCTGGGCCATCGGCATCATCGGCGCCTTCTATCTGATGACCATCGTGCTCGGCTTCGGCGCGGCCGCCCTGCTCAAGCCCGGCGACATCATCGCCTCCAACAAGGCGGGCAATACGGCGGCGCCGCTGGCCGCCCTGGAGATCGGCGGCGGCGCCGACTCCACCGGGGGCGCGATCCTGCTCGCCGTGATCTCCGCGGTCGCCTTCGCCACCATCCTCGCGGTCGTCGCGGGACTGACCCTGGCGTCCTCGTCGTCGTTCGCGCACGACATCTACGCCAACGTCATCCGCAAGGGGGAGGCGACCGAGAAGGAGGAGGTCCGCGCGGCCCGCTGGGCGACCGTCGCCATCGGCATCGTCTCGATCGCGCTCGGCGCCCTCGCCCGCGATCTGAACGTGGCCGGGCTGGTGGCGCTCGCCTTCGCGGTCGCCGCCTCGGCCAATCTGCCGACGATCCTCTACAGCCTGTTCTGGAAGCGGTTCACCACCCAGGGCGCCCTGTGGTCGATCTACGGCGGTCTGGCCTCGTCCGTACTGCTGGTGCTGTTCTCACCGGTCGTCTCCGGCAAGCCGACCTCGATGTTCCCCGGTGTCGACTTCCACTTCTTCCCGCTGGAGAACCCGGGGCTGATCTCGATCCCGCTGGGCTTCCTGCTCGGCTGGCTGGGCACCGTGCTGTCGAAGGAGGAGCCGGACAAGGGCAAGTACGCCGAGCTGGAGGTCAAGTCCCTGACCGGCACGGCGGCGCACTGACCTCGCACCGACCTCCGAGAGCACAGCGGATTCTGTACACGGTATACAGAATCGCGGCCGCATCGTAGAGTCCTACGATGCGGCCTTGCCGCTCCTCGTGACATACGGGCCCTGGCGATGTCAGTCGTCTGACGTAGGCTCAACGTGTCGGAACCGAACAGGGAGGTGGCCCGGAGTGCTTGTCGACACCTTTGGTCGCATCGCCACTGACCTGCGCGTCTCGCTCACGGACCGGTGCAATCTCAGGTGTACGTACTGCATGCCGGAAGAGGGCCTTCAGTGGCTCACCAAATCGGATCTGCTCAGCGACGACGAGATCGTCCGGCTGGTCCGTATCGCCGTGACGCTCCTGGGAATCACGGAAGTCCGCTTCACCGGCGGTGAACCGCTGCTCAGGCCCGGTCTCGTCGGGATCGTCGAGCGCTGCGCGGCGCTGGAGCCGCGCCCGCGGATGTCCCTGACCACCAATGGAATCGGGCTCAAGCGGACGGCCGCCGCGCTGCGGGCGGCCGGTCTCGACCGGGTCAATGTCTCGCTCGACACGCTGCGCCCCGACGTCTTCAAGGCCCTCACCCGCCGTGACCGGCACCAGGACGTGCTGGACGGTCTGCGCGCGGCCCACGATGCGGGGCTGACCCCGGTCAAGGTCAACACCGTCCTGATGCCGGGGCTGAACGGCGACGAGGCCCCCGATCTGCTGGCCTGGGCCGTGGAGCACGGCTACGAGCTGCGCTTCATCGAGCAGATGCCGCTCGACGCCCAGCACGGCTGGAAGCGCGACGGCATGATAACGGCCAGTGACATCCTCGCATCGCTGCGCACACGCTTCGCGCTCACCGAGGAGGACGACTCCCTGCGGGGCACGGCGCCCGCCGAGCGCTGGGTGGTGGACGGCGGCACGCACCGCGTGGGCGTGATCGCGTCCGTCACCCGCCCGTTCTGCCAGTCCTGCGACCGCACGCGGCTGACCGCCGACGGACAGATCCGTACCTGCCTGTTCGCCCAGGAGGAGACGGACCTGCGGGGCGCGCTGCGCTCCGACGCGCCCGACGAGGAGATCGCCGCGCTCTGGAAGACGGCGATGTGGGGCAAGAAGGCCGGCTCCGGTCTGGATGACCCGGCGGCGTTCCTCCAGCCCGACCGGCCGATGTCAGCGATCGGTGGCTGAGTTCCGCTCCCACTCGGTCAGTTCCACCACGTCCTTCAGAAAACCGCGCATCCCCAGGAACGAGGAGAGGTGCTCGCGGTGTTCGTCGCAGGCCAGCCAGGTCTTGCGGCGCTCGGGCGTGTGCAGCTTGGGATTGTTCCAGGCGAGGACCCAGACGGCGGGCGCGCGGCAGCCCTTGGCGGAACAGATCGGGGCCGTGTCACCGGCGGAGCTCTCCGGAGAGCCGGGGAGACCGGGAAAGCCGGGAGCGCCGGGGAGGCTGGGCGAATCGGGGGAGCCAGGCGAATCGGGGGAGCCGGGGAAGTTCACCTGACCACCCTAAGACACAGTCCGTCACCGGAAATGGCGACGCCGGGCAGCCACGGGGGGAGCTGCCCGGCGTCGGTCCGTCGCTCCGACGGGGGATGCGGAGCGCCTTTAAAGTATGTCACGGGCAACGGGGTGCCGTGCACCGGAACTTCACGATTGATCTGAGCTTTTCTTGAGCTTTGCGGAGTGTTACGGACCGCTTGGCCGGTCCCCTTCGGCGGCCGTGGGGCCGGTTTCCGCCACGGCAGGTTCCACAGGGGGCGCGATCATTCTATGGGCCGGCGGGGCGATATGGGCCGAGGGCAGTGAAGTGACGTTCTCCCGGCCCCCGTTGGCGATCACCACGGCCACGTAGGGCAGCAGCACCCCCAGAGCGAGCGTCACGATCGCGACCGGCCGTTCCACGTTCCACAGCGCCACGGTCGCGATGACCGCGAGCGTCCGTACGGACATCGAGATCACATACCGGCGCTGCCGGCCGCGTACGTCCTCGGCGAGTCCCTGCCGGGCTCCCGTGATCCGGAAGACCTCCGTGCCGCCCTGCTTCCGCACCACGTTCCCACCACCCGATTCTGTGCCGGACGTTCGCCGGAACTCTCCCCGGACCGGACGTGGACAACGGTACGCCGGGACCCCGGCGGCCACGAGAGCGGGGGCAGTCCCATCCTGTCCGCGACGCCGCCTTCCCGCCACGTACGGCGGTGTCCGACATGCGCCAAATGGCGGACCGCCCCAGACTGGCGATCACGCGCATACCGCGCCGTGTGAGGAGGCGACCATGAACTGGCTGTGGGTCATCATCGTGGGCCTGGTGCTCGGCCTGCTCGCGCGGGCCATCATCCCGGGCAAGCAGCACATCCCCCTGTGGCTGACGATCCTGTGCGGCATCCTGGGCAGCTTCCTCGGCAACGCGGTCGCGGGCTGGATCGGTGTCGCGCACACCAAGGGAGTGGACTGGACCCGCCATGTGCTCCAGCTGATCGGGGCCATCGTCGTCGTCTTCTTCGGCAACATGCTCTGGAACGCGATCCGCGGCAACAAGCGGGGCAGCCGGCAGAGAGTCTGAACCGGGCGCCGCCCCGGGCCGGGCGGGACGGGGACAGGGCGGGACGGTCACGGCCGGGCACGCGTGCGCATGCCCGGCCGCAGCCGTCGGCCGTGGACGAGGAGAGCCGTACGCCACAGCCGTACACGCTCCACGAGCGAGCCGTACGGAACCGGGGCCAGCCGGCCGGGACCCGGGTCAGGGCCGTACGGACCCGGGGCCGTACGGCGAGACCCTGGGGCAGCCGGCCGGGACCCGGGGTCAGCCGGCGGTGACCTCCACCGCCGCCAGATTCCTCTTGCCCCTGCGGAGCACCAGCCAGCGGCCGTGCAGCAGCTCCGCACGGTCGGGTACGGCATCCGCGTCGGAGACCTTGACGTTGTTCACGTAGGCCCCGCCCTCCTTGACCG
Source organism: Streptomyces sp. L-9-10 (assembly GCF_004151105.1). GTDB lineage: Bacteria > Actinomycetota > Actinomycetes > Streptomycetales > Streptomycetaceae > Streptomyces. The sequence continues at coordinate 247,138 of NZ_PHRF01000064.1, forward strand.
TACGGCGAGCCGCCGACTTGCTCGGCGCCAGACCCGTCTCGGCGAACAGATCGACCACCGACGCCGGCTCGGCGACCTCGGCGCGCGGCAGCTCGGAGAGCGCCGCGCTCAGCGTCGCCTCGTCGAGCTCCGCCAGCTCACCCTGCCCGAACAGCGCCCGGGACGCCGCGACGACCGCCGCGCACTGGTCGGCGCCGTGGACGAGCGTCGTCAGCTCCTCCGCCAGCGCCCGCTGGGCCGCACGGGCCTGCGGACGCTCCGCGGTCGCCCGCTCCAGCTCCTCCAGCTCCGCCTGGCTCCTGAAGCTCAGGATGCGGCTGTACGCGGAGATGTCACGGTCGTCCACGTTGAGCCAGAACTGGTAGAACGCGTACGGCGTGGTCATCTCCGGGTCGAGCCAGACCGCCCCGCCCTCGGTCTTGCCGAACTTGGTTCCGTCCGCCTTCGTCATCAGCGGCGTCGCCAGCGCGTGCACGGTGGCGCCCGGCTCCAGGCGGTGGATCAGATCGAGACCGGCGGTCAGATTGCCCCACTGGTCGCTGCCGCCCTGCTGGAGGACACAGCCGTAGCGGCGGTACAGCTCCAGGAAGTCCATGCTCTGGAGCAGCTGGTAGCTGAACTCGGTGTAACTGATGCCCTCGTCGGACTCCAGCCGACGGGCGATGGAGTCCTTCGTGAGCATCTTGTTCACCCGGAAGTGCTTGCCGATGTCCCGCAGGAACTCGATCGCGGACAGCGACGCGGTCCAGTCCAGGTTGTTGACCATGGTCGCCGCGTTCGGACCCTCGAAGTCCAGGAACGGCTCGATCTGGGACCGCAGCCGCCGCACCCAGCCGGCGACCGTCTCCGGGTCGTTCAGCGTCCGCTCGGCGGTCGGCCGGGGATCACCGATCTGACCGGTGGCCCCGCCCACCAGCGCCAGCGGCCGGTGCCCCGCCCGCTGGAGCCTGCGTACGGTCAGCACCTGCACGAGGTGTCCGACATGCAGACTGGGCGCTGTGGGATCGAAGCCGCAATAGAACGTGACGGGACCGTCCGCGAGCGCCTTGCGCAAAGCGTCCTCGTCAGTGGACTGGGCGAACAGCCCGCGCCACTTCAGCTCGTCGACGATGTCCGTCACGGTCGTCTCTCTCCTCGAACGGTTCACTGGTAGGTATCACCGGCCAGTGTATGGGGGTCATACACCCCGGCTGACCGAGCTCATATTGAAATCGGGGATACGCAGGGCGGGCGTCGCGGCCCGGGTGAACCAGTCGCTCCATTCGCGCGGCAGCGTCTTCTCCGTACGCCCGGCCTCCGACGCCCGCGACAGCAGATCGACCGGCGACTCGTTGAACCGGAAGTTGTTCACCTCGCCGACGACCTCGCCGTTCTCGACGAGATAGACGCCGTCCCTGGTCAGCCCGGTGAGCAGCAGTGTCGCCGGATCCACCTCGCGGATGTACCAGAGACAGGTCAGCAGCAGCCCGCGCCCGGTGTCCGCGACCATCTCCTCCAGCGAACGCTCGCCCCCGCCCTCCAGCACCAGATTGCCGATGCCGGGTGCGACCGGCAGGCCGGTCAGCCCGGCGCTGTGCCGGGTGGTGATCAGATGCGCCAGCTCGCCGTCCCGCACCCAGTCCGTCGCCGTCAGCGGCAGACCGTTGTCGAAGACGGAGGCGTCGTCCCCGGAGGAGTGCGCGATCACGAACGGCGCGGACTCCAGGCCCGGCTCGTGCGGATCGCTGCGCAGGGTCAGCGGCAGCTCGGAGAGCTTCTCGCCGACGCGGGTGCCGCCGCCGGGACGGGAGAAGACCGTACGGCCCTCCGCCGCGTCACGGGCGGACGAGGACCACAGCTGGTAGATCACCAGATCGGCCACGGCGGTCGGCGGCAGCAGCGTCTCGTACCGGCCCGCGGGCAGCTCGATCTTCCGCTCCGCCCAGGCCAGCCGCCGCGCCAGCTCGGTGTCGAGGGAGGCCGGGTCCACGTCCTTGAAGTCGCGGGTGGACCGGCCGGCCCAGGCCGAGCGGGTGCGGTCGGGCGACTTGGCGTTCAGCTCCAGCGTCCCGCTCGGCTGGTCGTGGCGCAGTCGTACGCCCGTGGACGTACCGAGATAGGTCGAGGTCAGCTCATGGTTGGCGAACCCGTACAGCTCACGGCCGCCGGCCCGGGCACGGGCGAACGACTCACCGAGCGCGGGCGCGAAGTCCGCGAAGACGGCGGAGGTGGTCTCGGCGGGCGCGTCGGTGAAGTCCCCGGACACCTGACCCCCGTCGACCAGGGGCCGCGCGTCCTCGGCGGGCCCGGCCGCGCGCGCGGCGGCCTCGGCGGCCCGTACGAGCGGCTCCAGATCAGCGGCGGTGACGGCGGAGCGCGACACGACACCGGACGCGGTGCCCTGCGAGCCGTCGACGGTCGCGATGACGGTGAGCGTCCGGCCCCGGGTGACCCCGTTGGTCGTCAGCGCGTTGCCCGCCCAGCGCAGATTGGCCGAGGACTGCTCGTCGGCGATGACCACGCAGCCGTCGGCGGTGGACAGTTCGAGGGCACGCTCGACGATCTCGTGCGGCTTGCTGACAGAGCTGGTGGTCATCGTCCGGCCTCCTGCGTGGTGTTGAGACTGTGCTGTCCCGGGAGGCGACCCCCGGACCCCCGGCCGACAACGGTCGTGGCGCTCATCGTCCGGCCTCCTGCGTGGTGTTGAGAACGTTGACGCCGCGGAACAGGGCGGAGGGGCAGCCGTGGGAGACCGCCGCCACCTGCCCCGGCTGGGCCTTGCCGCAGTTGAAGGCGCCGCCCAGCACATAGGTCCGCGGTCCGCCGACCGCCTCCATCGAGCCCCAGAAGTCCGTGGTCGTCGCCTGGTACGCGACATCGCGCAGCTGGCCCGCCAGCTTGCCGTTCTCGATACGGAAGAAGCGCTGCGCCGTGAACTGGAAGTTGTAGCGCTGCATGTCGATCGACCACGACCGGTCGCCGACCACATAGATCCCGCGCTCCACCCCGCCGATCAGATCCTCCGTGCTCAGCCCGCCCGGATCCGGCCGCAGTGACACGTTCGCCATGCGCTGGACGGGCACATGGCCCGGCGAGTCCGCGTACGCGCAGCCGTTGGAGCGGCCGAGGCCGGTGAGCTTCGCGATCCTGCGGTCCAGCTGGTAGCCGACGAGCGTGCCGTCCTTGACCAGGTCCCACGACTGCGCCTCGACGCCCTCGTCGTCGTACCCGATGGTGGCGAGACCGTGCTCCGCGGTCCTGTCGCCCGTCACGTTCATCACCGAGGAGCCGTACGCCAACTTCCCCAGCTGGTCGAACGTGGCGAACGAGGTCCCGGCGTACGCCGCCTCGTAGCCCAGCGCCCGGTCCAGCTCGGTGGCGTGGCCGATCGACTCGTGAATCGTCAGCCACAGGTTGGACGGGTCGACGACCAGGTCGTACGTGCCCGCCTCGACGCTCGGCGCCCGCATCTTCTCGGCGAGCAGGCCGGGGATGCTCTCCAGCTCGGCGTCCCAGTCCCAGCCGGTCCCGGTGAGGTACTCCCAGCCCCGGCCGACGGGAGGGGCGATCGTGCGCATCGAGTCGAACTCGCCGCTCTCGCCGTCCACCGCCACCGCGGTGAGCTGCGGATGGAGCCTGACGCGCTGCTGGGTGGTGACCGTGCCCGCGGTGTCCGCGTAGAACTTGTTCTCATGGACGGTGAGCAGCGAGGCGTCCACATGCGCGACGCCGTCGGCCCGCAGCAGCCGCCCGCTCCACTCCGCGAGGAGCCCGGTCTTCTCCTCGTCGGGCACCTCGAACGGGTCGATCTCGTACGCCGACACCCATGTCTTCTCGGCGTGCACCGGCTCCTCGGCCAGCTCGACCCGCTCGTCGGACCCCGCCGCGGCGATCACTTTCGCGGACAGCTTCGCCATCGCCACGGCCTGTCCCGCGACCCGCGCCGCCGCGTCCATGGAGAGATCGACCCCGGACGCGAAGCCCCAGGCGCCTCCGTGCACCACCCGGACCGCGTAGCCGAGATCGGTGGTGTCCGACGAGCCGGCGGGCTTGCCGTCCCGCAGCCGCAGGGCCGCGCCGCGCACCCGCTCGAAGCGGAAGTCGGCATGATCGGCGCCGAGCGCACGGGCCCTGGCGAGCGCGGCGTCGGCGAGCGCCCGCAGTGGCAGCGCCGTGAAGGCTTCGTCGATGGAATGAGGCACTGATGTCTCCTGTCGTCGAGACTGGTCGACCTGATCATGTCGCGTCGGCGGGCCCTTGCCCACCACTTTCTGTAGGGATCCAACAGGGTCGTCACCGAGGCGCTGTCAGGGGTCGATTCTCCGCGAGAGGCACGGTACCGATAGGTTTTCGACGTACCAGACAGCTGGAAGACCGCTAGGGAAAGGCTGATCCGTTGAGCCGCTCGGTTCTCGTTACCGGAGGAAACCGGGGCATCGGCCTCGCCATCGCCCGCGCCTTCACGGAAAACGGTGACAAGGTCGCCATCACATACCGGTCCGGCGAGCCGCCGCGGGCCCTGACGGAGCTGGGCTGCCTGGCGGTCCGCTGCGACATCACCGACAGCGAGCAGGTGGAGCAGGCCTACAAGGAGATCGAGGAGAAGCACGGTCCCGTGGAGGTGCTGGTGGCCAACGCCGGTATCACCAAAGACCAGTTGCTGATGCGGATGTCCGAGGAGGACTTCGCCTCCGTGCTCGACACCAACCTCACCGGCACCTTCCGGGTCGTCAAGCGCGCCAACCGCGCCATGCTGCGCGCCAAGAAGGGCCGGGTCGTCCTGATCTCCTCGGTGGTCGGGCTGCTCGGCTCGGCGGGGCAGGCCAACTACGCGGCCTCCAAGGCCGGTCTGGTCGGTTTCGCCCGCTCCCTCGCCCGCGAACTGGGCTCGCGGAACATCACCTTCAATGTCGTCGCGCCCGGCTTCGTCGACACCGATATGACGAAGGTGCTCACCGACGAGCAGCGCGCGGGCATCGTCTCGCAGGTACCGCTCGGCCGCTATGCGCAGCCGGAGGAGATCGCCGCCACGGTGCGGTTTCTCGCCTCCGACGACGCCTCGTACATCACTGGAGCCGTCATTCCCGTTGACGGCGGATTGGGCATGGGTCACTGATCACATGAGTGGAATCCTCGCCGGCAAGCGCATTCTCGTCACGGGTGTTCTCACCGAGTCCTCCATCGCCTTCCACGCCGCCAAGGTGGCGCAGGAGGAGGGCGCGGAGGTCATCCTCACCGGCTTCGGCAGGCTCACGCTCGTCGAGCGCATCGCGAAGCGGCTGCCCAAGCCCGCCCCGGTCATCGAGCTGGACGTCACCAACCAGGAGCACCTGGACGGGCTGGCGGACCGGGTCCGGGAGATCCAGGGCGAGGGCGGCGCCGGGCTCGACGGCATCGTGCACTCGATCGCCTTCGGTCCGCAGGGCGCCTTCAACTTCCTGGAGGGCACCTGGGAGGACGTCGGCACCGCGGTGCAGGTCTCGGCGTACTCGCTGAAGTCGCTGACGATGGCCTGTCTGCCGCTGATGGGGCGCGGCGGCTCGGTCGTCGGGCTGACCTTCGACGCGCAGGTGGCCTGGCCCAAGTACGACTGGATGGGGGTCGCCAAGGCGGCGCTCGAATCCACCAACCGCTACCTCGCCCGTGATCTCGGCGCGCGGAACGTCCGCTGCAACCTGATCTCGGCCGGTCCCATCAAGTCGATGGCCGCCAAGTCCATCCCGGGCTTCGAGGAGCTCGCGGACGTGTGGAACCACCGGGCCCCGATCGGCTGGGACCTCTCGGACCCGGAGCCGGCCGGACGCGGGGTCGTCGGTCTGCTGTCGGACTTCTTCCCGAAGACCACGGGCGAGATCGTCCATGTCGACGGTGGCGTGCACATGATGGGCGCCTGACGCCCGTACCGTTCGCGTACCCCGGAAGCCGCGTGACCGTCCAGGAGACGGCGCGCGGCTTCCGTGTGTGACGGGTGCGGCCAGTGCGTGACGGGCGCGGCTCCGTGTGTGACAAGCCGGGATGTGCCCGCCGCGTCCGCCCGAGTCGAAAAGACCGGCGATGCACCGCACACTGAGCGGACCGGGGTCATCCGGTCACCGTGGGGGAGGGGGCGAGGAGGTGTGTGCGCATGCGCCCGCAGCGTCGCCGTACGACAGCGCTCACGACAGCGCTCACGACAGCCGCTCTGCTCACGACGGGACTCGCGGTCTCCCTGACCGGCGCGCCGAGCGCCGGGGCCGTCGCGAAGCGCGGTGACTCCGACCGCTTCCACGCCTCCTGCCGTACGACGATAGAGGGCTCGCGGGCCACCGCGTCCTGCCACAACCCGTATCCCGAGGCCGACCGGATCCGGCTGCACGTGGAGTGCGCGCGCTGGTGGGACATCGACGCCGACAGTGCGCCCGTGGAGGTCGGACCGGCCGGATACGCCGAGCTGACGGACCGGTGCTGGAAGGAGATACGCGAGGTATGGATCACCCATGAGCGGCCCTGAGGGGCCGCGAGCACCGGGCGCGGTGGCTCAGACCCGTTCCCCCAGGCAGCCGAGGCCATGGCTGGCTGCCTCCGTCCCCGCCGTCTCCACGTCGCCCGCCCGGATCGCCGCCACCAGCCGCGCGTGGTCCATATGGTTCTCCGGCCGCAGCTCCCGCCCCACGTTGTCGCGGAGCTGGTCGCGCAGCAGATGGCCCAGATCCGCGTAGACCGCGGTCAGCACATCGTTGTGCGAGGCCGCGACGACCGCCATGTGCAGGCTCGCGTCGGCCATGACGAAGACCTCCGCGTCGCCCGAGGCCCATGCCTCCTCGCGCCGGGCGAGCAGGGTGTCCAGCTGGCGCAGATCCCGTTCCGTACGCCGCTCGGCCGCCATCCGCGCGGCCGACGACTCCAGCGTGGAGCGCAGCTCGACGACATGCCGCGGATCGGCGGTCGCGAACCTGCGGTGCATCACCCCCGCCAGCTCGCTGGTCGCGACGACATACGTGCCCGAACCCTGCCGGATGTCCAGCAGCCCGTTGTGGGCGAGCGCGCGCACCGCCTCGCGGACGGTGTTACGGGCCACACCGAGCAGCTCGACCAGCTCCGGTTCGGTAGGGATACGCGAGCCCACCGGCCATTCGCCCGAGGTGATCTGATTCCGCAGCTCGGTGATCACTTGGTCGGAGAGCGCGGAGCGGCGGGGGGAGTTCAGCGGCATGGTGCTCCTCGTCTGTGGACAACCAATCATCCCATGATTCTATGATGGCTCCATGTCCGACGAGCCGCAGACACAGATACAGCGGATACAGCCGCCACCGCCACCACAGACACCCGGGTCACCGGCGCTCACGAAGTCCCTGAGCCCGACCCCGTCCGTGACCGCGTCCGCCGACGCCCCAGGTCCACGGACCGGGGTCTGGTTCACGCGGCTTCTCGTCGCCGGGCTCGTCCTCGCCGCCCTCAATCTCCGCCCCGCCATCACCAGCCTCGGCGCGCTGCTCGAAGAGGTACGGGACGGGCTGCACATGAGCGGCAGCGTCGCGGGTGTCCTCACCTCCGTACCACCGTTCTGCTTCGCGGTCTTCGGTTTCGCGGCGCCCCGGCTGGCCCGGCGCTTCGGCCCCGGCACGGTCGTCTGCGCGGGCATGGTGGCGATCACGGCGGGGCTGCTGATCCGCCCCTTCGCAGACGGTACGGCCGGCTTCCTCGCGGCGAGCGCGGTCGCGCTCATGGGGATCGCCGTCAGCAACGTCCTGATGCCCGTGATCGTCAAGCGCTACTTCCCCGACCGTGTCGGCACGATGACCGGGCTGTACTCGATGGCGCTCGCGCTCGGCACCGCGCTCGCGGCGGCCGTGACCGTCCCCATGACCGAGGCGCTGGGCGGTAGTTGGCGGACGGGGCTCGGCGTGTGGGCCGTGCTCGCGGCCCTCGCGGTGCTGCCCTGGCTCGGTCTCGTACGCGAGCGGGGCGCCTTCGCGTCGCCGTCGCCGTCGTCTTCGCCGTCGCACGCGGCCACTGTCCCGGCCCAGGCGCAGGCCCAGACTTCGGCTTCGGCTTCGGGGCTGAGCCTCGGGCGCAGCCGTACCGCCTGGGCGCTCGCCTGTTTCTTCGGCCTCCAGGCCACCGGCGCGTACATCACCATGGGCTGGATGCCGCAGATCTTCCGCGACGCGGGGATCTCGGCGGGCACGGCCGGGCTGCTGCTCGCCGTGATCATGGTGATGGGGGTGCCACTGGCCTTCGTGATCCCACGGACGGCCGCGCGTATGAAGAACCAGGGCCCGATCGTCATCGCCCTGGGGCTCTGCGGACTGAGCGCCTACGCGGGCCTGTACTTCGCCCCGGCCGAGGGCGCCTGGGTCTGGGCCGTACTGCTGGGAATCTCGAACTGCTCCTTCCCGCTGGCCCTCACCATGATCGGCATGCGCTCCAGGACCGGCGCGGGCGTCGTACGGCTCTCCGCCTTCGCCCAGAGCACCGGCTACCTGATCTCGATCCCTGGCCCGCTGCTGGTGGGAGTGCTGTACCAGCACACCGGTGGCCCCGGGCTGCCGATCGCGCTGATGGCGACGTTCCTGCTGCCGCAGATGGTGGCGGGCATCGTGGCGGGCAGGGACCGGACGATAGAGGACGAGACGCGGATGCGAGACTGACCGTATGCCAGTCCTTGACCCGAATCCCCAGAACGGCCAGCGGAAGCTGCTCCTCGTCTTCGGCGCGATCATCGGCATCATGGTGATCATCGGAATCATCGCCTCCATCGCGAGCCCCTGACGGGGTGCGCTTGACGTTCCGGGTGCGGTCCTTCCGGAGGCGAACCGAGCCCTCAAAAAATGGGGGTGGGGCTAGCACCACCGTCCCCTAGGGGGTCAGGGTCAGGGTCGAGTGGGTGGGTCACCGGATGGGATCCGGGGGACATGATCCGTAGGTTCGAGGTACCTCGACAACCGCAGACCTACGGAGGCGGCCATGCCGGCCCGAACCCGCTCCCGGTCCCACTCACCCGCCTCCTCCGACAGTGTCGAGATCCGGCTGCCGTGGTGGTCCATGGCGCTGCCCGTCGTCGCCTTCGTCGCGCTGTTCCTGCTGATGGCGGGCCCCGGCCAGGCGCATGCCGCGACGGACGGCCCCACGATGAGCCGGATTCTGGAGCACATCCATCTGACCTTGGGCCGGTAGTACGGGACCGCCGGCGGGCGTGTTCACCCGTGCCGGGGCCGTGCGTCAACACCCTGCGCCCTATGGCGCGTTTCATGCGAAGCTGGGATGCATGAGCGTCGATACAGCCCGCAGGATCGTCCTACTCAGGCACGCGAAGGCCGACTGGCCGGATGTGGCCGACCATGAACGACCGCTTGCCGAGCGTGGCCGCGCGGATGCCGCTGTGGCCGGCCGTCGGCTGGCCGAGACCGGTATCGCCATCGACCTGGCTCTCTGTTCGACCGCGCTCAGGACCCGCGAGACCTGGAAGCTGGCCGTGCAGGAGCTGCCGCAGCGCCCCAGGACCAGTTACGAGGAGCGGCTCTACGACGCCACCCTCGGTGATCTTCTCGCGCTGCTGAACGAGACGCCCGACGAGGTGAACGATCTGCTACTCGTCGGTCACAACCCGGGTATGCACGCCCTGGCCGACGCGCTCTCGGGCGCGGGGGAGGGCGACACCCTCGCCCGGATGACCCGGACCGGCTTCGCGACCTCGGCCTTCGCCGTGATCGTCTTCGACGGCAGCTGGAAGTCGGTGGAGCACGGCGTGGGCAAGCTCGTCGATTTCTGGAGCCCGCACGACTGACCCGGCCAGGCCCGGCCCGGCCGGGCCGGGCCGTACGTCCATCCGTTCACGTTCATGGAGTTACGTTCATGGAGAAGGCCCCGGTCACGCGCTCGGTACGCGTGCCGGGGCCTTCCCATGTACGGGCGGGGCGGCCGTGGTCAGCCGTCCTCGCCGTCCGCCGCCTCGACCTCTTCCCTGGTGATGCCCAGCAGATAGAGCACGGTGTCCAGGAACGGCACGTTCACCGCCGTGTGGGCGGCCTCGCGGACGACGGGCTTGGCGTTGAAGGCCACGCCGAGCCCCGCCGCGTTCAGCATGTCGAGATCGTTCGCGCCGTCGCCGATCGCGACGGTCTGTGCCAGCGGCACCCCCGCCTCGGCGGCGAACCGGCGCAGCAGCCGGGCCTTGCCCGCGCGGTCCACTATCTCGCCCACCACGCGTCCGGTGAGCTTGCCGTCCACGATCTCCAGTGTGTTGGCGGCGGCGAAATCCAGCCCGAGCTGTTCCTGGAGGGCGTCGGTGACCTGGGTGAATCCACCGGAGACGACCCCGACTTGGTAGCCGAGCCGCTTGAGCGTACGGATCAGGGTGCGGGCGCCCGGGGTGAGCCTGACCTCGGCCCGTACCTTCTCCACCACCGACGCGTCCAGCCCGGCCAGCAGCGCCACCCTGGCGTGCAGGGACTGTTCGAAGTCCAGTTCCCCGAGCATCGCCCTGGAGGTGACCTCGGCGACCTCGGCCTCGCAGCCGGCGTGGGCCGCGAAGAGTTCGATGACCTCGTCCTGGATCAGGGTCGAGTCGACATCCATCACCACCAGCCGCTGGGCCCGGCGGTGCAGTCCGGCCGAGACGACGGCGACATCGACGCCGATCTCGGATCCGGTGGTGGCCAGCGCGGTGCGCAGCGGTTCGGTCTCCACCCCGGACACCGCGAACTCCACGGCGGTGACCGGGTATTTCGCCAGCCGGAAGATCCGGTCGATATTGCCGCCGGTCCCGGTGATGCTGGCCGCTATGACCGCCGTCGACTCCGCGGTCAGCGGGTTGCCGAGCACGGTGACATGGGAACGGCCGCTGCCGCGCGGCCGGTTGTCACCGGTGCCCGAGATGATCTCGGCCTGGAGCTTGAGCGATTCCGTCCAGCTGTGCACGGTCGCGCGCAGTGCGCCCTCGCTGGTGCCGCCCGCGGTCGGCGCGGTGATCAGCGCGCACAGCACGATCCGGCCACGGGTGACGACCTGCTCGATGTCGATCACATCGACGGAGTAGGCGGCGAGGGTGTCGAAGAGCCCGGCGGTGATCCCGGGGCGGTCCTTCCCGAAGATCTTGACGAGAAGGGTGGGGACGTCTGCGGTCCGAGGGGGCTGCGATGCGCTCATGGTGCTTCCACCGTATCGGGCCGACCGCCGATGCGCGCTGCCTGTCCCGCGTACCGGACAGCGCGCGGAACGGGGCCGCCCGAGGGGCTGTGACGGTGGCGTGAAGTCGACGTACGGCCGGTGGCCGCGGGACGTACGCGGGCTGAAGCCGGACCTGTCACGGAGCGGTACCACCCGGCCGCCGGCCCTCGCCGCGACCCCGCCTCCGCCTTGCCGGCCCCCTCTCTCCCCTCCGCCCTGTCGGCCCCTCCGCCCCGGCCGCGGGCAGGCCGTCCCACTGGCTTTGTCCCTGTTGGGGGATTTTCCCGCGCCCCCTCGCGCGCTGTTACGAGCTTGTGCCGGTATCGACAAGGCCCGGCTTTCAAACCTGGCTGCGCGCCTGAAATAGTTCCACCCGATGTTCGCCATCCCTAGACTCCCTGCGACGGGGGAAATCGGGGGACAACAAGTGGGGCATGGAGTGCCGGAACTCGTACTGGAATTGAACGGAAGGACCTGGACGCTCGACCCGTCCAGGACATACACCCTCGGACGTGATCCCCAGGGTGACCTGGCTGTCGACGACGCCAGGGTCTCGTGGCGGCACGCCACCATCAGTTGGGGGAGCCGCGGTTGGGTCATCGAGGACCACGGCAGTACCAACGGCACGTACGTGCAGGGCCATCGCATTCAGCAGACGGAGATCGGTCCCGGCTCCGCCGTCCATCTCGGCAACGCCACCGACGGGCCCCGGCTGAGCCTCACCGGCGCGGCGGCGCAGCAGCAGGCCCCGGCGCAACAGCAGGTCCCGGCGCAGCAGGCGCCGCAGCAGCAGGGGTGGCAGCAACAGGCCTGGCAGCAGGCCCCGTACCAGGGACAGCCCCAGGACCAGGGCCAAGTCCACCACCAGGCACAGCACCAAGGACACCACCAGGCACAGCACCAGGCACAGCCGCAAGGACGGCAGCAGGAGCAGCACCAGGCACAGCCGCAAGGACGGCAGCAGGAGCAGCAGCAGGGACACCACAACGCACAGCATCAGCATCAGGCGCAGGCACCGCGGCAGGGGCACATACCTCCCCAGCAGCACGGTCAAGTACCGCACCAGCGGGGCGCGGGGGCCCCGTCGGCGCACGGCGACCGCAGCCCGACCACCTTCCACCAGTTCTCCCTCGGCCGGGTCATGCGCATCGGCCGCGCGCTGGAGAACGAGTTGGTCGTCTCCGACCTCCAGGTCTCCCGTCTGCACGCCGAGTTCACGGCGACGCCCGACGGCCGCTTCGAGATCCATGACCTCGGATCCCACAACGGCACCTTCGTCAACGGCCAGCCGATCGCCAAGTCCGGCACCGTACTGCTCGGCCCGAACGACATCGTCGGCGTCGGCCACTCCACCTTCCGCCTCGTCGGCGACCGCCTTGAGGAGTTCGTCGACACCGGTGAGGTCTCCTTCTCCGCCCGTCATCTCACGGTGACGGTCGACGGCGGCAAGCAGATCCTCAAGGACGTCTCCTTCGGCGTCCCCGAGAAGTCGCTGATCGCGGTCATCGGCCCGTCGGGCTCCGGCAAGTCCACGCTGCTCAAGGCGCTCACCGGCTACCGCCCCGCCGACCAGGGCGAGGTCCTCTACGACAACCGCAACCTGTACAAGCAGTTCGCCGAGCTGCGCCAGCGCATCGGTCTGGTCCCGCAGGACGACATCCTGCACAAGGAACTGACCGTGAAGAAGGCGCTCAAGTACGCCGCCAAGCTCCGCTTCCCCGGTGACACCGCCGAGGCCGAGCGCGAGGCCAGGATCGGTGAGGTCCTCGGCGAGCTGAAGCTCGACATCCACAAGGACAAGAAGATCACCTCGCTCTCCGGCGGCCAGCGCAAGCGCGTCTCCGTCGCCCTGGAGCTGCTCACCAAGCCGTCGCTGATCTTCCTCGACGAGCCGACCTCCGGCCTCGACCCGGGGATGGACCGCGATGTCATGCAGCTGCTGCGCGGCCTCGCCGACGACGGCCGTACGGTCCTGGTCGTCACCCACTCCGTGGCCGAGCTGGCGAGCTGCGACAAACTGCTCGTGATGGCGCCGGGCGGCTCGGTGGCGTACTTCGGGCCGCCCGAGGAAGCGCTCAACTTCTTCGGCTACGAGACCTGGGCCGATGTGTTCTCCGCGTTCGAGAACTACCGCGACTACGACTGGGCGGGCCGCTGGCGCGGCTCGCAGCACTACCAGATGTACGCCGCCGACATCGACGCCGTCGCCGCGCAGTCCGTGCCCATGCCCACGGCCCAGCAGATGCGCCCGCCGAAGCCGCAGAGCTGGGGATCGCAGCTGGGGACGCTGATCCGCCGCTATGTCTCGGTGATCGCGTCCGACAAGGGCTTCATGGGGCTGATGGTGGTCCTGCCCGCCGTGCTCGGTGTGGTCAGCGTCGTCATCCCGGCGAAGTTCGGCCTCGGCCCGCCCGAGGCGCCCGCCCGGTTCAACGGCGGGGCGGGCACGATCATGCTGGTCCTCACGGTCGGCATGTGCTTCTCGGGTGCGGCCAACTCCGTACGTGAGCTGATCAAGGAACGGGTGATCTACGAACGGGAACGGGCCACCGGCCTCTCCCGCTCCGCCTACCTGATGTCCAAGGTCATCACACTCGGGCTGATCACCGCCCTCCAGGGCGTGATCATCTGCGGTATCGGATTCGCGCCCCGTGTGCTGCCCGCCGAGGGCCTGATCCTGCCGCCCGCCGTCGAGATGTGCCTCGTGGTGATCGCCCTCGGCCTCACCTCGATGATGTTCGGCCTGGTCATCTCCTCGCTGGTGAAGACCGCCGAGAAGACGATGCCGCTGCTGGTCATGTTCGCGATCGTCCAGATCGTCTTCACCGGCGTCCTCTTCCAGGTCTACGACTCACCCGGCCTGGAGCAGTTCGCCTGGCTGATGCCGTCGCGCTGGGCCGTCGCGGGCGTGGGCACCACGCTCAGCCTTTCCACGCTGATGGCGCCCTGGGACACGGACGACCCCACCAACGTGGACCCGCTGTGGGAGCACGCGGCGGGCCAGTGGGTCCTGGACATCTCGGTCCTGCTGCTCATCGGTGTCCTCTGCGGTGTCGCGGTGTCGCGTCTGCTGCGCCGCCACGAGCCGGAGGTCATGCGCGAGTAGCCGCCCGGGCCCTGTCGGACAGGGCCCGGCGGTCGCCACGGACCGCGGACGCGCACGCCGAAGGGCGGCACCCTTGTCGCGGGGTGCCGCCCTCCGGCGTTCTGCGGTGTGGAGCGCCTCGGCGCGCCGGGCCCGGTCCGGGCTCAGTAGGCGCTGTTGACGTTGTCCATCGAGCCGTACCTGTCCGCGGCGTAGTTGGCCGCGGCCACGATGTTGGCGACCGGGTCGTAGATGTCGAACGGGGTGCCCTTGACGTGGTAGGTCTTGAACGTCGGCGGGATGACCTGGAGCAGGCCCTTCGACGGGATGCCGTTCCGGGCGTTGATGTCCCAGAGGTTGATCGCCTTCGGGTTACCGCTCGACTCACGGATGATGTTGCGGTGCAGACCCTCGTACGAGCCGGGGATCTTGTGCTTCTTCATGATGGCCAGCGACTCCTTGATCCAGCCGTCCAGGTTGTTCTTGTAGACGGGCTTACGGACGGTGGAGCGGTTGGCGGCTTCCTCGCCGCGCTTTTCCGCGTCGGCCTTGGCCTTCGCGGCGGCCTTCTTCTTCGCGGCCTCTTCGGCCTTCTTCTCCGACGCCGTCTTCTGGACCACGGACTGGACCTTGGCCGCGGTGTCGGGGCTGCTGAACTGCTTGGCGATGATCGCGCTCACGGCGGAGGTCTCGATGCTGTCCGTCGCCGACGTCGTCACCTGGGAGGTGGCGGGGGACTGGACGGGAGCCTGGGACTCGGCGGCGACAGCCGTGCCGGGAACCAGTGAGAACGTGACCGCGGCGACTCCGGCGGCGGCGACGCCGGCCATGGAAGCCTTCTGGGTCTTGTTCAGGCGACTGAGACCAGGGGTGCGTGACGAGAACATAGAGACGTACCTCTTCGAGTAGCGGAAGTCGCGGAGGCCGGATGGCCAGCCTGCTCGGCGGCGACGTCGGCAATTCTTAGCGGTCGCAAAATGCTCTGGCAAAGGTGTGACGTACGACCCGGCATAGTGGAACGGGGCGCCGTAAAGGCGCCCCGTGTCCGGTTTATGTCGAGCTCACACGCCCCTTTTTGGTCGACTAGTGACGTTCGTAAGTGATGTGCGTCCTATGCCGGGGCTCACATCGGGCACCCGGCGATGTGACCGATTGTTGCTTCAGCAATGAGAATCGTGAACAGTCTCCGCCGGCAGGAGGAGATGGACGTCCCCGAACTCGTGCCAGAGGTAGAGCCCGCGCAGCGCCTCCTCGTATCCCCTGGTCAGAGCCGCCCGCCCGGCGATCGCCGCCAGCATCAGCAGATGTGAGGCCTCCGGTTCGTGCAGCCCGGTCAGCAGCCCGTCCACCACCCGCACCCCGCGCCGGGGCGTGATCACCAGATCCGTCCAGCCGGAGGCCGCCCGCACCACCCCGTCCGGTCCCGCCGCGGACTCCAGGGCCCGCACGGCCGTCGTCCCGACCGCGATGATCCGGCGCCCGTCCGCCGCCGCGGCGTTCACCAGCCGGGCCGTGCTCCGCGGCACCTCGAAGCGCTCCGGGTACGGCGGCTCGTGCGCCTCCGCCGACGCCACCCCCGTATGGAGCGTGAGCGGCGCGAACCGCACACCCCGGCTCCTCAGCTCCGCCACCAGCCGCGCGGTGAAGGGCCGCCCCGCGCTCGGCATCTCCGCGGAGCCCGCTCCGTCGGGCGAGGGGCGCGCGAAGACCGTCTGGTACGCGGAGAGCGGCTGGTCCCGCTCCGTGTACCCGTACCGGATCGGCCGGCCGTAGCGGCGCAGCAGTCCCGGCACGTCCGCGGGGGAGACCCACGCCCCGTGGTGGTCGGTGGAGACCCGCGCCCACCACAGCCGGGACCCCCCGGGGGCCAGCGGCTCGTCCAGTACGAGGTGGACGCCGCCCGGCAGCCGGACCACCGCCCCCGCCGGGCCCCCGGCGCGCGGCAGCGTGGTCCCCGCGCCGTCGTCCCGCCGTGGCGTGCGCAGCTCGACCGCCCACCGGCCGTCGTCACCCCGCGTCGAGAAGTGCACGACGATCCGTTCCCCGCCAGGATCGGGACCCAGCCGCCCGCTGACGGCCGCCGGCAGCGTCGCCGACGTATTGACGACCAGCACGTCCCCGGCCCGCAGCTGCCCCGGCAGCTCCCGGAAGGTGTGGTGCGTGACGCTCGTCCCCCGGGAGACCAGCAGCCGTACGTCGTCCCTGCCCGACCCGCGCTGCTCCGCCGGGACCCGCGCCGACAGCTCCTCGGGCACCCGCAGCGCCGGCAGGACGCTCACCTCGTCTCCAGCAGTGAGGGGGCCGCGTACCGGCCGCTGGCCGGGCGCCGCTCCAGCAGCCGCAGGAAGCCGGGCACCACCGACGCCGGCTCGGGGCGCGGGTCCCGGTCGTCCGGTACGGCCGCCGCGTACAGATCCGTGCCCATGTCGCCCGGGTCCACCGTCCACACCCGCAGCTCCGGTTCCTCGACCGCGAGCACGGCGGCGAGATGGTCCAGCGCCGCCTTGGACGCGCCGTACCCGCCCCAGGTCTCGTACGCTTCCGCCGCCGCGTCGGAACTCACCGTGATCACCGCGCCCGCCGTACCGGTCCGCAGCAGTGGCAGCGCCAACTGGACCAGCCCCAGCGCCGCCACCACATTGGTCTCCAGCGCCGACCGCAGCCCGTCGAGCGGCAGGGCGTCCAGCCGTACCAGCGGCTCGGCACCCAGCGCGCTGGCGTTGCTCACCACCAGATCGAGCGCCCCCAGCTCCGCCGCCGCGGCCACCAGATCCTCGCGGTGCCCGGCGTCCGTGACATCCCCGGCGAACGCCGCCACCCGCGTCCCGTGCGCCCTGACCTCGGTGGCCGTCTCGTCCAGTACGCGCGCGGTCCTGGCGTCGAGCACCAGATCCCAGCCGCGCCGGGCCAGCGCGTCGGCCAGCGCGCGCCCCAGTCCCCTGGAAGCCCCGGTGATGATCGCTACCGGCATGATGTCCGCTCCTTCTCCCGACGCCCGTTCCCGCCTGACGAGCCCAACGTAGGAAAGGGGACGGCCCCGGCGCCTCGTGCGCCGGGACCGTCCCACAAGGGCACTTCGTCCTACGCCCGGCACCACAGGACCTAGGCCATCAGCCCTGGTCGGAGCCGATCCCGGGGCCGATACGGTCCGCCCCGCCCGCCGGTACGGTGAAGCCATGAGCCACCGACCCCGCTCCGGCCTCGCCGCCGTGAGCACCGCACTCCTCGCGATGAGCAGGCATCTGGAGGTCCGCGACGTCCTGAAGACGATCGTCGCCTCGGCCCGCGAACTGCTCGACGCCGAGTACGCGGCGCTCGGTGTGCCGGACGATCACGGCGGCTTCGCCCAGTTCGTCGTGGACGGCGTCAGCGACGAGCAGTGGAAGGCGATCGGCCCGCTGCCGCGCCAGCACGGGATCCTCGCCGCGATGCTCCACGAGGAGAAGGCCGAGCGGCTCGCCGACGTACGCGAGGACCCGCGCTTCGAGGGCTGGCCCTCCGCCCACCCCGACCTGTCGGACTTCCTGGGGCTGCCGGTCAAGGACGGCGACGAGACCATCGCCGCGCTCTTCCTCGCCAACAAGCGCTGCCCCCGGCAGGGCGGCGGCTGCGGATTCACCGAGGAGGACGAGGAACTCCTCTCGATCCTCGCCCAGCACGCCGCGATCGCCCTCACCAACGCCCGCCTGTACGAGCGCAGCCGCGAACTCACCATCGCCGAGGAGCGCTCGCGCCTCGCGCACGAGCTCCACGACGCCGTCAGCCAGAAACTCTTCTCGCTGCGGCTGACGGCCCAGGCCGCGACGGCCCTGGTGGACCGTGATCCGGACCGGGCCAAGGGCGAGCTCCAGCAGGTCGCCGCGCTCGCCGCCGAGGCCGCGGACGAACTGCGCGCCGCGGTCGTCGAGCTGCGCCCGGCAGCCCTTGACGAGGACGGTCTGGTCAATACGCTCCGTACCCAGATCCAGGTCCTCGACCGGGCCCACTCCGCGCGGGTCAGCTTCGACACCCGCGGGATACGGGCGCTGCCCGCCGCCCAGGAGGAGGCGCTGCTGCGGGTGGCTCAGGAGGCGCTGCACAACGCGCTGCGCCACTCCGGCGGCGACCGCGTCGAGGTCACCCTCGCCCGCCGCGGCCAGGGCGCGGTCCTCGGCATCACCGACAACGGCACGGGCTTCGAACCCCGTGCGGTGCGCCGGGCCGGCCGTCATCTGGGGCTGGTCTCGATGCGCGACCGGGCGAGCGGTGTGGGCGGCAGACTCAGGGTGATATCGGCGCCCGGCCAGGGCACCACGATCGAGATGGAGGTGCCCGGTGGCTGAACAGGAGAAGGGCGGCGCGGAGCGCTTCGCCGGAAGGGCGGTGGCGGATGACGGGCGGGCCATCCGCGTGCTGCTGGTGGACGACCACCAGGTGGTCAGGCGCGGACTGCGGACGTTCCTGGAGATCCAGGACGACATCCGGGTCGTGGGCGAGGCGTCCGACGGCGCCGAGGGCATCGCCCGCGCCGAGGAACTCCGCCCCGATGTCGTGCTGATGGACATCAAGATGCCGGGCACCGACGGCATCGAGGCACTTCGCAAGCTTCGTGAACTCGACAATCCGGCCAGGGTCCTGATCGTCACCAGCTTCACCGAACAGCGCACGGTGGTCCCCGCGCTGCGCGCCGGTGCCTCCGGTTACGTATACAAGGACATCGATCCCGAGGCGCTGGCCGGCGCGATCCGCTCCGTACACGCCGGGCACGTGCTGCTCCAGCCGGAGGTCGCGGGCGCGCTGCTGGCCCAGGACGAGCCGGGCGGTGGCCAGGGCAGGGGGACGTCCCTCACCGAGCGCGAGCGCGAGGTGCTGGGTCTGATCGCCGACGGGCGCTCCAACCGGGAGATCGCCCGTGCGCTGGTGCTCTCGGAGAAGACCGTCAAGACACATGTCTCGAACATTCTGATGAAGCTGGACCTCTCGGACCGTACGCAGGCGGCCCTCTGGGCCGTGCGACACGGGGTCGCGGGCTGAGAGCACACACGGCCCGGCGAATCGGACGATCGTACTCCGGTCTGAGTATTCATACCGTCGGGTGTATGTCACCCACACGGCGCATCCTGATCGTCTTTCGCGCGTTCTTCATGGCGTGCGGCGGCTACCGCCGCTGTTGTTGATCACACGATTAAGGAACATCCCATGAAGGTTGCCAAGAAGGCCGCCCTGGTCATCGTCACCGCCGGTCTCGCGGCGGGTGCCTCCGCCGGAGCCGCGTCCGCCACCGAGGGCGGCGCCCACGCCACCGGCGTGGCGCAGCACTCCCCGGGTGTCGGCTCCGGCAACGCGGTCCAGGTCCCGGTGCACGTCCCGGTGAACCTCACCGGCAACACGGTGAACGTGATCGGTCTGCTGAACCCGGCGCTCGGCAACGCCTCGGTCAACCACTGACGCGTCGCGTCACGTGCCGCCGAGGCCCGGTGACCCCCTGGCGGGTGGGTTCCGGGGCCTCGGCGGCCTTTTTCGCGCAGCACCCCGGGATTCAGGAAACGGGCGGCATACCCCGCTCCCGCTCCTCCACATACGCGTTGTAGGACGCCACCAGCGCCCGCCGCGCGCACCGCTCCACCGGCCGCAGCGCCTCACCCCGCGCCGCCATCTCCGACGCGCTCACCGCGCCGCCGTGCCCGTGCTCGTACGCCAGCGAGACCAGCAGCCCGATCCGCTGCGCCAGTTCGAGCACCCGTACCGCCCGCGGCGGATAGCCGGGCGCCAGCACCTCGCGTCCCCGCTCCGACCGTGCCCGGTACGCGTCGAGCGCCGCCTCCGCCACCGGCCCGGACGCCGCCACATCCAGCCGCGAGAGCACCTCGGTCGCCTCGCGCAGCGCCTCCGCCAGCTCGCGTTCCGCCTCGCCCAGCGAGGGCACGTCCGCCGGCGGTGCCTCCCGTACCGGCAGACAGTGCCAGAGGACCTCGACATGCTGGTCCCCGTCCGGGCCCGCAGCGGAGACCTCGGGGACCAGTCCGTACGGCGCCCCGGCCGCGATCACCGCCTCCTCGGCCTCCAGCGCACGGGCGTTGAACTCCGGCGGGCCGCTGAGCCCCAGCGGATGGCCGGGCGCCGGAAGCGCGATGCGGTACCCGGTCACCCCGAGCGCCCGCAGCCGGCCCAGCGCCAGCGTGAGCCCGACAGGACCGGCCTCACCGGGCAGCCCTTCCACCCGGTGTACGGCGTCGTCGCCGACCACGGCGATCACGGCGTCGTCCGGCGATACAAACCCGGCCAAAAGGGCATTTCCCCATGCGGCCAGCAGTCCTGAGCGTGGTTGCGAAAGCATGGCACCAGCGTAGGGAACGGACCTCACGGCCGGACCCCCCGACGGGTGGCGTAGGTTTTCCTTGGGGGCCGCGCCTACAGGCGCAACCGAAACCTCAAGACGATTGCATGGGGAGACAACGCGCTCATGAGCGATGTACTGGAGCTGGTGGACGTATCCGTGGTCCGCGACGGACGCGCTCTGGTGGACGATGTCTCCTGGTCGGTCAAGGAGGGGGAGCGCTGGGTGATCCTCGGCCCCAACGGCGCCGGCAAGACCACCCTGCTCAATCTCGCCTCCAGCTATCTCTTCCCGACCTCGGGCAAGGTACGGATCCTCGGCGAGCGGCTCGGCAAGGTCGACGTCTTCGACCTCCGCCCCCGTATCGGCATGGCCGGCATCGCCATGGCCGAGAAGCTGCCCAAGCGCCAGACGGTCCTGGAGACCGTCCTCACCGCCGCGTACGGCATGACCGCGACCTGGCACGAGGACTACGACGAGGTCGACGAACAGCGCGCCCGCGCCTTCCTCGACCGCCTCGGCATGACCGAGTACCTGGACCGCAGGTTCGGCACGCTCTCCGAGGGCGAGCGCAAGCGCACGCTGATCGCCCGCGCGATGATGACCGACCCCGAACTGCTGCTCCTGGACGAGCCCGCGGCCGGCCTGGACCTCGGTGGCCGCGAGGACCTGGTGCGCAGACTCGGCCGCCTCGCGCGCGATCCGTACGCCCCTTCCATGATCATGGTCACCCACCATGTCGAGGAGATCGCGCCGGGCTTCACCCATGTCCTCATGATCCGTCAGGGCAAGGTGCTCGCCGCCGGTCCCGTGGAGACCGAACTCACCTCGCGCAACCTCTCGCTCTGCTTCGGCCTCCCGCTCGTCGTCGAGCGCAACGGCGACCGCTGGACCGCCCAGGGCCTTCCCCTCGGCTGACGTCCGGCCGGTCAACTACTCTCAGCTGACCGGATATCACCCCTGTCGGGACAGGGACCCCCGCCCCTACCATGACCATGTGGAAATCGACGCATGGGTGTGGTGGCTGATCGGTGCCGTCGGACTGGGCATTCCGCTCGTCATAACGGCGATGCCCGAATTCGGCATGTTCTCGGCCGGAGCGGTCGCCGGAGCCGTCACGGCGGCGCTCGGTGGCGGAGTCGTGGCCCAAGTCCTCGTATTCGTCGTGGTGTCCGTCGCGCTCGTCGCCGTCGTACGCCCCTACGCGGCCCGGCAGCGTGGCGCGAGCCCCGGCTCGGCCACCGGCATCGACGCGCTGAGAGGCCGTCAGGCCGAAGTACTGGAACGGGTCGACGGCAGAGGTGGCCGGATCAAGCTGGCCGGTGAGGTCTGGTCGGCCCGCGCCTACGACGAGCGAGCCGCGTTCGAACCCGGTCAACAGGTCGATGTGGTCGAGATCGACGGAGCCACAGCCGTGGTGATGTGAGCCAACCCGGCCGAACGGTAAGCAAGTACGCCCGCGGTCTGAGAAACTCGATCATCAGAACATCCGGCAGCGAAGGGCCCGAGGAACGCGATGCCATCAATCATCATCGTCCTGGTCATCCTGGTGGTGCTTGTATTCATCGCCCTGATCAAGACGATCCAGGTCATCCCGCAGGCAAGCGCCGCCATCGTGGAGCGGTTCGGCCGCTACACGCGAACTCTCAACGCGGGCCTGAACATCGTCGTCCCGTTCATCGACTCGATCCGCAACCGGATCGACCTCCGTGAACAGGTCGTCCCCTTCCCGCCCCAACCGGTGATCACCCAGGACAACCTGGTCGTCAACATCGACACCGTCATCTACTACCAGGTGACCGACGCCCGCGCCGCGACCTACGAAGTCGCCAGCTATATCCAGGCGATCGAGCAGCTCACCGTCACCACCCTGCGCAACATCATCGGTGGCATGGACCTGGAGCGGACCCTCACCTCCCGCGAGGAGATCAACGCGGCCCTGCGCGGCGTCCTCGACGAGGCCACCGGCAAGTGGGGCATCCGCGTCAACCGCGTCGAGCTGAAGGCGATCGAACCGCCGACCTCCATCCAGGACTCGATGGAGAAGCAGATGCGCGCCGACCGTGACAAGCGCGCCGCGATCCTCACCGCGGAGGGCATCCGCCAGTCGCAGATCCTCACCGCCGAGGGCGAGAAGCAGTCCGCGATCCTCCGCGCCGAGGGTGAGGCCAAGGCCGCCGCCCTGCGCGCCGAGGGCGAGGCCCAGGCGATCCGTACGGTCTTCGAGTCGATCCACGCGGGCGACCCCGACCAGAAGCTGCTCTCGTACCAGTACCTCCAGATGCTCCCCAAGATCGCCGAGGGCGACGCCAACAAGCTCTGGATCGTGCCCAGCGAGATCGGCGACGCCCTCAAGGGACTCAGCGGCGCCTTCGGCAACCTGGGCGGCGGCATGCCGGGCTTCGACACCGGCAAGGAGCGCAGGCAGGACCCCCCGCTGGACTGACCGCCCGGCCCCTTCGTGCATGATCGGTGCATCCAGCACCGATCGCCGGAGGGCAGCGCACCGTGACCACTTGGGAGATGCTCGCCGTATTCGTCGCGGGCGTCAGCGCCGGAACCATCAACACCATTGTCGGTTCCGGCACGCTGATCACCTTCCCCGTCCTGCTCGCGACGGGCCTCCCACCGGTCACCGCCACGGTCTCCAACGCCCTTGGCCTGATACCCGGCTGCATCAGCGGAGCCATCGGCTACCGTGCCGAACTCACCGGCCAGCGGCGCCGCATACTGCGCCTGAGCGCCGCCGCGCTCGTCGGCGGGCTGGCAGGGGCCGCACTGCTGCTCGCACTGCCCTCGACGGCCTTCGAGACGATCGTGCCCGTCCTGGTCACCCTCGCCCTCGTCCTGATCATCCTCCAGCCCCGGCTGGCCCGGTCCGTCCAGGCCCGCCGTGCCAGGAAGGGCACCAGCGCGAGCCCCGACGGCGGCCCGCTCCTGTACACCGGGATCCTGCTCGCCAGCGTCTACGGCGGCTACTTCACGGCGGCCCAGGGCATCATCTATCTCTCCCTGATGGGCATGCTGCTCGACGACACCATGCA
This sequence comes from Streptomyces sp. L-9-10, assembly GCF_004151105.1. Taxonomy (GTDB): domain Bacteria; phylum Actinomycetota; class Actinomycetes; order Streptomycetales; family Streptomycetaceae; genus Streptomyces. Next base: position 270,710 of record NZ_PHRF01000064.1, read on the forward strand.
GCGGCTGAACGCGGTGAAGAACGTCCTCGCCGCCGTCGTCAACACCGTCGCCGCGCTCTTCTTCCTCTTCGTCGCCGAGTTCGACTGGACAGCGGTCGTCCTCATCGCCGTCGGCTCCGCCATCGGCGGCCAGCTCGGCGCCAAGGTCGGCCGCAGACTGCCCCCGGTGGCGCTGCGCGCCCTGGTCGTCGCGGTCGGGGTCGTCGCCATCGTCCAGCTGCTGGTCCGCCGGTACGGGTGACGGGCGGTACGGGCCTACGAGACGAAGCCCGCTCCCGGACCGGGAACGGGCTTCCTACGTGTGCTCGTGCTCGTATTCGTACGACGTCTGACGCGTCACGCGTTACGCGGCGGACTGGACCGCGGCCAGCCAGTGCGGCAGCTCCGAACGCTCGCCGGCCCGCAGGGACAGCAGCATCGCGTCCGCCGGGGACGGTACGAACGGCTGGTACAGCAACGGCATCCCCGCCTGCTCCGGCGTACGGTCGGCCTTGCGGTGATTGTCCTCGGCGCAGGAAGCGACCGTATTCAGCCAGCTGTCCGAACCACCCCGGGACCGCGGCACCACATGATCCACCGTCGTCGCGCGCCTGCCGCAGTACGCGCAACGATGCTGGTCCCGGACCAGCACCCCCCGCCTCGACCACGGAGCCTGTCTTCGGAACGGCACCCGTACGTACCGGCAGAGCCTGATCACCCGGGGGACCGGCAGCTCCACCGCGGCGGCACGCACACGGAGATCGGGATGAGCGTGTTCGACAACGGCCTTGTCCTGCAGCACCAGCACCACCGCACGGTTGAGCGTCACCGTCGACAGCGGCTCGAAGCTCGCATTCAGTACCAGCGTGTCCCGCATCCCGCCCACCTCCCGTGTGCCGACCCGAGCCCCATCGGGAGGCGTCGGGCCTGGATCAACTCTGGCCGGGCACGCCGAGAGGGACAACACAATAAAAAATGCCCTGCCCTGATCTCTCCAAGACCAGGGCAGGGTAAACAAAAGGAAAACGGTCAAAGGGCGGCAGGAGCGGCGTATTCGCCGATGAGCTGCGCACGAGCCAGCGTATGGAACCGCAGATTGAAGCCGACGACCGCGGGCGACGCGTCGGCGTCGGGCCCCAGCCGCTCACTGTCCACCGCGTACACCGTGAACACGTACCGGTGCGCCGGATCCCCGGGCGGCGGCGCCGCGCCGCCGAAGTCCCGCGTCCCGTAGTCGTTGCGCGCCTGCACCGCGCCCTGGGGAAGCCCCTCGAACGCACCGGTGCCCGCACCCACGGGAAGCTCCGTGACCGACGCCGGGATATCGAAGACCACCCAGTGCCAGAACCCGCTGCCCGTCGGCGCGTCCGGATCGAAGCACGTCACGGCGAAGCTCCGGGTCTCCGCCGGGAAGCCCTCCCACCGCAACTGCGGTGAGGTGTTCCCGGCGGCATGGACCTGGGCGTCCTTGAGAGTCGCCCCGGGCGCGATGTCCTCGCTCACCACGGTGAACGACGGCACCTGCGGATGGAAGTCATGAGGGAGCGGAGCCCTCTTGCCCTCGGTCACGTCTGAACCTCCGAATCGGCTGTCCTGCCTTGCTGCTCAGCAGCTCGGCCGCCTGACTGCTCGGCAGCTCGGCCGCCTGCGGGTCCGAGCCTAGAGCCTGTGCTCAGAACCAGTTACGACGGCCACCGACCTCGGAGAGCCACTGGTTGAGATAGGCGGACCAGTCGGTGCCCTGGAAGTCGTTGAGCCCCACCTGGAAGGCCCGGAACGAGTCGCTGCCCTCGGTGAACAGCCCCGGCTTCTTGTCCATCTCCAGGATGACGTCCATCTCGCGGTCGTCCGCGACGAAGGACAGCTCGACCTGGTTCAGCCCGCGGTACTGCTCCGGCGCGAAGAACTCGATCTCCTGGTAGAACGGCAGCCGCTGACGCGTCCCGCGGATGTGGCCGCGCTCCATGTCCGCGGCCTTGAAACGGAAGCCCAGCCGGATGAAGGCGTCCAGGATCGCCTGCTGCGCCGGCAGCGGGTGGACGTTGATCGGGTCCAGATCGCCGGAGTCCAGGGCCCGCGCGATCTCCAGCTCCGTGGTCACACCGATGTTCATGCCGCGCAGCGACTGGCCGTCGATCGTCGTGATCGGGGTCTCCCAGGGGATCTCCAGACCGAACGGCACCACATGCACGGCCCCGGCCTGCACCTCGAAGGCACCGCCGATGTTCTGCTTGGTGAACTCGATGTCCTGCTTGGTCTCCTGGTCGCCGCCCTCGACCTCGACGCGCGCCTGGAGCCCGACGTTGAGCCCTTCGATCCGCTGGTTCACGGACCCGCCCTGGAGCCGCACCTCGCCCTGGACGACCCCGCCGGGGACGACGTTCAGCTCGGTCAGCTCCGTCTCGACCGACGCGCCACCGGCGCCCATGCTCGCGAGCAGCTTCTTGAACCCCATGTTCACTCCTTCTAGATCCTGACCTCTACATACGCGCCTCGACCGTAATCGGTTCCCCGGTAGGCTCGTACGCCATGACCGAGAGCCCCGACCGCAGGCCGCTGCCCCGCGACTTCTTCGACCGGCCGGTCCTCGAGGTCGCGCCGGACCTCCTGGGCCGAACGCTGATACGCGACACGGACGACGGTCCCATTGAACTCCGGCTGACTGAAGTGGAGGCGTACGCGGGAGCGATCGACCCGGGCTCGCACGCCTTCCGCGGCCGTACGGACCGCAACGCGGTGATGTTCGGCCCGCCCGGTCACGCGTATGTCTACTTCACCTACGGGATGTGGCACTGCCTCAACCTGGTGTGCGGCCCGGAGGGCATGGCGAGCGGGGTCCTGCTGCGGGCCGGCGAGATCGGCGTGGGCGTCGAACTGGCCCGCAAACGTCGACTCTCGGCCCGTCATGACAGAGAACTGGCCAAAGGCCCGGCCCGCCTGGCCACCGCCCTCGATGTCGACCGCGCCCTGAACGGAACGGACGTCTGCGCCGGCCCCGAGGCGCCACTGTCGATACTCGCCGGTACCCCGGTCCCCCCTGACCAGGTCCGCAGCGGCCCGCGCACCGGAGTGGGCGGCGACGGCGCGGTTCACCCCTGGCGCTTCTGGATCGGCGACGACCCCTCGGTGAGCCCCTATCGCGCCCACGCGCCACGTAAACGTCGAACTTGACTCGTTCCGTTCATCCGCCTAACGTAGCCCGAGCCGCTTTCAACGGGTCCTGCTGCTCAGCAGTCCCCGAAGTGGCCATCCACTACTTTCGATCACACCCTGACGGGTTGGGATTTCGGCATGCCGAATTCCGGGCTCAATGGCTCGATTATGAGCCGGGCAGGGATTCGGTTAAAGTAGTGAACAGCCGAAAGGCAAAAGGCCAATCCAAAGGTCATCGGAATTCTTGAGGCGGAACACGCCGAATGAATCTGATAGAGTCGGAAACGCAAGACCGAAGGGAAAAGCCCGGAGGAAAGCCCGAGAGGGTGAGTACAAAGGAAGCGTCCGTTCCTTGAGAACTCAACA
>NZ_PHRF01000065.1 GCF_004151105.1 Streptomyces sp. L-9-10
AGTGTGGCCCCCCTTCTCCCGAAGTTACGGGGGCATTTTGCCGAGTTCCTTAACCATAGTTCACCCGAACGCCTCGGTATTCTCTACCTGACCACCTGAGTCGGTTTAGGGTACGGGCCGCCATGAAACTCGCTAGAGGCTTTTCTCGACAGCATAGGATCATCCACTTCACCACAATCGGCTCGGCATCAGGTCTCAGGCACATGTTGCACGGATTTACCTGCACAACGCCCTACACCCTTACCCCGGGACAACCACCGCCCGGGCTGGACTACCTTCCTGCGTCACCCCATCGCTTACCTACTACAGATCCGGGTCACCGGCTCCACCACTTTCCATTCCCCGAAGGGTCCGGAACGGCTTCACGGGCTTAGCATCGTCTGATTCGATACTGGGCGTTTCAAAGCGGGTACCGGAATATCAACCGGTTGTCCATCGACTACGCCTGTCGGCCTCGCCTTAGGTCCCGACTTACCCTGGGCAGATCAGCTTGACCCAGGAACCCTTAGTCAATCGGCGCACACGTTTCTCACGTGTGTATCGCTACTCATGCCTGCATTCTCACTCGTGAACCGTCCACCCCTCGCTTCCGCGGAGGCTTCACCCGGCACACGACGCTCCCCTACCCATCACAG
>NZ_PHRF01000066.1 GCF_004151105.1 Streptomyces sp. L-9-10
CCCCGTCCCCCTGTCCCCGTACCCCCTGGTCCCCGTTCTCCGGGATGCCGGAGAGCCCGCTTCCTTGTGATCCCCCGTGGTCGCTGGGCTCCCCGTCCGCACCCCCGTTACGTCAGGGGAGCCGCGCCGTTCCGCCGCCCCGTGTCGGCGGTGCCGGCGCCGCGCCCCTTCCGTGATCCCCACTCTTCCGTCCGCGCAGGTCGGAGCCCATCCGCGTGCCTACTCATCTCCCCCACTAGGTACCGGTACTCAGTCCTGCGTACTCCCGCCCAGGGCGGTCGTGGCATCGCGCGCGAAGCGGCCGGATACCGGTGCTCCCCCGGCGCTCTAAAATCGCTGCCATGGCACGGATTGCGGTGATCGGCGCCGGGATGGGCGCCATGGCGGCGGCCGCCCGGCTCGCGGTGGCGGGTCAGCGGGTGACGGTGTACGAACGCGCGGCGACGTACGGCGGGTCGGTGGGCCGGTTCGAGCGGGACGGGTTCGTCTTCGACACCGGGCCCGGTCTGCTGCATCTGCCGGCCGTCTACCGCGATCTCTTCGTCAAGACCGGCAAGGAGCCGCTGGAGAGCCGCGTCCGGCTCGGTCAGGTGGATCCGGCGAGCCGGCATGTCTTCGCCGACGGCACCGACGTACGGCTGCCCAACGCGTCGCGCGGCGGCGTGGTCTCCGCCCTGGACGCCGCGCTGGGCGCGGGCGCCGGGGAGCGCTGGGGGGAGTTCCTCGGCCGGGCCCGGGACGCCTGGGACCGCTCGCGGCGCCCGCTGCTGGAGGAGCCGCTGTGGGCGGACTGGCGGGTGCTGGGCCGGGATCCGTATCCGGCCGTACGGCGGCGACGGCTGCTCCGCGGCGCCCGGCAGGCCACGACGGTCGCGGAGATCGGCGCCTGGGAGCTGGCCGACCCGCGGCTGGCGGCGCTGCTGGACGGCTACGCCCTGTCGTACGGGCTCGACCCCCGGCACGCCCCGGCGAGCGCCGCCCTGCTGCCGTATCTGGAGCAGACCTTCGGCAGCTGGTATGTCGGGGGCGGCATGCGGGAGTTGGCGCGCGCGGTGTACGAACGGTGCCTGGCCCGCCGGGTGGAGTTCGTCTTCGGCGCCGAGGTGACCCGGATCGTCGAGAAGGACGGCGCGGCGACGGGGATCGAGCTGGCGGACGGCACGGTCGCGGAAGCCGGCCATGTGGTGGCGGGAATCGCGCCCGGCCCGCTCGTGGAATGGCGGCTCGACGCGGACGGTGACGTACGGCCGCCGGGCACGGACGCGGGTGGTGCCGTGCGGCCGGGCCGGTTCACGGTGCTGCTGGCGCTCCGCGGCGCCCGCGAACCCGGCGCCGCGCACCGGACGGTGGTGCACTCCCCCGACGGAAGCGCCGAGGCGGCCGAGGTGTTCGCCGGGCGGACCGCGGCGCGGCCCACGGTCACGGTGCTGCGGCCCGACGACGCCGCGACGCGCCCCGACGACGGCCACGAGGCGGTCACGCTCACCGCGACGGTGGCCCCGGACGGCCCGGTCGACTGGTCCGACGCCACGCTGCGCGAGCGGTACGCCGATGCGCTGGTGGCCGCCGCAGGGGCCGCCGTGCCGGGGATCGCGGAGCGGCTCCTGTGGCGCGAGCTGCGCACCCCGGCCGATACGGCGGCGCTGACGGGGGCCGCGGGCGGTTCCGTACCGGCGCCCGCGCTGGCCGGGGCCGAGGGCCGGCTGCTGCTTCCGGGGAACCCCACCCGGCTGTCCGGGCTGTATCGCGCGGGAGGCTGGGCGCACCCGGGCGGCGGGCTCGCGCACGCCGGGATGTCGGGGGCGCTGGTCGCCGGACTGATCGTGGAGGGGGCGGACTTCCGCGGCTCGCGGTGAGCCACGCGCGCCGCCACCGCGCCCGCTCGGTCAACAGGCGCGCCGCCGACCGTTCCTGACGGCCCGCCAAGGCGCGTCGCCCGTCGCCCGTCGCCCCTCGCCGGTCAGTAGCGGTACTGCTGCTCGTTGTAGTCGGGGTCCGGGTAGCCCGGCCGTCGCGGCTCGTCCTGGGGTATCGGCGGGAACTGCTCGCCGTCGCGGTCGCGCTGCTGCGGGACCCACACGCCGCCGGGCGGGGTGTCGCCGCCGTACTGCTGCTGGTTGCCGTACGGGTCGGCGTACTGCTGCTGGCCGCCGAAGCTGTCGTAGGAGCCGTACTGCCGGCCGCTGTCGGCCGCGCCGGTGTACGGGTCGGTGTACCCGGGGTACTGCTGCTGCCCCGCGTCGTAGCCGTACTGCTGCTGCGCGTACGCGTCCTGGCCGGGATACATGTCCTGGCCGGAGTGGTAGGCGTCCTGGGGCGCGTATCCGTCCTGGCCCGCGGGCTGGTGCTGCCCGTATCCCGGATACGCGTCGTAGCCGGCGCCGTCGCCGTACTCGTGGGCACCGGTCGCCGCGCCCGCGCCCGCGTGCCCCTGCTGACGCGCCTCACGGGCCGCGTCGTCGTATATCCCGTACTGCCCCGTGTCGTCGGGCAGCGGCTCCGGCTCATAGACCGCGGCGGCCGGCGCGGGCGCCTCCGGCTCGTACGCGGGGGGCTCGTACGCGGGCGGCTCGTACTCCAGGTCCGAGACCTCAAGCGCGGGCTCGCGCTCCTGCGCCTGCCGGCTTCCGGCCTTGCGGCGGCGGCTCGCGCCCGGACTGCCGCCTATCGCCCAGCCCGTCGAGAAGCCGCGGCGGAAGGACAGCGTCACATACGTCTGGCCGACCGCGAACGCGATCGCGCCCAGCGCGATGACGAATATGGAAGGGATCAGTACGCCGAGGACCACACCCATGAACCCGGTGAAGGCGAGCACTCGCCAGCGCAGCCGCGCCTTGTACTGGAGCAGCACCTCACCGAGCAGCCACAGGGCCACGATGCCGAATGCGATGTAGAGGACCGTCCAGCCCATGCCCGCCCCTCTCCTGGGCCCACCGCCCGGGGACAGGGCGGGTACGGCCGGTCACGACTGCTCGTGCAGTCCGAGATTCTCGTAGATTTCGAGCGTCGCCGTGGAGTTGTTGAGCGTGATGAAGTGCAAGCCGGGGACACCCTCGGAGAGCAGCTCGGCACAGAACTCCGTCGCGAACTCGATGCCAATGGAGCGTACAGCGGCGGGATCCTCCCTGACCGAGAGGATCCGCTCTTTCAGCTCGGGCGGGAAGACCGCGGTGGAGAGCTGCGGCAATCGCTCCAGCATCTTCACACTGGTGACGGGCATGATTTCCGGAATGATCGGCGTCTCGCAACCGGCCGCGGCGGCGCGGTCGCGCAGCCGCAGATAGCCCTCGGGGTCGAAGAACATCTGCGTGATCGCGTAATCGGCGCCCGCGCGGCACTTGTCCACGAAGTGCCTGACGTCCGTGTCCCAGTCGGTGGACCGCGGATGCATCTCGGGGAAGGCCGCCACTCCGACGCAGAAGTCGCCGGACTCCTTGATCAGCCTGACCAGTTCGACGGCGTAGCGCACACCGTCCGGGTGCTTGACCCACTCGCCCATGGGGTCGCCGGGCGGATCGCCGCGTACGGCGAGGATGTTGCGGATCCCGGCGTCGGCGTACTGCCCGACCATGTTGCGCAGCTCGGCGACGGACTGGCCGACGGCCGTGAGGTGCGCGACCGGCGTGAGCGTGCTGTCGGCGGCGATCCGCTCGGTGGCCCTGACCGTGCCCGCGCGGGTGGAGCCACCCGCGCCATAGGTCACGGAGACGAAGCTCGGGGCGACCGCCTCGATCCGGCGCAACGCGTTCCAGAGGTTCCGCTCGCCCTTCTCCGTCTTGGGCGCCCAGAACTCGAACGAGTACGAAGTCTTGCCGGTCGCGAGCAGATCACGCACGGTCAGCGCGTGATCCGATCTGGTCGAAGCTGTGCCTAGGGCCATATGTGCAGGCTATCGAGGGTGGGGCGGTCCCCCAACCGGACGAGGGGCTTTTGCCGGGATTGCCGGTTAAGTGGCCGCGCTCGCGCACGGCACGTCACCGTGCGCCGCACTCCCGTCATCCGTACGCCGCGCTCCGGCCATCCGTACACCCCGCCGCCGTCATACGGCACGGTCGCGCACGCGCTTCGCCAGGGCCGCGGTCGCCGCCGCCGGGTCGTCCGCCTCGGTGATCGCCCGGACGACGACGACCCTGCGGGCACCGGCGTCCAGCACCTCGTCGAGACGGGCGGCGTCGATCCCGCCGATCGCGAACCACGGACGGTCCGTGGCGCGGGACGCGGCGTACCGCACCAGATCGAGCCCCGGGGCGTGGCGGCCCGGCTTGGTGGGAGTGGGCCAGCAGGGGCCCGTACAGAAGTAGTCCACGCCGGGCTCGGCGAGCGCCGCGTCCACCTCGGCCTCGGCATGGGTGGAACGGCCGATCAGCGGCCCGTTCCCGAGGATCGCGCGCGCGGCGGGGACGGGCAGATCGCCCTGTCCCAGATGCAGCACGTCGGAGCCGATGGCATGGGCCACATCGGCTCGGTCGTTCACGGCGAGCAGCCGGCCGTGCCTGCGGCAGGCGTCGGCGAAGACCTGGAGGTGGTCCAGCTCCTCGGCCGCCTCCATGCCCTTGTCGCGCAGCTGCACGATGTCCACGCCCGACGCGAGCACGGCGTCGAGGAACTCGGCGAGATCCCCCTGCCGCTCACGGGCGTCCGTGCACAGATAGAGCCGGGCGTCGGACAGCGAAGCGGAAGCCGCGGAAGCCGTGGCCATGGAAGATCCCCCCGTGATGTGTGGGTCGGCGGTGCGCGGCGGCCGACGGACGACCGGCGGACGGTCGTACGGGGCCGCCGCGCACCGCGGATGGCGATGTCGTCAGACGGCGAGCGCCTGGGCCCGGCGCTTCACCTCCGTGCCGCGATTCTCACTGAGCGCCTGCGCGGGCGTGCCCGGCAGGCTGGGGTCGGGGGTGAAGAGCCACTCGAGCATCTCTTCGTCGGTGAAACTGTCGTCCCTCAGGAGCGTCAGGGTGCCGGCGAGGCCCTTGACCACCTTGTTGCCGTCGATGAAGGCGGCGGGCACCTGGAGCGTCCTGTTCTCGCCGCGGCGCACCGCGATCAGCTGGCCTTCCTTCACCAACTGCCGCACACGCGTCACCTCGACGTCGAGCTTTTCCGCGATGTCGGGCAGGTGAAGCCAGGCGGGGACGAGAGCATCGATCTTTGCGTCAATCTCGGTCACAAGGACAAGCGTGCCATCCCGGACTGACAGACGGTAGCCGAGAAGCCCCAATCGGGCCGCCGCCCCGGCGGTGCCGCGACCCGCGCGGGCTCAGAGCACGGCCTTGCGCAGCGGTACGGACGGGTCCGCGGTCCGCTCCGGATCCAGCCGCGCGCCCGCCTCGATGAGCTTGCGGCCCTGCGCCAGATCCCGGGGCCTGCCGACGGCCAGCAGCGCGGTCGGCGCCCCGTCCCGCAGCCAGACCACCGACCAGGCGCTCCCGGCCGGATCGCCGCGCCGGACCAGGGTGTCACCGTCCGCGTGGTGGCCCGCGTACTGCACGAAACGGCCGAACTGCTCGGACCAGAAGTACGGCACGGGGTCGTAGATCTCGTCGGTCTCGCCGACCACCTGCGCGGCGACCGTGCGCGGCCCCTGGAGCGCGTTGTCCCAGTGATGTACGAGCAGTCGCTCTCCGTAACGGGCCGAGGGGAACGAGGCGCAGTCACCCACCGCGTACACCTCAGGCAGCGAGGTCCGCAGCCGCTCGTCCGCCACGATGGCGCCGTCCGGGCCCAGCTCCATCCCCGATCCGGCCAGCCAGCCCGTCGCGGGCCGCGCGCCGATGCCCACGACCACCGCGTCCGCGTCCAGCCGCCGGCCGTCCGCGAGCAGCACCGCGCCCGGTTCGACACCGGCCACCCGGGCGTCCGTCAGCAGTTCGGCCCCGCTCTCCGCGTACCAGCCGGTCATAGGAGCGGCGACATCGGCGGGCAGGGCGCCCGCGAGCGGCCGGTCGGCCGCCTCGACGACCGTCACGGCGCAGCCCGCCTCCCGGGCCGCCGTGGTGAACTCCGCGCCGATCCACCCCGCGCCGACGACCACGACCCGCTGCCTGCGGCCGAGCACCGGACGCAGCCGCTCCGCGTCGTCCAGCGTGCGCAGCAGATGGACCCCGGGCAGCGACTCGGTGCCCGGCAGGACGATCGGTTCCGCGCCGGTCGCGACGACCAGCACGTCGTACGGAACGGGCCCGCGCGCGGTGTCCAGTTCCCGTGCGCCGGGGCGCAGTCCGGTCACGTCGAGGCCGAGCCTGAGCCGGACGGACAGCGCCGCGAAGTCGATGTCGAAGGCCGGGCTCTCCGCCTTGCCCAGCAGGACCGCCTTGGAGAGCGGGGGCCGGTCGTACGGTGGATGCGGCTCGGCGCCGAGTACGGTGACCGGGCCGCCGAAGCCCTTCTCCCGCAGGGCCACCGCGGTCTGCACGCCCGCCATGCCCGCGCCGACGACGACCACCCTCGGCTCTCCGGCCGGTTCTGTCTCCCGCTGTCTCTCGCTCACCCGATCACCTTAGACAGCCCGTCCCGGACAACTCCCCGAACGTCGGCGGGAACCTGTTCCACCACGCTCGTGCCGCTGCCCTCCTGGGACTCCCACTCCCAGGTCTCCTCCAGCCGCACCCGGCCGTCGGGAAGGCCGACCACGGTGGAGACGCAGTGCCCCGACGAGGTCGCGCCGTCCGTCTTCAGCTGTACGTACCGGAAATCCAGCCGGTCGCCCTCGCGCGTCCCGACGAGATATCCGCGGACCACGTCACCGCCCGCGTACTCGGCGCGGATCATGCCGTCCTCCTCGCGGTAGAGGAAGCGGGTGGCGGTGCCCACCTGCCCCGGTGCCTGGTCGGCGACCGGGGAAAGAACGAGTCCGTCCAGTGAACGGGCCACGGTAATCGCTCCCTTACAGCGCGGAGGTCAGGGCGTTAGGCTGGCAGCCGACACTACCTCGCGGGAGTCCGGACGCACCGGGCTGAGAGGGAGGCTGAGGCGGCCTCCGACCGTACGAACCTGATCCGGGTCATGCCGGCGAAGGGAGGGGCTGGACGCCCATGCAGTCACCCCGTGAAGGAACAGCGGCCTCCGACGTCCTCGTCATCGGCGGCGGGATCATCGGCCTGGTCACCGCCTGGCGGGCGGCGCAGCACGGGCTGCGCACCGCCGTCACCGACCCCGATCCCGGCGGCGGCGCGGCGCGGGTCGCGGCGGGGATGCTCGCGGCCGTCACCGAACTCCACTACGGCGAGGAAGCGTTGCTCGGCCTCAACCTCGCCTCCGCCGCGCGCTACCCGGGCTTCGTCGCCGAACTGGAGGCGGCCAGCGGGCGGGACACCGGCTACCGGACGTGCGGCACCCTCGCCGTCGCCCTCGACACCGACGACCGCGCCCAGTTGCGCGAACTGCACGCCTTCCAGCAGCGTTCCGGACTGACGTCCCAGTGGCTCACGGGCCGTGAGTGCCGGCGCCTGGAACCGATGCTCGCGCCGGGCGTACGCGGCGGTCTGCGCGTCGACGACGACCACCAGATCGATCCCCGGCGGCTGGCGGCGGCCCTGCTGACCGCGTGCGAACGGGCCGGGGTGGTCGTCCACCGCGCCCACGCCGACCGGCTCTCCGTCGTACGCGACCGGGCCACCGGCGCCGTCCTGGCCGACGGCAGCACGCTCACCGCGGAACAGGTGGTACTGGCGGGCGGCAGCCTCAGCGGCCGGCTCGGGGGCGTACCGGCCGATGTCCTGCCGCCGGTACGGCCCGTCAAGGGCCAGGTCCTGCGGCTGACCGTGCCCCGTACGTACGCGCCCTTCCTCTCCAGGACGGTACGGGCCGCCGTGCGCGGCAGCCACGTCTATCTGGTGCCGCGCGAGAACGGCGAACTGGTCGTCGGCGCCACCAGCGAGGAACTCGGCTGGGACACCACGGTCACGGCGGGCGGGGTGTACCAACTGCTGCGGGACGCGCACGAACTCATCCCCGGCATCACGGAACTGCCGCTCACCGAAACCCTCGCCGGGCTGCGCCCCGGCTCACCGGACAACGCGCCGCTGCTCGGGCCCACCGCGCTGCCGGGGCTGTCCCTGGCCACCGGCCACTACCGCAACGGGGTCCTGCTCACGCCCGTCACAGGCGACGCGATGGCCACGGTGCTGACGACCGGCGAACTGCCCCCGGAGGCCCGTGCCTTCTCCCCGTCGCGGTTCTCCTCGCGCCCCTCGCCCGTCGCGTCCATCCGTCAGGAGCAGACCGCATGAACATCTCCGTGAACGGCGAGCCCCGCGAGCTCGCGCCCGCCACCACCCTCGACGTCGTGGTCGCCACACTCGCCCCCGCGCCCTCGGGGGTCGCCGCGGCCGTCAACGAGACGGTGATCCCGCGCACCCGCTGGTCCGGCACACCGCTCAACGACGGCGACCGCGTCGAAGTCCTCACCGCGGTCCAGGGAGGCTGAGTCATGGCCGACGACCCGCTGACCATCGGCTCCGCCACGTTCGCCTCCCGGCTGATCATGGGCACGGGCGGCGCGCCCAGCCTCGACGTGCTGGAACGCTCCCTGACCGCCTCGGGCACCGAACTCACCACGGTCGCGATGCGCCGCCTCGACCCCACCGTGCACGGCTCCGTCCTGTCCGTACTCGACTCGCTCGGCATCCGCGCGCTGCCCAACACGGCGGGCTGCTTCACCGCCGGGGAGGCGGTGCTCACCGCACGTCTCGCCCGCGAGGCGCTCGGTACGGACTGGATCAAGCTGGAGGTGGTCGCGGACGAGCGCACGCTGCTGCCCGACCCCATCGAGCTGCTCGAAGCGGCGGAGACCCTGGTCGACGACGGCTTCACGGTCCTGCCGTACACCAATGACGATCCGGTGCTCGCGGCGAAGCTGGAGGACGTGGGATGCGCGGCGATCATGCCGCTGGGCTCACCGATCGGCTCCGGCCTCGGTATCCGCAATCCGCACAACTTCGAGCTGATCGTGGAGCGGGCGGGGGTGCCGGTGATCCTGGACGCGGGCGCGGGTACGGCGTCGGACGCGGCGCTGGCGATGGAGCTGGGGTGCGCGGCGGTGATGCTGGCGTCGGCGGTGACGCGGGCGCGGGAGCCGGTGCTGATGGCGGAGGCGATGCGGTACGCGGTGTCGGCGGGGCGGCTGGCGTGGCGGGCGGGACGGATGCCGCGGCGGCGGATCGCGTGGGCGTCGTCGCCGGTGGAGGGGGTGGCGGCGCTGGACCCGGAGAGGCCGGCGTTCCCCTAGAGCGGTGCGCCTCCGGCGGGGAGGGTGCGGTTGTCGTGGCTGGGCCGGGGTCCGGGGCCTCCGGAGGTACGTGTCCGGACGGCATGCTGTGTTTTCCCGGGGGGCACCCCCGGACCCCCGTACGGCGCGACCCTGCCCAGACCACCGGCCCCAGCCAAAGACGAACCCCGGACCACACCCCCCGCCGGAGGTGAACCGTGGCTCGTAGACTCGGGCTCGTGGATACCACCCTCAAGGACCCCATCGTCGGGCACGTGCTCGACGGCCGTTACCGCGTGGACGCGCGGATCGCCGTCGGCGGGATGGCCACGGTCTACCGGGCCGTCGACATCCGGCTCGACCGGGTCCTCGCGCTCAAGGTGATGCATCCCGCCCTCGCCGCCGACGCCACCTTCGTGGAGCGCTTCATCCGCGAGGCCAAGTCGGTGGCCCGGCTGTCGCATCCCAATGTCGTCGCGGTCTTCGACCAGGGCGCCGAGGGCGCCTACGTCTATCTGGCGATGGAGTACGTCGCGGGGTGCACGCTGCGCGATGTCGTGCGGGAGCGCGGGGCGCTGCGGCCTCGGGCCGCGCTGGACATTCTGGAGCCGGTGCTCGCCGCGCTGGGGGCCGCGCACCGGGCCGGGTTCGTGCACCGGGACATGAAGCCGGAGAACGTGCTGATAGGGGACGACGGCCGGGTCAAGGTCGCCGACTTCGGACTCGTGCGGGCCGTCGGCGATGTCACGAACACCACCGGAAGCGTCCTCGGCACGGTGTCGTATCTGGCGCCGGAGCAGATCGAGCACGGCACGTCCGACACCCGCGTCGACGTGTACGCCTGCGGGGTCGTCCTCCACGAGATGCTGACCGGTGCGAAGCCGCACGGCGGGGAGACCCCCGCGCAGGTGCTCTACCGGCATCTGAACGAGGACGTGCCCGCGCCGTCGGCCGCCGTGCCGGGGCTGGCCGTGGAGCTGGACGAGCTGGTCGCGGCGGCGACCGCCCGTAACCCCGAGGTGCGGCCCGCGGACGCGGTGGCGCTGCTCGCGCTGACGCGGGAGGCGCGGGCCGCGCTGACCGACGCGCAGCTGGACGCCGTACCGCCGCGGGCCACGCCCGAGCCGGAGGGCGGGGCCGGTGCCGGTGCCGGTGCCGAGAACCGTACGGCGGTGATCCCGCGCATCCGGTCCGTCGAGCCGGCGGAGGACGGGACGCCGAACCGCACGAGCCGGCTGGAGATGGCGCCCCCGTCGGACGCGCCGGGCCGTCGCCCGGTCATGCCCCGCCGGGGCGTCGTCGCGGCGGTGGTCGCCGTACTGCTGGTGCTCGGTGTCGGTACGGGCGTCTGGTACATCAATTCCGGACAGTTCACGCGCGTCCCCTCGCTGCTCGGCCAGAGCGAGCAGGAGGCCAGGAAGCGGCTCTCGGACGCGGGGCTGGAGGTGAAGGTCACCAAGGACTTCAGCGACTCCTTCGCCCGCGGCACGGTCATGGGCAGCGACCCCGCGCCCCGCGCGCGTATCCGCGGCAACGGCTCGGTGACCGTCGTGATCTCGCGCGGTCCCGAGGTCGTCAAGGTCCCGGATCTGGAGAGCATGCCGCTGGGCGAGGCGCGGCGGGCGCTGAAGAAGGTGGGGCTGGCGGCCGGGGTCGTCACGCGGGAGTTCGACGACAACATCCCGCAGGGCACCGTGATCAGTTCGGCCCCGGCGTCCGGGAGCGGGGTGCGGCCCGATTCCGGGGTCGCGCTCGTGGTGAGCAAGGGCAGCCCGGTGGACGTCCCCGATGTGACCGGTGAGTCCGTGGAGGACGCCACCGAGGAGCTGGCGGACCAGGGGCTCAAGGTGAAGGTCGCGGCCGAGCGCGTGAACTCTCCCGAGGACGCGGGGTCGGTCGCCCGGCAGTCCGCGGCCGAGGGTGCCCAGCTGGCCCGGGGCGATACGGTCACGCTGACGGTCTCCCAGGGGCCGCGGATGATCTCCGTACCCGATGTGACCGGTAAGACGACCGACGAGGCCACGAAGCTGCTGGAGGAGGCTGGCTTCGAGGTCACCGTGGACCGGGGCTTCCCCTTCCTGGGGGAGACCGTGGCAAAGCAGTCGGTCGAGGGCGGCCGGGAGGCCCCCGAGGGCAGCACCATCACCATCACGACCAAGGGGCTCTAGGAGTGACGCGCAACCCCGTCGGCAGCCATGTCCCCGTGGCGGGCGGCCTCGCCTCGACCGGTCTGGCCTACGCACGTGAGCTGGGCGCCGAGACCGTCCAGGTCTTCGCGGCCAATCCGCGCGGCTGGGCGACTCCCCCGGGCAATCCGGCGCAGGACGAGCAGTTCCGCGCGCAGTGCGCGGCGGAGGAGATCCCGGCGTATGTGCACGCGCCCTATCTGATCAACTTCGGTTCGCATACGGAGGCGACCGCCGAGAAGTCGGTGGAGTCGCTGCGGCACAGTCTGCGCCGGGGCCGTGAGATCGGCGCGCTGGGCGTGGTCGTGCACACGGGCTCGGCGACCGGCGGGCGGCCCCGTGAGGTGGCTCTCGCGCAGGTACGGGAGCGGATGCTGCCGCTTCTCGACGAGCTGACCCGTGACGACGATCCGTTTCTGCTGCTGGAGTCGACCGCGGGACAGGGCTTCTCGCTCTGTTCGAGGACCTGGGACTTCGGCCCGTACTTCGAGGCGCTCGACGCCCATCCCAAGCTGGGCGTCTGTCTGGACACCTGCCATATCTTCGCGGCCGGGCACGATCTGGCGGGACCGCACGGGATGCGGCAGACGCTGGATCTGCTGGTGGACACGGTCGGCGAGGGGCGGCTCAAGCTGATCCACGCCAATGACTCCAAGGATGTGGCGGGCGCGCACAAGGACCGTCACGAGAACATCGGCGCGGGACATATCGGCGAGGAGCCGTTCCGTGAGCTGTTCGCGCATCCGGCGACCGAGAACGTTCCGCTGGTGATCGAGACACCCGGTGGCACGGAGGGGCACGCGGCGGACGTGGCACGGCTGAAGAAGCTGCGCGACGGCTGACGCCGGGCCGTGTCGCGGACACGGCCTACAGCTCCGGGCCGTCCCCGGGGACTTCCTGGTAGGAGTAGCGCTGCTCGGCCCAGGGGTCGCCGACGTTGTGATAGCCGCGCTCCTCCCAGAAGCCGCGGCGGTCGGCGGTCATGTACTCCACGCCCCGGACCCACTTGGGCCCTTTCCAGGCGTACAGATGCGGTACGACGAGCCGTACGGGGAAACCGTGCTCGGCGGTGAGCAATTCACCGTCCTTATGGGTGGCGAATATCGTCCGGTCCGAGAGAAAGTCGGCGAGCCGCAGATTGGAGCTGAAGCCGTACTCGGCCCAGACCATGACATGGGTGACGCTCGCCGCGGGGGGCGCGAGTTCCGCGATCGTACGGGCGGGGACGCCGCCCCATTCGGCCCCCACCATGCTGAACTTCGTGACGCAGTGCAGATCGCCCACGACGGTGGAGAACGGAAGCGCCGAGAACTCCTCGTGATTCCAGCAGTGCTTGTCGCCGTCGGCGGTGGCTCCGAAGACCCGGAACTCCCAGCGTTCCTGCCGGAATTTCGGTACGGGCCCATAGTGGGTCACCGGCCAGCCGCGCTGTAGACGCTGCCCCGGTGGTAGCTCGGACTGTTCCGGCTCTTGACGTTCCCGGCTTTCCGGCTGACCCATGCCTTCCATGGTGACAGACCGCGAAGGGTGGTCATGACCAGGCCCGAACGCGACCAGGCAATCCATACTAAGCATGCACTTACTGGACGGCCCCTGGTGACGGTGCGAGGATGCGCGCACCCGTCACACGCTTGGAAGGAGCCTCTGCGATGCAGGGCGACCCCGAGGTCATCGAATTCCTCAATGAGCAGCTGACCGCCGAACTGACCGCCATCAATCAATACTTCCTGCACAGCAAAATGCAGGAGAACAACGGGTGGACCAAGCTCGCGAAATACACCCGGGCCGAGTCGTTCGACGAGATGAGGCACGCCGAGCTGCTCACCGACCGGCTGCTCTTTCTGGAGGGGCTGCCGAACTACCAGCGGCTCTTCCATGTGCGGGTGGGGCAGACGGTCACCGAGATGTTCGAGGCGGACCGGGAGGTCGAGGTCGAGGCCATCGACCGGCTGAAGCGCGGAATCGAGGTCATGCGGAACAAGGCGGACCACACCTCGAAGGGGATCTTCGAATCGATCCTCAAGGACGAGGAGCATCACATCGACTATCTCGACACCCAGCTGGAGCTGATCGAGAAGCTCGGTGAGCCGCTCTATATCTCCCAGCAGATCGAGCAGCCCGACAGCTGAACCGCCGCCTACGCGGCTTCTCGGAGAGCGGGCGGGACCGTGCCCTCCGGCACGCCGAGCTCCGCGAGCGCGGGAGCGCCCTGGTCGAGCAGCTCACGGCGCGGGCAGCCGCCTCGGCCGAGGAGGGACTGGATACGGCGTACGCACGAACCGCAGTCGGTGCCGGCCTTGCTGGCCGACGCTATCTGGCGGGGGGTGCACGCCCCGGCGGCCGCGTGTTCCTTCACCTGTGTTTCGGTGATGCCGAAGCAGGAGCAGACGTACACGCGGTTCACCTCCCGGAGGGGTCGCTGGTTCAGGCCACCCCGGAACCCGGTGAGGCTAACCTAACCTTACCTGCCGACCCCGCCGGACAAAAGCCGGGGAAACACCGATGGGGTACGGATCACATCGATCCGTACCCCATCGTGGTATGAGGGCCCTCGCCCCGCGCCCCTACTGGTCGCGGTACATCTCGGCCACCAGGAAGGCCAGGTCGAGCGACTGGCTGCGGTTGAGCCGCGGGTCGCAGGCCGTCTCGTAGCGCTGGTGCAGATCGTCGACGAAGATCTCGTCGCCGCCGCCCACGCACTCGGTGACATCGTCGCCGGTCAGCTCCACATGGATACCGCCCGGGTGCGTGCCGAGGCCCTTGTGGACCTCGAAGAAGCCCTTGACCTCGTCGAGCACATCGTCGAAGCGGCGGGTCTTGTGGCCGGAGGCCGCCTCGAAGGTGTTGCCGTGCATCGGGTCGGTCACCCACGCCACCGTGGCGCCGGAGGCCGTGACCTTCTCGACCAGCTCGGGGAGCTTGTCCCTGACCTTGTCGGCGCCCATCCTGACGATGAAGGTCAGCCGGCCGGGCACGCGGTCGGGGTCGAGCCGGTCGATGTAGGTGAGCGCCTCGTCGACCGTCGTCGTCGGGCCGAGCTTGATGCCGATCGGGTTGTCGATCTTCGAGGCGAACTCGATGTGCGCGCCGTCGAGCTGGCGGGTGCGCTCACCGATCCAGACCATGTGGCCGGAGACGTCGTACAGCCGGCCGGTGCGGGAGTCGATCCGGGTCAGCGCCGACTCGTAGTCCAGCAGCAGCGCCTCGTGCGAGGCGTAGAACTCGACGGTGCGGAACTCCGCCGGGTCGGTGCCCGCGGCCTTCATGAAGTTCAGCGCGTTGTCGATCTCGCGGGCGAGCTGCTCGTAACGCTGGCCCGACGGGGACGACTTCACGAAGTCCTGGTTCCAGGCGTGCACCTGGCGCAGATCGGCGTAGCCGCCCGTGGTGAAGGCGCGGACCAGATTGAGCGTGGCGGCGGACATGTGGTACATCCGCTTGAGCCGCTCGGGGTCCGGGATCCGGGCCTTCTCGTTGAAGTCGAAGCCGTTGACGGAGTCGCCCCGGTACGTGGGCAGCGTCACGCCGTCGCGCGTCTCGGTGCTCTTGGAGCGCGGCTTCGAGTACTGCCCGGCGATCCGGCCGACCTTCACCACCGGCACGGACGCCGCGTAGGTGAGGACGGCGCCCATCTGGAGAAGCGTCTTCAGCTTGTTGCGGATCTGATCCGCGGAGACGGCGTCGAACGCCTCGGCGCAGTCGCCGCCCTGGAGCAGGAACGCCTCACCCTTGGCGACGGCCCCGAGCCGGGCGCGCAGCTGGTCGCACTCGCCCGCGAAGACGAGCGGAGGATAGCTCTCCAGCTCGGCCACGACCTCGCGCAGGGCCTCCCGGTCCGGATACTCCGGCTGCTGCGCAGCGGGAAGATCTTGCCAGGAGGGCACATGGGCCGCGGGGTTCTCAGCATTCACTGTCACGCGCCCCAGGTTACGTGGTCGCGGGCTGTGGTACAGGCGGCGCTCACAGTGTGGAACACGCGGTGCTAGGGTGCCGCTCATGTTCGCGCATTCGCATCAGACCTGGTGGTGGACCGCTCGCTCGGCGGCCCACTGATTCACGCGCGCACCACGAATCGCGAAGGCCGCCCGAGGGGCGGCCTTCAGTGTTCTCCGGGTCCGGGCCTCGGACCGGAAAGCGGCCGTTCCTCTCCCTCTCCCCGGAAGGAACACCGCAGATGTCCCACGCGACACCCCGGACGCTCGTCGCACGGCTCCTGGACGACGACTGCCCGCCCTTCGCCCTGCTCCGCCGCCGCACCCCCGGCCGGGACCACGATCTCGTGGAACTGCTCATCGGATCCGTACACGAGGCGGACCGGCTGGGCGAGCTGCCGGACGGCGCCGGCCCCTCGCTCGCGCTGGTGCCGTTCCGGCAGATCAGGGAGCGCGGCTTCGACGTACGGGACGACGGGACGCCGCTGGCCGTGCTGGTCGCGGACGAGACGTACGAACTGCCGCTCGCGGAACTCCTCGCCGGGCTGCCCGCCCATGACGTACGGGTCGAGGACGGCGCGTTCGACATCGACGACGAGCGGTACGCGGAGATCGTCCGGCGGGTGATCGAGGACGAGATCGGCCGCGGCGAGGGCGCGAACTTCGTCATCCGGCGGACCTTCGAAGGCCGTGTCCCCGGCTTCGGGCGGGCCGACGCCCTCGCCCTCTTCCGGCGGCTGCTCACCGGTGAGCGCGGCGCGTACTGGACGTTCCTCGTCCACACCGGCGAACGCACCCTGGTCGGCGCCAGCCCCGAGGTCCATGTCCGGATGAGCGGCGGGACCGTCGTGATGAACCCGATCAGCGGGACCTTCCGCTATCCGCCGGAGGGCCCGTCCGCCGAAGCGCTGCTGGAGTTCCTGGGCGACCGCAAGGAGACGGAGGAGCTGTCCATGGTCGTCGACGAGGAGCTGAAGATGATGTGCACCGTCGGCGACCGGGGCGGGGTGGTGATCGGCCCCCGGCTCAAGGAGATGGCCCATCTCGCGCACACCGAGTACGAGTTGCGCGGCCGTTCGTCGCTCGATGTGCGCGAGGTGCTGAAGGAGACGATGTTCGCGGCGACGGTCACCGGCTCGCCGGTGCAGAACGCCTGCCGGGTCATCGAGCGGCACGAGGCCGGCGGGCGCGGCTACTACGGGGGCGCGCTCGCGCTCATCGGGCGGGACGCGGGCGGCACGCAGACCCTCGACTCCCCCATCCTGATCCGTACCGCCGACATCGACCGCGACGGCGGGCTGCGGGTGCCGGTCGGGGCGACGCTCGTACGTCATTCGCGCCCGGAGAGCGAGGTCGCCGAGACCCACGCCAAGGCGGCGGGGGTGCTGGCGGCGCTGGGCGTACGGCCCGGCCGCCCGCGCGACGAGTCCGCGCGCCCGCGGCTCGCCGACGACCCGGGGGTCAGGGCCGCGCTGGACGCGCGGCGCGCGGACCTCGCGCCGTTCTGGCTGAGGATGCGGACCGCGTCCACGACGCTCACCGGGCACGCCCTGGTCGTCGACGGCGAGGACACCTTCACCGCGATGCTGGCGCATGTGCTGCGGTCGTCGGGTCTTGAGGTGACCGTACGGCGCTTCGACGAGCCGGATCTGCGCGCCACCGTGCGCGCGCACGAGGGCCCGGTGGTGCTGGGCCCCGGCCCCGGCGACCCGGCGGACACGGCCGACCCGAAGATGCGGATGCTGCGCGGGCTGGCGGGGGAACTGGTCCGCGACCGGCGGAACGGGCTGCTCGGGGTCTGCCTCGGGCACGAGCTGATCGCGGCGGAACTGGGGCTGGAGACGGTACGCAAGCGGGTGCCGTACCAGGGTGCGCAGACCCGGATCGACCTGTTCGGCCGGGAGGAGACGGTCGGCTTCTACAACAGCTTCACGGCGCGGTGCGACGACGCGGCGGCGGAGGAACTGGCGGCGCACGGGGTGGAGGTGAGCCGGGACGGGGACAGCGGGGAGGTGTACGCGCTGAGGGGCGACGGGTTCGCGTCGGTGCAGTTCCATCCGGAGTCGGTGCTGACGCTGAATGGGCGGGAGGTGGTGGCGGGGCTGCTCGGCGCCTTCCGGCGGGGGGTCGTGGGCGCGGGCTGAGTGGTGGCGGTGCGCCTCCGGCGGGGGCTCGTGGTGCGGGGTGCGTTTTGGCCGGGGCCGGTGGTCGTGTGCGGGGTGCGGTGCGCCTCCGGCGCGGGGTGCGTTTTGGCCGGGGCCGGTGGTCGTGTGCGGGGTGTCGCCGGGGTGCGCTCCGGGGCTCGCGTCCCGGACTGCATGATTTACGGCGCGACTCCGCCCAGTCGATGGTTCGGGCGTCCGTGCGCCACACATCACGCTCTACGTCCCGGACACGACCCCTGCGCGCCCCCCTTCACCGCCCGTCACCGACTACCCGGCCGTGCGCCGTGGTGGGGTGCCGCTCCGTTCCGGGTGCCGTCTTTCCGGCGGCGAGTGAGCCGAAGGGCGCGCCGCTGTCGAAAGGGAGAGCGCGCGGAGGTTCCCGAGGTACGAGGGAATCGAGCACGGTCGACCGTCGACAGGGGCTCAAAGCGCCCGGAGGCGAACCGAGCCCCAAAAAAAAGGGGGACCTAGCCGAAGAAGACGCTCACCTCGTCGTACAGCTCCGGCTGGACCGTTTTGAGTTGGGCCGTGGCCTCGGAGATCGGGACGCGGACTATGTCCGTACCGCGCAGGGCGACCATCTTGCCGTAGTCGCCGTCGCGTACCGCCTCGATCGCGTGCAGGCCGAAGCGCGTGGCCAGCCAGCGGTCGAAGGCGCTGGGGGTGCCGCCCCGTTGGACGTGGCCGAGGACCGTCGTCCTGGCCTCCTTGCCCGTGCGGCGCTCGATCTCCTTGGCCAGCCATTCGCCGACGCCCGACAGCCGGACATGGCCGAAGGAGTCCAGCGTGCCGTCCTTGAGGACCAGGTCGCCGTCCTTCGGCATCGCGCCCTCCGCGACGACGACGATCGGGGCGTAGGACGCCTTGAACCGGGAGGTCACCCAGGCGCAGACCTGGTCGACGTCGAAGCGCTGCTCCGGTATGAGGATGACGTTCGCGCCGCCTGCCAGGCCGGAGTGCAGGGCTATCCAGCCCGCGTGACGGCCCATCACCTCGCAGACCAGGACGCGCATATGGGATTCGGCGGTGGTGTGCAGCCGGTCGATCGCCTCGGTGGCGATACCGACCGCGGTGTCGAAGCCGAAGGTGTAGTCCGTGGCCGAGAGGTCGTTGTCGATGGTCTTGGGCACGCCGACGCAGGGAATGCCGTGGCTGTCGGAGAGCCGCGCCGCCACCCCGAGGGTGTCCTCGCCGCCGATCACGATCAGCGCCTCCACGCCGTGCGCGGCGAGGGTCTCCCTGATGCGCCGGACGCCGTCCTCGGCCTTGAGGGGGTTGGTGCGCGAGGAGCCGAGGATGGTGCCGCCGCGCGGCAGGATGCCGCGTACCGCGGGGATGTCGAGCCGTAGGGTGTCGTCGTCCAGCGGCCCTCGCCAGCCGTCCCTGAACCCGGTGAACGTGTAGCCGTATTCCTGGACACCCTTGCGTACGATGCCGCGGATGACCGCGTTGAGCCCGGGACAGTCGCCGCCCCCGGTCAGTACTCCGACGCGCATGGAAAACACTCCCCTTCGCCATCGATCGGGTACCCGGGCCACAGGAAGGGTGACTCAGGTCACTCCGGCATG
Source organism: Streptomyces sp. L-9-10 (assembly GCF_004151105.1). Classification (GTDB taxonomy): domain Bacteria; phylum Actinomycetota; class Actinomycetes; order Streptomycetales; family Streptomycetaceae; genus Streptomyces. The sequence continues at coordinate 19,057 of NZ_PHRF01000066.1, forward strand.
GTGCGCAGGGTCAATTGCGTTGCACCAGAGGGCGGATGAAGGCTTGTGCGGGGATTCTCCGGGGCGGGCCCGGCTCAGATGTCGTCGAGGCCGCGTTCGATGGCGTACCGCACCAGCTCCACGCGGTTGTGGAGCTGGAGCTTGCCGAGGGTGTTCTGTACATGGTTCTGCACGGTGCGGTGCGAGATGACCAGGCGTTCGGCGATCTGTTTGTACGAGAGGCCCTTGGCGACCAGCCGGAGCACTTCGGTCTCGCGCTCGGTCAGTTCCGGGGCCTTGGGTTCGTCGGGGGCGGCGGACGCGGGCTCGGAGGCGAGTCTGCGGTACTCGCCGAGCACCAGGCCCGCGAGACCGGGGGTGAAGACCGGGTCGCCGACGGCGGTGCGGTGTACGGCGTCGATCAGGTCTTCCGTACGGGCCGACTTGAGCAGATAGCCGGTGGCGCCGGACTTCACCGCTTCCAGGACGTCGGCGTGCTCGCCGCTGGCGGAGAGCACCAGCACGCGGAGTCCGGGAAGGGTGCCGACCAGCTCCTTGCAGACCTGGACGCCGGGCATACCGGGCAGATTGAGGTCCAGGACGAGCACGCGCGGGGTGGTGGCCTTCGCGCGGCGCACCGCCTGCGGGCCGTCCTCGGCGGTCGCGACCACGTCGAAGCCGGCCGCGTCCAGATCGCGGGCGACGGCGTCGCGCCACATCGGGTGGTCGTCGACCACCATCACCCTGATCGGGTCCGTCTGTTCAGTCATCGCCGTGCCTCTCCCCGTGGAACCTTCAACTCGACTTCCGTGCCCTGTCCCGGCACCGAGATCAGCTCGGCCGTGCCGCCCAGGTCCCGCAGCCGGCCGCGGATCGAGAGGGCGACGCCGAGCCGGCCCTCCCCCTCGGCCTGGGCGAGCCGGCCCTCCGGGATACCCGGGCCGTCGTCCCGTACGGTCACGATCACTTCGTCCGGCCACTCCTCGACCAGGATCCAGGCGTGTGCCTCGGCGCCCGCGTGCCTGCGGACATTGTCCAGGGCGGCACCGACAGCGGCCGTCAGTTCCTCGGCCGCGGCCGGCGGCAGCAGTACCGGAGCGCCCGGTTCCGAGAAGGTGATCCGCGAACCGGCGTACGGCGCGAGGAGTGTGCGCAGGTCGCAGGGCTCGTCGTCCCGGCCCGCCGTACGGGCCACCGTGTCCTCGGACGCGCGGGTGGCGGGCACCAGTCCGCTGGAGACCAGCGTGCGCAGGGCGATCTCCTGCTCCCCCGCCAGCCGGCCCAGTTCGGCGGCCTCGCCGCCCAGCGCCGTACCGCGCCGCTGCACCATCGCGAGCACCTGGAGCACGCTGTCGTGGATGTCACGGGCCAGCCGCTCGCGCTCCCGTGTCGCGGCCTCGATCTCCAGGGCGCGGGCGAGGGTGCGTTCGGAGGCGCGGGCGACCTCGACGACGTATCCGATGGCGATGGAGGCGACCCAGACGAGCAGGACGTTGTGGAGGGTGTCCCTGCTGGGGTGCGCGCGCTCGACGAGGTTGGCGACGGCGACGACGGAGGAGGCGACCGCGGCCCAGCGCCAGCCGCCCTTGATGGCGAAGGCGAGGACCGATCCCGCGGCCCATATCGACGGCAGCGTGGGGCCGTCGATCTGCTGGGCGTGCGTGTCGGCGAGCGGCGTGAGCAGGATGCCGGTGACCGCGACGGCCAGGTCGGCGATCAGGAAGCGCTTGGTGCAGCTGACGGCGTTCGCCACTCTGGGGAGCGTGACCAGGGTCCATATCGCCAGGAACGCGAGGAACCAGGCGGCGACCCAGGGGCGTTCGAACCGCTCACGCTCGTAGAAGAAGATCAGGACCGCGTAGACCATGGTCAGTACGCGGTACGCGGTCAGCGCCCGCCACAGCGGCTGCTCCACCGACATCCGTACGACGCGCTCGCGCCTGGCCACTCGCCCCCCTCGTTCCCCTGCGGCCCGTTCGCCTCCGGCTCACTCCCCGCCGGTGCCCGCCGCCTTCGCCTCTTCCGCGAGCCGGCGCTTGGCCGCCGTCGCGTAGATGTCGACATACTCCTGGCCCGAGAGTTTCATGATCTCGTACATCACCTGGTCGGTGACCGAACGCAGGATGAACCGGTCGCTCTCCATGCCCTGGTAGCGGCTGAAGTCCAGCGGCTCGCCGATCCTGATCCCCGGGCGCATCAGCTTCGGGACGACCTTGCCGGGCGGCTGGATCTTCTCCGTGTCGATCATGGCGACCGGGATGACCGGCGCGCCGGAGGCGAGCGCCACGCGGGCGAGGCCGCCGGGCTTGCCGCGGTAGAGACGGCCGTCGGGCGAGCGGGTGCCTTCCGGGTAGATGCCGAAGAGTTCACCGTTCGCCAGGACCTTGATGCCGCTCTGGATCGCGGCCTCGCCCGCGCCGCGCGCGCCCGAGCGGTCCACCGGCAGCTGTCCCACGCCCTTGAAGAACGCGGCGGTGAGCTTGCCCTTCACTCCGGGCGAGGTGAAGTACTCGGCCTTGGCGATGAAGGTGACCTTGCGGTCGAGCACGGCCGGGAGGAAGAACGAGTCGGAGAACGAGAGATGGTTGCTCGCGAGGATCGCCGGACCGTCGGCGGGGATGTTCTCGAGGCCCTCCACCCAGGGCCTGAAGGCGAGCTTCAGCGACCCTCCGATGGAGAACTTCATGGCGCCGTAGATCAACTCGATTGCCTCCTGTGTGCTGTCGCACCGACCTTAACCCGTGGGGCTCCCGCACTCTCCTTCATGGGTGCCCGACGGATCTGGTCGGTGTCGGTCCGGTCGCGTACGGTGAAGTACATCGTCCGATCCTCACGAACAGGAGACCCCGGTGCCGGTCCTTCCCGGAGCCGAGCCGTACCGCCACGAAGGTGGCGAGGTCGGCGTCCTTCTCTGTCACGGATTCACCGGTTCCCCGCAGTCGTTGCGCCCCTGGGCCGGGTATCTGGCCGAGCGAGGGCTGACCGTGTCGCTGCCGCTGCTCCCCGGGCACGGCACCCGCTGGCAGGACATGCGGGTCACCGGCTGGCAGGACTGGTACGCGGAGGTGGACCGGGCGCTGCGGGAGCTGCTGGAGCGGTGTACGCGGGTCTTCGTCGTCGGGCTGTCGATGGGCGGGGCGCTGGCGCTGCGGCTGGCGGCCAAGCACGGCCGGGAGATCAGCGGGGTCGTGGTGGTGAACCCCGGGATCAAGGTGCACGGAGCGGCGGCGTACGCGCTGCCCGTGCTCCGTCATCTGGTCCCGACGACCAGGGGCCTGACGAGCGACATCGCCAAGGAGGGTGCGCGGGAGCTGGGTTACGACCGGGTGCCGCTGCACGCGGCGCACTCGCTGCGGAATTTCTTCCGGCTGGTGGACACGGCGCTGCCGCAGGTCACCCAGCCGTTGCTGCTGCTGCACAGCCCCGAGGACCATGTGGTGCCGCCGGCCGACTCCGCCAGGATCCTGTCCCGGGTCTCGTCGGTGGATGTCCGTGAGGTCCTGCTGGAACAGAGCTACCACGTGGCGACGTTGGACCATGACGCGGAGCGGATTTTCGAGGAGAGTCACGCGTTCATCGGCCGGCTCGCTCCGACTGTCGGGAAGAAGGGGAGCACCACCGGTGGCTGAGCATGACGCGGACCGTGAGCCGCAGCCGATCGACGAGGACGCGGCCTGGGCGGCGATCGTGGCCGGGTACGGCGAGGAGCCGGCGGATCCGCCGGGCGCCAAGCCGTTCAAGTCGGTGGACGATCAGGCCCTGCTGGAGAGCGAGCGGAACAGCACGGACCCGGGGGCCGGGCCGGAGCCCGCGGCTCCGGACAAGACGCTGGGCAAGCCTCCCGAGAAGCCGGAGCCGACGGCCGGGAAGGATCCGGAGCCGGACGCCGAGGACGGGAAGCCCGCGCTGGGCGGTTCTGTCGTCTTCGCGCCCGGCGTCGGCGGGCCGCGCGACTACCAGCTGGATGAGCCGCGCGAGGAGGACCTCGACGAGAGCGACGAGGGCCATTTCGTCCCGCCGGAGCCGCCGCCGCTGCCGGAATCCGACGCGACGGCGAGATTCGCCTGGCTCGCGGTGATCGGCGGCCCGGTGCTGATGCTGGTCGCCGTCCTGCTGCGGTGGGACATGACGTGGTGGCTGAGCACGCTCTGCATCGGCGGCTTCCTGGGCGGTTTCGTCACGTTGGTGGCGCGGATGAAGCATGACGACGACGAGAGCGACGACCCGGGGAGCGGTGCGGTGGTCTGACGGACCCGGCGGGAGCCGGTGGTTCAGAACGCCGGTACGCGGAGGGCGGCGAGCACCGGAAGGTGATCCGTCGCCGCCCTGAGGTCGGTCTCGTCGAGGCCCGGCAGACCGTGTGGCACCCCGCAGCCGAGCACCTCGATGCCGTGCGTGGCGAAGATCGCGTCGATGCGCTGGCGGGGGTGTACGGCGGGCGAGGTGTACTCACCGCCCCAGGGCGCCCGGTCCCAGCAGTCCTGGAGTTCCCCGGCCAGCAGCCGGAAACCGCGGCCGGTGGGGCGGTCGTTGAGGTCCCCGGCGACGATCGTGTGCGGTACGTCCATGGCCTTGAGCCGGTCGAGCACCATCCCCGCCTGCGCGTGGCGCTCGTCGGCGCTGAGGCTCAGATGGCAGCTGAGCAGCCCGATCCGGGCGCCCGCGATCCGTACCGCCGCCGTGGCGAAGCCGCGCCGGTGGAGGCCCGGGGTGAGCGGCAGCAGGATGTCCTCCGTCCGCTCGACCGCGACGCGCAGCGAGCAGAGCAGCAGCGGCCCCGCCGCGGTGGCGCCGCCGCCGAGCACCACGAGACCGGTGTGCGCCGCCAGCCAGGCCGCGCGTTTGCGCCAGCGGAAGAACCGCGGCGCCTCCTGGACGAAGACCAGATCGGGCGCGCAGGCCCTGATCACCCGGGCCAGCGCCTCGTTGTCGTCGCGCATCGACCGGATGTTGTAGCTGAGCACCCGGATCACCGCCGAACCATCCGGCTCGGTACGGGAGTCGGGCAGCGTGGGCATCGCCATGCCGCCAAGATATCGGCAGGCGGGGCGGCCGTACGCACCGACACCAGCGGCCCGGGAGCGGCCGTACGCACCGACACCAGCGACCCAGGAACGGCCGTACGCACCGACACACCAGCGGCCCGGGACATGACGGCGCCCGCCGCACCGAGGACACGGTGACGGCGGGCGCGGTCGTGCCGGGTCAGCCCTGTCGGGCCAGGTCCGCGGCTCCCACCAGCCCTGCCTCGCCGCCCAGTTGGGCCGCGAGCACCTGGGCGTGCGGGCGCCACTCGCCACCGATCAGCCAGCGCCGGAAGGACTTGCGGATCGGGTCGAGGACCAGTTCGCCCTCGTCCGACACGCCGCCGCCGACGATGAACGCGGACGGGTCGAAGAGCGAGGCCAGATCGGCGAGACCGGCACCCGCCCAACGGGCCAGCTCGCGGAAGGAGTCGATGGCGACGGGGTCACCGGCGCGGGCCGCCGCGCTGATGTGCCTGCCCTCGATGCCCTCCGGGGTGCCGTCGCCGAGACCGAGCAGCGTCCCGGCGTTCTCCGGAGTCGCGTTGGCGCGCTGCCTGGCGTACCGGACGAGAGCACGCCCTGACGCGTACTGCTCCCAGCAGCCCTGGCTTCCGCAACCGCACAGCAGCCCGTCGGGCACGACCCGGATGTGCCCGAACTCGGCTGCCACGCCGAAGCGTCCGCGGCGCAGCTTGTTGCCGATGATGATGCCGCCGCCGAGCCCCGTGCCGAGCGTGATGCAGATGACGTCGTCATGGCCCTGCCCGGCACCGAACCTGTACTCGCCCCAGGCGGCGGCGTTGGCGTCGTTCTCCACGACGACCGGCAGTCCGACCCGCTGCTCGACCTTGTCCTTGAGCGGTTCGTGACGCCAGTTGATGTTCGGCGCGAAGAGGACGGTCGCGCGCTTGTCGTCCACATAGCCGGCGGCGCCGATGCCGACGGCCTCGATCTGGTGCCCCTCGCCGGCACCGGAGACCGCGGCGCAGATCGCGTCCACGATGCCTTCGGCGGTCGGCGGAGTGGGTACCTTGTGCGTTTCCAGGATGGTGCCCTCTTCGTCGACCACGCCGGCCGCGATCTTCGTGCCGCCGATGTCGACGCCGATGGTGAGTCCCATGTGTCCCTCAGTTTTCGGTCGAGCCCCGCTAAGGCTCAACCGTACCCGAGGGCGGGCGCCGGCCCGGCCGGTCCTGCCCCGTGTACCGCTGTCGCCCCGGTGGTCAGTCCAGGTCGATCCGGCCGTCCGGACCAGGCCCTTCGTCCCTCGGGTCGGTGGGATCGCCGGCCTTCTCCGTCTCCCGTACGGCCCCGGTCGACGGAGGCGTCCCCTGGGTCCAGCGGGACTCCTGGGACTCGACGGCGGAGCGGTACGCGGCGAGCAGTTCGTTGCCCGCGGCGGCGAGATGGTCGAAGACTCCGGGGTTGCGCTCGATGACCGGCTCGACGGCCGCCTTCGCCTGGTTGATGAACTGCTGTACGGCGCCCTGCGCGGCCACGCCGAACAGCGGGCCCGGCAGCGCGGAGACCTTGTCGGCGACGGCTTCGACCAGCTTGCGCAGTTCCTCGGTGGCGGAGCCTGGCTGCGGGCCGTAGGTCGCGCGGCGGCGCTCCTTCTCGGCCTCCAGATCCTCGGCGCATGCCGTGGCCCAGGCGTCCGAGTCGGCGGCGGGGCGCTCGGTGGCATCGCTCATGCGGCACTCCTGCGTCAGAGACAGGGTCTTCCGCCACGGGCAGCGGAAGGGTTCGTACCTTCGACGGTACCCGAACGGAGGTACGTCGTTCAGTGTGCGCGCGGCCACAGGTCGGGGTCGGGGGTGAATCTCACCCGCAGCACGCCGTCCGTGAGAGCCGCGCCGGTGACCGTGCAGCGGCGCAGCGCGGACGGCAGCGGAACGATGCGGCGGAACGGGCCGACCGTGAGCAGGAGTTCGTCGTCCCTGCGTACCAGCGCCAGTTCGCTCTTGACCGCCCCGGGCAGTGGCAGGCACCAGACGAGCAGATTCTCCTCGGCGAGCCGGTCCTCCACGGGCCAGGGGTCCTCGGCGGGGCTCCCGCCGGTGGCGCCCTCCGGCACGGTGTCGAGAGGGGCGGGGCCGAGAGGGGCGGGGCCGAGAAGGGCGAGGTCGTCGAGACCGCGCGGGTCCCGGCCCAGATGCCCCACCACGTGCACGGGTGTCCCGGGCTGCCATCCCTCGTGCCACTCGTCCAGGCATTTGCGCTGCTGGGCGACGAGCGTCGCGAGCCAGGGGTCGGCGGCGTCGCCGGGCAGTATCCGGTTGGCCATGAGCGCGTCGGCCCGCAGTCCGTACAGTGCGATCCCGGCGCGGGCGGCGCGCAGGGCCTCGGCCGCGGCGGGCCCCGGCTCGGCGACCAGCCGCAGGGTCGTGGCGGGGTCCTCCACGAGCGACTGGACGGCGGCCAGCTCGGCGTCCCACCGGGCGGCCGTCTCGTACAGCCACTGCGCGGGCATGGGTATCCCGGCGAGCTGCGCCATCATCGGGCGGAGCGCGCGGGCGGCCTGCCGTTCCCGGGGCAGCAGCCGGCGCAGATAGCGGCGCAGTTGTTCGGGCAGGGCGAGCAGGGCCAGGGCGTCGCGCAGCGGTGGCAGGTCGACGACGAGGACGTCCCAGTCGCCTGCCGCGGCCCGGCGCAGGGCGTGCAGCAGGGCGGACTGTTCGCTGCCGGGCAGTTCGGTGAGTTCCTCACCGGCCAGCTCGCGGGCGCCGAGCAGTTCGAGCGCGGTGGCGGCCCGCTCCTGGAAGGCGAGCGTCTCCGTACGGAAGTGCGCGCCTGAATCGATGCGCGCGGCCCACAGGCCGTCCCGTACCGGAGCGGGGTCGTCCGGCGTTCCGGCCGGTGTTCCGAGAAGCTCGCCGAGCGGGCCGGCGGAGAGCAGCAGGACCCGTCCGCCGGGCCGGGCGGCGGCGAGCGCGGTCGCGGCGGCGATGGTCGTACGGCCCGCCCCGCCGGGGCCGGTGACGAGGACCGTACGCATCGGCGTCAGGCTCCGGGGACGGATTCGACGCGCTTCTTGAGGCCCGCGAGGGCCCGGTCGATGATGACCTTCTCGGCCTTGCGCTTGATCATGCCGAGCATCGGGATCTTGACGTCGACGGTCAGCCGGTAGGTGACCTCGGTGCCCGACCCGGCGGGCGACAGCAGGTACGAGCCGTCGAGGGCACGCAGCATCTGGGACTTCACCAGCGTCCAGCTGACCTCGTTGTCGCCGGTCCAGGTGTAGGCGAGGGTGTGGTCGTCCTTGATCGCTCCGGCGTCCAGTACCAGCCTGACCTGCTCGGCACGCCCCCGGCCGTCGGTGGCCAGCACCTCGGCCTCCTTCACCTCGCCGGTCCACTCGGGGTAGCGGTCGAAGTCGGCGATCACGCCCATGACGTCGGCCGGTGCCGCCTCGATCGTGATGCTCGAACTGGTGTGTTCCGCCATCGCCGTGCTCCTCCGGTGCTGGGGCTGTCCCGGCTTCTGGATATGTGTGGTGCAGGCTATCGCGAGTGCGCCGGTCACCATTCCATGGCCCACGGGCGCCCGGTCGCCGCGAAGTGCCCCACGTTCACGCACTCCGTGGCGCCGACGCGCATCCGGCGGGCCAGCGGCTGATGGACGTGTCCGAACAGCGAGTACCGCGGCCTCGTACGGCGGATGGCGTCCAGCAGCGCGGTGCTGCCGCGCTCGAAGCGGCGGGCGACCGTGTCGTACGTCAGCTCGGGCACGTCGGGCGGGATGTGCGAGCACAGCACATCCACCTCGCCGAGCGCCTCGACCTTGGCCGCGTAGTCCTCGTCGGAGATCTCGTACGGGGTGCTCATGGGGGTACGCAGCCCGCCGCCGACGAATCCGAAGACCCGGCCGCCCAGTTCCACCCGCTCACCGTCCAGCACGGTGGTGCCCGGCTGCGCGTACTCCCGCCAGAGGTCCGGGATGTCGACATTGCCGTAGGTCGCGTACGTCGGGTCGGGGAACGCCGCGAACAGTTCGGCGTACTGGCGCCGCACGCCCCGCTCGATGGCGGCACGCGGGTCGAGCCCGAGCCCGGCCCACAGCTCCCGGCCGAACTCCCGGGCCTCGTCGAAGCGGCGGGCGGTGCGCAGCGCCACGATCCTGTCGGCGTTCTCGGCGCCGAAGAGGTCGGGGAAGATACCGCGCGAATGGTCCGCGTAGTCCAGGAAGAGCACGAGGTCACCGAGGCAGATCAGGGCGTCCGCGCCGTCACCCGCCTTCGCGAGATCCCGTGCGTTCCCATGGACATCACTGATCACATTGACTCGCATACCTCGCATGACGATCACCCTAGAACTCCGATTCCGCCCTCGGTAGAGGGGCCGGACCTGCGGTTCCTTCCGTGGCGGCGGAGGTGTGGACTACTCTGCGCGAAGTACCGCACAGTACGTGTGACGCACGGAACATCTGGCCGGGACCCTCTATCGGTACGACCGTACCGATGGGTAACGTCCGGGCAGTCCAGTCGTGCTCGCCCCACCGAGCACCTGCCCGATCTTGGACCGCAGCCGGCGCGTACGAAGCCGTGGCGCCGGCGCCCGATGAGGAGCAGCAGTCTTGCGCGAGTTCAGCCTTCCGGCCCTGTACGAGGTCCCTTCGGACGGCAATCTGACGGATCTCATCCGCCGTAATGCCGCGCAGCACCCGGATGTCGCGGTCCTGGGCCGCAAGGTGGCCGGCGCCTGGACGGACGTCACCGCCACGCAGTTCCTCGCCGAGGTACGGGCCGCGGCCAAGGGCCTGATCGCGGCGGGCATCCAGCCCGGCGACCGGGTCGCACTGATGTCCCGTACCCGCTTCGAATGGGTACAGCTCGACTTCGCGATCTGGAGCGCCGGCGCGGTCACCGTCCCGGTGTACGAGACCAGCTCGGCCGAGCAGGTGCAGTGGATCCTCGGCGACTCGGGCGCGGTCGCGGCGATCGTGGAGACCGCGGAGCACGCCGCGTCGGTGGAGTCGGTACGGGGCGGCCTCCCCGGCCTGCGGAACGTCTGGCGGATCGACGACGGCGCGGTCGCGGAACTGACCTCCGCCGGCGCCGGGATCACGGACGCGGCCGTCGACGAACGCGCCGCGACCGCGAAGGCGGACGACCCGGCGACCATCGTCTACACCTCGGGCACCACCGGCCGCCCCAAGGGCTGTGTGCTGACGCACCGCAGCTTCTTCGCGGAGTGCGGCAACGCGGTGGAACGCCTCAACCCCCTCTTCCGCACGGGCGAGTGCTCCGTGCTGCTCTTCCTCCCCGCCGCGCATGTCTTCGGGCGGCTCGTCGAGGTGGCGGCCGTGATGGCACCGATCAAGCTCGGCTGCCTGCCGGACATCAAGAACCTCACCGACGACCTGGCGGCCTTCCGGCCGACGCTGATCCTCGGAGTCCCCCGCGTCTTCGAGAAGGTCTACAACTCCGCCCGCGCCAAGGCCCAGGCGGACGGCAAGGGCCGGATCTTCGACAAGGCCGCGCACACGGCGATCGCGTACAGCCGCGCGCTGTCCACCCCGCGGGGCCCGTCCCTCGGCCTGAGGATCCGGCACAAGATCTTCGACAAGCTCGTCTACGGCAAACTCCGCGCCGTCCTCGGCGGACGCGGCGAGTACGCGATCTCCGGCGGCGCCCCGCTGGGCGAGCGGCTGGGCCACTTCTACCGGGGCATCGGCTTCACGGTACTGGAGGGCTACGGCCTCACCGAATCCTGCGCGGCCACCGCCTTCAACCCGTGGGACCGCCAGAAGATCGGCACGGTCGGCCAGCCCCTGCCGGGCTCGGTCGTCCGGATCGCCGACGACGGCGAGGTCCTGCTCCACGGCGAGCACCTGTTCACCGGCTACTGGAACAACCCCGAGGCGACGGCCGAGGCCCTCGCCGACGGCTGGTTCCACACCGGCGACATCGGCACGCTCGATGAGGACGGCTATCTCTCGATCACCGGCCGCAAGAAGGAGATCCTGGTCACCGCCGGCGGCAAGAACGTCGCCCCGGCCGTGATCGAGGACCGCATCAGGGCGCACGCGCTGATCGCGGAGTGCATGGTCGTGGGCGACGGCCGCCCGTTCGTGGGCGCGCTGATCACCCTGGACGAGGAGTTCCTGACCCGCTGGGCCAAGGACCACGGCAACCCCTCGGACGCGACGGCGGCGACGCTGCGGCTGGACCCGGAGCTGCTGGCGGAGGTGCAGCGGGCGGTGGACGAGGGGAACGCGGCGGTGTCGAAGGCGGAGTCGGTACGGAAGTTCCGGGTGCTGACGCGGCAGTTCACGGAGGAGGCGGGGCACATCACGCCGTCGATGAAGCTGAAGCGCAATGTGGTGGCGAAGGACTTCGCCGACGAAATCGAAGCGATCTATCAGGGCTGAGTTCTGGCCGAGGCCGGTGATGCGGTGCGGTTGTCTTTGGCCGAGGCCGGTGGTGCGGTGCCGTTGTCTTTGGCCGAGGCCAGTGGTGCGGTGCGGGTTGTCGCCGGGGTGCGCTCCGGGGCTCGCGTCCCGGACTGCATGATTTACGGCGCGCAGCTGCTTTGACGATGGTTCAGGCGTCCGCGCGCCACACATCACGCTCTACGTCCCGGACACGACCCCTGCGCGCCCCCCGTCACCGCCCGTCACGGACTGGCGCGGCCGTGCGCCGGGGGCGAACAGGCCCACCGGGCGGGAGGGGGATCGTCCCGGCCCCCGGCCCAGCCACGACAACCGCACCCCCCGCCGGGCGGCGTACCGCTAGAGCAACGCCTTGAGGCGCGACGCCAGCGAGTCCCAGCGCCACCTCTCCTCCACCCACTCGCGTCCCCGCTCCCCCATCCGCCGCCTCAGCTCCTCGTCCCCCAGCAGCGCCACCACCCGCTCCGCCGTTTCCGCGGACGCCACCTCCTGCGGCCCCCCGCGCACCACCCATCCCGTCTCACCCTCCAGCACCGCGTCCGGCGCCCCGCCCGAGTCGCCCGCGATCACCGGGAGCCCCGTCGCCGACGCCTCCAGGTAGACGATGCCCAGGCCCTCGACGTCGAGGCCGCCGCGCCGGGTGCGGCACGGCATCGCGAAGACGTCGCCCGCGCCGAAGTGGGCGGGGAGTTCCGACCAGGGGACGGCGCCGGTGAAGCGTACGGAGCCGGCCACGCCCGTGTCGGCCGCCAGCTTCCGCAGCGCCCCCTCGTACGGTCCGCCGCCCACGATCAGCAGCACCGCGTCCGGGACCCGGGCCAGTATCGCGGGCAGCGCGAGGATCAGCGTGTCCTGGCCCTTGCGCGGGACCAGCCGGGAGACGCAGACCACGACGGGCCGGTCCGCGAGGCCGAGCCGTTCGCGGACGGCCTGGCCGCCCGAGCCCGGGTGGAAGGTCTTCTCGTCCACGCCGGGCGGCAGTTGGACCATGCGCCCGGCGGCCTCCGGGGTGAGCGCGGCGGCGATGCGCGAGCGCGTGTACTCACCGAGGTAGGTGATCGTGTCCGTGCCCTCGCCGATGCGCCGCAGCAGCTGCCGGGACGCGGGCAGCTGGGCCCAGCCGGCCTCGTGGCCGTGCGTGGTGGCGACCAGGCGCCGGGCGCCGGCCGCGCGCAGGGCGGGGGCCATCAGGCCGAGCGGGGCCGCCGCGCCGAACCAGACCGACTCGCAGCCGTGCTCGCGCAGCAGCCGGGTGGCTCTGCGGGTGACGCGCGGGGTCGGCAGCAGCATCGTCGTACGGTCGCGTACGACGGTGAACGGCTGCTCCGCGTCGAACGCCGCCGTCGCCTCCGCGCCCTCGCGCCCGCGCTTCCAGGTGGAGGCGTAGACGACGAGCCGTTCGGGGTCCAGACGCAGCGCCATGTTGTGCAGGAACGCCTGGATGCCGCCCGGCCTGGGCGGAAAGTCATTGGTCACGATCAATGTCTTGTGCATCGCCGCAGACAGTACCCAACCCGGCGGCGGCCCTGCCTCGTGGCTCCCGCACAGCCGCGCCCTGCATCATGACACCCGCGGTCACGTACGAGTCGGACGAGGATGAGGCGGTCATGGCGGGCGCGCACGGCACACGGTTCCCGGTCGCGGTGTGGGCCCTCACCAGGGCGGCGCTGCTGCTCTGCGTCTTCAAGGTCGTCACGCTGCCCGGACCCGACGTCACCGGCGATGTCGCGGTGATCTACCAGGGCTGGTACGAGGTGCTGAAGACCGGCACATACCCGCTGGACGATGTGACCTGGCAGTATCCGCCGGCCGCGGCGCTGGCGATCGTCTCGCCCGCGGTGCTGCCGTTCCTCGGCTACGCCTCCGCCTTCTTCGTGCTGGCGCTCCTCTGTGACGCGATGGCCTTCGGGCTGCTGCTGTACGCGGGGAGGCGGACCGGCCGGTCCATGGGGGGCGCGTGGGTGTGGGTGGCGGGGGTGCCGCTGCTGGGTCCGACGGCGTACGCGCGATACGACCTGATGGTGACGGCGGTGGCGGTCGCCGCCCTGCTCGCCGGGGTGCGCCGGCCGCGGCTGATGGGGGCGCTCGCCGGGCTCGGTGCCCTGCTGAAGGTGTGGCCGGTACTGCTGCTGGTGGGTACCCCGCGCGGCCGGGTCACCCGGTGGTCCTGGGGGACGGCCGCGGTGGTGGCGGCCGTACTGCTCGCGGTCTGTTCCGCCGCGATGCCCGGGGCGCTGGCGTTCCTGACCTTCCAGCGCGACCGGGGCACCGAGATCGAGTCGCTGGGCGCGCTGGTCTTCCAGGTGGCGAGGCACTTCGGCTGGAACGGGAGCGTGCTGCTCAACTACGGTTCCGTGGAGTTCGTGGGGCCGTATGTCCCGCTGGTCAGCAACGCCGCGCTGGCGCTGACCGTCCTGTCCTTCGGCTGGCTGCTGGTGTGGCGGCTGAGGGCGCGCGGGTTCGGCGCGGGCACGCCGTACGACGCGGCGTTCGCCGCCGTGCTGCTGTTCACCACCACGAGCCGGGTGATCAGTCCGCAGTACATGCTCTGGCTGGTCGGTCTGGCGGCCGTCTGTCTGACGCTGCGGGCGAGCCGGATGGCCCTGCCCGCGTGGCTGGTGGTGGCGGCGACCGCCGTGACACTGCTCGAGTTCCCGCTGCTGTTCTCGCACGTGGTGGCCGGCGACCCGACGGGCGTCCTGCTGCTGGCCGTACGGAACGGACTGCTGGTCGCGGCGACCCTGACCGCCTGTGCGCGCCTGTGGCGGGACACGGTCTCCGGGCCCCGCGACAGGGAGGCGCCCGCGGTCAGGCCAGACGCCGGCGCACAAAGTCGCGCCAACGTGCCGTGAGGTCCTCCGGCGTGGTGGAGAGCACGTCGTGCGCCGCCTTCTCCACCGCCCCCTCGCGCCCCGGGTGCGCGCCGACCGCGCGGTAGAAGCCGGTCAGCCGCCGCTCGCCACGGTCCCGGGCGATCAGCTCGCAGGCCAGCCAGCCGCCCTCGTAGGAGCGGGCCAGCCGGTCGGGGTCGCCGCCGAAGGCGAAGTCCTCGTCGGACGGCAGCTGTGCGGGCGTCTCCCCGCGGCGGACGGCGCGCTGGAGTTCGGGGGCGATCTCGCCCGCCGTCCGGTCCGTGCCCCGGTACGCGACCCAGTCGGCGAAGCCCTCCGAGAGCCAGGCCGGGGTGGCGGCCGAGGTGGCGGCGCGGGTCGCGACATGGGTGGTCTCGTGGGTGAGGACGATCCGCCGGCCGTAGGTGCTGAGGGCGCCGTACGCCTCGGGGTTCACCACGATCCGGTCGGCGGGCGCCGCGCCCGGGGAGCCGACCTCGCCCGTGGTGACGGCCGCGATGCCCCGGTATCCGGCCGCGGGCGCCCCCAGCAGCCCCGCCATGGACTCCAGGGAGTCCGGCGCGAGCAGCACCACCCGGCGTGCCCAGGGGCCCGGCCAGGCGTCGTCCACGGCGGGTACGGCACGGTCGGCGGCTGCCGCGATGCCGCGCAGCCGCTCCTCGGCCGCCGCACCGGCCCCGACGCCGAGGACAAGGCTGTGGGCGCCGCGTACGGCCCGTACCTCGCCCTGCTGCCAGAGCTGCGCGGTGCCGCCCGCGCCCGGCCGGTCCCCGGTCACGTACCAGCGGCCCCCGCTCTCCTCCAGCGCCAGCGTGCGGGGGGTGGAGACCGGCGCGCTGTCGTAGCCGGCGATGCGATAGCGCAGTTCGGCCTGGACGGTGGCCCGGTCGCCGGAGCGTTCGACGTCGGTGAGCCGGTACGTCCATGAGCCGAGCGGCACGTCCGCGAGGTTCTCGAACTCCTCGCGCGCGGTGGCGCGCAGGGTCCGCGCGGAGGGGGCGAGGACGGCGAGATACGCGTCCTCGTCCCGGTCCATCACGGCCGCGGCCCGGCGCTCCAGGGTCCGTCCGATCGCCTCGGTGGAGGTGTCGGGGGTCTTCCCTGGGGCCGTGCAGCCCGCCGCCAGCAGCAGCGCGACGAGCCACGGCACGGCCGTACGTCCCCACGCGCCGTGCCGTCCTGCCGCGGTACGCGCCCGACCTGCCACGTCGCCGATCGTACGGGGTGGCCCGCGGCTTCCGTCCGGATCAGACGCGCGTGACCGACGAGACCGGCATCATGCCGACCGGGTCGTAGCGCACCGCGGCCCCGGGGTAGGGAGCGTGGATGACCTGGCCGTTGCCCACGTACATGCCGATGTGGCTGGCGTCGTCGCGGTACGCCACGAGGTCACCGGGGCGCGCGGCGGAGAGCGGGACCTGCCGGCCCGCGTACCGCTGCGCCTGGGAGGTGCGCGGCAGTCCGACGCCCGCCTGCGCGTACGACCACTGGGTGAGCCCCGAACAGTCGAAGCCGGAGGGCCCGTTGGCACCCCAGACGTAGGGGCGGCCCACCGCGTTCTGGGCGGCGCGTACGGCCGCGGCGGCGCGCGCCGAGGCGGGCGCGCCGCCGGAGAGCGTGGAGCCCTCGCCGCGGTCGGAGCGTGAGGCCCGGTCGTAGGAGTCGCGGTCGGCGGTGGGCAGCGAGTCGAGCAGCCGGCGCGCCTCGGCGAGTTTGCGTTCGACGGCGCGCTTGTGCCGGGCCACGGCGGCTCTGCTGCGCTCCAGCTCGGTGAGGTCGTGGGCGGCTTCCATACGCACCTGTCCCAGCCTCCGCTGGGCCTGCTGGAGTTCTCTCAGGGTGCCGGACTGGCGGGCGCCGACCCGGTCCAGGACGGAGGCCTTGTCGAGATAGCTGTCGGGGTCGGAGGAGAGCAGCAGGGCGAGGGCCGGGTCGACGCCGCCCGAGCGGTACTGGGCGCCGGCGAGCGAACCGAGCGCTCCGCGCATCTTGTTGACGCGCTCCTGGCCGCGGGCGGCGCTGTCCTGCGCCTGGTCGACCAGGCCGCGCAGCCGTTCCGCCTGTTCGTTGGCCTTGTTGTACAACTCGGTTGCCTTCTCGGCCTGTTCGTACAGCCGGTCGACCTTGGCGCGGGTGGCCTCCGGCGTCTGCTGCGGGTCGGCACCCGCGGGGGCGGCTCCGAGCGCCGCCGCGGCCGTGGCCGCCGCGGCGGACACCGCGAGGACGCTGCCGCGGGCGCCGAGGCCCAGTCCGGGTTGTGAGGGGCGGCGATGGGACACCACAGGAAGCCGCACTTCCTTCCGCTGTACGCACTGACGCAGCCCCTGCCGCCCGACGGGCGGACCGCTGGCCGGAGCTGCGCGCAGCAGACAGTAGCCGTGCGACCACGGAGCGACCAACGACCGCCCCGGGCACACAAAGTGGCGCCCCACCGCAGACCACAAGGTCATCGGTGGGGCGCGGCGTCAGCGTGCGTAGCGGGAATTCGCCCGAATGGGCGGGTGTCAACGGGCCGTCAGACGATCCGGACGCCGAACTGGAAGGGCATGTTGTTGATGGACTCGTAGCGCACGCTGGCACCGGGCTTGGGGGCGTGCAGCACCTGGCCGTTGCCCGCGTAGAAGCCGACGTGGTGCAGGTCGCCGTAGAAGATGACCAGGTCACCCTGCTTGAGCTGGCTCATTCCGATGCGCGTACCGGCGTTGGCCTGGGATTCGGAGGTGCGGGGTATGGTCGCGCCGGCCTGCGCGTACGCCCAGGAGGTCAGCCCGGAGCAGTCGAACGAGCCGGGGCCGCTGGCACCGTAGACGTACGGGGTGCCGATCTTGCTCTGGGCGGCGGCGAACGCGGCGCCGGCCAGCTGCGAGGAGGGCACGGAGTTGCCGAGGTCGGCGCGCGAGGAGGTGCCGCCGCCGTCGCGGCTGGCGCGGGACTCGTCCTCCTGGGCGAGCGCGGCGCGCTCCTGCGCGGTGAGCGTGTTGAGCAGCTTCTGCGCCTCGGCGAGCTTGGCCCGGACCTCGTCCTTCTTCGCGCCGAGCTGCTTGCGGGTGTCCGCGAGGTCCGTGACCTTGCCCTGGGCCTCCTGGCGCTGCTGCGCGAGGGTCCGCTGCTTGGACTGGATCTGCTGGAGCGTGTCGGCCTGCTTGGCGCTGACCTGGTCGAGCGTGGACGCCTTCTCCAGGTAGCTGTCCGGGTCCGAGGAGAGGAACAGCTGTACGGCGGGGTCGATGCCGCCGGTGCGGTACTGGGCGCTGGCCATCGAACCGAGGCCGTCGCGCAGGTCGTTCAGCTCGTCCTGGCCGCGGGCGACCTTGTCCTGGAGGGCGTCGACCTGCTTTTCGAGCTTGCCCTGCGCCTCCTTGGCCCCGTTGTACTTCTCGGTGGCCTTCTCCGCGTCCTCGTAGAGCTTGTCGACCTTCTCCTTGACGTCTTCCTTGCTCGGCTTCGGGTCCGCGTGCGCGGCCTGGGCGCTGAGAGCGACGGCAGCGGCGGCGGTCGCGGTGAGCACGGTCACACGGGCACGGCTCGGCTGCTTGGGTCGACGGTGGGACGCCACGGAGGCGAGCTCCTTCTTCCTCACCCGCCTGCCGGGCCATGGGGGACGCTGGGCCCCGGCTTCCTGCGTCCACCCCTCCAGCGAACTGGACCGAACCGGGCTGAACTACACGAAATCGGCGGTTCCTTCGCTGCCACCCCGGATGGATGATCAACCGTGCGAAGGTTCGAGGCCTGACCTTAGTGACCTTCTTGTGATCAGTTCAAATCCTTCCAAGGAAAAACTCAGTCAGGACGCACATAATTTACCGACACCACACAGGCAGTCATGGGCATTTGACGCTGCGCTGCAACAAGGAGCGATCAATTCGGTCATTGTTCGCATGAGTTGACCAGCGTCACAAGAGGGATCAGACGCGCGAAAGCCGCTTCAGCAGCAGGGCGGACGCGACCGGCCTGGCACCGGCCCTGGCGACCCCGTCCGCGACCTCCCGGTCGGTGGAGACCACGACCACGGGCCGGCCGGGCGGCTCGGCCCTGACCAGCTGGCGGATCAACTCGTCCGCCGTCACGCCCGGTTTGGAGAACAGCACCCGCACCCCGCGCGGCGGCGCGAGCAGCACCGGCGCCGCCAGCTCGGCGCCGTCGAAGACACAGGTCATCTCCGCGCCCGTCTGCGCCGCGAGCATGGCGAGCCCGCCCAGCAGCCGCAGCCGCTGCTTCTCCAGCGGCATCGTCGGATAGCCGGTCTTGGTGACGTTGTAGCCGTCCACGATCAGATGCGCCTGCGGCAGCGCGAGCAACTGGTCGAGCAGCGCGGGATCGGTCTCGGAGAGCGCGCGGGCCGCCACGTCCTTGGGAGACATACGGCCGGGCTCGACCGCGTCGACCGTGTCCGCGGGCCGGGCGGCGGCGGGCGGCAGCGCCAGCTCGCGCCGCAGCCCCTGCGCCGACTCCAGCACCGTGTCCAGCAGCAGCCGCAGCCGCATGTCCTCCACCGAACGGCCCTCACGGGCGGCCCGGCGGCTCGCCTCGACGGCCGCCTCCGCCTCACCGAGACGCGCCCTGATCCGGCGCGTCTCGCTCTCCGCGGCGGAGACCTGCGCCGCCGACTCGGCCCGGAACGCCTCGGACTCCGCGTTCGCGCGGCGCAGCGCCGCCTCGCCCCGCTTCACATCGCTCTGGGCGCTGCGCAGCTTGCGGTGGAGCGATTCGGCCTCCTTGCGGGCCGCCTCCAGCTCCGTGCGCAGCCGCTCGGTCTCGCTCTTCGTCAGGGCCCTGGCGACGGCCAGTTCCTCACGGAGCCGTTCCAGCTCGCGCCGGGTCTCCGCACCGGCCCGCTCGGCGTCCGCCCGCTGTGCCTCCTCGCCCGCGGCGGCCACCAGCTTCACCCACCCGGGGGGCCTGAGCACATACGCGGCCGCGGCGACATCCACGGGATCGGCGGCGGCGGGCGGCGAGCCCGCCTCCAGGGCCGCGGTCAGCTCGGGCTGGGACTGGCTGATCCGCTCCCCGATCCGCTGCCGGAACACCGGGTCGCTCTCCAGGGCGGCGGCCATCGCGTTCCCCGCGAACTTCGCCCGTCTGTTGGGGGCGAACCGGGCGTACTGCCGCAATTGTGTGGGGAGTTCGGTGACGGTCAGCCCGCCGAAGGCGTCGGAGACCAGCGCGACGACCCGGCGCCGTACTCCGTCCGGGAGCGGGCGGTCGAGCGCCTCCGCGGCGTCACCGCCGGCCGCACCGGCCGGCTCAGCACCGCTCGCGGGCTGCTCCACGATCCGTCACCCCATCTACCCCTTTCGGGCGGCTCCCTCAGGAACCGGCCCCCGGCCTGTCCACCAGTTCGATCTGGTCCACGGCGTTGCACCAACGGCACCGCACCGACTCGATGGTCTCACTGACCACCTCGCGCTCCTCGACCTTCGGCTCCCCGGCCAGGTCCAGATGGACGTACTCGACGGTCTTCGCGGAGCGGGTCACATCGAAGCGCGTGAGATTGCCGCACAGCGTGCAGCGCCACCGGGTCGCGGCCGTCGGCTGCGGAACCGTCGTCATCGTCGCCGTCCTCTTTTCGTCGTCCCTCGTGCGGTGTCCCGGGGTGCGCCGTCGAAACGCCGATATCCAGAAACACGCATGTGATGCCAGCAACCCTACGGCCTGGCGGCCACTCCAGGGGGCGGCGAGGCGCTCTGTACCAGTGGGTCCCGGTACGCAATGCTCTGTCCATGATCAAGTGGCGGACGGCGGCCGACGGCCCAGTGGTGACCTACGGACTGATCGGCCTCTGCTGTCTGGTCTTCCTGATCAGCCCGCTGTCGGGGTTCAATCCGGGATACGGGAAGGGGGACACGCTCCTCGCGACCCAGAGCGCGTATTTCGAACGGTGGGGCGTCATCCCGGTCAATCTGCTGCGCGGCACCCCGCACGCCCTGCTCACCCCGCTGACCGCGCTCTTCGTCCACGGCAGCTGGCTGCATCTGCTGGGGAACATGCTCTTCCTGTATGTCTTCGGGGCGATGGCCGAGGAGCGGATGGGCCGGACGCAGTTCGTGCTCTTCTATCTCACCGTCGGCTACTTCGCGCTGTTCGTGTACGCGGCGGCCAACGCCGACTCGGACCAGACGCTGGTGGGGGCCTCGGGCGCGATCTCGGGGGTGCTCGGCGCCTTCCTCTATCTCTTCCCCAGGGCCCGGGTCACCAGCCTCTTCCCGTTTCTGCTCTTCCTGCCGCTGCGCTTCCCCGCCTGGATCGTGCTGATCTTCTGGTTCGTGCTCCAGTGGGTGGCGGCGCACGGCGCGGACGCCGGCCCCGGGGTCGCCTATCTCGCGCACGTGGTGGGCTTCGGCACGGGCTTCCTCTGCGCCTGGGTGCGGTACTGGCGTACCGATAGAGTGAGGGATCCAGCCGCGGCCACCGAGGGAGAACGCCAACCGTGATCACCGCGATCGTGCTCATCAAGACCAGCGTCGACCGGATCCCCGAGATCGCGGAGTCGATCGCCGCCCTCGACAGCGTCAGCGAGGTCTTCTCGGTCACCGGTACGTACGACCTGATCGCCATGGTCCGGGTCCCCAAGCACGACGATCTGGCGGATGTGATCCCCGGCCGGATCAGCAAGATCGAGGGCGTCGAGGCCACGGACACGCATGTGGCGTTCCGTACGTACTCCCAGCACGACCTCGAAGCCGCCTTCGCCATCGGACTCGACGCGTAGGGCCCGTCCGCGCCGGTCGCGGCGGCGTCGGCCTCGGCGGCGTCGGTCTCGGCGGCGTCGGTCTCAGCGGCGTCGGTCTCAGCGGCGTCGGTCTCAGCGGCGTCGGATGAAGAAATCCTCATCCGGCCCTCATCCCCGCCTCTCCCGCGCCCGGCACCCTGACGGACATGGCTTTCTCTCCTCGTCTGGCGGCCCTGGCGGCAGTCGTCGCCATCCCGCTCGGTATCGCCGCGACCAGCTACGCCATGACGGACAGTCCGGACACGCCCAAGGTGCCGCCCAAGGTGGAGCTGGACAGCACGCCGTCGCGCACGCCCGGGGTGCTGCCGGACACCACACCGGCCCCCTCGAAGAGCGGCAGCCCCGGTGCCACCCCGGGCGACGCCGTCGTACCGGGCCCCTCGGCCACCGACGGTGACGACGATGACGACCGCGGTGACGACACCGGTGAAGACGGCTGACTCGCGCCGTATCTCCGCCCGCGTACGGATCCTCCTCTGGCTGCTGGTGGTGATGACGGCCGCGCTGGCCGCCGTGGCCACCACCACCCGCTCGATCCTGCTGCGGGACGTCGACCAGCGGATCAGCCAGCTGCTCACCCAGGAGACCGGCGAGTTCGCGAACTTCGTCAGCCAGGGCGTCGATCCGGAGACCGGCGAGCGGTTCGGCGACCCGCGCAGGCTGCTCCGGGTCTTTCTCCAGCGCCAGTACTCCGACCCCGACGAGGAACTGCTCGGCCTGACCCGGGCCGCCGGACCCAAGCCGCATGTGATCCGGCAGCGCCGCGACCTCCCCGACCGGACCGCCCTGTGGCGCGACGACGACGCGCTGACCCGGATCTTCGCCTCCGGGGCGGCCTCCGGCACCCTGCACCGCCCGCAGGGCGAGCTGCGCTGGGCGAAAGTGGAGATAGACCCCGCGGGCGACGCGGCGCCCGGCGCGTTCGTCGTCGCCTTCCACGCGGACCAGGAACGGGCCCTCGCGGACGAGACGTTCCGCACGCTGCTGGCCATCTCGGGGGTGGCGCTGCTGATGACGACCGGCATCGGCTGGGCCGTCGCGGGCCGCATACTCGCGCCCGTACGGGTCGTACGGATGACCGCGGCGCAACTCACCGAGCAGGACCTCACCCGCCGTATCCCCGTCAAGGGCCGGGACGACATCGCCGCGCTCGCCGAGACCTTCAACGGGATGCTCGACCGGCTGGAGCGGGCGTTCGCCGCGCAGCGCGAGTTCGTCGACGACGCCGGGCACGAGCTGCGGACGCCCATCACCATCGTGCGCGGCCATCTGGAGGTGATGGGCGACGACCCGGCCGACCGGGAGGAGACCGTACGTCTGGTCACCGACGAGCTGGACCGGATGAGCCGCATCGTCGAGGACCTGCTGCTGCTCGCCAAGGCCGAACGGCCCGACTTCATCAGCCCGGAGCCGGTCCAGCTCGCCGAGCTGACCGCCGATGTCTTCGTCAAGGCGCGGACGCTGGGCGACCGGGACTGGGTGCTGGACGGCGTCGCGGACCGCGAGGCGCGGCTCGATCCGCAGCGGATCACCCAGGCGATGGTGCAGCTCGCGCAGAACGCCGTGCAGCACACCGTGCCGGGGCAGCGCATCCGGATCGGCTCGCAGGCGCACGGCGACCGGATCGAACTCCATGTCACCGACCACGGCCCCGGCGTCCAGCCACAGGACGCGGAGGTGATCTTCGAGAGGTTCCGCCGCGGCACGGCCCGCCGCGGCGCCCGCACCAGCGGCGCCGGGCTCGGCCTGGCGATCGTCAGGGCGATCGCCGAAGGCCACCGGGGCCGGGTCGAGCTGCGGCCCACCGACGGCGGCGGCGCCACCTTCGTACTCATCCTGGAGACGAGTTCATGAACCGCATACTGATCGCCGAGGACGAGGAGCGCATCGCCTCCTTCGTCGAGAAGGGGCTGCGCGCCAACGGCTTCACCACCACCGTGGCCGCCGACGGCGACTCGGCCCTGGAGTACGCCGTCACCGGCGGCTTCGATCTGGTCCTGCTCGACATCGGCCTGCCGGGGCGCGACGGCTTCACCGTGCTGCGCGAACTGCGCGAGGCGCGGGTGACGCTGCCGGTCATCGTGCTGACCGCGCGGGATTCCGTACGGGACACCGTGGCCGGCCTTGAGGGCGGCGCCGACGACTGGATGACGAAGCCGTTCCGCTTCGAGGAGCTGCTCGCGCGGATACGGCTGCGGCTGCGCACGGCGGCCCGCGCGCCCGAGGTGACGATGTTGCGCAGCGGCGATCTCAGCCTGGATCTGCGTACCCGAAGGGCGCGTTCGGGCGAGCTGACCGTCGATCTGACGGCCCGTGAGTTCGTGCTGCTCGAACTGTTCCTGCGCCATCCGGGCCAGGTGCTCTCGCGTGAGCAGATCCTCTCCCATGTCTGGGGATACGACTTCGACCCCGGCTCCAACATCGTGGACGTGTACGTACGGGCGCTGCGCAAGAAGCTGGGCGCCCAGCGGCTGGAGACCGTACGGGGCATGGGCTACCGGATGCCGTGACGGCGGGCGGTCCCGGACGAGTGGGCCCGCCAGATGAACTCCCTTTCACAAAGCGCTCATTCGGGGCTCACCGCGCGGCCGGAGACTGATCGTCGTGACACTCTCGTTCCGGCAGGCCGGCTGGCTCTGCGCCGTACTCAGTCTCTGCGCGCTGCTCGCCGTGCCCGGCTCCCTTCCGGGCCTGAGCGGTGACGCGCGGCTCACCCTGGGCGTCTTCGCCCTCGCCACCTGCGCCTGGATCGCCACCCCGGTGGACGACACGTATATCGCCCTGGGCGCCGGGCTCGCGCTGACCGCGACCGGTGTGATCAGCAGCGAGACACTGTTCGCCACGCTCGGCGACGAGACGGTGTGGCTGCTGATCTGCGCGTTCGTCCTGGCGGCCGCGGTCACGGGGACCGGGCTCGCGGGACGGGCCGCGGCCTTCCTGGTCGGCGGCGCCCGTACCGTACGGCAGTTGACGCATCTGACCACGGCCGCGCTGGTCGTCACCGCCTTCGCCGTACCGGCCACCTCCGGGCGCGCGGCCCTCGCCCTGCCGGTCTTCCTGGCGCTCGCCAAGGCGCTCGCCGACCGCACCCGGCTCGTCGTCATGCTCGCGCTGCTCTTCCCGACCGTCATCCTGCTCTCCGCCATCGCCACGCTGATCGGCGCGGGCGCGCATCTGATCACCGTCAGCGTGCTGTGGGAGCAGACCGGACAGCGGCTGGGGTTTGTCGAATGGCTGCTGCTCGGGCTGCCGCTCGCCGTCGTCTCCTCGCATCTCGCCGCCGAGGCGGTGCTCCTGACGACCACCACACGCGCCGACCGGCGCGGACCCGTCCGCATCACCGCCGCGGAGATCCAGGAGCACTCGGGCACCCCGGTCGACGGCCCGCTGACCTCGTCGGAGGCGCGGTGCGCGCTGCTGCTCGGGACCGTGGTCGTGCTGTGGTGCAGCGAGCCACTGCACGGGGTGTCCCCCGCGGTGGTCGCGCTGATCGGCGCGGTCGTCGCCGCGTCCCCCGCGCTCGGGACCGTCGGCCTCAAGGACGGTCTGCGGACCGTGCCCTGGCCGCTGCTGCTCTTCATGGCGGCGACCATGGCGATGGGGGTCGCCCTCGCCGAGTCGGGAGCCGCCGCGTGGCTGGTCGGCTGGGTGCCCGGCGGCTCCGCCGTCCCCCCGTGGGCGTTCCTCACCGGGGTGGTGCTGATCAGTACGGCCGCCCATCTGGCCCTTCAGTCCCGCTCGGCCAGATCCTCCGTACTGGTGCCGCTGGTGGTCGTCGCGGCCATCGGCGCCGGTGTCAACCCGATGGCCGCCGCGCTCGCCTCGACGGCCGCGGCCGGGTTCTGCCACACCCTGCCCGCCTCCGCGAAACCCGTCGCGCTCTTCGCCGACCTGCCCGGCACCCCCACCTACACCCCGCGTGATCTGCTCCGGCTCTCCGCCGTGCTCGCACCGCTCACAGCAGCCCTCGTCCTGCTCTTCGCCCTCGCCGTCTGGCCACTGCTCGGCGTGCCCGTTCGTCTGGAGACCCAGCCATGAGCTACCGCATCGCCATCGCCCCCAGCGGCTTCAAGGAATCCCTGTCCGCCCGCCAGGTCGCCGAGTCCATCGCCGAGGGCCTGCTCAGGGTGGTGCCCGACGCGGAGGTCGATCTGATCCCGCTGGTGGACGGCGGCGAGGGCACCGCCGAGGCGCTGGCCGCCGCGACCGGCGGCCGACTGGTCCCGTACACCGCGACCGGCCCGGTCGGTGACCCCGTCGGCAGCCACTTCGCGCTCCTCGGGAACACCGCGCCCGGTACGGCGACCGCCGTCGTCGAAATGGCCGCCGTCGCGGGCCTCTCGCTCGTACCGGCCGACCGGCGCGACCCCGGCACCACCACGACCCACGGCGTCGGCCAGCTCATCGGCGCCGCGCTGGACCTGGGCGTCCGGCGCGTCCTCGTCGGCTGCGGTGACTCCGGAACGTCCGACGGCGGCGCCGGGGCACTGCGCGCACTGGGCGCCCGGCTCCTGGACCGCCGCGGCCGGGAACTGCCCCCGGGCGGCGCGGCGCTGCGCGCACTCGACCGGATCGACACGAGCGGACTCGACCCGCGGCTGTCCGGCACCGAACTGCTCGTCGCCTGCAATCCGTTCAACGTCCTGTGCGGCCCGCGCGGGGTGGCCCGGGTGTTCGGCCCGCAGAAGGGCGCCGGCCCTGCCCTGGTGGAGGAACTGTCCCTGGCGCTCGAACACTGGGCGGCCGTCCTCACCCGGGACCTGTCCCCCGGAACCGACCTGCGCACCGCCCCCGGCACGGGCGCCTCCGGCGGTCTGGGAGCCGGTCTGGCCGCCCTCGGCGCCCGGCTCCTGCCCCGCTTCGACGTCCTGCTCGACCGGCTCGACCTCGACGCCCGGCTGGCCCGCGCCGATCTGGTGATCACCGCCGAGGGCGCGCTCGACCACCAGACCGTACGCGGCAAGATCCCGGCCGAAGTGGCCCGCCGCGCCCACGCGTCCGGAGTGCCGGTCCTGGTGCTGGCCGGCACCATCGGGCAGGGCGCGCACGAGGTGCGGGCCGTGGGGGTCGACGCGTACAGCTCGATCCTGCCCGCGCCGGTGGCACTGCCCGAAGCCCTCGACCGCGGCGGCGAGTTCCTCGCCGACGCGACCGAACGCGCCCTGCGGATGGTCCTGCTGGGCACCCGCCTCGCGCCCGTCGCGGCCTGAATCAGCCGCGGTCGGGGACGCAGCGGCCGTCCTCCGTACGGTAGTTCCACCGCGCGCCGTCGGTCACCAGCTCCCGCACGGCCCGGACGAACCGGTCCACATGCTCGTCCGGCGTCCCGGCGCCGAAGCTGACCCGGATCGCGTTGAGCGACCGCTCGCCCGGCTCGGCCTCCGGGGCGCCGCACTCCCCCGGGTCCTGCGGGTCGCTGCCCAGCAGCGTCCGTACCAGCGGGTGGGCGCAGAAGAGCCCGTCCCGTACGCCGATGCCGTACTCCGCGGAGAGCGCGGCGGCGAAGTGCGAGCTGTTCCACCCCTCGACCACGAACGAGAGCACCCCGACCCGCGGCGCGTCGTCGCCGAACAGCGAGAGCACCTTCACCTCGGGCACCCCGGCCAGCCCCTCCCGCACCCGGGCCACGAGCCGCTGCTCGCGCGCCACCAGCGCGTCGAACCCGGCGTCGGTGAGCGCCTTGCAGGCCGAGGCGATCGCGTACACCCCGATGACATTGGGCGAACCGGCCTCATGACGGGCCGCCGTGGTGTGCCAGTCGACATCCACCCCGCCGTCGGCCCGGCGCGCCACCTTGCGGCTGGCGCCGCCCCCGGCGAGATACGGCTCCGCGTCCTGGAGCCAGTCGGCCCGCCCCGCGAGCACCCCGGAACCGAACGGCGCGTACAGCTTGTGCCCGGAGAAGGCCACCCAGTCGACCTCCAGCTCGGCGATGTCCACGGGGTGGTGCGGCGCGAGCTGAGCGGCGTCCAGCACGATACGGGCGCCCCCCGCGTGCGCGGCGGCGGCCAACTCCCGTACGGGCCACAGCTCGCCGGTCACATTGGACGCACCGGTCACACAGACCAGCGCCGGCCCCGCGGCCTCCCGCCCGGCGAGCGCCCGCTCCAGCGTGGCGACGGCCTCGCCCGGCGTCCTGGGAGCGTTCAGATACGTCACCCGCGCGTCCCGCCACGGCAGCAGGGACGCGTGATGCTCGGTCTCGAACACGAACACCTCGCACTCCGCGGGGAGCACGGCCGCCAGCAGATTGAGCGAGTCGGTGGTCGAGCGGGTGAAGACGACCTGGTCATCGGGGCGGCAGCCGAGGAACTCCGCGACCGTGCGGCGGCTGTTCTCGAACAGATCCGTGGAGAGCTGCGAGAG
Organism: Streptomyces sp. L-9-10; assembly: GCF_004151105.1. Lineage (GTDB taxonomy): Bacteria > Actinomycetota > Actinomycetes > Streptomycetales > Streptomycetaceae > Streptomyces. Next base: position 46,404 of record NZ_PHRF01000066.1, read on the forward strand.
ATAACCGGCGCCCCGGTGGACACTGCCGTAGTACGGGGCGTACGCGGCGACGTCGTCCCACACACGCTGAAGGGCGGGGGCGCTGGCGGCGTAGTCGAGCGCGGCGTAGGTGACCTCGCCACCGGTGACGAGCGGGACGCTCACCTCTCGCCCGAGCACCGGCAGCGGGGCGGCGCAGGCGGGGTCGTCGGAGAGGGTCGTGGTGACGGCGTTCGGGCGTGCGGACATGGCGATATCTCCCGGCGGGACAAGTCGGAACGGCTTCAAGTCCCCACGAGGCGCGGCTGTGCCGCGGTGCGCGGCTCCGCCGCGGTGGTCGCGGGGGTGTGCCTCAACGCACGGGTCGCCGTGCGGAGGTGTTGAAGAGGGGGCGCGATCGCCCTAACGCATTCGCTTGCTCACGAGACTGCTCCCTTGAGGACCAGGACCCCAAAGGTGGCAGGGGTCCGCGCTTGCCGCAGACCTCGCTGCCTACGGCCTGGTCTTCACCCGGGGCACCCCGCCACGGACGGAGGGTTGCCGGACAGCGAGCCGGGGCCTTAATCGCTGTCGCTCATGACCTTGCCGGAGAGTATGCCATATGGGTGGCGGGGGGGTGGGTTGCGGTCGCCGGGTTGCGGTCTCGTTGTCGTGGGCCGGGGTCCGGGGCCTCCGGAGGCACATGTCCGGACTGCATGCTGTGCTTTCCCGGGGGACACCCCCGGGAAAGCACAGCATGCAGTCCCGGACACGAGCCTCGGAGCGCCACCCGGCAACAACCCGCGCCCGACCACCGGCCCGAGCCAAAACGCACCCCGGACCGCGCCCCCGCCGGAGGCGCACCGCGCAACCCGGCCACAACCCGCACACAACCACCGGCCCCAGCCAAAACGCACCCGCACCCAGCAACCCGCCGGACGGCGAACCGCTACGACTGCGACGACGCGATCCAGCGGGCGAGAGCCCGCCCCGCCTCGCCCGAGTCGATCGACTCCGCCGCCCTCTCCATCCCCGCCGACAGCTGCGCCTCCAGCGACTCCCCCGTCGGATCCAGCGCCACCAGCGCCGCCGCCGAGTTCAGTAGCACCGCGTCCCGCACCGGCCCCGTCTCGCCCGCCAGCAGCCGCCGCGCGACATCCGCGTTGTACGACGCGTCCGCGCCCCGCAGCGCCTCCACGGGCACCACTTCCAGGCCCACGTCCCGCGGGTCGAACGTCTCCTCGGACACCTTGCCGTCCCGGACGATCCATACCCGCGACGTCGCGGTGGTGGTCAGCTCATCGAGGCCGTCGTCGCCGCGGAAGACCAGCGCGGAGGAGCCGCGCTCGGCCAGTACGCCCGCGACGATCGGTGCCATCCGGGCGTCGGCGACGCCCGTCGCCTGTGCGCGTACCTTCGCCGGGTTGGTGAGCGGGCCCAGGAAGTTGAAGGTGGTGCGGATGCCCAACTCGCCTCGCGCGGCGGCCACATGACGCAGCGCGGGGTGGAACTTCACGGCGAAGCAGAAGGTGATGCCCGCTTCCTCGGCGACCTCGGCGACCCGCTGGGGGGTCAGTTCCAGGTTGACGCCGAGCTTCTCCAGTACGTCGGAGGCTCCGCTCGCCGAGGACGCGGCGCGGTTGCCGTGCTTGACGACCTTCGCGCCGGTGCCGGCGACCACGATCGACGACATGGTCGAGATATTGACGGTCTTGGCGCCGTCGCCGCCGGTGCCGACGATGTCGACGGTCCTGCCGGGCACCTCGATCAGATTGGCGTGCGCGTACATCGCGCGGACGAGGCCGCTGATCTCCGCGACCGTCTCGCCCTTGGCCCGCAGCGCGACGACGAAGCCGGCGATCTGGGCGTCGGTGGCCTCGCCGCGCATGATCCGGTCCATCGCCCAGGCGGTGGCGTCCGCGCTCTGGTCGGCGCCGCTCAGCAGCGCGTCCAGTACGCGGGGCCAGGTGCGGGCCGCCGTGGTGTCGCCTCCGACGGGGGTCACAGCGCTCATGCTCGCTCCTGGGTGTCCGGTTCCACTGCGTGGGCCTTGTGTGCGGCCTGTGGTCAGCCTATCGGCGTGTACCGGCGCGCAGGGCGGATGCCCGTACTCCGGAACAGGACGTACGCCGAGGGCCCCGGCCGGTTCCCTCGCGGGAGACCGGGCCGGGGCCCTCGGTGGTGGCGACCTGGTGAGGCCGGGTGGGATCAGTGGTGGCCGTGGCCGCTGGTGATCTCCTTGTATTCCTCGGCGGTGGGCTTGGGAATCTGGTTGCCCTCGCCGTAGTAGCCCTTGCTCAGCTTCGTCCGGAGCTTCTCGCCGGGGCTCACCTTGCGCTCCACGCCGTTCTCGTCGACCGAGGGGCCGATCTCGGCCGGCTCGTACTGCTCGTGGGCGGTGAGCTTGTGCAGGTCTCCCTGCTCCAGCGGGGTGTGGACCTCGATGAACTCACCGTGCGGCAGCCGCTTGATGACACCGGACTCGCGTCCGTGCAGCACCTTCTCGGCGTCGCGCCGCTGGAGACCCAGGCAGATCCGCTTGGTGACGATGAAGGCGATGACCGGTCCGACGAAGAAGGCGATCCGGACGAACCAGGTGATCGCGTTGATCGACAGATGGAAGTGCGTCGCCCACAGGTCGTTACCGCCACCCACCAGCAGGATGAAGTACCAGGTCAGCCACGCCACACCGAAGGCCGTACGAGTCGGTGCGTTGCGCGGGCGGTCCAGGATGTGGTGCTCGCGGTTGTCACGGGTGACCCAGGACTCGATGAACGGATAGACCGCGATCGCGACCAGTACCAGCGGGAAGATCACCAGCGGGATGAAGACACCCAGGGCGAGGGTGTGTCCGGCGAAGTTGATCTCCCAGCCGGGCATCACACGGATGAGTCCCTCGGAGAAGCCCATGTACCAGTCGGGCTGGGCGCCGGTGGACACCTGGTCGGGGCGGTACGGGCCGAGGGCCCAGATCGGGTTGATCGTGGCGATCGCGGAGACGATCGCGATCACACCGAAGACCAGGAAGAAGAAGCCTCCGGCCTTCGCCATGTAGACCGGCAGCAGCGGCATGCCCACGACGTTCTTGTTCGTACGGCCGGGGCCCGCGAACTGCGTGTGCTTGTGGTAGAAGACCAGGATCAGGTGGGCCACCACGAGGCCGAGCATGATGCCGGGCAGCAGCAGGATGTGGACCGAGTAGAACCGGGCCACGAAGTCGCCGCCGGGGAACTCCCCGCCGAACAGGAACATCGACAGATACGTTCCGACGACCGGCACCGACAGGACCGCGCCCTGCATGAACCGGACACCGGTACCGGAGAGCAGGTCGTCCGGGAGCGAGTAACCGGTGAACCCGGTGAACATGCCCAGGACGAACAGCAGGAAGCCGAACAGCCAGTTGACCTCGCGCGGCTTGCGGAACGCGCCCGTGAAGAAGACGCGCATCATGTGGACCAGCATGGCCGCGAGGAAGATCAGCGCGGCCCAGTGGTGGATCTGCCGGATCAGCAGACCGCCGCGGACGTCGAAGCTGATGTCCATCGTGGAGGCGAACGCCTCCGACATCAGCACGCCCTGGAGCGGGACGTAGCTGCCGTGGTACTCCACCTCGTTCATCGACGGGTGGAAGAACAGCGTCAGGTACACACCCGTGAGGATGATGATGATGAAGCTGTAGAGGCAGATCTCACCGAGCATGAAGGACCAGTGGTCCGGGAAGATCTTCCGCATGTTGGCCTTGGCCAGGCCGTAGATGCCCAGCCGGCCGTCCGCCCAGTCGGCGACCCGCTCACCGGCGGGCGCCTTGCGGTTCTTGTCGTCTGCGGTACTCATCCGCGCTCCCAGAAGGCAGGGCCGACGGGCTCGTCGAAGTCGCCGAGCGCTTCGAGGTTGCCCTCGGCGTTCACACCGATACGCAGCTGCGGAAGGGCGTGACCGGCCGGGCCGAAGATGACGCGGGCGCCGTCGGAGAGGTCAAAGGTGGACTGGTGGCACGGGCACAGCACGTGGTGCGTCTGCTGCTCGTACAGGCTGATCGGGCAGCCGACATGGGTACAGATCTTCGAGTACGCCACGATCCCCTGGTGGGACCATTCGAGCTCGCGCTTGTCCTTGATCTCGTCCGGCTGGATCCGGACGATCATCAGGGCCGCCTTGGCGATCTGCTTCTGGAAGTCCTCGCTGTGCTCGTCGAGGCCCTCGGGCATGGCGAAGGTCAGCGAACCCACGACGATGTCCTCGGGGCGCAGCGGCTCATTGGTGTTCATGTTGATGAGCTCTTTGCCCTTGCGCCACAGCGTGGAGCGGAGCTTCTTCTCGGGCAGCGGGCCCAGGTCGCGCAGGAGCACCACGCCGGAGAGCGGCACCAGCGCCAGCGCGCCGAACATCGTGTTGCGGATCAGCTTGCGCCGGCCGAAGCCGGACTCCGCCGCACCCGCCGCGAAGTCCTCCAGGACCTTCGCCTTGACCTCGGGCGTCGCCTCGATCGGGTGACGGTCGTCGGCGATCTCCACGTCCGACATCAGCGTGCGGGCCCAGTGGACCGCGCCGGCGCCGATGCAGAAGAGCGCGATGCCCAGGGTCAGGCCCAGCGAGAAGTTCAGGATGCTGACGTGGCCGAACGGGAAGATGTAGACGATCTTGTTGACCGGGAACGCCACGTACGAGGCGATGAAGGCCACCGTCGCGATCATCGACAGCAGGAACAGGAAGGCGATCGCGCGCTCGGACCGCTTGGCCGCCCGCTCGTCGATGTCCTGCACCCGCGGCCGGTGGGCCGGCAGTCCCGGGTCGGCGAACGGGTCGTCCGTACGCTCCACCGCGGTGCCCGCGGCCCCCTGCTCGCTCGGCAGGTTCTCTGAAATCTCTTCTTGGCTACTCATGACTTCTTGGCCTTAGCGGTGTGGGCCGCGACCCAGACGGCAACTGCGATCAAAGCACCCAGACCGAAGATCCAGGCGAAAAGCCCTTCGCTGACGGGGCCGAGGCCGCCCAGACTCAGACCGCCGGGACTCGCGGACTCTTCCCCGTTCACCGCCTTGACGTAGGCGATGATGTCCCTCTTCTCCTGCTCCGGCATCGTGGAGTCGGGGAAGGACGGCATGTTCTGCGGGCCGGTCTGCATGGCCTCGTAGATGTGCTTCGGATCCACACCCTCAAGCGACGGCGCGGTCTTGCCCTTTGTCAGCGCCCCACCCTCACCGGTGAAGTTGTGGCACTGGGTGCAGTTGGTACGGAACAGCTCGCCACCGTTGGCGATGTCCGCACCGGAGGGGCTGTACTGCTTCGCGCCCGGGATGATCGGGCCGGCGCCGAGGGACGCGACATACGCGGCGAGCTGGTCGATCTCCTTCTGCGAGTAGATGACCTTCTTCTTCGGCACCTGCGCGCCGGGCGCCATGGCCGGCATACGGCCGGTGCCGACCTGGAAGTCCACGGCGGCGGAGCCGACGCCGACCAGGCTGGGGCCGTCAGAGCTTCCCTGACCGCCGGTTCCATGGCAGCTGGCGCAGCCGACGGAGTAGAGCTTCTTGCCCTCCTCGATGGCGAGGGACTGGGCGGTTTCGTCAGCCTGCGCCTTGCCCGCGGGCGCGAACGCGGTGTACAGCCCCCCGGTGGCCGCCAGCGCGAGGAGTAGGACGACGACCGCCGCCAGCGGATGGCGTCGTCGTGCGGAGAGCTTTTTCACGGATTACCCCGGTGTCAGGATCTTCAGCGTCGGTGCTTCTGGACTGTGTGCGCTCGGGCGCGGTGCCCGGCTACTTGATCAAGTAGATCGTGGCGAAAAGGCCGATCCAGACGACATCGACGAAGTGCCAGTAATAGGACACGACGATGGCGGCGGTTGCCTGCTCGTGGGTGAATCTCTTGGCCGCGTACGTCCTGCCCAGGACGAACAGGAACGCGATCAGACCCCCCGTCACGTGCAGACCGTGGAAGCCGGTGGTCAGATAGAACACCGAGCCGTACGGGTCCGAGGACAGCGAGATGCCGTCCTTCTTGACCAGCTCGGTGTACTCGAAGACCTGACCGCCGATGAAGATCGCACCCATCACGAAGGTCACCACGAACCATGTGCGGAGCTTCTTCACGTCGCCCCGCTCGGCGGCGAAAACGCCGAGCTGGCAGGTGAGCGAGGAGAGCACCAGGATCGTGGTGTTGGCAGCCGAGAACGGGACGTTCAAGGCATGGGCCATTTCGCTCCAGTACTCCGCTCCCATCACCGATCGCAGGGTGAAGTACATCGCGAAGAGGGCCGCGAAGAACATCAGCTCGGAACTCAACCAAATGATGGTTCCGACGCTGGTGAGGTTCGGCCGATTGACCGACGGGTGCGCGTGCCCGGTTTCTACTGTCGTTGCTGTCGCCACGACCGACATTATGTCGGTCGCTTATCCCGCGCTGACCCCGGGGGGTGCCGTTCGGTGTGTCCATGCGATGTGCCCAGCTCGAACGGCCCGGCGAAGGGGCGTCATTACCCGTGCTGACATGGTGTCCGACGGAGTAGCATCCGCGGCATCGGTTCATGGCAATGACGCCCTGGAGCCCTCGCAGACACTGATGTCACGGAGGAACAATGCAGCCGACCGCCACGGTGCTGGTCTACAGCGACGACGCGAACACCCGCGAGCAGGTCCGGCTGGCAGCGGGACGCCGGCCGGCCTCCGACGTACCGCCGGTCGAGTTCCTGGAGTGCGCCACTCTGCCCGCGGTGCTCAAGCATCTGGACAGGGGCGGCATCGATGTCTGTGTGCTGGACGGCGAGACGGTCCCCGCGGGCGGCATGGGGGTCTGCCGGCAGATCAAGGACGAGATCTTCAACTGCCCGCCCGTGCTGCTGCTGATCGGCCGCCCGCAGGACGCCTGGCTGGCCACCTGGAGCCGCGCGGACGCCGCGGTGACCCTTCCGGTCGAACCGGTCGGCTTCGCGGAGGCTCTGGCCTCCCTGCTGCGCGCCAGGCTCGCCGTGGACGCCTAGATCCCGCTGGGCAGGGAGATCCTGCTCGGCCGGGCACACGGGCCCGGACAGAGGCGAGGGCCGTGGACGCCCGTACTCGGACGTCCACGGCCCTCCCCGGACCACGCGGTCCGGATCCCGTTCCCGGGGCTCAGACGACGGGACGGAGCCTCGCCTTGTCTGCGGGGCTGCTGCCCTCCCTCGTCCCGGCCTGGAGGACGCTGCCCTCGCGCCAGTCCTCCCAGTCCACGTTCCAGTCCCCGTAGCCGTTGCCGAAGTCCTCCATGTAGTCCCCGGCGCTGTTGATGACCTGGACGATGTCGCCCTCCTGGACGGTCTCGAAGAACCAGGCGGCGTTGCCGGTGGACATGCCCACGCAGCCGTGGCTGACGTTCGCCACGCCCTGCGAGCCCACGGACCACGGCGCGGCGTGTACGTACTCCCCGCTCCAGGTGACGCGGGTGGCCCAGTAGACGGGCAGGTCGTAGCCCTCGCCACCGCCGATGCCGACGCTGGTGCCGCGCATCCGGACGAAGTACTCCTGGCCCAGGACGACCTTGATGCCGTTACGCGTCGAGAAGCCCGGCTTCCCGGTGGTCACCGGGATGCTGTTGATCTCTTCCCCGTTGACATAGACCGTCATGTAGTGCGCGCTGGCGTCGACGATGGCCTCGACTCGGTCGCCGGTCTTCATCTTGATCGGCTTGACCGTGCCGCCGTACAGCTTGTTGCTGATCTTCACGCCTTCGAGCGTGCTCGACGCGGTGACGGTCCCGTTGGCGGGCCAGTAGTCCTTGGGGCGGTAGTGCAGCTCGGTCTCGTCCACCCAGTGCCAGGCGCCCCCCTCGGCGGCGGGCTGGGAGCGGACCTTCAGGGAGCGCTCGATGACGTCCCTGGCCTTCTTGGAGGTGACCGGCTCGCTGAGCGTGGCGGTGATGGGCTGGCCGACCCCGTACTCGCCGGAGTCCGGTCCGAACTCGACCGTGAGCTTCTTCTTGGCGGGGCGGGTGTCGAAGGTGAGGGTCCGCAGACCGGGGGCGCCCTTCTTGCTCTCCGTGGACACCTTGACGGTGTAGCGGCTGCCGGCGGCCAGGGGCGCCGTGGAGTGCCAGCGTGTGCCGTCGGCGGCGAGCTCGCCTGCCAGGTAGTGGCCCGTCTTGTCGACGGCGGTGACGTCGGTGATCTTGCCGTCGGCCCCCGTCGAGGTGACTTCGAGGGGCTTGTCCGGGTCGGCCTTGGTCTTGCCTGCGGACATGCTGAAGGAGACCTTGCCCGTGGCGTCGGCCGGCTTCGCGGAGAGCGGGTGCTTCTCGTCACCGCTGCCGCACGCGGTCGCGCTCGCCCAGAGGGACACGACCAGCAGGGTGCAGCTCAGCACGGTGCGCAAGCGTGGCTTGTGGTTCATGATCACAAGATAGGAACGCCCGCGGCTTTTCCGCACGGCGAGAGAGGCAAACGGGGGGCCCGAGCACTCCGAATGGGAATGCTCGGGCCCCGGGTTCGCTCAGCGCGCTACTGGTTCTGGTTCTCGCCCCGGTAGAACTCGAAGACCCAGCCCCAGAGGCCGACCAGGATCAGGGGCAGCGAGAAGTACAGCAGCCACCAGCCGATCGCCACACCCAGGAAGGCCAGTGCGCCACCGATGGCGAGCGAGAACGGCTGCCAGCTGTGCGGGGCGAAGAACCCCACCTCGCCGGCCTCGTCCGCGACGTCGGCTTCCTTGTTGTCCTGAGCAAGGGCGTCCATCCGGCGAGCCGTGAAGGCCAGATAGAAGCCGATCATGACGCTCAGGCCGAAGGCGAGGAACAGCGCCGTCGTACCGACCGGCTCCTTCGACCAGACGCCGTAGACGACGGCGGTGGCCAGGATGAAGACGCTCAGCCAGATGAACAGCCTGCCTTGGATCTTCACTTGCCGACCTCCTTGCCGCCCACGAGGGCGGTGTCCTGCTGGCCGTCGAGCTCAAGGTGTTCCAGCGCGGCGATCTCGGGGTGGTGCAGATCGAACGCCGGCGATTCGGAACGGATCCGCGGCAGCGTGACGAAGTTATGCCGCGGCGGCGGGCAGGAAGTCGCCCATTCGAGTGAACGGCCGTAGCCCCACGGGTCGTCGACCTCGATCTTCTTGCCGTACTTGGCCGTCTTCCAGACGTTGTAGAAGAACGGCAGGACGGAGAGACCGAGGACGAACGAGCTGATCGTGGAGATGGTGTTCAGCGCGGTGAAACCGTCGGCGGCGAGATAGTCCGCGTAACGGCGCGGCATGCCCTCGGCGCCCAGCCAGTGCTGCACGAGGAAGGTGCCGTGGAAGCCGATGAACAGCGTCCAGAAGGTGATCTTCCCGAGCCGCTCGTCCAGCATCTTGCCGGTGAACTTCGGCCACCAGAAGTGGAATCCGGCGAACATCGCGAACACCACCGTGCCGAACACCACGTAGTGGAAGTGCGCCACCACGAAGTAGGAGTCGGACACATGGAAGTCCATCGGCGGGGACGCCAGGATCACACCGGTCAGACCACCGAACACGAAGGTGATCAGGAATCCGATCGTCCACAGCATCGGCGTCTCGAAGGACAGTGAGCCCTTCCACATCGTGCCGATCCAGTTGAAGAACTTCACGCCGGTGGGCACCGCGATCAGGAAGGTCATGAACGAGAAGAACGGCAACAACACACCGCCGGTCACGTACATATGGTGCGCCCACACCGTCACCGACAGGCCCGCGATCGCGATCGTCGCCGCCACCAGACCGATGTAACCGAACATCGGCTTGCGCGAGAAGACCGGAATCACTTCGGAGACGATGCCGAAGAACGGCAAGGCGATGATGTACACCTCTGGATGCCCGAAGAACCAGAACAGGTGCTGCCACAGCAACGCCCCGCCATTGGCGGAGTTGAAGATCTGCGCACCGAACTTGCGGTCCGCCTCCAGCGCGAAGAGCGCGGCGGCCAGCACCGGGAAGGCCAGCAGGACCAGCACACCGGTCAGCAGCACGTTCCAGGTGAAGATCGGCATCCGGAACATCGTCATGCCGGGAGCGCGCATGCAGATGATCGTGGTGATGAAGTTGACCGAGCCGAGGATCGTGCCGAAGCCGGAGAAGGCCAGACCCATGATCCACAGGTCCGCGCCGATACCCGGCGAACGCACCGCGTCCGACAGCGGCGAGTACGCGAACCAGCCGAAGTCAGCGGCGCCCTGGGGGGTGATGAAACCGCTCACGGCGATGATCGAGCCGAAGAGGTAGAGCCAGTACGCGAACATGTTCAGCCGCGGGAACGCCACATCGGGCGCGCCGATCTGGAGCGGCATGATCCAGTTCGCGAATCCGGCGAACAGCGGCGTCGCGAACATCAGCAGCATGATCGTGCCGTGCATCGTGAACGCCTGGTTGAACTGCTCGTTCGACATGATCTGCGTACCGGGACGGGCCAGTTCGGCGCGCATGAAGAGCGCCATCAGACCGCCGATGCAGAAGAACGCGAACGATGTGACCAGGTACATCGTGCCGATCGTCTTGTGATCTGTGGTGGTCAGCCACTTCACGACGACATTGCCCGGCTGCTTGCGCCGCACCGGCAGCTCGTTCTCATACGAGTCGTCCGCTGCCGCGGCGGCACCCTGGGGTTCGTTGAGGATGCTCACAGTTGGTTCGTCTCCGCATTCCTGGCCGGATCCGTCTGCGCGATGCCCGACGGGATGTAGCCGTTCTGACCCTTCTTGGCCAGCTCTTCCAGGTGCTTCTGGTAGCGCTCCGGAGAGACCACCTTGACGTTGAAGAGCATCCGCGAGTGGTCGACGCCGCAGAGCTCGGCGCACTTGCCCATGAAGGTGCCCTCCTGGTTCGGGGTCACCTCGAAGGCGTTGGTGTGCCCCGGGATGACGTCCTGCTTCATCAGGAACGGCACCACCCAGAAGTCGTGAATGACATCACGCGATGTCAGGATGAACCGGACCTTCTCCCCCTTGGGCAGCCACAGGGTCGGCCCCGGGTTGCCGTTCTGGGGGTTGCGCTGGCCCGGGACACCGGCGTCGTAGACGCCCTCGGCACCCTTGGGGAACTGCTCCGTGAACCGGCTCGGGATGGCGTCGAGCTCCGGAGGGAGCTCGTTGCCCGTGGAGGCGTCGCCGTCCACGTTCTCGATGTAGTTGAAGCCCCAGCTCCACTGGTAACCGACCACGTTCACCGTGTGGGTCGGCTTCGCGGAGAGCGAGAGGAGCTTCGACTCGTCCCGGGCGGTGAAGTAGAACAGCACCGAGACGATGATGAGCGGGACCACGGTGTACAGCGCCTCGATGGGCATGTTGTACCGGGTCTGCGGAGGGACTTCCACCTTGGTGCGGCTGCGCCGGTGGAAGATGATGCTCCACAGGATCAGACCCCATACCAGGATGCCCGTGACGAGCGCTGCCGCCCACGAGCCCTGCCAGAGGGAGAGGATCCGGGGAGCCTCCTCCGTCACTGGGGTGGGCATTCCAAGGCGGGGGAAGTCCTTGTATGTGCAACCGGTGGCGGTCGCGAGGATCAGGCCCGCAGTCAGCACCTGCGGCAGCTTCCGCCGCATCGGGCGCCGCGACGAGCGGTCGGAGCCGTTGGGACTCACGTAGCGCCTTCCCGAGAGTCTCGCCCGCGCGGCCGGCTGCGGCCGTCTCCTGGTCGGTCGCCGACCCTGACGCGGGCAGGGGTTTGGATGTTTATGCGGACCAAACCCTACTGGACGCGATTTGGGGCCGTGCGGGGAGGGTGCCCAACGCGCCGCCCGACTCCCCGAAGGGGTGGGATCACTGGCCACGGGACCCTGGAAGCACCGCTTCCGGGGCTCTTCTGACGCCCCCTCCGGATGCACGGAACCGGCACGTCCGGGAACGCGGAACCGGCACGTCCGGGTACCCGCGTTAGCGTGGGGCGTGGCCTACTTCGACGTCGCTTCCTCCGCTCCGCTGCACCCCGTCGCCCGCCAGGCTCTCCAGGCTTCCCTGGACGAGGGCTGGGCCGACCCCGCCCGGCTCTATCGCGAGGGCCGGCGGGCCGTACTCCTGCTGGACGCGGCGCGCGAGGCCGCCGCCGAGGCCGTCGGCTGCCGCCCCGACGAACTGGTTTTCACTCCTTCGGGGACGTATGCGGTGCATTCCGGAATGTCGGGTGCGCTCGCGGGGCGCCGGCGTATCGGGCGGCACGCGGTGGTGTCCGCGGTGGAGCACTCCTCGGTGCTCCACGCGGCAGCGGCCCATGAGTCGGCGACCGGTGGCCCGGTCACCGAGGTGCCGGTGGACCGGCTCGGCGCGGTGTCACCGGACGCGTACGCCGGGGCGCTGCGCGAGGACACGGCGCTGGCCTGCCTCCAGTCGGCCAACCACGAGGTGGGGACGGAGCAGCCGGTGGCGGCCGTCGCCGAGGCGTGCCGCAGCCGGGGCGTACCGCTGCTGGTGGACGCGGCGCAGTCGCTGGGCTGGGGCCCGGTGGAGGGCGCGTGGTCACTGCTGACGGGGAGCGCGCACAAGTGGGGCGGCCCGCCGGGCGTCGGGCTGCTCGCCGTACGCAAGGGTGTCCGGTTCGCGCCGCAAGGCCCGGCCGACGAGCGGGAGTCGGGGCGCGCTCCGGGGTTCCAGAACATTCCGGCGATCGTGGCCGCGGTGGCCTCCCTGCGGGCGGTACGCGCGGAGGCGGCGGACGAGGCGGTGCGGCTGCGGGCGCTGGTGGACCGGATCAGGGCGCGGGTGCCGGAGCTGGTGCCCGATGTGGAGGTGGTGGGCGATCCGGACCGCCGGCTCCCCCATCTCGTCACCTTCTCCTGTCTCTATGTCGACGGAGAGGCGCTGCTGCACGAGCTGGACCGGGCGGAGTTCTCCGTCTCCTCCGGATCGTCCTGTACGAGCAGCACACTCACCCCGAGCCATGTGCTGCGGGCGATGGGCGTGCTGTCGGAGGGGAATGTCCGGATCTCGCTGCCCCTCGGGACTCCGGAGGCGGACGTGGACCGGTTCCTGGAGGTGCTGCCCTCGGTGGTGTCCGGTGTGCGCGAGCGGCTCGGCGCGCCGGACTCCGCCGCCGGGTCCGCGGGCCAGGCGCCGTCGCTCGTGGTGGACGCGCTCGGCAGGCGCTGCCCGGTCCCGGTGATCGAGCTGGCGAAGGTGTTCGGCGGCGTACCGGTGGGCGGCACGGTGACGGTGCTCTCGGACGACGAGGCGGCGCGGCTGGACATCCCTGCGTGGTGCGAGATGCGCGGCCAGGAGTACGTGGGCGAGCGGCCGGCGGACCACGGTGTCGCCTATGTGGTCCGCCGGCTGTCGTAGCTCTCGGGCCGTACGTCAGGCGGCCAGGTGCGCCTGGACCTCGGCGGCGGCGTCATGGCCGTACGCCTTGGTGAAGCGCTCCATGAAGTGCGCCCGGCGCAGGGTGTACTCCTGGGTGCCGACGGTCTCGATGACGAGGGTCGCGAGCATGCAGCCGATCTGGGCCGCGCGCTCCAGGCCGACGCCCCAGGAGAGACCCGAGAGGAACCCGGCGCGGAAGGCGTCGCCGACGCCCGTCGGGTCGGCCTTGGTCTCCTCCTCGGGACAGCCGACGATGATCGGCTCCTCGCCCACGCGGTCGATACGGACGCCGTTCTTGCCCAGCGTCGTGACGCGGTGGCCGACCCGGGAGAGGATCTCGGCGTCGGACCAGCCGGTCTTGGACTCGATGAGCCCCTTCTCGTACTCGTTCGAGAAGAGGTACGTGGCGCCGTCGAGCAGGGTGCGGATCTCGTCCGAGCCCATGCGCGCGATCTGCTGCGAGAAGTCCGCGGCGAACGGGATCCCGCGCGTACGGCACTCCTCGGTGTGGCGGAGCATGCCCTCGGGGTCGTCCGCGCCGATCAGCACCAGGTCCAGGCCGCCGACGCGGTCCGCGACCTTCTTCAGCTCGATCAGCCGGGCCTCGCTCATCGCACCCGTGTAGAAGGAGCCGATCTGGTTGTGGTCGGCGTCCGTCGTGCAGACGAAACGGGCCGTGTGGAGCACCTCGGAGATACGGACCGACGCGGTGTCGACCCCGTGGCGGTCCAGCCAGGCGCGGTACTCGTCGAAGTCCGATCCGGCCGCGCCGACCAGGATGGGAGCGGTGCCCAGCTGGCCCATGCCGAAGCAGATGTTCGCTCCGACACCGCCCCTGCGCACATCGAGGTTGTCGACCAGGAAGGAGAGGGAGACCGTGTGGAGCTGCTCGGCGACCAGCTGGTCGGCGAAGCGGCCTGGGAAGGTCATCAGATGGTCGGTGGCGATGGAGCCGGTGACTGCGATTCGCACGGCGTGAACGCTCCTGATGAGGAGAACGGTTGACAGTTCACGCTATCGGGTCGACGGCGACCCTCCTAAGCTCACGAAATACCCGATAGTGGAGCTTTCTTCACGAACCGGGCGGTCGTACGGTGCGGTTGCACCGGACCGGACGGCCGGTCCCGGGCACCCGGTCGGCGTACTCCGTGGAACCGCGCGCTCCCCCGCTCCGTCCCACCGGCGGCAGGGAACGACCCGGGAACGATCCAGAGTCGAAGGAGCGCAGCGGTGACCAGCACGAAGCGGCCTCAGGAGAGCACAGCAGGCGGCGGCGACGCCGAACGCCCACGCCGGCGGCGTTCCCCGCTCGCCGTCACCACGGTGGCGGCGGCGGTACTGATCGCCGGGGGCGGTGGCGCGTACTTCGCCACGAGCGCCTCCGGCGACGGTACGGCGGGGAGCGGCGGGCCGCCGCCGCTGGCCCTCGACAACGCGGCGAACGCGTCCGGTCCGGGATCCGGATCCCGGACCGGCCCCTCCGAACCACCCGGCATCGCGCCGGGCGAGCCGGATCCGAGCGGGGTCACCTACCGCGCGAAGGGCTCGCTGCCCGACGGCCCCGCGACGGCCCATGTCCACCGTACGAGCGGAGAGGTCGCGTCGGCGGACGTGGCCCGGCTGGCGGAGGCGCTGGGCGTGCCGGGCACGCCGCGCTCGGACAGGACGGTCTGGAAGGTCGGTACGGAGAAGGACGGTTCGGGTCCGCTGCTCCGTGTCGCCAAGCAGGCGCCGGGCACCTGGACGTTCGACCGGTACGGCCCTTCGGGCAGTGACAACTGTCTCAAGGGAAAGAGCTGCCCGAGCACAGGCGGCGGCCCCGGGGACGCGGCCGGGGGTGACGCCGTGAGCGAGGCGGCGGCGAAGCGGGCGGCGGCTCCGGTGCTGAAGGCGCTGGGCCAGGAGAAGGCCGCGCTGGACGCCCGCCAGCTGATGGGCGCGATCCGGGTGGTGAACGCGGACCCGGTGGTCGGCGGGCTGCCCACCTATGGCTGGTCCACCGGGATCCAGGTGGGCGCCGACGGGCAAGTGACCGGCGGTACGGGCCGGTTGAAGGCGCCCGAGCAGAGCGACGCGTATCCGGTGATCGGCGCGGACGAGGCGCTGAAGCTGCTGAACGCGTCGGGCGACAGCACCGGCCGTGGCCGCATCGGCGGCTGCGCGACCCCGGCGCCGCTGGAGGGCGGGACGTCGCCGGAGGGCGGGAAGCCCTCGGCGGGCGAGAAGCCGTCGGCTCCGTGCACGCCGGGGAACGCCCCCGAGGCTGAGCCGATGGTGGTCGAGAAGGCGGTCTTCGGGCTGGCGATGCTGTCCGTGGAGGGGCGCGGGGCTCTCGTACCGTCCTGGCTGTTCGAGGTGGTACCGGGCGGGGACGCCATGCCGTACACGGTCACCCAGACCGCGGTCGCGCCGGAGTTCCTGGCGAAGC
This sequence comes from Streptomyces sp. L-9-10, assembly GCF_004151105.1. GTDB lineage: Bacteria > Actinomycetota > Actinomycetes > Streptomycetales > Streptomycetaceae > Streptomyces. Next base: position 62,065 of record NZ_PHRF01000066.1, read on the forward strand.
CGAGGACGAAGCCGGCGCCCGAGCGGCCGGAGGCACGGCCGGGCGAGGAGTCGCCGGGCGGGAAGTCGCCGGGCGAGCAGGTCACCTCGTACAGCGCCGAGGGGCGGACGCTGGCACTGCACTTCTGGGGCGGTGTGTGCGGCACGTACACGGCGTCGGCGGACGAGAGCGGCACGGCGGTGAAGGTGAGGCTGACCGAGTCGAGTCCGGAGCCGGGGAAGGTCTGTGTGGCGATGGCCAAGGCCCAGACGGCGAAGGTGACGCTGGACACGCCGCTGGGCGACCGGCGGGTGGTGGAGGCGACGACGGGCGACCCACTGCCGCTGAAGTCGTGAGAGCGCGGTCCTGAGACCGCGGTCCTGGGACGCGGCCCTGACATCCGACGCCCGACATCCGACATCTGACGCGCGCGAACGAGAGGCGGCGGCCCCGGTGGATTCCGGGGGCGCCGCCTCTCGTTCGCGCGCTGTCCCAGCGGTCTAGCTGGTCCGAGCGGTCTAGCTGAAGGAGTCCCCGCAGGCGCAAGAGCCCGTCGCGTTCGGGTTGTCGATCGTGAAGCCCTGCTTCTCGATGGTGTCGACGAAGTCGATGGAGGCGCCGCCCAGGTACGGGGCGCTCATCCGGTCGGTGACGACCTTGACGCCGCCGAAGTCCTTGACGACATCGCCGTCGAGCGAGCGCTCGTCGAAGAACAGCTGGTAGCGGAGGCCGGAGCAGCCACCGGGCTGTACGGCGACGCGCAGTGCGAGGTCGTCCCGGCCTTCCTGGTCCAGCAGGGCCTTGACCTTGCCCGCGGCGGCGTCGGACAGGAGGATGCCGTCGCTCACGGTGGTGGTCTCGTCCGATACGGACATCTGCTTCTCTCCCGGGTTGTACGGACTGCTTGCCGACAGTGCAACCGGCTCGGCCGCGGATTCATTCCGGGCCCTGGCGCGTGTCGTTTTCCCTTCTTCATGCTCGCACACCGGCCCGCGAAGCGGCAGCGGGCGTTCCTCGGGGGCCGCGTCGTGACTTCGGCAAGGCCTCGGGCAGGGCTCCGGCAGGGCTCCGCCCGGGGAATGCGTCACATCGACACTATCGCCATCGTCAAAGTGACGTGAACCAGTTATGATAGATAGCGTCAATTAGACGAAAAGGCTCGTCTGCAGAGAAGAAAGGGTGCGTGACGTGACCACCGCCCAACCCCGTCAGGATCTCGCCGTCCAGCCGACGCCCCTCGCCCTGCTGCTGCTCGGCCGCGAGGCCGACCCGCGCAGCGAGCGTGGCGTGGAGTGTCCGGGCGACCTGCCCTCCCCGTCCGACCCGGACCTGGTGGAGCGCGCCCGCGCGGCGAAGGAGAAGCTCGGGGACAAGGTCTTCGTCCTCGGCCACCACTACCAGCGTGACGAGGTCATCCAGTTCGCGGATGTCACCGGCGACTCCTTCAAGCTGGCCAGGGACGCGGCGGCGCGGCCCGACGCCGAGTACATCGTCTTCTGCGGCGTGCACTTCATGGCGGAGTCCGCGGACATTCTGACCGGCGACGATCAGAAGGTCGTCCTGCCCGACCTGGCCGCGGGCTGCTCGATGGCGGACATGGCCACCGCCGAGCAGGTCGCGGAGTGCTGGGACGTACTGACCGAGGCCGGCATAGCCGAGCGGGTCGTCCCCGTCTCGTACATGAACTCCTCGGCCGACATCAAGGCCTTCACCGGCAAGCACGGCGGCACGATCTGTACGTCCTCCAACGCCGAGCGGGCCCTGAACTGGGCGTTCGAGCAGGGCGACAAGGTGCTCTTCCTGCCCGACCAGCACCTGGGGCGCAACACCGCGGTGCGGGATCTGGGGATGTCGCTGGAGGACTGCGTCCTGTACAACCCGCACAAGCCGAACGGCGGCCTCACGGAACAGGAGCTGCGCGACGCGAAGATGATCCTGTGGCGCGGCCACTGCTCGGTGCACGGACGCTTCTCGCTGGACTCCGTCCGCGACGTACGGGAGCGGATCCCGGGCGTGAACGTGCTGGTGCACCCCGAGTGCAAGCACGAGGTCGTGGCGGCGGCGGACTACGTCGGCTCGACGGAGTACATCATCAAGGCGCTGGAGGCGGCCCCGGCGGGCTCGAAGTGGGCGATCGGCACGGAGCTGAATCTCGTACAGCGGCTGGCGAACCGTTTCGCCGCCGAGGACAAGGAGATCGTGTTCCTCGATCGCACGGTCTGCTTCTGCTCGACGATGAACCGGATCGATCTGCCGCACCTGGTGTGGACGCTGGAGTCACTGGCCGAGGGCAACGAGGTCAACCGCATCCAGGTCGACAAGGAGACGGCGGACTTCGCACAGCTGGCGCTGGAACGGATGCTGGCCCTGCCGTAGCCGCGCCGGGGCACGGGCCCTACGGGGCGGGGCGACGGTCCGGGCACGGTCTGCCGCCGTGCGGCGCTCCGGACCGTGCCCGTCATCAGCGGGGCCGTTGCCCGGCCCGACGCGACGCCCACGTCAGCGCGGGTGAGTCCCCGACCGGTGCCGACCGGTGCCGACCGGTGCCGACCGGTCGGGGACTCGGCGTCGCATGATCAGGGTTCCACGTCAGAACGGCGGACCCGTCGAGGCAGGGAAAACGGGCACCTGGTCGCTCCACCCCTGGGCACGGCCGTAACGGGCCAGGTCCTCCACGCACCCGCGGACGGCCGCCCATGGACGGCCGACCACCGCACCGGCGCCCGCCGAAAGCGAAAGCTCCGCTTCGGCGGGCGCGGTGGCCGAGTGCCCCACGCGCACCGCACAGCTCACGGAAGCCCGCGGGAATCGCGTTCCCTCCGGCGCGGCCACAGTGATCTTGAGCTCGGCTCCCTGGGGGACGACCCCCTCCGCTGCCATCAGCGCACGCATCCGCGCCACGAGCGGCACGGCGCTGTCCTGAAGGGAGCCACGAGGCAGGGCGATGAGACGGTCCAAGGTCTCCTGCCAATGCCACGCAGCGTCGTGATCGTCAGGCGTAGCTCACGGGCACTGAATACCTTCCTGTGGTGCAGGACGTACACCGCCACCAGCGCGGTGCGGACCGCGTTGCCCAGGGGCTCCTCGTACGCATGCGGCGCCGCCCACGCCCATCGCCGAGGCGCGATCCGGTGCGGAGCGCACCCCTCCGTCAGCGCGCCGAGGCCCTCCCGCACGGTGTCACCGAGCAGCCAGCGGCCACCATGGTCAAGACAGAAGAGGCGCCCCAACTCGTCCACGCCAAGAAGTCCGTGGCTGTCCGTTCGGCCGAGAGGGAAGAGGCGTAGACCGACTATCTCACCGAGCGCTTCGAAGGCCCGGAATGCGTGCCGTGCCTCGCAGGGCTCCAGGTAGCAGCCCGAGGCGGCGACGTCCCTGCCCGCACCGGCAGGACGGAGGTTCAGTCCGTGGAACTCCCGCAATGCCCGCATGGCAGCGGGAAACAGCGTCCATGGGGAACCTCCGGCGACCGGCACGGCGACCGCCGCGGTCTCCAGTGCGGCGGACATGGCGGCGTCCCTGACATCCCGGCCGGGAAACCAGCCGGCGGCGGTCAGCGCATCACCGTCCCCGCTCATGCGCCGATGACGTCGATGCCGAGCTCGCCCAACAGCGCCGAGCAGGAGCGGCAGACAGCGGCAGGAGTGCCGTGCTCCGGGTCCCCGTGGTCGCGGATCTTCTTCGCGACGAGGGCCGCCCCCTCGAAGTGGGCTCGCGCCTCGCGAAGGCTCGTCGTTCCGCGGTCGGCCCGCTGCTGGTCCAGGGCCCACATCTGGTCGGAGATCAGCGCGGATTCGGCGCAGTAGCCGATGAACGGCTCACGCTGTCCGACGGGCAGCGCGTCGAAGAAGTCCTGCACGGCGGGGTGCAGACGAGGCAGGTCTTCCCCGGCCAGACTGGTGTGACTGACGATCTTTTCCTGAACGAGCAAGGAGGCCGCCACTCCCGGAATCAGGTCAGGCATAGTAGTCCTCCGCATCTTCCTGGTCGCCGGTCATCAGGCTGGAGAGGGCCTGGGACTCATTCTTCCCGAGGAAATAGGCCCCAGTGTGGTGCAGATAGAAGTAACGCCCGGTCTCGTCCAGCAAAACGATCCCGTTCTCGGACGTTTCCCAGCCGACGGGGAAGAGCCGCTGCCCGAGATTCTCCGCGAGTTCGACGATCAACTCCGCGTCCCCGTCATAACCGAATGTGGGGTCTGCCCGGAACTTCCTCTCGGGTGCCAAGGGAACGGGGAACTCCAGCCCGACGAAGGACGAGACGAATCGGAAGACCTCGTCCCACGGTCGCAGTGGGAAACCCTGGTCCTTGGAGTTGTTGACGCGAATGGCGATGAGACGCCCGGCCTCGTCCGCGTTCTCGCGTCCCGGGTACCAGCCGTTGGCCCGCAGCCACTCGTCCAGCTTCTCCTGGGGGGGCGGTGATTTCATCGTTGTTCCTCTCTGCCGGAAACAGTGCTCAACTGTGCAAGCCGATCCCCAGAGCTTCCAATGCGGGGCCGCAGCTCCGGCAGGGCGGTAAATACGAACCATGCTTGGCCACATTGCCGTCGCCGTCCTGTTGGTCGCCGATGGCCACCGTGTAGATCTTGCTCCCCGACATGGCGCGGCGGGCGTCCTCGATCGTGGTGATGCTGCCGTGTTTGTCGTCGAGATCATGCAATCGGTCGGAGATCAAGGATACTTCGGCGCACTTTCCGTGCCCGCGCCCGAGGACGAGTTCGCCGCGGTCGGCCCGCGCTGCGAGCTCGTCGTAGACGGACCGCAATACGGGATGCGTGTCAGGCGTCTTCTGCCCGTGCCGGCCCTGCGAGCTGCTGTGCGAAGTCAGGACGTCGCCATGGACCAACGCGCCGGAGCATCCCTGCTGAAGCCTGTCCTTGCCCTCCGGCTGCTGCCCCCGGGCATCGCGAGCGGCGTCCGCGAGATCGCGGGCTTCGTGTTCCAGGAGCCGAAGGCGCTGCTGCTGATCCAGTCCGCTGACGTCCAGTGCGTCCCCGCGGTGATGCCGCATGCGGCCTGCACTCCTGCCGTGCCAGCCGGGCGGAGGCTGAAGGGGCCTGCCGCCTCCACTCCCGCTGCCGGAGCTTCCCCCGCCGCCATGTCCGCCGTCTCCGCTCCCGCCCTTGCCCAAGTCGTCACCGTCACCCTTGCCACCCTTACCGACCTGGTCACGGACATCGGCGTCGGCGTCGCGGTGAGCCTTGGACCCGCCCTTGATGGCGTCCGGGAGCTTCTTGCCGACGTGGTCTCCGAGATCGTCGAGTGCTTTGTCTAGTTTTTCGGTGACACCGTCGATGGTGGTGTCGAGGGCGGCCGTGAGAGAGTCCTTGCCTCTCGCCCGGCCGTGAGCTCCTTTGGCTTTACCGATCTTGGCTTTCGTCTTGCCCTGCATGGAGATCTGGACATTGGCCAGGTGCATGCCAGTACTGCCGTGCGCGTCATGGTCGATCTCCAGGTCGCCGCCAGGGACCGGGCCGGTCGGGCCGTCTGCCGAGTTGAGCCTCAGTCCCTCCACGCCGGCTTTGACGGTCTGGTCGGTGCGGTAGCCGTCCCGCACACCCGTGACGTTCAGTGCCGTCTGGATCGCCAGGTCCGCGACGACGTTCTCGATCGCGGCCACCGCTGGCTGGGTGAGCGTCGCGACGATCTCCGCGACGGCTGCCTCCGCCATCTCCTTGAGGATGCGCTTGAAGGCGATCCGTGTGGCGGCTATCTTCGCTCCGGCCAACAGAGTCGACAGGCCGGCCGTGACGGGCGCGAAAGCGAGTGTGACGCCCACCGTGGCGCACAGATCGGCGAGTTCACCGACGGCGGCTATCTTCCGAGCGACGATGATGTCCGCGACCCTGTCGAGCGCGCCCGCGATGATCCGCGATGCCTTCGCGAGGTCCTTGTGCTTCCCCTGCACCTTGGACCAGTGCTCGTCCAGTGCGGTCAGCGACTCGCTCCGCCCGGTCGAGAGCAGCTTCTGGATGTACTGGTTCGCGGCAGCCCCATCGTCCTCCGCGTCGTCCGCGAACTCCCGGAGCGCGTCGGCCATGTCGCGGTACGCGTCCTCGTCGACATTGGGCCACCCCACTCCCACAACATCCAGCATCGTGTCGACACCCTCGGGAATCGTGTAGCCCACTGGCCCATCCCCCCAATCCCGTCAGCAAGATCCATAGAATGCCACGCACCGGTGACATCGGCCGAGACGGTTCCCGGTCGCTGCTGCGACGCGGCGACGCGGCGACGCGCCAGATGGTTGCCGGCGCCGCTGCAATGCCTGTCCGGCGTGGTCCCCGCCGTGGTCAGGGGCGTTCCGCTTGATTGCGGGGCGTCCCCGGTGTCGTCTACCGTCTCCTACGTTCGTCAACCGCCCAGGCGTTTCGAGCACGGCCGTCGCGCCGTACTCCGCCCGAGGGCGGTTCCCGGAGCCGTGGCGTGTTCTCTTGTGCCGTTGCGCTCCAGCAATCCCCTTGTGTTCCCGGTCGATTCACCGTCTCCTCCGCACCGGACGAAGAGGTTGCCGCCCCATGCCCCGATCACACCGCCGCCCCCGCTCCCGGCTCACCGTCGCGCTCGTACTGCTCTGTTTCGTCGGTCCGTTGTCGACGGACATGTATCTGCCTGCCTTTCCCCGGATGACCGCGGAGCTGGGGACCGACGCGTCCGGGGTGCAGGTGACGCTGACCTCGTTCCTGGCCGGGATGACGGCCGGCCATCTCGTCTTCGGGCCGCTCTCGGACCGGTACGGGCGACGGGGGCCGCTGCTCGCGGGGGCGGCCGTGTGTGCCGTGGCCACCGCGTTGTGCGCGGTCGCGCCGGGGCTCGGCCGGCTGGTCGTGCTGCGCTTCGTGGCCGGGTTCAGCGGGGCCGCGGGGGTCGTGATCGGGCGGGCGGTCGTCACGGATGTCGCCCAAGGAGCCGCGGCGGCGCGGCTGTTCGGGATCCTGATGACCCTGTCCGGGACAGCGCCGGTGCTCGCGCCGCTCGCGGGCGGCGCCGTGCTCGGGGCGGCCGGCTGGCGCGGCGTGTTCTGGCTGCTCGCCGGGGTCGCGCTGCTGGTCACGGCGGCCGTGGTGGTCGCCGTACCGGAAAGCCTGCCGCCGTCGCGGCGGCGGACGGGCAGCGGCGGGGAGCTGTTCCGTACGGCACGGGAGGTCGCGGGCGACCTCCCGTACGCCGGCTACACCCTCGCGTACGCCTTCGCCTTCGGGACGCTCTTCTGCTATATCGCCGGGTCGCCGTTCCTGCTCCAGAACGTACTGGGGCTGGGCGTCGGCGTCTCGTCCGTGACGTTCGCGGGCGGCGCCGTGTGCACCGCGCTGGCCGGGGCGGTGAGCGCGCGGTCGGCGGGCCGGATCGGCCCGGAGTGGCTGTTGCGTACGGGGGTGCGCACCGTGCTCGCCGGCACCGTGTCGCTGCTCGCCGCCGCCGTGGCGGGGGGACTGTCGGTGGCCGGCTGTCTGGTCCCGATGGCGGTGGTGTGCGGCGGCCTGGGCCTGGTCCTCACGAACGCGACGTCCCTGGCGCTCGCCCGGGTCCCGGCCGCGGCGGGCACGGGCTCGGCGCTGCTCGGTACGGCGCAGAGCGCGCTGGGGGCGGTGGTGGCGCCGCTGGCGGGGCTCGGCGGGGCGGAGACGGCGGTGCCGCTGTTCACGGTGATGACGGCGTGCGGCGTGGGGGCGGTGACGGCGGCGGGATGGGCGGGGCGGGCGGGAGCGCGGGTCCCGGCCGCGGGGTAGCCCCGACGAGCCATCGGCCCACGCCCGTACGCGCATCCGCACCCGCACACAGCGATGCCCCGGGGCGGCCCGGTCCTCGCGGCCACCCCGGGGCATCCCCCGGTCGGTACCTCAGTACCTCAGTACCTCAGTGCGTCGGAACCTCAGACGTTCGCCGGTTCCGGTTCGCGCTGCGACTCCGGGGCCGGGGTGTCGTTCCGCTTGGCGTGCCGCTTCGCCGCCTTCTTCTTCGCGCGGCGTTCCTTCCGCAGCTCCACCATCGCGTACAGCGTCGGCACCAGCAGCAGCGTCAGCAGCGTCGACGACAGCAGGCCGCCGATCACCACGACCGCCAGCGGCTGCCCGATGAAGCCGCCCTCACCGGTGACTCCCAGTGCCATCGGGAGCAGCGCGAAGATCGTCGCCAGCGCCGTCATCAGGATCGGGCGGAGCCGGTGACGGCCGCCCTCGATGATGGCTTCGACCACGCCCAGACCCTGCGACCGGTACTGGTTGATCAGGTCGATCAGCACGATCGCGTTGGTCACCACGATGCCGATGAGCATCAGCATGCCGATCATCGCCGGGACGCCCATCGCCGTACCGGTCAGGATCAGCAGGCCGATCGCGCCGGTGGCCGCGAAGGGGACGGACACCAGCAGGATCAGCGGCTGGATCAGCGAGCGGAAGGTCGCGACCAGGACCATGAAGACGATCGCGATGGCCGCCAGCATGGCGAGAGCCAGCTGTCCGAAGGCGTCGTCCTGGTCCTGCGAGACACCGCCGATGGTCGCGGTCGCGCCCTCGGGAAGATCCAGGGCGTCGATCTCCGACTGGAGCGAGACGCTGACCGCGCCGGTGTTGTCACCGATCGGCCGTGCCGTGATCGTCGCGGCCCGCGAGCCGTCGATGCGGGTCATCGAGACCGGACCGGGGACCAGCTTCACGTCCGCGATCTGACCGAGCTTCACCGGGCCCAGGGGCAGGTTCTTCAGCTCGGAGATCGTCTTGGCCGGCTTGGCCGACGTGACGACGACATCCCGCTCGGTGTCGTCCAGGACCGCCTTGCCCGAGGTGGTGCCGCGTACCGCCTGCGAGACCGCGAGACCGAGCGTGGTGTCGTTGAACCCGGCCGCGGCGGCCTTGGAGTTGGCCTTGACCGAGATGCGCGGGACGGACTGTGACAGGTCGCTCTGTACGTCGGTGACGTCGTCGAGCTTCGCGACGGCGGCCTGGACCTGGTCCGCGGCCTTGCGGAGGGTGTCCGCCTCGGACGCCTTGACGACGACGCTCAGGTCCTGGCTGCCGAAGCCGCCGCCCGCGCCGATCGTCGTCTCGCCGATGCCGTCGACCCCGGCCAGCTCCTTCTCGATGCGGTCCTGAGTCTTCTCGTAGGTCGCGGAGTCCTTCAGGGTCACCTGGTACGACGCCTGGTTGGCGCCCGTACCGCCGCCGAAGGCCGCCATGAAGCCGGAGGAGCCGACGGTGACCTGGTAGTCCTTGATCTCCTCGATGCCGGAGAGGACCTTCTCGACCTTCTTCGCGGAGGCGTCGGCCGACTCCAGGCTGGTGCCCGGGGCCAGCTCCTGCTTGATGGAGAGGACTTCCTGGTCGCCCTGGTCGAAGAAGTTGGTCTTGAGCAGCGGCGCCATGCCGAACGTACCGAGCAGGACGACGATCGCGATGACCACGCTGGTGATGCGGCGGCGGGTCGCGAAGCGCAGCACCGGTACGTACAGCCGCTGGAGCCTGCTGCGGTCCTCCTTCTCCTCGGCCAGGCGGCGGGCCTCCTCGGGGCTGACCCCGACGGCGGCCTTCGGCGCGCGCAGGAACCAGTACGAGAGCACCGGTACGACGGTCAGCGAGACGAGCAGGGACGCGAGCAGCGCCGCCGTCACCGTCAGCGAGAACGAGCCGAACAGCTCGCCGACCATGCCGCCGGTCAGACCGATCGGCAGGAACACCGCGACGGTGGTGAGCGTGGAGGCGGTGACCGCTCCCGCGACTTCCTTGACGGCGGTGAGGATGGCGGCCTCGCGCTCCTCGCCGTAGGCCAGGTGCCGCTTGATGTTCTCCAGGACGACGATCGAGTCGTCGACGACGCGGCCGATCGCGATGGTCAGCGCGCCGAGGGTGAGCACGTTGAGGGAGAGGTCACGCGTCCACAGCACGATCAGCGCCAGGACGATGGAGAGCGGGATGGAGACGGCGGTGACGATGGTGGAGCGGAGCGAGGCCAGGAAGACCAGGATCACGATCACGGCGAAGACGAGACCGAGCGCGCCCTCGGTGGTCAGTCCGGAGATCGACTTGGAGACGGCCGGGCCCTGGTCGCTGACGACGGTGAGGGTGGAGCCGGAGCCGAGGTCCTTGCGGAGGTCGGGCAGCTTGTCCTTGACGGCGTCCGAGACGGCGACGGCGCTGCCGTCCTTGTCCATGGTGGCCGAGACGGCGAGGCTGGGCTTGCCGTCCGTCCGGGTCAGCGAGGTCGCGGCGGCCGGCTTCTGCTCGACGGTGGCGATGTCACCGAGGCGTACCGGGGAGGGAGCGTCGGCGGAACCGCCCGCGCCGCCCGCGGCAGCCTGGGGCAGTACCCGCAGGTCCTCGATCTCCTTCAGCGAGGTGAACCCGCCGCCGACCTGGACCGTACGGCTCTTGCCGTCCTCGGAGAACGAACCGGCGGGGAAGGTGGCACCGCCGGCCTTCAGCGCCTCGGAGAGCGCCATGGTGTTGAGGCCCGCGGCGGCGAGCTTCTTGTCGTCGGGGGTGACGGCGACCTGGAGGTCGCGGACACCGTCGACGGTGACCTGCGCGACGCCCGAGATGTCCTCCAGGGCGGGGACGACCGTACGGTCCAGCTGATCGGCGAGCGCCTGCTGGTCCTTGTCGGAGGTGACGGCGAGGACGACGGTCGGGAGGTCGTCCGTCGAGCCGGCCACGACCTGCGGGTCGACGTCGGCGGGGAGCTGGGAGCGCACGCGGTTGACGGCCTGCTGGACGTCCGCGACGAGCTGCTTGGTGCCCGCGTCGCCGAAGTCGAAGCTGGCCATGACGACGGCGCTGCCCTCGCTGGCCGTGGAGGTGATGCCGCTGATGCCGTCGACCGTCTTGATGGAGTTCTCGAGCGGTTCGACGACCTGCTTCTCGACCACATCGGGGGAGGCACCCTGGTACGGGGCGATCACCGACACCATGGGGAGTTCGATGGAGGGCAGGAGCTGCTGCTTGAGCTGCGGTATCGCGATGGCTCCGAAGACGATCGCGATGATCGACATCAGCCCTATCAGGGCCCGTTGCGCGAGGCTGAATCTTGACAGCCAGGACATTGGGTGTCTCTCTTCTGTGGTGTGCGCGGCAGGTGGACACGGCGGCTCGGCCGCGGAGGGGCGCTGCGGCGCCTCCGCGGATGGGCACGACGGCCCCTCTATACGATCGGCCATCGGCGGGGGCCGATGTGTAGACCGCAGGTCGAGTTCCTTATCCGGCCTGTACCGCGCTTGGAGTACACGCGAGAGGTGTGCTACTCCACCCTTGGGCGTACCAGGCCCGATTCGTAGGCGATTACCACCAATTGGGCCCTGTCGCGAGCCCCTAGTTTGGCCATCGCGCGGTTCACATGGGTCTTGACCGTCAGCGGACTGACCTGAAGACGCTCCGCGATCTCGTCATTGGAGTGGCCGCCCGCGACCAGCACCAGCACCTCGCGCTCGCGCACCGTGAGCGCGTCCAGCCGCTCAGGACTGACCGCCGGGTCCGCGCCCTCGCCCGCACCCGCGCCCTGTGCGAGGAAGGTGGCGATCAGGCCCTTCGTCGCGACGGGCGACAGCAGCGCCTCGCCCGCCGCCGCGATCCGGATGGCGTTGAGCAGCTCCTCCGGCTCCGCGCCCTTGCCGAGGAAGCCGGAGGCCCCGGCGCGCAGCGACTGCACCACGTACTCGTCGACCTCGAAGGTGGTCAGCATGACGACATGCACGGCGGCGAGTTCCGGTTCCGCGCTGATCATGCGGGTCGCGGCGAGACCGTCCGTGCCGGGCATCCTGATGTCCATCAGGACGACATCGGGCCGGGTGGAGCGGGCGAGGGCCACGGCCTGCGCGCCGTCGGCGGCCTCCGCGACGACCTCCATGTCCGGCTCGGAGTCCACCAGGACCCGGAACGCGCTGCGCAGCAGCGTCTGGTCGTCGGCCAGCAGGACCCGGATCGTCATACGTTCTCCCCCGTGCGGTTCATGACCGGCAGTATCGCCTGGGTGCGGAAGCCGCCGCCGTAGCGGGGCCCCGCGGTGAGGGCGCCGCCGAGGGCGTTGACACGCTCGCGCATGCCGATGAGGCCGTGGCCGCCGCCGTCCGCGGGCTCGCCCGTGCCCCGCCCGTCGTCCAGCACGGTGATCTCGATGGTGGCGCCCACGCGTACGACGCTGACCTCGGCTTTCGCCGCCTGCCCGGCGTGCTTGCGCACGTTCGTCAGGGCCTCCTGGATGATCCGGTACGCGGCGAGGTCGACGGCGGCGGGGAGGGGGCTTTCCGGGGCGCCGGCCCCGTTCGCCGCGAACTCCACGGGCAGGCCCGCGTTGCGGAAGGTGTCGAGGAGCCCGTCGATGTGGGCGAGGCCGGGGGCCGGTTCCGTGGGGGCCGCCGGGTCGCCGGACTGGCGCAGCAGCCCGACGGTGGCGCGCAGTTCGTTGAGCGCGGAGCGGCTTGCCTCCCGTACGTGGGCGAGGGCCTCCTTGGCCTGGTCGGGGCGCTTGTCCATGACGTGCGAGGCGACGCCGGCCTGCACATTGACCAGGGCGATGTGGTGGGCGACCACATCGTGCAGATCGCGGGCGATGCGCAGCCGCTCCTCGGCGACCCGGCGGCCCGCCTCCTCCTCACGGGTGCGTTCGGCGCGTTCCGCGCGTTCGCGCATGGCGTCGATGAAGCCACGGCGGCTGCGTACGGCGTCTCCCGCGGCGCTCGCCATGCCGGTCCAGGCGAATATCGACAGATTCTGCTGCGCGTACCAGGGGTCGGGACTGAGCAGCATCGCGACGGCGGTGAGGACGGCCATGGTCACGAGGCCGACGCGCCAGGTGGTGGGCCGGTCGGTGTGGGCGCCGACGGTGTAGAGCGCGATGACGGCGCTGAACACCACGGGGGTGGGCGGATGCCCCGCGAGGATGTCGACGAGGGTCAGCCCGCCGGTGCACAGCAGGACGGGCATGGGCGCGCGGCGCCGGAAGACGAGCGCCCCCGCGCCGAGCACCATGAGCAGGACGGTGAGCGGCTCCGGCGTGCGGGTACCGAAGGTGGGGCCGCCGGGGCCGGCGTGCTTCTCGGCGAACGATCCGAGCACCATGCCGACGAGGACGGCCGCCGCCAGCACGCCGTCGGACGCGAGCGGATGCGCGCGCACCCAGCTCCGCGCACGGACGAGCGGGGTTCCGAGGGAGGTCACGTCGGGCATCCGGAAGGGGTCACGCTGCAACGGTACGGGGTACGGGCGGCGGTACTCACGCGCGTCGGCGCCGCACCCCGGACACGGGCCGTACGCACGCGTGTCGCGCACCGCCCTACAGACGTGCCCGTGACGTACGCACGCGTGCCCCGCGCCGCCGGTCAGAGCCGGGGACACGGGGCACGCGGGGGTGCTGGAGTGCGGGAGAAGCCGGTCAGGCCGAGGGGATCAGGCCATCGTCGTTCAGCATCTCGCGGACCTCTTCCAGGGTCGCGCCAGGAGCGGGAAGGATCAGTTCGGACGGCTCCAGGGAGTCGACGGGCAGCGGCTCGCCGAGTTCGCGCACCTTGTCCAGGAGGGCGTGGAACGTACGGCGGAAGCCGTCCTCGTCGCCGTTCCTGATCTCGGCCAGCAGCTCGTCGTCCAGCGTGTCGAGTTCGGTGAAGTGGCTGTCCGCCAGCTTCACCTGGCCCTCCCCCATGATCCGTACGATCATGACGAATCCCTACTGCTTGTCGAATTTGTTCGAGGTCGGCGGGGCGTCCTGGGTGCCGCCCTCGATCGCCTGCTTCGGGGCCGAGCCGCCCGCGAGCTCCGCCTTCATGCGCTGGAGCTCCAGCTCGACGTCCGTACCGCCGGAGATGCGGTCCAGCTCGGCGGCGATGTCGTCCTTCGCCATCCCGGACTGGTCGTCCAGGGCGCCGGAGGCCAGCAGCTCGTCGATCGCGCCGGCCCGCGCCTGTAGCTGCGCGGTCTTGTCCTCCGCGCGCTGGATCGCCATGCCGACGTCACCCATCTCCTCGGAGATGCCCGAGAAGGCCTCTCCGATCCGGGTCTGCGCCTGTGCCGCGGTGTAGGTGGCCTTGATGGTCTCCTTCTTCGTACGGAAGGCGTCGACCTTGGCCTGGAGGCGCTGCGCGGCGAGCGTGAGCTTCTCCTCCTCGCCCTGCAGCGTCTGGTGCTGCGTCTCCAGGTCGGTGACCTGCTGCTGGAGCGAGGCACGGCGGGAGAGCGCCTCACGCGCCAGGTCCTCCCGGCCGAGCGCCAGCGCCTTGCGGCCCTGGTCCTCCAGCTTCGACGACTGGCCCTGCAGCTGGTTCAGCTGCAACTCCAGCCGCTTGCGCGACGTCGCCACATCGGCGACCCCGCGGCGTACCTTCTGCAGCAGCTCCAGCTGCTTCTGGTACGAGTAGTCGAGGGTCTCGCGCGGATCCTCGGCCCGGTCAAGGGCCTTGTTGGCTTTCGCGCGGAAGATCATCCCCATACGCTTCATGACACCGCTCATGGGCTTCGCGCGCCCCCTTCTGACGGACTACAGCTCCAGCACTCCAACAGAACCCACAGTACGGGCCCTGCCTCTATTACCGCACTGTTCGAGCGCGGATGCGCTCCTCCCCAAGGACGACTGCTCCGCGCCCCAGTCAGGCGCAGGGAGTAGACGGAAGTCGGGGACAGGGGAGACAAAGTCCCCCTCTGTCCACATACAGACGCTCGCTGTTGCGGGATCGTTCCCCACGGGGGTGGGGTCCAACCACGACACCCCGTACCCTTGGGTTTTGTGTTCCGAAGCCGTTCCAAGGAAGAGAAGGCCCCCGCCACCCAGGTGACACCGGGCCTCTCCACGCAGCCCCGCGACCCGCAGGCCCCCAAGGGCCGCCCGACCCCCAAGCGCAGTGAGGCGCAGACGCAGCGACGTCGCGCCTCCACGACGCCGACCGACCGCAAGACGGCCATGAAGCGCCAGCGCGAGGCACGCCGCGCGGATCTGGCGAAGCAGCGCGAGGCGCTGGCGAGTGGTGACGAGCGCTATCTGCCCGCCCGTGACAAGGGGCCGGTACGCCGCTTCGTCCGCGACTTCGTCGACTCACGCTTCTGCATGGCCGAGTTCTTCCTGCCGCTCGCGGTGGTGATCCTCGTCCTGAGCATGGTCAGGGTCGGCGCCCTCCAGAACATCGCGCTGCTGCTCTGGCTCGGCGTGATCGTGCTGATCGTCATCGACTCGATCGGGCTCTGGTTCCGGCTCAAGAAGCAGCTCGCCGAGCGCTTCCCGGACACCCCGAAGCGTGGCGCGGTGGCCTACGGCCTGATGCGTACGCTCCAGATGCGCCGACTGCGGCTGCCGAAGCCGCAGGTCAAGCGCGGAGAGCGGCCCTGAGCACGGACGTCTCCGGCTGCGCGGAAGGCTCGGCCGAGCGGTCGGCCGGCCACGGCGCGCTGCGCCATGTCATCCGGCGGGAACTCGTCGCGCGCCAGCTCGACGAGCAGATCGCCGGCCGCTTCCCGGTGGGACAGCGGCTGCGCGTGCTGGACGTCGGCATGGGGCAGGGCACGCAGGCCCTGCGCCTGGCGCGCGCCGGACACACGGTCACCGGGCTGGAGTCGGACGCCGCGCACCTCACCACGGCGCGCGCGGCGCTGGCCGAGGAGCCCGCGGGCATACGCGAGCGGGTCAGGCTGATCGAGGGCGACGGCCTGGAGACCGGGGTGCACTTCCTGCCGGGCAGCTTCGACGTGGTCCTCTGCCATGGCGTGCTGATGTACACCGACGAGCGGGACGCGCTGCTCGCGGGGCTGGCCAGAATGCTGGCGCCTGGCGGCCTGCTGTCGCTGCTCGTACGCAACGGGGACACCCTGGCCCTGCGGCCAGGCCTGGCCGGGGACTGGGCGGGAGCGCTGGACTCCTTCGACACGGACACCTGCGTCAACCGGCTGGGGCTGCTCGTACGCGCGGACCGGCTGGGAGCGCTCACCGCCACGCTGGCGGGGATCGCCGCGCCGCTGCACGCCTGGTACGGCGTACGCGTCTTCACGGACGGCGCGGCCGGGGACGCGGAGCCGTCCGCCGGGGAGGAACTCGAACGGCTGCTGGCCCTGGAGGACCGGGCGGGGCGCACCGAGCCGTACCGCAGGGTCGCCGGGCTGCTGCATCTGTGCGGCGTGCGCGGCTGAGAGACGGAAGATGACCGGGCCGGGGAGTCGCTCAGGTGACGGGCCCCCGGACGCGTCCTCACGGTCGTGAGCAGCATAGAGAGCGGCGGCGGAGCCGGCGCACCCAAGACGGCCCGGCTCTCCGCCGGGGAGACCTGGCGGGCCCTGTACCGGCACTTCCGGCCGCATCGCCGGATCGTCGCGCTCGGCGCGTTCCTGGCACTGATCGGCGCGGCGAGCGGCCTGGCCCAGCCGCTCGCCACGAAGGCCCTGGTCGAACGGCTCGGTGAGGACGGTTCGATCACCGGCATTCTGCTGGTGCTCACCGGGCTGGTGGTGTTCGGTACGGCGATCGAGGCGCTCGCCTCGTACCTCCTGGAGCGGACCGCGGAGTCAGTCGTCCTCGCGGCCCGCCGCACCCTGATCGGACGGCTGCTGCGGCTGCGGCTGCCCGAGGTGGAGCGGACCCAGCCGGGCGATCTGATGTCCCGGGTCACCTCCGACACCACGCTGCTGCGCGCGGTGACGACCCAGTCGATCGTCTCGGCGGGCACCGGCGGACTCGCGTTCCTGGCGACCATCGCGCTGATGGGCGTGATGGACATGGTGCTGCTCGGGGTGACGCTGGGCGTGATCGTGGTGATCGGCTCCGCCGTGGCGCTGGTCATGCCCAGGATCTCGCGGGCCACGCGACGGTCGCAGGAGGCGGTCGGCCACATATCCACCGTGCTGGAGCGGGCCTTCGGCGCGTTCCGTACGGTCAAGGCGTCGGGCGCGGAGGAGCGCGAGGCCGCCGTGGTGGAGGCGGCGGCCCAGGAGGCGTGGCGGCACGGCGTGCGGGCCGCGAAGTGGCAGTCGCTGGCCGGGACCTCGGTCGGACTGGCCGTACAGGTGTCGTTCCTGGCGGTGCTGGGGATCGGCGGGGCGCGGGTGGCCTCGGGGGCCATCTCCATCTCGACGCTGATCGCGTTTCTGCTGTTCCTCTTCTATCTGATGGATCCGGTGTCGAAGCTGGTGCAGGCGGTGACGCAGTACCAGGTGGGATCGGCGGCCGTCGCCAGGATCGCGGAGGCGGAGCGGCTGGAGACGGAGGTCCTGGAACCGGCGGCCGTCGGGACGGGGACGGCCGGGCGGCCCGGCGCACGTCCGGCCACCGTGGCCTTCGAGGACGTCACCTTCCGGTACCGCGAGGAGCTTCCGTACGTCCATCACGGCGTCTCCTTCGAGATCCCCGGCCCCGGGATGACGGCCTTCGTCGGCCCCTCGGGCGCCGGCAAGACGACGGTCTTCGGACTGATCGAACGGTTCTACGAGGCCACCGGCGGCCGGGTCCTGGTCGACGGCAGGGACGTACGCGACTGGGCGCTCCCCGAACTGCGCGCCACGATCGGCTATGTCGAGCAGGACGCGCCGGTGCTGGCCGGGACGCTGCGCGAGAATCTGGTCTTCGCCGCCCCCGACGCCACCGACGAACGGATCCGGGAGGTGCTCGTACGGGCCAGGCTGAACGAGCTCGTGGAGCGGCTGCCGGACGGGCTGGAGACGCTCGTCGGCCACCGCGGCTCCAAGCTGTCGGGCGGCGAGCGCCAGCGCGTGGCGATCGCGCGGGCGCTGCTGCGCGGACCCCGGCTGCTGCTCCTGGACGAGGCGACGTCCCAGCTGGACGCGGTCAACGAGCTGGCGCTGCGGGACGCGGTGGCGGAGGCGGCCCGGGAGGTGACGGTGCTGGTGGTGGCGCACCGGCTGTCGACGGTGACGCTCGCGGACCGGATCGTGGTGATGGACGCGGGCAAGGTGCGGGCGGTGGGCACGCACGACGAACTGGTGGCGAACGATCCGCTGTACGGGGAGCTGGCCGCCACCCAGTTCCTGGCGGCGGCGCGCTGACCCCGTGTCACCGTGAGCCCGCGGTGTCCCCGGCGGCGGTGGCGCATGACCGGTGGTGACCTCTGATCGGCCGGGGCCCGGTACGGCCGGGGCCCGGTACGGCCAGGGCCCTGATCGGCGGTGTACCGCAGGCCACACCAATAGGACAAACGGGATACTCCGGGCATGGATGCTTCCCTTCGCCGCCGTCGCGCCCGCCGGCCGCTGCTGCCTCTGACCGCCGCGATCTGTGCGGCGGCGCTGGCCGGTGGCTGCGCCGGCGCCGCCACCCCGGGCTCCCGCATGTCGAACCCCGACACCACGACCCAGGCGGCGGCCATGCGGCGCGCCGGCAACGATCTGCAGACCGCCTACGAGACGGCGATCAGGAATGTGCTGCCCTCGGTCGTCCAGATCCAGGCCGGGGACAATCTGGGGTCGGGCGTCGCCTACGACGGAAAGGGCCACATCGTCACCAACGCCCATGTCGTCGGCAAACAGCGGGCCTTCTCCGTCACCGTGGCCAACAGCGAGCGGCTCCTGCGGGCCAGACTCGTCTCCAGCTTCCCCCAGCAGGATCTGGCCGTCATCAAGCTCGACAAGGTCCCGGCCGGGCTGAAGGCCGCCAAGTTCGGTGACACCTCCGCGGTCGCGGTCGGGCAGATCGTGCTGGCCATGGGGTCGCCGCTGGGGCTGTCGGGCAGCGTCACCCAGGGCATCGTCTCGGCGGTCGGACGGACCGTCAGCGAGGCCTCGTCGGGCGGCGGTACGGGCGCCACCATCGCCAACATGGTGCAGACGTCGGCCGCCATCAACCCGGGCAACAGCGGGGGCGCGCTGGTCAATCTGAACAGCGAGGTGATCGGCATCCCGACGCTGGCCGCGACCGATCAGCAGCTGGGCAACAGCGCCGCGCCCGGCATCGGCTTCGCGATCCCGGCGTCGATGGTGAAGACGGTCGCCGACCAGATCATCAAGAACGGCCGGGTCATCGACTCGGGCCGGGCGGCGCTGGGCATCAGCGGCCGTACCGTACTCGGCTCCGACTTCCAGCCGGCCGGCGTCGCGGTCGTCACGGCCCCGAGGGGCGGCGCCGCGGCCAAGGCCGGGATCGAGCCCGGGGACATCATCACCAGGATCGACGGCACCCCGGTCACGACGATCACCTCGCTGTCCGAGGAACTCGCCTCGGACAAGCCGGGACAGAAGATCAAGGTGACCTTCACGCGCGGCGGCGCGGCGAAGACCGCGGAGGTGACGCTCGGCGAGATGTAGCGGAGGGGCGCCGGGACACAGTGACGGGCGCCCGCGGAGCGGTCCGCGGGCGCCCGGACGCGTACGGTCAGCTCCCGTCGGCCCGCAGGCTCATCGGACCGTAGATCTTGGCACCGTCCTCGAACAGCGTGACCTGGTCCGCGCCCCCGTCGAGGAGCTCCTTCCACGCCTCGCCGACCCACGACTCGGCATCCCCCTGCGTCGTGAACTCCTCCGGCTCCACAGCCGGCGGGACCTCCGTCCCGTCGGCCTTCTCGAACCGCCACGTCCACGCCATGTGCGCCTCCCGGGTCCCGCGGAACTGATCGATTTCCTGCCCGCAGCGTAGCCGGGCGCGCACCGTGAGCGGTGACACGGGAGGATCAACCCCGTGGAACTGACTCTGCTCGGCACGGGAGCCCCCGCGGGACTCCCCCGCCCCCACTGCACCTGCGCCGCCTGCGCGACCGCCCGCGGCGAGCGCGCCCGCGCCGCGACCGCCCTGCTGGTGGACGGCGTTCTGCTGCTCGACCTCACCCCGGGGGCCGCGCTCGCCGCGGCCCGCGCCGGGCACTCTCTCGCGGGCGTACGGCAGGTCCTGCTCAGCCATCCGCACGACGGTCCCGCGGTGGAACTGCCCGCCGGACTGCCGACGGCGGGCCGGGTGGCGGACGGCCGGGTGCTGACGCTGCTCGGCGGACACCGGGTGCGGGCGGTGCCGATGGACGCGCCGGGTACGGGGTACGAGGTGACGGCGTCCGGCGGCGAGCGGCTGCTGTACCTGCCGCCCGGCGGGGCGCCCGCGGGTCTGCCGCCCGAGAACGGCCGGGCCGTGGCCCCGTACGACATGGTCGCAGCCGACGTGGTGGGGCGCCCCGACGCGGTGGCGCGGCTGCGGGCGGCCGGCGCCATCGGGCCCGACACCGACGTCGTCGCCGTCCACCTCGACCACGATGTGCCGCCCGGCCCGGAACTGGACCGGCGGCTGGCGGCGGCGGGCGCGCGGGCCGTGCCCGACGGGACGACGCTGACGGTCGGCGCGTACCACCCCGTGCCCGAGGTACCACGGCGCACGCTGGTGACGGGCGGGGCGCGCTCGGGCAAGTCCTGGGAGGCGGAGCGGCGGCTCGCGGCGTTCCCCGGGGTGCTGTACGTGGCGACCGGCGGCGGTCGCCAGGGCGACCCGGAGTGGGACGCCCGCGTCCGCGCGCACCGTGACCGCAGGCCGGGGTCCTGGCGCACGGAGGAGACCTGCGACCTCGTACCGCTGCTCGCGGCGGAGGGGCCGCCGCTGCTCATCGACTGCCTGTCGCTGTGGCTGACGGACGCGATGGACCGGGTGAACGCGTGGGACGACGCGGCGTGGGCGGCGGGGGGCGAGAAGGCGCTGCGGGAGCGGACGGGGGCGCTGGTGGCGGCGGTACGGGGGGCGCGGCGCACGGTGGTGGCGGTGACGAACGAGGTGGGGGCGGGGGTGGTGCCGGCGACGGTGTCGGGGAGGCGGTTCCGGGACGAGCTGGGGAGGCTGAACGCGGGGGTGGCGGGGGAGTGTGAGCATGTGCTGCTGGTGGTGGCGGGCCAGGCGGTGACGCTGCGCTGAGCCTGTGCGGGGCGGGTGGGGCCTTGTGCGGGGCGGCGGGGGCGGCCCGGTGGTCCCGGCCAGGGAAAGACCGCTCCCCGCCTGACGATACTGTCGGCGAATGAGCTCGCTTAATCTCGATGACTTCTCCGATCTGATCGAGCGTCCCGACAGCGGTACGCGACGGGACGCCGAGGAACGGCGTGAGCGGCTGGCCGTGCCGAGCGGGGCGCTGGGGCGCCTGGACGAGCTCGGTGAGTGGCTCTCCGCCGCGCAGGGATCCGTACCGGTCAAGGCCGTCCGGCAGCCCCGCGTCGTGCTGTTCGCGGGCGATCACGGCGTCGCCGCGCTCGATGTCTCGGGACGGCCCGCCGGCAGCGCGGAGGCGCTGGTGCGCGCGGTGCTGGAGGGCGAGAGCCCCGTCGCCGTGCTGGCCCGGCTGGCGGAGGTGCCGGTGCGGATCGTGGACGCCGGGCTCGACTGCGATCCGGCGCTGCTGCCCGACGAGGTCGTACGGCACCGCGTGCGGCGGGGCAGCGGGCGGATCGACATCGAGGACGCGCTGACCGTCGAGGAGGCCGAGCGTGCCGTGCGGCTCGGCATGGCGATCGCGGACGAGGAGGCGGACTCGGGCACCGATCTGGTGGTCCTGGGCGATCTGAGCGTCGGCGGCACGACGCCCGCGGCCACCTTGATCGCCGCGCTGTGCGGTACGGACGCGTCCGTGGTGACCGGGCGCGGCGGCGCCGGGATCGATGATCTGGCGTGGATGCGCAAGTGCGCGGCGGTGCGGGACGCGCTGCGCCGGGCGCGGCCGGTGCTGGGGGATCAGCTGGAGCTGCTGGCGACGGTCGGGGGCGCGGATCTGGCGGCGATGACCGGGTTCCTGTTGCAGAGCGCCGTGCGGCGGATGCCGGTGATCCTGGACGGTGTGGTCTCGGCGGCCTGTGCGCTGGTCGGCCAGCGGGCGGCGTTCCGCGCTCCCGACTGGTGGCTAGCGGGGCAGTTGAGCGGGGAGCCCGCGCAGGCGAAGGCGCTGGACAGGATGGCCCTCAACCCGCTGCTGGACCAGGGCGTCACGGTGGGGGAAGGAACCGGGGCGCTGCTGGCGCTCCCGCTCGTCCGGGCCGCGGCCGCTCTCGCGGCGGAGCTGCCGGAGCGGGCCGGGGCGGAGCCGGTGGAGAACTCCGCGGAGTACGTCACCGAGTGAGGCGACGGTGCGGTCGCCACCACGGGCGGCCGTATCAGTCTGCATGAAGCACGATGCCCCATATGATCGTGTTTTATGGGAGAAGTCCGCATGGCCGTCCATCCATTGGGCCGGGCTGCCGGGGCGAGCCGGGCCACCGAACGTTCGCGGCGCGGCGCGGCGTTCGCGGTCTGGTATCTGCGCGCCGTCACCTTCGTCAACTTCCTGAGCGCCGTGTGGGTCTCGCTCGGACAGGATCTGCGTCGGCACAACGTCGACGACTACTTCACCCCGTATCTGCTCACCGCGGGCTTCGCGTCCGGTGTCTTCACGCTCTTCCTCGCGATCACCATGCGCCGCCGCAAGCGTGCCGCCTGGATTCTCAATGTCGTTCTCGCCGGGTCCTTCCTGCTGCTGTTCTCGTTCGTGATGGTCTTTCCGGAGATCAGGCGCTATCCGCAGAACTGGATCTCGCTGGGGCTGACCGGTGTCTTCGTCTGCGCGCTGCTGCTGGGGCGGCGGGAGTTCTACGCGAAGGGCGACCGCTCCAACCCGCGGCTGGCGGCGGCCGTGGCGGTCGGCGGGCTGCTGGCCGCCTCGCTGCTGGCCGCGCTGCTCGTCACCGTCACCAACACCGCCGCGGGGACCTCGTCGTTCACGGAGCGCTGGCGCTACGGCACGGCCCGGCTCGTCTCGCTGATGGCCGACGACTCCCGTTTCCCGGGGATCGTCACGCCCGGCTGGGTCAATGTGACCATCAACGTCCTGTCCACGCTGCTGCTGCTCGCCGTGCTGTACGCGGCCTTCCGCTCGCGCCGTGCCGTCGACCCGATCACCGAGGACGACGAGGCGGGGCTGCGGGTGCTCCTCGACAGGTACGGGGAGCGCGACTCGCTCGGCTACTTCGCGCTGCGCCGCGAGAAGAGCGTGATGTGGTCCCCGACCCGCAAGGCCGCCATCACCTATCGCGTGGTGGGCGGGGTGTCGCTGGCCTCAGGCGATCCGATCGGTGATCCGGAGGCATGGCCGGGCGCGATCGAACCGTGGCTGGCCGAGGCGCGGGAGCACGGCTGGCTGCCCGCCGTGATGGGCGCGAGCGAGGAGGCCGGGACGATCTACGCCCGGCACGGTCTGGACGCGCTGGAACTGGGCGACGAGGCGCTGGTCGAGACCGCCGACTTCACCCTGGAGGGGCGGGCGATGCGGACCGTGCGCCAGGCGTACAACCGGGTCGCGCGGGCCGGCTACCGCGTCACGGTCAGGCGCCACGAGGACATCCCGGCCGATGAGATGGCCGAGCTGCTGCGCCGCGCCGACGACTGGCGCGACGGCGCGACCGAGCGCGGCTTCTCGATGGCGCTCGGACGGCTGGGCGATCCGGGCGACGGCCGGTGCGTGATGCTCGAATGCCATGACGGGAAGGGCGAACTGAGGGCGGTGCTGAGCTTTGTGCCCTGGGGGCCCAAGGGGCTCTCGCTCGACCTGATGCGCCGTGACCGGGACAGCGAGAACGGACTGATGGAGTTCATGGTCATCGAACTCCTCCGGCGCGCGGGGGAGATCGGGATCACGCAGGTCTCGCTGAACTTCGCGATGTTCCGGTCGGTCTTCGAGCGGGGCGCGAAGCTGGGCGCGGGTCCCGTGCTCCGGCTGTGGCGCTCGCTGCTCAGCTTCTTCTCGCGCTGGTGGCAGATCGAGTCGCTGTACCGCGCCAACGCCAAGTACCGGCCGATCTGGGAGCCGCGCTTCATGCTCTTCGAGAAGAGCGCGGATCTGCTGCGCATCGGGATCGCGGCGGGCCGCGCCGAGGGCTTCCTGGAGGCGCCGGGTCTGCCGGGGTGGCTGCACCGCAGGAGGCTGGGGACGCGTCGCTGAGCGGGCCGGCACGGTCCTGCCGGACGTCGCTCTCGCCGTCGCGCCCCCGGCCGGCGGGTGTCACCAGCCCAGCGTCAGCACGACCAGCGCCACGGTCGCGGCCGTCTCCGCCAGGGCGCCGAAGACATCGCCGGTGACCCCGCCGAAGCGCCGTACGCAGTGCCGCAGCAGCAGCTGCGCGGCGACCAGCCCGGCCACGGCCGCCAGCGCGTGCCGCACGGCATCGGCGGGACCGAGCAGCGCGCCCGCCGCCCCGCAGGCCGCCGTGACCAGCAACGCGGCGACCGCGGCGGACCGTACGGGCACCACCCCCGCCACCGCCGCGCCCAGACCGTCGGGCCGGGCCGGCGGCACCCCCGTACGGCAGGCCAGGGTGAGCGCGAGCCGCGCCGTCACCCCGGCGACGACCACCGCCACCGCGCCGCGGGCCGCGCTCCCCGCGTACAGACCGGCCACCGCCGCGACCTGCCCGAGCAGCACCAGCACCAGCGTGACCACCCCGAACGGGCCGATGTCCGACCGCTTCATGATCCGCAGCGCGTCCTCGGCGGGCTTGCCGCTGCCGAGACCGTCCGCGGTGTCGGCGAGACCGTCGAGATGGAGCGCGCGGGTGAGGACGGCGGGTACGGCCACCGCCGCCACCGCCGCGAGCGGCGGCGGCGCGCCCGCGAGGAGCAGCAGCGCGCCGGCGCCCGCCGCGCCCGCGCCCACGACCAGCCCGGCGGCAGGCGCGGTCAGCATTCCGCCGCGGGCGGCGCCGCGGTCCCAGCGCGTCAGCCGGACCGGGAGCACGGTGAGGGTGCCGAAGGCGAACCGTATGCCGTCGGCCACCGGGGAGCGTGCGGCGTCCGCGCCTTCGCCGTCCATGGAGGTCATCGCGCGAGACTACGACGAGTACGTCCGAAGGGGCGTCGTCGGCCCGGAGGACAGACAGACGCACACTCCGGCGGGCCGCAAAGGTGGGAAAGCCGCCCACAGCCGAAGGAACCGCCGCCCCCGTCGGCGGCGGATATCACTGAGCGTAGGCTCGTTGCCGCCGCGCAGAGCGCCCGCTTACGATGCGGCGGGCTCGGTCGGCCCACCCCTCGACCGCCAACGAACCTAACGAAAGCGAGATTTCACCACCGTGACTGCTCTCACTCTCAGCACTTCCGGGGCGGCGACGCTGCGCGCCGACGCGATTGTCGTCGGCGTCGCGAAGGGCGCCAAAGGGCCGGTTGTGGCGCCGGGCGCCGAGGCCGTGGACAAGGCGTTCGACGGAAAGCTCGCCTCCGTCCTGGAGACCCTCGGCGCCTCGGGTGCCGAGGGTGAGGTGACCAAGCTGCCCGTGCTGTCGGGCCTGAAGGCACCGGTCGTCCTCGCGGTCGGGCTCGGCCCGGTCCCGAAGAAGGACGCGACGTACGGCGCCGAGCCGCTGCGCCGTGCCGCCGGGGTCGCCGCGCGCGCTCTGTCCGGCGTGAAGAAGGCCGCGTTCGCGCTGCCCGTCGAGGCGTCCGAGGACGTCGAGGCGATCGCCGAGGGCGCGCTGCTCGGCGCGTACGCCTTCACCGCCTACCAGGGCGGCGAGAAGAACGCCAAGAAGGGCGACGGCCCGAAGCAGCCGCTCGGCGAGGTGGCACTGCTGGGCGCCAAGCCGCGCGACAAGGCGCACAAGGCCGCCGCCGAGCGCGCGATCGCGCTGACCGAGGAGGTCAACCGCGCCCGCGATCTGGTGAACACCCCGCCGAACGACCTCACCCCCGAGTCCTTCGCCGCCGTGGCCACCGCCGCCGGCAAGGAGAACGGCATCAAGGTGCAGGTCCTCGACGAGAAGGCGCTCGCCAAGGGCGGCTACGGCGGCATCCTCGGGGTCGGCCAGGGCTCGGCCAACCCGCCGCGGCTGGTGAAGCTCGCCTACACGCACCCCGACGCGGAGAAGACCCTCGCCCTCGTCGGCAAGGGCATCACCTACGACTCGGGCGGCATCTCGCTGAAGCCGGCCGGTCACAACGAGACGATGAAGTGCGACATGAGCGGCGCCGCCGCGGTGTTCGCCGCCGTCGTCGCCGCCGCCAGGCTCGGTCTCGCCGTCAACGTCACCGGCTGGCTCGCCCTCGCGGAGAACATGCCGTCCGGCACGGCCACCCGCCCGGGTGACGTGCTGCGCATGTACAGCGGCAAGACCGTCGAGGTCCTCAACACCGACGCCGAGGGCCGGCTCGTGCTGGCGGACGCGCTGACCCGGGCCTCCGAGGAGAACCCGGACGCGATCGTCGACGTGGCGACCCTGACCGGCGCGATGGTGCTGGCGCTGGGCAACCGCACGTTCGGCATCATGGCGAACGACGAGGCGTTCCGTACCTCGATCCACGAGATCGCGGAGGAGGCCGGCGAGGCGTCCTGGCCGATGCCGCTCCCCGCCGACCTGCGCAAGGGCATGGACTCCCCCACCGCCGACATCGCGAACATGGGCGAGCGGATGGGCGGCGGCCTGGTCGCCGGGCTCTTCCTGAAGGAGTTCGTCGGCGAGGGCATCACCTGGGCCCACCTGGACATCGCGGGCCCGGCCTTCCACGAGGGGGCGCCGTACGGTTACACGCCGAAGGGCGGTACGGGCGCCTCGATCCGTACGCTCGTGAAGCTGGCGGAGCGCACCGCCGCGGGCGACCTGGGCTGACCGCGGGTCCGCGCGACGGCCGGCGGGCGGCTCCGGCCGGCCGCGGGACCGGGGCTCCGGAGGTGGGCGAGGGCGGCAGAACGATGTGGCCCGTCTCACCTCCGGGGCCCCGCGTCCCGTCTTGCTTCGACAAGTGCGAAGATGGGTTCTCGGCAGGACAGGGCCCCCACCACAGGGCCGAAGACATAGCGGCCGAAGACCAGCCGCCGCCCGGTCACCGGACCGCGCCCGGCGCACATGCATGGAGGACGTGACGTGGCGAACGACGCCAGCACCGTTTTCGACCTAGTGATCCTCGGCGGCGGTAGCGGCGGTTACGCCGCGGCGCTGCGCGGAGCGCAGCTGGGCCTGGACGTCGCACTGATCGAGAAGAACAAGCTGGGCGGCACCTGCCTGCACAACGGCTGCATCCCCACGAAGGCCCTGCTGCACGCCGGCGAGATCGCCGACCAGGCACGCGAGAGCGCGCAGTTCGGTATCAAGACCACCTTCGACGGCGTCGACATCGCGGGTGTCCACAAGTACAAGGACGAGGTCATCTCGGGCCTGTACAAGGGCCTCCAGGGTCTGGTCGCCTCCCGCAAGGTGACCTACATCGAGGGCGCGGGCCGGCTCTCCTCCCCCACCTCCGTCGATGTGAACGGGCAGCGCGTCCAGGGCCGTCACGTCCTCCTCGCGACCGGTTCCGTACCGAAGTCGCTGCCGGGTCTAGTGATCGACGGCGACCGTGTCATCTCCTCGGACCACGCACTGACCCTGGACCGGGTCCCGCAGTCCGCGATCATCCTGGGCGGCGGTGTCATCGGCGTCGAGTTCGCCTCCGCGTGGAAGTCGTTCGGCACGGACGTCACGGTCGTCGAGGGCCTCAAGCACCTCGTCCCGGCCGAGGACGAGAACAGCTCCAAGCTGCTGGAGCGCGCCTTCCGCAAGCGCGGCATCAAGTTCAACCTCGGTACGTTCTTCGAGAAGGCCGAGTACACCCCGGACGGCGTCCGCGTGACGCTGGCCGACGGCAAGACGTTCGAGGCGGAGATACTGCTCGTCGCGATCGGCCGCGGTCCGGTCTCCGAGGGTCTCGGGTACGAAGAGCAGGGCGTCGCGACCGACCGCGGCTATGTCGTCGTCGACGAGTACATGCGCACGAACGTGGAGACCGTCTCGGCGGTCGGTGACCTCGTCCCGACCCTCCAGCTCGCGCATGTCGGCTTCGCCGAGGGCATTCTGGTGGCCGAGCGGCTGGCCGGTCTGAAGACCGTTCCGATCGACTACGACGGCGTGCCGCGGGTGACGTACTGCCACCCCGAGGTCGCCTCCGTGGGTATCACCGAGGCCAAGGCCAAGGAGATCTACGGCGCGGACAAGGTCGTCGCCCTCAAGTACAACCTCGCGGGCAACGGAAAGAGCAAGATCCTCAAGACCGCGGGCGAGATCAAGCTCGTCCAGGTCAAGGACGGCGCCGTGGTCGGCGTCCACATGGTCGGTGACCGTATGGGCGAGCAGGTCGGCGAAGCTCAGCTGATCTACAACTGGGAGGCTCTGCCGGCCGAGGTCGCGCAGCTCATCCACGCGCACCCGACCCAGAACGAGGCTCTCGGCGAGGCCCACCTGGCCCTGGCCGGCAAGCCCCTCCACTCCCACGACTGATGCCTCAGTCCGGGCGCGACGACCACTACCGCACTTCCCCTCGCTCGGCGCTCCGCGCGAGCTGGGGAGACCCCATCGTTAGGAGCAACTGAAACCATGGCGGTTTCCGTAACCCTGCCGGCGCTCGGCGAGAGCGTCACCGAGGGCACTGTCACCCGCTGGCTGAAGGCCGAGGGCGAGCGCGTCGAGGCCGACGAGCCTTTGCTCGAGGTCTCCACCGACAAGGTCGACACCGAGATCCCCGCCCCGGTGGCCGGTGTGCTGGCCTCCATCAAGGTGGCCGAGGACGAGACCGTGGAGGTCGGCGCCGAGCTGGCCATCATCGACGACGGGACGGGCGGCGTCGAGGCGGCCCAGCCGACGGAGGCCGCTCCGGCCCCCGCCGCCGAGCCCGCTCCGGCCCCCGCCGCCCCGGCCCCCGCCGCCCCGGCCCCCGTGGCCGAGGCTCCCGCGGCTCCGGCCGCACAGCCCGAGCCCGCCGCCGCCCCTGCCGGTGGCGCCTCCGGCACCGACGTCACGCTGCCCGCGCTGGGCGAGTCGGTCACCGAGGGCACCGTCACCCGCTGGCTGAAGGAGGTCGGCGAGGAGGTCGCGGAGGACGAGCCGCTGCTCGAGGTCTCCACCGACAAGGTCGACACCGAGATTCCCGCTCCGGTCGCCGGTGTGCTGCTGGAGATCGTGGTCGGCGAGGACGAGACCGCCGAGGTCGGCGCCAAGCTCGCCGTCATCGGCGCTCCGGGGGCGGCCCCGGCCGCCGCTCCGGCTCCTGCCGCTCCGGCGCCCGCGCCGGTCCAGGAGGCTCCGGCCCCCGCCCCGGCACCCGCCGCCGCTCCGGCTCCGGCTCCGGCCGCCCCGGCTCCGGCGCCCGCGCCGGTCCAGGCCGCGCCCGCGGCTCCTGCTCCGGCCGCTCCGGCCCCGGCGGCCCCGGCCCCGGTCACCCCGGCGCCCGCCGCGACCACCGGCGACGACGGCGCGTACGTCACCCCGCTGGTGCGCAAGCTCGCCGCCGAGAACAGCGTCGACCTGGGCGCGGTCAAGGGCACCGGCGTCGGTGGCCGTATCCGCAAGCAGGACGTCATCGCCGCCGCGGAGGCCGCCAAGGCCGCCGCGCGTGCCGCCGCACAGGCCCCCGCCCCGGCAGCCGCTCCCGCCGCGTCGAAGGCGCCCACGCTGGAGGCGTCCCCGCTGCGCGGCCAGACCGTCAAGATGACCCGCATGCGCAAGGTCATCGGCGACAACATGCTGAAGGCGCTCCAGACGCAGGCCCAGCTGACCTCCGTGGTCGAGGTGGACATCACCAAGCTGATGCGGCTGCGCGCCCAGGCCAAGGAGTCCTTCGCCGCCCGTGAGGGCGTCAAGCTCTCCCCGATGCCGTTCTTCGTCAAGGCGGCGGCCCAGGCGCTGAAGGCCCACCCGGTCATCAACGCCCGGATCAACGAGGGCGAAGGCACGATCACGTACTTCGACTCGGAGAACATCGGCATCGCCGTGGACTCCGAGAAGGGTCTGATGACCCCGGTCATCAAGGGTGCGGGCGATCTGAACATCGCCGGTATCTCCAAGAAGACCGCGGAGCTGGCGGCGGCGGTCCGGGCGAGCAAGATCACCCCGGACGACCTGGCCGGCGCGACCTTCACCATCAGCAACACCGGTTCGCGCGGTGCGCTGTTCGACACGATCATCGTGCCGCCGAACCAGGTCGCCATCCTGGGCATCGGTGCCACCGTCCGGCGTCCCGTGGTCATCAACCACCCGGACCTCGGCGAGACGATCGCGGTGCGCGACATGACGTACGTCGCGCTCTCCTACGACCACCGGCTGGTGGACGGCGCCGACGCCGCCCGCTACCTGACGGCGGTCAAGGCGATTCTGGAGGCCGGCGAGTTCGAGGTCGAGCTCGGTCTGTAGGCCCGAGGCGAACAAGCCAAAAACACGTACGGCAACGGCGCCCCCGCCCGGATCTATCTCCGGGCGGGGGCGCCGCCGTATGGTGCACGCCGCCGTATCGTTCATCCATCGACCGCTGTCCCCAGGAGCGCTTCATGACCCCGCCCGTCATCCACTCGCTGCGCGAACAGATCCGCGAGCACATCGTGGAGGGGATCGTCAGCGGCCGCTGGAAGCCGGGTGAGCGGATCGTGGAGCGGCGCATCGCGACCGAACTACAGGTCAGCCAGACGCCCGTACGTGAGGCGCTGCGCGAGCTGGAGAGTCTGCGGCTGATCGAGTCGGCGCCCAACAAGGGCGTACGGGTACGGAACCTGACCGCGGCCGATCTGGAGGAGAGCTATCCGGTGCGGGCGGGCCTTGAGCAGATCGCCGCGGAGCTGGCCGCCGAGCGTCTCGCGCGGGACTGCTCGGCCCTGGAGCCGCACGTACTGGCGCTGTACGAGGCGGACCGGAGAGCGGACGGGACCGGCCAGGTGCGGCACACCGTGGGCTTCCACCGGGAGCTGGTGCGAGCGGCCGGTAACAGTGTGTTGCTGCACACCTGGGAAGGGCTCGGCATCGAGGTCTTCACCGCGCTGTCGATCCGCTGGCTGGGAACGGTGCAGAAGTCGTACGCCGAGGAGCACGAGGAACTGGTCGAGGCGTTCCGCAGAAGGGATCCCGGCATTGGCGCACTGGTGAAGGACCATGTGCTCGGATGTGCGCCGCGCGCCTGAATCACCCCTTCTGTCATGACTCACTCTCCGTCACTCGGTGCCCCCTTCTGTGGCACGGAATGCCAATTCCTCCAGATCGAGAAGTTTTGCCTTTCAACCCTTTGATCGATCATCGATCAGCGACTTACAGTCTTAGACGGACTGCACCCAGTCCTCCGCCCTGTCCTGCCAGACAAGGCTCTTTCTCCACCCCCCTCCTGTCCGGAAGGCGGCGACCATGCCCGACCCCGTAGGCAAGCTTCCGAGCGAGCTCGACCAGCTCCCGGACCGTGATGCCGAGGAGACCGCCGAGTGGGCGGCCTCGCTCGATGCCGTGACCGAGCACGCCGGCCCGCACCGCGCCGCCTATCTGATGCGGCGCACCCTCCACCACGCGGGAACGGCCGGGGTCCCGGTGCCCGCGCTGCTGGAGACCGACTATGTGAACACCATCCCCACCGCCTCCGAGCCCGCCTTCGACGGCGACGAGGCGATGGAGTCCCGGATCACGGCCTGGAACCGCTGGAACGCGGCGGCCATGGTCACCCGCGGCGCCCGATACGGCGTCGGCGGCCACATCGCCACCTTCGCGTCCGCGGCCTGGCTCTACGAGACCGGCTTCAACCACTTCTTCCGCGGCAAGGAGGGGGACGGTTCCGGCGACCAG
This sequence comes from Streptomyces sp. L-9-10, assembly GCF_004151105.1. GTDB lineage: Bacteria > Actinomycetota > Actinomycetes > Streptomycetales > Streptomycetaceae > Streptomyces. Next base: position 93,494 of record NZ_PHRF01000066.1, read on the forward strand.
CTCTACATCCAGGGCCACGCCTCCCCCGGCATATACGCCCGCGCCTTCCTCGACGGCCGGCTGACCGAGTCGGACCTCGACCACTTCCGCCAGGAGGCGGGCGGCAAGGGCCTGCCCTCGTACCCGCATCCGCGCCGGCTGCCCTGGCTGTGGGAGTTCCCCACCGTCTCGATGGGGCTCGGCCCGCTCTCCGCGATCTACCAGGCGCGCTTCAACCGCTATCTGACCAACCGCGGCATCAAGGACACCTCCGCCTCGCACGTCTGGGCGTTCCTCGGCGACGGCGAGATGGACGAGCCCGAGTCGACGGCGGCCCTGGCACTCGCGTCCCGTGAGCAGCTGGACAATCTGACCTTCGTCATCAACTGCAACCTCCAGCGGCTCGACGGTCCCGTCCGCGCCAACTTCAAGATCGTGCAGGAGCTGGAAGCGCAGTTCCGCGGCGCCGGCTGGAATGTCATCAAGTCGCTGTGGGGCTCGGCCTGGGACGAGCTGTTCGCCCTGGACACGACGGGTGCGCTGGTACGCCGGCTGCGCCAGGTGCCCGACGCGCAGTTCCAGACCTACGCGACCCGCGACGTGGCGTACATCCGCGAGCACTTCTTCGGCGTGGACCCGGCGCTCATCGAGCTCTCGAAGCTGGTGTCCGACGCGAAGATCGCCGAGTGTTTCTACACCTCGCGCGGCGGCCACGAGGCCCGCAAGGTGTACGCGGCCTACCGCGCGGCCCTGGCGCACAAGGGTGCCCCGACCGTGATCCTGGCGCAGACGGTGAAGGGCTACACGCTCGGCTCCGGCTTCGAGTCGCGCAACGCCAACCACCAGATGAAGAAGCTCTCGGGCGACCAGTTCCGCGCCATGCGCGATCTGCTGGAGCTGCCCATCCCGGACGCGAAGCTGGACGACAGCCTCGTACCGTACGGCCACCCCGGCGCCGACTCCCCCGAGGTGCGCTACCTCCAGGAGCGCCGCGCGGAGCTGGGCGGCCCCGCCCCGGCCCGCCGGGTGCACGCCGTGGCCCTTCCCGAGCCGTCCGAGAAGCCGTTCCAGGCGGTCTACAAGGGTTCGGGCAAGCAGTCGGTGGCGACCACCATGGCGTTCGTCCGGCTGATGAAGGACCTGATGCGGGACAAGGAGACCGGCAGGCGCTGGGTCCCGATCGTCCCGGACGAGGCCCGCACCTTCGGTATGGAGGCGCTGTTCCCGTCGGCCGGCATCTACTCGCCGCTCGGCCAGACGTACGACCCGGTCGACCGCGACCAGATCATGTACTACAAGGAAGCCAAGGACGGCCAGATCCTCAACGAGGGGATCACCGAGGCCGGTTCGATGGCGGACTTCATCGCCGCGGCGACGTCGTACGCGACGCACGGCGAGACGATGATCCCCTTCTACATCTTCTACTCGATGTTCGGCTGGCAGCGCACGGGCGACCAGATGTGGCAGCTCGCCGACCAGCTGGGCAAGGGCTTCATCGTCGGCGCCACCGCGGGCCGTACGACCTTGACGGGCGAGGGACTCCAGCACGCCGACGGCCACTCCCATCTGATCGCGTCCACCAACCCGGCCGCGCTCAACTACGACCCGGCGTTCGCGTACGAGATCGCCGTGATCGTCAAGGAGGGCCTGCGGCGGATGTACGGCCCCGAGGCCGAGGACGTCTTCTACTACCTGACGGTCTACAACGAGCCGATGCCGCAGCCCGCGATGCCGGAAGGCGTCGAGGAGGGCATCGTCAAGGGCCTGTACCGCTTCAAGGAGGGCACCCCGGCCGCGGCCGACGCCCCCCGTACCCAGCTGCTGGCGTCCGGTACGGCGATCCACTGGGCCCTGGAGGCACAGGAACTGCTCGCCGACGACTGGGGCGTCACCGCCGATGTCTGGTCCGCCACGTCGTGGGGCGAGCTGCGCCGGGACGCGATGGAGGCCGACGAGGCGCTGCTGCACGGCGAGGAGCGGGTGCCGTATGTGACGCGCGCGCTGGCCGGCGCGCCGGGTCCGGTCCTCGCGGTCAGCGACTGGATGCGTCAGGTCCCCGACCAGATCAGCCAGTGGGTCGAGCAGGACTACACCTCGCTCGGTACGGACGGCTTCGGGCTCTCCGACACCCGCGAGGCGGCCCGCCGTCACTTCGGCGTGGACGCCCGGTCCATCGTGGTCGCGGCGCTGGCGCAGCTGGCCCGCCGGGGCGAGGTCAAGCCGGAGCGGGTCGTGGAGGCCCGCGAGCGCTACGGCCTCTGAGTTCCGCGGTCTCTGAGCGCCACGGCCTCTGAGCGCTACGGCCTTGCGTCCAGCGGCCTTTGAGCGCTGCGGCAGCCGAGGCCGGGCCTGATGTCCGGTCATGCCCCGGGAGAACCCCCGTCACGCTGTGGCGGGGGTTCCCTGCATCATGGATCCATGCGTGCTGCTCGGCTGATCAAGATGGTGCTCCTGCTCCAGTCCAGGCCCTCCATGACCGCGGGCGAACTGGCCCGGGAGCTCGAAGTGTCCGAGCGGACCATCACCCGGGACGCCCAGGCGCTCTCCGAGGCCGGGGTCCCGGTCTACGCGGACCGGGGCAGGAGCGGCGGCTACCGGCTGGTCGGCGGCTACCGCACCCGGCTGACCGGGCTGGCGCGCGGCGAGGCCGAGGCGCTGTTCCTCTCCGGAGTGCCGGGCGCGCTGCGGGAGATGGGCCTCGACGACATCTCGTCGGCGGCCCGGCTGAAGGTGTCCGCGGCGCTGCTGCCGTCGCTGCGGGACGCCCCGGACTCGGCGGCGCAGCGCTTCCATCTGGACGCGCCGGGCTGGTACCAGGAGCCGGAGACGCCCGAGCTGCTGCCGGTCCTCGCCGAGGCGGTCTGGGGCGACCGGCTGGTCGCGGCGCGCTACCTGCGCCGGGACATCGAGGTGGAGCGGGAGCTCGCCCCGTACGGTCTCGTGCTCAAGGCCGGTGTCTGGTACGTCTGCGCCTGTTCCCAGGGGTCTTTCCGCGTCTACCGAGTGGACCGGTTCACCTCGGCGGAGACCTTGCAGGAACGTTTTTCCAGGGATGAGACCTTCGATCTGCCCGGGTTCTGGGAGGAGCGCGCCGCGGAGTTCGCGCGCTCGCTGCTGCGTACGGAGGTCCTGATCCGGCTCTCGGCGGACGGTGCCCTGCGGCTGCCGTACACCGTCGACCGCGAGGCCGCGCGCGAGGCGCTCGCCACGGCGGACCCGCCGGACGACCGCGGCCTGGTCACGCTCACGCTGCCGGTGGAGTCTGAGGACGTCGCGTACTCCCAGCTGCTCACGCTCGGCCCCGATGTGGAGGTCCTGAGCCCGGCCACCCTGCGCGACCGCTTCGCCGAGGCCGCGCGGCGGATGCGGACGCTGTACGGATGACCAGGACGCCGCCCCGCGGCGACGGACCCGAACACCCGGCAACGAAACGGCTCACAATCCGTGGCTCGGCATGCGCCGCCCTCCCGTAAGCACGATGCTGGACCCGTGATGGACGAGACGGAGTTCTGGGAGATCGTCGACAGCACCCGCGAGATCGCCGAGGGCGACCCCGAGGACCAGGCCGATCAGCTGGTCGAGCGGCTGCTGCAGCTCGACCCCGACTCCGTACTGGACTTCTCGCGCCACTTCGAGTCGCGTTACAACCGCGCGTACCGCTGGGACCTGTGGGGCGCCGCCGCCGTACTGCTCGGCGGCGTCAGCGACGACGCCTTCGACTACTTCCGCTGCTGGCTCATCGGCCAGGGCCGCGAGATCTTCGAGGGCGCGCTGCACGATCCGGACGCGCTCGCCGAGCTGCTCGACGACTTCGACCCGGACATCGACGGGGACGGCGAGGAACTGGGGTACGCGGCGGACGAGGCGTACGAACAGCTGACCGGGGTGGTGGCCCCCGCCCTGGGCATCGCCTCGCAGCCCGCCGAGCCGGAGGGCACACCGCTGGACTTCGAGGACGAGGCGGCACTCGCCGAACGCTTCCCCCGGCTCTCCGAGCGCTTCGGCGGCTCGTAGGTCCTGTCCGGACCCGGCCGCGCGCCGCTCCCCTCGCGCTCAGTCCGTCAGCGAGATCCCCATCAGCACATCGTCCACGTACACGCCGTCGAGACAGAACTCCCCGGGCAGCACGCCCTCGACGGCATAGCCCTCCTTCTCGTACAGCGTGCGGGCCGGCGCGTTGTGGCCCAGCACGCGCAGCGTGAGCCGCCGTGCGCCCTGGTTGCGCGCGTGCAGCGCCGCCGCGCGCAGCAGAGCGCGGGCCACCCCGCGCCCGCGCGCCCACTCGTGGACCGCGAGCCCCTGGATCTGCCGTACATGCGCGTTGCTGGCGAGCGGCGTGGGCCGCACCACCCGGATGTAGCCGGCGATCCGCTCGTCGTCGACCTCGGCGACCAGGAATTCCTCGGGCCGGTGCCGCGCGTCGAAGAAGGGACCGTACGGCGGCTCCGGCCGCGGCGACACGGCGTGCAGCGACGACCAGGTCGCCCGGTCGAGCTCGCCCAGGCTGCCGTCGTCGGAAGGGACCGCGGGACGTATCTGTGCGTCGGACATGGCGCAACTGTGCCATGGGGCGTTCCACGGGCAGGATGGGCCCATGAGGATCGCGATCACCGGTTCCACCGGGCTCATCGGTACGGCACTCGCACGCTCCCTTCGCGCCGACGGCCACGAGGTGGTCCGCCTGGTACGGCGCCCCGCCCGGACGGCCGACGAAGTCGAGTGGGACCCGCTGCGGCAGCGGGTCGACGGCCGCCGCCTCAACGGCTGCGAGGCCGTGGTCCATCTCGCCGGAGCCGGCATCGGCGACCGCCGCTGGACCGAGGCGTACAAGAAGGAACTCCGCGACAGCCGAGTCCTCGGCACCGCCACGATCGCGGAGGTCGTCGCCACCCTGGACCAGCCGCCACGGGTGCTGGTGTGCGGGTCCGCCATCGGCTTCTACGGCGAGACCGGGGACCGGAAGGTGGACGAGAGCGCGCCTCCGGGCGACGGGTTCCTCCCCTCGCTCTGCGTCGAGTGGGAGGAAGCCGCCCTGGCGGCGGAAGAGGCGGGCGTACGCACGGTGTTCGCGCGCACGGGCCTCGTGGTCGCGCGCGGGGGCGGGTCCTGGGGCCGGCTCTTCCCGCTGTTCCGCGCGGGCCTGGGCGGACGGATCGGCTCGGGGCGCCAGTACTGGAGCTTCGTCGCGCTCCACGACGAGGTGGCCGCGCTGCGGCACCTGATCGACACGGAAAGCCTGGAAGGCCCGGTGAACCTCACCGCACCGGAACCGGCCACGAACCGCGAGATCACGGCGGCGATGGGGCGAGTCCTGCGCCGCCCGACGCCGTTCCCGGTCCCGGCGGTGGCGCTGCGGGTGGCGCTGGGCGAGCTGTCGGCGGAGGTCCTGGGGAGCCAACGGGTGGTGCCGACGCGGCTGCTGGAGTCGGGCTTCAGGTTCGCGTTCCCGACGATTGAGGAGGCGATTCGTGTGGCGTAGGGGGGGCGCCTCCGGCGGGGGGCGGTCCGGGGGCGTTCGTTTTGGGCTGGGCCGGTGGTCGTGTGCGGGTTGCTGGGCGTGGGTACGGGTGCGTCTCGGCTCGGGCCGGCCGTCGTGTGCGGGTTGTCGCCGGGGTACGCGGTGCGCCTCCGGCGGGCCGTGGGTACGGGTGCGT
>NZ_PHRF01000067.1 GCF_004151105.1 Streptomyces sp. L-9-10
GCCCGAGCCCACCACCCAGACCACCCAGTACCGGATCAACTGCCTCCCCGAAGACGGCATCGACAGCGACCTGTTCGGCCTCACCGTCGAGTACCGAGGCAAGGGCCGGTGGGCCGTCGTCCTCCGGAGCGCGTACCTCGGCGCCGACGGCGCATGGTCCTGGGGCCACGACTGGCCCGGCGAGCCCACCAGCGACCAGTACGAGGCGTACGAGGCGGGCCGTCAGCGGTGGCTGGACGCGCATCGGTTCGATGAGGAGACCGCGCTGCGACTCGCGAGGGAGGCTGCGCCGTACGTCACGGTCAACGGGTTCACGGTGGCGGATGCGATAGCGATGCGGCAGAGACGTGCTGGGGAGCAGCAGTGATCGACACCGTGCTGTTCGTGGTCCTGGTCATCGTGGCCGCCGGGCTGCCGTTGGCGCATTGGGCGCGCCCACCGTGGCGCTGACGGCACGGCAGGCCCACGAGGGCAGCTGTACACCTCCGAGGCGGCCCGCGAACCTCCCGGCTCACCGATTCCTCACCCCAGCCCCCGCCGGGCCCTCACACAGCCACACAGGGCCTATACGGAACGGACACCCCGTAACCACACAACCAGACACCACCCGAAGGAGAACCCCGTGACCCTGCACCTTGGCGACTGCCGCACCGTACTGACGGAACTTCCCGACGCCTCGGTCGACGCGATCGTCACCGACCCGCCGTATGAGATCGGCGTGGCTGGCCACGCCTGGGACTCGACAGGTATCGCGTACAGCGTCCCCATGTGGACTCAGTGCCTGCGCGTCCTGAAGCCCGGCGGACACCTGATCTCCTTCGGCGCACCACGCACCTATCACCGCATGGCCTGCGCCGCCGAAGACGCCGGATTCAGGATCATCGACCAACTCGACTGGATTTACACGCACGGCAAGCCGAAGGGCTCCGACCTGGCGCGGGCCATAGACCGGCACCGCGACGACCGCGAGCAGGTCCTGCAGGTGACCGCGTGGCTCGCGGCGGCACGGGATGCGGCGGGCTGGACGAACCGGCAGATCGATGCTCTGTTCGGGTTCTCCGGCATGGGCAGCCTGTGGACCACCCAGGGCAAGGCCGCGATCGTCCCCACCACCGAGCAGTGGACACGTCTCCGGGACGCGATCGGGTTCGACGACACGGAGATCCTGCCGCTCGTCACCGAGCTCAACGCCCGCAAGCGCACTGTGGGCGAGGCATTCGAGCAGCGGGAGATCATCAGTCGCACGCAGGGGCGAGCCCGGGAAGCTGGCCTGTACGGAGTGATGTCCGGGGACCGCATCGAAGCCCGGGCGGCATCCGAGGAAGCGCGCCGCTGGGAGGGCTGGAACACGGCGCTGAAGCCCGCGCACGACCCGATTCTCCTGGCCCGCAAGTCGACCGGCTACGACTCCCTGGTCGGCGGACTCCTGCGGCATGGAGTCGGCGGCCTGAACGTGGCCGCCTGCCCCGCGTCCGGTGGCGGCTGGCCGGCGAACATCCTCCTCGGCCATGACTGCCCGCCCAGCGGCTGTCTGCCCGGCTGCCCGGTACGTGAGATGGGCCAGGCGCAGCGGTCCTTCCCGGTCTTCCGGCTCAACAGCCGGACTCCGAACGCGGAGCGAGTCGAGGTCGATGGTGTCCGCCACGACACCCCGAAGGCAATGGAGTTGATGCGGTGGCTGGTACGTCTCGTCTGCCCGCCGGGTGGGACCGTGCTGGACCCGTTTGCTGGCTCGGGGACGACGCTGCTGGCCGCCGCTGATGAGGGCGTCTCTGCGATCGGTATCGAGGCGCATGAACCGTATGCCGCTGTGGCCCGCGCACGCCTTGACGCGCGCGCACCGTCCCTGTTCGACACCCCGTGACATTGCGTATGCCCGCCCCCGGGTCGTAGCCGGGGGCGGGCACCAGCCCAGCACACCACGAGAATCCGAGGAGATCCACATGTCGTACCCCAGCCTGCTCACCCCCGAAGAGATGCTCACCACCGCGAAGGAGCGCCTCGGGATCCCGACGATCGTCTGCATCTGCGGCAGCACGAGGTTCATGGACGCGATGGCCGAGGCTGATCTGCGCGAGACTGCGGCAGGCCGGATCGTTGTGAAGCCCGGCGTCAACATGAAGGTCGCACACGAGCTGTGGGCGGATCCGGTCCCGACCGAAGCGCTCAAGGTCCGGCTCGACGAGCTGCACCGGGCGAAGATCCGGCTCGCGTCTGAGGTCCTCGTCGTCGGGGACTACATCGGCACATCCACTACGGCGGAGATCCGGTACGCGCGCGGTCTGGGCATCCCGGTGCGGTTCACACACCCCGAGGTCGACCCGGACGCCGGGCCCACCGAGTGACCGCCGCCCGCTGGATCGGCGCCAGCATCCCCCTGCTGCTCCTCACCGCCGCAGCCGCACTCGCCGCGATGCTCCACGCCGAACAGCGCCAGACCCGCCGGCGCCAGGCCCGTACCGCAGAGCAGCACGCCCGGCTGGTGGGAGCCCAGCCACCTCTATCGCCACCACCCCGACTGCACCAAGGAGAACGTCCGATGCCCACCCGGCAGTTCACCCGAAATGAGCTCTCCAACATCGGCGTACCGCCCGAAGATCCCGAGTACATCGAGTACGACGATGATCTCCTCGCCGACGAGCCCGTGAGCACGCTCAAGTACACGGCGCTGCGCCGCTGTGTCTTCCGCGCCCCTGACGACGGCAGAACCTACGCCGTCGAGTACGAAGCCCAGCTCGATGTCGGCGACTACGAGGTGGGCGAGTACAGCCCCGATGACCACGGCTGGCACGGCGACATCGTGGAAGGCGTCGAGGTGGAGGGGCGGGAAGTCCTCGTCACCCGCTGGCTGCCCGTCGAGGAGACCGACCGTGCCTGAAGCCCGTCACACGGCCGACACGATCACCGACGATGCGCTGGACCGGCTCTACGCCCGCATCACCACGCTGGAGGCCGTGGCCGCGGGCAATAGGCGGCACGTCCAGACCATCGCGCCCGAGATCGACCGGCTCACCGAGGAGCGCGACGGCCTCGTCGCCGAGCTGGCTCGCGTCCGCCGCGCTCTCGACGGAACCGAACCGACGGACCGGGAGCCTCCCGGCCCGCCATCCTGAACCCGACCACCGAGGGGGAAACCATGCCCGACCAGCCCACCACCAGCACCTACTTCATCGAGTCCCGCCCCGCGCCCAGCGAGCCGTGGCGGAAGGTACCCGGAGTCGGGTGGGACAGCAAGGCCAAGGCCCTGGAGAAATTGGCCTATCGACGCGAGATGCAGCCGACCTGGGAGCACCGGCTGATGGAGCGCATCACCACGATCACCGAGCGGCCGGCCGACGAAAACTGACGCGCCGTCGCCCAATGTCCGGCCACCCTGGAACTCGACCCGAAGGGGGAACAACATGACCCAGCAGACCGATTCCGACCACTACGAGGAATGCCCCGTCAACACCGGCGACGGCCCCGCGTGGGCCCCACGGACGTGCCGGTGCGACGCGATCAGCGCCGAGGACGATGCCTACTACGCCGAGCCCCGCAACATGGCTGACCTCGAAGACGGGTCCGCGACCACCCCGCAGTGGTGAGCCGTTGAGCCGCTGATCGACGCAGCACAGACGCCCGTCGCCCACACCAGGACGACGGGCGCCGCAGCACACCGCCTGTACTGAGTACAGAACCAAGTACTGTACTCAGTACAGGCGGGCATCCCGGCCCACCCCACACAAGGCAGGCCGCATGCCCACACAACCCGAACTCCCCATCAACCTCGCACTCCTCACCCTCCCCAACGACGACCTCATCCCCCTGCTCCACCAGCGCATCGAACTCTCCAAGATGATCGCCGGAGACCTCGACATCATCCGCGCCGGCCTCGTACGCCGCATCGCCGCCCACATCGACGTACACGGCCTGATCATCAAGAACGCCGCCACAGGCATGCCTGTTGGCGACATCGCCGACCTGCTCGGCGTCACCGAGTCGTACGTCTACCGCGTCCTTCGAGACCACAATTCCGGGCAGTAGCCGCGCTCTTCATCGCACAGACGCACGCCCGCGGTATGACTGATGCCCTCGCTCGGGTGACGCCCACCCGAATCTCCGCCGCCGAGCACCCGGCCGCCGATTCGGTCGGCGCGGTCGAGCAGGCAGCACGAAGACCCCCACCCCGAGCGATCCGGGCGGGGGCCGACGTCGTACGGGCAGCTACGGCCGCCACTCCTCGCGGTAGCCGGGGTGATCGGCGTACACGGTGGCGAGCAGCCGGACCGGCCCTTCGAGGATCCCAGCTTCGCGCTGCGCCCGATCCCACACATCAAGGTCTTCGGCGCCGGGGCTGTCGCCTGCCGCCTTGATGCGTGCTGCCGCTTCGTCGCGCAGTCGGGCCGTGGTTGCGTAGTCCTCAACGATCTGCCGCTTGGCGTCGATCTCGCGCAGCACCCGCTCCGGATCGTGGCGGACGATGCGCTCGGCAATGCCCGTCCAGTTGCCGTTAGCGCACTCCTCCGCGCGGCCACCGTCGGACGCGACGATGACGCCGGTCTCGCCGATCTGCCGCCACGAACTCTTCACCCTGCGCGCCACCCGCTCATCCTCGTCGAGCCGGGCCCGAAGGAACACCAGCTCACCCATCGCCTTGCTCCTTCTTCGGTCGGGTCGTCCACCGAGTAGCGCCGCGCTCGATGTCCTGAACGGTGCCGAGGGACACGCCCAACTCCGCAGCGATCTTTCGGTATGACACACCCTGCGCGCGGAGATCAAGCACCACCTTGCGGCGGTACTCCTGGAATCGCTTGTTGCGCTCCGCCTGGTCTTTCAATAGACGGCCGATCACGCGTGCCCGCGCCAGGTGATCCGTCATCGCTTCGGCGCCGTCGAGGGCTTCGAACACACGCTGCGCCTCCTCTTCGATCGGCTCTTCGGCCATCCCGTTCCTCTTTTCCGGGTGAGCCGCTTGCCCAGATCGTATGGGTGCCCATACGGTGGTGGCAAGCAGTCCGCGACTGCCAATGGAACGGCCCCGGACGGAGCTGCGAACTCCGCCGGGGCCAGCCATCCACCTGCATCACCAGGAGGAATGACTATGCGCGAGATTACCCGCGCCGCCGCCACCCTGGCAGCCCACACCGCTGGCACCATCCACGAACGCTGCGAAAACTGCCGACAGCCCACCTGCCGCTGCGAGCCGAACACCAGCCTCACCGCGCTCGCCGCCGCCGTCGGAGTCCTGCGCCCCAGCAGCCTCACGCCGCTGCTCCGCCGCGTCGCCGGGGTGAACCGCTGATGGACACCGCGACGCTCGACATCGTGCTCGGCGCCACCGCCGACCGGCTCACCGCAATGAACCCGGACACCACCATCAGCGCCGGCGCCCTCCACTCCGAGGTGCAACTCAGCATCTGGGACTGGCACGGGATCTACAACGACGCCGCCGTCGGCCGACACATCACGGCCGTGCTCACCGCGCTCGCCGACATCCCGCTCACCGGCACACGCGGCACCTACGCGCTCCGCCTGCGCGAGCAGTACGGGGCGGTGACCCGCTGATGGGCAAGCCGAAGGGCGTCAGCGCCAAGGACGCCGCCGACGCGTACAAGAAGGGCCAGGCCGCCGCCCGAGCCGAAGCCGAGCGTCGCCGCGCTGCCGCCGAAGCCGACGCGGAAGCACGCGCCGCAGGCAGCAACGCCGCCGCCGCCAGCTGACCCACCTGACCGGCCGGGTCGCGCGTGCCACACCAACCGCGCGGCCCGGCCACACACTTCCGTGGAAGGCCCACCCCTGATGACCAGCCCCGAACTTCCGGGCGTCCGCTACCGCACCGAGACCCGCCAGCGCACGGTGCCCCACACCATCAACGGCGTGACACTCATGGTCGAAGAGGACTACGAGGTCCGCGTACCCATCCCGCCCCGGGACTGGGACCACATCGTCCTCACCGCCGTCACCGCTCTCGCCGGGCTCATGCTCGCCGTGGCCGTGATCTGGTCCACCGCCAGCATCGGCGACCTCCTCGACCGCGCCGTTCCACCCTTCGCGGCGTACGGCGCAGCGGTCGCCTTCGATCTCGCGTGGATCATGTGCATGGCCATCGAGTGGCTCGCCCGCTACGACACCCAGCGCGCCGCCCTCCCTCGAAAGGCCGGCCACGTGGCGTTGCTCATCGCAATGGCTGCGGTTGCCGCGCACGGCTGGCTCGAAGGCGCGGACGGCGCACTCATCGTGGGCATCGTCGGCGCCTCCGTGTCTGGCCTCGCCAAGGCCGTCTGGACCATCGTCCTGCGCCACCACGCCAAACCACTGTCCGTCCTCACACAGAAGTGGGTGGACCAGGCCCGCGCGGAGGCTGGCGGACGCCTCGCCATGGTCGCAGTCGACCGCGAACTTCAGCGCGCCGAAGGCTCCGCCGCCGCCGAAGCTCTGGCCCTGGGCAGGCCAGCCGGTCTACAGCGACAACTCGACGCTGCGAACGAGACGGTTTTCAACGTCGTCCGCACCAGCATCGAGCGGCAGACCACGCCGAAACCACGCCGCCCCCAGCCGCCCTCCGAGCCCGCCGGTACGCCCGGCGAACTTGTGGACGACATCGCCGCTCTCCTCGGCGGTGCCCACGCTCCGGTCGTCTACTTCATCCGTAACGGTTCCCGCGTCAAGATCGGCACCAGTCAGAACCTGAAGCGCCGCCTTGCGGCCCTCACCTTGCGCCCCGCTGATGTTCTGCGTGCCGTTCACGGCGACCAGCGTACCGAACGTGAACTCCACCAGAAGTACGCCGACCAGCGCGCGGGCAACACCGAGTGGTTCGACCTCACCGGCCAGCTCGCCAACGACCTCGGCATCGCCCTCGATTCGTCCGCCCCCGCATCATCCGCATCACGAGATGCGTCCGAAGATGCGGCTGATACGCCGGACGATGCGGCAGCCGCATCACCTGATACGCCCCAGGCCAACGCGCCGACGGTGTTCCCGGGCAGCGCCTCAAAGAAGGCTCTCGTCCTGGCCGCGTCATCCGCGCTTCAGCCCGGCGCATCTGCTGCGGATATCGCGCATCGCCTCGCGCAGCAGGGATGCGCAGTGGACACGGCGTACGTCCGAACCGTGCTCTCCCGCGAGGCAAAGAAGGGCGGCGTTGGCGAGGGCGGGGAGGGCTACAACTGATGGCCACCGAGCCTGGCGCCGACGAGCGCCGTATCGCGTACCTGCTGCGACAGGAGATCGACGGCCCGACCGCCGACCAGACGGAGGAACAGCGGCAGTTGATTCCGCCGCCGCCCGCGTACGCACCGGATGTGCCTGGCGACGACGCCGCGGACTGGGTGGACGAGATCCTCGCGCAGACCCGTACCCCGGCCAAGAAGGCACCACTGGCAGAGCAGGACGAGAGCGGAGATCAGGGCGGCGATCCGGCCGAAGGCGAGGATCCCAATACGGCTGCGCCGTCCGGCTGGATGCGGGTCCAGCACGGCTACTACCCGACAGTTCCAACCGTGCTCCCCATCCCACAGCAGCCGGCCGCCGCACTCAGCCCCAAGACCCGCGCCCTGCTCTACAACGCGGCCGCAGCCGGCACCGGCTGGGGCCTCGGCCTCCTCGACCTGTTCAGCCGCGCCATCACCGCGTGCGGAACCGACACCAGCATCGGCGGGGCCCTCGCCCTCGGGATCGGCTCGTGTCTCGTCATTGCGCACGTCTGGGACCGGCGCACCCGGCACTGGTGGATCGGCCTCGCCTGGGCCGCCCGTATCCCGCTCGCCACCGCCATCACCGCCCTCGCGCTCTACACGCCCGGCACACAGCTCTGACCAGGGGGAAACCACCCATGCAGCACCTCGACTTCATCGTCACCGCGGCGCCGGCCATCAGCATCGAGGGCGGCCGGATCCTCGGCTCCGTCGGCTCCGGCGGCATCGCCATCGCCTTGACCGGCGTACTGATCGCCGGAATCAAAGAGCCCAAAGGCGGCGCCGCGGCGCCCGGGGGAGCGCCGTCCAAGAAGGGCCGGATCCGCAAGAAACTGACCCCCGACCAAGCCCAGTGGACCGGTGTCGCTGCCGGGACGTTCTACATGGCCGCAGGATCCATCTGGACCGTCGGCGGCCAGGTGAGCGATGCGTTCGCCACCGTGTTCACCAGCGGCGGCTTCGGTACGGCCGGGCTCGGGTCCGTGTCTGCGCTGCTGGCGGCGGTCATGTACTTCCGCGAGATGACGCCGGGCAAGAGCGCGTTCACCGGAATCCTCTCGGCCGGTGTCTGGGCATCCGCCGGTGGGATCTGGGGCATCCCCCAGGCCCTCATCCTCACCGGCGCCGGGGCCATCGGGATCGTCTGATGACCGACAAAACGATCAACGAGCCGGGGGAGCAGCACACCGAGGACTCCCCCGGCCTCGCCACCCGGGCCGTGGACAGCCTACGGTCCGGGCTCACCGGCGAGGCCGCCACGGCGCTGCTCGCCGGATCCGGCGTCCTCATACGCAAGGGCTGGCAGGCCCTCCCCGACGACAACCCGCTGGCGCGCCTCGGATACGTCGGGCTCGGCGGCTACATCGCCGTCTACGCCGCGGCCCACGCCGGCCCCGCGACACCGTTCGTCGCGCCCACAGCAGTGCTCGGCTGGTGCATCGCCGCATGGACGGTCTCCCCCGAACCCGGCGAGGAGCCCGAAGCCGAAGACCACACGGATCACGCCGAGGAAGAAGCCGAAGAGGACGGGATCGAACTGTCCGAGCGGGACGTCTTCCTCCTGTGGCTCGAAGAGGTCACCCGCGGGCGCTCCGGAATCCACTTCACGGAGTTGCACGAGCGCCTCGCCAAGCACCCGGCTTGGGCGGGCATGAAGCGGACTGATGTCGGCCCGCTGTTGAGGGGCTACGGCATCCCCACTGAACGGTCCCTGCGAGTGGGACCGGTTGCGGGACGTACGGGGGTGGCCAGGGCCGCTGTTGAGGGACTCCTCTCGGGCGCTGGCTTGTCCCCCTCCCCTGGCGTGGAGAGTTCCGACTCATCGCTGTTGGAGACCTGGTGTGACCTGCGGGAATCTCCTGGCTCTCCGAGTGGAGAGGAGCTTGGAGAGGACAGCTCCTCAGCTTCTGACGATCAGCTTGAGAGGTGTCTGTGAGCCCCTACCGGTACCGGTGCGGACAGTGCCGCGCCAGCTCCCCGCCGACCGTCACGCGGTCCGAAGCCGAGGCGCACCGGGACTACCACCGGGCGTCCGTTCACGGCGATCTCGTGCCTGACGGTGACGCCATCGAGCACGTACGCGGCGACGCGGCGCGTGATCCGGATGCGCGGTATCTGTCGACCCGCGCGGTCCTCCTGGGGATTGCCGCGCTCGCGCTCGCGAGCTTCATCTCCCGCGTCTTCGGACGCTGAACAACCCCCGGGGCGGCCGACAGCTGCCAGGCATCCCGGCCGCCCCGGTCCCCATCCCGTACACGAGACAGGACCCCGCATCATGCCACTCCGGCGCACCATGCCCATGGCCCCCGGCACCCGGCCGGACCCGAAGCAGGAGACGACCTACCAGGCCAGCCGCGGCGGGTGGGTCAAACCCCCGAAAACCCCCACGCCGCCCACTCCCAAGAAGGGACGCTAGGCACATGACGCCCCGACGCTTTCCACTCTCCGAGGTACTCACCGTCACCACACGCTGGACCCTCATCACCCCATGCTCCATGCTCATGGCGACGGAGCGAGTCTGCGCCGTACTGGGGCACTTGACGGGCCAGAGCATTTACCTCCACCAGGCCCCGGACATCGCCGACGCGTGCATGGCCGCCCTGTTCGCCCAGCACCCGTGGCTGGCCAATCTGACCCTGCCCGACGACCGGTCCGACGATGTCGTCATGGCGTGGCTGGCCGCCGCGGAGCGCACGTACGGCACCGAAATCGAGCTGACTCCCATCTCCGACTGGCAGACCCGCGACCCGATCGAGGACGCGGCCGACATGGTCGGCGCCGACAAGGTTTGGGTCGTACGGCCCGACAAGCCGTAAGCCAAGGAGGGACGATATGACACACGCAGAGAACTACGGCGGCGATGACTACGTCGGCCGCCCCTGGCTGTACGCCGACACCGCAGACGACGCGCTGCGCAGGCTGTGCCGCGTGATTGATCTGCCCGCCGAGGGCTGGGAACGCCCCGAGCACGCCTACAGGGTGATCGGTCACCTGATCTCCGCCGTGCAGCGAGTACCCGAGGTGCTCACGTGTACGGACTACCTGATCGCCCAGGAGTCGGAGGGGGCGATCACCGTTCCCGGGGCCGACGACCCGAAGGCCGAATTGCTCGCCCTGTACGACGAGATCCGTACAGCGCAGGCCGCCGCCCGCGAGGCCACTGCCGCGCTCGGCCGGGTGCACGCCCGCCTCGGCCGCCTCAAGTACGGCGTCTCTGAGAATCCTCTGGCGCCGGCCGAGGGATGAGGGACATGCTGAGGAACATGACGACTCGCCCGTACCCGAGCCGCGACCGCGCCCTGCGGCAGCGCACGCGGCACCAGACCCTCACGCCTGAGCAGCTTCGGATGGCACAGGGCGCCAGGGCAGCTCTCGCCCTTGCGGGTGCCGCCACGCGTCGGCTGATGAATGCGGTGCGCCCGGTGCGGGTCAGTCTCGGGGGGTGCGAAGCTGCGTCGTCTGGCGGGGTCCCAGCGGCCCGGTACCAAGCCGGCACGCACGTCTGACGGCTGTCAGTTCCGCGCAGGCCGCCGCTCGGGAGGCTGCGCGGCGTTCGGTCGGGTGCACGCCCGCCTGGAGGGTCTGAAGAGCCATGATGGGTGACATGGACGACTTGGTGGCCTTTTTGCGGGCCCGGCTCGACGAGGACGAGCAGGTGGCCCTGGAATCCATTGGGCAGACGGGCGTGATGCTGGCTGGGGCGGATGCCGCTTCGGTCAGTGTCTGGCGCGTCGTCGAGCGCCAGGCGACGGGAACGTTCGTGACGGCGCGCGATCAATGGGATCGAGTGACGGAGGTGGTCCCGACCTACGGCGGGATGTATGCCGAGCACATCGCCCGTCACGACCCAGCTCGGGTGCTGCGCGAGATCGACGCCAAGCGGCAGATCGTGAAGGCGCACGGGGTTGCCGTGCTGCGGGCTGGGGGCGGCGCGCAGCACTTCGTCACGGCCACCGTGTGCCGCTCCTGCGAACCGAATCACCAGTTCCCCGAGCAGTCGTGGCCCTGTCCCACGCTGCGCCTGCTCGCACTGCCCTACGCCGACCACCCAGATCACCTGGAAGACTGGCAGCCGTAGCCTGGCGTCATCCCATCCGCGCATCTGGCTGCTGCGCCGCTGGACCGAGCCCCTCGCCGTCACCCCCGTCGGCGAGGGGCTCACCCAATACCCGCTCTTACGGCCACAGCCCCTCGTGGAACCGCGGCCCTTGAGCGCCAATCACCAGACGTAACTGCCAGTCCTCGTGTACTGGGGCGTTCCAGACGCACCGTTCTGCACCCAGACCTTCAGGGAGATCACAGCCCCGGATCCCGGGGTGGGGTAGAGGGATTGCGGACTGCTACAGGTGCCGTATCCCGCCGCAGTCTGGAGCCTGAGGACCTGGCCCGCGTACCGAACCTCCGCCATCGACCGCATGCCATCCGGGGCATCGTCGCAGACGTCCCACGAGCTACCTGACCATCGGTCCAGGTACAGGGTTGCCGACCCGTTGGTCGTGCTGAGGCAGACGTCGTAGCCACACGCTGCCTTCGTCTCGGCCGCCCCGGCCGGGGATGACACCCCACCCAACGCCAAGGCCGCACCCGCAAGGGCAACGGCCGTCGTTTTCATACCCATTCCCATGATCAAAACCTTTCGTCGGTCTGGTCACGACGACTGTGCACAACCGACCTGAAGGAAACCTTGGGGAAACCTTGAATCCTATGGGCACGTAGGTGAGACCGCGCGCGAATGGTACTGCCGCATCACCGCACTGGCTCCGACCGCGCCACGCGGCCGGGGCCGTGCCATGTCACGAACCCGTCACCCACCAGACACGACACACGCACATCCGCCACGATGTCCCCTCATCCACACAGTCCTTGGGGGGACCATGCACACCCGCACCAGACTCCGCACCGCCCTCGCGGCCACCGCAGCCACCGCGCTCCTCCCCATCACCGCGGCATGCAGCAGCGGCACACAGGGAACCGCTGAACGGAACGTGGCACCACAGCAGTCGACGACAGAAGAAGCGCCGGCCGAGGAGCCCGTCGAGGAGAAGGCGCCGGACACCGAACTGAAGGTCGGTGACGGCTTCCGCTACAAAGACGGTGTCCTGCTCACCGTCACCGGGATCGACAAGCTGACTGCCGCCGATTTCGGGGAGTACGACCTCAAGCCCAGCGCAGACAAGACTGGGTTCCGCGTCTCGCTGGACGTGACAAACAACGCGAAGACTCCGCTGGATCTCGACACGTGGGGGGTCAGCGCGCAGGGCGCGACCACGGGCGGCGAGACCGAGTTTGTGTCTGCGGAGAAGGGGTCAAAGCAGATGACGGGCCGTCTCGCGCCTGGCAAGAAGGGCTCGTTCACCTTCGACTATGCGCTCGCCAAAAAGGACGGGACTGCCGTCGTTTTCACCCTGACCCGCGTGGACGACAGCGTCGACCTCCTTGCCGAGGATCCGCACTGGACCGGCACCATCAAGTAGCCGCCCGCGCACCAGCTGCGCCGCACATGAGCTGAACACATCGAGAGGGGCCCGCGCCATGGCGGGCCCCTCTCACGTGCCCGGTAATCCACTCCGGGTCCGCCACTACAGATGTAGTGAATTAGAACGTGTTCCAGTTATGCTCGGCTCAGGACTGGCCGAAAGGGGCACCCCGTGGCAACACCGATGACGCCGGACCAGTGGCTGAAGGCGCTGCGCGCCGAAGGAGTCATGGACATCGTCGAAATGAGCGGGTGGCGCACTCACAACCGCAACCACAAGGGCCCGTTCTCCGACGTCCACGCGACGATGGTCCACCACACCGCAGGCGAAGGCTCCGGCCTCCCTGGGCTCGTCTACAACGGAACCGGCGACCTTCCCGGTCCTCTCTGCCACGACTTCCTCGCCCGCTCCGGCCGCCTGTACCTCGTCGGCAGCGGGCGCGCGAACCACGCCGGAACGGTCGCGAGGAACGCCTACAACGCCGTCCTCAACGAATCGTCCAGCCACCCGGCCCCGGACGCCGCCGAGCCGATCGACGGCAACTCCGTGTCGTACGGGCTGGAGGTGGAGAACAACGGTGCTGTCGGCCGAACCTGGCCCGCGAAGCAGTACGACATCGCCGTACGGGTGCAGGCCGCGCGTTGCCGCTTCCATGGCTGGACCGCGGACTCCGTGTGGGCGCACAAGGAAGCCACCCGGCGGAAGCCCGTCGACCCTCGCATCGACATGAACCAGTTTCGGCGCGACGTGGCCGAGCGGCTCAAGCACTCGGCCAGTTGGAACCCCGGCAGCACCACCCCGGCGCCGAAGCCGCCCACCCCGCCGAAGGAGACGCCTGTGGCCACGACCGACGACCGCGTGAAGTCCATGCACGCCAACCTCATGGGCATCGGCTCCCTCACCGAGACCGACGGCAAAGGTCAGCGGGTCCAGCACGCCGCGGGCTACTACCTCGCGCACATCGAGCGCGACACCACGGCCCTTCAGGTCCAGGTGGCCGCGCTCACCAAGCAAGTCACCGAGCTGACTGCGCTCGTGAAGTCCCTCCAGTCCTGAAGGAGCACCACCATGGCCACGGCCCCCGTGGAGAAGAAGGTCACCGCCGCGTCCGCTGCGGCGTTCCTCGGTTCGACCGGGCTCCTCGGAGTCCTCGCCGCCGTCCAGGATGATGCGCGGCTCGTCGGCTTCCTGCCGGACGGGCTGTCCCCGTTCGTGCTCGCACTCGTCCCGGCCGCAGCCACCTTCGTGGCGGGGTGGAAGGCCAAGCACACCCCGCGCACGGGCATCCTGCGGTGACCGCGCCCACCCCCGACCCGACCGCGCCCACGGTCTACGAACTGATCCGTACCCAGGGGCTCCAGCTCACGAGCCTGGCGAATCTGGTCGCATCGCTGGAAGCGAAAATCGTCACCCAGGAACAGCGTGCGACCGACAACCAGCTCGTCGGTCAGCGCATTGAGCGCGTCGAGATGGACATCAAGGCCGAGCGGGATCGCGGGCTGACGAACCGCAGGATCGCCTGGACATCGCTCGGCGCGCCGCTGGCGGTCGCCTTCCTCCTGTGGGCCGCCGGAGTGTTCTCCCTCGGCAGCGGCGGCGGGGCGTAGGGGGCGGTCGTGAGCGAACTGGACCCGTGGGTACGCCAGCCGACCGAGTCTGATCCGGCGTACGAGGCGTTCACCGTGTACCGGGACATGGGCTCCTCCCGCTCGCTGGCCGCGTCCGCCGAGACGATCGGCAAATCCGTGGTGCTCCTCAAGCAGTGGTCAGCTCGGCACGGCTGGGTGGAGCGCTGCCGGTCCTACGACCAGCACCTCATCGGCGTGCGCACCGAGTCCTACGCGGTGATGGTCCGCAAGACCACACAGCAGCAGTCCGCATTGACGGACAAGCTGTTCGACCGCCTCAACCAGTCCCTGGACACGCTGCCGCCGGGCGAGGACCCCAGCATCCGATGGACGCAGGCGTTCTCCGCCGCGTGCAAGGCCCGCACCACGCTCCTCGACTACAACAAGCCGGACACCCCGAAGAACACGGAGCTCGCCGACAAGATCGCCTCCATCCTCGACAAACTGGGAGTGGAGGAGTGACGACCCGCGCAGAGATCGCGACATGGCCGGCGGCGGCGCAGCAGGAACTCCTCACCCGCCTCGAAGCCGCCCTCCAGGACAAAGAGCGCGGCAAAGTCCCCTGGCTCTGCGACCGCGAGACCTGCGACGGTCTGCCCCACACCGGCCGCCAAGGCGCCCACGCCCGCACCTCCCAGCGGCCCCCTGACAGCAGCTCGTGGGACACCTGGCTCCTTCTTGCCGGCCGTGGTTTCGGGAAGACGAGGACCGGCGCCGAGTGGGTGTGGCGTATGGCCAAGCAGTACGAGCGCGGCGCTCTCATCGGCCCGACTGCGGCGGACACCCGCGACATCTTGGTGGAGGGCGAGTCGGGGATTCTCGCCTGCGCCCCGGCCCGGTTCCGGCCGCTGTACGAGCCGTCGAAGCGCCGCTTGACCTACCCCAACGGCGCGATCCAGACCCTCTATTCGGCAGACGAGCCGGACCGGCTCCGCGGCCCGCAGCACCACTACGGCTGGTTCGACGAACTGGCGGCATGGCGGCGCCTCCGCTCCACCTGGGACATGGCGCAGATGGGTATGCGCCTCGGCGACCATCCCAGGATCTGCATCACCACCACCCCCCGGCCGCTCCCGGTCATCAAGGAGCTGCTGAAGGACCTTGCAACGGTTGTTGTCCGGGGCAGCACCTACGACAACCTGCACAACCTCGCACCAACCTTCCAGCGTGCCGTCGTTTCCAAATACGAGGGCACGACCCTCGGCCGCCAGGAGCTGGACGCCGAGGTCCTCGACGACATGCCCGGCGCGCTCGTGGCCCGCAGCATCATCGAAGCCGGACGCGTCGACGAGGCGCGCGCCCTCGAACTCATCGTCGTCGGCATGGATCCTGCTGGTACCGGCGTCGGCGACGAGACCGGCCTCATCGCAGCCGGCCGCGGAACAGACGGCGTGGACTACGTACTGCGGGACGCCTCGAAGAAGATGAGCCCCCGCGAGGCCGCCCGCCGTGCATGGGCGCTGGTTGATGAGGTATCCGCGGACGCGCTCGTGTACGAGGACAACCTCGGTAAGCAGTGGGTGGAGCAGGTCCTGAAGGATGCCTGGAAGGAACTCCACGGCAAGACTCCTCACCCGCCGCTGCGCCGCGTCACGGCCATGGTCGGCAAGAAGCTCCGGGCGCAGCCGGTCGCGATGCGGTACGAGCAGCAGCGCGTGCGGCACGTCGGTGTCCACGGCGCGCTGGAAGACCAGCTGGCGACGTGGATTCCCGAGGAGGACTCGGCGTCCCCGGACCGGATCGACGCGATGGTCCACGCCGTCACGCACCTCATGAAGCGTGACCGTGCCCGGATGGTTCTCGCTTCACCCCACGCCGCGCCGCAGGGCAGGGCCGCATAGAGATGGCGACGACTATGGACATCCTGACGCTCGTGCTCGCCGCACTGGCCACCGCCCGGCTCACTCGCCTGATTACCGCCGACCGGATCACCGAAGCCCCCCGGAACTGGATCATTCGGCGCCTGCCGCGCGAGTCGCTTCTCTCGTACCTGCTCGTGTGCGCCTGGTGCTCGTCCGTATACGTGGGCGTCGGTATGGCCGCGGCTTGGTGGGCGTGGGGCGACGAGCGCTGGTTCGCCGCCGGGTGCGCCGCGCTGGCGTTCAGCTACGTCACCGGCTGGCTCAGCAGCCGAGAGGGTGGTGAGTGATGCCCCTGCTCAAGCGCCGCAAGGGCGCGGAGGAGCGCGGCACGCGGCCGCGGGTGGTTCTCGCCGCCGCGGTTCCTGTTACGGGCCCGGATGCCCGCGAGGCGTGGACCGCCCGTCAGGGAGATACCGCCTGGCAGCGGGACGCCTGGTACCACTACGACGCGTGCGGCGAACTCCGGTCCGCCGTCACCTGGATCGCCAACGCCGTGTCTCGCGCCGAGCTGTATGCGGCCGAAGTCGACCCTGCGACCGGCATGCCGACCGGGCCGACCGACAACGCGCAGGCTCAGGCCGCCGTCACCCGCGCGCTCGGCGGCGCGGCCATGCGCGCACAACTCCAGTACACGATGGCCGTCAACTGGCAGATCCCCGGTGAGGTGTTCGTCCTCGTTCGGCCCGGAACGGCCACGCGGCGCGGTGAGGCTGCGCCGGACGAGTGGGTGGCTCTGTCGGGCACGGAGGTGGATTACAGCGGCGCCCGCTGGTCGTACAAGGACCCGATGACGGGTGTCAAGAAGGACCTCGCCCCGGACGACCTGCTGATGCGCGTGTGGTCCCCGCACCCGCGGATCCAGTACCACGCCGACAGCGCGGTTCGGCCAGCGCTACCCACGTTGAGGGAGATCGAGAAGGCGTCACAGAACATCGCCGCGCGGCTCGACAGCAGGCTCGCGGGCAACGGGCTGCTGCTCATGCCCGAGGAGGTCGACTTCCCGGAGCAGGCATCCGGTGCCACGGGTGCCGAGGGGTTTATGGAGTATCTGGCCGGCGTCATGGCCAGGTCTATGCAGTCCCCGGGGACGGCCGCGGCGCAGGTACCGATCACGGCCACACTGCCCGGTGAGCTGGTGGAGAAGATCAAGCATTTGGATCTCTCTACCGACTTTGACGCGTCGGTGGTCGCGCTGCGCGTTGACGGCATCCGGCGGCTTGCTGAGTCGCTCGATATGCCAAACGAGGTAGCTGTTGGCTCGACCGGGGACGCGAATCACTGGGGCGCGTGGCAGGTGGAGGAGTCCACCTACAAGATCTACATCGAGCCTCTTCTTGACCGCCTCGGAGACGCGCTGACCACGCACTGGTACCGGCCGACCCTCAAACGGATGGGCGTCACCGACCCGGACCGATACCGGCTCGCCTGGAACACGTCCGAGATCGTCCAGCGCCCGAACCGCACGGAAGACCTCAAGTGGCTTTGGGACAACGAACTGATCAGCGATGACGCCATGCGCGCCGAAGTCGGCGTCGGTGACGACGACATTCCCGACGAGGAACAGGTCCAGTTGCGCCGCCTCGCCAGGGCCATCGTCGCGGCTCCGTCCCTGGCCGATGACCCGCGGGTCGCGCAGCGTCTGTTCGGGTTCGAGATCGCTCGCACACCCGCAGTGCCTCAGATTGAGGGCGGGCAGCCTCCGCAGGTAGACGCCCCGCCCGCGCGGGATGAGCGTGCACTGCCCGCGACGCAGAACGACCAGCCGCCCCAGCTCACCGCGTCTGCCGTGCCGCCCGAGCACCTGATCGCAGCGACAGAGCTCCTCGTGTTCGACGCTCTCTCACGCGCGGGTGGACGCCTCCTCAAGGCTCCGCTGCGCGGACAGTTCGGGTCGGTGGCCAAGCACGAGCTGTACCTGAAGATCCCGTACGACCCGCACGGCGAGGGCGTGGTGGACCGGCTCCTCGAAGGGTCGTTCCAGTTCACCGGGCACGTCGCGGAGGCATTCGGCCGGGACCGAGAGCAGCTTTCCACCCAGGTAGAGGAGTACGTCACCGTGCTCCTCACGACCCGTACGGCGCACGACCGGGCGATGCTGCGACGGTTCCTGTGACGAGCCCGCCGCAGGATGAGCATCTGCCCGCGCGGCTACGCGCGCAGGCCATCATCCGCGACGGTGAACAGCGCATCGGCCGCGCCTGGTTCCGGTCCCTTTCTCGCTTCCTGGACCGCGTACGGCCCGCCGTCGCACCGCCGGACGGCCCGCTCGATCCCAACCGGGTCAGCGACAGCGCGCAGTTCTGGACTGACGAGGTCAACGTCCAGGTCGTGCCGGAGATCTCCAATGTCCTGCGCCGTACGTGGCGCCGCGTCACCAGTGCTGGAGAGCCCGTCACCGATCCGTACGTGGCGGACTACCTGAACGACGCGGGCAACCGGCTCGTGCGGGTGCCGGACGAGGTGTACGCCCGGATCGTGGTGGAGATCGAGCACGGGATCCGTGAGGGCCGGCCGATCCCGGATGTGGCGGCGGATGTGCGCACGATCCTCACGGTGTCGGGGTCGGAGCTGTGGCCGAACCGCGCGCGGGTGGTGGCCAGGACCGAGGTGATGGGCGCGGTCAACGCCGGGGTTTTCCGCAGCGCACAGCTGGACGCGGCGGCGCGTGGGGACATGGCACCGATGAAAGTGTGGCTCGCGACGGAGGACCAGCGGACACGGCCAACGCACCGCGCGGCGGACGGACAGCGCACCCTGCTGGGCTCGCCGTTCGAAGTGGGCGGGGCCCGGCTCCTGTTCCCGGGGGATCCGCGTGGCCCGGCGCAAGAGGTAATTCAGTGCCGGTGCACGCTGCTACCGGTGGTCCTTGGCGAAACGCTCGACTGGACCGACCGACAGAACCCGAGAGGCTGACCATGGCCCTGACCGCTGCGGCGAACATGAGCGGCGCCATCGTGGCGTTCCTGCCCGCCGACCCCGACACCCTCACCGTGCCCGACGGCGACCCGGCCGAGCAGCTGCACATCACCCTGCTGTACCTCACCGACGACAACGCTGAGCTGGACGAGGAGCAGCGCCAGTTCATTGCGCAGGCCCTCGCCGATGTCGCGCCGGACGGGCCGATCGAGGCGACCGTGACCGGAGTGCAGGGCCTCGGTGAGGACGATCCACAGGCGATCGTGCTAATGCTCGACTCGCCCGAGCTCCAAACCATGCGGGAGACCGTCAAGGCCGCGCTGGCCGACGGCATCCCCGTGCCGGAGGACCGCTTCCCCGAGTACCTGCCGCACCTGACCATCGGATACGGCATCGACCCCGACGCGCTTGCGGACCAGGTCGGTACGACGGTCGTCCTGGACCGGCTGGCAGCCATGTACGGGCCCGACCATGAAGAGATCCCCCTGACTGCCGCAGCGTCGCCGGTGGTCGCGTGCGCTGAGAGGAGCATGATGCCCAGACGCTGGAACGCCGTACTCGCCCGCATCGGGGTGCCCACCGGAGACGGCCGCATTCTCGCGCCCGGCGCCATCACATCCCGCGACCTTCCCCTGCCTTTGTCCTGGCAGCGCCAGAGCGCCGACGGCCACTGGGGCTCGGTCGTGGTGGGCCGTATCGAGTCGATCTCGGTCACCGACGACATGGTCACCGCGTCCGGGTCGCTGCTGTCCGAGGACGGCTGGCAGGTGATCGAGCACATCGAGGCTGGAGTCATTGGCCCGAGCGTGGACCTGGACGATCTGGAGTACGTGATCGACGACCAGGACCGGGCCGTCATCACCCGGGGCCGGATCGCTGGAGCAACGCTGGTGGCGATCCCCGCGTTCGCGGACGTGTCAATCAACCTCATGCCGCTGCCCGCTCCGCCCCCTGCAGACGAGCCGGTGTGGGACGAGTACGACGAGCTGGTGCGCACAGCCTATGAACCCGCGTACGCAGCAAAGTTGGCGATGTTCGCGGCTGCTCGCACGGAGCGGCCGGCATTCACGGATTCGCTTCTCCCGTCGCTGGAGTGGTTCACAAACCCGGGGCTGACGTCGCTGACCCCGCTCTCTGTGACACCCGATGGGCGCGTGTATGGGCACGTGGCGGGCTGGGACTCGTGCCATGTCGGACTCCCCGGCTGCGTCACCCCGCCCACCAGCCAAACCGGTTACAGCTACTTCATGGTCGGGGAACAGTGCACCGCTGAAGGCACAACGGTGCCCGTGGGGACACTCACTGTGGGCGGCGGCCACGCGGACCCGCAGCTCGGGTTCCGAGCGGCGGCCGAGCACTACGACGACATTGGCACCGCCGTCGCGCGGGTGTTCGCGGGCGAGGACGAGCACGGCATCTGGGTGTCCGGCTGGGTCCTCCCCGACGCGGACCCGGTGCGGGTGGAGCAGTTCAAGGCGTCCCCGGTCAGCGGGGATTGGCGGCGGATCGGCGGATCGTTGGAGCTGATTGCCGTGTGCAGCGTGAACACGCCGGGATTCCCGGTGCCGCGCACGCTGGTCAAGTTCGCTGCCGGGGCGCAGCGGGCGCTGATCGGCACGTTCGGCCCCATGCGCGGCCGCGTAGTCGAGGGCGCCGAACCGGCGCCCGCCGCCACCATGCCCGAGGCCGAGCCCGGCCCGGACAGTACCGAGGCCCGCGCCAAGTGGGCGCGCGCCGTCTGGAATGAGAGGAACTGATCATGGCCTGTGGCACCTGCGGCCGAGCCGCATCCAACGTCGACTACGAAGTCAAGACCAACGACGGCAAGACCAAGACCGTCTCCAGCATCGCCGAGGCCCGAATCCTCATCGCACAGAGCGGCGGTACGTACAAGGCAGTCCCCAAGAAGTAAACGGGGCCTATTCCCCACTTGGCGCGAAATCGCGCTACCCTGTGCACAGCCTTACGGGTGCTGAGCTGTGAGCCGGCCCGGAGACGTGACGAACCACCTCACCGATCCGCGCCGACTCCAGCAGGAGCAGCATCATGGCCACCGAGCCCACCACCCCCGAAACCCCGGCCCCGTTCGACGCGACCGCGCTCAACGACGAGGCCCTGTACGCCGAGTACGCCCGCGTGAAGGCCCGCGGCGCCGAACTCTCTGCGCAGCAGGACCTGTCCGCCGAGGAGATCACCGAGTTCACCATCCTCGGTGACCGCGTCGACGTCGTGCGCGCCGAGATCGAGACCCGCGAGGCCGCCGCCGCCGAACTGGCCGTCCGCCGGTCCGCGTTCGCCGCGCTCCCCGACCTCACCCCGCCGGTCGCCCCGGAACCCCCGGCCGCGGTCGAGACGCCCGCCGCGCCCCAGCCCGTTGCCCCCGCAGTCGTGCCGTCGGTCGCCGAGCTGGGAGCACAGCCCCCGGAGCCCCCGGTCGTCCTCGGCCGCGAGCGCGCGCGGGAGTTCTCCATCGTCCTCACCTCCGACGGCGCCGCCTCCGTGGGCAAGCGGTACGGCGAGGAGGTCACCGTCGCCGACGTGTCCGCAGCCGTCGCGAAGTCCTTCTCCTCGTACGGGCGGGCCGGAGGCGGCCAGTCCTCGAAGCGGACCCTCGCGCAGTTCTCCCGCAGCCGCGGCGACGAGTTCCAGCTCGGCCGGGGCGAGGAGGACGACTACACGGCGATCGAGCGGGCCCGGAAGGAGTCGCGTCTTGACGGCGGTTCGCTCCTCAAGGCGTGGGCCGGGCAGGTCACCGAGGACGCCAACAGCCTCACCGCGGCGGCCGGATGGTGTGCCCCGTCGGAGAACCTGTACGACACCTGCGGCCTGTGGTCGATGGACGGGATGCTCGACCTGCCGACCCTCACCGCGAGCAGAGGCGGTTTCAACTACGCGAGCAACCAGCCGACGTACGCCGACCTCCAGGCGTCCACGAGCTTCACCGTCCTCACCGAGGCGCAGGTGATCGCGGACACCGCGAAGAACTGTGCCGAGATCCCCTGCCCGACGTTCACGGACGCCCGCCTTGATGTCGCAGTGTCCTGTATCACCGCGTCGTTCATGCAGATGGCCGGGTACCCGGAGTGGGTCAACAACTACGTCGACGGCCTGCTCACCAACCACGCCCACAAGCTCAACGGCAACATCATCGCGAGGATCGCCACCAAGGCCGGCGCGGCCACGGTGATCCCCGCGCAGGGCGCGACCCCCGCGCCGGGCTCCGGTCCGGACTCGTCGGCGACGGCGTCCCTGCTGGCGGCGCTGGAGCTCGCAGCGACGGACATGCGGTACCGGGAGCGGATGCCGTTCAGCCAGACCTTCGAGGTGATCCTCCCGCAGTGGTCGCTCGCGCAGATCCGCGCCGACCTGTCGCGCCGGAATGCCTACCCGAACGACCCATTCGCGATCACCAACCAGATGATCGTGTCCTGGTTCGCGACCCGCAACATCAGGCCCCAGTTCGTGTACGACTTCCAGGACGCCTACGCCACCACCCCGCCCACCGGACTCCCCGGCGGCACAGCGGCGCTCACCGCCCTCCCGGTCACCGTGAACTTCCTGATCTACCCGGCCGGGGCCGTCGTCCTCGCCCGCCAGGACGTCGTCACCCTCAGCTCCGTGTACGACGCGGCGAACCTCCAGCAGAACCTGTTCACCAGGCTCTTCAGCGAGGAGGGCTTCCAGCCCATCTACCCGTGCGGCTCCATCCGTCAGTACACCGCGCAGCTCTGCCCGTCCGGCGCCACCGGCGCCCAGGTCTGGTCGTCCTGCGCCGTCCCTGCCGCCGCGGCCTGACCTTCCCCTCTGACCGGCGGCCGGGCCCCGTCCCTGGCCCGGCCGCCACTCACCACAGAAGGGAGGGACCATGGCAGGAATCCTCACGAACCCGCAGCTCGTCGAAGCACCCTCACCGGGCAGGCTCCGCTACGGCGTGTTCACCGCAGCCCGGCTAACGGACGACCTCGACGCGAGGACCGTGGCATCTGGCTTCCAGTTCCCCGCAGAGGACTGCGGCGTCGCCCGCCTGTACGACGCGAACTGCGACACCAACCCTGAGAAGGTTTTCGACGAGGGCCTCGGGTACGTCGCGGGTGACCCGTACTGGGTGTACGCCACCCACAAGTGCGGCTCGGTTGGCCGTACTTCGCAGGAGGTCGAGCGGACCGTACGGCGCAAGTTGGCCGGAGCGGAGCAGGAGCAGGTAGAGGCCGCGGTCTGGGGCGGCACGTCGCCGCCCGTGGATCCGGCGCTCACCACCACGGCCGGTGTTGTCACGGTCACCCCGGACGCGCCCGGCGCCGGCGCCGCGATCGCCGCGCTGGAGCAGTCCTTCTACGACGCGTACGGCTACGTCGGCACCATCCACATCAACACCCGCGCCTACGCGGCACTCACCTATGCCGAGCTGATCAGCGACACCCCGTCGGCCGGTGTCCTCACCACGCCGCTCGGTTCCGCCTGGTCCATCGGCTCGGGCTACGGCATCACCGGCCCGGCCGGCGCCGCCCCGACCGCCGGGTCGGTGTGGGCGTTCATGACGCCGCCGGTGTGGATCCGCCGCATGGCCCGGCCGATCGTCCCGGACGTCGTCCAGACGATGGACCGCATCCACAACCAGTACATGGCGCTTGCGGAGCGGGTGTACGCGCACACGTGGGCCTGCCCAATCGTCCACGCCGTGCAGGTGCCCGTCGCCGCCCCGGCGACCGTCGATATCACCCCGGCATGACCCCCATGGAGACGCTGATGAGCGAGTACAGCCGGGTGGTCCCGCCGCCCGGAGAGATCAAGGAGACCGCGAAGCTCCTGCTGGAAATCGCGGATGACCCGCAGGACGTACGCACGGTCGCGGGCGGCGGCGAGTTCGTTGTCCCGGCTGAGCTGGCGGACGCCTACCACCGAAAGGTCAGCGCCCCCAAGGGCCGCGCGACCACGAGTAAGAAGGGCGATGCCTGATGCCCACAGTCTGTGGTTCCTACGCGCGCGGCAAGGCGATGAGGCTGACGCGTCTGGACGAGTGCGGCACTCCGGTGCCCGGACCGACCGGAACGCTGGTGACCAAAGGGTTCGTCAGCGTCGGCATGACACCGAACTACCAGGACCCGGAGGAGATCACCCAACCCGACGCGAACGGCGACTTGTGCATCGATGACCAGGGGCGCCCGGCGCTCCGATGGGTCGACCTGTCGATGGTGTTCTGCAACATCGACCCGGAGGCGGTCAACATCATCACTGGCAATCCGCTGGTGGTGAACGACGCGACGCCTACCCCCTCGTCCGTGGGCTGGCGCCTCGACTCCGACCTGACCGGCACCGCGAACTTTGCGCTGGAGGTCTGGTCCGGCAAAACGGGCCAGTCCTGCGGCGCTGGCGGCCTCGAATACGGCTACTGGTTGTGGCCCTTCGTTGTGCAGGCCCGCATCGGGGAGGCCACCATCGCGAACGCCGCGCTGACCCTCACCCTGACCGCGCGCACCAGCACCGGCTCCGGCTGGGGCGTCGGCCCGTACGACGTCGTCAAGAGCGCCGTGACCCCGTTCGCCGAAAGCCCCCTCGAAACGGCCATCGGCCCGGCGGTGCACCAGCACTTCGAGGTCACCACCGTCACCCCGCCCACCCCCGCCTGCGGCGCCGTAGCACTGGCGTCCTGACCCGCTCCGGGGCCGCCGTTCTACCCCCGGCGGCGGCCCTGGGCCCAGCGCGAGGAGCGCCATGACCGCATGCGACTGGACGTTGGACACGTCGTGCTGCCCCGCCTGGGACGGCTACGACCCGGCGGTCCGGGCTGCCGCCACGGCGTGGGCCATGGGCATCCTCGACTCGCTCACCGGCCATCAGTTCAGCCAGTGCCCCGTCACCGTCCGCCCCTGCGGCCCCAAATGCGCCGACTGGGGCGGCTACATGACATTCCCCGTCACCCGCGACGGCTACAACCGCGGCGCTGGCATGCCGTGGGTGCTGCCCTACATCGACGGCGCCGGCGCATGGCGGAACTGCTCGTGCTCGGGGTCCTGTACCTGCCGCGCCCGCTGCGAGGTGCCGTTGCCCGGTCCGGTGGACGAGGTCACCGAGGTCCGTGTCGACGGGCTGATTCTTGATCCGACCGCCTACCGGGTCGACAGCGGGTATCTGCTGGTCCGTACGGATGGCGAGTGCTGGCCCCAGTGCCAGGACATAGGCCTGCCGGTCACCGCCGAAGGGGCGTTCGCGGTCACCTACCGGCGTGGCCTTCCTCTCCCTGCCGCCGGCCAGATCGCGGCCGGCGAGTTGGCGTGCGAGTTCGCGAAGGCGTGCGCGGGCGATGCCTCGTGCGCGCTGCCGCAGCAGCTCCAGTCCCTGTCCCGGCAGGGCATCAACGTGCAGGTGGTGGACCCACAGGCCGTGCTCTCCGAGGGAATGACGGGCATCGCGAACGTCGACCTGTGGATCCGCTCTGTCAACCCGTCCGGAAAGCGGCAGCGAAGCCGCGTCCACTCCCCGGACGTCCCGGCCACGAGGTGGATGGCATGAGCTTCCCCGGAGACCTCGCGCAGCAGCTCCTCACCTGCTTCCACGCCGAGCTGGACGCTGGCCCCGCGCCGATCCCCGCGGACAAGGTGTGCCTGCGCGCGGGCGAGACGATCCCCATCTCTGCGGGGACTGCGGAGAACGAGGCGTGTGGCCTGGCGTGGGTGCGGATCGTCGGGATCAGCCCGGCGCAGGTCCTGATCCCCGGGGGCGCCGACACGGAGCCGAACTGCTCTGCGTCGGCGTGGCAGATCGAGCTGGAGATGGCTGCGGTCCGCTGCCTGCCGTACGGAACGGTCGCCGCGGGGCCGACGTGCGATGAGTGGACGGCGGCGGCGCTGCTGATGGATGCGGACGCGGCGGCCATGCGGCGAGCTTTGTGCTGCTTCACGCCGGTCGTGACCGACAACTTCCCCGTCGCTGCTGCCGCGCCGGGAGCGTGGGTGCCACACGGCCCGGAGGGCGGCGCGCTGTGGTCCACACAGTCCGTCGTCGTGACCCTCGACTGCTCGGAGTGCTGAGACATGACACGGAAGAAACCGACGCGCGTACGGATCGAGGTCCTCACGTCCTTCAACGGCATGGTCGCCGGGGACACCGGGACGGTCGAGCTGGACGGCCGGGTGCAGGGCTGGATCAACGCAGGGCTCGTGAAGGAGGTGGGCAGCGATGGCACGGATCCGGCTGGATCGGGCGGCGCTGAACAGGACGATCCGCGGGGCCAACCGGCGGGAGCTGGAGGCGGCGGGCAGGCAGCTGCTGAACAGGGCACGGATCCTGGCTCCCGTTGATACCGGCCGCCTCCGGGCTTCGCTGCGGCAGGAGTTCCGCCGTACGTACACGCTCCGTCCGATGGTGACGGTCGGCTCCGACGTGGAGTACGCGCCGATGGTCAATGACGGCACGGCGCCGCACATCATCCGGCCGCGCCGCGCGCAGGCCCTCCGCTTCGTGATCGGCGGCCGGGTCGTCTTCGCGAAGGTCGTCCACCACCCCGGCACCCGCGCCAAGCCCTTCTTGGACCAGGCGCTTCGAGAGACAGCCGCAGCACGCGGATACAGCTTCAGACAGGGATGACACACCATGAACACGCTGGACATCGCCACACAGGAACTCACGAGCGACACCCCCACCCCGCAGCCCGAGCGGGTCGAACTCCCTCTCAACTTCTCCTTCGCCGGGAAGACCCTGCGCGGGAAGCGCGTCACCGAAGGACAGCTCGTCGCCATCCAGATGTCCAAGGACGACGGCACCGACGCGCTCTTCGCCGCCGTCCGCACGGTGATCCGCTCGGCCGTCGGCGAGGCCAACTGGAAGTGGATGAACGACCAGCTCCTCACCGGCGTTGTGGAGTTCTCCGAGATGACCAGCGTCCTCACCCAGCTGTCCGGCAAGACCGGTGACTGACCCCTACGCCGCCATCTCCCGCAGCCCCGCCACCATCACCGTGGCGGGGCACCCCGTCACGATCCCGTACCGCCCCGCAGCCGCGTGGCTCACTGCGCTCGCCGACTCACGCCCCTCCCTCGCCCTCATGCGGGTTTCCGACGAGCCGTCCCGGTCCTGGCTGATCGGCCAGCTCGCGGCCGGGGCCCTGCCGCTGGAGACCGCGGTGCAGGGCTCGTACGACGCGCTCACCGCGGTCGGCGGCCGGCCGTGGTGGGAGACGTACCGCCTCGGCGTCCTCAGCACGGACACGGCCACGCTCGGACACCTGGTGCTCGCCGGCGTGGACCCGGCCGTACGGACGCTCGGCGAATGGTGCGCGGCGGTCTACACCCTGCTGACCCGCAACGCCAAGCCGGAAGAGGTCTTCAAGTTCGACGCCCAACTGGCCGCGCCGCCACCCGGCTTCGAGGACGAGTGGGACGACGACCAGGACTTCGCCGCGATGGCCGAGGCCGCCCGCAACCTGCCCGGCATGAGCTGAGAGGAGGTGAATCATGGCGTCACAGGCCGAAGTTGATCTCATCATCAACGCGACCAGAGCACTCCCCGAGCTGGAGCGCGACCTCTCGCGCATCATCACCATCGCCGAAAACGGCGCACCTGACGTCGACGTCCAGGCCGCACTGGACCTGACACAGAGCATCGACAGCCTGAACCGAGATCTCGACCAAGCCGTCGCCGCCGCTGCGGCAGGCGCCGCCGATATCGATCTCGACGCGGTCCTGGACCAGCAACGGACGCTCCGGCGGCTCCGCGGGGACCTGAACAGGGTGACCGCCGCCGCGACCACCGGCGCTGTGGTCGACCCGGTGACGCTCCAGGAAGTTCTGGACGGCCCCGAGACCCTGCGCACGGTACGGGGCCAGCTCCAGCGTGTTGCCGCAACGGCCCAGGCCACGGCGCCGGATATCCGTATCGGTGTACACGTCGATGACGACTCCCTGCGGAGAGTTGACGACTCCACCAACCGGCTGTCCCGCTCTGTTCTGTCGACCGCCGGCGCGCTGGGAGGACTTGGCAGGACGCTCGGCACGGTGGGCGCGACGGCCGGCACAGCGGCGCCGCTGCTGGCGGGCGTGGTCACGGCGGTTCAGAACATCCTGCCGGCCTCGGCGGTGGCTACGACGGGGCTGCTGGCCCTCCAGTCGGCTTCTGGCGCGGTGACGTTTGGCCATGGTCGGTGTGTCGGATGCGATCGAGACCGCTTTTGATCCGGAGGCCACGCCGGAGGACCTCGCGAAGGCGATGGAGAAGCTGGCCCCAGAGGCAAAGGCGTTCGTCATCGAGCTTCAGGCGATGCAGAAGGAACTCCGGTCGCTCCAGCAGGGTGTTCAGGACCGCTTCTTCCAGGACTTCGACGACTCTCTGAGGGACCTGTCCCGGGCCGTCCTTCCGGACGTCCAGAGGTCGCTGAACGCGAGCGCGGTGTCCCTGAACCGGATGGCGATCGGGGCTTCGGACGCTGCCGTGACTCTCGGCACGTCGGGGATCCTGGGCACGGCGCTGAAGAGCGCGAACGCGGGCCTAGCGGATCTGGAGCGGCTTCCGGGGCAGGCCGTGACCGCGTTCGGCCAGCTCGCGGCCGCGGCCGGGCCATCCTTCGAGCGGATCACCACGGCGGCTGCCGGGCTCGCGGACAAGATTGCTGCGTCTCTCTCCAAGGCGTTCGCGTCCGGGGCGCTGGAGGAAGCGATCAGCACAGCGGTCGATCTGGTCGTCCAGCTAGGCCGCATCGCCGCAGACGTCTTCCAGATCCTCGGCAACGTTATGGGCGCGGTCGCGCAGGACGGCGAGGGTCTCTTCACGGTCCTGGAAACCATCACGGGGACGCTGGCCGACATCACGGCCACCCAGGGCTTTCAGGATGCCCTCGGCGCGCTGTCCGACGTGATGAGCACGCTGGCTCGGACGGTCGGCCCGCTCCTCGCGCAGGCATTCGCGATCCTCGGGCCGATCATCACCACACTGGCCCCGCCTGTGAAGCAGATCATCGAGTTGCTCGGGCAGCAGCTTGGCCGGATCCTCACCGAACTGGGGCCCGTGCTGCTGGCCCTCGCGGAGGCGTTCGGGGAACTGATCGTTGCCGTGTCCCCGTTGATCACGCTGGCTGGTGATCTGATCGTTGCCCTGCTCCCCGCACTGGTTCCGCTCTTCCAGTCCCTCGGGGACTCCATCGCGGTATTGGCCCCGTTTATCGCGCAGCTCGCAGAGAACATCGCAGCCCAATTGGTTCCGATACTGGCGGCCATCGGCCCAATTCTTGAGGAGCTGCTTCCCCAATTCGTTCGCATGGCAGAGGAGATCGTGCCAGTACTCACACAGGTACTGGTCGATCTCGCCCCGTCCTTGCTGGAAATCAGCACTGCGCTTGCGGAACTCCTTATCGAGCTTGCCCCGTTGATCGCCAAGTTCCTGGAGTTCCAGGTAGCGATTCTCGGCGGCGTGATGCCTGTGGTCGCGGACCTCGCCGGGATCCTGACCGGCCTCCTCGGGGGCGCCCTCCGTTTCGTCTCCGACGTCCTGCGCACCGTCGTCATCCCTGCGATCCGAATCGTCGCCGATATCCTCAACGGTGATTTCCAAGGAGCACTGAACGGCGCAACCGTCATGGTGAACAAGATGGTGAGCACGGCAGTACAGAATTTCAGCAATCTGAAATCTCAGATCACCACCATCATGGTGTCGATCGCCTCCACCATCGCAGGCCAAGCAGCGCAAGCCGGTCAGCGTCTCGCACAAGGAATCGTCCAAGGAATTAATAACGTTATTTCACGCGTGCGCGCGCTCCCGGTGCAAGTCCGCGCTGCGGTAGGGAATATGAGCGGAGTTCTGTTCGCGGCCGGAAGATCCCTCATTTCAGGGCTCATCAGCGGTATCCAGTCGATGATCGGATCCCTCATCAGCACCCTCGGCAGCATCACCAGCCGCCTCCCCGACTGGAAGGGCCCCGAGGACCTCGACAAGCGGATCCTGATCCCCGCAGGCCGCTCGATCATGGACGGCTTCATGAAGGGCATCAGCGACTCCATCCCCGAACTGAAGCGGCAGCTTGACGACGTCACCGTGGCGCTCCCCGGCATGCTGCCCCCACCGGCCGACTCGGGCCGCGTGGTGCGCCCGCAGGTGGCCTACACGCCGCCACCGGTGTTCGTAACCATCGGCAACGAGGCCGTCGACCGGTACGTCGACGTGCGCATCGACCGCTCGAACCAGACGCGTGACCGCGTCGCCGCGCAGGGGGTCCGCTTCTGATGACCGATCCATACGTCGTCCTGTCGGTCACCTGGACCGGCACCGCAGGCACCCAGACCACCGGAGACATCTACCGCTCCGCCGTGTCCGCGGCGGGCCCGTGGACGTTCCTCCAGACCGTGCCGCTCCTCGGACAACGCGCCGTGTTCTACGACACCGGAGCGCCGATCGGCACACCTGTCTGGTACCGGGCCATCGGCCATCCCGGAACCGGGCAGGAGCTCTTTGCGGGACCCGCGCAGCTCCCGCAGGAAGGCGCGGTGTGGGTGAAGGACCCGCTCCGCCCGTGGGCAGACCGGGCTTTCGACTTCTGCTCAGGAGGCATCGAGGGCCACAGCGACACATGCAGCACCCCCACCCCCAAGAGGGTCTGGGTCGGCTTCGGGGACCGCGACCGCGATGAGGACGCCGGCCTGTTCCCCGTGACCGGGTCGGAGACCCCGGCCGTGGTCTGGTCCCGCCGCAAGAGCCACGGCGGAACGATCTCGTTTATGACCCGGACGCTGGACGCGAAGGATGAGGTCTACGACCTCTTCACGGCCGGCGGCCCGCTCATGCTCCAGCTCCCGCCGTCGTACGGGCAGCCGGATGTGTACATCCAGCCCGGGAGGCTGCGGGAGTCGTACCTGTACGCCGACCAGCGGCGCCCGCACCGGATGTGGACGGTGCCGTACACGGTGGTGGATGCGCCGGTGGGGCCGAAGCAGGGCTCGGCGTGCGCGAACTGGTGCGCGGTGGAGGAAGTCTTCCCGACCTTCGCCGATCTGGCGGCGGCGGGCGGCACCTACCAGGATCTCGCGGCCGGAACGCTCGTGTGCGGGACCAGTACGGACGGCTACGGCGACGGGCTGTACGGCGATGGAATCTACGGAGGCTAGACCATGATCACCCTGCCTATTGTCGGCACCCCCTCATGGGGCAGTCCCCTCAATTTCGCGCTCGCGGCTCTCGCACACGGGGGTTTCGACGCCAACGACCACGGCCTGCTCGCCTGGACGTACGACGTAGCGCAGGTCAGCACCTCGGCCACACCGGCATCCGGAACGATCCGCCTGATCAAACTGCCCTACGTGACGCAGTCCGTGAGCATCACGTCCCTCGCGCTCCACGTGAACACCGCCGCGACCGGCGGTGCCGTCGGGCAGAATTTCGTGGGCCTCTACTCCGCGAGCGGCACCCGGCTCGCTCAGTCCGCGGACTGCACCGGCGATTTCTCCACCAGCGGCGCCAAGGTGATCACGCTCACCGCGCCGTACGCGGCGGTCCCGGGCCGCTACTACGTTGCGGTCCTCGCGAACGCTGGCACGCCGCCGGCGCTCGGGCAGTCGTCCTCGTCGGCGTCCACGGTCGGCAACTTCAACCTCGTGGCGTCGGCAGCCCGATTCGCGAACGGCCCGGCCGCCCAGACGTCGCTGCCCGCCACGATCACCATGACCGGCATCACCCCGTCCGCGAACTGCACGTGGGCCGGTATCGCCTGATGCGACCGACTTCGGACCTCTACAGGCAGGCTCTCGCCCGGCCGCATCAGGTCGCCTTCCACGTCACCTCGACGGACATCGCCGGTGTGCCTCTCACCGTGGATTCGCTGGGGGCGCCGCTGCTGCGGGACATCCCGGTCTCCAAAGGGTCCGTGGCGGCGTCGATGACGAACCGGGTGACGCGGACGGCGACGCTGACCGTCACGGACGATTGGTACCCGCGGACGCCGTCGGACCCGTTCGCCCCGGAAGCGGCCGTGATCCGGATCAGCGCCGGGCTGCGGTACGGGGACGGCACGGAGGAGGTCTTCGAGGTCTTCACCGGCCGGGTGTACGACGTGACGCGGACCGAGGCCGGTGAGGTCACCGTGCAGTGCGATGACTTCGCCGCGGACGTGATCGGCTGCCAGCTCGAACAGATCTGGACCGTCCGCAACCGAACTTCTGTGCTTGGGGAGATCCGGGCGCTCATCCGCGATGCGCTCCCGAGCGCCACCTTCACCGCGGGCGACGCCGTGGATGCGCCCGTGCCTGAGCTGAACTGGGACAAGGACCGAGGGAGCGCCCTCGACAACCTCGCGCAGGCGCTCGGCGCCCGCTGGTACGCGCTCGGCGACGGATCCTTCACCGTCCAGCGGCTGCCGTACGTGATCCGCAACCCGTCCATCACCCTCACCGACGGGCCGGGAGGGACGATCAGCGCGGCCCGGATCAGCCGGTCCCGGGACGGCGTCGCCAACAGCGTGACCGTGGTGTCCGAACGGACCGACGGCACCAACCCGGTGCGCTCCACCTCCCGCAATACGGCCAGCGGCTCACCTACCCGGTACGGCGACCGCTTCGGCCGCGTCGCCCAGGTCATCAACGTGCAGACGCCCCTCACCCAGGCCGAGGCCAAGACCTTGTCGCTCGCGCAGCTCGGCGCATCCATCGGCCTCACCGAGCAGTGGGACGTCTCCTGCGTACCGGACTACTCCCTCGAACCCGGCGACGCCCTCCGGTACATCGTTTCCGGCACCGGCACCACCGGCCGCCTCATGGGCGACCAGATCCTCGACCGCATCACCTACCCGCTCGACACCACCACCGCGCAATCCCTGTCCGGCCGCGGCCCCGTGCCGCCCGACACGCTGACCTGAGAGGAGAGACCGTATGAAGCAGACCGTCAACCGCGGCTATCCGTACCCGGAGTGCGTGCCGCCGGTGCAGAAGGACGCCTCGGACGCGATCCAGATCAAGCAGCTCGCGGACGCTGTCACGGCGGACGTGCAGACGCTCCGGGACCGGATCTCCGATGAGATGGCGTACCCCGACTGCGCCAAGATTTTCGCCAACGGAATCACGACTACCGAGTCCGACTTCAACGTGACGTACACCGGCTTCTCGTGGAACAACCGAGTCGGACTGTGGGACCCGGCGCGCGGCGGCTTCGCTATCCAGCGCTCCGGCTGGTACCTCGTCATGGGCTACGTGTTCGCCACATCCACCCTCCAGCTCCATCTCCGCTCCCGCCTCACCCTCAACGGGGCACCGCGCGGGAACTGGCAGGGCTACTCGCGCAACACGACCGGCATCGCGGCGCAGGCGCAGCAGTTCTTCTACTCCCTGCACCTGGACCAGGGCGACTTCCTCACCAACCAGATCCGCCACGCCGCCCCCGGCACGTCGATCACGTTCGGCTCCCGCATGGAGCTCGTCAGGATCGTGGCCGGATGACCAACCAGACACCCATGCTCGTGGCCGCGCAGAACGGCCCGTACGCACAAGCCCGCACCGGCAGCATCACC
The DNA here is from genome assembly GCF_004151105.1 of Streptomyces sp. L-9-10. GTDB lineage: Bacteria > Actinomycetota > Actinomycetes > Streptomycetales > Streptomycetaceae > Streptomyces. The sequence goes on from NZ_PHRF01000067.1 coordinate 33,535, forward strand.
GGCGTCTCCGACAACACGCTCCGCGTCAACGTCGGCGGCACCACCATCACCGCGAGCTACCTCATCGGCTACACGGCGAAGGAGGGCGACCTCGTGCTGCTGCTCCGGCAGGACGCGTCATGGTGCGTCCTCGGCGCGCTGGCCGGCGTCGGCTCGAACGAGGTTCTCAACGCGAGCTTCGAGGACAACCCGTCCGAGATCATCACCTGGACGGCGTACGACGTGTCCGGGACCTCGTCCATCACTCTCGTCGGGCCCGTGGACAGCGCGCCCGACGGTGGCTTCTACGTCAACGCCGCCACCGACGGCGCTGCCGCGGTGGCACTGCTGTATTCCGACCCCATACCCGTCACGACGGGCGACGCATTCGCGGTGTCCGTGTACGTGTGGGGCAGCTACGTCGCCGACGCCCCGGAGACCGCCGACGCCGACCTGGTGGCGCTGTGGTTCGCCACCCCGACGGACCTGTACCCGACCACCTCGTCCGCAGACACAGTCATCGCCTCCCAGGCCGACGTGCCGGCCGCGCCACCGTTCTCCACACTGTCCGGCTCGGTAACGGCTCCAGTGACCGGCTACATGCGGATCGGGCTCCGCTCCACGACCAGCGCCGACGCGTCCCTGAACTGGGACCTGGCCGTCGCAAGGAGGACCTGATGCCGCAGACCACGTCCCGCGGCTATCCCTACCCGCTGTACACCGATCCGCAGAATCCGCCTGGGGACCTTCAGGCCCTGGCGACCGCGGTCAACAACGATGTCGGTGTCCTCGACGCGGCGCGGCTGGCGGCTCTGGACGAGCCGACCTGCCGGCTCACAGCTCAGTCCGCGCCGATCTCGGTACCGGGATCGACCACGACCACCCTCACATGGCAGTCAGCGCCGTACGACAACGCAGGCATGTGGAACCCCGCCACGCCCACCTTCCTCACTTTCACCGTGACCGGCATATACCTCCTCAGCACCCGTCTGGAAGTCGCTGTCAGCGGCACCGCGACTGAGGTCGGCACGTACACCCAGATGGTCACGAGCGGCGCCTTCGGGCCGACACCAGTCGCGCAGTCCCTGCGCATGTCTCAGACCGGGCCCACGCGCCCTGACCTGTCCGCCATCTACTACGTCGCCGCCGCCGGCGAGACCTTGAGCGTCTCGTTCTTCCACGACCACACCACGGCCAAATCGGTCGGTGCCCGCAATTTGACCGCCACCCGCATTTCGATCATTGGAGGACTCCCGTGACAACCATCCCCGAAGACGCCTGGACCCCGGGCCCCGAAGAGCCCGGCCCCGGACCCGACCCCGAGACCCCGCCGGAGCCCGACCCCACCACCGGCGTCGGCACCCCCGGCGACGAACCCCCAGAACCCCCCGCCCCCGGACCCCGAGCCGCCTACGCCGCCGGACAACGGCGAGGAGACCAGCCCGGGGACGGGAGGCTGACGGATGCCGGCCACTACTCCCCGGGGCTATCCGTATCCGGTGCCGACTGATCCGGCGGATGTGCCGCAGGCGATGCAGGATCTGGCGTCGGCGGTCGATACGGATGTGCAGACGGTCTACAACGGGATCAGCGCGCGCCCTTCGGTGAAGGCGGTCGGGCAGACCGTGGCGAAGTACACCAACGTCGTCTCCGGGTCGCTGCGCGGTCTGCCCTTCGAGTACTTCGACTTCAACGTCGGCGGCGCGGTCGCGGGCAACGGTTTCAGTCAGCAGAACTCGTTCAAGGTCATCGTGCAGGGGGGCTTCTACCGGGTGATTCCGCAGAAGCCGGGCTTCTGGATGGCGTTCGGTGCCGCGTCGTTTCCGAAGCCCGCAGGCGGCGTGGCTGCGATCCACACTGCGATCGTCCTGCTGCTCAACGACTCCACGATCGTGAGCAGGAGCGGTATCAACGGCAATACCTTGGCCGCGGATGGGACGGCGCAGCTGGTGACGTCCGGGGGTGCGCTTTGTAACGGAACGACGGACTTCTTCAACCTCGCGTGGACGCCGACGCATACGTCAACGATCCCGTCGATCACGGTCAACAACCGGAATCTGACGCTGATCCGGATGACGCAGGGGTAGGCAGCACGGCGCCCCTGTCCTGGGCTTCGGCCGGGGCAGGGGCAGCGTCATCTCGTCAGAGGTCTACTCGTCCGGCTCAGGGTGCCGTACGGCCGCCTTGAGGGCCTTCTCCACCTCGTACCGGTTCTGGCCGGTCGCTGCGGCGTGCGCGGTGATGGAGGCCTGTACGGCGCTGGCGGTGTCTACGGTGAGGGCGCCGTGCTGCTGTTCCTGCCACGCCCGTCTTTCGAGCTCGATCAACTCGTCACTCAGTTCGATTGCCACAGCCGGATCTAAGCAGGTCGCCCACCCCTGACACGATTAGGCCCGCCGCGCGGCACCTTGCGGCCAGACGACATCCACCGGCAGCCCCGCTTCACGGGCCAGCAGCACCGTGTCGGCCGTGCCGCCGCCCTTCCCAGAGGGAGGCGTCCCATCCCACACCGCAACCAGCCGATCGCCGCGCTCCAGAAGAAGCGCGTTCGCCTCCTCGTACGCCGCCCTGTTCGCCATCTCGTTCGGCAACGTCACCACCTCAACAGCCGCTTCCACCAAGTGGTCAAAGACTGGGGCGTGATCCCCCTTCACCTTCTTCGCCCGGTAGTCCACGGAGGGAATCAGCACGACGAGACGCCCGCCGAGGGCCGTCACCTCTTCCGCGAACAGACTGTCCGATCCAGCGGCGATGCACGACACCCCAACAAGGTCCGCACGATACGGCTCCAGCACCTTGCGCAGAGCAGCCCGTACAAGCGGAACGCTCTCCTCGGACAGGTCCATGTGCCCAGTCACAGCCAGCGTCGTCACGCGTCCACCCCTCAGCTCGACAGAAGATCGCGGATACTATCTCGCGCCTCGCGCACGGTCCGCGAGGCGCCGTGGCCCACCGTGTATGGGTAGAGCTGGCCGAGTTGCCCGCGGACCCTTCCGGACTGGGTGAGTCGGGCGGCTGCAACGGCCCGGTGGGTCTCCTTCACAGCGCCCGTGACGTCGCCGACCAGGAAGTGGCACTCGGCGAGGCCGATCCTGTCGAGCGCGTGCGAGCGGCCAGCCTCGGGCCCGCGCGACGAGAGTGCGCTGCGGATCTCTGCGGCGGCTCGGTCGGCATGCTGACGTGGGTCCTGCCGGGCGAGATCGAGCAGCCGCCCACCGGTGACGCCCGCCAGCTCGGCATCGTCGAAGTAGGCGATCCAGTACGGCTCTTCCTCGCCGGGGACCGCCGCTGATAGTGCTTCGGCGGCTCGCGCGGTCGCGCGCTCGAAGCCTGCTGTGCGTCCTTGGGCCGCGTATGCCCACGCCTCACGGGTGTGGAGCATCGCCCGAACCCGTGGCCCGATCACGTCGCGCGCGCCCTCCTGCGCGAGCTGGATGAGCTGGAGCGCGTCGTCGGGGCGTTCGCGATAGAGCATCTGTCTGGCCATCCCGGCCAGGACGTTGGCACCGAACACCTTGTCTGCGCCCGCGTGCGCAGACCGCAGGGCGAGCCGGTAGTACTCCTGTGCTCTCCGATGGAGGCCGGAGTCCCAGGCCATCGTCGCGGCGGTCCCGGCGAGCTGCGCCATGATGCGGTACAGACGGGTTTCGATCGTCGGGGCCTGGTGCTCATCGAGGGCACTGGCGATCTCGCTGAGCTGGCCAAGCACGGCCTTACGCCGGAGGCCGCCGCCGTACTGGTGGTCCCACTGGCGGAACGCCTTGGCAGTGGTCTCCAGCTCGTGTATCTCGCGCATTCCCAGACGGCCGCGGCGGGGCGGCGCAGGGAGTGCGGCAGCTGGTTGGAGCCATCCTTCGAGGGAGTCGAGTAGGGCTGCGCCGGTCACCGCCGCTCCGGCCAGGGCGCGCGTCATCGCGCGGCGGTCCATCACGAGATCACTCCTCGTCAGGTCTGCGGCCAGACCGACGGTGGCGTCGGGCCGCCACGGGACATCGGTCGTGTCGGGTTGGCCGCCCGGTGACTCTGACGGGCGTTGCTGCTGTGTCTGCTGGCTTTCCCATGGGCGGGACGCCAGGCCAAGCAGGGCTCCGGGGATGCGGAGCCCGTCGGCGATCCGGCACACCACCTCGAAGCTGGTGACGCGCTGGCTGCCGCTGATGATCGTGCTCACTTTGCCGGGGGTGAGCTGGCAGGCCGACGCGATTCGGTTCTGGGAGAGGCCGCCCCATTTTTTGATCAGGGTGAAGACGGCGGCGAAGTCGTGCTCGATCAGAGCTGCCCGCAGGTCTTCTCTGTCGAGGACTTCGGGGGCGAGCGGGCCGGGGGTGGTGGCGTCCATGTGGGCCGACTTCCGGGGCGATCCTACGCACGCGAGTGCGCCTTCCTGGAGCTGCAACGAGTGTATTACCGCCTCGGTAACCCCCGCCGGTCATCCCTGACTTGAGGAAATCACCCGAGGCTGTTGGTGGATCGAAACCGACACGATGACAGGGGCAGCCGTGCACGCCAAAGCACAGACCGAGAGCATCGCCCGGTGGCTGACGTCTTCCAGCCCGCACCCCGCGGTCGCCCGCGAGGCGTGGCACGCCGCCCGCCCGGCGATGCTGCGCACTGGCGTCCCCTACGACGCGGTACGGATGCCGCTCGCACTGGTCCACGCGGCGGCCGAGAGCAGCGCCCCGGACGTCGTGGCCGGCGTCCTCGCCGAGGTCCTCGACGGGCCGGTGATCTGCCACCCGCGCCACTGGTACTACGCGCTCGTACCGCCGGGGACCTGCGAGACGTGGCGGTCGGCGGAGGCCGTTGTCCGCGGCCGAGGTGGCTGGCTCGGGATTCCCCGGCCGGACAGCACGGAACCGACCCCCGCCACCCCATACTGGGCCGTCCCCGTGGAGCAGGCGGGGAAGCTGTGTTCCGCTGCGGCCGTGGCCAAGTTGCTCCGAGTCGGACGGAACCGCCTCGAAGGTGTCGCGTCGTGACCGCTGACGAGAAGGTCCGGCAGACACCCACTCTCAGCGCCGTGCAGGCAACCATCGACCAAGCCGATGCTGCTGGCCGCGGGGTCGGCACCCGCACCGACCTGGCCGGTATCGCCGACCAGCTCCAGGCCCACATCAAAGCGCTGCTGCCCGCCGGCCGCGCGCACGCCGCACAGATGTGGCGCGGCGACACCAGCTGGTACAGCCTCACGGCACGGCTCGACAGAATCCAGAACCAGATCGGCGAGGGCCTCGGGGAGGGAGTACTCGGCGCGCACGTCCAGGTCCGGCTACTCGCAGTCGACTGCCAATGGCTGCTGGAGCGCTACGGCTCGGAGTTGGCCCGATGAATCCGCTGGTCTTCAACTGGCCGCCCATCACCGAGGACGACGTTCCGAACGTCGTCGTCCCGTGTGAGCCCTGCCTGCTCGCCCGCGTCTTCGGCGGCGAACACGACTGCGTCAACCCGGAACCGTGCCCCGGCGAGGAGGGCCCGTCATGACGGCCGCGCCTCAGACTCCCTTACCGGGGCTGCCCGCCGAGCCGATCGAGACAGTGACGATCCCGGACAGCTGGAACGCCGTCACTCTCCCCTCCGTATGGGGCGGCCACGTCCTCGGCATCCTCGGTATACGCTCTGGCGCCGTCCTCGAAGACGCGTTCGTGCAGGGGATGGTGTGGTTCATCCCCCCGGGCGGCGCCGCGGCCTGGCCGGAGACCGGAGCCCTGGGAGTGCGCGTCCTTCCCACCGGCCACGACGTCACGCTCGCCGGGCCGGACGGATGCCGCAGGACCATGACCTGGCTCCGCCCACCCCTCACCCCCTCGCCGCTCACGGACCCCGGCGACCTCCGGGCCGCGATCGAGTACACCGCCGGCCCGCTCGACCAAGCCGCGGCACTGGGCCCGGTATGGGCGTGCCGGTACTGCGGCGCGCCAGTCCGTGACGCACACCTCATGGAACGGTTCGAATCGCTGAACGGGTCCGGCTGGTCCACGTACGCGTGCGGCCCGTGCTGGAACACCACCGTCCGCGGCGGCCCCGGCCGCCACCTCCACCCCGTACAGGAGGGACCGCGGTGAGCGAACGCACCCAGCAGCTTCTGTACGTCGCCGTCCTGGCCTCGCTCCTGGCCGCGCTCGCCATCGCCATCGCCTCCGGGGGCCGATCGTGAGACTCCGGCTCCGAATTGACCCGACGGCCATCGCCACGATCGGCGGATGCCTCATGTGCGAGCGCGACCACCTCGCCGTCGTCACAGTCGGCGACCTCACCACCGCCGCCAGCCCCGGCCACCAGGCCATCGAGATCCCGGTTGACGCCTGCCGACGCTGCGAGGGGCGACTGCTCATGATGCTCGCCGACGCCCAACGGCCCCTGGTCCGGCCCTACGTAGCGGCCGTGTATCCCCACCGACTCCCTGTCCGCTACCCCCCGTTGGCGGGCAGGGGCGAGGGCCCTCGGGCACGGGCGTAGCCCGAGGGCCCACGCACCCCCGTTGACCCCCGCGGGCTGCTGTTAGCCCAGCAGCCCGCGGACTTCCCCAGCCAGTCGGTATACCGGCTGCCCCAGGCAAGGGGTTGCTGCTGGCACGCAGCAGGGGAAACAAGGTCCCGGCCGGGCTTTCGGATTTCTTCACCGGCCGGGACCCCCCACCTTTCAGAACACGCACAGAAAGAACCCACATGAGCAAGGCAAAACCGACCGTGAATTCTGTAAAGGCGAATGCAAAACGAATGGGGGCTCCCACCCAGGAAGCCGCGAGCCGTACGGCCCTGCTGAAGGAAATCCCCGGGGACATCCGACGACAGGGGCGCCAAGAATCGACACAGGCAAACGCAGCCGAACGGAACCACAGCAACAACTAAGAGGGCGTCGCACCCGCTCTCGCCCGCCATCCTGTACGGCCTGAACAGGCCGCACAGCCTCCAAAGAAAGCGAATTATGTCTCACAGTAAAGAGTACTTTCGCAACCCGCCTGCATGCCGACTGGGTGTCCTCGCCGCACTGCGCAATCAGGCCGGTCACCTGCTCCTCGTAAAAAAGATCTACCAAGTGCGGGAGGGCAACCCCCGCCCGTGGGGCCTGGTCGGGGGCTCTGTAGGCGAGACCGAGAAGCTGCGCGGCGCGTGGAAGCGCGAGGTACTGGCAGAGACCGGATTGAGCCTGAACCCCGGCCGGCTTCTCGTAACGGATGAAGTCCCGGCCTCTGGGGACAACGCTAAGGGAATCAACTGGCTTTACGACACGCCGCCCCTTCCCGACACCACCGAGATCACATTACCTCGCGATGAGTTGTCGGAATATGCGTATGTTTCCCGCGAGAACCTTGGCGAATACCTCACCGAGCACGGAACCCGCCGCGCGTGCGCCGTACTCGATGCATTAGCCCAGGGCACCGTGCTGGAACTGGAATACGGATACCGAGCCACCTGAGCGGCGGGACGGCCACCGCCCGCGATGTGGGTCGGCCCGAGCGACACCAGCATCCCCGTCGCCGCCAGCTGCGAGCACTCCCCGGCCCCGCCCGAGGGCACCTGCACCGGCGACTGCGGCAACACCGGGCCGAACTAGTATCTGATGGCGCCCGGTTCCCCGTCGGCTCTACCGTCAGAGAATGGAGAACACACCCATGGGCGAGTGGATCGACCCGCGGTATGCCGAGGTGATGGCCCGCTACCGGACCGCGAAAGCCACGGCCGGGGAACCGAAGCGGCGCGAGGGTTGGTCGAAGAGGTCGTACGGTGACGCGTTCGTCATTGTGGTCGACCCGGCGACCCTGACCCCGTACACGACGGGCCGCTGAGTACCGCTCCGGCCGGCGTCACGGCGCCGACCGGGGCTCCTCCACGAGGTGCGCGAGGGGCACGTCGATCGCGTCGGCGATACGGATCAGCGTGTCAAGGAGCGCGCTGCTGTGCCCCTGTTCGATCCGGTTGTACGAGGCAAGGTCCATACCAACTCGTAGCGAAACGCCCTCTTGGGTGAGGTTCGCACTGATACGGGCTGCGCGGATCTGGTCGCCGATCTGCCTGCGGCGGGTGAGGACCCGCTCGGTGGGCGGAGGCGAGTGTGGCACCCGTCAACGCTGGCCCGTTCATGATCGCCCGTCTTTAGGGTCAAGCCTAAAGTGTTTGATCTTGGTTGACCTGGGTATCGACCTACCCCCATATGCGGCCGCTCCACGCTCTGCCCCCCAGGCGAGTACCGGAGTGGCCGGTGACGCCCCTGCCACGCGGCGGGGGCGTCGCTGTTCCCTCGTTCGCGGAAGGGGAGTTTGCTACTCATCCGCCGTGCAACGTGCGCGATCTTCATTGCGGCCTGTTCCCGTGGGAACAGGTCCCGGTTTTGAGGGGTCGTTAGTGTCATTGAGCGTCATCGAACTGCACCCAATTGCCCGGTTATTTCGCGTTGCCGCAGGTCACAGTATGTTCAAAAAACAGGTTCAAGTCCCGTTACTCACCCT
>NZ_PHRF01000068.1 GCF_004151105.1 Streptomyces sp. L-9-10
TTCGACCACAGGGCCGTTGTCGTGGGCGACGACCGCGCGGTACTGCTGGACGGGCTCACCGCTCTGGCCGAGGGGCGGCCGTTCCCCGGCCTGGTCGCTGGATCCGTCGCCATCGGCGGTGTGGGTTTCCTGTTCTCGGGTCAGGGGTCGCAGCGGCTGGGCATGGGCCGTGAACTGGCGGCGCGTTTCCCGGTGTTCGC
>NZ_PHRF01000069.1 GCF_004151105.1 Streptomyces sp. L-9-10
CCCCACCCCCCGCCCCCCTCGGCTCCCGGCTCCCGGCTCCCGGCTCCCGGCTCCCGGCTCCCGGCTCCCGGCTCCCGGCTCCCGGCTCCCGGCTCCCGCAAGGATCACCAGGAGGGAGACTCCTCCCCGGCCCGCCGGACACAGAGAGACCCGCCGGGACCAGAAGACCGCCAGAGCTGGAGAGGCCGCCGGGACCTGACGAGTTGGTGCGTGATAGCGGGTGAGGCGTCGTGCCAGGCAAGTGGCACGATCCGGGTGTGGTGATCATGGCCAATCGGGCGGTGCCGGCGCATCGGCTGTCCACTGGGTTCTCTCGACAGCATCTCGCGTGCCTGGCCGAGGAGTTGGCCGCGCCGTGGCAGGCCGGACTCGAGGGCCGACACCATGCTGCACGAGGAGGAGCCCGGAAGCGGGCCGCGGGTGCCGTCGCACGCCACCAGCTGGTGTCCGTCGACCGGCCGGCGGCCACGCCGATCCACCTGCGGCACAACCCGCCGCATTCGGTGCCGGGACCGCTGTCCGGCGTCGACTGATCCACCCTCACCCGTGCGATCGCGGAGAGGAGATACATACGCTCCTGGCCGAGCGGGAGTACGCGGTCCCCGACCGTCCCGGCTCGCATCTTCGGACACTGACGGACATGTCCGCCTGCGCCCAGGCCGGTGGCGTCCAGCCGCACTCGACGCCTCCGGCCTGGGCGCAGGCGTCGAGCTGCGGCCGGACGCCACCGAGATCCAGGTCCGCGGGCCGCCGGCCAACCGCGTGGCTCTGTTCATCAGAACGGGCTCTGGCTCAACTTCCGTGCTGAGTGACGCTCCGTTACGGTTGGACATCGAAGAGAGCGATGGAAGAGGGCTGCGGGGCAAGCACTGCGCGAAGGCGCGTCAGTATGGCTCGCCACCGCTTCCAGTCCGCTGGGTCGACCCAGTTTGAGGCCGGCCCATCCTCGTCGCCGACGATGCGGGCGAGGGCTTCGTCGGCGAGTGCCCGAAGGTCGGAAGGGAACACGGGCATCGGTGTTTCCGGACCGTAGGACATGTCGACGGGTTCGCCTCCCGGACATTGCGCCGCGATCAAGGCGGCGGCGGCCACCGCCTCTTCCGCTTCCGTGAGATAGCCGGTTGCGTCGATCGTTCGGACGAGGACGCCTCGGATCAGGGCTTCACGCGCCTCGGGCTCAGCGTCGTCGAGCGCGTTGGCAAAGTCCGCGGCGGTGTCGTTGTCGAAGGGACCGGTATCCCAGGTGCCCATGCTGATCTCCTTGCGTATGGTCGCCCGCATCCTCGCATCAGGCACTGACAACATGACTACGGGGCGAGCAAGACCCGTTTGCGAAGAAGATCGAAGCCTGCGCGGCCGAACATCTGGCGCTTGAGCATTTTGATCCTGTTGACGTGGCCTTCGACGACTCCGGAGTTCCAGGGCAGCGTCAGACCGGCGATGACGGCGTCGCGGTCTCGGTCGATGCCGGCCGCGAGGGTGTGGAGGCTGGGCAGGTCGTCCTGACGGACGGCGTCGAGCCACTGCGGGAGTCGTTCACCCTGGCGTTCGGTGAGCATGTTGGCGAAGGACCGGACGTGACCGGTCAGGGCATCGAGTTCGGGGCAGTTGGCAAGGACAGCCTTGAGCCGGAGATGTTCGATCTCGTTCAGCGTCTCGGGTCGGCTGAGGATCCACCTCGTCACCACGCGGGGCGCCGGCGGCTGCGCGGCGACCGGCCGTGGCGAGGTGCGCTTCTCTCGCAGAAAGGCGCTGACCCGGCCGTAGCTGCCGCGATAGCCCATGGGAACGATCTCCTCCCACAGCTTCCAGGCGTTGGTGCAGCCCTCGTCCCAACGTTCGTCCAGGCAGGGCTTGTACTCGTCGAGGACGGAGGTCCTGTTGTGCTGCCACTGGCCACGAAAGAGGTCTTCCGGCTTCGCCACGTCGGCAAGGCTCTTGACGGTGCGGTGGGTCATCTGGAGCTGACGCCCGATGGAGCGGCGGCTGTGGCCGGCTTCCAGCAGTGCGTGGACCGTGGCGTGCCGGGCTCGGACGCGGTTGGCGAACCGCTCGCTCTGCCACGGCGAGTCCGTCTTCTCCTCGGGCGGCACCGGTTCGTCGGCCTTCGCCTCGGGATCGGGGACCAGGACGCCAAGGCACTGACGGTGGCGGGCGACCGCCCGCTCAGCCGCTTCCCCGAGGTTGTGCCACAAGTGCCAGCGGTCGGCGACCTGCGTCGCCTGGGGTGCCCCGGCGGTGGCGCCCTCCGCGAAAAACGGAGCGCGGTCCCGGCAGACGACCTCGATCCCTCGCCGCTGAGCGAGCCAGGCGGCCAGACCTGATGCTTCTCGATCAGGCAGGAGATCGATCGGACGGCGGGTCTCGACGTCCACCAGGACAGTGCCGTAACGGCGGCCCTTGCGGGTGGCGTACTCGTCGACGCCAACCACCCGAGGCGTCGGCACCTCCGCCTCGGGCAGCGCCTCGACCAGGCGCAAGACCGTGCTCCGGCTGACGGACATGGCGAGCACAGCAGCCAAGCGGGCGCCGGCTCGACCAGCGAGGGCGAGGCCGACTGCGGTCAGGATGCAACGCAGCCGTTCGGTGCGCTGGCCATGCCTACGGGTAAGGCCGGATATCTGCTCCACGAACGTTTGACGAGGGCACTTCGTGTTCCCGCACCGGAACCGCCGGACCCGCAGCTGGAGTAGGACGCTTCGTCCGGCGCTCGGGACATCAGCGAGAAACCTCAGGTAGGAGCTGTGAACTCGGGTCGAGCAGACCCCGCATCCCGGGCAGGCGGCGCCGGCCGTGGTGCACTGCGCGTCAAGGCGCACGTTCTCGATATCCATGTCCACCGACCGCACCGCGATGTCCGCGATCGCCGGGAACAGCAGCGCCTTCAGCTGGAGTACAACATCTTCCACGGCTCGGACTGTCAGCCCAGCGGCACTGACCACCATCCATTTTCGGGCAACTTCGCATACCGCCCGGAGAAGCTCAGTCGTCACTCATCGTGGCCACTGCACGGAAGTTGAGCCAGAACCCGTTCCGATGAACAGAGCCAACCGCACCAGTCACCGTGCGTTCATGCCGGACAAGAAGAAGCACAACACCAAGAAAGCCACCGCGATCACCGGCCGGCACAGCCGCACATCACGGACCGACACCCTGCGACCTGACCGATGCCCTGCGACCTGGGCGTATGCACGACACCACGGCCGCCCGCAACGAAAGCACCGCCGGCTGCTTCCAGCACTTCCCCGAATCGAGGCCCTCCTGGACGACGGCTACCCGGGCCTCAGCCGCGACCACCGCGGGCAGGCGATCACACCACCCAGAAAACCGCATCCGGGAGCACCGCCCGGCAGAGCCGAACAGTGGGAACGCGACCGCCACCGGCACTCCTTCGACCGCATCACCGTCGAACACGCCCTCACCGACCACAAACGCCGGAAACAACTGATGCGCTGAACCCACCGCCGCGACCGCCCGCCCGACACCTACCGCGCCATCGCCGGCCTCGTCCCCGACCGCACCAACAACGCCTGAGAACAAGCCACAACCAGGCGAAACACGCCTCACCCGCTATCACGCACCAACTCGTAAAGCGGGCAGGACCAGAAGACCGGCGGGACCAGAAGGCCGGAGAGGCCACCGGGACCCGAGGCGGACGGGACCGAAGGCCAGCGGAACTGAAGGCCAGCGGAGTTGAAGGCCGCCGAGGCCCGAGGCCAGCCGAGCTGGAGGCGGGCG
>NZ_PHRF01000070.1 GCF_004151105.1 Streptomyces sp. L-9-10
GCTTCGGTACGCAGCGGGTTGATCTCCGAGACGGCGCCGACGAACGTGGTCTTGCCCACGCCGAAGCCGCCCGCCACCACGATCTTCGCGCTGGTGGTTGAGCGGGCTGCACCGCCGCTAGAGCTTGCGAAGTCCACTGAGCACCCTTTCGAGCAGTGTCACGTCTGGCTGGCCCCCGACGGCCTCGTCGCCGCCGGGCTGATGGATGGCGACAAGTCCCGCCTCCGCCAGGTCGGCTACGAGGATCCGGGCCACGCCGAGGGGGATGGAGAGGAGCGCCGAAATCTCGGCGACCGATTTGATCTCGAAACACAACTGGCAGATCCGCTGGTGCTCGGGCAACTGCCCGTGCAACTGGGACGGATCGGCCGTCGTACTGACCAGCGCCTCGATGGCGAGCTGGTACCGCGGCCTCGTCCGGCCGCCGGTCATGGCGTACGGACGCACCAACGGGTTGTGCGTGCCCATGGGTTCTGGCTCGGGCGTGTGCCGCGGCTGCACCGGCTGGATGCGGGGCCGCTGCGGCTGCTCGTACGGCTGTCGCGGTGGGGGATGGGGCTGCTGCCGCGGTGCGCGCTGTGGTGGGCGCGTACCTTCCTGGTCCCCCCGGCCGACCTGACTGCTCGGCGTGGAGGGAAAGTTGAAGCGGTTCCGGGCATGCTCACCCGGGTACCGCACGCCATCGTCATAAGGATGTCCGCCTGGGGGTGTAGCCACGTTTCCTCCTCCGACTGCCGGTCGCCGGGCCCTATGTTGACGGACCTGTGGAATCCGCGCCACCGAACCCTAATGGTGCGGCGGCGGCAGCGCACTGTCTGTCAGTTGAGCAGACTTCCCTGGAGCTCGGCGCGGAGGTCCGGGGTGAGGACCGTGCCCGCGCGGTCGACCAGGAGGGCCATCTCGTAGCCCACCAGGCCGATATCGGCCTCCGGGTGGGCGAGGACGGCCAGTGAGGAACCGTCCGAGATGGACATCAGGAAGAGGAAGCCGCGCTCCATCTCGACCACGGTCTGGTTGACCGCGCCCCCTTCGAAGATCCGGGAAGCCCCCGCGGTGAGCGAGGTCAGACCGGACGCCACGGCCGCGAGCTGATCGGCGCGGTCGCGGGGGAAACCTTCGGACATGGCCAGCAGGAGTCCGTCGGCGGAGACCACCACGGTGTGGGACACCCCAGGGGTGTTGTCCACAAAGTTGGTGATCAACCAGTTCAGATTCTGCGCCGCCTGGCTCATCGGGCTCACACTAACGCTCCTGGTTGTAGGTACTGCCCGAGCCGAAGCCCGGTCCGTTCGTGTCCGCTCCCGCGTTGCGTCCCCGCTGGACACCGCGTCGCAGGTTGCTCAACCTGCCACGAATGTCCTCCGGGGCGCGGGAAACCTGGGTACCGCCCTGCGGGGTCTGCTCCGCCGCTCCCTCGACCAGATTGGCCTTGGGCACGCGGCGGGGGAGACCGGACGAGGTGACTCCGCCGGCTTTGGGCTCACGCAGCTTCTCGGCCCGCTGCCAGCGGTCGTCGTTCGTGGAACGCCAGTCCTCGGAGCCGGCCGCCTCGCTCCGGCCGAAGCCGTTGCTGCTGCTGCCGTCGCCGCCCCCGCCGAGCAGCGGGGCCTGACCGGTCGGACCGGTCTGGCTGGCCGCACCTGTCAGGTTGGCCGGGCCGGTCTGGTGGGACTGACCGCTCTGGTTGGTGGGACCGCTCTGGTTGGCCTGGCCGGTCACACCAGCCTGGCCGGTCTGACCAGTCTGGCCCGTCTGTCCTTCGTCCTGCCCTGTGGGTTGCCACCCCTGCGGTTGCTGGCTGCTCCCCCGGCGCGGCAGGCCCGCATCCGTCAGCGCGTGGCTCGCGCTCGGGGAAGGGCCCGGACGGTCGAAGCCTACGCGGTCCCGGGCCTTCTCGGGAGCGCCCCCGGCAGATTCCGGTTCGGTCCGCGACTCGGGTGCGTACGCGCCCTGGTAGCCGTTCTGAGCGGGCCACTCTTCCTGGTGGGGCTGGGCGCCGAAGGCGTTCTCGTACGTTCCCTCGGAGCTCTGCGGAGGCTGGTACGACGCCTCCGTATAAGCCTGCTGCCCGGGGAACGCGCCGGGCGCGCGGTACTCCTCGTAACCGCCGCCCTGGTACGCCGTCCCGCTCTCCTCGGGCCGTGCCGCGTAGCCGGGGTCGTACGACGCCTGCTGAGGCGTGTACCGGCCGTCGACCTCCTCGCGGTACTGGCCGTCGACCTGGTCGGCGAAGAGCGGCTGCGGAGCGTCCTGTGCGCCGCCCAGCGCGGCCCGCCGCTCCTCGCGCCGCAGCGTGCGGTTGACGGGGTCCAGCGTGCGGGAGCCGTCCGCCTCCGGCTGCCGCTCGTAGCGGGAGTCGTCGAAGCCGAGTTCGGCGGCGGTCAGCATCGGAGCGGTCGGGAAGACCTGCTCCTCCACCGGCGCCGCCGGCTGGTCGGGCATGATCTGCGAGACGGTGAAGTCGTCGGTCGCGGCCGGTTCGCCGCCACCGCCGCCGTGCGTGATCGGGTCGGGGAGCATGACCAGCGAGGTCGTTCCCGCCTGCTCGCCCGAGGGGCGCAACTGCACGCGGATACCGTGCCGGTCGGCGAGCCGGCCGACCACGAAGAGCCCCATGCGCTGGGAGACGGCGGCGTCCACGGTCGGCGGATTGGCCAGCTTGTGGTTGATGTCCGCGAAGTCCTCGGCGGTCAGGCCGATGCCCTTGTCGTGGATCTCGATCATCACCCGGCCGTCGGGCAGCCGGGTCGCGGTGACCCGCACCTTGGTCTGCGGCGAGGAGAACGTGGTGGCGTTCTCCAGCAGCTCCGCCAGCAGATGCACGAGGTCGGTCACGGACTGGCCGTGGATCTCGGTCTCGGGTACGCCGGACAGCTCGATGCGCTCGTACGACTCCACCTCGGAGGAGGCGGCGCGGAGCACGTCCACCAGCGGCACCGGCTGGTTCCAGCGGCGGCCCGGCTCCTCGCCGGCGAGGACGAGCAGGTTCTCGCCGTTGCGCCGCATACGCGTCGCCAGATGGTCCAGCTTGAAGAGGTTCTCCAGCTGGTCCGGGTCGCCCTCGTTGTTCTCCAGATCGGAGATCAGGGACAACTGGCCCTCGATCAGCGACTGGTTGCGGCGCGAGAGGTTCGTGAAGATCGCGTTGACGTTGCCGCGGAGCATGGCCTGTTCGGCGGCGAGCCTGACCGCCTCGCGGTGGACCTGGTCGAAGGCGCGGGCGACCTCGCCGATCTCGTCGCGCGAATCGATCGGGATGGGCTGGACCCGGGTGTCGACCCGGCCCGGGTCGGTCCGGGAGAGCTGGTCGACCAGCATCGGCAGCCGCTGCTCGGCGATCCCGAACGCGGCCGTACGCAGCGAGCGCATCGAACGGCTCATCTGCCGGGCCATCATGCCCGCCAGGATGAACGCGGCCAGCAGCGCGATCACCACGATGGCGCCGTTGGTGATGGCGGCGTTCCTGGCGTCGTCCGAGATCTGCGCGGCGTCGGCGACGGCCTTGTCGACGAGATCCCTCTCGATCACCGTGTAGCCGTCGAACGTGGCGGTGGAGGCGGCCATCCACGCCTCGGGCGTGACCCCGCGCGCCGCGAGCCGCTCGGGGCTGTCCCCGGTGGCGATGGCCGCGACCATGCCGTCCAGGACCGAACCGTCCTTGCTCGGCGGCGCCTTGAAGTCCTCACCGGCGGCCATGGCCTGCTGCTGCGCGGTGGCGAGCTTCCTCGCCCCGGCCGCCGCCTGCTCCTTCATCACGTCCTGGAGCTTGACGGTGTCCTCGGCGGTGCCGCCGGAGACGTACTCGCCGACGGCGATGTCCTCCAGGTACGCGTACGAGGAGAACGCGACCGACTGGCCCGTCCTGACGTCGTCCTTCTGGCTCGGCCTGACCAGCAGATGCATCCCGATGGAGCGCTGGAGCGATTCTGCGGCCTTGGCGAGCTGGATCGCGTAGACGGTACGGCCGTAGCTGGTGATGTTGCCCGTGCCGAGCCCGAGTTCGTTGGCGAACTCCATGAGGGAGTGCTGAACCAGCACATAGCCCTCCTCGGTCGCCACGGGACCGCCGTTGTCGCCGTTCTTGTCCGGGGTCTCGACGCCCGCGGTGTACGCGGTCTTCCGGATGTTCTCCAGCTTGGGCTCTTCGCCGCGGAACAGGCTGAGCCGGCGCTCCAGGCCCTGCTTCGCGGGCATGTCCCGCACGGCCACGTCGAACTTCTTCTTCGCGGCGTCCGTGGCCGCGCGGGCCCGGACGACGCTCTCGGCGTCGCGCTTGTTGGTCAGCAGCGGCTGCGCGGTGAGGTCACGCTCGTTGAGGAGGGCCTGGCCGTACTCCGAGGCGGCCCGTACGACGAGCGCCGTCTTCTCGGCGTCCTGCGCTTCCTGCCAGGTGTCGATGGACCCCTTGACCTGGAAACCGCCCATGACGAGGCCGACCAGCACGGGGACGAGCAGAATGGCGTTCAGCCGGGTGGGTACACGCCAGTTGCGCGGCGAGAACCGGCTGGAGCTGCCCGTCACCGGTGGTGAGGCGGTCGCGACCGCAGGCGGCACCGCTGCGCGCGGCGGCGGGGTGAAGTTGCCCCGCGCCTGCTGCTCCGCGGAGCTCGTCTTGCTTCGCCTCACTCGACCAACAACCTCTCGGCGTCGGCACCTACGTTTGTGCCGTGTTCTGTTCAGGGCCGTACTACTCGGGAGTTGTCGAATTCCAGCACGGGGAAGGGTCGCATTCCAAACAGCAGGAATCAGCCATTCCGAGTGGTACAAGCCTCACGTAAAACGGGCATAAAGAACGAGCCCCGTCAAAAGGCGGGGCTGATGTGAGCGCAGCGGCACCGGACGAGTGCGTCGGGTGTCCGGAGACCGTGAATTCTCTGTCGAAATGTTATGAACGTGGAGGCGGGCCGTGTCGGAGAACATAGCCCGCCTCTCAAATCTCCTACGCCAACTACCGTAGCGGGCCGTCTACTTGAGTCGGGCCATGAGGGCGTGTTCGACGAGGGTGATGAGTCCGCTTTTGGCGTCGGCGCGGTGGCGGGCGTCGGTGGTGATGATGGGGGTGTCGGGGC
>NZ_PHRF01000071.1 GCF_004151105.1 Streptomyces sp. L-9-10
CGCGACCGCCCCCCACCCAAACCTGGGATCGGTAGGTCCCCCCACCCCCCTAGCGTCCACCTCGACGGTCACACACCACGCCGCGGGAGGCAGTACGTCATGGGAATCTTCCGGAAGCGCAAAAGCCGCGAAGAGCGCGCCGCCGAGATCGCCAACAAGATGGCCAGTGGCAAGGGGTTCTACGGACGGACCACACGCGCGTTCGTCGGCCGCGAGGACTTCGCCAGTCTTCAGGGGTCGATCGGTGCGTACAACTCCACCGGCCACGTCCAGCAGTTGCTCGCCGCCGGCGCGCCCACCACGCTCGCCGTCGTCGTGTCGATCAGCGACACGGGCAAGCTCGTCAACTTCGATCCCATCGTGGACCTGGTCGTCCGGCCGGCCGGAGCCGCCGACCACATCGCGCTCCAGACCATCGTGTCGAAGCTCGCGATCCCGCGCACCGGCGACCAGGTCCTCCTGGTCGCCGACCCGTCGCGGCCCGGCGGCTTCCTCTACGCCGGGATGGTGTGACCGAGTCCGGGCCCCCCGGGGATCCTCCCCCGGGGACCCCTCGCACGGCCCCGAACCGGCCGAACCGGCCGAACCCCGTTCCTACAGGAACGAGTTGATCTGGATCGTTTCCGTACGGCCCGGACCCACGCCGATCGCCGAGATCGGCGCTCCCGACATCTCCTCCAGCGCCTTCACGTAATCCTGCGCGTTCTTCGGCAGGTCGGTGAAGGTCTTCGCCTTCGTGATGTCCTCCGACCAGCCGGGCAGGTACTCGTACACCGGCGTCGCGTGGTGGAAGTCCGTCTGGCTGTACGGGAGTTCCTCGACGCGCTTGCCGTCGATCTCGTACGCCACGCACACCGGGATCCGCTCCCAGCCGGTGAGCACGTCGAGCTTGGTGAGGAAGAAGTCCGTCAGGCCGTTGACCCGCGTCGCGTAGCGCGCGATCACCGCGTCGAACCAGCCGCAGCGGCGGTCGCGGCCCGTTGTGACGCCCCGCTCGCCGCCGATGCGGCGCAGCGCCTCGCCGTCCTCGTCGAACAGTTCCGTCGGGAACGGTCCGGCGCCGACGCGTGTCGTGTACGCCTTGAGGATGCCGATGACCCGGGTGATCTTCGTCGGCCCGACCCCCGCGCCCGTGCAGGCGCCGCCCGCCGTCGGGTTGGACGAGGTGACGAAGGGGTACGTGCCGTGGTCCACGTCGAGCAGCGTGCCCTGGCCGCCCTCGAAGAGGACGACCTTGCCCTCGTCGATGGCGTTGTTGAGGATCAGCGTCGTGTCCGCGACGTACGGCTTGAGCCGGCCGGCGAACGTCAGCAGTTCCTCGACGACCTTGCCGGACTCTATGGCGCGCCGGTTGAAGACCTTGGCGAGCAGCTGGTTCTTGGACTCCAGCGCCGCTTCGACCTTCTGCTCCAGGATCGACTCGTCGTAGAGGTCCTGGACGCGGATGCCGGTGCGGTTGATCTTGTCGGCGTAGGTCGGGCCGATGCCGCGGCCGGTCGTACCGATCTTCCGCTTGCCGAGGAACCGTTCCGTCACCTTGTCGACGGTGACGTTGTACGGCGTGATCAAGTGCGCGTTACCACTGATCAGTAGCTTGGATGTGTCGACACCGCGCTCGTTGAGCCCGCTCAGCTCGGAGAACAGGACAGCCGGGTCGACGACCACTCCGTTGCCGATCACCGGGGTACACCCCGGGGAGAGGATTCCGGAAGGGAGAAGGTGCAGTGCGTACTTCTGGTCGCCCACGACGACCGTGTGGCCGGCGTTGTTGCCGCCCTGATAGCGCACGACATAGTCCACGGACCCACCGAGCAGGTCGGTGGCCTTTCCCTTGCCTTCGTCACCCCACTGAGCACCGAGCAGCACAAGTGCGGGCACAGGCGTACACCCCTTCCGGGCGGGGCATGTCCAAGGTCAGGGGGCGCGCAAACGCCGTTCATACGGCGCGTGTACGCCATATCTACGCGTATGACATCGCACAACGTTGTACGACGCGGTCCTGACCGTCGAACCGGATGCCCCGGAATAGACGAAGCCCCTGGCGCAATAGCGCAAGGGGCTCTTGCACAAAGATGCTACCCGAGGAAGGACCGAGGTGTCGGCTCCAGAGCCCGCCGAGAACGGTGCGCAACAGCTTCTGGTGGTCATCGACCCCTTCGCCCGCAGGACCGACGGCGAATCGGTGCGGATCGCGAAGGACGTGCTGAGCGCGGGGGCGGGGGTGAAGCTGTGTCTGCCCGACGGCCCCGAGGAATTCGCGCGGGCGCTGGCCCGGCGGGGCAGCAGACGGCCCGTGGTCGTGGGCGACGACCGGGCGCTGCTGCGGACCGTCGCCCTCCTCCACCGGGAACGGGAGCTGGCCTCGGGCGCGCTGTCGCTGGTGCCGATCGGCGCTTCCGTGGAGCTGGCCCGTTCCCTGGGTGTGCCCACGGGCGCGGTGGCGGCGGCGCGTGCCGTGCTGGACGGCGCGGCGCGCCGGCTCGATCTGCTGGTGGACGACAGCGACGGGGTGGTGCTGGGGGATCTGCGGATCCCGGCGCTGCCCGCGGCGCGCGCGCCGGGCGCGGCCCCGGCGGCGGGGTCGGTCTGGCACACCTGCCGTTCCCTGGTCCGCACGCTCGTACGGCCGGTCCCGTATGTGTTTGCGGCACATACACACCATCGGCTGAGGGTGGAGGCGGACGGTGTGCTGCTGAACGATCTGGACGAGCCGGTCGAGGGCGTACGGGTGTCGTCCCGCGGGGGCCGCGCCGAGGTCGTGATCCGTACGCACGCCTCGGCCGAGCCGGTCCGCGCCAGCGCGCTGTCCGTCACGGTCTCGGGCGCGGACTTCCGCTACCGCGCGGACACCCGCGTCACGGGCCCCGTACGGACGCGGACCTGGACGCTCCGGCCGGGGGCGTGGCAGCTGACGCTTCCGACGGCGGCGGGCCCCGGCGCCGGGAGGGGGGCCGGAGCGGGGGCGGGCTCCAGGTAGTCTCGACCCCCGGTTCCGAGCCCGGGGGGGGCACATCAATGCGGGACAACGCGTCGCAGAACCCTGCGCTGGATGTCACGGACACGGCCGAGGCGCTGGCCGGCTACCGGGCGCGCGCCGGTACGTGGGCGCGCGCCGGTCTGGCCCTGCTGGTCGGCAGCGGGGCCATCGGCCTGATCGCGGCCGGCCGGGGCCTGGACGACGTGGTCGAGATGGTGCCGAATCTGCTGGCGCTGTCCCTGGCCGCGCTGGGTATGGGCCTCGTCTCCCTCCGGCTTTCCGGCCGGATGCGGCGCCACCTGGCGGCGGCCCCCTGGACCGTCTGCGTCGCCGTATCGGTCCCGCGCGGATGGCGGGCCGCGACGGTGGTGCTGCGGGACCCGGCGACCGGAGAGCTGTGGCCACTGACCGTGTGGGCGGTAGGGAGCCGCTACCAACCGGTCCGGCCCGCCCCGGGCGGCGTCCTGTGGTGGTGCGGCGACCCCCGGACCGGCGGGGTCATCGCGCCTCCGGGCGGTACGGAGCTGATCTGGACGCGAGCGGTACGGGGAAGCGGGGCGCGGCGGCGGGCCGTACAGCGGGCGCAGCGGGCCGGGCTGCTTGAGCAGCAGCTGCCGCACACGCGGTCGGACGTATCGCGCTGACGCTGACGGGTCTGGTGGGGGTGCCGTCAAACGCGCGTACCGGCCGGAACCCAGCGCCTGAGGCCCACGCCCGCCCGGCCGGGGACGACGCCCGCCGCCTCAGTCCCCGCGCGCGCTCCCGCCCCCGGCCTCCGCCGTGCGCCTGGTCTCCTGGTAGACCTTCCACCGGTCCATCAGCGCGAGCAGTTCCACCTGGAGGAACTCGAAGAACTCGACCGTCTCCGCCACCCGCGCCCCCGCCGGGGTGTCCCTGCCGAGCGTCGTGGCGCCGTCGCGCAGGGTGTTCTCCCAGCGGCTCAGGATGGAGTCGCGCTGGGCGAAGGTGGTGTACCAGAGCTCGTTGTGCAGCCGGTAGCGGTCGCGGCGTGAACCGGGGTCGCGCTCCCTGCCGACCATGCTGACCTGGGTCAGATAGCGGACGGCCCCCGAGACGGCCGCGGGACTGATCTGGAGCCGTTCGCTCAGTTCGGCGGAGGTCATGCTCGCGTCGTCCGAGCTGAGCAGTGCCGCGAAGACCCGGGAGGCCGTGCGCTGCATCCCGGCCTCGGTCATGTCGGCCGCGAAGCGCTCCACGAAGCGGGCCACGGCCTCCTCGTCACGGACCACGGCTTCCTCGTCGCGCCGCGTACCACCCGCGCCGGTGCTCCCGCTCGCACTCCCGCCCGTGCTCCCGCCCGCGTGCACGCCCTCGGTCCCGTTCGCGCCCCGGCGCTGGTCCTCGCTGCTCATCGGCCCATCGTCTCCCCTGCTCGGCGTCCACCTCGATCTTAACCCGAACCCTTTTTACGCTTCCTTAACTTCATAAGTTTGTGAAAGTAGCGTACGTTCCGAAGCATGACGAAGGCAATCACGGTCGCCGGACTGCACAAGTCGTTCGGCCGGACGCACGCGCTGGACGGCCTTGACCTCGCCGTCGAGGCCGGCGAGGTCCATGGCTTCCTCGGACCCAACGGAGCCGGCAAGTCCACCACCATCAGAGTGCTCCTCGGACTGCTGCGCGCCGACTCCGGCGCGGCCCAGCTGCTCGGCCGGGACCCGTGGAAGGACGCCGTCGAACTGCACCGGCGCGTCGCCTACGTACCCGGGGACGTGACCCTGTGGCGCAACCTCTCCGGCGGCGAGGTCATCGACCTGTACGGGCGGCTGCGCGGGGGCCTGGGCGCGGCCCGGCGGGCCGATCTCGTCGAGCGCTTCGAGCTGGACCCCACCAAGAAGGGGCGTACGTACTCCAAGGGCAACCGGCAGAAGGTCGCCCTCGTCGCCGCGTTCGCCTCGGACGTCGATGTGCTGATCCTCGACGAGCCGACCTCCGGGCTCGACCCGCTGATGGAGGAGGTCTTCCAGCGGTGTGTCGAGGAGGAGCGCGACCGGGGCAGGACCGTGCTCCTCTCCAGCCATGTGCTGAGCGAGGTCGAGGCGCTCTGCGACCGGGTGAGCATCATCCGCAAAGGCGTGACCGTCGAGTCCGGCTCGCTCTCCGAACTGCGTCATCTGACCCGTACGAGCGTGAGCGCGGAGCTGTCCTGCGAGCCGGACGGACTGGCCGGGCTCCCCGGCGTGCACGACCTCGACATCCAGGGGAAGCGCGTCAGGCTCCAGGTCGACACCGACAAGCTGGACGCTGTACTGCGCTCGCTCTCGGCATCGGGCATCCGTTCGCTGACCAGCACTCCGCCCACGCTGGAGGAGCTGTTCATGCGCCACTACGCGGCCGATGACGCGCCCGGGGCCGAAGGTGCCCACGCGGCCGATGAGGCCCACGCGGCCGGCGGGGCGGTCGCGTCATGACCACCGCCACCCTGGCCGTACCGGTGGCGCGCACCGGCGGCGGACGGCAGCTCGCCGGCACCGGAACGCTCCTGAGGCTCGCCCTGCGCCGGGACCGGATCATCCTGCCGGTGTGGGTGCTGGTGCTCGGCGCCTCGTACCTGTCCGTCACGCAGTCCGTCTCGACGCTGTACGACACGGACGCCGAGCGGGCCGGCCTCGTCCGGTCGATGTCCGCCAACGGCTCGCTGCGCGCCCTGTACGGACCCGTCTTCAGCGACTCCGTGGGCGGGCTCACCTCCTGGCGCATGGTCGCCTTCGGCGCCGCGCTCGCGGCGGTGATGAGCCTGGTCATCGTCGTACGGCACACCCGGGAGGAAGAGGAGACGGGCCGTCAGGAGATGCTCTCCTCGGCGATGGTCGGACGCCGGGCGCCACTGACCGCGGCGCTGCTCACGGCGCTGATCGCCAACGCCGCGCTGGTCCTGGCGGTCGCCGCCGGGCTCGTCGGCAACGGACAGAACGCCACCGGCGCGCTGGCGCTCGGCCTCGCGACCGGCGGGGTCGGCATGCTCTTCGCCTGCACCGCCGCCATCGCCGCGCAGATCACCGAGAACGCCCGGCTCGCGAAGGGGCTGACGGCCGCCGTCATCGGCGCCGCGTTCGTACTCAAAGCGGCGGGCGACGCGTCGGCCGACGACGGTTCGTCCCCGCTGACCTGGCTCTCCCCGATCGGCTGGGCCGAGAACGTACGCGCCTTCGCCGGCGAACGCTGGTGGGTGCTGCTGGTCCTGCTGGCCGCGATCGCCGTACAGGCGGTCCTCGCGTACACCCTGGCGGGCCGGCGCGACATCGGCATGAGCTTCTTCGCCGCGCGGCCGGGACCCGCGACGGGCACGCTCGCCACGGCGGGCGGGCTCGCGTGGCGCCTCCAGCGCGGCAGCGTGCTCGGCTGGGGAAGCGGCTTCCTGCTCGCCGGGATCATGTTCGGCGGCATCACCGACGGCGCGACGGAGCTGGTCGGCGACAACCAGCAGACCCAGGAGATCATCCAGCGGATGGGCGGCCAGCAGGGACTGACCGATGCCTTCCTCGCCGCGATGGTCGGCATGCTGGGGATGGTCGCGGCGCTGTACGTGGTCGCGTCGGTGCTGCGGCTGTACGGCGAGGAGACCGGCGGGCGCGCGGAACCGGTCCTCGCGGGCGCGGTCGGCCGGCTCCGCTGGGCCGCCGGGCATCTGGCGATCGCCTTCGGCGGCGCGGGCCTGATCATGGCGCTCGGCGGTCTCGGCCTGTTCCTCGGATACGGCGAGCGCTTCGCGGCCATCCTCGGCGCCACGCTGGTCCAGTTGCCCGCGATCTGGGTCCTGGGCGCGCTGGCGGTCCTGCTGTACGGCGTCGTCCCGAAGGCGGCCGTGGCGGCATGGGGCGTCGCGGGCCTGGCCCTGGCCCTGGGCTGGATCGGTCCGGTGCTGGATCTGCCGCAGTCGGTGATGAACCTGTCGCCGTTCGGACACCTGCCGAAGCTGCCGGGCGGGGAGATGGCGTGGACGCCGGTGGTGGTGCTGACGCTGCTGGCGGTGGCGCTGGTGGGGGCGGGACTGGCGGGGCTGCGGCGCCGCGACCTGCTGACCTGACCGGAGACGGGCATCGGCCCGCCTTGTCCACAGGCTGTGGACAAGGCGGGCCGATGTGTGCGCCGCGTGCGTCAGCGGACGTAGTTCTTCAATTCCTCGGTGTCGAGCTCGATGCCCACGGGGTCGGGAAGGACGACCTTCTTGCCGAAGTCCGCCACCTGGAGATAGCCGTAGCCGTCCGGCGCCGGATCGCTGTGCACGGTGACCGTGCAGTGGTCACGATCGATCAGCAGATACATCGGGATGCCCGCGGCGGCGTAGGCGGCGGGCTTCTCCTTACGGTCCCGCCGGTCCGTGTCCCAGTCGTACGACGTGACCTCGACCGTCATCACCACGCGCGCCGGGTCGGCCCAGTCTCCCTGCCCCGCGAAATTCCCCTCCGGGGCAAGAACGGCGTCGGGTTTGGCGCGGCCCTTGCGGTACGCCTCGACCAGTAGCCCCAACTCGCCCCCCGCATAAAGCCACAGGTCGGGCCGGACTCGCATGCAGCGCTGTTGCAGCCATCTGATGATCTCGCTGTGGTCGCCGTCCGTCACGCCCTTGAACCCGATCCGTCCGTTGATGAACTCCAACCTGACGGTGTCGGACTCCCTCTCGATGAGTGTGGCGATCCTCTCGAACTCCTCGACGGACATCTGGACCGCGCGCTCTGCCATAACTGTCATGGTGCACCTCCTGTCAGGCGGACACCAGCGTGACGTGACCCCGAGCGGACGAGACGGTTCCTTCCGGTGCGATCACCCGTGCGAGTGATCAAATGACCGGTACTCGCCAGCCCGGCCACGCGGCCCCCAGTATCAGGTCAGCCCGGCGTCGGCTCGCCTCAGCCCGGCGTCACCAGCCGCGCCTCGTACGCGAAGACCGCCGCCTGCGTACGGTCCCGCAGCCCCAGCTTCACCAGGATCCGGCTCACATGCGTCTTGATCGTGGACTCCGCGACCACCAGATTCTCGGCGATCTCCGCGTTGGACAGGCCCTGGGCGATCAGGACCAGGACCTCCGTCTCGCGCTCGGTGAGATCGCCGATCCGGGCCATCGCGGGGGCGCGCGGGGTCTCCGAGAGTTTCGAGAACTCCGTGATCAGGCGGCGGGTGACGGTCGGCGCGAGCAGCGCCTCGCCGGAGGCCACCACCCTTACGCCGTCGGCCAGTTGGCGGGCCGAGGCGTCCTTCAGCAGGAAGCCCGAGGCGCCGGCGCGCAGCGCCTGGTAGACGTACTCGTCAAGGTCGAAGGTGGTCAGCACCAGGACCTTCGCGTCGGCGTTCGCCGCGACGATCTCGCGGGTCGCCTCGATGCCGTTCAGCTCCGGCATGCGGATGTCCATCAGCACCACGTCGGGGTGGAGCGCGGCGACCTGGCCGACGGCCTCGCGGCCGTTCACCGCCTCGCCGATGACCTCGATGTCCGGCATCGCGTTCAGCAGCACCGAGAAGCCCTCGCGGACCATCACCTGATCGTCCACGATCAGTACCCGGATGGTCATGACGCGTCCCCGTCCTGCATGGCGGCCACCGGAATGAAGGCCGCGACCTCGTAGCCGCCGTCCTCCAGGAGGTCCGCGGTCATCTCACCGTTCAGCATCGTGACACGCTCCCGCATCCCCGTGATCCCGTGCCCCGAGCCGGGCGACGGTTTGACCAGGCCGCGCGGCGGGGTGTTCACGATCCGCAGGCCGAGGCCGCCCAGTACGTACGAGATCTCGACGCGCGCGGTCGAGCCCGGCGCGTGCCGGAGCGCGTTGCTCAGGGCTTCCTGGACGATGCGGTACGCCGACAGCTCCACGCCCTGGGGCAGCGTGCGGACGGATCCGGTGATCGTCTTCTCCACGGTCAGCCCGGCGTCCCGGACATTCCCGAGGAGCCCGTCGAGATCGGCCAGCGTGGGCTGCGGGGCGTCGGGGGCCTGGTAGTCCTCCGCCCGTACGACCCCGAGGACCCGGCGCAGCTCGGTCAGCGCGGCGACGGCGTTCTCCCGGATCGTGGCGAACGCCTGCTCCAGCTCCGGCGGCGGGTTCTCCACGCGGTACGGGGCGGCCTCGGCCTGGATCGCGACGACCGACATGTGGTGGGCGACCACATCGTGCAGCTCGCGGGCGATGGTGGTGCGCTCCTCCAGCAGCGTGCGCCGGTCGCGTTCGACGGCGGTGACGCTCTGCTGCGCGGCGACCTCCTGCCGCGCCTCCCGGCGGATGTGCAGCACGGTCACGATCAGCAGGATGATCGCGGAGAAGAAGAGCATCATCAGCGAGGTGGGGGCTCCGGACCCGTAACCACGGTTGAAGATGACCTCCATGAAGAAGGAGTACGCCGCCGTGGCCGCCCACATATAGGCGCCCGTGCGCGGGTGGGTACGGATCGCGGCCACCGTCAGCACGGTGAGATACCCGATGAAACTGGCGGCCCCCCATGGCCAGTTGTCATATCCCACGAGCCCCAGCAAGCCGCTGGCTCCCAGCGACAGCCACCAGGCGCCGACCGGCCTGGCCATGGTGAGCAGGACGGGAATCGCCGGAAGAAGGCCGATCACGGCGCCCTCTCTGGCGGCGCCGGCGAACAGCACCATCAGCGCGCACCCCACGATCACGGCGTGCGGGGTCCAGGCGGCGTACTCACGTATCCGGCCGGGCAGCCGACGGGTGATCGGGCCGTCGGTCCGCATCGGCTTGAGCGGACGGTAGGCGAAGGCATCGTGGAAGAGGTCCTCGCGCAGGCCGCTCATCAGTCCCGCAGCCAAGCGGATCTCAGGGCTCCGGGTCTTCCCGGTATCTGTCTCGGTCACGTTGCCACGGTAAGTGGAGGGAGGGACGGGGTCGTCACCAGCGAAGCGGATCCTTGCCCGTCCGTCCCAGGTACTACGGCGCGCACCCGGCTGTCACCAGGGAGGACGCGCCGATCGGTCACCAGGTACGACGCGACGACCGTGGCCGGACGCGGCCGGGGTCAGGCCCGGAACTCCGACGCGTGCTCCGCCGCCCACTCCGCGAACGTACGGGCCGGCCTGCCGGTGACCTCCTCGACCGTGCCGACCACCGTCCTGCCCTCGGGCGGGGTGTCCCGGTACACCATGATCAGGAAGTCGATCAGGTCCTCGGGATGGCCCGCCGCGCGCCACCGCTGCCTCGCCGTCTCCTCGCTCAGCTCCACGAGCGTGATCTCCCTGCCCCTGGCCGCCGCCAGCGCGTCCACCTTGTCCTGGAGGGTGAGCACCTCGGGCCCGGTGATCAGATACGTACGGGCCGCGTGCCCCTCCTCGGTGAGCGCGACCGCCGCGACCGCGCCGATGTCGGCCTCGTGGACCATGACGCTCAGCCGGCCGGTGAACGGCTCGCGCACGGTGTCCTCCGTACGGATCGCCTCGGCCCACTCCAGCGCGTTGGACATGAACTCGACGGGCTGCACCACGGTCCAGTCCAGCCCGCTCGCCTCGACGGCCCGCTGGAGCGGGGTCTCCTCGCCGCCGAAGAGGACGGTCACCCGCCGTACGCCGGCCTCCCGCGCCAGCTCCACGATCTCGGGCCCGGTCTCCAGCGACGCGAACGACGCCCCGCCGAAGGTGATCAGATGCAGCCCGGTGACACCGTCGAGGGCGGGGGCGAGGCTCGCGGGGTCGGTGAGGTCCCCGCGTACGACGTCGACGCCCGACGGGAAGCGGGAGAGAAGGCCGGTCCTCGCCTTCTCGGGGTCACGGGTGAGTGCGCGGACGGTGTGGCCGCGGCGGAGGAGTTCGGCGACGACCTGGCGGCCCACGGTTCCGGTGGCACCGGTCACGAGCACGGTCTGGCTGGTGTTCTTGGTCATGGGGAGACCGTAGGAAGAGTTGCGGTCGGTTTCTGTCCGCGTCTCCGGGGTCTCGCGGGCCTCCTGGTCCTTCCGGCGTACGGAGGACACACGTGCGGGAGGCACACGTGCGGGAGACACACACGTGCGGGAGACACGTCTGCGGGAGGCACACGTGCCGGTGACACGCATACGGGAGACACAGACACACGGCCTCACCAGGCGAGCTGGGCGATCTCCTCCGCCACCACCGCGCACGCGTCCGCCGCCGGGTCGATCAGCGGGAAGTGGCCGACCTCCTCCAGCAGCGTCAGCCCCACCATCTCGCCCGCGCGCCCGGCCGCGTCCACGAACGCCTCGGAGACCGTGTACGGCACGGTGACGTCCGTACGGCCCTGCACCACCGCCGTCGCGATCCCCGTCGGCAGCAGCACCGCCGGGTCCGCGCTCTCCCTGTGCCGCTTGAACTCTTCCTCGCCGCCGAGCAGTTGGACGATCGCCCCGCCGCACACATCCAGCTCCACGGCGCGTACGAGATCCGCGATCGGCGCCAGCGCGACGACCCCGCGCAGCGGCGGGGCCTCCGGCAGCCGCCACGGCGAGCCCACCGGCAGGACATGCCGCGCCGCCGCCCACAGCGCGAGATGGCCGCCCGCGGAGTGGCCGGTCAGCACGGTCCGCCGCGCGTCGGCCTGCGGCAGCGCGCCGGCGGCCAGCGCGGGCAGCGCGTCCATCGCCGCGGCCACGTCGTCGAACGTCTCGGGCCAGCGGCCCGCCAGTGCCGGCCCGCCGCCCTGCTGCGGGAGCCCGGGACCCCGCCGGTACTCGACATTGGCGACGGCGAATCCGCGCCGGGCCAGGAAGTCCGCGAAGGGGGTCAGATGCGCGCGGTCGTACGGCGCGCGCCAGGCGCCGCCGTGCAGAACGACGACCAGCGGCACCCGCTCCTGGTTGCCGCGGGGAGCGTAGAAGTCGATCACCTGATCAGGGTGCTCGCCGTACGCGGCGGTGGCATCGGGCCGGACGACCGGATGGGAGAAGACCGATTCGGTCTCTGCGGCGTCACGAGCGAGGGCATCGTGCGCGGCGGGGTCCGGCATCTTGCTCCAACCTTTCGGTACGGGGGCCGAATTGACCTGATCAGCCGGGACGCTATCAGCCCCGCGCGGGCCCGATCACCCCGATCCCCGGCGGCCGCACGGGCGACCGCCGGGACGCCGCGGCCCGGGTGTTGTGTCCGGTCGGGGGCTAGCCCTCGACCGGCACCTCCGTCAGGACCTCACCCAGAACCCTCGCCGCCCGTTCCGCGTCGGCGAAACGCGTATAGAGCGGGGTGAATCCGAAGCGCAGCACATCCGGCCTGCGCAGATCCCCGACGATCCCCCGGGCGATGAGCTCCGCCATGACGGCGGGCGCCTCGGCGCAGCGCAGCGCGATCTGGCTGCCGCGCTCGGCGTGCCCGGCGGGGGTGAGCGAACGGACCCGGTCCGGCGGCGCGTACGCCGCCACGCACTCCAGGAAGAAGTCCGTGAGCGCGAGGCTCTTCTCCCGTACCGCCGCCAGGCTCACCCCCTCCCAGACGTCGAGGGCCGCCTCCAGGGCGAGCATGGAGAGGATGTCGGGGGTGCCGACCCGGCCCCGTACCGCGCCCTCCGCCGCCGCGAAGTCCGCGGACATCGCGAACGGGTCGGTGTGCGAGTTCCAGCCGGGCAGCGGGGAGTCGAAGCGGGCCTGGTGGCGCTCGGCGACGTAGAGGAAGGCCGGCGAACCGGGCCCGCCGTTCAGGTACTTGTACGTGCAGCCCACCGCGAGGTCCACGCCGTGCGCGTCCAGCTCGACCGGCAGGGCGCCCGCGCTGTGGCAGAGGTCCCAGACGGCGAGCGCCCCGGCCTCGTGCGCGGCGGCGGTGATCCCGGGGAGGTCGTGCAGCCGGCCGGTCCGGAAGTCGACATGGTTGACGAGCACGACGGCGGTACGCGGTCCGAGGGCGCCGAGGAGGTTCTCCGGGTCGACGGGGACGATCGGCAGGCCGGTCATCCGGGCCGCGGACCGCGCGATGTATCCGTCCGTGGGGAAGGTCGTGGCGTCGACGAGGATCTCGTCCCTGGCCGGTTCCGCCGGGTCCAGGAGACGTACCGCGCCCACCACGGCCTTGAAGACATTGACGCTGGTGGAGTCGCCGACCACGATCCGGCCGGGCCCGGTGCCCACGAGGGGGGCGATCCGGTCGCCGATCCGCTCGGGCGCGGTCCACCAGCCGCTCTCCGTCCAGGAGCGGATACGCAGCTCGCCCCACTGACGGGTGATCACGTCCTGGACGCGCTCGGGGACATGGCGGGGCAGCGCGCCCAGCGAGTTCCCGTCGAGATAGACGGAGTCGTCCTGGAGGGCGAACAGCTCGCGCAGTCCGGCCAGTTCGTCGGCCGCGTCGAGCACCGCCGCCTGCACGGCGAGGGACTTGTCCGGGGACGCGTGGTGCTCGCGGGGGGTCGCGGCGGTCTCGTGTGACTCAGACATGGCTGCGCGCCGTCCACAGCTCGGGGAACACGTTCTTCGCGGCCCGCTTCTCCAGCCAGGCCACGCCCGCGGATCCGCCCGTACCGGTCTTGGAGCCCATCGCCCGCCGGGTCGCCACCAGATGGTCGTTGCGCCATCGCCACACCAGCTCGCCGACGTCCGTCAACGCCTCACCGAGCCCGACGAGTTCGGTGTGCTGATCGGGCTCGCCGTATATCCCGGCCCAGATCTCCTCGACCGCCGGCGACGGCTCGTACCGCCGCGCGAGATCGCGGTCGAGCACCTCCGCGGGCACCGGCAGCCCGCGCCTGGCGAGCAGCCGCAGGACCTCGTCGTACAGGCTGGGCTCCTGGAGCGCCTTCTCCAGCTCGGCGTGGACGCGCGGCGCGCCGCGGTGCGGGACGAGCATCGACGAGGACTTGTCGCCGAGCAGGAACTCCATGCGCCGGTACATCGCCGACTGGAAGCCGGAGCCCTCGCCGAGCGCGGCGCGGTACGAGTTGAACTGCGCGGGCGTCAGCCGGCCGAGCGGCTTCCAGGAGGCGTTGAGCGCTTCCAGCTCGTGCCCGGACCGCTTGAGCGCGTCGATCGCGACCGGGATCCGGTCCTCGCGCAGCGCGCGGGACGCGGTCTCCCACTCGTGGACGAGGACGGTGAACCACAGCTCCATGACCTGTGTGGTGACGAGGAAGACCATCTCTCCGGGGTCGTCGGAGCGCGGGTGCTGCAAATGGGTGAGGACGTCCGCCTGGACGTAGTCCTCGTACGGGGTGGTCCCGGCGAAGTCGAGGTTCGGGGCGTCCGAACCGGCTTCGGGGACATCGGGGGCGTGCGACATCTCTGTCTCCTCGATATGTGCTGCCGGGTAGCGGTCCGCCCCTTCCGTGTTGGTTACGGAGCCCCGGTCCCCTCCCGGCATCATAATCCGGGGTCAGAGTTCGGGGCCTGTGATGTACTTCCCGTTCTCGCCGTACGGCCAGGCGTTGGACGTGCAGCCGTCCAGGCCCTTGATCTGCTGCATCATCACGGGGGCGGGCCGGCCGGGGCCGGAGCAGCCCAGGTGCGTGCGCAGGCCGATCTCGTGGCCGACCTCGTGGTTGATGACCAGATGCCGGTACTCGGAGGCGGGCCCGTCGAACGTCGGGGACCCCAGGACCCAGCGCCGCAGATTGACCACGACGCCGTCCAGGGTCTCGCAGTTCAGCTCGCCGTGGGTGTTCAGTCCCTGGGCGCCGCAGAGCTTGTCGGCGGTGGCCGGGGTGGCGATACGGATGACGAAGTCGGCGTGCGCGGAGACGAGCTGGAAGGAGCCCCGGCCGTGCGCGGCCCAGCCGCGCGGATGGGCGAGTATCCGCTCGATCTCGGCCGCCGCCTCCTTCGCGGAGATGTCGATCCCGTCCTCGACCTGGACGCGGTAGCGGCGCAGTGGCCCGTCACCGACCGGCTCGCCGTGCGCCTGCGCGGTGGTGAAGGTGCCGGGGCCCGAGGCGGGGACATGAGGCGACACCTTCGGAGATTTCTCCGCGGCGGGCTTGCTGGCCTTGCCGGGCTTGGCGGGCGTCAGGGACGGGGACGGGGGCGGCGGCTTCGGGGGCGGCGCGACGGGGGACGCGGTGATCACGTCGGCGGTCGTGGTGGCCGCGCTGTCCCCCGTATCGCCGCCCCGCCAGGACGCGAGAGCGGCGCCCGCGCCGACGAGTACGGCGACCAGGCCCAGCCCCGCGGGCACCAGCCGGGCGAGCGGACGGCCATGACCGCGGCGTCTCCCGCGCACGCGGGCACGGACGCGGTCACGACCACGGCGGCCTATTCGGCGGGCGGCGGCACGCTTTCCCAAAACGGACTTCTCCCCTGGTGCGACCGGCTTGGGGGGAGAGGCGCGGGTGGGGGCCTCTGTGCCGGGGCGGGCTGATGATCTGCGGCGCGTGCGATCGATCAAGATCGAAGGCCCGCGCCCTGGATGACGGGCGGGGCCTTCGATGGGTTCCGTTTCGGGACGATCAGCGGCGGTCAGCCGCGATCAGCCTCCGTCGGCCGTTGTCGGCCGCGAGAGAACAGGGGTGGCGTGCCGGTCAGCCGAGGGTGTCGGCCGCGAGCGGCGAGGAGTCGCGCAGGAACGTCGCGCAGCGCTCGTACTCGTCCTGCTCCCCGATCGCCTGCGCGGCGCGGGCGAGCCCGTGCAGGGCACGCAGGAAGCCGCGGTTCGGCTCGTGCTCCCACGGCACCGGACCGTGCCCCTTCCAACCGCTGCGCCTCAGGGAGTCGAGCCCGCGGTGGTAACCGGTCCTGGCGTACGCGTACGACTCGACGACGCGGCCGTCCTCGAACGCGCCGTCGGCGAGCTGTGCCCAGGCCAGCGAGGATGTCGGATATTTCGCGGCGACGTCGGCGGGCGGCGTGCCGTTCGCGAGCAGCTCACGCGGCTCGGGATCATCGGGCAACTGGGTGGGGGGCGGTCCCCCCAGGAGGTTTTCATGGATGGCCATACCTACAGTCTGCCTTGCCCCGGCCCGGTGGACCCCGCTTCCCCGGCTCCGCCCGAACCCCCGCTCGAACCGCCACCGGATCCGCCACCGCCGCCGGGCCCACCGCCCGGTCCTCCGCTCGTACCTCCGCCTGTCCCAGCGCCCGGTCCTCCGCTCGCACCTCCGCCGGGCCAACCGCCGCCTCCGGCCGTCCCGCCCCCGCTCCCGCCGGCCCCCGCCTCCCCTGCCAGCTGCTCCAGAGGCGGTGCGGACAGCC
This sequence comes from Streptomyces sp. L-9-10, assembly GCF_004151105.1. GTDB lineage: Bacteria > Actinomycetota > Actinomycetes > Streptomycetales > Streptomycetaceae > Streptomyces. Next base: position 16,061 of record NZ_PHRF01000071.1, read on the forward strand.
CGCAGTTCACCCGGCACTCGGGCTCGGTCCGGCCGGCCGCCGCCTTCGGCGTACGTACCGCCGCCCACGCGATCAGCGCGCCCACCACCAGCACCCCCGCGCAGATCGGCATCGCACGGTGGAAAGTGGCGTCGAACGCCGTCGCCGAGCGGTACGCCTCCGGGCCCGTGCCCGTCAGCAGCGGCAGGGCGGCGACCGCGAGCAGGCCCGCCGCGCGGGCCGCCGCGTTGTTGATGCCGCTGGCCAGACCCGCACGCGTGTTGTCCACGGAGGCCAGCACCGTCGCCGTCAGCGGCGCGACCAGCGTCACCATCCCCATCCCCATCACCACCAGCGCGGGCAGCACATCCGCGAGATACGAGGAGCCCAGGCCCACCCGCAGCATCAGCAGCAGCCCCGCCGCGCACAGCAGCGGCCCCACGGTGAGCGGGATCCGCGGGCCGATCCGCTCCGCCAGCGCCCCCGAGCGCGCGGAGAACAGCAGCATCAGCACGGTCGTCGGCAGCAGGGCTGCCCCCGCGCCCAGCGCCGAGTACCCGACGACCACCTGGAGCTGGAGCGCGGCCAGGAAGAAGAACCCTCCGAACCCGGCGTAGACGCAGAGCGTCACCAGATTCACCGAGGTGAACTGGCGGGACGCGAAGATCGACAGCGGCAGCATCGGGTCCGGCCTGCGCCGCTCGACCAGCACGAAGACCACCGCGACCAGTACCCCCGCCACCCCCGACCAGACATCCTTGCCGATCAGCGCGTAGGTGATCAGCGCCAGCGCCGCCGCTCCGAGGAACGCGCCCAGCACATCGAACCGGCCGTGGTGCGCCGGATCCCGGGTCTCCGGTACGTGCCGCAGGGCCACCGGCACGCACAGCGCGGCCAGCGGCACATTGATCAGGAACACCCAGCGCCAGCCGGGACCGTCGACCAGCCAGCCGCCGAGAAACGGACCGATCGCCGCACCGACCCCGCCGAGCCCCGACCACACCCCGACGGCCCGTGCGCGGTCGTCCGGATGGAAGCTCGACTGGATGATCGCGAGCGAGCCCGGTACGAGCAGCGCCCCGCCCACGCCCTGGAGCGCGCGGGCGACGATCAGCACGAGGGCGTTCGGCGCGATCCCGCACAGCAGCGAGCCGCACGCGAACCAGATGATCCCGATCACGAAGATCCGCCGTCGGCCATACCGGTCGCCGAGCGACCCGCCCAGCAGGATGAGCCCGGCCAGCGTGAGCATGTACGCGTTGACGGTCCACTGGAGGTCCGCGAGATCCGCGTTGAGGGAGTCCCCGATGTGCGGCAGCGCGACATTGACGACGGTCGAGTCCAGCAGGGCCATGGTGGAGCCGAGCACCGTCGTCAGAATGACCCAACGCCCCTTGGCGGAGGACAGCCTGATGTCCATACGGGGATCATCCTCGCCCGGAAGCCCGGTGGCGACCCGGCGAACGCCATGGCAAGGGCCCGGCACCGTGATGGGTGCCGGGCCCGCCGTGCGAGTCCGCCGTACGCGGGATACCGCTCCCGCGCGTTACTTCAGCTTGGTGCCCGTGGAACGCAGCGCGCCGCACGCCTCGGTGACACGCTTGGCCATGCCGGCCTCGGCCAGCTTGCCCCAGGTCCGCGGGTCGTAGGTCTTCTTGGAACCGACCTCGCCGTCGACCTTCAGCACGCCGTCGTAGTTCTTCAGCATGTGGTCCGCGACGGGCCGCGTGAAGGCGTACTGGGTGTCGGTGTCGAGGTTCATCTTCACGACGCCGTTCTCCAGCGCGGTGGCGATCTCCTCGGCCGTGGAGCCGGAACCGCCGTGGAAGACGAAGTCGAAGGGCTGGCTGCCGGCGGCCCTGCCGTACTTCGCGGCCACGCCGTCCTGGAGGTCCTTGAGCAGCTCGGGGCGGAGCACGACATTGCCCGGCTTGTAGACGCCGTGGACATTGCCGAAGGACGCGGCCAGCAGGTAGCGGCCCTTCTCACCGAGGCCGAGGGCCTCGGCGGTGCGCAGCGCGTCGTCGACGGTGGTGTACAGCTCGTCGTTGATCTCGTGGCTGACGCCGTCCTCCTCGCCGCCGGTCGGGGTGATCTCGACCTCAAGGATGATCTTGGCGGCGGCGGCCTTGGCGAGCAGCTCCTCGCCGATGGCCAGGTTGTCGGCGAGGGTCTCGGCGGAGCCATCCCACATGTGCGACTGGAAGAGCGGGTTGCGGCCGGCGGCGACACGCTCGGCGGAGATGTCGAGCAGCGGACGGACGTAGGCGTCCAGCTTGTCCTTGGGACAGTGGTCCGTGTGCAGCGCGACGGTGATGTCGTACTTCGCGGCGACGATGTGCGCGAACTCGGCGAGGGCGACCGCACCGGTCACCATGTCCTTGTTGTACTGGCCGCCCAGGAACTCCGCACCACCGGTGGACATCTGGATGATGCCGTCGCTCTCGGCCTCCGCGAAGCCACGCAGTGCGGCGTGCAGGGTCTGGGAGGAGGTCACATTGATGGCCGGGTAGGCGAACTTGCCTGCCTTCGCCCGATCGAGCATCTCGGCGTAGACCTCGGGGGTTGCGATGGGCATCGGGCCGCTCCTTGTGATGTGCGGGTGAGAGGTGCTTGTCCCTGACCTGGGGGCGACGTCATCGTCACCCCCATCTTTCCAGACTCCTGTACGGACTCCACCCGGGTCCCGGCTGTTTCACGTGAAACGGCCGGGACCCGACGGAAAAGCCGGCTCAGCCGAGGCCGAGTTCATCCAGCGCGTAGACATTGAGGTACGGAAGCCCCGCCTCCGCGATCGCCGGAGCGGCCCCCCGCTCCACGATCACCGCGACCGCGACGACCTCGCCGCCGGCCTCACGTACCGCCTCGACCGCCGTCAGCGGCGAGCCGCCCGTGGTCGAGGTGTCCTCGACCACCAGACAGCGGCGTCCCTTGACCTCCGTACCCTCGATCCGGCGCTGGAGGCCATGCGCCTTCTGCGCCTTGCGCACGACGAACGCGTCGAGCCGCTGCCCGCGCGCGGCGGCGGCGTGCAGCATCGATGTCGCCACCGGGTCGGCGCCGAGCGTCAGCCCGCCGACGCAGTCGAAGTCCAGATCGGCGGTGGCGTCGAGCATGACCTGACCGACCAGCGGTGCGGCATGACCGTCCAGCGTGATCCGGCGCAGGTCGATGTACCAGTCGGCCTCAAGCCCCGAGGAGAGGGTCACCCTGCCGTGCACCACGGCCTTGTCCTTGATCAGTTGCAGCAGCTCAGCCCGTACGTCAGTCATGGCCATGAGCTTAAGTGTTCTCCTCAGAGTCGCTGCCAGCGCCAGGTCGCGGCGATCTCCAGCGGCTCCACGGGGGTGACCAGCCGGGGCGCCGTATTGAGCCCGTTCGGCGGGCCCGACTGCGGCTCCACACAGACCGCCTCCGCCTGCTCGTCGTAGACGACGACCCACTCGGCGCGGCTCGTGATCTTCAGCTCCAGCTGCTCGGGCCAGGTCAGGGTCACATCGACACCGTCGGGCATCCCGAAGCAGTCGTCCCACGGCCCGGGGCGCGGTGTGATCCGGCGGCCGGTGGGCAGATGGTCGGCTCCGCGCTCCTCCTGCCAGGCCGGGTCGAAGTCGACGCGCGCGTCGCTCTCTCCCAGATTGCGCAGAAACCACGGGTGCCAGCCGGCCTGCGCCGGGAAGGACGTGTCGTACGTCTCCACCCCGAGCCCGAGCGTCAGCGCGTCCTCGGTCAGCTCGAAGGTCTGGGTCACCCTGCCGCTGTACGGCCAGGGATCGACGAGGTCATACGTGAACACCGCCTCGCTCCCGGCCACCCGCGCGGTACGCCAGGCCGTGTCCCGGCCGGTGCCATGGATCGCGTGCGGCGGGGAGTTGAGCGGCATCTGATGGACGACCCCGCCGTTACGGAACTGGCCGTTCTCGATCCGCCCGCACCACGGCACCATCGGGAAGCAGCCGTACCGCTCGCCCTGGCGCAGCAGTTCGGTCCCGCCGATGCGCAGACTGCTGATCCGGCAGCCGTTCGCCGGAGTGATGGTCAACTCGGCGTCGCCCGCCGCCAGTCGGATGCTCTCTTCGCTGCTACTCACACCACGACACTACTTGCGCCGACGCAGTGCCCGTCCGACCACCACGGCGGAGGCGAGCGCGAGCGCGGCGGCGGGCGCGACCCAGCGCAGCGTGGCCCGCGCGCCACCGGCGTCGGGCGCGGGCACGGGCGCGTAACGCCCACGCGGCGGCGCGTGATCCACTTCCTCCGCGCTGCGCCCGATCATGGTGCGGCGGGCATGCGCGGCCTCGGCCGGCGGCTCGTCCGGAATGATGAAGTCCCCCTCACCGGAAACGGTCTCCCCGCCGAGCGTGAGCGCCGACGGCTCGGGTCCGAACTCCGGCAGCTCCTCCGCCACGGGCACGATGTCCTCCGGGGGCTCCGTCTCCTCCCCCAGCCGCGCGACGAAACGGTCCAGCAGCCGACGCGCCGCGGCGGTCGTCGTCTCGGCGGGCACCTCCGCGAGCCGCCCCTCCGAACGCGAGCCGCCGGTGAACGCGAGCGTCGTACCGTCCGGCGTCTCCATCAGCCGCACGGTGAGCGTCAACTTGGCGGAGCCCGTACCGCGGACCTCCACGCCCTCGCCCTCCACCTCGAAGACACCGTCCCGCTCGGCGAGCGTGAGCGCGCCGCGGTAGGTGATCGTGTGGCCGCCGATCCGCACCTTCATCCGGCCGGAGAGCGGCCCGGCCGACTCCTCCGCGTCGTGCTGAAGTCCGGGCACACAACGGGCGACTCGGACAGGGTCCGCGAGCGCCTGCCGAAGAGCCTCCGCCGTCACCGGAACGAACACCTCATGCTCCATAACCCCCGAGCGTAGCCCCGTTCGCCTCCCAACGGTGCGCCTCCGGCGGGGGTGGGGGTAGGGGTGCGCCTCGGCGGGGGCCGGTTTTCGTGTGCGGGTTGTTGCCGGGGTGCGCTCCGGGCCTCGCGCCCGGGACTGCATGATGTACGGCGCGACTCCGGCCAGTCGATGGTTCGGGCGTCCGTGCGCCACACATCACGCTCTACGTCCCGGACACGACCCCTGCGCGCCCCCCTTCACCGCCCGCACAAGCGACCCGGCCGTGCGCGAGGGTGGGCGGGGGAGGCGGCGGCACCCTCCCGCATCCGGCCAGGGTGGCGAGTGGCGGAGTCCACCGGACCGCACCAACCCGCTCACCCCGCCGGGGCGGCGATTGGCGGGGCCACCGGGCCGCACTCGCCCCCACACCCCCACCAGGTCGGCGGGTTGTGGGGGACCACCGGCGGGAGGGGGTCGGGGGCGCAGGAGGTGCGTGTCCGGACACTGAAGCGTGATGTGTGGCGCACGGACGCCCGAACCATCGACGTGCCAGAGTCGCGCCGTACATCATGCCGTCCGGACATGTACCTCCGGAGCCCCCGGACCCCGGCCCACGACAACGCAACCGCAACCCGGCGACCACACCCTCCACCACGACCCCCCGCCGGAAGGCGACCGTCACCCCCCGTACCGCGGATGCACCAGCGTCGACGCCGGCAGCCCCCGCACCCTCGTCCGCTCCACCCCTCTCGCCCCCGCCATCAGCGCCGCCCCCTCCAACGACCGCAGCCTCGGCGCGTCCCGCGCCAGACCCAGCCTCGGGCTCGCGCCCACCGTCGCCAGGTCGAACCCCCAGTCGCTCACGGCCGGCGTGCCGTCCTTGACCCGGTCGGGGCCCGCCGCGAACCCCGACGGCCACCCCGTCGCGTGGTACGGCGTGGTCCCGAACCCGGCCGCCCGCAACGTCGCGTCCACCGTCCAGTACGTATGCCGCTGCGTCGCCGGCGACCCCGCGTGCACCGCCAGCCGCCCGCCGTCCGCCAGCACGCGCGTGGCCAGGCCGTAGAACTCCTCGGAGTACAGCTTCGTACTCGCCGTGACGCCGGGATTCGGCAGATCCGAGATCACCACGTCGTACGGCCCGCCCCGGACGCCTCCGGCGTCCACACCGCGCAGCCACGTGAACGCGTCCGCGTACACCGTCCGCACCCGCCCGTCCCCGTACGCCTCCCCGTTCAGCTCCCGCAGCGCGGGATCCGTGCGGGCCAGCCGGGCGACGCCCGGGTCCAGCTCGACCACCGTGACCTCGCGGACGTCCCCGTACCGCAGGACCTCACGCGCGGCCAGCCCGTCGCCCCCGCCCAGGATCAGCACCCGCGTGTGCGGCCCGAGCATCGCGGGATGCACCAGCGCCTCGTGGTAGCGGAACTCGTCGCGCGCGCTGACCCTCAGCCGCCCGTCGAGATACAGCTCCAGCGGCCCGCTCCGTCCTCCCGTGATGACGACGTCCTGGACGTCGGTATGGATGGCGACCCGCACCTGCTCGCCGTAGACCGCCCGCCGCGCGGCCCGTTCGAAGTCGTCCACCAGGACGGCCGCCGTGGCGAGGAGGGCCAGCACCAGGACGTTGACCGTCACCAGCACCCAGCGTGAGCGCGACGTCAGATCGCGCCGGAAGAGCCAGAGCACCAGCCCGCCCCCCGCCACCGCGTTCACCGCGCCCGTCAGCAGCGCGCCCGTCAGCTGTCCCAGCCAGGGCAGCAGCAGGAACGGGAAGGCCAGCCCGCCGACGAGCGCGCCCACATAGTCGGCCGCGAAGAGATCCGCGACCGTTCCCTCCGCGTCCTGCCGGGAGAACCGCTGGATGAGCGACATCAGCAGCGGAATCTCGGCGCCGATGAGGATGCCGGTGGCCAGCGAGAAGCCGACGAGGGCGTAGCGGGACTCCCCCAGCCATATGAAGCTCGCGTACAGCACCAGCGCGGAGGAACCTCCGAGCAGCGCCAACGCCGCTTCCAGCAGCCCGAATCCGAACGCGGCACGGCAGCGCAGCCGCTTGGCGAGCAGCGAGCCGACGCCCATGGCGAAGACCATCACCGAGAGGACGACCGAGGCCTGCGTGACGGAGTCCCCGATCAGGTACGAGGCGAGCGCGACCAGCTCCAGCTCGTACACCAGCCCGCACGCGGCGCAGATGAAGACCACGGTGAGGATCAGGTAACGCCCCGCGTCCGCGCGCACGGGAAGCCGCGCGCCACCTCGTGGCGGCGAGGACACGGACTGCTCGATCATGTTCGTAACGCTACGTCACGAATTCATTGCGGTTTGTCACCCACACGGGTGCATCTACAGCACCGCAGGCATACGGACCCCTACCCGCGTCCGAGTGACGACCAGGCGGCCTTCCTGTGGATACGCATGCCAGGTACGCCAGCGGACCTGGCCTCCGTCGCGCAGCGCCAGCATCGCGGTGAAGGCGTTCGGGGCGCCGGGGAATGTCCCCGCCAATCCGTTCGGGTGGTCGGCGACCAGTGCGAGCAGTTCCTGCGCGCGCCCGGCGAACGAGCCCTGGGAGAGCGTCTCGACGCGCGCGGCGAATTCGTACTCCCAGTCCCCGAGCCGTTTGGAGACACCGAGCGGCAGCGGTGTGCTGCTGCCCGGGATACAGGCGACGGTCTCGGAGCAGGTGCCCCGCTCCTCCTCCAGAATCACCTGGTGAGAGGCGCCGAGCAGCCTCAGCTGGAGCCCGGCGCCCGCGAGATCGAGGTCGAGGACGGCCAGGGCGGGGACCGGCTCCCGGCCCAACGCCCAGGCCAGATCAGCGGCGCGGGTGTCGGTGTAGGCGGTATTGAGGGTGGTGAGCATGGGTCGGCTCCGCAAACACGCTTGACGGGTGAACCGGGGATGTCCCGGACGATGAGCGAGTGGCTTGTGGGGGGAGATCGCCTGCTCGGTTCCGTATCAGGCCCGAGGGCTGGAAGCTCTCAACAGCGAGGGAATCACGAAGTACGCGACGCTCACAGTGTTTTTACCCAACTTGAAGGGGTTTCCATCCCCCCGGGGGCCCAAGGGTTCAACTGTTCAACCGAAAACGGGCGGTGAGAGCCGCCGGAACGGTCAGTTCCCTCAACACGGAGATGCCCGGCGGGAGTTCGTTCCCCGCCGGGCACCATCCTGACAGCGGATCAGCTGCCCCGTGTCAGCTGCCTCCTCCGCCACATCCCCCGCCACCACCGCCGCACGACGAACCGCCGCCGCACGACGAACTCCCGCCCCCGCACGACGAACCACCGCCGCCGTCGGAACCGCTGCCGCTGCCGCTGTCCCACCAGCTGTTCTGAGAGCGGCGCTTGCCCCCCTTCTTCAGCGAGGGGCTCGATGTGCGGTTCTTCGCCTTCACGCGCGGCTTCTTGCGCTTGTCCGCGCTGCTCACACTCGCCACGACCCCGACGAACGCGACCGCGACCAGTACGACCACGACTCCTACGCCCAGCATCGTCCTCACCGTCCTTCTGTTCCCCCGTGGCGGAGCCCCCCGCGCCCTCGCGCGGCCCGCTCCGTACCGACTGGCTTCCGCGTGAACTTGTTGCGTGACGTGGGTGTCCCCCCGGTGCCCCGCGCCCAAAGCCGACTTGAGCAACTCCAGAGGTTCGGCACAGGATGGCGCCCATGACCAAAGAATGGCTCGGCGGCACCACGATCTTCGCGGAGATGTCGGCGCTGGCCGTACGCACCGGCGCGATCAACCTCGGCCAGGGTTTCCCCGACACCGACGGCCCCGAGGAGGTCAGGGAGGCGGCGGTACGGGCGCTGCGCGAGGGCAAGGGCAACCAGTACCCGCCGGGTCCCGGCATCCCGGAACTGCGCACCGCGATCGCCGAACACCAGCTGAAACGCTACGGGCTGGCCCACGACCCGGACACCGAGGTCCTGGTCACGGCGGGCGCCACCGAGGCGATCGCCGCCGCGCTGCTCGCCCTGGTCGGGCCGGGTGACGAGGTGATCGCGCTGGAGCCGTACTACGACTCGTACGCCGCCTGTATCGGCATGGCGGGCGGCACCCGCGTCCCGGTCACCCTGCGTCCCCGGGACGGCGCCTACCACCTGGACCTGGACGAGCTGCGGGACGCCGTCACCGACCGCACCCGCCTCATCCTCCTCAACACCCCGCACAACCCCACCGGCACGGTCCTCAGCCGCGAGGAACTGGCCGCCGTCGCGGAACTCGCCGTCGCACGCGATCTGCTGGTCGTCACCGACGAGGTGTACGAACACCTGGTCTTCGAGGGCGAGCACATCCCGATCGCCTCGTTCCCCGGCATGCGCGAGCGGACCCTGACGATCGGCTCGGCGGGCAAGACCTTCTCGTTCACCGGCTGGAAGGTGGGCTGGGTGACGGGTACGCCGGAGCTGGTGACGGCGGTGCGCTCCGCCAAGCAGTTCCTGACGTACGTGGCGTCGGGCCCGTTCCAGTACGCGATCGCGGAGGCCCTGTGCCTGCCGGAGAGCTATTTCGAGGGGCTGCGCGCCGATCTGCGCGCCAAGCGCGATCTGCTCTCTTCAGGCCTGGCGGCGGCCGGTTTCGAGGTCTACCGCCCGGCCGGCACCTATTTCGTGACGACCGACATCCGTCCGCTCGGGGAGAGCGACGGCTTCGCCTTCTGCCGCGCCCTGCCGGAGCGGTGCGGCGTGGTCGCCATCCCCAACGCCGTCTTCTACGACCACCGGGAGCAGGGCGCGCCGTTCGTACGGTTCGCCTTCTGCAAGCGGACCGACGTCCTGGAGGAGGCCGTGTCACGGCTGCGCGGGCGGTAGCCTCCCGCGCCCGCGGTACGCCAGAGCCCGGCCCGGGGCCGCGTCACAGATGATCGCGGCGCCGGCCGGGCTGTCGTTCGGCGCGGTCCGCGGACTCAGGCGTCCTCGGGCTTCTCGTCGCCCGGCTCCAGGCCGAACTGCTCGACGAGCCACTTGTCGAACTCGATCGACGCGCGCACCCAGCTGACCGTGGACGACACGAAGTGCTCCAGGCTGACCCCCATGCCGATCAGCATCTGGGCCTCGCCGATGAGCCGGACGGTGGGCGGACCGTCACCCTCCTCGTGGATGTGGGTGTAGACCTTGGGCCACAGCGTGCGGCGGTTCCAGTCGTCGATCGCGTCGAGGACCTTCGCCTTGTCCGTGATCGGGTGCGGCCGGTCGTAGAACGTCCGCACCGAGAAGACCTGCTGGTCGTCCTCGCCGCGGAACATGAAGTACGTACGGAATTCCTCCCACGGCGCCGCGAGGTCACCCTCGTCGTCGACGACGTACTTCAGCTCCATCTGTTCGAGGAGCTGCTTGACCAGGTCCTGGTCGGGGACGACGGGGCCCGCCGGTCCTGCACCCTGCGGTTGGGGCTGTCCCCCGAAATTCGGAATCGAGGACGGGTCGATGCTCACCGTGAATTTCCCTTCGTACGGTTCCTTCCATCCTCCCCCATAGCGGGGAGGCCCTGGCAACCCCGGCCCGCCGATCCGGCGCACAAAGGGGGCCGGCGCGCGCCCACGCGCGTACCGGCCCCCGTGCCCCGCACGCTCACAGCGTCTTGCCGGACTCCGTCCGCGTCGGCTCGGGAGACGCCGCCGGCTGCTCAGGAGACACCGCCGGCTCCGCCGGCTCGGGAGACGCCTTCGTCGCCGCGCCCACGATCAGGCCGTCCTCGAACCGGTCCACCCGGACCGTGTCGCCGTCCGTGACCTCGCCCGCGAGGATCTCCTTCGCGAGCCGGTCGCCGATCGCCGTCTGCACCAGGCGGCGCAGCGGCCGGGCTCCGTAGGCCGGGTCGTTGCCCTCGTCGGCCAGCCATTCCAGCGCCGCCGGGGTGACCTCCAGGGTGAGCCGCCGTTCCGCGAGGCGGCGGGCCAGGCGGTCGATCTGGAGCCTGGCGATGTGCGCCAGTTCGTCGCGCGAGAGGGCGGAGAAGACCACCAGATCGTCGAGACGGTTCAGGAACTCCGGCTTGAAGGTGCTCCTCACCACCTCCAGGACCTGCTGCTTCCTGGTCTCCTCGCTGGTCAGCGGCTCGGTCAGGCCCTGCCCGCTCAGGAACTGACTGCCGAGGTTCGACGTCAGGACGAGGATGGTGTTGCGGAAGTCCACCGTCCGTCCCTGGCCGTCGGTGAGCCTGCCGTCGTCCAGGACCTGGAGCAGGACGTCGAAGACCTCGGGGTGGGCCTTCTCCACCTCGTCCAGCAGGATCACCGAGTACGGGCGCCTGCGCACGGCCTCGGTGAGCTGGCCGCCCTCCTCGTAGCCGACATAGCCGGGAGGCGCGCCGACCAGCCGGGCCACCGAGTGCTTCTCGCCGTACTCGCTCATGTCGATACGGACCATGGCGCGCTCGTCGTCGAAGAGGAAGTCCGCGAGCGCCTTGGCCAGCTCGGTCTTGCCGACCCCGGTGGGGCCGAGGAAGAGGAAGGACCCGGTGGGGCGGTCGGGGTCGGCGATGCCCGCGCGGGTACGGCGTACCGCGTCGGACACGGCCCGGACCGCCTCGTGCTGGCCGATCAGCCGCTTGCCCAGCTCCTGCTCCATGCGCAGCAGCTTCTGCGTCTCGCCCTCCAGCAGCCGGCCGGCCGGGATGCCGGTCCAGGAGCCGACCACATCGGCGATGTCGTCCGGGCCGACCTCCTCCTTGACCAGTTTGTCGGTGGGCTCCTTGGCCGCCACCTGCTCCGCCTCCGAGGCCTCCTCCAGCTCCCGCTCCAGGCCGGGGATCTCGCCGTACAGCAGCTTGGAGGCGGTGTCGAAGTCGCCGTCGCGCTGCGCGCGCTCGGCCTGGCCGCGCAGGTCGTCCAGGCGTTCCTTCAGCTCACCGACGCGGTTGAGGCCCTGCTTCTCCTTCTCCCAGCGGGCGTTGAGGCCGCGCAGTTCCTCCTCGCGGTCGGCGAGGTCGCGGCGGAGCTTCTCCAGCCGCTGCTTGGAGCCCGGGTCGGACTCGTTCTTGAGCGCCAGCTCCTCCATACGGAGGCGGTCGACGGAGCGCTGGAGTTCGTCGATCTCGACCGGCGAGGAGTCGATCTCCATCCGGAGCCGGGACGCGGCCTCGTCCACGAGGTCGATGGCCTTGTCGGGCAGGAAGCGCGAGGTGATGTAGCGGTCGGAGAGCGTCGCGGCGGCGACCAGCGCCGCGTCCGCGATCTGCACCTTGTGGTGGGCCTCGTACCGGCCCTTGAGCCCGCGCAGGATCGCGATGGTGTCCTCGACGGTCGGCTCGGCGACCAGCACCTGCTGGAAGCGCCGTTCCAGCGCCGCGTCCTTCTCGATCCGCTCGCGGTACTCGTCGAGTGTGGTCGCGCCGACCATCCTCAGCTCGCCGCGGGCCAGCATCGGCTTGAGCATGTTCCCGGCGTCCATGGCGGAATCGCCGCCGGCGCCCGCGCCCACGACGGTGTGCAGTTCGTCGATGAAGGTGATGATCTGTCCGTCGCTGGACTTGATCTCGGAGAGGACGGTCTTGAGCCGCTCCTCGAACTCACCGCGGTACTTGGCGCCCGCCACCATCGCCCCGAGGTCCAGCGAAACCAGCCGCTTGTTCTTCAAGGACTCCGGCACGTCGCCCTTGACAATGCGCTGCGCGAGTCCCTCGACGACGGCGGTCTTGCCGACGCCCGGCTCGCCGATCAGCACCGGATTGTTCTTCGTACGGCGTGACAGCACCTGCACCACACGCCGGATCTCCTGGTCCCGGCCGATGACCGGGTCGAGCTTGCCCTCGCGGGCCGCCGCGGTGAAATCGGTACCGAACTTCTCCAGGGCCTTGTACTGGCCCTCCGGGTCGGGTGTGGTCACCCGGCGCCCTCCCCTTGTCTTCTCGAACGCGTCAAGCAGTCTCGCGGCGCCGGCCCCCAGCCGGTCGAGCATCTCCCCGGCCTGGCCCCCCTTGGCCGCGACACCGATCAGCAGGTGCTCGGTGGAGAGGTAATCGTCCCCCAGCTCCTTGGCCCGCTGAGCGGCGTCGTTGATGGCGGCGAGCAGCTCGCGGTTGGGTTGCGGGGGCGCGACGGTGGAACCGGTCACGCTGGGCTGTGCGGCCAGCAGCCGCTCCGCTCCGGACCGTACCCCGGCCTGGTCTGCCTCGACGGCGGCCAGCAGGTCGGTGATGTTCTCGTTGTCCTGGCCTTCTAGCAGCGCGAGCAGCAGATGCGCGGGGGTCAGATCGGGATGCCCGGCCGCCACGGCCCGGTTGGTGGCGGTATTGATCGCATCCCGGCTCTTGTTGGTCAGCTCGGCGTCCACGTGCGCCCTCTCCTCTCCTGCACAGACCTCGGGCCTCCATCCGACCCTGACATTGGCAACGTGCGCAAAGTTGAGTCTATTCCACTCAAGCCTGAATCGGGGCCGCTCCCCGGGGGTTTCCGCGCCCATATCCGCCGGGAGTCGTCACCGTCCCAGGGTTTCCGCGCCCGTACCCGCCCCGGGGCCGTCACCGTCCTACGCTTCCGGCATGGCCCACGACGTACGCGATCCCAGCCCCGATTTTCTCGCCTTCTGGCGCGAGCACCACCTGTGCACCCTCACGACACTGCGTCCGGACGGCAGTCCGCACGTGGTGCCGGTGGGCGTGACGTACGACCCGGAGGCGGGGCTCGCCCGCGTCATCAGCAACAAGAACAGCACGAAGGTCGCCAACATCCTGGCGGCGGGTCCGGAGGGGGCGCGGGTGGCGGTGTGCCAGTTCAAGAAACGCCACTGGGCGACGCTGGAGGGCCGCGCCACGGTCCGTACGGAGGAGGAGGCGGTCGAGGACGCGGTGAGCCGCTACGCGGCGCGGTACGGCCGTACGCCGACGCCCAACCCGGACCGGGTCGTCATCGAGATCGCCCTGGAACGGGCGCTCGGCCGCTGCTGACCGCGAGAGCCACGAAGACCGCGGGGCCCGGCGGGCCCGAACGCGGACAGCACAACGGCGCCATCGTGTTTCAGGTCCACGATGGCGCCGCTGTGTGGGGGAAGCGCCTGAGCGATTTGGAACGACGGGGGAATCGCTCAGGCACTGCGGGGGGTGGCGATGGTGGTATTCGATCCGACCAACTGGTGGTCACGCTGGTCGAGGTTGACGAAGATCATGTCGTAGCGGATGGCACACCGGACCGGCTGCGGAGCCCCCCGCGGCCTCCGAAGGCAACGGTAGGCACGGACGTCCTCGTCCTCCTCGCGTACGACGACGATCGGCTCTCCGAAGAGGGTGACCATCAACGAGTCGCCACGGTGGGGGATCGCGGTGACGAGATCGATGAAGTGCCAGCCCGACCGGTAGGCCGTGGCCATCTCGCGCCGGAAGACCCGGTCGTCCGGCGGGACAGTCATGCGCTTACGTCGGCCGGTGAGCTCCCCCAGCCGCTGTCCGGCGGTTCGTTCGCCGGCGTCGAGCCCCAACCACTGTCATCCGACTTCGTGCCGCTGCTCCAGCCGCTGTCGGCCGGCGCACCGCCCCAGCCGCTGTCCGACTGGGTGGCCTGAGGCGCGAATCCCCAACCACTGTCCGCGCCACCCAGGACCCCGTAAGCCACGACCGCGGAGAAAGCTGCGGCAAGCACCGAGCGAAGCAATCTCTTGTACATAGTCGGCTTCGTCCTCACTTGATGGATTCCTCTCCCCCGCGTCACAAGACGATGGCTCATTCAGGCACGTCAATGCCACAGGGACGATGCATCATGTTCCTGTAGGTTCAGGACCCTGGGGGGTGGAGATTTGCCGAAGATCGTGTCAAAACCGACACATCCCCATGCTGTGACCGCGCTGTGCGACGAGGGGGCGCATCTTTACGCCAGCGCTCTGAGCGCCGGGCGCATCTCCCGCGCGGAGGCGGAGGAGGCTCCGTGCCTCCTCGAATTTGCTCTTTTGCACCCCGATCCGGACGACCCGAACTGGCTGCGGCCGGTCCCGCCGTCCGTCGCGCTCGCGCAGCGGCTCCACCCCATCGAGCGGGAGATCCTGGACCGGAGGCGTCTCTCGAACGATCTAACAGAATCCTTTGAGCCATTCATGGCGATCAGCGCGCTGAACCCGGCGCCCACGCACTCGATCACGGTCCTGGAGGGCTTCAACCGGATCAACGCCGCCCTCAATCTCGCCACCGCCGAGTGCCATACGGAGATGCTCACGATCCAGCCCGGAGGTGGCAGGCGCGAGCATATTCTCAGCCAGGCCCTGGAGCGGGACCGGCCGCTGATCGAGCGCGGTGTCAGTATGCGCACGCTCTACCAGCACACCGTCCGGCACAGCCAGGGCACGATGGCGTACGTGGACCGCATGGCCAGCGGCAAGATCGAGATAAGAACCCTGGAAGAGCTGATCGAGCGGCTCATCATCTGCGACCAGACCGTGGCCTTCATACCCGCGCGCGACGACCAGCAGGTCGCCCTGGAGCTGCGCCACCCGGGTCTGGTGACCTATCTCGTCAAGGTCTTCGAGCAGCTCTGGCGGCGCGCCACGCCCCTCACCGAGCAGGTCTCGTACGAGCCGACCCCGGACGGCATCACAGGCGTCCAGCGGACCATCGCCAAGCTTCTCGTCGAGGGGTACGTGGACGAGGCCATCGCCCGGCGTCTGGGGATGAACGTACGGACCTGCCGCGCGCACATCGCCAAGCTCGCCTCCGTACTCGGCAGCGGCAGCCGCGCCCAACTCGGCTATCTCATCGCACACTCGGGAATCCTCGACCAGGAGAACTGACCCCGCCGGCAAGGCCCTCGGCGAAACCTGGCACATCGCCGCGACACGTTTTCCGGAATGCTCTGCCGCTTCCTTGTCGCCCCGGGTCGCCCACCACACTCCATCCGGCCATGGGGGGAATCCACGGCTGTCGTCGCCACCTCCCTAGGCTGCATTTCACGCTCTAACAGTTCAAGCGGCATGCGATTGCACTCACACGCACTACAGAATCGTGCAGGGAGGAATAAGTGGAGGAAATAAACAAAAAACCGCAAACAGTGCCACCATTTGACATATCGGAAGAGGCGCGCGCCCTGCTGCACCGGCTCGTCCAGGGGGATCAGGTCGAGGACTCCGAACCCGGCCGCGCGGAGCTGGTCGCCCTCGGGCTGGCCGTGCACAACCCGCAGTACGACCGGTGGAGCGCGGCGGACATGTGGCACGCCGAACAGACCGCCCTGGCGGAGGAGCGCGCCGCCATCGCCCATCACCTGCGCCGCATGGACCAGCTCTCCGAGCTGCACCGCGAGCTGAGAAGCGCCGAGTCGTCGCGAGGGGACGGTATCGAGTTCCTCGGCCGGAACGAACTGGTCACCGCCGCCATCATGCAAGCCGTCGATTCGGCGAGTATCGAGATCTGCACGGCACATCCGCGGAACAGAAAGCCTGAGACGCTGCGAGCGGTGGTCACCTCCGAAATCAGGCTCCTTCAGCGTGGTATCGCATTACGCACCATCTATCCGGACACCGCTCGCAATCGACCCGCGGAACAGGAGTGGGCCGCGGAGGTGAGCAAGCACGGTGCGGCGGTACGCACCCTCGCCACCGATTTCGAGCGCATGATTCTGGTGGACAGCAAAGTCGCCATCATTTCCGACCACCGGGGCGTGCCCAGCGCGAACACCGCCTTCAAGGCGACCCACCCCGGCTTGCTGGCCTTCCTCCGCCACATCTACGACCAGCAGTGGGAGCGTGCCGAGCCCTGGGCGGGCGGCCGTTTTCTGCGGAAGGCGGAGACGGTCACGACAGGCCGGTCCCGCCGCATCCTGAACAAATTACGGGAGGGCCGCACGCTCAAGCAGATCGCCGGCGAGCTGGGCGTCAGTCTGCGCACCGTCAACAGCGACCTGAACAAGCTCTACGAAGCGGTGGGCGTGAACAGCCAGTTCGCACTCGGCGTGTGGTGGAGCTCCGAGGCCGCCGCGGACGAGCGCAAGCTCGGCTGACCGGCTTGCCCCGGCCGCTCGGCGCCGCGGCGACGCGGAACGCCCGGCCGGGAATCCCCGACCGGGCGCCCGCCCGCTCACGTACGCCTCAAAAACGCACCGGCTCAGTCCGTCGGCCGCTTGGGCCGCCACACCACCAGCGCGCTCGTCTGCTGCACATCCTGGTACGGCACCAGATCCCGGCGGTACGAGGCATGCACCTGCGCCTCGCGCTGCCGCATCGCCGTCGCCGCGCCGTCCACCGCCGCCGACAGCTCGGCGACCCGCGCCTGGAGCGCGGCGACCTGGTTCTCCAGCTCGATGATCCGCTTGATCCCGGCCAGATTGATGCCCTCGTCCTGAGACAGCTGCTGCACCTGGCGGAGCAGCTCGATGTCACGGGCCGAATAGCGGCGTCCCCTGCCCGCCGTGCGGTCCGGGGAGACCAGGCCGAGGCGGTCGTACTGCCTGAGCGTCTGCGGGTGCAGCCCGGAGAGCTGTGCCGCCACCGAGATGACGTACACCGGCGTTTCCTCGGTCAGCTGATACGCCCTGGTGAACGATGAAGACTGCCGACGCCGCCCGTCCATGAGGTCATGCTCCCTTCGCCGCCTGGAACAGCTCCGCCCGCGGGTCCTCGTCCGCGGTCGCCTTCCGGTAGGCCTCCAGCGCGTCCCGCGCGGGCGCGTCGAGGTCCTTGGGGACGACGACCTCGACGGTGACCAGCAGGTCGCCGCGGGTGCCGTCCTTGCGCACCGCGCCCTTGCCGCGGGCGCGCATCGTACGGCCGTTGGGTGTCCCCGCCGGAAGCTTGAGCGTGACCGCGGGACCGCCCAGGGTCGGCACCTTCACCTCGCCGCCGAGCGCCGCCTCCGTGAACGTGACGGGCACGGTCACCGTGAGGTTGTCGCCCTTGCGGCCGAAGACCGGATGGGCGTCGACATGGACGACGACATACAGGTCGCCGCCGGGGCCGCCGCGCTCGCCCGGAGCGCCCTTGCCGCGCAGCCGGATCCGCTGCCCGTCGCTGACACCCGCCGGGATGCGCACCTGCATGGTCCGCGAGGACCTGGCGCGCCCGCTGCCCTTGCAGACCTCGCACGGGTCCTGGGCGATGAGCCCACGGCCCTTGCAGTCCACACAGGGGTCGGTCAGCGAGAAGCCGCCGCCGGTGCCGCGCGAGACCTGTCCCGTGCCCACACAGGTCGGGCAGACCCGCGGCGTGCCGTTCTTGTCGCCCGTGCCCGAACACGCCTTGCAGGGCGCCTGGCTGGACATCCGCAGCGGGACCGTGGCCCCGTCGACCGCCTCGGTGAAGCTGAGCGTCACCTCGGACTCGATGTCCTGGCCGCGGCGCGGCTGCGTACGGGTCCCGGCACCGCCCCGGTTGAAGATCCCGCCGAAGACGTCCCCGAGCCCGCCGCCGAGGCCACCGGCGCCGGGTCCGCCCTGCGTGCCGCCACCGGGGCGACCGCCGAAGAGGTCGCCCAGGTCGAAGTTGAACGAGCCGTTGCCCCCGGCACCGGGTCCCGGCCGGAACCCGTTGCCGAAGAGGGCGCGCGCCTCGTCGTACTCCTTGCGCCGCTTGGGGTCCCCGAGGACGTCATTTGCCTCGGAGATCTCCTTGAAGCGCTCCTCGGCCTTGAGGTCGCCCTTGTTGGCGTCCGGGTGGAACTCGCGGGCGAGCTTCCGGTACGCCTTCTTGATCTCGGCCTCGGTGGCGTCCTTGGGGACGCCGAGAACCTTGTAGTAGTCCTTCTCCACGAAGTCCTTCGTGCTCATTCCCGACGTCCCTCCTCTCCGCCTGCTCCTGCCACCGCACCGCCCGCCACCGCGTCAGCCCTCTTCCGGGCCACCGCTCTCCTTGTCGCCGGCGGACTCGGCGGGCTCGTCCGCGCCCTTCGGCTGGGCCCCGGGCTGGGGCTCGGCCACCGCGACGCGGGCGGGCCTGATCGTCCGCTCGCCGAACCGGTACCCAGGCTGGAGGATCGCGACGCACGTCGTCTCCGTGACATCCGGCGCGTACGAGTGCATCAGGGCCTCATGGATCGTCGGGTCGAAGGGCTCGCCCTCCGTACCGAACTGCTGGAGGCCCAGCTTGACCGTGACGGCTTCCAGCGACTCGGCCACCGACTTGAACCCGCCGACCAGTTCCTCGTGGTCGCGCGCCCGGCCGATGTCGTCCAGGACCGGCAGCAGTTCGGTCAGCAGACTCGCGACAGCGATCTCCTTGACCGTGACCCGGTCGCGCTCCACCCGGCGGCGGTAGTTCTGGTACTCGGCCTGGAGCCGCTGGAGGTCTGCCGTGCGCTCGTTGAGCGCCGTACGGACCTGGTCCAGCTGCGCCGTCAGGGCGACTTCCTGTACGTCCCCGCCCGGGGACGCCGGGCCCGGCTCCGCTACGGAGTCGGACTCGGCGCCCTTCGACGCGGCATCTTCGGGGGTCGCGCCGGAGGGAACGTCGGGCTTCTCCTCGAAGCCCGGGGTCTCCTCCGTCACGCCGCACCGTCCTTCTTGGGCTTCTCGTCGTCCACGATCTCGGCGTCGACGACGTCGTCGTCGGCCTTGGCCTGCCCGGCGCCCGCGCCGGCCTCGGCACCGTCGGCGCCCGCGCCGGAGGACGCCTGGGCGTCGGCGTACATCGCCTGTCCGAGCTTCTGGGAGACGGCCGCGACCTTCTCCGTGGCGGTACGGATCTCGGCGGTGTCCTCGCCCTTGAGCTTTTCCTTCAGCTCGGCGATGGACGTCTCGACCTCGGTCTTGATGTCGCCGGGGACCTTGTCCTCGTTGTCCTTGAGGAACTTCTCCGTCTGGTAGACGAGCTGCTCGGCCTGGTTGCGGGTCTCCGCGGCCTCGCGGCGGCGGTGGTCCTCGTCCGCGTACTGCTCGGCCTCTTCACGCATCCGGTTGACCTCGTCCTTCGGCAGCGAGGAGCCACCGGTGACGGTCATCTTCTGCTCCTTGCCGGTGCCGAGGTCCTTCGCGGCCACGTGCATGATGCCGTTGGCGTCGATGTCGAAGGCGACCTCGATCTGCGGCACACCGCGCGGCGCGGGCGGCAGACCGGTCAGCTCGAACATGCCGAGCTTCTTGTTGTACGCCGCGATCTCGCGCTCGCCCTGGTAGACCTGGATCTGCACCGACGGCTGGTTGTCCTCGGCCGTCGTGAAGATCTCCGAACGCTTCGTCGGGATCGTCGTGTTGCGCTCGATCAGCTTGGTCATGATGCCGCCCTTGGTCTCGATACCGAGGGACAGCGGGGTGACGTCGAGGAGCAGGACGTCCTTGACCTCACCCTTCAGGACACCGGCCTGGAGCACGGCGCCGATGGCGACGACCTCGTCGGGGTTGACACCCTTGTTGGCCTCGCGTCCGCCGGTCAGCTCCTTGACGAGCTCCGCCACGGCGGGCATACGCGTCGAACCGCCCACGAGCACCACGTGGTCGATCTCGGACAGCTGGATGCCGGCGTCCTTGATGACGTTGTGGAACGGGGTCTTGCAGCGGTCGAGCAGGTCCGCGGTCAGCTGCTGGAACTGCGAGCGCGTGATCTTCTCGTCGAGGTGCAGCGGGCCCTCGGCGGACGCCGTGATGTAGGGCAGGTTGATCGTGGTCTCGGACGAGGACGACAGCTCGATCTTCGCCTTCTCCGCGGCCTCGCGGAGACGCTGGAGAGCCATCTTGTCCTTGGAGAGGTCCACGCCGTGGCCGTTGGCGAACTGCTTCACCAGGAAGTCGACCAGACGCTGGTCCCAGTCGTCACCACCGAGGTGGTTGTCACCGTTGGTGGCCTTCACCTCGACGACGCCGTCACCGATCTCCAGCAGCGAGACGTCGAAGGTGCCGCCACCGAGGTCGAAGACCAGGATCGTCTGGTCGTCCTTGTCGAGCCCGTAGGCCAGGGCGGCCGCCGTCGGCTCGTTGACGATACGCAGCACGTTGAGGCCCGCGATCTCGCCGGCCTCCTTGGTGGCCTGACGCTCGGAGTCGTTGAAGTACGCGGGGACGGTGATCACCGCGTCGGTGACCTTCTCGCCCAGGTACGACTCCGCGTCCCGCTTCAGCTTCTGCAGCACGAAGGCCGACATCTGCTGCGGGTTGAAGTCCTTGCCGTCCAGGTTGATCTTCCAGTCGGTGCCCATGTGGCGCTTGACCGACCGGATGGTCCTGTCGACGTTCGTGACTGCCTGGCGCTTGGCGACCTCGCCGACGAGCACCTCGCCGTTCTTGGCGAAGGCGACGACGGACGGCGTGGTCCTGGCGCCTTCGGCGTTGGTGATGACGGTGGGCTCGCCGCCTTCGAGAACGCTGACGACGGAGTTAGTCGTGCCCAGGTCGATGCCGACCGCACGTGCCATTTCGATTCCTCCAGCTGACTTGAGTGGAACTGACTCAAGGATGCATGACAGATCCCAGGGAGTCAAAGGACCTGAGTCGATGGGACTCAACTATCGTGCGCCGGGCCTGCCTCGGGGCACCCCCGGACGCGCCTGAGGGACCCGCCTACCCGATCCTCACACCTTCACCATGCGATCGTTCCGTGGCAAAAGCACCGAACGAAACGAAACTACCGAAACCACCGCTGAACGTATCCGAACGCAGCTGAACGTAATAGAGCACATACAGCGAACAGAACGGTCAGGTGTGACCTTGAAGCGACGCCCCACGGCATGGCGCCCGCCCCACCTCCCGGAGCCCAAGCGCCTGCTGGATCTGATCCTCGGCTCGGCCCTCCTGGCGCTGACCGCGCCCCTGCTCGCGGTGGCCGCCCTCGCCCTCGCGCTGTCCCGGCCGGCCGAGGGCGTTTTCGTACGCGACTACCGCACTGGACTCAACGGCCACCCCTTCCTGCTGAGTTCCCTGCGCACCCGCCGGTTCCGGCTCGACCTGCTCTCCCGGCTGCCCCACGTCGTACGGGGCGAGCTGTCCCTGGTGGGGCCGGCGCCCCTGAGAACCGGCTCCCCCGCGGGTGCGGCGCCCTGGCGGCAGCTCGTACGGCCCGGCCTGACCGGGCTCGCGCAGGTACGGCGCCACTCGGAGCTGCCGTGGGACGAGACGCCGCTGCTCGACCAGCACTATGTGGAGCACCACTGGATCGGCCTGGACCTCGCGATCCTCGCGCGCACGCCCGGACGCGCGCTGAGGACGGCCGGCGCTGTCAGGACGGCCGGGGCCGCCAGGGCGGTCCGGACGGCCAAGGCGGTCCGGAGGGCCAGGGCCGTCAGGAGGGCCGGGGCGATCGGGGCGGTCAGGGGGATCCGGACGGCCAGGTTTCCCTGAGGGTCCCCTGAGCGACACAGATCACCGGTTCCGCCGCTACATTGCGGCTGGATAAGTGGGTAACCTCAGCACGAAACGATTAAGTTACCGCTTAGTAAGCAGCAGTGAGCAGTGCGGCATCACGCAGTACTGAGCAGCAGCAGTTGGCCCGAGGAGCCCCCATGCAACTCGCCGCGATCATCGTGTCGCTGGTACTCGCCGTCGTCGGTGTGGCGTTGTTCGGCCGAGCCATCGCGCAGATCTACCGCTTCGTACGGCTCGGCCAGCCCGTCCCGGCGGGCAAGCGGACCGATGAGCCCGCCCAGCGCACCCTGACCGTGGCCAAGGAGTTCCTCGGCCATACCCGGATGAACCGCTGGGGCGTGGTCGGCGTCGCGCACTGGTTCGTCGCGGTCGGCTTCTTCTCGCTCGTACTGACCCTGGTGAACGCCTTCGGGCAGCTCTTCCAGGCCGACTGGCTGCTGCCGGTCATCGGCGACTGGACGCCGTACGAGGTCTTCGTCGAGCTCATCGGCCTGCTCACGACGCTCGGCATCCTGACGCTGATCGTCATCCGGCAGCTCTCGCTCCCCAGCCGCGCCGGCCGCAAGTCCCGCTTCACGGGCTCGAACTTCGGCCAGGCGTACTTCGTCGAGGCCGTCATCCTCGTCATCGGCCTGGCGATCCTGGTCCTGCGCGGGCTGGAGGGCGCGCTGCACCACGTCGACTCGTACCAGGCGGCCTACCTGGTCTCGTACCCGCTGGTCGCGGCGTTCGACGGGCTCAGCCTCAGCACCCTGCAGAACCTGGTCTACCTGGTCGCGCTGATCAAGCTCGCGACGTCCTTCATCTGGATGATCACGGTCGCGCTCAAGACCGACATGGGCGTCGCCTGGCACCGCTTCCTCGCCTTCCCCAACATCTGGTTCAAACGCGAGGCGGACGGCGGGACGGCGCTCGGCGCCCTCCAGCCGATGACGAGCGGCGGCAAGGAGATCGACTTCGAGGACCCGGGCGAGGACGACGTCTTCGGTGTCTCCCAGATCGAGCACTTCTCCTGGAAGGGCCTCCTCGACTTCTCCACGTGCACGGAGTGCGGCCGGTGTCAGTCGCAGTGCCCGGCCTGGAACACGGGCAAGCCGCTCTCCCCGAAGCTCCTGATCATGTCGCTGCGCGACCACGCCCACGCCAAGGCGCCGTATCTGCTGGCCGGCGGCGGAAAGACGATGGAGGGCGAGGAGAAGGCCACCGAGGAGCAGCTGGCCGGGGTGCCCGCCGCGGCCCTCGCGGAGGCCGAGCGCCCGCTGATCGGGACGCTGGAGGCCGCGGCCGACGGCGCTGCCGCCATGGGCGGCGTCATCGACCCGGACGTGCTGTGGTCCTGCACCACCTGCGGCGCGTGTGTCGAGCAGTGCCCGGTCGACATCGAGCATGTCGACCACATCGTCGACATGCGCCGCTACCAGGTGATGATCGAGAGCGCCTTCCCGAGCGAGGCCGGGACGATGCTCAAGAACCTGGAGAAGAAGGGCAACCCCTGGGGTCTGGCGAAGAAGCAGCGCCTGGAGTGGACGAAGGAGGTCGACTTCGAGGTGCCGGTCGTCGGCAAGGACGTCGAGGACCTGACGGAGGTCGACTACCTGTACTGGGTCGGCTGCGCCGGCGCGCTGGAGGACCGGGCCAAGAAGACCACCAAGGCCTTCGCGGAGCTGCTGCACATCGCGGGCGTCACGTTCGCGATCATGGGCGGCGACGAGAAGTGCACGGGTGACTCGGCCCGCCGCCTGGGCAACGAGCCGCTGTTCCAGCAGCTCGGCCAGGAGAACGTCGCGATGCTGAACATGGCGTACGGCGAGGACGATGACGACGAGACGACGAAGAAGCCGAAGTCGTCGAAGAAGATCGTCGCGACCTGCCCGCACTGCTTCAACACGATCGCGAACGAGTACCCGCAGCTCGGCGGCGAGTACGAGGTCATCCACCACACGCAGCTGCTCCAGCACCTCGTGGACGACGGCAAGTTGGTCCCCGTGACGCCGGTCGAGGGTCTGATCACGTACCACGACCCCTGCTACCTGGGCCGGCACAACAAGATCTACACGCCGCCGCGCGAGATCATCGCGAAGGTGCCCGGTCTGCGGAACGAGGAGATGCACCGCCACAAGGAGCGCGGCTTCTGCTGTGGCGCGGGCGGCGCGCGGATGTGGATGGAGGAGCGGATCGGCAAGCGCGTCAACGACGAGCGGGTGGACGAAGCCCTTTCGCTGAACCCGGACATCGTGTCGACGGCCTGCCCGTTCTGTCTGGTGATGCTCACCGACTCCGTCAACGGCAAGAAGAACGACGGCCGGGCGAAGGAGTCTCTCCAGGTCGTGGATGTGGCGCAGTTGCTGCTCGACTCGGTACGGACGCCGGCGGGGCCGGAGGGCTCGGAGGAGCGGGAGAGCGCGCCGGACCCTCATCCGGCGCCGGAGTCCCAGCCGGTGAAGTAGCGGGCGGGCGCCGGTGACGTAGGCGACGTAGGCGACGTTAGGCCGGAGAGCGGCCGGATCTGCCTCGGGGGCGGGTCCGGCCGCTCGGCGTGTGGGCCGGGGCCCGGGGCGGAGGCGTGGGCGGGGGCGTGGACAGGCGACGGCTTCGGCGACGGCTTCGGCCGCTGAACGGGCGAGCGACTGGGGCACCATGTGACGACTGGAGCCGACGAGAGGGACCGGGCGGATCGGGCGGGACGGGGTGGGTGGGGCATGCGCATACGCGTGACAGCGACGGCTTCGGCGACGGCTTCGGCGACGGCTTCGACTTCGACTTCGGCTTCGACTTCGGCTTCGGCTTCGTCGGTGGTGGGGCGCGGGGTCCGTAGGGCCGCGTGCGCGGCGGTGTGCGCGGTCGTCTCCACGGCACTGCTGCTGACGGGCTGCACCGCTTTCTCGTCCTCCGACCGGTCCGCCGGCGACGGCAGGGACCGGGGCAAGGGCACGACAGCCGGCAAGAACGGCGACACCGCCCCGCTCTCCGGCCGCTCCGGCGCCCCGCGTCGTCCCGTACCGCGCGGCAAGGGCAGCCGTCTGCCCGACGACTTCAACGGCGACGGCCACCGTGACCTCGTACTGAACGACCTGGTCAAGGCCCCGGGCGACACCTACGGCGATGACGCGGGCATCGGGATCGTGTACGGCACCGCCGCGGCCCGCGGTCTCGATCCGGCCGTACGCCAGATCCTCGGCCCGCGGAAGCACGGCGCCCGCGTCGACGGCGCGCTGCCCGCGGCGTTCGACGCCGAGGCCGCGTGCGATCTGGACGGCGACGGGTTCGGGGATCTGATCGTCGCCACGGACCCGCCGTACGACGGGACCGGCGCCCCTCCCGTTCCGCTCCAGATCCTCTTCGGCGGTCCCCACGGCCTCGGCGCGAGTGGCACGGGCGGTGGTGACGGGACCGGCGGCAGGGCGGTCGTCCTCCGGATCCCCGCCGAGGCCCGTGCCGGCGACGAGTGGCCCGACCATCCCGTCTGCGGCGACTTCGACGGCGACGGCGAGACGGACCTCGCCGTGACCGCGAGCGCGGGCCGGGTGAGCTACCTCCGGGGCCCCTTCAGCCGCACCGGTGCCCCGCACGCCGCCTCGGCGCCGATCCCGGGCGGCGGCCCGGTCCTCGAAGCGCCCACGCCCGAGGCCGATGTGAACGGTGACGGCTACGACGACCTCGTCCACCACACCCGGGCCCGCACGCCCGGCGGCGCGGCGAAGGGCGAGCTGCTGCTCGGCGGCCCGGAGGGTCCGACGCGCGAGGGAGGCGCGTACCACTTCAAGGCCGTACGGTTCCCGACCCCGCCCAGACTCCCGTCGGGCTCCGGCCGGACCGTGACGGACCTCCTCAGCACGGCCGAGTTCACCGGGGACGGGCGCCAGGATCTGGTGACACGCACCCACCGGGGCGAGCGGACGGATCTGATCGCGCTGTACGCGTCGGGGGCGGGCCGGCCGCTGATCACGTTCAGTACTTCGATCTTCCTCGGACGGTCCGGCAGTCCGGTGCCACGGGCGGGCCGGGGGCAGTCCCCATAGGGTTCCCCTAGGGGATGTCACAGCTCGGCCGCAAAGAACCTCCCGTTCCCCACCTCAGCAGCTCCGCCCGCCCGAAGCGGGTACGTTCGATTGCGTGGCTGGATTCAGGATCGGACGCGGCCGGGACAACCGCACCTCGCGACAACAACCGCAGCGGCAGCAGCAACAGCCGTACGGGCAGCAGGCGCCGCCGCCCCCGGGCTACGGGGGCGGGCACCAAGCCGCGCCCCCGTACGGGCAGCAGCAGTGGCCTCCCACGGGCGGCGCACCGAACGGATACGGCGGTGGGCACGGTGGTGGTCATGGCGGTGGTCATGGCGAGCCGGAGTACTTCGGTGACCCGTACGGCCAGCAGGACCCGTACGGACAGCAGGCGCAGGGCGGTCACAGCAGACACGGCGGGCAGGGCGGACAGGGCGGCGGGTATGGCGGCCGGCCCGGCGACGCGTACGCCAACAATGCCGGTCACACGCAGGCGTTCAGCGTCGACGAGGACCCGTACGGCGACGGCACCGCCTACCGCGCCGGCGCGGCAGCGGCCCCCGCGGGCCCCCGGCTGCACTGGAAGGAACTGCTGAGCGGCGTCGTCATGCGCCCCTCCCAGACGTTCCTGGGGATGCGCGACTACCCGGTCTGGGGCCCCGCCCTGATCGTCACGTTCCTCTACGGCCTGCTGGCGATCTTCGGCTTCGACGCGGCCCGCGAGGACGCGATCAACGCGACGCTCTCCACGGCCATTCCGTACGTACTGACCACCGGCGTCGCCTTCGTCATCGGCGGTCTGATCCTGGGCGCGGTGACCCACACCCTCGCCCGCCAGCTCGGCGGCGACGGCGCCTGGCAGCCGACCGTGGGCCTGTCCATGCTGATCATGTCGATCACGGACGCCCCGCGCCTGGTCTTCGCGCTCTTCCTGGGCGGGGAGAACTCGCTGGTGCAGGTGCTCGGTTGGCTCACCTGGATCGCGGCGGGCGCGCTGCTGACGGTGATGGTGAGCAAGTCGCACGACCTGCCGTGGCCGAAGGCGCTGGGCGCGTCGGCGATCCAGCTGATCGCGCTGCTGTCGCTGCTGAAGCTGGGCACGCTGTAGCGGCACCTGGCACCACACCGCACACACGGCACACGGCACACGGCACACGGCACACGGAAGGGCCCGGACAGAAATGCCGGGCCCTTTCGCGATGGGTCAGGCGTCAGGCGTCAGGCGTCGAGGACCTGCCCGCTGCGGCGGACGACAGGCGGCTCGACGCTCCAGGGGAAGTTGATCCAGTCGTCGGTGCGCTTCCAGACGTACTCGCACTTCACGAGGGACTGGGGCTTCTCGTAGATGACGGCGCTGCGCACCTCGGCGACGTGGTCTATGCAGAAGTCGTACACCAGCTTCAGCGTCTTGCCGGTGTCGGCGACGTCGTCCGCGATGAGGACCTTCTTGTTGGAGAAGTCGATGACGTTGGGAACGGGCGCGAGCATGACGGGCATCGCGAGCGTGGTCCCGACCCCGGTATAGAACTCGATGTTGACCAGATGGATGTTCTTGCAGTCCAGGGCATAGGCGAGACCCCCGGCGACGAAGACACCACCGCGCGCGATGCTCAGGACGACATCGGGCTCGTACCCGTCGTCCGCGATCGTCTGCGCCAGCTCGCGGACGGCGCGGCCGAACTTCTCGTAGGTGAGGTTCTCTCGGGGCTCGGTCATGCCTGCATCACACCTGTGTCCGATGGAAATTGAGATACGAGCGGGACGCGGTCGGCCCCCGCTGCCCCTGATACCGCGAGCCGTACCTCTCGGAGCCGTACGGGAACTCCGCCGGCGAGCTGAGCCGGAACAGACACAGCTGCCCGATCTTCATCCCGGGCCAGAGCTTGATCGGCAGGGTCGCCATATTCGACAGTTCGAGCGTGACGTGCCCGGAGAACCCGGGGTCGATGAAGCCCGCGGTCGAGTGCGTCACCAGCCCGAGGCGCCCGAGGCTGGACTTCCCCTCCAGCCGGGAGGCGATGTCGTCGGGCAGCGAGATGACCTCGTACGTCGACGCGAGCACGAACTCCCCGGGGTGCAGGATGAACGGCTCGTCCCCGTCCGGCTCCACGGTCCGCGTCAGATCGACCTGCTCGACGGCGGGATCGATATGCGGATAGCGGTGATTCTCGAACACCCGGAAATACCGGTCGAGCCGCACATCGATGCTGGAGGGCTGCACCATCGACGCGTCATACGGTTCGAGGCGTACGCGTCCGGAGTCGAGCTCGGCCCGGATGTCCTTGTCTGAGAGAAGCACGCCCCGAGGATACGCAGAGCGCGCGAGCCCACCCCAATCGGGCGGCCCCGCGCGCCTGAACCGCTACGGTCAGTGCCGCTCCACCGCCAGGACCTCCACCGCCACCGCGTCCACCCTCACAGCCTCCGCCGGCCCGTCCACCCGCTCCACGGGCACGGCATGCCGCAACCGCGCACACCGCGGACACCGGATGAGCCGCCCGGGGCCGATACGCCCGGAGTCGAGCTGCTGCATCGGAAACGTGGCGGTACTGAACACATGCCCTTCGGCACAGCGGACGACGGTGCGCTCCATCAAGTCCATCAAGTCCCTTCCCCAACAAATGCGGACGAAAGCCCACACTAGGGGATGAAGGGAACCCACCCGCCAGCGGCACTCCGCCCCCGACCCTACGCCCCAACTCCCGCCCGCCACCCCCCACATCCACCACCACGCCCACCCAACGCACCCACCCACCCCAAGCACCCCCCACGCCGCCCG
>NZ_PHRF01000072.1:0-2066 GCF_004151105.1 Streptomyces sp. L-9-10
GCTGATTCCCGGTGGTCGTCGGGTGCGCATGACAAGGTTTTGTTCCACTCTCCGCATTCGTTTGACGCGGCGACGTATGAGGTGTGGGTGCCGTTGCTGAGTGGTGGCACGGTGGTGGTGGCTGAGGGTGAGTTGAGTGTTCCTGTGGTGCGGGATGCGGTGGGGCGTGGGGTGTCGGGGTTGTGGGTGACGGCGGCGCTGTTCGGGGTGCTGGTGGAGGAGGATGCCGGTTGTTTCGCTGGTCTGGGTGAGGTGTGGACGGGTGGGGATGCGGTGCCGGCGGTGGCCGCGGAGCGGATGCTGGCCGCGTGCCCGGGGACGGTGCTGGTCAACGGCTATGGTCCGACGGAGTCGACGACGTTTGCGGTGAGTGGTCCGATTGTGGCGGAGGATGCGGCGGGTGGTTCGGTGCCGCTGGGGCAGGTGATGGACAACACGACCGGTTACGTTCTGGACGGTGCGTTGCGGCCGGTGGGTGTCGGGGTGCCGGGTGAGTTGTATCTCGGTGGTGCGGGTCTGGCGCGTGGGTATGACGGTCAGACGAGCCTGACGGCGGAGCGGTTTGTTGCGGATCCGTTTGGTTCGGGTGGGCGGTTGTATCGGACGGGTGATGTGGTGCGGTGGCGTCCGGACGGTCGGCTGGACTTCCTGGGCCGTGGTGATGGTCAGGTGAAGGTTCGCGGGTTCCGTATCGAGCTGGGTGAGATCGAGGCGGTGTTGGCGCGTCACGGGAGTGTGGGCGGTGTCGCGGTGCTGGCCCGGGAGGATCGTCCGGGGGTGAAGCGTCTGGTCGCCTACCTCGTACCGTCGTCCGGTGAACTGGATGTGTCGCTCGTACGGGAGCATGCTGCCGGCCTGTTGCCCGAGTACATGGTGCCGTCGGCGTTCGTCGTCCTGGACGAGCTGCCGCTGACCGTGAACGGGAAGGTCGACCGGCGTGCACTGCCCGCGCCCGAGTTCGACGCCGCGGAGGAGTACGCCGCACCCCGCACCAGCCTTGAGATGGCGTTGGCCGACGTCTGGGCCGAGGTCCTCGGTGTCGAACGGGTCGGCGTCCACGACGACTTCTTCGAACTGGGCGGGGACTCCATCTCCAGTCTGAAGGTGGTCTCGCGGATCCGTTCCGTGCTGAAGGCCGGACTGTCCCCCCGGGCGCTCTTCGACCATCCCACCATCGCCCGCCTGGCCGAGGAACTCCCCGCTGGCGAGGACGCCTCGGACACGGGTGCGGGTATCGAGCGCGCGGCACGGGACGGCCACCTGCCGCTCTCGTTCGCCCAGGAGCGCCTGTGGTTCCTGGAGAACTTCACTCCCGGCGGGGTGGAGTACAACATCACGGGCGGTCTGCGCCTGACCGGCACACTCGACCTCCCCGCGCTGCGCTCCGCGGTGTCCGGGCTGGTGGACCGGCATGAGGCGCTGCGTACGACGTTCGACTCGGTCGGTGGGCGCGGCGTCCAAGTGGTCCACGCCTCGCTGGACGTACCGGTGCGCACGGTCGTCTCCAACACCCGGGCGGACCTGGACACCGTCCTGCGCGCCGAAGCCCTCACGCCGTTCGATCTGCGGACCGGTCCGCTGATGCGCGTACTGCTGGCGGAGGTGTCGGCGAACGAATACGTCCTTGTGTTGTCGATGCATCACATCGTGACCGATGGGTGGTCGATGGGCGTGGTGACGCGTGAGCTGAGTGAGTTGTACGCGGCTGCGGTGCGGGGTGCGGAGGCTCGGCTTCCGTTGTTGCCGGTGCAGTATCCGGACTTCGCGGTGTGGCAGCGGGAGAGGCTGTCCGGGGAGGCGCTGGATTCCCAGATCGGTTACTGGCGCGAGCAGTTGGACGGTCTGGAGCCGCTGGAGCTGCCGACGGACCGCCCGCGCCCGCTGGTACGGACATCGACCGGTTCGATGCACACCTTCGAGGTGCCAGCCGACCTCACCGCACGTCTGGTGCGGCTCGGTCAGGCAGGCGGGGCGAGTCTGTTCATGACGCTGACGGCGGTGACGCAGTTGCTGTTGTCGCGGTACAGCGGTCAGCGGGATGTGGCGGTGGGCACGGTCGTCTCGGG
>NZ_PHRF01000072.1:2076-7796 GCF_004151105.1 Streptomyces sp. L-9-10
TTCGAGGATCGACCCGGAAGCCGGCTTCGCCGAACTGCTCGCCGACGTACGAGCGACGACACTCGACGCGTTCGCGCACCAGGATGTGCCGTTCAGCCGGCTGATCGAGGAGCTGTCTCCGGAGCGCGACACCAGCAGGACGCCGCTCGTACAGGCCCTCGTGGCGCTCCAGAACACGCCGATAGGGGAGTTCGAGCTGCCGGGTCTGCGAGTGACCGACGAGGAGATGCCGCGCGAGGCCGCGCAGTTCGAGCTGAGTCTGCACTTCCAGGAGACCGGCGGGGGCGGTGGCCTGGCCGCGGTCGCCGAGTTCAATACGGATCTGTTCGATGTGGAGACGGTTGAGCGGTTGTGTGGTCATTGGTTGGTTTTGGCGGAGCGGGTGGTTGCTGAGCCGTTGGTGCCTGTGGTGCGGGTGGGGATGTTGGGTGGGGCTGAGCTGGAGCGGTTGTTGATGGGGTGGGCCGGCCCGGGGGTCGGGGTGGGTGAGCGGTCGGTTGTGGAGCTGATTCAGGACCGTATCGCCTCGACTCCTGGGGCGGTTGCGGTGCTCGGGGATGGTGGTGTCTCGCTGTCGTATGGCGAGTTGGGTGCCCGGGTGGATCGTCTGGCGGGGTATTTGGTGGCGTTGGGTGTGGGTGTGGAGTCGCGGGTGGGGGTGTGCCTGCCGAGGTCGGTGGATCTGGTGGTGGCGGTGCTGGGGGTGTTGCGGGCCGGTGGTGCGTATGTGCCGTTGGATCCGGAGTATCCGGCGGACCGGCTGGAGTTCATGAAGGCTGACAGTGGTGTGGAGGTGGTGATCACGGAGGAGGTGTTGGCGCGTTCCCTGGTGGGGGAGGCGTTGGCGGCTCCTGTGGGGCCGGTGTCGTTGTCGTCGGCGGCGTATGTGATCTATACGTCGGGTTCGACGGGTCGGCCGAAGGGTGTGGTGGTTCCGCATGCGGCGATGGCGGGTCTGGTGCGGTGGGCGGTGGATCTGGGGGAAGAGCGGTTCTCGCGGACTCTGTTCTCGACGTCGCTCAACTTCGATGTGTCGGTGTTCGAGCTGTTCGGGACGTTGGCTGCTGGTGGGACGGTGGAGGTGGTCCGGGATGTCCTCGCGCTGACGGAGCGCGACGCGTGGAGCGGTTCCCTCATTTCCGCGGTGCCGTCGGCGTTTGCGGGGGTGCTGGGGCAGGAGTCCGCTGTTTCGGCGGAGATGGTGGTGCTGGCGGGTGAGGCGTTCCCGGCTGGTCTGCTGGAGCAGACGCGGCGGGCGATGCCGGGTGCGGTCGTGGCCAACATCTACGGTCCGACCGAGGCCACGGTGTATGCGACGGGCTGGTTCTCCGACACCGATGCGGACTCTGACGGTCCGATGGTGCCGATCGGGCGCCCGGTGGCGGGCAAGGCGACGTACGTGCTCGACGCGGGGCTGTCTCCGGCGCCGGTGGGTGTGTGGGGTGAGCTGTATCTCGGCGGTGGGCTGGCGCGTGGGTATCACGGGCGTTCGGGGCTGACGTCCGAGCGGTTCGTGGCGGATCCGTTCCGTTCTGGTGGCCGGTTGTACAGGACCGGCGACGTCGTGCGATGGCGTGCGGACGGGACCCTGGAGTACGCGGGCCGTGGCGACGATCAGGTCAAGATCCGCGGGTTCCGTATCGAGCTGGGTGAGATCGAGAGCGTTCTGTCCTCCCATCCGTCCGTGGCCCAGTCCGTGGTCGTGGCACGGGAGGACCGTCCCGGAGTGAAGCGCCTGGCGGCCTACCTGGTCACTGACGGAGACGAGGCTCCGGAGGTGGACGCGCTGCGTGAGCATGTGGCGTCGGCTCTGCCGGAGTACATGGTTCCGGCGGCCTTCGTCGTCCTGGACGCGCTGCCCCTGAACGCCAATGGCAAGCTCGACCGCCGCGCTCTGCCCGCGCCCGAGTTCGCCTCGGCCGACGCGGCCTACGTGGCACCCCGTACCGAGTCCGAGCGGCTTTTGTGCGGGGTGTGGGCGGAGGTGCTCGGGCTGGAGCGGGTCGGGATCGAGGACAACTTCTTCGACCTCGGCGGCGACTCCATCATCAGCCTCCAGGTCGTCTCCCGTGCCCGCCGAGCCGGACTCGCCCTCTCCTCCCGCGACGTCTTCCTCCACCCCACCATTTCCACCCTCGCCACCGGTCTCACCGAGGCCGACCAGGGGAGTGACGACGCCGGGCCGGCCCAGCAAGGGATCGTTTCGGGTCCCGTGGCGCCAACTCCCGTACGCGAGTGGTACTTCGACACGCACCCGGTGGCGCCGGAGCACTTCAACATGTCCACCGCGTTCCAGTTGCCCGAGGATGTCGACCTCGACGCACTGCGGATCGCCGTCGGTGCGCTGCTGTCCCAGCACGACGCACTGCGCAGCACGTTCACCCGTACCGCCGAAGGAACCTGGACCGGGCACATCACGTCGGCCCTGGATGTCGACTCGGTCTTCACCGTGCACGAGCTGGCCGGTGACCTCGGCGGCGCCGCCAATGGCGACGCGGATGCGGATGCGGATGCAGGCGCGGGTGCCGACGCCGACGCACAATGGCGCGCGCTCGTCATCCGTACGCAGTCAGGGCTCGACCTCGAACACGGTCCCCTGTTCCGCGTCGTGGTCGGCGTGCCGTGCGGTGGCGGCGGCCCGGCCCGTCTGCTGATCACCGCACACCACCTGGTGATCGACGGCGTGTCCTGGCGCATCCTGTTGAGCGACCTCGCCACGGCCTATGACCAGGCCGTGTCGGTCGCCGCGACGGACCTCGGGCCCAAGTCGACCTCCGTACGCGCATGGGCGGACCGGTTCACCACGCATGTCAGGGACGGCGGGTTCGGCGGACAGCTGGAGTACTGGCGGTCGGTCACGAGCGCGGCCGATACGCGGCTTCCGATGGACACACCGGACGGCGGGAACAAGGTCGTTGATCAGGCCGCCGTCATGGCGTACCTCGACGTGGACGACACCCATGCCCTGCTGCACCAGGTGCCGGGCCGGTTCCGGACGCAGATCAACGATGTGCTGCTGGCAGCCCTCGCGCGCACTCTGCGCACCTGGACCGGTCATGACCGCGTGGCGGTCAATCTGGAGGGGCACGGCCGCGAGGAGCTGTTCGACGACATCGATCTGACCCGTACCGTCGGCTGGTTCACGTCCATCTACCCCGTTGCTCTGGAGCTGCCGGAGACCGATGACTGGCCGGCCACCATGCGGTCGGTGAAGCGGCAGCTCAGGACCGTTCCGGACCGAGGCGTCGGCTACGGCGCGCTGCGCTACCTCAGCGGTGAGCTGGCCGGTGACCCTGATCCCCGGATCAGCTTCAACTACCTGGGACAGTTCGGCATCGGTGGTACGGGTAGCGCGGCCGGCACGGGCAGTACGGGCGGGGGTACGGAGGCCGGGGCGGCCGATCGTGGCCTGCTCAGCACCTCGCTGGCCACGGACGGCCAGGAACACGGCCCCCAGCAGGAACGCAATCACCTGATCGATGTCGTCGCCGTCGTGGACGAGGGAAGGTTCGTCGTCACCTGGTTCTACTCCACCGCGGTGCACCGGGAATCAACCGTGACCGCGCTGGCGGAGGACTTCATCGCCGGGCTGCGGAGCGTGAGCCGGGGCTGACGTACGTAGGCGTCCGCCCCGCGCCACACCTACGTGTCACACCTCCGTCCCCCTTGCCCTCGGTCCCCCCGTCCTTCCGCCCTTCCTTCCCACTTCCTCGCTGAACGCCGATCGTTGTTTCACAAGGAGATGCCGAGATGAGCACGCCACCGTCCCGTGAAAGCCGGATCAGCGCGCTGCCGGAGCACATGCGGGCGCTCCTTCGTGAACGTATGGCGGGCCACACCGTGGTCACCGACGCCATCGCGCCCGTGGACCGCACAACCGAGCTGCCGGCGTCGTTCGCGCAACGGCGGCTTTGGTTCCTGGAGGAGTTCCGGCCGGGTGGGGTGGAGTACAACTCGGGACTCGCCCTGCGGATGACGGGGGTACTGGACCGACAGGCCCTGGAACGGGCCGTCGAGCAGATCGTGGCGCGTCATGAGGCCCTCCGTACGACCTTCGACGCGGTGGACGGCCGTGCGATCCAGGTCGTACACCCCTCCATGACCGTGCCGGTCGAAGACGTCGACCTGTCCGCGTACGACGATCCGGCGGCACGGGTCGGGGAGGCGGACAGGATCCTGCGCGAGCGGCTGCTCACACCGTTCGACCTGCGAGTCGGGCCGCTCTTCCGGGTCCTGCTGGTGCGGCTCGGCCATGA
The DNA here is from genome assembly GCF_004151105.1 of Streptomyces sp. L-9-10. Lineage (GTDB taxonomy): Bacteria > Actinomycetota > Actinomycetes > Streptomycetales > Streptomycetaceae > Streptomyces. The sequence continues at coordinate 6,333 of NZ_PHRF01000072.1, forward strand.
CGATCACGCCCTGTTGCTGTCGATGCATCACATCATCAGTGACGGCCGCTCACTCGACATCCTGACCGGGGAGCTGACCGCGTGCTACGCCGCCGCGCTCCATGGGCGGGACGCCGACGAACTGCCCGCGCTGCCGGTGCAGTACGCCGACTTCGCGGCCTGGCAGCACGGCCGGCTGACCGAGACGGAGCTGCGGGACGGACTGGAGTACTGGAGGCGGCGCCTCGACGGCCTCCAGCCGCTGGAACTGCCGACGGACCACCCCAGGCCGACGGTACGGAGCGCGGCGGGCGCGGTGCACGCGTTCGACATCCCGCCGGAGCTGGCGGAAGGGCTGGCCTCACTCGGCCGGGACCATGGCGCGAGCCTGTTCGTCACGCTCACGGCGGTCACTCAGCTGCTGCTCTCGCGCTACAGCGGCCAGGACGACATCGCGCTTGGCACAGCGACGTCCGGTCGCGACCGTGCGGAGCTGGAGAATCTGGTCGGCTTCTTCGTCAACACGCTGGTCCTGCGTACGCGGGTGGATCCGTCGGCCACGGTCGGTGACTTCCTGACCTCGGTGAAGGGGACCGTACTGGAGGCGTTCGACCACCAGGAAATCCCGTTCGACCGCGTGGTGGAAGCTCTCGCCCCGGAGCGCGATCCCAGCCGTATGCCGCTGGTCCAGGCCATGGTGGTACTCCAGAACTCCACGGGCGGGGAGCCGGAGTTCACCGGACTCCGTACCGAGCCGATGAGTGTCTCCCGGGACGCGCTTCCGTTCGACTTCATGCTCGAATTCGACGAGCGGGATGGGGAGTTGGCAGGGGCGATCGAGTACAGCACGGATCTGTTCGATGCGGGGACGGTTGGGCGGATGGTGGGGCATTGGCTTGGTTTGGCGGGTGGGTTGGTGGCTGTGGGGGCGGGTGGTGTGTTGGGTGAGGTGTCGATGGTGGGGGTGGCTGAGTGGGAGTGGGTGGTGGGTGCGGGGCGTGGTGTGGTGGGTGTGGTGTCGGGTGGTTCGGTGGTGGAGGGGTTTGCGGTTCGGGTGGCGGAGTCGCCGGGGTCGGTGGCTGTGGTGTGTGGTGAGGTGTCGTTGACGTATGGGGAGTTGGATGAGCGGGCTGGTCGGCTGGCTCGGGTGTTGGTGGGGTGTGGTGTGGGTGTGGAGTCGCGGGTGGGGTTGTTGTTGGAGCGGTCGGTGGATGTGGTGGTGGCGATGCTCGCGGTGGTGAGGGCGGGTGGTGCGTATGTGCCGTTGCATGGGTCGTATCCGGTGGAGCGGGTGCGGGAGGTGCTGGGGCGCAGTGGTGCGGTGGTGGTGGTGACGGACCGGGCGGTGGATGAGGTGGGTGGGGTGCCGGTGGTGCGTGTGGACGCTGAGCCGGTGGTGGGTGTGCGGCTTCCGTCGGTGGTTCCTGCTGGTGCGTTGGCGTATGTGATGTTCACGTCGGGTTCGACGGGTGTGCCGAAGGGGGT
>NZ_PHRF01000073.1 GCF_004151105.1 Streptomyces sp. L-9-10
ACCAGTCGTGAGCCGTTGGGGGTGCCGGGTGAGTCGGTGCGGCCGGTGGAGCCGTTGCCGCCGGATCCGGCGCATCGTTTGTTCGCGGAGCGTGCGTGTGCGGTGTGGCCGGGGTTCGACGCGGCGGGGGATCCGGCGGCGGTGGCGGAGATCTGTCGTCGTCTTGACGGTCTGCCGCTGGCGATCGAGCTGGCGGCGGCGCGGTTGCGGATGCTGACTCCGCGTCAGATCGCGGATCGGCTCGATGACCGTTTCCGGCTGCTGACCAGCGGGAGCCGGACCGTTCTGCCGCGCCAGCAGACGCTGCGCGCGGTCGTCGACTGGTCCTGGGA
>NZ_PHRF01000074.1 GCF_004151105.1 Streptomyces sp. L-9-10
CACCCCACCTCCGGACTCCGCCCCCGCCCCGGCTCGCCCGGGGCGGGGGCGGAGCTGTCACACCGCACCCGTCGCCGTATCCCCCTCGCGTCAGCAGCTTTACCCAAAGCCATTCCATCGAGTGACCGTTGGGCCATCCGGATGACGGGTCTCCAGGGTCCAACTAGGGTGCGGCGCAGGCGTTCCGGCACTTGGCCCACCGGCATTGCGATGTCAGTGCCGGGTGCCACAGTGGGGGAGTGAGCAACGCAGGCCGCAGGGCAGAGGGGGTGAGGTCCGACCATGTCCGGTTCCGGTATCGGTGAGGAGATGGGTGCTCAGGGCGCCCGTGTACGGGCTCTCGCGGTGCTGCGCATCCGCAGCAGGGCGCTGGGCGTGGCGGTGCTGCCCGCCGCCGTCGCCGTCGTCCTGCTCGTCGGCGGGGCCACGGGCCGCATCAGCGGCGGAGGCTGGGACATCGCGCGCTGGGCCGTGACGGGCGTGGCACTGATCGTGTTGCTGCTCGCGGGCGCCGTCGCCGCCGTGGTCGCCCGCGCCAGGCCCGCGCTCAGCCCGACCGTCCCGGTCAGCGAGAAGGCCGCCCCCGATCTCTACCGGCTGGTGCGCGATCTCGCGGAGCGGCTCGACGTGCCCGCGCCCTCCGCCATAGCGCTGACCCCGGACTGCGACAGCTGGCTGGAGGACCGTACGCATCCGGCGCAGGCCGAGGCACTCTCGGGTACGCACTCGGACGCATATACGCACCCGCGCGCGCTGTCCGGCTTCGGCGGCGGCCGTCGCCGCGCCGCCCGGCGGATCGCCGCCGCCCCCGTCCTCGTGATCGGTTCGCCCTTCCTGTGGTGGATGCGGGTCGCCGAGCTGCGGGCCGTGCTCGCCCCTGTCGTGGCGGGTACGGGACCTTCGGCGCATCCGGACATAGCCGCAGCCCGCCGGTTCGTCCGGGGGCTGGACGCGGCGGTCGCCGTCGCGTCCCGGCCTGGCCTGGGACCGATACGCCGGGTGGCGCTGGGCTTTGTCGGCCAGGTCGCCAAGCTGCTGCTGCGCGGCTGCGGCGAGCATGCCGCGCTGATGGAGCGCGGTGTCGCGGCGGCCGCCTCCGAGCGCGCACAGGCGGTGGACTACGGTCTGCGGATCGTCGCCCAGGAGCAGGTGGGCCTCGCGTACGCGGGCTGGGACCGGCTGCTGACCAGGGTCGCGCTGCCCGCGTGGCGCATGGGCCGCTGGCCGTCCCGGCTGGACGCCGGCGTGGTGTCCGCGCTCACGGAGCTGTCCCGTCGCGACCGCCTCGCCGAGGGTTTCACGTCCCGGCTCGGCGAGCGCCCCGCCTGCGATCTGCTCGAAGAACCGGGCGTGGTCGACGAGGCGGCCTCTCTGCTGGCCGCCCGGCTCTTCCACGGTGGCCCGGCCGAGGCGGGCCCGGACTGGTCCCCGGTGGACTGGCAGCAGTATCCGGAGGAGGTCGTCGACCGTAAGTGGCGTACGGAAGCGGCGCGGCTGCACCGCGTCCTCGACGCCATGGGCGTACGGCGCTCCGCCGACCCCGCAGGCTCCGCCCTGACGCCCGGCCCGACCCTGGAACGGGTCATCGACCATCTGTCCCGGCACGACGCCGGGACAGGCGTCACCGGCAGTACCCGTCATGTCAGTGGCGGCAGTGGCGGCAGTGGCGGCAGCGGATGCGGTGGCTCCAGCGGCACCAGTCCCGTCAAAAGCGCGAGTGAGGGCGGCAAGACCAGCGGGACCGGTGAGGCCAACGAAACCGGCAAGACCAGCAGCGAGGCCAACGAGACGAGTAAGACCCACGAGCCGAGCAAGACCGAGGAGCCGAGCAAGGCCAACGAGACGAGCAAGCCGAGCAAGACGAGTAAGCCGAGCAGGATCAGCGAGACGAACAAGATCAACGAGGCCATTGAGGCGGGCGACGCCCTGGCCGCGGGCATCAGCGCCGAGCTGGCCCGCGAGGAGGCCGCGGCGGCCCCGGCCGTCCCGGCCGAGGCCGCGAGCGACGCTGTCGCGCTCTGGGGCACCGATCCGCTGCCCCTCTTCCCGCTCCAGCCGCCCCGCAGCGGCCGTGAGCTGCTCGCCGACCATGTCACGGCGATGGTCTGCTGCTCCGCCGTCGATACAGCGGGTGCCGTGCCCGGCCTGGACTGGCTCGACGGCCCGGCCCTCCTGATCGACGGCGAGCGCCGCGCGGATCTGGGCGGGCGCGTCCTCAGCCTGGTCGAGGGCGGCGACGCCGAGCCGCTCCGTTCCTGGCTGACGTCGCTCGGCGTACGGGCCGAGAAGCCCGTGCGCCTCGTGTGAGCCCCGCCATATAACGCCACATACCGCCCGGCGCCGCCCACCGCCGACCGGCGGTGGGCCCGGTAGCGCCCCGCCGACCGCGACAGCGGACCACCCCTTATCACACCGTGAATCCTGATTGTCGCGTTCCTTTAAGGTTAATTCGCAACGAACGGTGACGGAGTGCGTGCGTAATGTGATGTGCTGGGGGTCGCCGCTTACACCCGACCGCTTCACCGGCCGGATAAACGGTCGTATCACCGGCGCGTCGGTGCTCGCGTCGGCGCATCTGTCAACGGTCGTGCCACCTGATGGCGCGGGGGCTCGGAGGAGGGGCGCACCATGGGGGCGGACCAGATCCGGCGGTGGGAATCGGGTGCGCTCGCCCACGCGGTCAGCGATCCCTTCGGCCAGGGCCCGCTGCCCTGGCTGCGCGGCAGCGAGAACTACTTCGACGACACCGGCCATGTCGTGCCCTGGTACGCCGATCCGCATCTGGGCGGCGGCGGTCAGGGCAACCACGCCGGTTACGGGCACGGACACGGGCACGGACACCACGGCGGCAGCGGTGGCACCCGTACCGCCGACGACGTACGACGCCAGATCAAGGGCTTCGCGTCCACCGGCGCCGTCGCTCCCGGCGAGGCCATCGACTTCCATGTCACCGTCGACCCGCCCCAGCAGTTCTCGGTCGACATCTATCGGATCGGGCACTACGGCGGCGACGGCGCCCGCAAGATCATCACCAGTCCCCGGCTCTCCGGGATCGTCCAGCCGCCCCCGCTCGCCGCCGACCGGACCGTCTCCTGCCATCACTGGTGGCTGTCCTGGCGGCTCCAGATCCCGGACTTCTGGGCTCTCGGTGCCTATGTCGCCGTCCTCACGACAGCCGACGGCTACCGCTCCCACATCCCCTTCACCGTCCGCGACAGCCACCCCGCCGATCTGCTCCTGCTCCTCCCCGACATCACCTGGCAGGCCTACAACCTCTATCCCGAGGACGGCCACACCGGCGCCAGCCTCTACCACGCGTGGGACGAGCAGGGCCGGCTCCTCGGCGAACAGGACGCCGCCATGACGGTCTCCTTCGACCGCCCCTACGCGGGCGCGGGGCTGCCCCTCCATGTCGGTCACGCATACGACTTCATCCGCTGGGCCGAGCGGTACGGCTACGACCTCGCCTACGCCGACACCCGCGATCTGCACGCGGGCCGCGTCGACCCCAGCCGCTACCGGGGCCTGGTCTTCCCCGGCCATGACGAGTACTGGTCCGTCCCCATGCGCCGGACCGTCGAGGCCGCGCGCGACGGCGGTACCTCACTCGTCTTCCTCTCCGCCAACACCATGTACTGGCAGGTGGAGTTGGGCCCCTCGGCCTCCGGTGTCCCCGACCGTCTGCTCACCTGCCGCAAGCGCCGTGGTCCGGGCCGCCCCGCGCTCTGGCGCGAGGTGGACCGGCCGGAGCAGGAGCTGCTCGGCATCCAGTACGCGGGCCGGGTCCCCGAGCCGCGCCCCCTGGTCGTACGGAACGCCGATCACTGGCTCTGGGAAGCCACCGGCGCGACGGAGGGCGACGAGATCGAGGGCCTGGTCGCGGGTGAGGCGGACCGTTACTTCCCGCGTACCGCCCTCCCCGAGCACCAGGACCGGATCCTGCTCGCGCACTCCCCGTACCGCGATCTCGACAACAGCCGGCGCCACCAGGAGACCTCGCTCTACCGCGCTCCGTCCGGCGCGCTCGTCTTCGCGTCGGGCACCTTCGCCTGGTCCCCGGCGCTGGACCGGCCGGGCCATGTCGATCCCCGCATCCAGCGCGCGACCGCCAACCTCCTGGACCGGATCTGCAAGCGGGACTGAACGCCGGGCGTGAGCGCGGGAACCAACGCAAGGACCGAACGCCGGGACCGACCGAGCGCCGGAGCCGGCGCCGGGCCTGAGCGCCGGAAACCGAGCGCAAGGCTGGGGCGCCGGGCCCGAGCGCCGCCCACCCGTTCCCGTCCCCCCCGTCGGACCGGATCCATGAGCCGTCCGAACGGCGCGCGGCACCCCTGAGAGCTGGGACTTCCGGCATACGGGAGAATCGAGGCGATCTCTCAGATCGGACAGAACCACGGGGAGGAACCGTGTCCGGATTCGTAGAAAAGCCCGAGCCCGAAGAGGTGCCGGGTCTGGTGCACATCCACACCGGCAAGGTGCGGGATCTGTACCGGAACGAGGCGGGCGACCTCGTGATGGTCGCCAGTGACCGTTTGTCCGCGTACGACTGGGTGCTGCCCACCGAAATCCCCGACAAGGGCCGGGTCCTCACCCAGCTCTCGCTCTGGTGGTTCGAGAAGCTCGTCGACCTCGTGCCCAATCATGTGATCTCGACCGACCTCCCCGCGGGCGCCCCCGCCGACTGGGCCGGCCGCACCCTCGTCTGCCGGTCGCTCCGGATGATCCCCGTGGAGTGCGTCGCCCGTGGCTATCTGACCGGCTCGGGTCTCGCGGAGTACAAGGAGTCCCGTACCGTCTGCGGGCTCGCGCTCCCCGAGGGCCTCATGGACGGCTCCGAGCTGCCCGGCCCGATCTTCACGCCCGCCACCAAGGCGGCCGTCGGCGACCACGACGAGAACGTCCCGTACGAAGAAGTGGCCCGCCAGGTCGGCGCGGAGACCGCGGCCCTGCTCCGCCGTACGACCCTCGACGTCTACGGCCGGGCCCGGGACATCGCCCGCGAACGGGGCATCATCCTCGCCGACACCAAGTTCGAGTTCGGCTTCGACGGCGAGCGGCTGGTGATCGCCGACGAGGTGCTGACCCCCGACTCCTCGCGTTTCTGGCCGGTCGCCGGCTGGGAGCCGGGCCGTCCGCAGCCGTCGTACGACAAGCAGTACGTCCGCGACTGGCTGACCTCGCCGGCCTCCGGCTGGGACCGCCGGAGCGAGCAGCCGCCGCCCCCGCTGCCGCAGGAGATCGTCGACGCGACCCGCGCGAAGTACGTGGAGGCGTACGAACTGCTCACCGGCCTCGGCTGGCGGTAAACGCCTACGAGCAGCAGCCGGAACCGGCACGCACGGCCGGCAGGCACGGCCGATACGCACGGCCGGAACACCAAGAAGCCCCCCGACCGATCCGGCCGGGGGGCTTCTACGCTGAGCGGACGACCAGGTTCGAACTGGCGACCTCAACCTTGGCAAGGTTGCGCTCTACCAACTGAGCTACGTCCGCATGCGCCGTGGCGCGGAGACCACTATACCCAACCTCGCTCGCGGGCGAGACGCACTGCCGTATGCCGGTTCTCCGCCCCCAGTTTGGAGGCCGCCGACGACAGATAGTTCCGCACGGTCCCCTGCGACAGCGACGCCCGCTCCGCGACCTCCGCGATCGGCGCCCCGTCCGCCGCCAGCTCCAGGACCTCGGCCTCGCGCGCGGTCAGCGGCGAGTCCCCGGCCGAGATCGCGTCCGCCGCCAACTCGGGGTCGACGAAACGGTTCCCGGCGTGGACGGTACGGATGATCTCGGCGAGCTGTCGCGCGCTCACCGTCTTCGGGACGAAGCCCCGCACGCCCGCCGCCAGCGCCCGCTTCAGATGGCCGGGCCGGCCGTGGCTCGTCACGATCATCGTGCGGCAGCCGGGCAGTTCGGTACGGAGCGATGTGGCGACTTTCACACCGTCCGCGCCCGGCATCTGGAGATCCAGCACGGCCACATCGGGCCGGTGGGCCCGTGCCATCGCCAGGGCTTCGGGCCCGGAGGCCGCCTCGGCGACCACGATCAGATCGTCTTCGAGCGCGAGCAGTGCGGCGAGCGCGCCGCGGATCAAATGCTCATCGTCGGCGAGCAGTACGCGAACAGGACTCATACCGCTACTTCCTCGCCGTCCGGGTCTCGTCGGCTTCATCAGTCACGTCAGTCACACCGGTCACGTCGGTGTCATCGGCGTCATCGGCAGCGCCGCCCGCGTCGCCCGCGTCGGAGAAGGGGCGGTCACGACCGGTGTCCGCCCGTGGCAGCGGCAGCGGCACCCGTGCCGTCAGCAGGAAGCAGCCGTCCCCGGTGCTTCCCGCCTCAAGGGTCCCGTCCAGCGCGGCCAGCCTCTCCCGCAGTCCGGCCAGCCCGGAGCCCGTCCCCGACAGTCCGGAGTCCTTCCCGGCCGGCCCGGAGCCCGTCCCGGCCCGCGTACCGGCACCGGCGGCCGGCACCCCGTCGTTCTCCACGGTCAGCACCGCCTCCCGGCTGCCCGACCCCCCGGCCGGCCTTCCACCGGCCTCCGACCCATTGACCCCCGACCCATCGACCCCCGACCCGTCGTCCGCCGACCCTCCGGTCTGCGACAGCCGTACGGTGCACCGCCGGGCGTCCCCGTGCCGCAGCACATTCGTCGTCGCTTCCCGTACCACCCACCCGAGAGCCGACTGGACCTCGGCGGACAGCCCGCCGACATCGCCCCCCTTGATCCGGCAGTCGATGCCCGCCGCCTTCAACACCCCCCGGGCTCCTTCCAGTTCGGTGTGCAGATCCGCTTCCCGGTAGCCGCGTACGACCTCCCGTACCTCCCGCTGCGACTCCTGCGCGATCTGCTGCACTTCGGTCATCTGGGCCACCGCCCCCGGCCGGTCGCGCTCGGCCAGCTGGACCGCCAGCTCGCTCTTCAGCGCGATCACCGCGAGGTTGCGGCCCATGACATCGTGCAGATCGCGCCCGAAACGCAGCCGCTCCTCCGCGATCGCGAGCCGCGTATGCAGCTCGCGCGCCTCGCTCAGTTCCCAGACGACGTTGACCAGCCAGGCCGAGAAGACACAGGAGAAGCCGAGAGACGAACCCGTGGCGAGGACGGCGACCCCGTTCGCGGCGGCGTTGTACCACTCCAGCCCGAACAGCAGACTGAAGGCCGTCGTACCGGCCCCCGCACCGAGCACGGCGTACACCCTCCGCGCCGTCGTGCGCAGTCCGAGAGTGATCGCCGCCAGACCGAAGCCGGCGAACCCCACCAGCAGAAACGCGTAAGCCGTGTCCTGTGGAATCGAGCCGGTACTCCCCAGCACGAGCAGGGTGATGATGCCTCCGCCCGTCAGCGCGGAAACGCCCAGAACCAGCCGTACAGGCTGCTCACGCCGGCCCAGGCGCCAGTCCATGGCCGTGGACAGCAGCACGCCCGTCACCGCGGAGTGCGCCATGACGAGCAGGAACAGCCAGCTGCCCCGCTGTCCTCCGCCCCCGGCGAAGAGCTGCGGAATGCCGATCGCGCCGACCTCGACGATCGTGAAGCCATGGAACGTCCAGCGGGTGTAGAGCTCGACCTTGGCCATGTTGCTCCTGGCCGGCTTGCTCCAGCCGTGCCACCAGCCCGTCAGTCTGGACATCGCGCCCTTCCTCGGTGTCCTGGTGCCTGTGTCCGCGTCTCAGCGACGAGGCTCCCAGCGGAACCATCGCTGTACAGCAAACACTGAGAGGATGGTCCAAACCAAGGCGCTCAGCGCCGCGCCGAGCAGGTCGTACGCTTCCGTCCCGCCGAGCCAGCCCGCCCGGATCAGCGTGATGGTCCCGGTCATCGGCAGCAGCTCGCAGATGGAGGCGATCCGTTCGGGCAGCGCCTCCAGCGGTATGAACAGCCCCGAGCCGACCACCGAGATCATGAACAGCGGCATGCTGGTGATCTGGGCGCTCTCGACGGTACGGGTGAAGGCGGAGGTCACCGCCGCCATCGCGCTGAGCAGCACCAGCCCGAGCAGCAGTCCGCCCACCAGCACCACCGGCTGCTGCGGCGCGCGTACGTCGAGGAACGCGACCGCGGCGGCGATCATCACGGCGGACTGCGCGAACGCCAGGCCGGCCGACGGCAGCGCGGTGCCGATCAGGATCTCCCGGTCGGACGCCTCCATCGTGCGGAGCCGCTTGAGCACCAGTTCCTCGCGGCGCGCGGTGTACGCGGCGGTGAGGCTGCTGTAGACCGCCATGATCAGCACCATGCCGATGCCGCCGGTCATCGACGCCTCGATGACGCTGATCCCGGTGTCGCCGAGGTCGATCCTGCCGAGCGATTCCTTGATCGCGACGATCATCCCCAGCGGCACGAGCAAGGCGGTGAACAGCGCCGTCCTGTTCCGTACGAGCAGCGAGAACTCGGCCCGGCCGAGCGCCTTGAGGCGGTCTCCGGTCGTGGTCGTCCGTACGTCGGTCTCCCCGCTCCGCGGGATCTCGGTCTTCTGCCGGCTCACCGTGCTCATCGTGCGTCCACCGTTCCGGCCGTTTCCACTGTTCCCGCCGCTCCCGCTCCCGCCGCTCCCGCCGCTCCCGCCGTTTCCGCGGTCCGGGCCGCGATGTCGAGAAAGGCCTCCTCAAGGGAGGCGGACCGCGCGTCCAGCGCCCCCAGCTCCACGCCCGAGTCCTCGGCCCACCGGAGGAGTTCGCTCAGATCCCGCTGGAGCCGCTGCGTACGGATCTCCACCGCCTGTCCGTTCGCCGCCGCCCGCAGGGACAGCGGGAGCCGTCCGGCGGGGACGTTCTGGGGCAGCACGAAGCGGATCCGGGCCGGGCGGGTGGCGGTCACCTCGGCCGGGGTGCCGGTGACATCGATCCGGCCCTGGTGCATGATCGCCAGCCGGTCGGCGAGGGTCTCGGCCTCCTCCAGATAGTGCGTGGTCAGCAGCACGGTCGTGCCGCCGTCCCGCAGCTCCCTGATCAACTCCCAGGTGTCGCGCCGCCCTTCGGCGTCCAGCCCGGTCGTCGGCTCGTCGAGGAAGAGCACCTCGGGCCGGCCGAGCAGCGCGAGCGCCAGATCCAGGCGCCGCTTCTCCCCGCCGGAGAGCTGCTTGACGCGTACGCCGGAGCGCTTGGTGAGCCCCACCAGGTCCAGCGCCTCCGGGGTCGGCCGTGCCCCGCTGGTGCAGCCGGCGCACATCCCCACGGTCTCGGCGACCGTCAGATCGGACGGGAAGCCGCCCTCCTGGAGCATCATTCCCATCCGGGGCCGGACGGCCGTCCGCTTGGTGTACGGATCATGTCCGAACACCCGGACCGTGCCGCCGCTGGGTCTCGCGAGGCCCTCCAGCATTTCGAGGGTGGATGTCTTGCCCGCGCCGTTCGTGCCCAGCAGGGCGAACAGCTCGCCCCGCGCCACGGAGAAGGAGACACCGTCCACCGCTGTGAAGCCACCGGCGTACGTACGCCTCAGCTCTTCCACCTCGATTACCGCGTCGTTCATCATGCCTTCGAGGTTTCCGTCGGACCGGTGTGGTCGGCAGTGCGCGGTGTCATCGCGGCGGATGACATTTGTCATCGACCGCTGGGCACGTACGGGGCTCGCGCCGCGCACGCGCCGGACATACGCCGGGGCACGCCCCGGGCCAGCCGTGGCGCGCCCCCCACCGGATAGATGCCCCGCGATACGTGCCCCGCGATACGTGCCCCGCGATACGTGCCCCGCGATATGTCCCCGGGACACGTGCCCCGGGATACGCGCCCCTGGGATAGGCACCCGGGATACGCATCCGGGATACGAGATATACGAAGAAGGCCCCGGTCGAAGTGACCGGGGCCTTCATTTCTGAGCGGACGACCAGGTTCGAACTGGCGACCTCAACCTTGGCAAGGTTGCGCTCTACCAACTGAGCTACGTCCGCAGTGCGTCGGAAGCCCGACGCGAGCACCACTCTACCTGATCCAAAAGAGCCACTGGACCACCGGCCCACTGGACCGGAGAGCGACGCGGAGCGGGTGACAGGAATTGCACACTGCGCCTCCCCCTTGGAAAGGGGGCGTTCTACTACTGAACTACACCCGCACGCTGCTTGGGGTTTGGCCTTTCGGCCTTGCCCCTCGGCGTGGTCCAAACTCTAGCCGATCAATGGGGGTGCTGTGCAACTCGGTGCGCCGCGGGGCGCACTGTCCGCGGGACCGGGCCGCGCCGGGCCCGCGGAGCCGCCGCACCGAACCCGCGGTGCCGGGTGGCGCGGCCTCAACTCGCCTCGCGGAACGCCTCGTACACCCGCTTGGGGATCCGGCCCCGGGCCGGCACCTCCATCTTGTGGGACTGCGCCCAGGCGCGGACCGCCGCCGGGTCGGGCGCGAGGGCGGTGTGCCGGTAGGTGGTGCGAGACTTGCCGTGCTTGCTGGCGTTTGTCTGCTTTCGGCCTGCGGCCATGAACGGGGCCAGGGCCTTGCGCAGTTTCTTTGCATTGGCGGGATTGAGGTCGATCTCGTACGTCTTCCCGTCGAGGCCGAACGTGACCGTTTCCGCCGCTTCTCCTCCGTCGATGTCGTCGGAGAGCGTGACCACTACGCGCTGCGCCACGGATATCGGTCCTTTCCTGCGGTACCGCCCGCGCCCGTCACCTGCTGGAAACGGGGCTGACGTGCGGCGATACCGGCCTTCCGGCTGTTATGGGGCAATGCTGCTTTCTTCCGTATTCCTTTGTACAGCGGCAAGCGTCGCATTGTGAAGCCCAGCCAATTGCATCAGCGTGTCCCGAGGCAATGGTGGGGTGTGACTTTTTCCCTGGATTTTTCCCGCCGTCGCCGGGGCCGAAATCACGGCGTGATCTGCGAAACGGCATATCTACCCGCGTAGATCTTGCGGCCGGGTACGCTGAGAGTGCTCGGGGGGTCTGGGGGATTCCCTGGAGAAGACAGCAGCGAGAACCAGCCGCACCACACCACCGGGAGTGCCAGTGGCACGCGTCGTAGTCGACGTCATGCTCAAGCCGGAGATCCTCGACCCGCAGGGCCAGGCGGTGCAGCGTGCACTGCCCCGCCTGGGTTTCGAGGGGATCGCCGACGTCCGCCAGGGAAAGCGCTTCGAGCTCGAGGTGGCGGGGCCGGTCGACGACGCCGCCCTCGCCCGTATCCACGAGATGGCCGAGACGTTCCTCGCCAACACCGTCATCGAGGACTTCATCGTGAAGGTCGAGTCCGAGAAGGCCGGGAGCGCGGAGAAGGCCGAGGGGCCGAAGTGACTTCCCGTATCGGAGTCGTCACCTTCCCCGGCACGCTCGACGACCGCGACAGTCTGCGCGCCGTGCGGATCGCCGGGGCCGAGCCCGTCTCCCTCTGGCACCGCGACAAGGACCTCAAGCAGGTCGACGCCGTCGTGCTGGCCGGTGGCTTCAGCTACGGCGACTATCTGCGGGCCGGTGCCATCTCCCGGTTCTCCCCGGTGATGGAGACGGTCGTCGAGCAGGCGAAGGCCGGTCTGCCGGTCCTCGGTATCTGCAACGGCTTCCAGATCCTCACCGAGTCACATCTGCTGCCCGGCGCGATGCTCAGGAACAACCACCTGCACTTCATCTGCCGCGACCAGAAGCTGCGGGTGGAGACCACGGACACCGCCTGGACCGCCGATTACGAGGCCGGCCAGGAGATCTCCGTACCCCTCAAGAACATCGACGGCCGGTACGTCGCCGACGAGCGCACGCTCGACGAGCTGGAGGCCGAGGGCAGGGTCGCCTTCCGCTACCTGGACGGCAACCCCAACGGTTCGCTGCGCGACATCGCCGGAGTCACCAACGCGGCGGGCAATGTCGTCGGCCTGATGCCGCATCCCGAGCACGCCGTGGAGCCGCTGATCGGTACGGGCCGTACCGACGGCCTGGGATTCTTCACCTCGATCCTGAAGAAGCTGGTAAGCGCCTGATGACCATCAAGACCCTCGACACGGTCAAGCACGCGAGCGGCACGCCCGAGGCCGAGCAGCCCTGGAAGGACCTCGGCCTCAAGGAGGACGAGTACGCCCGGATCCGCGAGATCCTGGAGCGCCGTCCCACCGGTGCCGAGCTGGCCATGTACTCCGTCATGTGGTCGGAGCACTGCTCGTACAAGAGCAGCAAGGTGCACCTCAGGCAGTTCGGCGAGAAGGCTCCGGCCAACGACGCCATGCTCGTCGGCATCGGCGAGAACGCGGGCGTCGTGGACGTCGGCCAGGGGTACGCGGTCACGTTCAAGGTCGAGTCCCACAACCACCCGTCGTACATCGAGCCCTACCAGGGCGCGGCCACCGGCGTCGGCGGCATCGTGCGCGACATCCTCGCCATGGGCGCCCGCCCGGTCGCCGTCGTGGACCCGCTCCGCTTCGGCGCCGCCGACCATCCCGACACCAAGCGCGTCCTGCCGGGTGTCGTCGCGGGCATCGGCGGCTACGGCAACTGCCTGGGCCTGCCGAACATCGGCGGCGAGGTCGTCTTCGACGCCTGCTACCAGGGCAACCCGCTGGTCAACGCCGGCTGTATCGGCGTGATGAAGCACGAGGACATCCACCTCGCGAAGGCGTCGGGCCCTGGCAACAAGGTGATCCTGTACGGCGCCCGCACCGGCGGCGACGGCATCGGCGGCGTGTCCGTCCTCGCCTCCGAGACCTTCGAGTCGACCGGGCCCGCCAAGCGCCCCGCCGTCCAGGTCGGCGACCCGTTCCAGGAGAAGCTCCTCATCGAGTGCACCCTGGAGATCTTCCGGGAGAAGCTCGTCGCCGGTATCCAGGACCTCGGCGGCGCCGGGCTCTCCTGCGCCACCAGCGAGCTGGCGTCCGCCGGTTCCGGCGGGATGCGGGTCGAGCTGGACACCGTGCCGCTGCGTGACGCGACCCTCTCGCCCGAGGAGATCCTCATGAGCGAGTCGCAGGAGCGCATGTGCGCGGTGGTCGAGCCCGACAAGGTCGCCCGCTTCATGGAGATCTGCGAGAAGTGGGACGTCATCGCCACCGTCATCGGTGAGGTGACCGAGGGCGAGCGCCTGGAGATCTTCTGGCACGGCGAGCAGATCGTCGACGTACCGCCGCGCTCGGTGGCCCATGACGGCCCGGTCTACCACCGGCCGTACGCGCGCCCCGACTGGCAGGACGCCCTCCAGGCGGACGACGCCAACAAGCTGGCACGCCCCGCGACCTCCGCCGAGCTGAGGGAGCAGGTCCTGCGACTGATCGCGTCGCCGAACCAGGCGTCCAAGGCGTGGATCACCGACCAGTACGACCGGTTCGTGCAGGGCAACACCGTCCTCGCGCAGCCCGAGGACGCCGGAATGGTCCGGATCGACGAGGAGTCGAACCTCGGCGTGGCGATGGCGACCGACGGCAACGGCCGGTACGCGAAGCTCGACCCGTACACGGGCGCGCAGCTCGCGCTGGCGGAGGCGTACCGCAATGTCGCCGCCTCCGGTGCCAGGCCGCTCGCCATCTCCGACTGCCTGAACTTCGGCTCGCCCGAGGACCCGGCGGTCATGTGGCAGTTCGCCGAGGCCACGCGCGGTCTGGCGGACGGCTGCCTCCAGCTGGGCACCCCCGTCACCGGCGGCAATGTCTCGCTCTACAACCAGACCGGTGAGACGGCCATCCACCCGACGCCGGTCGTCGCGGTGCTCGGTGTGATCGACGACGTCAACCGCCGTACGCCGATCGCGTTCAAGGAAGAGGGCCAGCTCCTCTATCTGCTGGGCGAGACGCGCGAGGAGTTCGGCGGCTCGGCCTGGTCGCAGGTCGTCCACGACCATCTCGGCGGGCTGCCGCCGGCCGTGGACCTGGACCGGGAGAAGCTGCTCGGCGAGATCCTGATCTCGGCGTCCCGCGACGGGATGATCGACGCGGCGCACGATCTGAGCGACGGCGGTCTGATCCAGGCGGTCACCGAGTCCTGCCTGCGCGGCGGGAACGGCGCCCGGCTGGTCGTGCCGGACGGTCTGGACGCGTTCACGTTCCTGTTCAGCGAGTCCGCCGGGCGCGCGGTCGTCTCCGTACCGCGCAGCGAGGAGCTCCGTTTCACCGACATGTGCGGTGCGCGCGGGCTGCCCGTGACCCGGATCGGGGTCGTGGACGGCGAGGCGGTCGAGATCCAGGGCGAGTTCAGCGTGGAGCTGGCCGAGCTGAAGGACGCCCACGAGGGCACGATCCCCGCGCTGCTGGCCTGAGGTCCGTCACCGGCTGAAGGTCCGTACCCGGCTGAACGCGGTCACGCGACGATGAGCCCCCGCCCGGTCTCCACCGGACGGGGGCTCCGTCGTGCTGCGGGCATCAGGCCATTGCCGGGGAAAGTGGCGTCCGACCGCGCGTTCCTCATCTCCGCGCGAAATTCCCCGACCTGGTCGCGTATGCGGATTCATGCGCTCTCCGCACCGGTGAAAGGGGCGGTTTTTCCGCTGGGACAAGGCGTTCCCGGGAAGAAGCCCTCCTCCGTACGGAAGCGCTTCCCGTGCCCTCTGAGCAGGGATGACTCTCGATCTCGGCCTCGGTGCCCCGCCTTTGGCGGAGCGCGGCGGTGAAGCGGGCTTCTCTCCGCGCGTTTCTCGCGCGGGAAAGGCCCGGAATTCCATGGGGCGTTGGGTTCTTCACCATTCCGGAGGCCCGGCCGAATGGTGCGCGGACGGAACCGGTGCGTTCACTTCGCGCCAGTCATGGCCGGAGACGCGTACGGACCCCGGCGGCCGGCCGGGGGCCGCGCATATGCTCGCGCCATGCCACCGGCCAAGAAGCGTCTGCGCAGCTACGACTCCGCCAAGATCCGGACCGCCGTCCTGACCCAGTTCGGGACCGTGCGCGAGGCAGTCGCCCGGCTCACCCCCGAGCAGCTCGCGCTGCCCACGGCGCTCGGCGACTGGACGGTCCGCGAGCTGGCCGCGCATCTCAGCATGGCCGTCGAGTCCGTCAACCGCTATCTCGAACAGCCCGAGCACCCCGGCCCGCCGCCCGGCCCCGTGGCCGTCCTGCCCGAGTGGCCGTTCACGACCGCGGCCCACGCCCCGGCGATCTCCGAGGACATCCGCGCGCTCGCCGCGTCCGCCACCCCCGACGAGCTGTTCGAGCGGGCCGGGACCCGGATCGCCGCGCTGCTGCCGGGCGCCTCCGACGACCGGCTGCTGGCGACCAGGATCGGTGCCATACGCCTCGGGGACTATCTGGTCACCCGGACCGTCGAGCTGATCGTCCACACCGACGACCTGAACCGGGCGGCCGGGCTGAGCGTCCCGTACGAGCGGCAGGCGCTCGCCGCCTGTACGCGGCTGCTCGCCGACGCCCTCGCCGTGAAGGCGCCCGGGGCCTCGACCGAGGTGCGGATCCCGCCGTACGCGGTGGTGCAGTGCGTGGAGGGTCCCCGGCACACCCGCGGTACGCCGCCGAACGTCGTGGAGACCGATCCGCTGACCTGGGTCAGGCTCGCCACCGGACGGACGACCTGGCGCGAGGCGCTGGACGCGGCGCGGGTCGGCGCCAGTGGCGAACGCGCGGATCTGGCCGGGCTGCTGCCGCTCATGGGGTGACGGAACCCCGCCGCACGGGCGACATCGGAAGAACCGCGGAACCGGAGTCCGGCCCGCTCCGTCCCACCGGTATGCCGAAGCAGCGGATCACCACAGTCACTACTGTCACAGCCGTCACTACCGTCGCTCTGCTCACACTGGCCGCCTGCGGTACGGAGTCCGGCAAGGGCTCGGGATCGGGCGCCGGCGCGGGCTCCGGCGGCGAGGTACGGACCGAGACCGCCCTCACCGATGTGCGCTGGAACGTCGCCAGCGTGACGGTCGGCGGCAAGAAGACCGCCGCCCCCGCCGGTGCCAGCGTGCAGATCGACTCCCAGGGCCGGGCCAGCGCGAAGACGGGCTGCAACTCCATCGGCGCGGAGGTCACCGTCGAGGGCGACACCGTCACCGTGGGCAAGAAGCAGACCACGCTGATCGGGTGTCCGAAGGAGCTGGAGACCTTCGAGAAGGCGCTCGACGGCGCCTTCTCCGGCAAGCTCAAGGCCACCGTCCAGGACAAACGGCTCACGCTCACCACCGCCGACGGCGACGCGATCGCCCTGACCTCCGAGCCCCCCGCCCCCCTCGTGGGCACCGAGTGGACCGTCGACGCGCTGGCCCAGGGCGCCACCGCGACCTCCCTGCCCAAGGGGACGGACGGCAAGGCGCACTTCACGTTCCGTAAGGACGGCAAGGGCCTGTCCATGGAGGGCAGTCTCGGCTGCAACACCTTCAGCGCGCCCGCGCGGCTCTCCGAGTCCGCGTCCGACTCCGCGGCCACCGTCACGATCGGCCGGGTCAGCTCCACCCGCAAGCTCTGCCCGGGGCCCGAAATGACCCTGGAACGCCAGGTACAGAAGGTGCTGGAGGGCAAGGTCTCCTATGAGCTGCGTCACCGCGGGCTGAGCCTCACGTCCGCCGACGGCCAGGGACTGAGCGCCACCGCGCCCGCTCCGGGGAAGTAGTCGGAGGACCGGCGGGGGGCCGGTCCGCATCCCCAATTCGGACCAGTGGTCGATCTCGCCTACACTCGGTGGCGTGCCTCGTGGTGATGGACGACTCAACCACGACCTGCTCCCCGGAGAGAAAGGCCCCCAGGACGCTTGTGGCGTCTTCGGAGTCTGGGCCCCGGGCGAAGAGGTCGCCAAGCTCACCTATTTCGGACTGTATGCCCTGCAGCACCGTGGACAGGAGTCCGCGGGCATCGCAGTGAGCAATGGGTCCCAGATCCTGGTTTTCAAGGACATGGGCCTCGTCTCACAGGTCTTCGACGAAACCTCCCTCAGCTCACTCCTCGGCCATATCGCCGTGGGCCATGCCCGCTACTCCACCACCGGTGCCTCGGTGTGGGAGAACGCGCAGCCGACCTTCCGGGCCACGGGCCATGGCTCCATCGCGCTCGGCCACAACGGCAATCTGGTCAATACCGCCCAGCTCGCCGAGATGGTCGCCGATCTGCCCAAGGAGAACGGCCGGACGACCCGCGTCGCCGCCACCAACGACACCGACCTGGTCACGGCACTGCTCGCCAGCCAGGTCGACGAGGACGGCAAGCCCCTCACGGTCGAGGAAGCCGCCGCCAAGGTGCTGCCCGACGTCAAGGGCGCCTTCTCGTTCGTCTTCATGGACGAGCACACGCTCTACGCCGCCCGTGACCCCCAGGGCATCCGCCCGCTGGTCCTCGGCCGGCTGGAACGTGGCTGGGTCGTCGCCTCCGAGGGCGCCGCTCTCGACATCTGCGGCGCCTCGTACGTCCGGGAGATCGAGCCCGGCGAGCTGATCGCCATCGACGAGAACGGCCTCCGTTCGCAGCGATTCGCGGAAGCGAAGCCCAAGGGCTGTGTCTTCGAGTACGTTTATCTGGCCCGTCCCGATACGGACATCGCCGGGCGGAACGTCTATCTGTCCCGCGTCGAAATGGGGCGGAAACTCGCCAAGGAAGCTCCGGTCGAGGCGGATCTGGTCATAGCGACCCCGGAGTCCGGCACGCCGGCCGCGATCGGTTACGCGGAGGCCAGCGGCATCCCGTACGGCTCGGGCCTGGTCAAGAACGCCTATGTCGGCCGGACCTTCATCCAGCCGTCCCAGACCATCCGCCAGCTGGGCATCCGCCTCAAGCTGAACCCGCTGAAGGAAGTCATCCGGGGCAAGCGCCTGGTGGTCGTCGACGACTCGATCGTCCGCGGCAACACCCAGCGCGCCCTGGTCAAGATGCTCCGTGAGGCGGGCGCCGCCGAGGTCCACATCCGGATCTCGTCGCCGCCGGTGAAGTGGCCGTGCTTCTTCGGGATAGATTTCGCCACCCGCGCCGAGCTGATCGCCAACGGCATGACGGTGGAGGAGATCGGCGTCTCCATGGGAGCCGACTCCCTCGCGTACATCTCGCTCGACGGGATGATCGAGGCGACGACCATCGCCAAGCCGAATCTCTGCCGTGCCTGCTTCGACGGCGAGTACCCGATGGATCTTCCCGACCCCGAGCTGCTCGGCAAGCAGCTGCTGGAGACCGAGCTGGCGGCGGGACCTGCCAATACCGCCGCCACGGACGCGCTCCGCCGCCCGTAGCCGCCCGCGTCCTCCCCGCCCGTGACCGTCCGTCCCTCCGACGACCGCAAGACGACAGGAAAGTACCCAGCCATGTCCGAAACGACTACTGGTGCCAGCTATGCCGCCGCGGGCGTCGACATCGAAGCCGGTGACCGCGCGGTCGAGCTGATGAAGGAGTGGGTGAAGAAGACCCGGCGCCCCGAGGTCCTCGGCGGCCTCGGCGGCTTCGCCGGCCTCTTCGACGCCTCCGCCCTCAAGCGCTACGAGCGCCCGCTGCTCGCCTCCGCCACCGACGGGGTCGGTACGAAGGTCGACCTCGCCCGCAAGATGGGCGTGTACGACACGATCGGTCACGATCTGGTCGGCATGGTCGTCGACGACCTGGTGGTCTGCGGCGCCGAGCCCCTCTTCATGACCGACTACATCTGTGTCGGCAAGGTCCACCCCGAGCGGGTCGCCGCCATCGTCAAGGGCATCGCCGAAGGCTGTGTGCTGGCCGGCTGCGCCCTGGTCGGCGGCGAGACCGCCGAGCACCCCGGACTGCTCGGCGAGGACGACTTCGACGTCGCCGGCGCCGGTACGGGCGTGGTCGAGGCGGACCGGCTGCTCGGCGCGGATCGTATCCGTACGGGTGACGCGGTGATCGCCATGGCGTCCTCCGGTCTTCACTCCAACGGGTACTCGCTGGTCCGGCACGTGGTCTTCGACCGGGCCGGCTGGTCGCTGGACCGCGAGGTCGCGGAGTTCGGCCGCACTTTGGGCGAAGAACTGCTCGAACCCACCAAGATCTACTCACTGGACTGCCTGGCGCTCGCCAGGACCACCGAGGTACACGCGTTCAGCCACATCACCGGCGGCGGTCTGGCGGCCAATCTGGCCCGGGTGATCCCGGACGGACTGCACGCCACGGTGGACCGCTCGACCTGGACGCCCGGCGCGGTCTTCGACGTCGTCGGCACGGCGGGCCGGGTGGAGCGCCTGGAGCTGGAGAAGACGCTGAACATGGGCGTGGGCATGATGGCGGTCGTCCCGCGGGAGTCGGCCGACGCCGCGCTCACCACGCTCGCCGACCGGGGAGTGGACGCCTGGATCGCCGGAGAGATCACCGAGCGGGCCGGCCACGCCACGGGAGCCACGCTGACCGGCGACTACGCGGGCTGAGCGCGGCGAAGATCCGCCCCGTCCAGGGGCCGCCCCGGCACCGCCGGAGGCCCCGTGGACAGGGCGGACACGGCGGACAGGCGAAAAGCGGACAGGGGAAAAGCGGACAGCACAGAACCCGGTCCCGGACTACCGCCCAGGACCGGGCAATGAGCTACTGCTCGGGGTATATCGACGTATACGGACGTCAAGCGCCGCGGCGCTGCGTCGAGGGTCCGGACTCGTCGTCCTCGTCCTCGTCGTCGTTGTACCGATCCGCGTACTTCGCGTACGGGTCATCTTCCTCGTCGTCATCCTCGAACGGCTCCGCGTTCGGTGGTTGACTTGAAGGCGATGCGCCCAGCTCGTTGGCCAGACGCGACAGGTCAGTCCCGCCGCTGTTGTACTTCAGCTGGCGGGCGACCTTCGTCTGCTTGGCCTTGGCCCGGCCGCGCCCCATGGCTCGACCCCCTCGGTGACGGGGCTCGACGGCCCCAGAGTCTTGACACGCGTTCATGAATCAGAACGAGCTCTCCGCGGAGAGACCCGTCCGTAGGGCTTCAACGGTACCTGCTTCCGCGGCCATACGGTACGCCGCCCGCATGACGCGCCCCGGCGCAGGACCAACGAGATGCCCCGTCCTCGCTGGTCAGCTGCGATTTTAACCTCTTCTTGAGGGGCGACCCGCCGACCGGCGTGAGTCTGGTCTCCCGAACGGTCCCCCGCACGGTCCACCGGGCATCACGCCGGCCTCGCGCAGGGTCAGGGACGGCGGGCTTCCGCCATCTTGTGCTCGGCGATCCTGTCCGCCGCCGCGGCCGGCGGAATACCGTCTTCCTTCGCACGTGCGAATATCGCCAGCGTGGTGTCGAAGATCTTCGCGGCCTTCGCGTGGCAGCGGTCGAAGTCGAACCCGTTCAGTTCGTCGGCGACCTGGATCACCCCGCCGGCGTTCACCACGTAGTCCGGCGCGTAGAGGATCCCGCGGTCCGCGAGGTCCTTCTCGACGCCGGGGTGGGCGAGCTGGTTGTTGGCCGCTCCGCACACCACGGCCGCGGTGAGCACGGGTACCGACTCGTCGTTCAGCGCGCCGCCGAGGGCGCACGGGGCGTAGATGTCCATGCCCGCGGTAAGGATCAGCGCGTCGTTGTCGGAGACGACGGCGACCTGCGGGTACTGGTCGGTGACGCGGGTGACCGACTCTTCCCGTACGTCCGTGATGACGACCTGGGCGCCGTCCTGGAGCAGATGCTCCACCAGCAGCCGCCCGACCTTGCCGACGCCCGCGATCCCGACCGTACGGCCGCGCAGCGACGGGTCGCCCCACTGGTGCCGCGCGCTCGCCCGCATGCCCTGGAAGACCCCGAAGGCCGTCAGGACCGACGAGTCGCCCGCGCCGCCGTTCTCCGGCGACCGTCCCGTGGTCCACCGGCACTCCCGCGCCACGACGTCCATGTCCGCGACGTACGTGCCGACGTCGCAGGCGGTGACGTACCGGCCGCCGAGCGAGGCCACGGCCCGGCCGTAGGCGAGCAGCAGTTCGGTGCGCCGGGCGCCCTCGAACTGCGCGGAGTCCCCGATGATCACGGCCTTGCCGCCGCCGTGGCCGAGCCCGGCCATGGCGTTCTTGTACGACATGCCCCGCGAGAGGTTCAGCGCGTCGGCGACGGCCTCTTCCTCGGACGCGTAGGCGTGGAAACGAGTACCGCCCAGGGCGGGGCCCAGGGCGGTCGAATGAATGGCGATCACGGCCTTGAGGCCGCTGGCACGGTCCTGGCAGAGCACGACTTGCTCGTGGCCTCCCTGCTCCGAACGGAACAAGGTGTGCAGTGCGTCGACAGGAGCGCCGGTCACATCGGTCACTGTGGTGACTCCCAAGTAAGAAACGGCGGTGGGAAGGCCCCTCCCATGGGTTGGGGGAGGGCCTGATGGAGCGGTTGTGCGGGTGAGGCGGTCGAGCAAGCAAGAGCGTAATTCCTGTGGGGGCGCAGATCAGCCGCAGTGCTGAGGATCACCCCCTTGTGGGGTAAGGACATGGGACGATGCGCCGCATGCCGGCGGTGTCTTCAATTCTCGTCCCTTACGCGTCCTACCTGCGGGTCTACGAGCCGCTGGCGGCCTTCGCGGAGCCCGAACGCGGCCATTGGCGCCGTTACGCCGCCCGGGACGGTACGCCGACCGCACAGGACGAACTACGGCGCTCCCTGGCCGACTTGCTGCCCACCCCGCCGGTGCCGGTGCCCGTGCACGAGAGCGCGGACGCCTTCATCGCGGAGGTGGACGGCGTGGTGTGCGTCTGTCCGTGGCGGACCCGGCTGCGCGGCTGGCTGGCCCTGGAGGAGCTGGGGGAGCTGCTGCCCGTACCGCTGCTGGACGCGGTGCTGCCGCCGGTGGTGCGCGGGCAGGCGGCGAAGGACTACGAGCGCTGGCGGGACCGCAACCCGGACGCCCGGCCGTGGATCCGGACGGCGGTCTGGCAGGTGCCGGTGCGCTGGTTCACGCTTTTCTCCGACGACGAGCGCACTTTTGAGCCAGGTGCGGCCGAGGGAGCCGAGGGGGCCGACGCGGGCGGGGCCAAAGCGCGGATGCTGCGTTACCGGACCCCGATGGTGCAGGCCCGGCGCCGGCTGGCCCGTTCGCTGAAGACCCTGCGGGACGCCGTGGACGACGGTCCGCTGGTCGAGGGACTGGTGGACGTGGGGCGCTGGCTGGAGGAGTTCCACCCGCGCTCACTGGTCGAACTGGACTACGGCGGCCTGGTGCACGTACTGTCCTGCGCTCAGCTCGCCGAGGACCACTCGGCGGCCGATGTGGCGGCGGCGATCACGGCGCTGCGGGACGGGGACGACGAGGGTGCCGGGGAGGCGTACGGGCGGCTCATGGAGCGGTGGCGGGCGGTCCGGGACCGTCAGTTCGCGAACTGAGTTCATACTCTGTCTCACTCACCGACTCAAACGGGGCGGAGAGTGGCGGGCGGGGAGCCTCGGTCGGCGAGCGCGCGGAGCGGCATCCGAAACGGGCGCCGAAACGGGCAGTGCCCGGCTCTTTACGGGCAGTGAGCCGGGCCTAGGGCAGAGGTCCCGATCCGGGCCTTTGTCTCAAGCGTGACGGACCGCACTAACGGGGCTCTTGCGCCCATCACCCACCCTCGTGTCAAAATAGGACAAGGAGTCCGGGGAGGGTTCCTTCCGTCCAAGTGTGGGCGGAACGCTCAGCATTGCACTCTATGCGGGGGATCTGTTGACTCCTGATCGCTCTGTGACTGATCGTATCTGTGACGTGACTGTCCGCTATGGCATGGTCCATCGGCTTCCGCCACTGATGGGCACCTCAGAGGGCAATTCCATCGGTTTGGCCGACGTGGCTGGACGGATGGTGTAGTTGTAGTGCCGAGGACAAGCCGTTCGTCCTATAACCGACTCGGCCCGCGTCCGCCATTTCGGGCAACGCGGGTCAAGGTGCAGAATTTAGAGGAAAGAACCGAGATGGTTCGGTTCTCCCGAGGAGGCCGCTCATGACCGCTCGCACCCCTGATGCCGAGCCGCTGCTGACCCCGGCTGAGGTTGCCACGATGTTCCGCGTGGACCCGAAGACGGTCACGCGCTGGGCAAAAGCCGGCAAGCTCACGTCCATCCGCACGCTCGGTGGGCATCGCCGGTATCGCGAGGCAGAGGTCCGCGCACTGCTTGCGGGTATTCCGCAGCAGCGCAGCGAGGCCTGAACACCCCAGTAAGGCTCATTAGGGCTCAACTACAAGCAGGGCACAGCCGGGTCCCCCAAACTCGGTCGTCCCGACCCATAGCTCCACACGACGGGCGCCTGCCCCAACAGGCCCCATGCCCTCGCAACACGGGTAAGTCGTCGATCGCGCTGGACTCCGCCGGGTCCAGCGCGATCTTTTTTGTGCGCCGGGGAAGCGGCGTCCCCGCCCTGTTGGGGCACTGTGCGAGGGCTGTCGGAGAGGCTCCGGGAGTGGGTCGGGAGAGGGTGCAATTGCACATATTAAATTGGTGCGTTGTAGGTGGGGTGTAAGCGCCGTCATTCCAGAAACTCATTCGGTGACTAGCGTCACACCGCGAAAGGCTTGCCAACAGCGGGCGTGCTACGGAATGGATCAAGGGCAGTCGGCGGGGCACGGAGCGGAGGTGGCTTGACCCTCCGCTAACTCCCCGTCCAGGAAGCAGTCTTCGAGGAACAGGTCGTCGCCCACCGAGGGCTCCATGGCGAGCCGCTGGAGGCGATGACAGATCGGGCAGTACCCCGTGCGATGCGGGTGGCCGGACGCGGCCGCCAGATGGGCGCGCAGCAGGGCGCGAGTCTCGTGCTTCGTCTTCGATGTCGTCACGCACACCACCCCCGGTGCGGGCCCGTGGATGCGATGAGCGTGGGGCCCTTCTGCTTAGGTACCCCCGGCCGTTGGCGCCGTCAAGGAGCTGCGGCCCAGGTCCGGCCGATTTGGGTACGCCATTACTGCCGCGTGACCACCGCGTCGACGGCGCTTGCCGTATGCAATGGGGTCACCTGTGACGGGGAACAACGGGGGACGACGAAAGAGCCCGCATCCGATGGGATGCGGGCTCTTCCTCTGCTGCGGTCCTGACGGGATTTGAACCCGCGGCCTCCACCTTGACAGGGTGGCGAGCACTCCAAACTGCTCCACAGGACCAGGTTTCGCGGCCCCGTAGCGGCGGCTGCGAAACGAGACTCTACAGCAGCTCGGAGGGTCCGGTCGAACTCACTCCCCGCGCACCCTCCGCCATGAACGCGTTACGGCGCCGCCGCGTCGATCGCCTTGATGATGCGCTTGTCCGAGACGGGCTGCGCGGTGCCCAGGGCGTGCGCGAAGTAGCTCACCCGCAGCTCCTCGATCATCCAGCGGATGTCCAGCACCTGCTGCGGCACCGGCCGTCCCCGCGGCAGCTGTTCGAGCAGCCAGGCGTACTCGTCCTGCATCTCGTGGACCTTCTCCATGCGCGTGGTGTCGCGCTGGACGCTCGTCGGCATCTGCTGGAGCCGGCGGTCCGCCGCGACGAGATAGCGCATCAGGTCGGGCAGCCGACGCAGCCCGGTGCGGGTGACGAAGCCCGCCGGTACGAGGGCCGCCAGCTGGTCCCTGACGTCCTGGACGTTGTTGACCAGCGTCAGACTGCCCGTGGCCTTCAGACGGCGCTCGCAGGCCTGCCAGGCGGCCAGGATCTGCTGGACCTGCCCGATGGTCCGTACGGTCGCGTCGACGAGATCGGCGCGCACCCGGTCGTACAGCTTCCGGAACGATTCCTCGTCCCACGCCGGACCTCCGTGGTCCGCGATCAGCTTGTCGGCGGCGGCCATGGCGCAGTCGTCGAACAGCGCCTGGATGGAGCCGTGCGGATTGCGGGAGAGCGCCAGCTTCTGCTGGTTGGTGAGCTTGTCGGAGGCGAACTTCGCCGGGTTCACCGGGATGTTCAGCAGGATCAGCCGGCGCGTCCCGGCCCACATCGCCTGGCGCTGCTCGGCCTCGGTGTCGAAGAGCCGTACGGCCACGGTCGCGCCCTGGTCGACCAGCGCCGGGTACGCCTTGACGGGCTGGCCGGCCCGCCGGGTCTCGAAGACCCGGGAGAGCGTGCCCACCGTCCAGTCCGTCAGCCCCGTACGTTCGATCGCCTCGCCGCCCGCGCGCTCGGCGGTGGCCGCGGCGGCCTTGGAGAGCGCCTGACGGGCCTTGGGGCGCAGCTGGAGCCTGAGTGCCTCCAGATCCTTGTCCTCGGCGATCTTGCGGCGGCGTTCGTCGACGACGCGGAACGTGATCCTGAGATGGTCGGGCATCCGGGCCGGATCGAAGTCGTCGGCCGTGACCGGCACCCCGACCATCCGCTGGAGCTCGCGGGCCAGCGTCACGGGCAGCGGCTCCTGGAGGGGCACGGCGCGCTCCAGGAACGCCTTGGCGTAGTTCGGCGCGGGCACGTAGTGGCGGCGGATCGGTTTGGGCAGCGAGCGGATCAGCTCCATGACCACGTCCTCGCGCAGGCCCGGGATCTGCCAGTCGAAGCCCTCGGAGGTGACCTGGTTGAGCACCTGGAGAGGGACGTGGACGGTCACGCCGTCCGCGTCCGTACCCGGCTCGAACTGGTACGTCACACGGAACTTGAGAGGGCCCTGGCGCCAGGAGTCCGGATAGTCGTCCTTGGTGACGGAGCCGGCCTTCTCGTTGATGAGCATCGAGCGCTCGAAGTCGAGCAGCTCCGGCTCCTCTTTGCGTCTCTTCTTCCACCAGGAGTCGAAGTGCGCGCCGGAGACCACCTCGTCCGGCACCCGCTGGTCGTAGAAGTCGTAGAGCGTCTCGTCGTCCACGAGGATGTCGCGGCGCCGGGCGCGGTGCTCCAACTCCTCGACCTCGCCCAGGAGTTTGCGATTGTCATGGAAGAACTGGTGGTGCGTGCGCCAGTCGCCCTCGACCAGCGCGTGGCGGATGAACAGCTCCCGGGACGCTTCCGGGTCGATCCGGCCGAAATTCACCTTGCGCTGGGCGACGATCGGTACGCCGTACAGCGTCACCTTCTCGTACGCCATCACGGCCGCCATGTCCTTCTCCCAGTGCGGCTCGCTGTAGGTCCGCTTGAGGAGATGGCCGGCCAGGGGCTCGATCCACTCGGGCTCGATCTTCGCGTTGACACGTGCCCAGAGCCGGGAGGTCTCCACCAGCTCGGCGGACATGACGAAGCGCGGCGGTTTCTTGAAGAGCGCGGAACCGGGGAACACCGCGAACTTCGCGCTGCGGGCGCCGAGGTACTCGTTCTTGGCGCCGTCCTTCACGTCCTTCATCCCGATGTGCGAGAGCAGCCCCGCGAGCAGCGAGACGTGGACGGACTGGTCCGCCGCGTCCTCCTCGTTGAGGTGGATGCCCATCTGCTTGGCGACCGTGCGCAGCTGCGAGTAGATGTCCTGCCACTCGCGGATCCGCAGGAAGTTCAGATACTCCGATTTGCACATCCGGCGGAAGGCCGAGGAGGACAGCGTCTTCTGCTGCTCCCTGATGTAGCGCCAGAGATTGATGAAGGCCAGGAAATCGGAGGTCTCGTCCTTGAACCGGGCGTGCTGCTGGTCCGCCTGGGCCTGCTTGTCGGCGGGCCGCTCGCGGGGGTCCTGGATGGAGAGCGCGGCGGCGATCACCATCACCTCGCGCACGCAGCCGTTGCGGTCGGCCTCGATGACCATCCGGGCCAGCCGCGGGTCCACCGGGAGCTGCGAGAGCTTGCGGCCGAGCGGGGTGAGCCGCTTCCTCGGATCCTTCTGCGCGGCCTGCGACGGGTCGAAGGCGCCCAGCTCCTGGAGCAGCTGCACGCCGTCGCGGATATTGCGGTGGTCCGGCGGATCGATGAAGGGGAACTTCTCGATGTCGCCCAGGCCGGCCGCGGTCATCTGGAGGATGACGGACGCCAGATTCGTACGGAGGATCTCGGCGTCGGTGAACTCCGGGCGCGACTCGAAGTCGTCCTCGGAGTAGAGCCGTACGCAGATCCCGTCCGACGTACGGCCGCAGCGGCCCTTGCGCTGGTTGGCGCTGGCCTGGGAGATCCGCTCGATCGGCAGCCGCTGGACCTTGGTGCGGTGGCTGTAGCGGGAGATACGGGCGGTGCCCGGATCGATGACGTACTTGATGCCCGGGACGGTCAGCGAGGTC
Organism: Streptomyces sp. L-9-10; assembly: GCF_004151105.1. Classification (GTDB taxonomy): domain Bacteria; phylum Actinomycetota; class Actinomycetes; order Streptomycetales; family Streptomycetaceae; genus Streptomyces. Next base: position 26,831 of record NZ_PHRF01000074.1, read on the forward strand.
TCGGCGACATTCGTCGCCAGAACGATCCTGCGTCCGCTGTGGCGCTGGAACACGCGGTGCTGCTCGGCGTGCGAGAGCCGGGCGTAGAGGGGGAGGACCTCGGTGCCCCGGAGCTTGCGCTTCTCCAGGGCGTCGGCGGTGTCGCGGATCTCCCGCTCGCCGGAGAGGAAGACCAGGATGTCGCCCGGCCCCTCCGACTGGAGCTCGTCCACGGCTTCGGAGATCGCGGTGATCTGGTCGCGGTCGCCCTCCTCGCCGTCCTCCTCCAGCAGGGGGCGGTAGCGGACCTCGACGGGGTACGTACGCCCCGAGACCTCCACGATGGGCGCGCCCCGCCGCGCTTCGCCATCGCCGCCTTCGCCGTTGCCGCCGTCGACACCGACGGAGGCGAAGCGGCCGAAGTGGCGGGCGAAGCGCTCCGGGTCGATCGTCGCGGACGTGACGACGACCTTCAGGTCCGGGCGTCTGGGGAGCAGCTGGGCCAGATAGCCCAGCAGGAAGTCGATGTTGAGGCTTCGCTCATGGGCCTCGTCGATGATGATCGTGTCGTAGGCGAGCAGCTCGCGGTCCGTCTGGATCTCGGCGAGCAGGATGCCGTCGGTCATCAGCTTGACGAACGTCGCGTCCCGGTCGACCTGATCGGTGAACCGGACCTTCCAGCCGACGGCCTCGCCCAGCGGGGTGTCCAGCTCCTCCGCGACGCGCTCCGCGACGGTACGGGCGGCGATCCTGCGCGGCTGGGTGTGCCCGATCATGCCGCGGACCCCGCGGCCCAGCTCCAGACAGATCTTGGGGATCTGCGTCGTCTTGCCCGACCCGGTCTCACCGGCGACGATCACGACCTGGTGGTCGCGTATCGCCTCCAGGATCAGGTCCTTCTTCTGGCTGACGGGCAGCTGCTCGGGGTACGAGACGGCGGGCATCCGCGCCCTGCGCAGCCGGGTGCGCTCGGCGGCCTTGCCGGCCTCGCCGGCGATCTCGTCCAGCACGGCCTGCCGCGCTTCGGGCTTACGGATGCGCCGTGCGCCTTCGAGACGGCGGCCGAGCCGCTGCGCGTCGCGCAGGGAGACGTCGGCGAGCAGGGTCTGGAGGTCGGCGAAGGAAGTAGACATACCTGGCCCAGGATCTCACCCGCCGCTCGGGAGTGGCGAACCCATTTCAGCGGCGGCCCCGGCGTGGTGGCCGCGGCGTGGCGGCCGTGGTGGGTGCGGTGGCCCGGCGGGTCGGGGGGCCGTATTGCCCGATCGGGAGGAGCACCCCTTACGATGCGAGGCACGTACCCCGTACCCCGTCTTCCTTCCGTCCCCCGTATCGCCGACCTTCGGAGAGGCTCAGCCGATGCCCCGCACGCGCACCGGAAGCAGGCGCCGCCGCTTCGTGGGTGCGGGTGTGGGCGGGGCGCTGCTGGGGGTGCTGGTCGCGCTGCTGTTCTGTCTTCCGTCCGCCGCCGTGGCGGTCGGGACGGCCGGGACCGCCGGGGGTGCCGCGGCCGTCGAGACCGTCGGGGCCGAGGCCGTCGCGGTCAGCGGGTACGGCGGGCAGACTCCGGGGTGCGGGCGCGGCGGCCAGGACGATGCGGGCATCCCGCCCATCACCCCGTCGCGCGGCAGCTCCGTCCATGAACTGCTGCCCGCGCTCCACGACGCCCGTGACGCCGCCGGTGCGTGGGGCGTCGCTCAGGCCGTGCTCGCCGTGACTCCCGACCGCGGGCCGCCGCCGGTCGCCGCGCCGTCTCCGGTCGATCTCTCCGTACTGCGCGTATAGGGCCCGGCTCCGTCCGCCCCTTTCGTCCCCTTTTCATGGATTGCTACGGAGAGCCGAACACCCATGTCCGCACAGCCTTCCCGCATGTCCTCCCGCCGCGCCCTCGCCATCGGCGCCGGCGTCGTGGCCGCCGCCGCCCTGCTCGGCGTCGTCTCCTACACCGCCACCAAGCCCGACACCTCCACCCGCGTCGCGACCGGTGACAGCCCGGTCGCCGAGGTCTCCGCGGAGCCGCGGGCCGGGGTCTATCCCGAGCTGGCGAAGCTCGCCCGCCGCGACACGGCGGACCCGCTCGCCGTCGGCCGGGCGGACGCGCCGGTCGTCATGGTCGAGTACGCCGACTTCAAGTGCGGCTACTGCGGCAAGTTCGCCCGCGACACCGAGCCCGGCCTCGTCGAGAAGTACGTCAAGAACGGCACCCTGCGCATCGAATGGCGCAACTACCCGATCTTCGGCGCGGAGTCGGAGGCCGCCGCCCGCGCCGGCTGGGCCGCCGGACAGCAGGGCCGCTTCTGGGAGTTCCACTCGGCCGCGTACGCCGAGGGCGCGAAGGAGAAGGGCTTCGGCGCCGCCCGGCTCGACGCGCTCGCCCGGGAGGCCGGGGTGAAGGACCTGGACCGGTTCCGGCGTGACCGTGCCGGGGACGCCGCAGCGGCGGCCGTACGGAAGGACCAGGAGGAGGCGTACGGCCTCGGCGCCACCTCCACGCCGTCCTTCCTCGTCAACGGCCGCCCCATCGCGGGCGCGCAGCCGGTGGAGGCCTTCACGCAGGCCATCGAGTCGGCGAAGGCCGCGGCGAAGCCCGCCCCCGGGCCCGCTCCGAAACAGGCCCCCGAGTCCGCTTCCGAGTCCGCCCCCGAGGCCGGAACAGGGGACGGGGACCAGTGACCGACATCGGGTATCCGGTCGCGCTGCTCGGCGGGCTCCTCGCGCTGCTCAGCCCGTGCAGCGCCCTGCTCCTGCCCGCGTTCTTCGCGTACTCCATCGACTCGGCCGGCCGGCTCCTGGCCCGTACCGGCATCTTCTATCTCGGCCTGGCGACCACGCTCGTCCCGCTGGGCGCCGCCGGTTCCTTCGCCGGCCGGCTGTTCTACGGGCACCGCGATCTGCTGGTCGCCGTCGGCGGCTGGCTGATCATCGCGCTCGGGGCCGCCCAGATCCTCGGCATGGGCTTCGCCTCGCGCCGTATGGCCGCGCTGTCGGGCCGGATCCGGCCGACGACCGCGCTGTCCGTGTACGCCCTCGGCATGGTCTACGGGCTCGCCGGCTTCTGCGCGGGCCCGATCCTCGGCAGCGTGCTGACCGTGGCCGCGCTGAGCGGCAGTCCCGTCTACGGCGGGCTGCTGCTCGCGGTGTACGCGCTGGGCATGGCCGTACCGCTCTTCCTGCTCGCCCTGCTCTGGGAACGGTTCGATCTCGGCGGGCGGCGGTGGCTGCGCGGCCGGGCCTTCCGGCTCGGACGCTTCGAACTGCACACGACCTCACTGCTCTCGGGGCTGTTCTTCCTCGTCCTGGGCGCGGTCTTCCTCGTCTTCGACGGGACGACGGCGCTGCCGGGGCTGCTCTCGGTCGACGACTCCTTCGCGACCGAGCAGTGGGCGCGCGGGGTCGGGGCGGGGATCCCGGACTGGGCGCTGCTGGGTGGGGTGGTGCTGGTGGTGACGGTGATCACACTGGTGCGCTGGCTCCACGGGCGCGAGGCGCGTGACGACCGCGAGGGGCACGGCGACAGCGACGATCGTGAGAGCCGCGAAAGCCGCGAGAGCCGGGACGAGCGGGCCGCGCACGACGACCCGGCCGAGCCGGTCCGTACCGAGACCGGGGCATGAGAAAAGCCCCCCGCCGAGAGACTCGGTGGGGGGCCTCGCCCTCACGGGCCGAAGTGGCTGGGGCCGGGATCGAACCGGCGACCTATCGCTTTTCAGGCGATCGCTCGTACCAACTGAGCTACCCAGCCACGCAACCTCGACGGCTGCAGCGGTCCTGACGGGATTTGAACCCGCGGCCTCCACCTTGACAGGGTGGCGAGCACTCCAAACTGCTCCACAGGACCAAGCAATGTGCGAGCACTAGTCTCGCACACAGTGTTGCGTGCCCCCAACGGGATTCGAACCCGTGCTACCGCCTTGAAAGGGCGGCGTCCTGGGCCACTAGACGATGAGGGCTAAGGGCCCGCCTGGGCGCTTTGCAGCGCGTCGGGGACGTGAGAAGCATATGGGATGGGCAGAGCTATCGCCAAAACGGTTTAGGGAGCGGGTACGGGGAGGCCCGACGGCGACGGTGAGGGTGCGGCGCCGCCGGGCGCGGGCGAGGCGGCGCCCGGCGTACGGGTCGGGGTGCCGGGCGTACGGGCCGGGGAGCCCGGCGGCGCCGACGACGGGCCCGTACCGCCGGTGCCCGACGGATCAGGGCCCGGCGAGGCGTCGGCCCCCGGTGTGCCCACCTCCTGCGGAAGATGGCGGCTGACCTCGGCGGTCGTCAGACCCAGCCCGCCGAGGGTGATCTCGTCCCAGGCCTGGAGCCGCTTGGTCGTCCGGTCCAGATAGAGCACGGACATCTGCACCTTCTCCGGACTGTCGTTCTGTACGGCGCGCAGCCCGCCGCCGCCTGTGGAGCCCTCGATCTTCAGCCGGGTGCCGTGCGGCAGCACCTCGGTCTCGCGGTGGTGGATATGGCCCGAGAGGGCCAGCGGGACGAGGCCGTCGGTCTCCCGCGCGGCCACCGGGTTGTGGGCGACGGCGATGTCCACGGGGGTGCCGGCCCGCCGCTGGTCGCGGAGGGCCGAGGCGAGCCGGATGCCCGTCATGCGTTCCGCCGGGTCGCCCTGGGCCTCCACCGAGCGGTCGGGGGTGAACTGCGGGTCGCCGCTGCCCGCCACCCGTACCCCGCCCACGGTCACGGCCCGGCCCTCGTCCAGGACCCGGACGTTCTTCATGCGCCGCAGATACTCCTGGGTGCCCTGCGAGTCGTGGTTGCCGCGCACCCAGACGTACGGGACGTCCAGGTCGGCGATGGGGTCGAGGAAGGTGTTCTCGGCGGAGGCGCCGTGGTCCATGGTGTCGCCGGAGTCGATGATCACGCCGATCCCGTACTGCTCCACGAGGGAGCCGATGATGTGCCAGGCCGCCGGGTTGAGATGGATGTCCGAGACATGCAGCACCCGGAGGGTCGCCGGGTCCGGCTGGAAGGTGGGGAGGGTGGAGGCGGCGTCGTACAGCTTGGTCACGTTGGTGACCAGCCGCGCCAACTCCTTCTGGTAGACGTCGAAATCGTTCACGATCGAGCGCGCGCTGCCGACCACCTGCGGGGCGGAGGAGAGCAGTCCGGAGAACCGCGGCTCCAGCACCGACTTGGGGTTCCAGGTGGCGTACGCGCCGACGCCCGAGGCGGCCAGCAGCGCGAGCGCCAGCCCGCCGGCGGTGAGTGCGCGGCGCGGGCGGCGGTACACGGCGAGCCCGAGGGCGGTGGCTCCGGAGACGACGGCGACGACGGACCGTACGGCCAGCTCCGTCGTGCCGTCCATGACGTCGTGGCTGACCTCGCCCTGGAGGCCGGAGAGCCGCTCGGGGTGCTCGACGAGCGCCTGGGACCGTACGGGGTCGAGCTGGTCCACGTCGACGTCGAGGCGGATGGGGGCGGTGTGCGTGCTCAGCTCCAGCGCTCCCAGCGGGGAGACGTTGATCTTGGTGCCGCCGGTCAGGGACGGGCGGAGCGTCATCTTGGTGTCCATCGGCCCGACCGGGGTCCGTACGCTGCCGACGATCAGCAGCCCGAGCCAGGCGCCCAGCAGGACGACGGAGAGCAGCCCGACCGCGCGGCTGTAGGGGTGCGGGGAGTGGGTCAGGGCGCTGGTGGGGGCGTCGCGCCGGGAACTGAGATGGCCCTGGATGCGGGTGAGCGAGGTACGGAACGGGAAGCGTGGTACATCACGGGCCATTGGTCGCGTATGCCCATGATGGGGGCGGACCATGCCTGGCCACGGCCATCAGGAGTAGTGGGCGGGGTGCGGGGCGGGCGGTGGGGACTTCACCTACCCCCGGTCCCGCTCGATACCCCCGGTCCGGCTCATGCCCCGGCCCGGTTCGTTGACCTGGGTCCGGCTCGTCACCCCCAGCCCAGCTCGTGCAGCCGGTCGTCGTCGATGCCGAAGTGGTGGGCGATCTCGTGGACGACGGTCACGGAGACCTCGTGCACCACGTCCTCGGGGGTCTCGCAGTAGCGCAGGGTCGGCCCCATGTAGATGGAGATCCGGTCGGGCAGGACCCCGGCGTACCACTCGCCGCGGTCCGTGAGCGGGGTCCCCTCGTAGAGCCCGAGCAGCTCGGGGTCGGACGCGTCGGGTTCGTCCTCGACGAAGACGGCGACGTTGTCCATGACCTTGGTCAGCTCCGGTGGGATCTGATCAAGGGCCTGGCTCACCAGCTCTTCGAAGGTCTCGCGTGTCATCTCCAGCACATGGCCATTGTCCAGCAGAGCCCGGCCGAACGGCCCCCGCCTTCCGCATGCGTGGGTGCGGGATGTCTCCCGGGCGTGTCCCCGGCGGGGAAAAGGAAGTTGAGCAGTGAAAACCCTCACCTCGCCGTCGGCGGGGAGACCCGTTCCGCGCCCCCCGGAGGTGCCACTCGTGCGCCAGTTGTCCGCCCCAGGCCGTTTCGCCGTCTGGATCGTCACGTCACTGGCGGTCGCGGCCTCCACAGGCTGCATGAGCGTCGGTGAGGACGAAGGAAAGCCGGCGCCCTCGCGGTCGGCGGAGGACCAGGACACCGCGGCCGAGCCCGACGGCGTCACGGGCGAGGGCGCCGGAGCCCGTGAGCCCTACGCCTGGCAGGGCCGTACGGAAAGCGGCGGCGCCGAGAGCGCCGGCGCGGACGGCCGCGACAAGGAGGGCGGGGGCGAGAAGGGCGACGGAGAAAGCACGAGTGACAAGGGCGGCAGCGGCGCCAACGGAGCTTCGCCGAGCGCCAGTTCCGACGTCACGCCCTCGCCCGAGCCGTCGAAGGGCACGCGTCCGCAGCCGGGGAAGCCGGTCCCGCCGGGCGACGGACCCGAACCGCCCAAGGAGCCCACGCGCCCGGCGCCGCCGGTCTCCCCGCCGCCGGGGCCGCCGGATCCGGAACCGCAGCCGGAGCCGGAGCCGACGAGGCCGCCGGAGCAGCCGTCCGCGTCACCGGCGGCGGACGTCCGAACGGGCGCGATGTCGGCCGCCGACGGGATGGGGATGCGAAAGGAGCCGACGGCGTCGCCGCAGCTCGGGCCGGTGTGACGGGGGTCATGACGGAGGCGGTCCACGCACGGTCTGCTCGCTGGTTTGCCCGGCGGTCTGCCTCGTGGTTTGCCTGGTGGTTTGCCTAAGAGGGGGGAGGGTGCGTATGGTAGTAGATCGTTTGATCATTGCCCGGCGCCGACACAGAAGAGCGCCGCGTGGCGCGTACTCTCCCTTGCCGTGGCTGACCGCATTGAGGCGGTCGATTTGCGAATCACGGAGTTTGGGCGCGTGCCGAGACTCCGGAAGGTTTCGCATTTCGCATGTCCATTTCCAGTACTGACCACGCCGTCATGCCCGAGAACGAGTCCCCCGAGACGGTCACCGACGTGACCGCCGAGGCCGCCAAGGCCCCCGAGACCGTTGAGGGCGCGGAGGCCGTCGTGGCCCCCGAGACGGCCGTCGAAGCCCCCGAGGCTCCTGAGGCCACCGAGACGGCTCCCGAGGCCCCCGAGACCTCGGTGGTTGACGAGGCGTCAGACGCCGACGAGGCCCCCGGACTCACCTTCGGCGACCTCGGCCTCCCGGACGGCATCGTCCGCAAGCTCACCCAGAACGGCGTCACCGCCCCCTTCCCGATCCAGGCCGCGACCATCCCGGACGCCCTGGCCGGCAAGGACATCCTGGGCCGTGGCCGTACCGGCTCCGGCAAGACCCTCTCCTTCGGTCTGCCGCTGCTGGCCACGCTCGCCGGCGGCCACACCGAGAAGAAGAAGCCCCGCGGCGTCATCCTCACCCCGACCCGTGAGCTGGCGATGCAGGTCGCGGACGCCCTCCAGCCGTACGGCGACGTGCTCGGCCTGAAGATGAAGGTCGTCTGCGGCGGTACGTCGATGGGCAACCAGATCTACGCGCTGGAGCGCGGCGTCGACATCCTCGTCGCCACCCCGGGCCGGCTGCGCGACATCATCAACCGCGGCGCCTGCTCGCTGGACCAGATCCAGATCGCGATCCTCGACGAGGCCGACCAGATGTCGGACCTGGGCTTCATGCCCGAGGTCACCGAGCTGCTCGACCTGGTGCCCGCGGGCGGTCAGCGCATGCTCTTCTCCGCCACCATGGAGAACGAGATCAGCACGCTGGTCAAGCGCTATCTGACCAACCCGGTCAGCCACGAGGTCGACAGCGCCCAGGGCAACGTCACGACCATGACGCACCACGTGCTCGTCGTGAAGCCGAAGGACAAGGCCCCGGTCACCGCCGCGATCGCCGCCCGCAAGGGCCGCACGATCATCTTCGTACGGACGCAGCTGGGCGCCGACCGTATCGCCGAGCAGCTGCGCGACTCGGGCGTGAAGGCCGACGCGCTGCACGGCGGTATGACGCAGGGCGCGCGGACGCGGACGCTGGCCGACTTCAAGGACGGTTACGTCAACGCGCTCGTCGCCACCGACGTCGCCGCGCGCGGTATCCACGTGGACGGCATCGACCTGGTGCTGAACGTGGACCCGGCCGGCGACCACAAGGACTATCTGCACCGCTCGGGCCGTACGGCGCGGGCCGGCAAGTCCGGTGTCGTCGTCTCGCTGGCGCTGCCGCACCAGCGCCGCCAGATCTTCCGGCTGATGGAGGACGCGGGCGTGGACGCCTCGCGCCACATGGTCGGCGGAGCCGGCGCGTTCGACCCGGAGGTCGCCGAGATCACCGGCGCCCGCTCGCTCACCGAGGTCCAGGCCGACTCGGCGAACAACGCGGCCAAGCAGGCCGAGCGCGAGGCCGCCGAACTGGCCAAGCAGCTGGAGCGCGTCCAGCGCCGCGCCCGCGAACTGCGCGAGGAGGCCGAGCGCCTGGTCGCCCGTGCGGCGCGCGAGCGGGGCGACGACCCGGAGGCGGCGGTGGCCGAGGTGGCCGCCGAGGCCGAGCGCGCGGTGGAGGCGGCTGCCGCCGCCGCTGCCGCCGTACCGGCGCAGCGCGAGGAGCGCAGGGACAGCCGCGACGACCGGGGCAACTTCGGGCGCCGCGACGACCGCGGCGAGCGCAGTGGCCGGGGCGGCGCGCGGGGTTACACCCCGCGTGACGACCGTGGCGGCGAGCGCGGCGCGGACCGCGGCGGTGACCGTGGCGGGTTCCAGCGTCGCGACGACCGTGGTGGCGAGCGCGGCGGTGAGCGCGGTGGTGAGCGCGGTGGCTTCAACCGTGACCGCCGTGACGACCGTGGCGGGTTCCAGCGCCGTGACGACCGTGGTGGCGAGCGCGGCGGTGAGCGCGGTGGTGAGCGCGGTGGTGAGCGCGGTGGCTTCAACCGTGACCGCCGTGACGACCGTGGCGGGTTCCAGCGCCGTGACGACCGTGGCGGCGAGCGGGGCGGTTTCAACCGTGACCGCCGTGACGACCGCGGCGCCGAGCGCCGTGACGACCGCGGCGGCCGTTCCTTCGAGCGCCGCGACCACCGGGGCAGCGACCGCCCGTTCAACCGCGACCGCCGCGACGACCGCCCGTCGAGCGGCTTCCGCCCCGGCGGCCACGACCGTCCGTCCACCCGCCGTGACGACCACCGCGGCGGTACGACGGGCACCGGCACCGGCTCCTTCGGCCGCCGCGACGACAAGCCGCGCTGGAAGCGCAACGGCTGACCGTCCGCGACAGCGATCCGGCTGACGCGTCACCAGGGCCCGTGCCCCACCCCCGAGGTGGGACACGGGCCCTGCCCGCGTCCGGGGGCCCGAGGATCCGGGGGACGGACACCCCGCCCGACCCGGCCCACGAGAACCGCCTCCGGCCACCCTGCCGACACCACCCCCGCGAACCGCGCAGACACCCACGCCGACGCGCGACATACCCACGTGGGGATACCCGATCGGCGCAGGGCCGACGGCGGGCTATGCTCGTGGGTGTTGTGCCGAGGGCCGTTAGCTCAATTGGCAGAGCAGCGGACTTTTAATCCGTTGGTTGTGGGTTCGAGTCCCACACGGCCTACCACCCGCAGGCAGGGGAGTCCCCTACGAGCCTGCACTTGAGCGCCCCTCCCGTCCCAGCCGGGCAGGGGCGCTCCGCCGTCCCAGGACCGACCGAGAGCGGACGGACCTTAGAGGGGGCACGGGGCGGCGGGAACTGCGCCTACGAGCGCGAAGAGGCGCCTGTGTGGCGGGGCACACAGAAGCCATCCTTTCGGACGGCTTCTTCTCCGCACCAGCCGACGCGTTCCACCACGGGGCAAGGTTGCCGCCGCCCCCGAGCCAGCGGCCGCCCAAGGCCCGGCCACTGATCGCCCTACGCCGCCGGCAACGGGACCACCCCCGCCCGCGCGGGGACCACTGATCGACGTACGCCTGTCCGGCGTCTTGAGCCGGAGCACCCCCGCTTGCGCGGGGACCACGTCGCCGTCTACGGGGTGGACCTGGGAAAGCTCGGAACACCCCCGCCTACGCGGGGACCACACGTCCAGCCGGCGACAGTCCGCAACAATCTGCGGAACACCCCCGCCTGCGCGGGGACCACGCCGGAGGCGGCGTAGCGGACGGTCCAGTCGTCGGAACACCCCCGCCTGCGCGGGGAGCACTCCGTCACAGGACTGGATGTGACGGTCGAAGGCGGAACACCCCCGCCTACGCGGGGACCACCCCTTTTCGACCTGCGGCGTTAGAGGGGCTTTGCCGTTGCTTGACCATGGGTCGTTCTCACGCCTTCATGGTGTCAGAGGCGTGTGGTCGGTGGGGCTGCCTTGTCGCCATCGCTGGACCGACTGCCCACCGGATCGCTTGACAAGCCGGCCAACCAACCCGTCCAACCAGGGGATTTGGACGGCTGCCGGCCGCGCCGAGCCGAACCCCTCGCGCCTTCGCGTCAGCCGCAGCTCAGGAATGTGTCCGGCGTCGGCGTCGGCACTGGGACGCGGGCCTGGGCTGGGGCTGGGCCCGGGGCCGCGTGTAAGTGGCGGTGGGTGGTGGTGGTGGTGGCGTGGCAGGGGCAGTCGCAGCGGAGCGTTTCGATCGCCGGGCCCGTGCGCGACTGCCAGGGGAGGCGGGTCTCGCTCGGGCCGTGGCATTCCGCGTGCTCCTCGATGCGGCACGCCGGTGCCGTGTAGGCGGGCGCCTTCTGAGTCACTGGGCCGCTTCCACTTCGTGTCCGTCCGTCGTCGCGCGGGTTGCCGCGTCATCCGTAGGTGTGGCTTCCGCGCCGTGCCCACTGGGCCGGGGCGGTGCCGCGGCAATCACCATGACAGCCCTCCCGCTACGCTCGGTCGACCGTCCATTACTGGGCTCATGACAGTAGGGAGCGGCGATCACCGCTTGAAGTGACCACGGGTACGGGTAGCCGGCCGCGGTCCGCGTGCAATTGGGGGCCTCGTGCCGAACGTTCCGCGGTTCACCCTGACCGGCGGTCGGGAAAGTGTGCCGAGGGCTCGTGCGGGGATCGTGTCCGGCTACGTCTTCCGGATCATCCGTGAGCAGCTGGGGCTCACCCAGGACGCGCTGGCCGAGCAGTTCCGGGTGTCGGCCGACACCGTCGCCGGGTGGGAGTCGGGGCGGCGGGCGCTGACCCACGTGCCCGTGGGGCAGCTGTTCGTGTACAGCCACCGGCTGATGCGGCTGGGCACCGTCCCCGCGCTCCTGCTCTCCCTGGAGCGCGCCATGGAGGCGGACGTCCTGCTCGCCGGTGCGCTGGACGGTGGTTCGTCGTACGAGGCCGACCCGCTGGGCGCGTGTGTCATGCGGCGGGATCTGGTCGAGGTGCTCGCCTGGCCGCTCAACGGGGTCGCTCCCGCGCATCTGGCCGCGCTGCCCGAGCCGCCGCGCCCCCGGCGCGGGCCGGTGCCCCGGGGGCCCGAGCTGGCGGCCGCGGACCGCCGCCGCTTCTTCTCGGAGATGCGGCGCACCGCCGAGCGGGCCCGCGGGGCGGAGAGCTTTCTGCTGCGGCGCCAGGCCCTGTATCTGGCCGGCTACGACGACCGGGCCGACACCCCCGGCTGGCTGGCCCGCCAGCAGCGCACCGAACGGCCCGACGACTGGCTGTCGGGCTGGCTCAACTCCCGCTCGGTGGCGGCGGTCGCCGCCCGGCACGGCGACCGCGACCGGATGCGGTACTTCATCGACAGCGCCCTCGCCGACGACGACGCGGGCGAGGCCGCCAATCTGAACTACTGGGCGTACTGGATCGGCGAGGCACCGCACATCCAGCTCTCCGACGACTTCATCGCCGCCCGCACCCCGGGCCGCTGGCCGGGCGACAAGCTGATGCATCACCTCGTACGGGGGCTGACGCCGCGTCATGGGTTCTTCGATCTCAATGTCCACACCCTGTGGGCGTTGCTGGCGGCCCGGCCGAATCTGCTGCGGCCCGGAGGCGCGGCGGGGAGCGCGCTCAGCGCGTGTCTGCCGGCGCTTCTCGACGACCGGGAACTCCCGGCGCGGGCGAGGAGAGAACTCCAGGGCATCCGGTACGCGATCCGGCTCGCCGAGGCGTGAGCGTAGACGTGAGCGTGAGCATGAGCATGAACGTAGGCGTAGGCGGGAGCGTAAGCAGGAATATGCCTCCGTAATAGCCGTCGCCTTTGCCGGCACGGCCGAAAATCGCCCGCGCGACGCCTTTCTGTTCGCGCACCTCTTCGTGCATTTCCCGCCACTTCGTCGTGCTTCGGCCATTGTCCCGCGCACCCGGTCTGCCGAGATGAATAGTTGGCTACCTTTGGGCGCTGCTCCGGACAAAACCGGATGCCGGGCCATTCGTGGAGAACGGAAAAGGAGGGGTATCGCACCATGCGCGAACAACTTTCCCCGGAACTCGACGAGAGCATGCTGGAGCAATTCCGGGAGCGAGGCTATCTCGTCCTTCCCGGATTTGTCCCAGCCGATTCGCTGGCGTCCCTGGAGCGTGAAGTCGACCTCTGGGTGGACAGCGGTCTGCGAAAGCGTTCCATCGCCGCGGCGCTCGAACCCGAGGTGTACGGCGCGCCGGACATGGTGGAGATAGAGCTGGCGGCCCACGGCGAACTGGCCGTGCATCCGCCGCTGATGTCCCTGCTCGCGCGCCTCATGGGGCCGTCGTTCGTCTTCCACCATCTGCACAGCGACCGCCGCGCGCCGGGCGCCCCCGGCAAGGGCTGGCACCATGACTACGAACAGTCCCCGCAGCGCGACCGCGACCATCTCATGGTCCATGCCCTGCACTACATCGGCGGTCTCCAGCCGTCCATGGGCGGGCTCGCGGTCCTCCCGGGATCGCACCGCGAGGTCGCCGACAAGACGGCCCGCGCCCATCTCGGCACCTGCCCGCTGCCCTCCGAGGCCGTGATCGACGAACTGCCCCCCGGCTCCACGGTGGTGTTGCACTCCGCGCTGTTCCATGCCCGCCGTACGGCCCCCGGCGCGTCGGGCGGGCCCCGCTACATGATCGACGCCTCGTACTGCCAGACCGGCACGCGCTGGCCGCCTGTCAAGCCGTACTGGCGTCATCTGCTCGCCACCGCACGGGAGTTGGACCTCGGGCGTGGCCGGTGGCCGGAGCTCTTCGCCGAACGGCACTTCACCGAGTACGTGCGCGGCAGCGCCGGCTGAGTCCGGCCAGGGGAGCTCGGGGAGCGCCGCCCGAACGCGGTCGCGTCCCGTCGAGTCCCGCTGAGCTCCGTCGAGTCCGGCGCACGAAGCGCATGAAGCGCATGAAGCGCACGAGGTGAGGGGAACGTGTCATGAGGGTCATCGCCGCCGTCCCGTTCGCGTCCGTCCTGGACACCTTCGCGCGGGCGCATCCGCTCGACCGCGCCCACGAGGCCAACACGAACGACGAGGCCGAGGAGCACATCCGCAACGCCGAACTGTCCCTCGGGTCGTGGCGGCGGGTGCTGCTCGACCGGGACGATCTGCTCCGCGTCGTCCTTCCCTGGCATCTGGGCGAGGGCGGCGAGCGGGAGCTGATCCCCAAGTCCGGGCTGACGGTCGCCGAGGCGGTGGCGCGGCTGGACGCGGTGGCCCGGCCGGACGCGGCGGGCGGCGCGTACGCCCGTACGAACCCGGTCTGCGCCCGCAAGCTCGACGGCCTGGCCGGCGCGCCCTTCACCCCGCTGTTCCTCAGCACGCGGGCGGTGCCCGGCATCGACTACGCGGGACTGGTGGTACGGGAGGGGCTGATCCATCTGGACGGGCTGCACCGGGCACTGGCGTGGGAGCGCGCGGGACGCCTCACGGCCGCTACCCGGATCGAGGCGTTCCTCGCGTACGAGGAGGGCCGGGAGCACGAGGAAGGCCAGGAGCGCGGGGAAGGCCGGGGGTACGAGGAGGGCCTCGCGCACCAAGTAGGCCGGGCCTACGAGGAGGGCCTCGCGTACCGGCAGGACCAGGAGTCCGGACACGCCTCAACCGCGGCCGACGTACGGCATCGCACTGGGCATGACGGCGACGGACTGGACGTTCACGCCCACGGGTAGGTTCGCCATGACCAGCACCATCTCGACCACATGCCGTACATCCATCGTCGGCTCCACCCGCAGGGTGCCGTCCGCCTGCCGGACCGCCGGCTGCTCCCGGCCCACCGGTGTCACGTTGCCGATGTCGATCTGCCCGCACGAGATGTCGTAACGGCGGCCGTCCAGCGAGAGCGAGCGCGTCAGTCCGGCCACCGCGTGCTTCGCGGCGGTGAAAGCGATCGAGTCCGGCCTCGGGACCTGCGCGGACGGAGCGCCGTTGTTGATGATCCGGCCACCGCGCGGGGTCTGGTCCTTCATCATCCGGTACGCGGCCCGCGCGCACAGGAAGCTTCCGGTGGCGATGGAGTCCATGACGCGGTGCCAGTCCTCGACCGAGACGTCCTCGGTCGGTGTGTACGGCATGGTGTCCGCCGCGTTGTTGAAGAGGAGATCGATACGTCCGAAACGCGTCGCCACCTCGTCGAACAGCCGCGCTACCGAGTCCCCGTCCGTGATGTCCGCGGGCACCGGTACGGCGCGCGCCGCGTCCGCTCCGGCCAGCGCCGCCGTCTCCACGAGCGGGTCTTTCCGCCGCCCGGCCAGGACGACCGTCCAGCCGTCCGCCAGCAGCCCCAGCGCACAGGCGCGGCCGATACCGCTGCCCGCGCCCGTGACGACCGAGATCTTTTCGGCCAATTCAGCGGATTCAGTCATGCCGGACTTCCTTTCGCCGCATTCTGGATCTCCGCAGCGAGTCTGGACACCGTCCGCGATCCCGGTCAAGGCTGCGTGAAAGCCGAAGAGTTGTTCCCAGCGGGCGATGGCGCCCCGGACAGGAGTGACATATGGCCCGACAGGATTTCTCCGGCGTTCCCGATTTCTCCGGGGCACCGGCCGGGGCACCGGCCGGAGCGGCGGCTCGGACCGTACCCGCTCTCGGTGGAACCGCCATGAGCAGCGCCCTGTTCGAACGTGCCAAGAAGTCTCTCGCGGGCGGTATCAGTTCCTCTTCCAGGCTGACGTCCACCGGCCCGCATCCCTACCCGCTCTATATAAACGGCGGTTCCGGGGCGCGCATTCGGGATGTGGACGGAAACGAGTACATCGACTTTCTCGCCGCGTACGGAAGCGCCGTTCTCGGCCATGCCCACCCCGCGCTCACCGACGCGCTGACCGGAGTCCTCGCCAACGGCCCCATGTTCGGCACCTGCAACGTGCCCGAGGTCGAACTCGCCGAGCTGATCCGCGCGATGGTCCCCTGCGCCGACCTGGTCCGGTTCGCCAACTCCGGTTCGGAGGCGGTCCAGGGGGCCGTACGGGTCGCCCGCGGCCACACCGGACTCTCCACGGTCCTCAAGTTCGAGGGCCACTACCACGGGTGGTCGGACACCCTCGCCGTCTCCAACCGGCCGCCCGAGGCGGCGGCGGGACCGTACGCCGCCCCGCACTCCGTCCCGCACTCCCCGGGGATCCCCGAGGGCGTCACCGGCGATGTCGTCGTCTGCCCCTGGAACGACCCCGACGCGCTGCGCGCCGTACTCGACGCCCACCGCGGCCGGCTCGCGGCCGTCATCTGCGAACCCATCGTCGCCAACAACGCCTGCACCATGCCCGCCCCCGGCTATCTGCGGCTGCTGCGCGACGAGTGCACGGAGCGCGGGATCATCCTGATCTTCGACGAGGTCTGCACCGGCTTCCGTACCGGTCCGGGCGGCGCGCAGGCGCTCTTCGACGTCGTCCCCGATCTGGCCGTCTACTCGAAGGCCCTGGGCGGCGGACTGCCCATCGCCGCGTTCGCCGGCCGCCACGAGGTGATGGCGGCGCTCGCCACCGGCCGGGTCAAGCACGGGGGTACGTACAACGCCTCGCCCCTCTGCGCCACGGCCGCGCTGGTCACGCTCAGCACGCTCGCCGACCCGGCCGTCACCAAGAGAATCGACGACACCGGGCAGCGGATCATGGAGGCCGTGCGCCGTGCGGCCACCGACCACCGCGTCCCGTGCGCGGTGCAGGGGGTCGGCGCGATGTTCCAGGTGGTGTTCTCGGACGACGGCGCCCCCACCCGCCACTACCGCGACACCCTCCGCGTCGACCAGCGGCGCTACGACACCTTCCGGCACGAACTGCTGCGCCGCGGGATCCACACCAACGCGCACGGACTCGCCTGCTGGTTCGTCTCGGCCGCCGTGACCGACGACGACACGGACCGGACGTGCGCCGCGATCGACGAGGTCTTCGCCCTCCTGCGCTGAGACAGGGCCTGGCTCGGCTGGTCGTGATCCGCGGGCGTGATCCGCGGGCGTGATCCGCGGGCGTGATCCGCGGGTGTGATCCAACCGACAGCCCCCGCGGAAAAGAAGCGGGTCCCAGAGGCTGCGGACAGAGCGAGATCGACGCACTCTTGGGCCTATGAGTGATGCACCGATCGTCGTCCACCGGGCGTCAGGGACAGGCGGGCGGCGGGTCACGGTCCGTGGGCGGATCATGGGGCTCGCCCACTCCGACGACCATCTGATCGAATTCCTGCGCCTGGCGGGGCTGCCGGACGCCTGGGAACTGCTGGACGACCCCTCCTGGGTGGAGTGGCAGGGCGGTCCCGCGCACGAGTACAGCGTGGTCTGAGCCGGCGGGGCGCCTGCCCACGGGGGGCCTGGCGGCCCCGTCGGCACCGTCAGTCCCGCCTGGTCCCACCTGCACCGTCAGCCCTGGTGGTCCGCCCGTTCCGCCTGTTCTGCCCGTTTCCTCTGCTCCGCCGCGATCGCCGTAAGCTGCGTCAGGTTGTCGATCCGCCAGTCCGCCGCCTCGATCACCTCCGGGTCGTCCGCCCACAGATAGCCCCACGGCCCGCGCCGCAGATGGGCGGCGCGCAGGCCCGCCTCCCGGGCCGGGAACAGGTCGTACGCGGGATGGTCGCCCACGTACACCGTCCTGTCGGGTGCCGCCCCGGACGCCTCGATGACGTGCGCGAAGAACTCCGGCGACGGCTTCTCCGCGCCCCACTCGCCCGAGGTGGCGACGAGATCGACGGGCAGGTCGAGGCCGCGCAGCAGCTCTCCGGTCCTGACGGTCTGGTTGCCCGCGAGGACGACGCGGACGCCGAGGGCCCGGAGGCTCGCCAGGGCGGGCCGTACATCGGGATAGAGATCGGACTCGTCGAGATGGTCGCCGCGTCCGGCGGCCTCCCGGGCGCGGTACGCCTCGCCGACGTCCATGCCGGGCTTGATGAGGCGGAGGGCGTCGGTGTGGTCCCGGTTCTGGACGGTGGCGGCGCCGACGAGCGCGGAGATGGTGTGCCGGGGAATGCCCAGCCAGTCGGCCCAGGACGCCCAGTAGCGGTCGTCGCGGACGAGGGTCTCGCCGACGTCGAACACGATGGTTTCAATCACCGGTGTAAGCGTAGGGGGACACGCTCTGCCGATTGTCAGTGGCTGGCCGTAGCCTTGCTCCTATGTTCGCTTCCTCGTCCACTTCTTCCCCCGCTTCCGGTGATGGCGACTCGTTACGCGCTGTCAGGTCCGCCGCTGTCGTCAACGCGGAGATCCGTGCCCTGTGGGCGCGCGCCGGTGGCGCGCTGCCGCCCGCCGAGCAGGAGCGCTACCAGCGGCTTCTGGTGGAGTGGGCCGCCGCGGTCCACGCCGATGTCGTCGAGGCGGCCTAGCCCGTCCGTGCGCCGCGTGGTGATGATCTTGCTCCGGATGGCGTAGAGTTGCATTCAACGGCGCGGGGTGGAGCAGCTCGGTAGCTCGCTGGGCTCATAACCCAGAGGTCGCAGGTTCAAATCCTGTCCCCGCTACTGGAAGAGAACGAAGGCCCGGATTCCTGGTGAATCCGGGCCTTCGTCGTGTCCGCCCGGACCGGTCCGCCCGCCCGGACCGGCGGCCGCCCCACCCGCGCCGGGCCCGGATTCCGGCTCCGCCTCGCCGACACGCGCTTCGCCGTCGGCCGTCGACCATGACAAGTACGGTGAAAGTACGGCTGTGCTCGTGCGGACGCCGTGAGGGCGTACGCCGAGCGCCAGCCGACCGACTGATCGGGTCCGCCGGCCGACCGGTGCGCCGGAGCATCGGCCGCCCGGCGGGTCCGCTCGCCGTAGCCCACTCGGCCGACGGCGAGTCGCCACCCGGGATGGCAGCGGCCAGCCTGGTGGAGCGCGGCACCGTCCGCAGCAGTCGGCGGACCGGGCAGGAGACCACTGGTGTGGAGACTGAGGAAGCTCGGAAAGGGTATCGGCGGCACAGACCGGCGGGCGGCTGAGGACGGCGGTATCTGGTCCGGCCGCGGAACGGGTTTCTGGACGGCCGGCGACAACGTCCGCGGCGGCGGCCGGTACGCGGGAGGGCGCGGCCGTACCGGACGCAGGCTGGTGCGGGTGCTGCCCGTGCTGGTGATCGTCGCCGGGGTGATCTTCGACCTGGTGACCCCGACGCGCGTCACCGCGTCCCCTCTCTTCGCCGCGGCTCCGCTGGTCGCCGCCCCGTTCTATCCGATGGCCGGCACGCTCGTCATCGCCCTCGCCTCGCTGGTCGCCGAGGTGGTGCTGCACATCCACGCGGACACCCAGTTCCAGGTGGAGTCGGTCAGCGAGGTGCTGACGGTGGTGGTCGTGTCCCTGCTGGCGCTGTACATCAACGGTGTCGTGCGGCGCAGCGGTGAGCGGCTGGCCTCCGCCCGCATCATCGCCGAGACCGCCCAGCGCGCGGTGCTGCCCAGACCCGCCGAGCGGATCGGGGGGCTGCGGATCGCCGCGCGGTACGAGGCGGCGCAGGAGGGCGCGTTCATCGGCGGGGACCTCTTCGCCGTACAGGACACGCCGTACGGGGTGCGGCTGGTGGTCGGGGACGTACGGGGAAAGGGGCTGGACGCGGTCGAGGCGGTGGCGGTGGTCATCGGGTCCTTCCGGGAGGCCGCCGAGCAGGAGAGTTCGCTGGAGGCGGTCGCGCAGCGGCTGGAGCGGGCCCTCAGGCGGGAGGGGACGCGGCAGGACGCGCTCGATGTCTTCGAGGGGTTCACGACGGCCGTACTCGCCGAGATCCCGCACGACGAGGGTGTGGTGCGGCTGGTCAACCGCGGCCACCCCGAGCCGCTGCTGATGTGCGGCGACGGTGAGGTGCGGATGCTCGTCACGACGGATCCCGCGCTGCCGCTCGGGATGAGCGAACTGGGTACGTGGCCGGACCGCGCCGAGCAGGCCCCGTATCCCGAAGGCGCGACGCTGCTCTTCTACACGGACGGGCTGACCGAGGCGCGTGATGCCCACGGGGTCTTCTACGTCCCGCGCGAACGGCTCGACGGACGGGTCTTCCAGGGGCCCGACGAGATGCTCCAGGCGCTCATCGACGACGTACGGCGGCACACGGGCGGCGGGAGCCAGGACGACATGGCGCTGCTGGCGGTCAGCCGGCCCTCGGAGGGCGAGCCGGAGCGGCGCATGACCATGCCCCTGGTGCCGTGAGACCCCTCACCCCTGGTGCCGTGAGCCCCCTCACCACCGTCCGTAGTCGAGAGGTATCCCTCCGCATAACATTTGACACACCGTCAGAAAGGCGAGCTGTCCTGACGGGCCATCAACTCGCCCGATTGCGTTCCCATATGTACCGGTACGTCCGATGCGAAGTCGTTAACGATCATCCGGAACAGCTTGGAATAAGGCCCAGGTCTCTATTAACGTTCGATAACGCAGCGCGGTCGTCCCAGCCGTCGCAAGAGATGGCACCGTGCGCACGCGCCGAATCCCGCAAGGGAACCGGGGAACCACCAATTGGGGTGAATCGGGTGTCTTTTGCCGCCTTGTGCGGCGGGAGCGCTCGTAGGAGACCTTCCTGCTCCGAACCCGTCAGCTAACCCGGTAGGCGAGAAGGAAGGAAAGGAGTACGCCTCAGTGGCGTCCAACAAGCCTGCCCCCGAAGCCCTCTTCGAAACGCGCTCCCACGGCGACCAGCCGGACAGGGCATGGGGGGAATGGAATCCCACCGAGGAGTCCATACGGCCCGTACGCGGCCGGCACCGCGTCGCCAAGCAGCGCGGACTGGCCCGTAGCTCCACCGTCCTCGGCGTGGGCGTCATCGCCGCCGTCGGCGCGGGAGGCATCGCCACCGCGCAGGACAAGCCCGCGGTCTCCATATCCCTGCCCGACGCGATCGCGGACAATCTCCCGGACGCCAAGTCGCTGCCGGGAATGGGCTCGCTCGCCTCGGACGACTCCGACTCCGAGGTGCTCGCCGCCCCGCTCACCACCGCCGGGCTCACCGCCTCGGACACCGAGCAGGGCGCCACCGACGCGGGAGAGGCGCTGCGCGCCCGTATCCTCCAGCAGGCCGAGGCGCAGCAGACCGGGGCCGACGCGGCGCAGAAGGCGGCCGCGGAGTCGGCGGCGGCCGAGAAGGCCGCGGCCGAGGCCAAGAAGCAGCAGACCGAGGCCGAGAAGAAGATCGAAGAGGCGAAGAAGAAGGCCGAGGCGGAGGCCAGGGCCAAGGCGGAGAAGGCACGGCTGGCCAAGCTGGCCGCCAGCTACGCGATCCCCACCTCCTCGTACACGATCACCTCGACCTACGGTCAGGCCGGCTCGCTGTGGTCCTCCGGCCAGCACACCGGCCTGGACTTCGCCGCGCCGACGGGCACCCCGCTCAAGGCCGTGCACAGCGGCACCGTCAAGTCGGCCGGCTGGTCGGGCTCGTACGGATACCGCACGGTCCTGGAGCTCGACGACGGCACGGAGATCTGGTACGCCCACCAGTCCTCGATCAGCGTGAGCGCCGGGCAGAAGGTCAGCACCGGCGAGGTCATCGGCAGGGTCGGCGCGACCGGCAATGTGACCGGCGCCCATCTGCACCTTGAGGTCCACACGCCGGGCGGCTCGGGCATCGACCCGATGAGCTGGCTGCGCGGCAAGGGCCTCAACCCGTAAGTCTCGCCTCCACAGGCCCTCCACCGGCCTTCTCCCGCAGACCCGCAGACCCGCGGGCCTGCGGGCTTCCGCCCGCGGGCCCGCGGGCTTCCTGGTTCGCAGGCCCGCAGGCCCGCAGGCCCGCGGACCCGTGGGAAATTTCCCGCGGACATTCCCCCATACGGCCCATATCGGTGCGCGGAGCGGAATAGGGCGGCTTCCTCCGGGAGTTGCAGCCGCTTATGACCGCTCTGCGCCCACTGGGCTCTTCCGATCTGCACGTCTTCCCGCTCGCCCTCGGCGGCAACGTCTTCGGCTGGACCGCCGACGAGACGGCCTCGTTCGCCGTCCTCGACGCGTACGCCGCCGCGGGCGGGAACTTCATCGATACCGCCGACCTGTACTCCGCGTGGGTGCCGGGCCACCAGGGCGGTGAATCCGAGACCGTCATCGGCAACTGGATCGCCTCGCGCGGCAATCGCTCCGAGGTGCTGGTCGCGACCAAGGTCGGCGGGCACCCGCAGTACAAGGGGCTCCGGGCGGCCACCATCAAGTCCGGCGTCGAGGAGTCGCTGCGCCGGCTCCGTACGGACTACATCGACCTCTACTACACGCACTTCGACGACCCCGAGGTCCCGGTCGAGGAGATCGTCACGGCTCTCGACCAGCTGGTGAAGGCGGGCAAGGTCCGTGCGCTCGGCGCCTCCAACATCAGCGCGGAGCGGCTGGCCGCCTCGCTCGCCTTCTCGGAGCGCGAGGGCCTGGCCCGCTATGTGGCGCTCCAGCCGCACTACAACCTGGTCTCGCGGGACACGTACGAGGGCGAGCTGGAGGACACCGTCCGGCGGCACGGCCTCTCGGCCGTGCCGTACTTCGCCCTGGCCTCGGGCTTCCTCACCGGCAAGTACCGTCCCGGGACGACGGTCGACAGCCCCCGTGCCGACCGCGCGGCCACGTATCTGGAGTCCGAGCGGGGCACCAAGGTCCTGACCGCGCTGGACCGGATCGCCGGGGCGCGGGGCGCCGAGGTCGCGACCGTCGCGCTGGCCTGGCTGGCGGCGCAGCCGACCGTGGTCGCGCCGCTCGCGTCCGCGCGTACGACCGAGCAGCTGCCCGCGCTGCTGGCGGCGGCCGCCCTTGAGCTGACGGCGGAGGAGCTGGCGGAGCTCACCACGGCCTCCGCCTGAGGCCCTCGTCCGACAGGTTCCTCATAGGCCAGGTTCCTCACTGGCCAGGTTTCTCACCGGCCAGATCTCTCATTGGCCGGGTTGCTCATTGGCGGTACGGGTTGTAGCCGTCGTAGTCGATGTACGGCGGCGGCACCCGCACCCGGCCCGTGGCCCGCGCCGCATAGTTCAGCGCGGGCCCGGCTATCTCCCTGCGCTGCCACAGATGGTGCAGCAGCTCCTGCTCGCGCTCGATGAAGTCCGGGCCCACCGCCCCGCGGTGGGCCCGGTGGCGCAGAAACGCCAGGGACGTCGCGAACGCCTCGTACTCCCCGACCGATCTGGCCGCCCGCGGGCCGTACGTACGGCCCGCGAAGTTACGCGCCACGGTGCGCGCCCGCATGGAGGAGAGCGCGAGAGGCGCGGCCGGGGTCAGCCAGCCGGCCGCGGCGTACGCGGGAAGCTCGGCCCCGATCGTGCGCAGCTCGCGCTGGCGGCTCCAGATCGCCAGCCAGGTGAGCAGGGCGAAGACCGGCACCATGAACACCCCGTACACCACGTAGAAGCCGTACGGGCCGAAGACCGCCCCCGAACCGTTCCACAGCGCGTGCAGGCCCATCGCCAGGGCCAGACCGAGCAGCGGCAGGGCGAACCGGCGCATCCTCTGGCGGCGGGCCGCCGTCGCCGCCAGCCCGAAGCCGATGCCGGTGAGCACGGTGAAGAGCGGATGGGCGAACGGTGACATGACGACGCGGACGAAGAAGGTCGCGGCCGTGACGGAGGCCAGGCCGGAGTTGCCCAGGTGCTGGTCCTCGCCGAAGGCGCTGCCGAGATAGAGGATGTTCTCGGTGAAGGCGAAGCCGGTGGCGCTGAACCCCGCGATCACGACACCGTCGACGAGCCCGGTGAAGGCCCGTCTGCGGAAGAGGAAGATCAGCAGGATCGCGCCGGCCTTGGCGCTCTCCTCCACGACGGGGGCTATCACCGTGGCACCGAGCGACTCCGCGCCCGCCGGGTCGGCGGTGGCTGTGGCTATCCACTCGGTCGCGAACGAGTTCGCGATGATCGCGACGAGGGCGGCGGCGAAGGCACCCCATGCCAGGGCGAAGACCAGATTGCGCCAGGGGCCCGGCTCGACCCGGTCCAGCCAGCGGAAGGCCGTGATGAGCAGCGGTACGGGCAGGACGGCCAGACCCAGGCCCACCAGGAAGCCCTGCGTGCCGGTCTGGTCCCTCACGAGGGCGAGGATCACCAGGGCGCAGAGGACGAGCACCGTGATGACGGCCCCCACCCGGACCGCGCGGTGGCGCCAGAACGCGCGGCGTGGCCGGTAGCGCCTGCGGGCGGGCTCCGGCACGGCGGCCCACAGCTCACCGAGCCGCTGCTGGCGCTCGTAGACGGGGATCGCCGGACGCGGACCGGGCGGCTGCGGGGACGGTTCTGACACCCGACGACCCTAACGAGGGGCACTGACACCTGGCGATGGTGCCCGCGTCACCGCCTCGGGTCACGCGCGCTCGGGTCACGCGCGCTCGGGTACGTGCTCGGGTCACGCGCGCTCGGGTACGTGCTCGGGTCACGCGCGCTCGGGTACGTGCTCGGGTCACGCGCGCTCGGGTACGTGCTCGGGTTACGCGAGTCCGGGTACGCGGCGGAACAGCAGGTCGTGCACGACATGGCCCTTGTCGAGCCCCTGCCCCTCGAACCGGGTCAGCGGACGGAAGCCGGGCCGTGGCGCGTAACCGCCGTCCTCCTGGGTGTTCTCGAAGTGCGGGTGCGCGGTCAGCTCCGCCAGCATCTGCTCGGCGTACGGCTCCCAGTCGGTCGCGCAGTGCAGCACGGCCCCCGGCTTCAGCCGGCCCGCGGCCAGCGTGAGGAACTCCCGCTGGATCAGCCGCCGCTTGTGGTGCCGCTTCTTGGGCCAGGGGTCGGGGAAGTAGATCCGCAGCCCGGCGAGCGACTCGGCCGGCAGCATCTCCCTGAGCAGGATGATCGCGTCGCCGTTGGCCACCCGGATGTTGGCCAGACCGTTCTCCTCCGCGAGCCGGAGCAGATTCCCCTGGCCGGGGGTGTGCACATCGACGGCGAGGATGCCGGTGCCCGCGTCGGCGGCGGCCATGCGCGCCGTGGCCTCGCCCATCCCGAAACCGATCTCCAGGACGACCGGCAGTCCGCCGAACATCTCGTCCGGATCGAGAACCCGCTGCCCGTCGATGTCCATGCCCCAGTCGGCCCACATCCGCCGCAGGGCCTCGGCCTGGCCGGTGGTGACGCGGCTCCGGCGTGGCTGGAAGCTGCGGATGCGCCGCTCGAAGTGGGATCCGGCGGGGTCGGCCGCGGGACCCGTGCCTTCGGGAAACATCCGGCTCATGGTGCGGTTCTCGGCCATCTCGTTCGTCTCGTTCACAGTGCCTCCGATTCTACGGAGGCCCGGATCCTGCTCCGGAGCCCTGGAGCCCTGGAGCCCTGGAGCCCTGGAGCCCCAACGGCCCGGGGCTCCGGGGCTCAGTCCTCCGCCAGCCCCGCCAGTACCCGCCGTGCGACCTCCCGGCCGATGGGCAGCGAGGCGGTCGCCGCCGGGGACGGGGCGTTCAGGACATGCACCGTGCGCGGGGTCTGCCGGATCAGGAAGTCGTCCGCGAGCGTGCCGTCCCGCAGCACCGCCTGGGCCCGTACCCCGGCCGCCGCCGGGCGCAGGTCCGCGTCCGTGACCGCCGGGAGCAGCCGCCGTACGGCCGTCGCGAAGGCGCGCTTCGAGAGCGAGCGGTGCAGCTCACCGGCGCCGTACCGCCAGTGCTTGCGCGCCGTGCGCCACGAGCCGGGCCAGCTGAGGGTGGCCGCCAGCTCGCCGGGGCGTACGTCCGACCAGGTGTAGCCCTCGCGGGCCAGCGCCAGGACCGCGTTCGGCCCGACGTGGACCCCGCCGTCGATGGAGCGGGTCAGATGCACGCCCAGGAACGGGAACGCCGGGTCGGGCACCGGATAGACCAGCCCCCGTACGAGATCGGGCCTGGCCAGCTCGTAGTACTCGCCCCGGAACGGCACGATCCGCATCCCCGGGTCGTCGCCCGCCAGCCGTGCCACCTGGTCGCACTGGAGCCCCGCGCAGTTCACCAGGGCCCGCGCCCTGACCACCGCGCCGGAGGCGGTACGGACCGCGACGCCCCAGGGGCGCCGGTCGATGGCCGTGACCTCGGAGCCGTACCGTACGGACGCGCCCGCCGCCCCGGCCGACTCGGCGAGCTGTTCGGCGACCGCGACGAAGTCGCACACCCCGGTCGTACCGACCTGGATCGCCGCGAGACCGCGCACCTGGGGCTCGTACTCCGTGATCTGCGCCGGGCCCAGCTCCCGCACCGGAATGCCGTTCTCCCTGCCGCGCTGGACCAGGGCGTGCAGCCGGGGCAGCTCGTCTCGCCGTGTCGCGACGATCAGCTTGCCGGTGACCTCGTGCGCGATGCCGTACTCCGCGCAGAACTTGACCATCTCGGCGGAGCCGCGCACCGCGTACCGCGCCTTGAGCGAGCCGGGGCGGTAGTAGACGCCGCTGTGGATCACCCCGCTGTTGTGGCCCGTCTGGTGGCGGGCGGGGCCCGGCTCCTTCTCCAGCACGACGACCCTGGTGCCCGGAGCGGCGCGCGTGATCGCGTACGCCGTCGAGAGACCGACGATCCCGCCGCCGATCACCAGCACCTCGCAGTCGAAACCCACGCGTCCGCGTCCGCTCATGCGCGCCACCTCCCACCCCGATAGTGCACTGGCCCGCCGGAGACGCGCTTAAACCACCGCGATCGAACCGTTGACCGGTGGACATGTGTGTCATGCCTCGCGGACAGATGCCGGCCGGGTGTGCCCGGGAGCAGCCGGGTGCCCGGGATCACCGCGTGTACGGGAGCAGCCGCGTGCCCGGAATCAGGCGGGCGCCACCAGCAGGGGCCGCGCGCGCTCCCGCAGCTCCACCACCCGGGGCTCGTCCCCATACGGCTCCAGGCGGTGCAGCAGATCCCGTACGTACTCCGTCGTACGCGCGGAGGAGATTCGGTTCGCCACTTCCACGGCCCGCGTGCCCGCCGCGCAGGCCGCGTCCAGATTGCCCGACTCGAGCTCGGCGACGGCGCTCACCACCAGACGTAAGCCGTGCGAGCGTACGAACTCCTCCGTCGGCCGGGACAGCGCCTGCTCCGTGAACTGCCGTACCTGGCGCGGCGCCTTCAGGTCGCGGTAGCACTCGGCGGCGTCGGCCGCGAACCGGTCGTACGAGTAGAAACCCAGCCACGACGGATCGGCGTCGCCGTCCCGGGAGCGCTCCAGCCAGCCCTCCGCCGCCTTCAGCGCGGCCCCGGCCGCGACCGCGTCGCCCGCCTTCGCGTGCGCGCGCGCCTCCACCAGCCGGAAGAAGCTCATCGTGCGGGCGGTGGCGAGACCGCGGTTGCGCTCCAGCGCCGCCTGGGCGAGATCCACGCCCTCGTCCGCGAAGCCGCGGTAGGTCGCCTGGAGCGACATGGAGGCCAGCACATAACCGCCGAGCGGTACGTCGGCGGCGGCGCGGGCCAGTCGCAGCGCCTGGATGTAGTAGCGCTGCGCGGCCTCCTGCTGGCCGGTGTCGAAGGCCATCCAGCCGGCCAGCCTGGTCAGTTCGGCGGTGGCCCCGAAGAGCCCCCGGCCCACCTCGTCGCTGTACGCGCCGAGGAGCAGCGGCGCCGCGTCGACCCGCAGACACTCGGGCACCATCGAGGAACGCCAGTCCCCGCCGCCGTACTTGGAGTCCCAGCGCCGGGCGTCCGAGGCCGCCTCCCGCAGCTTGGCCACATCGCTGTGGCCCACGCGCAGCGGCGTGACCTCGCCTGTTCCCGAGGCATCGACGGCCCCCCCGCTCCCGCCATGCGCTCCCTGCGCCGCCTCCGCGACCGCCGCGTCACGGGCGACCGAGGAGTCGGCGGGTGTTATCAGCCACCGGGAAGCGGGTGTGGCGTAAGCGCTCACTGCGAAGGATCCGGCCAGCGACTGCCAGATGCCGCCGCTGCCCGCGCGGCGGCCCGCGAGGTCCAGCCGGTACAGCTCCGTCGCCGCGCGCACCGCCTCGCCCACGTCGCGCGGGAAGGCGAGCCCGACCTCGGGGGCCGGGTCCGCGTCCGCGAGGCCGATCTCATGGAGTGGGACGGGACGTCCCAGCTTCGCTCCGATGGCGGCGGCGATGAGATGGGGCGCCGCACCCTGCGGAACCATCCCCTTCGACACCCATCGCGCCACGGAGGTCTTGTCGTAGCGGAGTGTCAGGCCGCGTTGCGCCCCGAGGTCGTTGACCCGCCGGGCGAGGCCGGCGTTGCTGATTCCCGCGAGGGCGAGAACGGTTCCGAGCTTTTCGTTCGGCCCGCGTAGCTCTCTGGACATGCGTCACCCCTCGGCACACAGACGCCCGCCGCTTCGCGGCATAGGCGCGCGGCATTCGTAAACCCAGCGTAGTTCGCCACATCCCGACCGTTAAGGGGCGGAGTTCCGGATGGCGGGATTGTTGTCCGTGCGATGATCGCGCCGCACGTCCCCGGGCGGCACGCCGTGCTCCGGCCGTGCAGCGCGCGCCCGGCCGTGCGCTCTTGGCCCCGGTGGAGCGGCAGCGCTTCCATGAGTCCTGCGTGGGTCGGCCCACTGCGTACTGGAACCAGTGGGCTGGGGGATCCCGCCGCCCCAATCCCCGCGGGCGGTGGATCAGTCCGGGAGGCGGGACACGCCTCCCGGACTGAACGTTCACCGGCGTCGAACTGACACGCCGGGTCCGGAGATTGGCTGAATGCTGTCTGTCCGCGGAGCGCCACATCTCCGCCAAATGGCCAATGCCAGGGGCGCATTCGCATTCCCACCCGCGCTTCCGTAGGCCCTCCTGTGCGCTGTTGTCATGGCAGCATGTTCCCGAACGGCTTCAGCTCAAGCGTTTCCAGCTTGGTCTGGACTTGTCCACAGGCTGTGGAGGCGGCGATGCGCTGGTTGGTGGGATGGAGCAGTATCGCCGCGCGTTTCGGTACGGCAGGGGCCGTCGGCCCGGTCGGTGACGGCTCCGAGAGCGGCAGCGTGCATCCCGTCGGATCCCAGCTCCTGTGGGGCGACCCGGATCCGCTCTGGGCGGTGGGCGACTGGCGGCCCGACGAGGTCAGGGTCGTCACCGTCGATCCCTTCACCCGGCTCGCCGTGCTCGGCTGCTGCGGGGCCACCGACGAGGAGCTGCGGGTCGGGCTGTTCGCCGCGCGCGGCGGCGCGCTGCGCCATCTCACCGCCTGGCCCGGCAGTTACACGGCCGTCGCCCAGATCGGCCGTCGCATCACCGTCGCCGGCGACCTGGCCGGGGCACGGCCCGTCTTCTACACGCCGTGGGCGAACGGCACGGCGTACGCCACCGCCGCCCTGCCGCTCGCCGATCTCATCGAGGCACAGCTCGACATCGGACATCTGGCCGCGCTGCTCGCCTGCCCCGAGACCCCGGAGGCGCTGCGCGACACCACCCCGTACGACGGCGTCAAACGCATCCCGCCGGGACACGCGCTCGTCCTGCGCGAGGGCTCGCGCGAGATCACCGGATACGAGCCGGTCGCCTCCCTCGCCGTCGCCGGGCCCCAACGCGACCCGGACCGCGCCGTCGAGGGCGTACGGGACGCGCTCATCGAAGCCGTACGCGCCAGGCTGCTGGCGCCGCGCCACGCCCCCGAGACCCTGCCGCCCGACCCCGGACCCGTCCCCGGCATGGGGCCGGCGGACCGGCGCGCCGCCCGGGGCGGGCCCGTCCCCGGTATCGGCGCCGACCTGTCGGGCGGCAGCGCCTCCGGCACCCTCGCGCTGCTCGCCGCCGGGCTGCCCGGGGCGCCGGGCACGATCCTGGGGCACGGCACCGGCGCGGGGGAGCGGCTGCTCGCCGTCACCTTCAACGATCTGTCCGCGGGCGGCCGCGACGAAGCCGAACTGGAACGGGCCCGCGTCATCGCCGCCAACCCGCGGCTGCACCACGTCGTCGTCGCGGCCGGTGAAGAGGCCCTGCCGTACGCCGAGTTGGAGGGCCCGCTCACCGACGAACCGGGGCCGTCCCTCGTCACCGCGGAGCGGCACCGCCGCAGGCTCGCCGCGGGCAGCGCCGACCACTTCACCGGGGCCGGCGCCCGCGAGGTGCTCGACGCGCATCCGGCGCGCCTGGCCGATCTGCTGCTCGACCGGCGCAGACGTCATCTCCTGCACCCGGTCAGCGCGCTCGCCAGGGCCGAAGGCCCGTCGCCGGCCTCGCTGTTCATCCCGCTGACCGTCTACCGGGCGGCCCGCCGGCTGGCGCGTACGCCGTACCGCACCGGTCTCGAAGAGGCCGCCGCCCGGCTCCCCGAGGCCAACAGGGGGGTGCTGACCGCCGCCGCGATCAGCCCGCTGGGGGCGTCGCTGGCCGCCCTCACCTGGTCCAGACCCGGACCCGCCGCGCGCTGGCTGACGGGGGAGGCGCTCGCCGAAGTATCGGTTCGCCTGATGTCGGCGTCGACCCGGCCCACCTCCGTGCAGCGTCCAGGCGAGGCCCGCGCCCGCGCCGCGCTCGCCCGCCACGCCGCCGACCACCGCGTCTTCGAGCAGGCCGCGGAGATCCGCAGCCAGCGGCTGCACGCCCCGTTCCTCGACAACCAGGTGGTACGGGCCTGCCGCGATCTGCCCGAGGCGCTGCGGGTCCAGCCGGGCGCCCGCGCGGATGTGCTCCGTACGGTCCTCGCCGGGGCCGGTATCCACGATCTGCCGCCGGGCTGGGGCGCCACCTCCCGGGACGGCGCCGTCGCCGCTACGCGGGTGGGCCTGCGCGCGGCGATCGGCGAGCTGATCGACCTCTTCGACGCACCGCTGCTCGCGGACGCGGGTCTGGTGGAGGCCCGGGTCGTCCGCAAGGCGCTGCGCGCGGCGGCCGAGGGCGAGCCGGTGCCCCTGGACGGGATCGCGGACCTGGTCTCCACGGAGCTGTGGCTGCGGCGGCTGCTGTCCCGGCGCGGCACCTGCTGGACGGGGACGGCGGCGCCGCGCCAGCGCGCGGTGGCGGGCGGCGTGATCCCGCGGCCGACGCTGCACCAGTAGAGAGCTGCACCAATAAAGCCGCTGCACCCGTAGAGAGCTGTACCGGTAGAGAGCTGTACCGGTAGCCGGGCGAGGCGGCGGGGTCCGGCGCGGGCGGCGCGGGCGGCGGGGTCCGGCGCGGGGCGGAGCCGGGGGCGCGTCAGAGGTCTCCCGCCTCGCGGCAGGGGTCTCCGGCCTCGCACCAGGGTCTCGGGCCTCGTGGTAGGGGTCTCACGCAAAGGCGGCGCCGCTCCGGGAAAACCCGTCAGCCGTTGTCAGACCCTGCGGTCACAATGGGCCGCGTGCGGTATCTCATCCTTGGCGTCACGGAGGTACGTGACGGACACGGCGGGAGCCTGCCGCTGGGCGGACCCCGGCTGCGGGCGCTCCTCGCCGCGCTCGCGCTGCGCCCCGGCCGGCCCGTCGCCGTCGGTGAGCTGGTGGACGAGGTGTGGGGCGGCGAGCCGCCGCTGGACGCGCCCGCCGCGCTCCAGGCGCTCGTCGGGCGGCTCCGGCGCGTCCTCGGCAAGGAGGCGATCGATTCGGTCCCCGGCGGCTACCGGCTCGCGGCCGTGCCGGACGACATCGATCTGTACGTTTTCGAGCGGCTCACGCGCGAGGGGGCGGAGCGGCTCGACGCGGGCGATCCGTGGAGCGCCGCCCGCACCCTGCGCGCGGCGCTCGCGCTCTGGCGTGGGGCGGCGCTCGCCGATCTGCCCGACCGGGACCGCGGCGTACGGCCCGAGGCCCAGCGGCTGGCCGCCCTCCAGCAGCGCATCGAGGCCGATCTGCGCCGGGGCGCCACGGCCACGCTCGTACCGGAGCTGAGGGAGCTGGCCGCGGACCACCCGTACGACGAGCCCTTCAGGGCGCAGCTCATCCGGGCCCTGTGGGCGGAGGGCCGGCAGGCCGACGCGCTCGCGGCGTACGAGGACACGCGCCGCGTCCTGGCCGACGGGCTCGGTGTCGACCCCGGTCCCGAACTGACCTCTCTGCAAGGGCGGTTGCTGGCGGCCACCGGGGCGGGTACCGCCGCACGGACGGCGGACGACACCGTACTTCGGGCCGCCGCCGATGCCGCCGATGCCGCCGATGCCTCTGATGTCGCCGATACCGCTGCCATCCCGGTGGTCGCTGACATCCCGCTGGTCGCCGACGTCTCCGCTGCCGCCGATCTCGCCGGCCGTGCGCCCGCGCCCGCCGGGGACAGCCGCGAGCCGCCCGGCAATCTGCGTCCCCGCCTGACCTCGTTCGTCGGCCGGGAGCGCGAACTCCACGCCATCCGTGCC
The DNA here is from genome assembly GCF_004151105.1 of Streptomyces sp. L-9-10. GTDB lineage: Bacteria > Actinomycetota > Actinomycetes > Streptomycetales > Streptomycetaceae > Streptomyces. The sequence goes on from NZ_PHRF01000074.1 coordinate 58,596, forward strand.
GATCTGCGCCGCTCCCGCCTCGTCACCCTCACCGGCCCCGGCGGTTCCGGCAAGACGCGCCTCGCCGAGGAGTCCGCGCCCCGGAACGCCTGGCTCGTCGAACTGGCCCCGCTGGAGCATCCCTCCGCCGTCCCCGGTGCCGTACTGAGCGCGCTCGGACTGCGCGAGACCCAGCTCACCGCCCGCGACGGCCGCCCCGCCCAGCACGATCCGACCGCCCGGCTCATCGAACATCTCGCCCGCAGCGGCACGCTTCTCGTCCTCGACAACTGCGAGCATGTGATCGGGGCCGCCGCCGCCCTGGCCGAGACACTGCTCACCCACTGCCCCGGCCTCCGTATCCTCGCCACCAGTCGTGAGCCGTTGGGGGTGCCGGGTGAGTCGGTGCGGCCGGTGGAGCCGTTGCCGCCGGATCCGGCGCATCGTTTGTTCGCGGAGCGTGCGTG
>NZ_PHRF01000075.1 GCF_004151105.1 Streptomyces sp. L-9-10
TAGGGTCTTTCGTTTGGATCAGGCCGGATCAGGGAGCGGGGTCTGGTGGAGGGGGTCCCTCCCGTGCCGTTCAGGCTACGGGGGAGGATCGCAAGGCGAAGGAGGGAGCCATGGCGGAGCCATGGTGACCGACGGCAACGCGGCGAGGCGCGGCCCGCCGCGGCAGCGGCTGATGTCACCGCGGGCACGCGAGCCCGGCATGATCCAAACGAGAGGCCCTGGGTCCCGTCCGGACAGGACCCGGCACAGGGCCTGGGCAACAGGACAGGGCGTACGCGACGAAGAGGGCCGCCGCACCGGGTAAGGGTGCGGCGGCCCTCTTCGTACGGGCTACGCGTCGTACGGGCTACGCGCGTCACGACGGAGCGGCCAGCTCCGCCCAGACCGTCTTGCCGGCCGCGCCGGGCGTCCGTACGACTCCCCAGTCCAGGCAGAGCCGCTGGACGATGAACATGCCGTGACCGCCGGGGCGTCCCGCGCGGTGCGGCGTACGGGGGGCCGGCTGGCCCGTACCGCGGTCCGTGACCTCGAGACGCAGCGCTTTGTCGGTCTGCGCGACCCGCAGGCCCTCGGGGCCCTCGGCATGCAGACACGCGTTGGTGACCAGTTCGGAGACGACCAGCAGGACGTCCTCCGCCGCCGCGCGCCGGTCGGCGGTCGCGGCGGGGAGCCAGCCCCAGTCGTAGAGCGCCTGGCGGGTGAAGTCCCGCGCGAGCGGTACGACACCGCTGGCGCCGGCCAGGACGAGCGACCGCACCCGGGCGTCGGACGTCGTGGCAGCGGTGCCCGCGCCGTCCGGCTCGGGGCCGAGTTCGCCCGGCGGAGGCTGCCGGGTGGTGCTCATCAGCGCTTCACCTCACCGATTCACCAATTAGCCAGTGCTTGCGTACAGAGAATGCGGGGTCCTGCTCGGTCCGCCGGGGATCTTCTGCCCGCCCGAATCGTGACAACACCCACTCATCGATCCGGAAATCGTGACGGGGGCAACAAGACGGGACAGGGGTACGCATCCGGGGGCGGAAACCCGGGTGCAGAGTAGCGGCCGGCTCAGTCGGCCAGGGCTTCTTCGAGGGAGTCGTGGACGGTGAAGACCGCGTCCGCGCCGGTGATCTCGAAGACCCGCGCCACGACGGGCAGCATCGCCGCGAGATGGACCCCGCCGCCGGCGGCATCCGCCTTCAGACGGGCGCCCAGCAGGACATTGAGTCCGGTGGAATCGCAGAATTCCAGTTGCGAACAGTCGATCACCAGGCGTGACCGACCCTGTTCGAGTGCTTCGTCCAGAGGCGTCCGCAACAGGTCGGCGGTGTGGTGATCCAACTCACCCGCCGCTGTCACTACCTCGCTCCGGCCCTCGGTCCGAACTTCGACCCGAAGCCGGCCCCGATTCGTGCTGCCGACCGTCTGGCGGTCCATGGCCGTCCCTCTTCGCCGTGTCGTGCGCCGTCGTCAGATGGTGTCGTCTCGTCGTCATCACATCCTGATGACGCCCATCGAACATTACGCCTTTCGTACGCCGACCGGTACCCAAACTCCCCCGCAATAAGGACATATGAAACAATTAACACTTGCAACTGTCCGTGCCTAGCGGGTAGGGCTTGTAGGGACACATCCGACCACGGCCGGCTTTGGAGGCGCCGCACACCGCAGCAGCGCGTATTGGCATCGGCAGCCATATGCCGAGAACGTATGGAGGAGACCCATGTCACCCCGGCTCGACGACTCGCGTACCCAGCACGCGCCGTCGGCAACTCCGCCCGCACCTTCCGAGACCGACATCACACTGCCGGCCGGCTTCGAGGGCCCGACCGAGGGCCTTGAGGACCTGCCCGAGATCCCGCCCTTCGACGAGGTGGGCGCGGTGGATGCCCGAGCCCTGTCGAAGACGCTCTTCGCCCGGCTGGAAGCCCTTGAAGAGGGCACGCACGAGCACGCGTACGTCCGCAACACCCTGGTCGAGCTCAATCTCGCCCTGGTGAAGTTCGCGGCCGCCCGGTTCCGCTCCCGCAGCGAGCCGATGGAGGACATCGTGCAGGTCGGCACGATCGGCCTGATCAAGGCGATCGACCGCTTCGAGCTGAGCCGCGGCGTCGAGTTCCCCACCTTCGCGATGCCGACCATCGTCGGTGAGATCAAGCGTTTCTTCCGTGACACGTCATGGTCGGTACGGGTACCGCGCCGGCTCCAGGAACTCCGCCTCGACCTCGCCAAGGCGGGCGACGAACTGGCCCAGCAGCTCGACCGCGCGCCCACCGTCGGTGAACTCGCCCACCGCCTCGGCATCACCAACGACGAGGTCGTCGAGGGCATGGCGGCGAGCAACGCGTACACCGCCAGCTCGCTGGACGCCCAGCCCGAGGACGACGACACCGAGGGCGCGCTCGCGGACCGGATCGGTTACGAGGACCACGGGCTCGAGGGCATCGAGTACGTGGAGTCCCTGAAGCCGCTGATCGCGAGCCTGCCCACACGGGACCGGAAGATCCTCTCCCTGCGCTTCGTCGCCAATATGACGCAGTCGGAGATCGGCGAGGAGCTCAACATCTCGCAGATGCATGTGTCCCGGCTGCTCTCCCGCACCCTGAGGAAGCTCAGAAAGGGACTGACGCTGGAGGAGTGACAGGCCCCTTCCGGCGTCGGCGCTCCCCGGAAGTCACCGGAACAGGCCGGAAGAAGCCGGAAGAGGCCGGAACCGCTCCTGTGCCGCACCGCCCTGTCCCTCATAGGATCGGGAGCGACCTGTGTCAGGCATGCCGGGAGGGAGAGTTCCAGTGACGGCGTCATATGTGCCCCACCGGATGGACTCCTCCGGCGGCTGCCCGCACGCCTCCAACGCCGCGCTGCTGGCGAAGGGTGCCGCCGCCGAGGTCCTGCTCCCCGGGGACGTGCCGGCCGCGGCGGTGCTCGGGCACGAGGCGCTCAAGGAATTCATCGGCCATCCGGATGTCGCCAAGAACGCACGGCACTTCACCGCGCTGCGCGAGGGGCGAATTCCGGACGGCTGGCCGCTGCGGACCTTCGCGACCGTACAGGGCATGGTCACCTCGGACGGAGACGATCACCGGCGGCTGCGGTCGCTGGTGAGCAAGGCGTTCACGGCCCGGCGCGTGGAGGCGCTGCGGCCCGGCATCGAGCGGCTGACCGACGAGCTGCTGGACGGTACGGAGACCGCGGCGGCCCGAGCGGATGACGGCGTGGTGGATCTGCGGGCGCGCTTCGCGCTGCCGCTGCCCATGAACGTCATCAGTGAACTGCTCGGCGTGGATGAGGAGTTCCGGGACCGGCTGCACATACTGTCGAACCAGGTGGTGGCGACCGACATCGCGCCCGAGGAGGCCGTGGCCGCGAACCGGGAGATGGTGGCGGTGCTCGCGGCGGTGGCGGCTTCCCGTAAGGGCCGTCCCGGCGAGGACCTCACCAGTGCCCTGATCGCCGCGCGCGAGGAGGGCGGCGACCGGCTCGGCGAGGCCGAACTCATCGGCACGATGATCGTGATGATCATCGCCGGTCATGAGACCACGCTCAATCTGATCACCAACGCGGTGCGTGCGCTCTGCGCCCACCGGGACCAGCTGGAGCTGATCAGGGCCGGTGGCGCCGACTGGGCGGACGCGGTCGAGGAGACGCTGCGCTGGGACAGCCCGGTCAGTTTCTTCCCGTTCCGTTATCCGACCCGGGACCTGACGGTGGACGGCACGCTGATCCCCGCGGGCACCCCGGTACTGGCGGGCTTCTCGGCCGCCGGCCGTGATCCCGCCGCCCACGGCCCGGACGCGGACCGCTTCGACATCACGCGACGTACGCGCTCCACCACCCGGCATCTCTCCCTGGGCCACGGCGCGCACTTCTGCCTGGGCGCACCTCTGGCGAGGATGGAGACGACGATCGCGCTGCGGCGGTTGTTCACACGCTTCCCGGACCTGAGGGTCACGGTCCCGGACGAGGAGCTTCCGCGTCATCGGAGCTTTGTGGGCAACAGCGTGCGGGAACTGCCGGTGGTACTTCGTTAGTTGAGGCCCGCCGCAGCAGTGATCGGCACCGGATGGCCTACAGGCGCAGCCCGACTGCCAGGGCGATGGTGAGCCCCAGCGTGCAGACCGCGACCACGAACCACGCCTGATGCTTCGCTTCAGGAGTCACGTCCGGTGCCGCCCTTCACGTTCGTGCAGGTAGTCCATGAACGTGCGGCACATGCGGGCCAGGGCACGCATGTGCACCCAGTTCGCCATGGCGCCGCCGCCGGGCCCGCTGCCGGTCAGGTCGTACCAGTCCTTCAGCGCGCCCTTCGCCCGGACCGTGTGCTCGGTCTCGGGGATCCGTTCGACGCATCCGACGAGCAACGCCCCATGGTCGATCAGCCGGTTGGTGAGATCGGCGATCTCCACCGGTGGCGGCATCATGCGATGCGGGGCGAGCGCGCGGTCGATGTTCAGGGCTATGACATCGAAGGCGATATCGTCATATGCCAATGCCTTCCCGTGTGCGTTTTCCTCTGTGCCTCCGGCTCTGCGGTCTGTCACTGTGGTCACCTTGGCCCCCCGCTCTCTTCGTGTGTTCGGCGTCTACTTGAAGAGAAAACCGCGTTATTACCCTCCCCGGGTACCGTGGAGGGCAGGTCCGAGAATGAAAGCCATGAACGCTTGGGGGAGTTAAAGGCATGGCGAGTAACTCACGTCACTCACGCACACCCAATGCCGGGCTGGCCTCTCTGCTGGAGCAGGCGAAGTGGTCCCGTGCGCAGTTCGCACAGATCATCAATCGCATCGGCGCGGAAGCCGGGCTCCAGCTGCGCTACGACCAGTCCGCAGTCTCCCACTGGGTCGCGGGCACCACCCCGAAGGAGCAGGTCAGACCACTGATCGTGGAGGCGTTCGCGCGCAAGCTCAGGCGCCCGGTCACCCATGCCGAGGCCGGTCTGCCGGTCGCGGCCTCCGCGCACGTCCCGGCGGGCTCCGGCGTGCCCGGCTCCTCCGTCGCTTCCGGCGTCAACACGTTCGAAGAACTGGTCGACATGGGAAGGGCCGATATGGACCCGTCGCGTCGCAGTTTGATAGCCGCAGGACTGTTCTCCGCCGCGATCGTGGTACCGCTGTTCCCGGATCTGGCACATGCCGCCACCTCGGCGACCGCGCCCCCCGGCAAACGGACGGCCCGGATCGGCGCGCCGCAAGTACAGGCCGTACGTACGATGACCGATCGAATAGCGGACATTCTCGATGAACTCGGCGGAGGGCACGCCCGCCCGATGGCCGCCGCGTTTCTCGTCAACACGGTCATGCCCTGGCTCAAGGCCGAGGCCCCGGAAGGCGTACGGAGCGACATGCTGTCCGCGGCGTCCGACCTGGTCTATCTGACCGGGTGGATGGCGATGTACGAGCGGGCGCACGGGCTCGGCCAGCGGTACTACCTCAGGGCCCTGGAACTGGCCGGCGCCGCCGAGGACCACACGACGTACTGCCGGACGCTGCGCGGCATGTCCCTCCAGGCGTCCAATCTCGGCTACGGCAAGCGCGCGCTGGAGCTCGCCGACTCGGCCGCCGAGGCGTCCCCGAAGGCCGGACCACGGCTGCGGGCCTTCCTCTCCGGGCAGCAGGCCCACTCCGCGGCGATGGTCGGCGACAAACGGCAGGCGTTCGCCCGGCTCCGGGAGACCGAGACGGCGCTGACGAAGGCCGACAACCGGCGTGAGTCCGTGGGGGGTTACGACGCGACCGCGTATCTGTTCCACACGTCCCATGTGCTGTACGAGTTCAAGGATCTGCCGGGCTCGATATCCGCGCTCCAGCAGTCCCTGAAGGCGCAGCAGAAGAACGAACGGCAGGGCAGGGTCCACTTCCTCGCGGTGCTGGCGCAGCGTCAGCTGGAGCTGGGGCATCTGGAGGCCGCGTGCGCGAGCTGGTGGCAGTTCCTGGAGGACTACGAGCATGTCTCGTCGGCGCGGGGTGACGAGCACTTCGAGACGATGCAGCGCAGGCTGAAGCCGTACGCGAAGACGCAGGCGGTGCGGAGGCTGCGGGCGAAGATCGATGAGGTGGCGGTACTGAAGGGGTGAGGGCGCGCCGGGCGGCGGGGGGTCCATGGACCGGGGGGTCAGCGGACCCGTTCGCCGCCGTCGGCGTCGGCCCCGGCGGGCCGGCCTTGGCCGGCCGGCCCGCACCGGCCGGCCGGCCCGGCCTCAGCGGACCCGTTCGCCGGCCCGCCAGACCGCCGTGACCAGGGGGACCCCCGGGCGGTACGCCAGATGCACATGGCTCGGGGCGTCGAGGAGGGCGAGGTCGGCGCGGGCGCCCGGGGTGAGGCGGCCGACGTCCTGGCGGCGCAGGGCGGCCGCGCCGCCCGCCGTGGCCGACCAGACCGCCTCGTCCGGCGTCATGCCCATGTCGCGTACGGCGAGCGCGATGCAGAACGGCATGGACGAGGTGAAGGACGAGCCGGGGTTGCAGTCCGTGGAGAGCGCGACGGTCGCGCCCGCGTCGAGGAGGCGGCGGGCGTCCGGCCAGGCGGCGCGGGTGGAGAACTCCGCTCCGGGGAGCAGCGTGGCCACGGTCGCGCTGTGGGCGAGGGCGTCCACGTCCGCGTCGGTCAGATGCGTGCAGTGGTCGGCGGACGCGGCGTCGAGCTCGACGGCGAGCTGGACGCCGGGGCCGTACGAGAGCTGGTTGGCGTGGACGCGGGGGTGCAGGCCCTTCGCGGCTCCCGCGGTGAGGATCGCGCGGGCCTGGTCCCCGTCGAAGGCGCCCTTCTCGCAGAAGACATCGATCCAACGGGCGTACGGGGCACAGGCGTCGAGCATCTCGCCGGTGACGAGGGCGACGTACGCGGCCGGGTCACCGGCGTGGTCGGGCGGGACGATGTGCGCGCCGAGGTAGGTGACCTCGTCGGTGTGCGCGCCGGCGATACGGAGGGCGCGGGCCTCGTCCTCGACGGTCAGGCCGTAACCGGACTTGGTCTCCTGGGTGGTGGTGCCCTGGCGGAGCGCCTCGGCCAGATAGCGGGCGACGTTGGCGCCGAGCTCGGTGTCAGTGGCGGCGCGGGTCGCGGCGACGGTGGTGCGGATGCCGCCGGCGGAGTAGGCGCGGCCGGACATCCGGGCGTTGAACTCCTGGGTGCGGTCGCCCGCGAAGACGAGATGGGAGTGGGAGTCCACGAAGCCCGGGATCACGGCCCGGCCACCGGCGTCGACGGCGTTGTCAGTGGCGGGTGCTTTGCTTGACTCACCGACCCAGACCACGCGGTCGCCGTCGATGACGACGGCCGCGTCCTGGATCAGACCGATGGGGGTTCCGTCACCGAGGGAGGGGTCGTTGGTGACCAGACTGGCGATGTTGGTGAGGGCGGTGGTTCCCGCCGTGGTGGTGGTCGTCATCGTGACGGTCTTCTCCTTCGGCGGCGTCCGCGGCGTCAGCCGCGCAGGGCTGCGATCGACTCGGCGAGGGCCTTGGGCACGTCGTGGACGAGGGCGTGGACACCGTCCCGGACGATCTGGCGGCCCGCGACGACGGTGTGGCGCACATCCGCCGCGGAGGCGGCGAATACGGCTGTCTCCGCTCCGAGCCGGGTGAGCGTGCCCGCTGTTCTGACCGATTCCAGGGCGATGGTGGCGAGATCGGCGAGCGCGCCGCGCTCGATCCTGCCCGCCTCGTGCCAGCCGAGGGCAGCGTGGCCGGTCGAGGTCGCCGCGTGCAGGAGGGCGGCGGCCGTCCAGTGACCGCGGCTGCGGGTGCGCAGCCGTTCGTCGAGTTCCATCGCGCGGGCCTCTTCGAGGATGTCGATGACGGCGTGGCTGTCGCTGCCGAGCGAGAGCGGCGAGCCCGCTCGCTGGAGCCGGGCGGCGGGGCCGATGCCGTCGGCCAGGTCGCGTTCCGTCGTGGGGCACATACAGGTGCCGGTCCTGGCGGCGCCCAGCAGGGCGATGTCCTCGTCGGTGAGATGGGTGTTGTGCACGCCGGTGGTACGGGCGCCGAGTACGCCGTGATCGGCGAGCAGACGCGTGGGGGTGCGGCCGTGCACGTCGAGGCAGGCGTCGTTCTCCGCGGTCTGCTCGGAGAGATGCACATGCAGCGGTGCCCGGTGGGCCTCGGCCCATTCGGCGACGGTGGAGAGCTGCTCGGCGGGCACGGCGCGTACGGAGTGGATGGCCGCGCCGATCCGGGCGTGGGCGCTGTCCTTGTGGGCCGAGGCGAGGTCGGCGGCGCGCTCGGCCCAGGCGGTGGCCGTTCCGTCGGAGAAGCGGAGCTGGTGGCGGTCGGGGGGCGCGCCGCCGCGCCGCTTCGTGATGCCGGAGGAGAGATAAGCGGTGTCCAGGAGCGTGATCCGGATCCCGGCCTCGGCCGCCGCCGCGATCAGCGCCTCCCCCATCGCGTTCGGCCGGTCGTACGGGGCGCCGTCCGGGGTGTGGTGGAGGTAGTGGAACTCCCCGACGGCGGTGATACCGGCGAGCGCCATCTCCGCGTAGACGGCGCGGGCGAGGGCGTAGTACGAGTCGGGGGTGAGCTTGGCGGCGATTCCGTACATGATCTCGCGCCAGGTCCAGAAGGTGCCGGAGCCGACCTGGACGGTGCCGCGCAGGGCGCGGTGGAAGGCGTGGGAGTGGGCGTTGGCCAGCCCGGGGAGGGTCAGTCCGCGCAGGACGGCCGCTCCGGGCGGCGGGGTCTTGACGCCGGTGCGGACGTCGGTGATCCGGCCGTCCGTGACGGCGACGGCGACACCTGGCTCGACGTGGGTGCCGAGCCAGGCGTGTTCCAGCCAGTAGACGGGACCGGCGGGCCCGGCCGGGACGGCGCGGCCGGGCGCGGTGGCGGGCCCCGGCGCGGCGGCGGCCTCGGTCCCGGTGGCGGCCCCGGGCGCGGTGGTCTGCCCGCTTCTGGTGGCCGTCCCGTCGTCCGTGACCCGCGTCCTGCCCGGTGCCGCTGTGGGGTGCGTCATGCGCACGCGAGTCCTTCCAGTACGTCGGCCAGTGCCAGGACCCCGGCCACGCAGTCGTCCTCGGCCGCGGATTCGGCCGGGGAGTGCGAGACCCCGGTGGGGTTGCGTACGAACAGCATGGCGGTAGGGATGGAGCCGGACAGAATACCCGCGTCGTGCCCGGCGCCGGTGCCGAGGACGGGTACGGGAGCGCCGCCGCCGGGGCGCTGCCCGAGGATCTTGCCCAGTTCGTCCCGCAGGGCGTGCTCGAACTCGACCACGGGGGTGAAGGACTCCCGTACGACGGACAGCTCGATCCCGGCCCGGTCCGCGTACGCGCGGGCGGCGGCCTCGATACCGGCGACCACGGTGTCCAGGGCGGACTGGTCGGCGGCGCGGGAATCCAGCCAGCCACGGACGAGGGAGGGGATGGCGTTGACACCGTTGGGCTCGACGGAGATCTTGCCGAAGGTGGCGAGGGCCCCGGCGAGTTCGGCCTCGCGGCGGGCGGCGAGCACGGTCTCCGCGTACGGCAGCATCGGGTCGCGGCGGTCGGCGAGGCGGGTGGTGCCCGCGTGGTTGGCCTCTCCCCGGAAGTCGAAACGCCAGCGGCCGTGCGGCCAGATCGCCGACGCGATACCGACGGGGTCACCGGACAGGTCGAGGGCGCGGCCCTGCTCGACATGCAGCTCGATGAACGCGCCGATCCGCGCGAGGCGTTCGGGGTCGGGGCCCAGGGTGGACGGGTCGTGGCCGGCCGCCTCCATCGCCCCGGGCAGCGTGATGCCGTTCCCGTCGCGCAGTTCACGGGCCTGCTCTGCGGTGAGCCGGCCCGCGGTGAGCCGGGAGCCGACACAGGCGAGACCGAAGCGGGCGCCTTCCTCGTCACCGAAGTTGGTGATGGCCAGGGGGCGGCTGAACCGCGCGCCCCTGCCCCGGAGTTCGTCGAGTGCGGCGAAGGAGGAGACGACACCGAGCGGCCCGTCGAAGGCGCCGCCGTCCGGTACGGAGTCCAGATGCGACCCCGTCACGACGGCGTCCCCGGCGAGCGGATCGCCGAGCCAGGCCCACTGGTTGCCGTTGCGGTCGAGTTCGTAGGCCAGCCCGCGGGCCTCGGCCTGCGCGCGGAACCAGGCCCGGCAATCGGCGTCGGCGGCGGTCCAGGCGTACCGCCGGTAGCCGCCGCTGCCGGAGTCGCGGCCGAGCGGGGCGAGTTCGCGCCACATCTCCTGGAAGGAGGGGGTTCGGCGGGCGTCGCCCGGGGCGCCCTCGGCGTGCCCCGGCCCGGGAGGCGGTGACGCGGTCACTCGCCCTCCCGCATCGGGACACGGACGTCGCGCTCGTCGGCGACCGCTTCCGCGAGGTCGTAGCCCGCGTCGACATGGCGGATGACGCCCATGCCCGGGTCGTTGGTCAGGACGCGGCGGATCTTCTCGCCCGCGAGCTTCGTGCCGTCGGCCACCGAGACCTGCCCGGCGTGGATGGAGCGGCCCATGCCGACGCCGCCGCCGTGGTGGAGGGAGACCCAGGAGGCGCCGGAGGCGACATTGACCATGGCGTTGAGGAGCGGCCAGTCGGCGATGGCGTCGGAACCGTCGAGCATGGCCTCGGTCTCGCGGTACGGGGAGGCGACCGAGCCGCAGTCCAGGTGGTCGCGCCCGATGACCAGCGGCGCGGCCAGCTCACCGGAGGCGACCATGTCGTTGAAGCGCTCGCCCGCCTTGTCGCGCTCGCCGTAGCCGAGCCAGCAGATCCGGGCCGGGAGGCCCTGGAAGTGGACGCGCTCGCCCGCCATCTTGATCCAGCGGTGCAGTGATTCGTTCTCCGGGAACAGGTCGAGGATCGCCTTGTCCGTCTTGTGGATGTCGGACGCCTCCCCGGAGAGCGCGGCCCAGCGGAACGGGCCCTTGCCCTCGCAGAACAGTGGCCGGATATAGGCGGGCACGAAGCCGGGGAAGGCGAAGGCCCTGTCGTATCCGGCCAGTTGGGCTTCGCCGCGGATGGAGTTGCCGTAGTCGAACACCTCGGCGCCCGCGTCCATGAAGCCGACCATCGCCTCGACGTGCCGGGCCATGGACTCCCGGGCGCGCTGGGTGAAGTCGGCGGGCTTCTCGGCGGCGTACGAGGCCATCTCGTCGAAGTCGACGCCGAGCGGCAGATAGGCCAGCGGGTCGTGGGCGGAGGTCTGGTCCGTGACGATGTCGATGGGGGCGCCCTCGGCGAGCATCCGGGGGAGCAGTTCCGCCGCGTTGCCGAGCAGGCCGATGGAGAGCGGCCGGCGCGCGTCGCGCGCCTCGGTCGCCAGCTGGAGCGCGTGCTCCAGGCTGTCGGCCCGTACGTCGAGATAGCGGTGCTCGATCCGGCGCTCGATGGCGCGCGGGTCGCAGTCGATACAGATCGCGACGCCGTCGTTCATGGTGACGGCCAGCGGCTGGGCGCCGCCCATGCCGCCCAGACCGGCGGTGAGGGTGATCGTCCCGGCGAGGGTGCCGTCGAACTTCTTGGCGGCGACGGCGGCGAACGTCTCGTACGTGCCCTGGAGGATGCCCTGTGTGCCGATGTAGATCCAGGATCCGGCGGTCATCTGCCCGTACATGGTGAGGCCGAGGGCCTCCAGGCGCCGGAACTCCTCCCAGTTCGCCCAGTCGCCGACCAGGTTGGAGTTGGCGAGCAGCACGCGCGGCGCCCACTCGTGGGTCTGCATCACCCCGACCGGACGGCCGGACTGGACGAGCATCGTCTCGTCCTGCTTGAGGGTGCGGAGCGTACGCACCATCGCGTCGAAGGAGCGCCAGTCGCGGGCGGCCTTGCCGGTGCCGCCGTAGACGACCAGCTTGTCCGGGTGCTCGGCGACCTCGGGGTCGAGGTTGTTCTGGAGCATGCGGAGGGCGGCTTCCTGCTGCCATCCCAGGGCGCTCAGTTCCGTACCGCGCGGCGCCCGTACGGGTCGCGGTCCTGACATGGCGATGCCTCCTTCGTGGTGGATCTGCCGACTGGCCTGCCGACCGGCCTGTTGGCCAATCTATTCACATCCTCGCCGGATGAATACTTGTAGTCAACAGCTGCGTGGCCGGTCGGCGGGTGATTGGCTGGCACGCATGGCTTCGGTTCAGCACGACGGTGACGGCGACAACGGCGACGGCGGCGGCACTCCCCCGCACGGCTCGAACATCTCGAACGGCTCGAACGGCTCCAACGGCTCCGCGGACGGAGGTACGGGCGCGGCCCCCGGTGCGGCGGCCCGCCGGGACCTCGCCGTACGGGCCGCCGTGGCGCAGGGGCTGATCAGCGAGACCGAGCCCGTCGTCGCCCTGCTCGACGTGGCCGGGATCCGCGCCTCCGCCGCCGCGCTCCGTACCGCCTTCGACGAGGTCACCGCCCCAGGCACCGCCGTTCTGCACGCCTTCGCGGTGAAGGCGGCGCCCCTGGTGGCCGTGGTGCGCCTGCTCGGCGAGGAGGGCATCGGCGCCGAGGTCGCCAGCCCGGGTGAGCTGGCCCTCGCCCGCGCGGCGGGCGTACGGCCCGAGCACACCGTCCTCGACTCCCCCGCCAAGACCACCGCCGAGCTGCGCGAGGCCCTCGCGCTCGGCATCGCGGTCAACGCGGACAACCCCCAGGAACTGGACCGGCTCGACGCCCTCATCGGCTCCGGACCGGTTTCCGGCCCAGGACCGGTCGCCTCCCCGCTGGGGCTGCGGATCAACGCGCAGGTCGGCGGCGGTTCCATCGGCGCACTCTCCACCGCGACCGCCACCTCCAAGTTCGGGATCGCGCTGCGCGACGAGGGCGCCCGCGCCTGGGTCGTCCGGGCGTTCCTCGACCGCCCCTGGCTCACCCGGCTGCACACCCACTCCGGCTCGCAGGGTGTGCCGCTGGAGCGCATGACCGAGGGCGTACGGACGGTGTACGAACTGGCGGAGGAGATCAACGCGGCGGCCGGCCGCCGGCAGATCGACACCCTCGACATCGGCGGCGGTCTCCCGGTCAATTTCGGCTCGGACGAGGAGACACCGACGTACGCGGCCTACGCCCGGCTGCTGAGGGAGACCGTCCCCGGACTGCTGGACGGCCGCTACGGACTGGTCACCGAATTCGGCCGTTCTCTGCTCGCCAAGCACGGCACGGTCCTCGCGCGCGTCGAATACGCCAAGTCCGCCGGTGGCCGCCCGATCGCGGTGACCCACGCGGGCGCGCAGGTCGCCACCCGTACCGTCTACGACCCCGCCTCCTGGCCGCTGCGCATCGCCGCGTACGACGCCGGGGGACGGCCCAGGACGGGCCCCGCCGTGGCCCAGGACATCGCGGGCCCGGCCTGTTTCGCGGGCGATCTGCTCGCCGAGAACCGGCCCGTGCCGCTGCTGGAGCAGGGCGATCTGGTGGCCGCCCTCGACACCGGCGCGTACTACTTCTCCAACCACTACGCGTACAACAGCCTGGCCAGGCCGGGTGTCCACGGCTTCGTGACGGTGCCGGGCACGGCCGGCGGCGGGGTGCGCTTCGCGACCGTACGGGCCGCGCAGACGGTCGCGGAGATCGTCACCGAGTCGGGCGGCGGCTACGCCGACGCGCTCCTGCCGGCCGGCTAGGACGACTGCCGGACAGCCGGGACGGCCGGCGGACCGCCCCGGGCGAGCCCGGCGGAGCGCTACGGGCGGCCGGCGGCCCCGGACGGCCGGAAGTGGCCGGTCCCCGGCGGCCCGGCACGCATGTTCCGATGGAAAATGCCAGAACCTCCTCCCCCCGCACGAACGTTGCGTAATCTCGCGGTCACTGCCGCACAACAGTGCGCCCGCACGCCCGGCTGGGAGGGGAGTCCGCGTGCCCGGAATCGACGCGTGCCTACAGGAGGCCATGAAGCTGCCGGGAGCGCGCGGAGCGGCGATCGTGGACTGGACGAGCGGTCTCGCGCTCGGCACGGCGGGCGAATCGCCCAACGGCGACCATGAGGCGACCGCCGCCGAGACGGCCGAACTGGCCAGAGCCGCCGCGGAGTACACGGCGTTCGCGCCCGCCGTCGCGGCCGGCCACAAGGGCCCGCCCGTCGAGGACCTCATCGTCACCACCCATACCGGCTACCACCTCCTGAGCTTCGTCGAGACGACGTTCGACAGCAGCGTCTTCCTCCATCTCTGGCTCGACCGCGACACCGGAAACCTCGCCCTGGCCCGATTACGGCTGGGACAGCTCGCCGAACGGCTGGTGCTGGGATGACGGCGGCGTCCGCGCACACCCCTGACTCCTCGCACACACCGGACTCCGCCCACACCGCGGCCTCTCCGGCTGCCCCGGTCTCCCCGGTCTCCCCGGTCTCCCCGGTCTCCACGGTCTCCCCGGTCTCCCCGGTCTCCCCGGTCTCCACGGTCTCCCCGGTCTCCCCGGTCTCCCCGGTCTCCACGGTCTCCCCGGCCTCCCCGGCCTCCCCGGTCTCCCCGGTCTCCCCGGTCTCCCCGATGCTCGTCCGACTGGCCGGCGAGCGCGCCACCGGAGCGCTCCTGCGCGACCACGGCACGCTCTATCTCGCCGACGGCCGCGTCGTGCACGCGGAGAGCCCCGCCGCCCCCGGGATCGACGTCCTGCTCACCGCCGGCGGCCGGCTGCCGCGCGCGGGCTGGGAGGAGGCGGTCGACCGGGCGGGCGCCCGCCGCGAGGTCGGCCGGTTCCTGGTCGACAGCGGCAGGATCGGCGGCGGCGAGCTGGAGATCTGCCATCTGGGCGCGCTGTTCGACGCCGCCTACTTCGCCCTCGCGCCCGGCAGCGGCCCCACTCGCTTCCGCTACGGCGTCGCGCACTGGATCGGTCCCGTACGGCCCGTCTCCGCGTCCGCCGTCGAGCGCGAGACCCGGCGCAGACGCGAACTCCTCGACCAGGTCTGGCCGTACGCGGCCGTGGACACCGCGCCCGTGCGGGCGCGCGAACCGGTGCCGGGCCAGGCGGTCACCCGCCGCCAACGCGTGCTGCTGGAACTGGCGGACGGGGTACGGACACCACTGGCCATCGCCTGGGCGCTGGGCAGGCCCGCGTTCCACACCCTGCTGGACATCCGCCGGCTGGCCGCGGCCGGGCTGGTCGAGACGCCTGCCGAACCGGCGGCGGCCACGCCCGCGGCGGTCCCGTCCTGGGTCGCGACGGTCTCGGCCGATCCTGACATCGCCCTGTTACGCCGGCTCCGCGACGCCCTGGAGGCAAGCCTGTGACTCCCCGTTCCATCCACCGGGCCCGGACAGGACCCGCCGTGTCCGACGTCGTGCCGGACCGCGCCACGCCGTCATGAGGCGCGCGCTGCGGGCACGTGCCGAGAGGAGACAGCTGATGACGGCGGAAGCCGAGGTACTGGGCGAGCTGAGGCGCCTGCGGGCCCGCCTCCCCCAGCTCACCGGCGCGCTCGCGGCCAGTACCGACGGTCTGGTGCTGGCCCAGGACACGGCCGACGTGGAGGCGGAGGGGGTGGCCGCGCTCACCGCCGCCGCGCTGGGCGTCGCCCTGCGCCTCACGGACACCACGGGACAGGGCGGGTTCCGGGAGCTGCTGATCCGGGGCGAGCTGGGGTACGTCGCGACATACGCGGCGGGCGCCTCCGCGGTGCTGACGGTCCTGGCGGAACCCCGGATCAATGTGGGCCGGCTCCATCTGGAGGCCCGGCGGTCCAGCACCCGGATCGGCGAACTGGTCGACGGGGCCCTGGAACGGCTGGAGAACGCCTGACCGATGACCGCCCACACCCCCACCGCCGACCCCACCCCCAATCCACGTGGAACACGCGGAACACGCGCCACCCGGGCCCCGGGGACCTCCCGGACCGCCCGCACCGGACGGAAAGGAAGTGCGACATCCATGGCCAACACCGAAGCCGCCCTCAAGCAGGCGACCACCGTCATCGACGGCGCCCTGGGAGCCGCCCTCGTCGACTACTCCAGCGGCATGGCCCTCGGCACGGTCGGCGGCGGCAAGGACCTCGATCTGACGGTGGCCGCGGCGGGCAACACCGATGTGGTCCGGGCCAAGGTCCGCACCATGGAACTGCTCGGGCTACAGGACGAGATCGAGGACATCCTGATCACCCTCGGCAGCCAGTACCACCTGATACGGCTGCTCAAGGGACGCGGCAACAACGGACTGTTCCTCTATCTGGCACTGGACAAGTCACGGGCGAATCTGGCGATGGCCCGCCACCAGCTGATGAGAATCGAGGCCGACCTGGAGGTCTGACGGCCGTACAGCCGCTCAGTGACGGCGCCGTGCCCCGCCCGGCACGGCGTCACCGGCCGCGGTTCCCGTGATCCGGTAGCCCTTGACCTTCTTGCCCACGGGGTGCCCGGTGCCGGCCCAGTCGGTACGTACCCACAGCAGTGCGTCGTCCCGGCGCTCCCGGCGCCCCAGCCAGGCCGCCTTGAGCCACAGCCCGACGCCCACGCCCGCCAGGGCCGGGCCCCCGGCGCCGGGCAGCGCGAAGGAACTCCCCACCGCGACGAGGAAGGCGCCCAGCAGCCACCAGCGGTTCGCCCGGCGCCAGTTCCGCAGCGTCACGGCGCGGTCCTGGAGGAAGTCGGACTTCCCCGCCCGCCCGGCCCGGTCCGCCCACTCCGTGTACCGGCGCCGCCGCACGAGCGCGACCACCCCGGCGCACACCACGAACAGCGCCGCGCCGGTGTAGCCGCCGACCCCGCGCCCGGTCAGTCCGGGGAGCAGGACACCGATCCCGGTGGCGAGGACCCCCAGCCACCACAGCGGGACGGCACCGGCCCGTACGATCACGGCCACCCGTGCCAGAGACTGCCCTCCACGCCCCACGACCCGCCTCCTCATGCCTGTGTTGTGGCGCGCAGACTAATGAGGTTCTCTGAACGTTTCCTGAGAAGCGGCGCCCTCACGGCGCGGCAGTCCACGTCAGGGCAGCAGCCGCCGCTCGCCCGCGACCGCCACCGCTGCCGCCCGGGTGTCCACGCCCAGCTTTCCGTAGATCCGTCCCAGATGGGTCTTGACCGTGGCCTCGCTGATGAACAGGGCCCGTGCGATCTCCCGGTTGCCCAGGCCCAGCGCCAGTTGCCGGAGGATGTCGCGCTCGCGCTCGGACAGCACGGGGCGCGGGCTGCGCATCTGGGCCAGCACCCGGTCCGCGACCGGGGCCGACAGCGCGGTACGGCCCGCCGCCGCGTCGCGGATCGCCGCGAACAGCTCCTCCGGTCGCTCGGCCTTGAGCAGATAGCCGGTGGCGCCCGCCTCGATGGCACGGGTGATGTCGGCGTCGGTGTCGAACATGGTGAGCACCAGCACGCGCGGGCCCGGTGTGCCGGAGCCCTCCGCACCACCCGGCGTCGGAGCCGATGCCGGGGCCGACGTCAGACGCCGGGTGGCCGTCACGCCGTCCATGCCGCCGCCGAGCTGAAGGTCCATCAGTACGACGTCGGGGCGTACGCGGGCGGCCAGGGCGAGAGCCTCCTCGCCGCTGCCCGCCTCGCCGACCACCTCGATGCCGTCGGTACTGGCCAGCAGCGCGCGCAGCCCGGCACGCACCACGGCGTGGTCGTCGCAGAGCAGCAGCCGGATCGGCGGGGAGGACTCCAGCGGGCTCACGATGCGGTCTCCCTCAGCGGGGCGGGCGGGTCGGGCGGGGCGGGGGCTACGGGGACGAGGGGCACGGCGACCGACACCACCGTGCCCTCGCCCGGCGTGGATTCCACGGTGAGCGTGCCGCCCGCCTGCCGCGCCCTGATACGCATCGCGGGCAGCCCGTGCCCGCGCCCCTCACCGGGCAGGGGCGCGGGTGCGGGCGCGGGCGCGGGTGCGCCGTCCGGGTCGAAGCCCCGTCCGTCGTCGGCGACGTCCAGCGAGATCTGGTCGTCCACCCAGGTCAGGGTCAGCACGGCGCGCGTCGCGGCGGCGTGCTCGCGCACGTTGGCCAGCGCGCCCTGGGCGATACGCAGCAGCGCCGCCTCGGCCCGCTCCGGCAGCGGGCCCGGGGTGCCGTCGAGCCGGAAGGCCACCGTCGGACCCGGGCCGCTCTCGCGCCCCGCGAGCGCGTTCAACGCCTCGGGCAGGGTGAACCCGTCGAGGTCGGCCGGGGCCAGGTCATGGACGAACCGGCGGGCCTCGGCGAGGCCGCGCGAGGTGATCTCGGCCGCGTCCCGGATGTGCGCGCGGGCCACGTCCGGCTCCGTCCGCCAGACGCGCTCGGCGGCCTGCAACAGCATCCGCTGGCTGGACAGGCTCTGTGCGAGGGTGTCGTGGATCTCCGAGGACAGCCGCTGCCGCTCCGCCAGGACGCCCGCCCGCCGCTCGGTGGCGGCGAGGTCGCGGCGGGTGCGGACCAGGTCGTCGATCAGGGTTCGCTGCCGGGCCGCCTGGCGTTGCAGATGGACCAGGACGGCGGTGGCGACCGCCGCGACGGCCGGCGGGGCGATGACCATGTTGGGGTTGACCGCGCCCTCCGACACCCGCATCTGGGAGGCGACGACCAGCGCGGTGAGAACGGCCACCACCGGCACCGCGATCCGCGCGGGCAGCGTGTGCAGTCCGGCGAAGAGCAGCGGCATGGCGCACCACGTGGCGCTCGGCGCGAGGACGAGCAGCACGATCCAGACGGCCGACACCGCGCCCAGCCAGGCCAGATGCCGTGCGGTGGGCCGGGCGCCGGGGCGCGGCGCCGGGGCCAGCAGCTGCCCGAGGACGTAGAGCAGCCAGAAGACGGCGAACAGCGCGACGATCCACGACGTACACCCGTCGCCCTGGTCCCGCGTCAGGAAGCGGACGAGCGAGGAGCCGAGCAGCAGGAAGAACGCGGCGTGCATGACCGCTGTCAGCCACCGCCCGTCCGGATCGGCCCGCGCACCCGCCGGATCCGCCCTTTCGGCCTTCGTACCGGCCCGCGCGCCCTGTCCCGGGGCGGGGCTCCCGTCCACCGCCGTCACGGGCCGCACGACCGGCATGACTCCGTACGGTGCCGCACCGCCGGCCTCCTCATCGCTCGGGGTCTCCCGTGCTCGTCCGGCATCAGCGTGCCCGACGCTGCACCGCAACCTCCAATCGGCTGACACCCGCGTCCGCCGAACCGTCCCCGCGGGAGAGCCGGTCGGCCGCGTCCGGCGCGCGCTCGCGCGCCCAGGCTGGTACCGAGAAAACCCGCGAGGCGAAGCCGGGCCCTGTCCCGGTCCGGCACGGCCGCCGCGTCCGCTCCGTACGAGGAGGAAGTGCCCCCGTGGCCACCAAGAACGTCACCGTCAATCGCGCCGCCCTCGGGCACCGCGTCTCCTACGCGCTGCGCCATCCCGACCGCGTGCCGCGCCATCTGGTCCGCGCGGCCCGGGACGCGTGGCTGCGGTACCGCTGGCCGGACCACGTCGCGTACTACCGCGCGGTGATGCGGTCCGACACCCGCGCCGACCCGGACGCGGCGGTCGGCAGCCGTAGCCGTGAACGGTGGCTGGCGCTGGGCGCGATGCAGTTCGACTATCTGCTCAGCCACGGTCTGCGCCCCGAGCACCGGATGCTGGAGATCGGGTGCGGCAATCTGCGGGCGGGCTGGCGGTTCATCAGGCACCTGGAGCCCGGCCACTACTACGGCATCGACATCTCCCCCGACATCCTCGCCGCCGCGCAGGACACGATGGTGCGCG
The DNA here is from genome assembly GCF_004151105.1 of Streptomyces sp. L-9-10. Classification (GTDB taxonomy): domain Bacteria; phylum Actinomycetota; class Actinomycetes; order Streptomycetales; family Streptomycetaceae; genus Streptomyces. The sequence continues at coordinate 19,515 of NZ_PHRF01000075.1, forward strand.
AGCATCTCCAGAACCGGCTGCCCACGCTGACCCCGGTCCGCGATCTGACCCTGCGCTTCCTGCCCGAGGCGCACTTCGACGTGGTGCACGCGCACAGCGTCTTCTCGCACTCCCCGCTCACGGTCATCGAGGAGTGCTTCGCCAACGTCGGCCGGGTGATGGCCCCCGGCGGCTGGTTCGACTTCACCTTCGACCGCACCGAGGGCACGGAGCATCAGGTGCTGCGGGAGGACTTCTACTACCGCACCGAGACGCTGATCGCCCTGGCCGGGAAGCACGGTCTGGCGGCCCGCTTCATGGCCGACTGGGAGGAGCTGCCGCACGGCCAGTCCAAGATCCGCGTCACCCACGGCCCGTCCTGAAAGCCCCTGGCCGAAGGGCCCCTGGGAAGAGAGCCCCTGACAGGACGTCACTCACTCCACGAACAGCCCCCGCGCCGCCGCCCGCGCGTCGAACTCCTCCAGTCGCGCCTGCGCGTCCGGCAGCCCGTCGCACATCGCCTCCAGCAGCACCCGCCCCAGCAGCATCGGCGCGCACGCCGTGTCGAAGGCGAGCCCGGTACCGACCGCCGCCGGGATCAGCAGGTCGCTGTGGCCCGCGACCGGCGCGAACGCCGAGTCGGCGACCGTCACCACCGTCAGCCCGGCCGACCGCGCGTACGCCAGCGCGTCCACGACCTCCTTCGGGTGGCGCGGCAGCGCGAAGCAGAGCAGCGCGGTGGCGCCCGCGGTCCTGGCCGCGTCGATCCGGTCGGCGAGCATCGTGCCGCCCTCGTCGAGCAGCCGTACGTCCGGATGGACCTTGGCCGCGAAGTAGGCGAAGCCGCGCGCCTGCGAGGAGGCGGCGCGCAGGCCGAGGACCGGCAGCGGGCGGGAGGCGGCGAGCAGCCGCCCGGCCTGTTCGACCGGGCCGGGATCGGCGAGCAGCTCGGCCAGCCGGCGCAGGTTCTCGATCTCGCCGCGTACGGCCTGCTGGTACTCGTTGTACGTGGACTCGCCCTCCTCCGGGCCGACGGGCGCGACATCGCGCAGATGCCGGCGCAGCGCCGGATAGCCGTCGAAGCCGAGCGCGACCGCGAAGCGGGTGACGGACGGCTGGCTGACTCCCGCCAGGTCCGCCAGCTCGACGCTCGACAGGAAGGGCGCGTCCGCGGGCCGCCGCACCATGCTGTGCGCGATGCGCCGCTGAGTGGGGGTCAGCCGGTGGCCCTCGAAGAGCTGCTGGAGTCGGGCGGCAGGGCTGTCGCTCATGCGATCCCCCTTGTCTGTTCGGTCGGTTCGGCCATGGTCCGGCCCGCCGTGGCCGGACCGTTCACCGGATACGTCACGAGATCCGTGACCAGGTCCGTGAACCGGTCGAGCAGCGCGGCGGCGGCTGTCACATCATCGGTCAACGGCCGGTCGGCGGCCTCGTCCTGGAGTACGGTCTCGGCCAGTTCGAAGGCCCGGCCGACCGGAAGCCCCGGATCCGGCCGCAGTCCGCGCTGGCGCATGGCCCGTACGGCGGCGACCAGTTCGCAGCCGACGACCAGCCGGTACGCGCTCCCCAGGCGCAGGGTCTGGCGTGCGGCGAGCGAGGCGAAGCTCGCCTGCTCCTCCACGCCACGGGACAGTACCGCGTGGCCGAGCGAGGCCGGCGCGGAGAACGCCCGCAGATCGCCGAGGGCCGCCCCGGCCGCGTACTCCAGGATCATCACCCCGGAGCTGGCGGGCTCGGCGTCGGCGAGGAAGGGCCGCAGCCGGGTGAACGCGGGCTCGTTGAGCGCGGAGAGCCGGGAGGTGGAGAGCCGCGCCGTCTGCACGAGCGAGAGCCTGAAGTGGTCGAGCGCCAGCGCGACCTGGGCCAGATAGAAGCCGCCGTGGTGGTACGCGGCGGGGATCGGGTCCGTCTCCGTGCCGGGGCGGATCAGCGGGTTCTCGGCGGCGGCGTTGATCTCGACGGCGAGGGCGTTCTCCAGCGCGTCGGCGGCGTCACGTGCCGGGCCGTGGATCTGCGGGACACAGCGGAAGCCGTACGGGTCCTGGATCCGGCCGAGGGGCGGTCCCGGCCGTTCGGGGGCGCCGAGGATCGCCCGCATGTCGGCGGCGACGGCGTACGAGCCGGGGTGCGGGCGCGCGGCGTGCACGGGCTCCGCGTACGCCTCGTACGAGCCGTCGACGGCGAGCAGGGAGAGCGCGGCGACCAGTTCGGTGGCGGTGGTGAGCCGGCGCAGTTCGTGGAGGGCGAGCGCGGACTGGCCGAGGGTGAGGGCGTTACTGCTGATCAGGGCGAGGGCGTCGTTGTTGTCGAGGGGCTGCGCGTCGGGCGCCGGGCCGCCCCGCCAGGGATGTTCACCGGCGAGGGCCAGACCCATCTGGGCGAGGGCCGCGATATCGCCCGTGCCGACCGAGCCGAACTCGTTCACCACGGGGTACGCGCCGGACTCCAGCGCCTCGCAGAGGGCGGTGACGACGGTGGGCCGCAGTCCCGCGCCGCCCGCGAGGAGCTGGTTGGCCCGTATGGCGAGCATGGCGCGGACCTCGCGGGCGGGCAGGGGGTCGCCGATGGCACCGGCGTGGCTGCGCAGCAACCGCAGTCCGTGGTCGGCGGCGGCCTCGGTGGGCACGGCCTCGGTGCGGTTGGCGCCGACGCCGGTGGAGCGTCCGTACACCCGGCCGGAGGCGGCCAGCTCGCGCGCGAGGTGCCAGCTCTGTTCGACACGCTTCATCGCGTCGGTTCCGGGTACCGGACGAGCGGCGCCGTCCGCCAGGCGTACGACATCGGTCACCGGGAGGCTCTGTCCGTCCAGTACGACGATGGCCGTGCTCGGGGTGGTGCGCGAAGCCGACGGGTCCATCATGTGGGACGACATCATGCGCGAACGCCTCCTTATCGGACGCTATGTCTTGCCCTGCGGCCATCCGTAACCAGTGATTTACCCGGGGGCATTGACAATCTATTCAGACAACGAGAACTCTGCATGACTATATGCAGCCGGGCAAGGGACGCGGGGCAAGGGACGACTGATGATCAAATTCGACGCGGTGAACAAACGCTTCCCCAACGGCACCACGGCGGTTCACGACCTCACGCTGGAGATGCCGGAGGGCGGGATCACCGTCCTGGTCGGCTCCTCGGGCTGCGGCAAGACCACCACCCTCCGCATGATCAACCGGATGGTCGACCCGACGTCCGGGACCATCCGGCTCGGCGGCCGGGACGTGCTCGAACAGGACGCCGCCGAGCTGCGGCGCGGTATCGGCTATGTCATCCAGCAGTCGGGCCTCTTTCCACACCGTACGGTCCTCGACAACATCGCGACCGTGCCGCTGCTGCTCGGCTGGGGCCGCAGGAAGGCCCGTGCGCGGGCGGCCGAGCTGCTGGAGACGGTCGGGCTGACCGCCGAGGCGGGCAAGCGCTACCCGCACCAGCTCTCCGGCGGCCAGCAGCAGCGCGTCGGGGTGGCCAGGGCGCTCGCGGCCGATCCGCCGGTGCTGCTGATGGACGAGCCGTTCGGCGCCGTCGACCCGGTCGTACGGACCCAGCTCCAGGACGAGCTGATCCGTCTCCAGCGCGACCTGAACAAGACCATCGCGTTCGTCACCCACGACATCGACGAGGCGGTACGGCTCGGCGACCGGATCGCCGTCTTCCGGACCGGCGGCCACCTCGTCCAGTGCGCCGCCCCCGCAGAGCTGCTGGCCGGCCCGGCGGACGACTTCGTCGCCGACTTCCTCGGCGCGGAGCGCGAGCTGAAGCTGCTCTCCCTGACGACGCTCGCGGAGGTGCCGCTCCAGCGGGCCACGACGGTACGGGAGGACGCGCCGGCGCCCCCGGCCGGCTCGGGGCCGTGTCTGGTCGTCTCCGCGCGGAACGAGCCGCTGGGCTGGCACGACCCGTACGGCGCGGACGCCGCCTCTCCCGCCGCCCCGCTCACGCCCGTACGGCCGCTGCGCGACACCGACTCGCTGCTCGCCGCGCTGAACGAGTCGATCGCCTCCCCGGCCGGTCTGATAGCCCGGGTCGACGCCGACGGCGTGCTGACCGGGGTCACCTCGCGCGAGGCGATCCACGAGCACGCGGGCCGCAGACACCAGGAGGCGGCGCGGGCGGCCGAAGGCCTCACCAAAACGCCGGGCCCCTCGCGGGACACCGCCAAAGCAATCTCGAAGACCCCGGGCGGGGCCGCATGACCGTCGAGTGGGCGTGGATATCCGACCACGCGGGCGATCTCACCACCCTCACCCTCTCCCATCTCCAGGCCGCCCTGACCGCCGTACTCCTCGGGCTGCTGATCTCGCTCCCGCTGGCCGTACTCGCCCATCGCGTCCGGCCACTGCGCGGCTTCCTCCTCGGGCTCTCCAACGTCCTGTTCACGATCCCGTCCATCGCGGTCTTCGTCCTGCTGCTGCCCGTCTCCGGGCTGACCAGGACCACCACCGTCATCGGCCTGACGATCTACACGCTGGTCGTCCTGCTGCGGAACACCGTCGAGGGACTGGAGTCCGTCCCCGCCAAGGCGCGTGAGGCCGCCGTCGCCATGGGCACGCGTCCGCTGCGTACGCTCCTCACGGTCGAGCTGCCCCTCGCGCTCCCCGTGATCATGGCGGGCGTACGGATCGCCACCGTCATGTCGATCTCGCTGGTCAGCGTCGCGACCTATATCGGCGACGGCGGCCTCGGCCAGCTCTTCACCGACGGCTTCCAGCGCAATTTCCCGACCCCTGTGGTCGTCGGCGTCGTCCTGACCCTGCTGCTCGCGCTGGTCGCGGACGCGCTGCTGGTGGCCGTGCAGTACGTGCTCACCCCCTGGACGAGGCAGCCGAAGCGGCAGCCGCGGCGGCAGCGGCAGCCTCAGAGCGGGAAGGTCTGACCCGACATGTACGAACTCTTCAAGGACCTCGGCTCCTGGCTGGTGTCGAGCGAGCAGTGGACGGGCCCGGACGGCATCGGACACCGTCTCGCCGAGCACCTCCAGTACTCGCTGATCGCGACCGTGATCGCCGCGCTGATCGCGCTGCCCGTCGGGCTGCTCATCGGGCACACGGGACGGGGCGCGTTCCTCGCCATCAACCTCGCCTCGTTCGGCCGGGCCCTGCCCACGGTCGGGCTCGTCGTGCTGGTCTTCCTGGCCAGCGGACTGTCCATGACCCCCGTGTACGTGGCGCTGGTGGCCCTCGCCGTCCCGTCGATCGTGACCAACACGTACGCGGGGATGACCGCCGTCGACCCGGAGGTGAAGGACGCGGCCAGGGGCCAGGGCATGCGCGGCCGTCAGGTGCTGCTCCAGGTCGAGATCCCGCTCGCGCTGCCGCTGATCATGACCGGGCTGCGGCTCGCGCTGATCCAGGTGGTGGCGACGGCGACCATCGCCGCGTACGTCAGTTTCGGCGGGCTCGGCCGGTACGTCTTCGACGGCCTGGCCCAGCGCGACCTGGTCCAGGTACTGGGCGGAGCCGTGCTGGTCGCGGTCGTCGCCGTGGTCCTCGATCTGGCGCTGTCGGGGCTTCAGCGCGTCCTCTTCCGCCACCGCACCGCCGCCTAGGAGACCACTCCCGTGACCTCGGACTCACCCATGAACGCGAACCCGAACCCGAACGCGCACCCGAACTCACCGATGAACCGGCGCAGGCTCCTCGGCGGCCTGTTCGCCGCGGCCTCCGTCCCCGCGCTCGCCGCGTGCAGCAGCGGGATCACCTCCCTCGAAGGCCAGGGCAGCGGCGGCGGGGGCGGCGGTTCCAGCGCGGACGGCATCACCATCGGCACCGCCAACTTCACCGAGAACCAGATCCTCGGCCACCTCTACGCGGCCGTGCTCGGCGCCGCGGGGGTGAAGACGACCGTCCGCCCCAACCTCGGCACCCGCGAGATCCTCATCCCGGCGCTCAAGGGCGGCGACATCGATCTGCTCCCCGAGTACCAGGGCGCGCTGCTGCACTACCTGGACCCCGAGGCGACCGCCACGGAGGAGGGCGAGATGCAGAACGCCCTCGCCGTCGCCCTCCCCGCGGGCCTCCAGATCCTCCCGTACGGCAAGGCCGAGGACTCCGACGCCTTCGCCGTCACCCGCGAGACCGCCGACAGATTCGGCCTCAGGACGCTGGCGGATCTGGCGAAGCAGAACGGCAAGCTGGTCATCGGCGCGGCGCCCGAGGTGAAGAAGCGGGTCGTGGGCGTCGTCGGGCTCAAGGACGTGTACGGCGTGGAGTTCAAGGAGTTCAAGTCGCTGGACTCCTCGGGACCGCTGGTCAAGGGCGCGTTGAAGAAGGGCGATGTGGACGTCGCCAATCTCTTCACCACGGACACGGACATCGCCGCCGAGGGCTGGGTGGTCCTCACCGACCCCAAGAACCTCGTCCCCGGTCAGCACATCGTCCCGCTGATCGCCGACCGCAAGGCCGACTCCACCGTGCGCAAGGCACTGGCCCGGCTGGGCAACGCCCTGACGACCGAGGCCCTCACGGAGCTGAACCGCCAGGTGGACAAGGACAAGAAGGACCCGGAGGACGTCGCGAACGCCTGGGCGGCGGACCACGGCCTGAGGAATCCCGCAGGGAAGAACGGGGGCTAGCCCCAATGCGCGGGGGACGTCCCGCTTCGTACCGTGGCCACCATGGAAGCCCGCGACCCTGAGCTCAAGAAGGAGCTCGACGCCACCCTTCAGGCCCGTCACGAGCTGGGGGCGGACTACGAGCCCGCACTGATCGAATCGTTCCTCGAAAAGGTGGAGCAGCGCATGGACGGGATGACCGACCGTCATGTCCGCCGGCGGCTCGCCGAACAGCAGATGGCGGCCGCCCGGGGCGGCGGCCCCCGCCCGCCGGGCGCCTCGACGGGGTTCGGCGGGCGCTTCGGGTTCGGCGTCGTCTCGCTGGTCCTCGCCATTCCGCTGACCGCGATAGCCGCGGTGAACACCGGCTTCAAGGGCCTGGTCGTCTGCTGGCTGGGCATCGTCGCGGTGAACGCGGTGCACGCCGCCCGCGGCTGGCCCTGGGCCGACCGCAAGCAGCGCGAGGAATCCGACTGGGAGGGGTGACCGAGGCCGGGGAGCGGACGCTCCCCGCGGGCCGAACCGGTGGTCCCGCGGGCCTTCGGCCGACGGTTGCCGCGGGCTGAAGAATCACTCGGAAGAAGTAGTCGCGGGGACCGCCGCACCCCCGTTGCCGGGGGGCGGGACGACGACGGTCCCCGCGAGGGACACGTTCCGGGTCAGGGCCGGTCTCGTGTCCGGGCGTCCATGGAGTCCGGGAGCCGCTCCGGAGGTCCTTGACGCCGACAACCACCAATGTGCCGGACGCGTGTTAAGCCGGTGCTGCGCTGACGTGTCGCGCTCGTACCACTTTCGCGAACCCGCGCCGTCGCGGCTCCGGCCGGGCGGTCCCCGGCGCTACTTCACGTCCTTCGAGAGGTACGCCAGCAGATCCTGCCTGCTCACGACGCCTGTCGGCTTGCCCTCCACCAGCACGATCGCGGCGTCGGCGCCGTTCGTACCGCTCAGCGCCGCCATCAGATCGGCCACCGGCTCGCCGGATCCCACCTGCGGCAGCGGGGAGGACATGTGCTTCTCCAGCGGGTCGCCGAGCGAGGCGCGCTGAGTGAAGAGCGCGTCGAGCAGCTCCCGCTCCACGACCGAACCGATGACCTCCGCGGCCATCACGTCCGGGTGGCCGGCGCCCGGCTTCACGATCGGCATCTGCGAGACGCCGTACTCCCGCAGGACCTCGATGGCCTCGCCGACCGTCTCCTCCGGGTGCATATGGACGAGGGTCGGGATGGCGCCCTCCTTGTGACGCAGGACGTGCCCGACGCTCACCGCGTCGCCGCCCTGCTCCAGGAAGCCGTAGTCGTTCATCCACTCGTCGTTGAAGATCTTGCTGAGGTAGCCCCTGCCGCTGTCCGGCAGCAGAACGACCACGACATCGTCCGGGCCGAGCCCCTCGGCGACCTTCAGCGCCGCCACCACCGCCATGCCGCAGGAACCGCCGACGAGCAGGCCCTCCTCCTTGGCGAGGCGCCGGGTCATCTGGAAGGAGTCCTTGTCGGACACGGCGACGATCTCGTCCGTGACCGTGCTGTCGTACGCCGTCGGCCAGAAGTCCTCACCGACGCCCTCGACCAGATAGGGCCGGCCGGAGCCGCCCGAGTAGACCGATCCCTCCGGGTCGGCGCCCACGATCCGTACCCGCCCGTCGCTGGCCTCCTTGAGGAAGCGGCCGGTCCCGGTGATGGTGCCGCCGGTGCCGACGCCCGCGACGAAGTGGGTGATCTTGCCGTCCGTCTGCTTCCACAGCTCGGGACCGGTCGTCTCGTAGTGCGAGCGCGGGTTGTTCGGGTTGCTGTACTGGTCCGGCTTCCAGGCCCCAGGCGTCTCACTGACCAGCCGGTCGGAGACGTTGTAGTACGAGTCGGGGTGCTCGGGATCGACGGCCGTCGGGCAGACGACGACCTCGGCGCCGTAGGCCCGAAGGACATTGATCTTGTCCGTGGAAACCTTGTCCGGGCAGACGAAAACGCACTTGTAACCCTTGCGCTGGGCCACGATGGCGAGGCCGACGCCGGTGTTGCCGCTCGTCGGTTCGACGATCGTGCCGCCGGGCTTGAGCTCCCCGCTCTCCTCGGCTGCCTCGATCATGCGCAGGGCGATGCGGTCCTTCACCGAACCGCCGGGGTTGAAGTATTCGACCTTGGCCAGGACTGTCGCCTGAATGCCTTCGGTCACGCTGGTCAGCTTCAGCAGCGGGGTATTGCCGACCAGGCTGATCATCGAGTCGTGGAATTGCACCGTTGTCTCCGGGGTCTCCGTGATGGTCCGGCCAGCGTATGCGCATACGCGTGAGATTGGGCGACAGTCCTTACGGGGCAGTTAGCTGATGTACACGCGCGTACTCGTGCGTACGGCGGCTTGGAGGAGGTGGCACGGACTGTGTCGAGGGCGAGGGTGGCGCGGCGGATCGCCGCGGGTGCGGCCTACGGCGGCGGCAGCATCGGGCTGCTGGGGGCGGCGGGCGTCGGAGTGCTGCTGGCGGAGGTCCAGCTGGCGAAGCGGTCGGTGGGCGGCGGGAGCGCCCCCGTACCGCCCAGCGGCGACGGATGGTACGGACTGGCCTTCGGGCACACCCAACCGCTGCGCATGGGCATGCTCGGCGATTCCACGGCCGCGGGACAGGGCGTACGGCGGGCGGGGCAGACCCCGGGGGCGCTGCTGGCCTCGGGGCTCGCCGCGGTCGCCGAGCGGCCCGTGGATCTGTGGAACGTGGCACTGCCGGGAGCGAGGTCGGACGATCTGGACCGGCAGGTGACCCTGCTGCTGTCGGATCCGGCCCGGGTCCCGGACGTCTGCGTGATCATGATCGGCGCGAACGACGTCACGCACCGGCTGCCGGCGACACAGTCGGTGCGGTGCCTGGCGGCGGCGGTACGGCGACTGCGTACGGCCGGGGCGGAGGTGGTCGTCGGCACCTGCCCGGATCTCGGCACGATCGAGCCGGTGTACCAGCCGCTGCGCTGGCTGGCGCGCCGGGTGAGCCGGCAGCTGGCCGCCGCCCAGACGATCGTGGCGGTCGAGCAGGGCGCCCGCACGGTCTCGCTGGGCGATCTGCTGGGCCCGGAGTTCGCCGCGAATCCGCGGGAGCTGTTCGGCCCGGACAACTACCACCCCTCCGCCGAGGGGTACGCGACGGCCGCGATGGCCGTCCTGCCCACGCTGTGCGCGGTCCTCAACCTGTGGCCGGAGACGGACCGCCTCGACGCGACCCGCGACGAGGACATGCTGCCGGTGGCGAAGGCGGCCTCGGCCGCGGCGTCCCAGGCGGGCACCGAGGTCACCGGCGCCCGTGCCCCGTGGGCCCTGCTGAAGCACCGGCGCCGCCGTCATCTGCCGACCACGGCCGAGGCGACCCCGGCGGGGGCCGTCCCGACGGAGGCCGTCCCGGGAGCGCCGGGAGCGACGCCGCCGGACGTGGCTCCGGACGTGCCTCCGGACGTGCCGCCGGACGCCGAGGAGACCCGGCAGGTGGGCTGGGAGGCATGACACCGGGACCGGGACCTGGCCCGGCCTCGGGTCCCGGTCAGGTCCCGGTCCCGGTCACCGCCGCGTGAGCAAGCGCTTAGAAAAGAGGTCCGCATCACATGTCCCGCCCGGTGCCCCCGGCACTACGGGCGGGTAACTTCCCAGACAGACCTGCCCTCTTTCCTACCGCCCACTCCCACCCGTCACGTCAGCCCTCACCCGTCCACTTCCGTCCTCATGGAGCCGTGATGCCCGAAGCCGTGATCGTCTCTGCCGCCCGTTCCCCCATCGGCCGGGCCTTCAAAGGCTCGCTGAAGGAACTGCGGCCCGACGACCTGACCGCCACGATCATCGAAGCCGCACTGGCCAAGGTCCCCGGCCTCGACCCGCGCGACATCGACGACCTGATGCTCGGCTGCGGCCTGCCCGGCGGCGAGCAGGGCCACAACCTCGGCCGGATCGTCGCCGTACAGCTGGGCATGGACCACCTCCCCGGCTGCACCATCACCCGCTACTGCTCCTCGTCCCTCCAGACCTCCCGGATGGCGCTGCACGCCATCAAGGCGGGCGAGGGCGATGTCTTCATCTCGGCCGGGGTCGAGATGGTCTCGCGCTCGGTGAACGGCTCCTCGGACGGCATGCCGGGCACCCACAACCCGGTCTTCGCGGACGCCGAGGCCCGCACCGCCGAGGTCGCGCAGAGCACGGGTGCCGGATGGCACGACCCGCGCGAGGACGGCCTGGTCCCCGACGCCTATATCGCGATGGGCCAGACCGCCGAGAACCTCGCCCGTCTCAAGGGGATCACCCGCCAGGACATGGACGAGTTCGGCGTACGGTCCCAGAACCTCGCCGAGGAAGCGATCAAGAACGGCTTCTGGGAGCGCGAGATCACGCCCGTGACGACCCCGGACGGCACGGTCGTGGCGAAGGACGACGGCCCGCGCGCGGGCGTCACGCTGGAGGGTGTCCAGGGCCTCAAGCCCGCCTTCCGCCCGGACGGCCTGGTGACGGCCGGCAACTGCTGTCCGCTCAACGACGGCGCCGCCGCGCTCGTGATCATGTCCGACACCAAGGCGCGCGAGCTGGGCCTGACCCCGCTGGCCCGGATCGTCTCCACCGGCGTGACCGGTCTGTCGCCCGAGATCATGGGCTACGGCCCGGTCGAGGCGTCCCGGCAGGCGCTCTCCCGTGCCGGGCTGACCATCGACGACATCGATCTGGTCGAGATCAACGAGGCGTTCGCCGCCCAGGTCATCCCGTCCTACCGGGACCTGGGCGTCCCGCTGGAGAAGCTGAACGTCAACGGCGGCGCCATCGCCGTCGGCCACCCCTTCGGCATGACCGGCGCACGGATCACGGGCACGCTGATCAACAGCCTCCAGTTCCACGACAAGCAGTTCGGCCTGGAGACGATGTGCGTAGGCGGCGGCCAGGGCATGGCCATGGTCATCGAGCGCATGAGCTGAACCGGACCGGACCGGATTTTTAGCGGAGAGTAGTCGCGCGAGTCGGATAAGCGCATCTCAACCCCCGCGATCCTCAGTTGTGACTGAATCTCCCCCAGGATGTGACCTACGCCCGGGGGAGATTCCTTTGCCCAGGTCAGAGCCGCGTTCAGGGGAGGTATAAGGCCCAAAGACCTGTCCAATTCGTGACGTAATGCACTGACGGACGGCTCTCGCCTTCGACAAGCTGAGGTAGGAAGTCGGGGGTATCGATCGGAATCGGGAGTAGTCAGTGAGCGCCATGTCTCTTGCCCTGCTGCTGACCACAGCCGCCGCCACGGCCGTGGGCGTCGCCGCCCTGCACGCCGCCCACGGGCTGCGCAGGCAGGTCAGCGCGCTGCGCGGTGAGCTGGCCGCGTCGGTCCCGGGCGACCTCACCGCGGCCGTACCCCAGGCCAGAAGCGCCACCCACGCCGACGACATACGGACCGCCGTCGCGGAGGCCCTCGCCGAGGAGCGCGAGCGCGAGCTGGCCGAGGCCCGTGCCTTCTGGGCCGCCCAGGAGGCCCGTGACGCCGCCGACACCCCGTCGCTGCTGGGCGGGCTGCCCGGATTCGGTACCGAGGAGAGCCCGTACTACGTGCCCCGCCAGGTGGACTTCGCCGGGCTGGAGGCGCTGGACCTCGACGCCGCCGACGGACTCGACGACCTGGCCGACTACCCGGAGCTGACCGAGGTGAGCGGGATGGGTGAGGCCGGTGAGTTCGCGGAGGACTCCGCCGAGCTGGCCGCCGCCCGTCGCCGGCACCCCTCGCACCCGGACTTCGTCCCGGTGCAGGCCCCGGTCGTCACCGACCACGAGCGCACGGTGTCGCGGCTCGACGCGCTCGCCGAGACCGGTACGGCGCTCGCGGACGTCCGGCCCGGCCCGCTGGGCACCCTCGACGTCTATGTCTTCGCCGACGGCACGACGCTCTGCATGACCCCGGGCCACCGCGAGACCGCCGAGCGGCTCGCCGGGGCGCTGCGGGAGGGCGAGGCCCCGGTCCTGCTGGGAGGCTCCGGCGTCTCCGGCGCGTACGCCCTGACGTTTTCGTGCGGCGGCGAGCACGTCTACATCCTCGCGGACCGCGTCATCGCGTCCCTCTAGGCCCTGTCCGGCCCCGCCCGCCGCGGCTCGCCCTCAGAGCGCGGCTCGCGCCGCCGCCTTCTCCACCGATCTCACGGCCTCGTCCAGCTCCCTCACGGACGGGGCCGTACGCAATGCTTCGGCCAGATCCCCGGCCGCGACCGTGAGCTGGTCCGCGACCACGAAGACGCCGGAGTCCGGCATGATCCTGGGCTCCTCGCCGGGGGCGTCGAGCCGCTGGGCCCGTACGGAGAGTTCCCTGGCCAGCGCCAGTGCCTCGGCGGCGGCTCCGCGTTGGAGCCGGCTCTGCGGGGCGGCCCGCAGGCGGTCGGCGAATCGGTCCACTGCGGCCGTCAGCGGCGTTGTATCGAGCACGCCGCGACCTTACGCGACCGGACAAGCTCTCCTACGGGACTGTTGCCAACAGGCCAGCGCTCAGGCACGGTGGCGTGAAGGACCAGTACGCGCACAACATCCGGAGGCGCCGATGTCCCTTGTCTTCTCCGAAGAGACCCATCGCAACATGCTCTCCCGCATCCCTCACCGCACCGGCAGAGAGATCTCCGACTGGCTTCGCGCGGTCGAGGAAGGTCCGGCCCTCTTCCGCTTCGAGGAGAAGGTCAGCTGGCTGAGGAGCGAGCACAACCTCGCGTACGGCCACGCGAAGGCGATCATCCACGAATACGACCTGCGGCGGGCGGCCCGCCGCCTGCTCTGACCCGGCAACCGACACCCGACACCCGAGACCCGAGCCGTCGGACTCCGCGGAGTCGGACACAGCGGAAGGGGTCCGCGGGCACAGTGCCCGCGGACCCCTTCGTGCTACTCAGCCGTGAGGCGTCAGTCGTCAGTCGTTGCCTTGCAGGATCGAGAAGAGCCGCAGCATCTCCAGGTAGATCCACACCAGCGTCAGCGTGAGACCGAAGGCCGCGAGCCAGGACTCCTCGCGCGGAGCGCCGTACGCGACGCCGTCCTCGACCTGCTTGAAGTCGAGCGCGAGGAAGCAGGCGCCGAGGATGATCCCGACGATGCCGAAGATGATGCCCAGACCGCCGCTGCGGAAGCCGAGGCCGTCACCGCCGCCGAAGACGCTGAAGAGCAGGTTGGCGACCATCAGGAGCACGAAGCCCATGGCGGCGGCCATCACGAAGCCGTAGAAGCGCCGGGTGACCCGGATCCAGCGCATCTTGTAGGCGAACAGCACACCGGCGAAGACCGCCATCGTGCCCATGACCGCCTGGACGACCACACCGGGCGCGAGGTAGGTGCTCACCGCGGAGCTGATCACACCGAGGAAGACACCCTCGAAGGCGGCGTACGCCAGGATCAGCGCGGGCGTCGGCTTGCGCTTGAAGGACTGGACCAGCGACAGGACCATCGCCACCAGCGCGGCACCGATCGCGATGCCGTACGACTTGCCGAGGTTGGCGGGGTCCACCGGCAGCAGGACCCACGACAGGACGGCGGTGAGCACGACCGTGCCCAGCGTCATGCCGGTACGGCTCACGACGTCGTCGATCGTCATGACGTCGGGGCGCGCGGGCGCCTGCGGGCCGCCGAGCTGGGTGCCCTGCTGCGGGGCGTAGGGGTTGGTGGCGTACGGGTTGGTCGCGTACGGGTTCGTCGCTACAGCGGGGCCCCCGGCCTGCGGCGCCGCGTTGAAGCCCGCGTGGCCGTTGTCGCGGCTGAAGCCCCGTCGCGAGAAGACCGGGTTACTGCTCCTCATCTCACTCCTCCATGGCCGCCCTGCGCGGCCTTGCGACAAGAGTAATGGGGCAGCAAAGCGTACGCCCTAGTGCTCGGGGAGGATCTTTCCAGGATCGTGACGCCCGGCGGGTGCGTCTCGTCACATCGGAAGGTCACATCGGACCTTCACGCCTGACCTTCACGCCTGACCTTCACGCCTGACCGTCACGCCGGAGCGCTCCCGGATCGGACCGGCGCACCCACCGGCGCCGGCCGTCCTGTCCATCACCGGTGATGTGCCCGGAGCCGGACTTGAACCGGCACGCCCCCGAGGGGCAGCGAGGTTTAAGCTCGCCGTGTCTGCATTCCACCATCCGGGCAAGCGCGCAACGGCGCGTTGGCACAGGAGCCTATCGGGGCAGGCCACTCGAACAGCCGAGCGGCTACCCGATGTTGTCTTATTTTATTGACTTCTGAGGGTGCGTCAGCACACGTACCGGGCCATCGACACATGCCGGGCCCGGGGTGGTCATCCCTGACCAGGGCGGGCAGGAATGACGAAAAGTCGCCGCCCGGTCACGCATTTGGCATCGTCGCCGCGTACGCGTGGCCTTGAGGCGACCTGCGGAGGACCTGTCCCAGGAGTCGAGTCATCCCCGAGGAGGAGGGCGCGGCACGGCGGTCAGACCCAAGACGGCCCCGGGAACGGTTACCGCGGCGGACGACTCGCGCTCCCCCCGCCATGAGGATGGAGGTGTCCTCACAGCGCACCACCGACAGGAGTGTTCTCCCGTGACCACCACCCAGTTCGCCCCCCGCGCGACCGCCGTGGCCGCCCGCGCCTCCGATCTGTCGAAGGTCTACGGCCTGGGCGAGACCCAGGTGGTGGCCCTCGACCGGGTCTCCGTGGACTTCCGGCAGGGAGAGTTCACCGCGATCATGGGCCCGTCCGGCTCCGGCAAGTCCACGCTCATGCACTGCGTGGCCGGCCTCGACAGCTTCAGCAGCGGCTCCGTACGGCTCGGCGAGACCGAGCTGTCGACCCTCAAGGACAAGCAGCTCACGCAGTTGCGCCGGGACAAGATCGGCTTCATCTTCCAGGCGTTCAATCTGCTGCCGACCCTGACGGCCCTGGAGAACATCACCCTCCCGATGGACATCGCGGGCCGCAAGCCCGACAAGCAGTGGCTGGACCAGGTGATCTCGATGATCGGTCTCGCCGACCGGCTCGGCCACCGGCCCACCCAGCTCTCCGGCGGCCAGCAGCAGCGTGTGGCCGTCGCCCGCGCGCTGGCCTCCCAGCCCGAGATCATCTTCGGCGACGAGCCGACCGGGAACCTGGACTCGCGTTCCGGCGCCGAGGTGCTGGGCTTCCTGCGCAACTCCGTACGCGAACTGGGCCAGACCGTCGTCATGGTGACGCACGACCCGGTGGCCGCCTCCTACGCGGACCGCGTCATCTTCCTCGCCGACGGCCGGATCGTCGACGAGATGCTGCACCCGAGCGCCGACGGGGTGCTCGACCGGATGAAGGCCTTCGACGCCAAGGGCCGTACGAGCTGACGCTCCGTCGGTTCCGTTCGGCCCGTACGTGACCGTTGACCCGTACGTGGCGCTCCACCCGTACGTGCTGCTCCACCCGTACGTGGCGCTCCGTCCGTGCGTGCTCGTTGACCCGTACGCGGCCCACTCGCGCTGACGCTCCGGCAGTCGGCCCCACTTCGCCCCTCGGTTTCCGCCCCTCGGTCCGGTCCGTCGTGTCGGCCCGTCTGTTCGGCCTGCCCTCTCCGCCCACCCTCACCAGGACTTCCACCATGTTCCGTACCGCCTTGCGCACCGTGCTCGCGCACAAGGCCAGGTTGCTGATGACCGTCCTCGCCGTCATGCTCGGCGTCGCTTTCGTCTCCGGCACCCTGGTCTTCACCGACACCCTCGGCAACGCCTTCGAGAAGCAGTCGTCCAAGAGCTTCAAGGACGTCGCCGTCGGCGTCACCGCGTACGACGCCCGCGACTCCGGCGACACCGACGACGCCAAGGCGACCCCCGGGGTCGGCCAGGAGACCGTCGGCAAGATCGAGGGCCTGGACGGGGTCGCCTCCGTCACCGGCCGGGTCAGCGGCTTCGCCGGGGTCGCCGACCCCGACGGCAAGCTGATCGGCGACGGCTGGTCCAACAACGGCTCCAACTTCGCCCCGGGCGAGAACGGCCAGGACGCCGCCTACTCCTTCTCCGAGGGCACGGGTCCCACCAAGGACGGTGAGATCGCACTCGACAGGACGACCGCGACCAAGGGGAAGTACACGGTCGGCGAGCCGGTACGCGTCGCCACCAACGGGCCGGTGAAGGAGTACACCCTCTCCGGTGTCTTCACCACCGACGACGGACAGGTCAACGCGGGCGGCAGTCTCGTCCTCTTCGACACCGCCGTCGCGCAGAAGCTCTATCTGGAGCCCGGCTTCTACAGCGATCTCACGATCACGGCCGCCGCCGGTGCCTCCGAGAGCCGGATCCTCGACCAGCTCAAGCCCCTGCTGCCGAAGAACGCCGAGGCGAAGACCGGCGAGCAGCTCGCCACGGAGCAGGCCGACCAGATCGAGAGGAGCCTCTCCAGCCTCAACCAGATCCTGCTGGGCTCCGCCGCCGTCGCGCTCTTCGTCGGCGTCTTCCTGATCTCCAACACCTTCACCATGCTGGTCGCCCAGCGGACCAGGGAGCTGGCGCTGCTGCGCGCGGTCGGCGCCTCACGCCGCCAGGTCAAGCGCTCGGTGCTGGCCGAGGCCGCGGTGGTCGGCGTGATCGCCTCCACGATCGGTTTCCTCTTCGGTCTCGGGCTCGCCATCGCGCTGCGCTCGCTGATGGGCGTGACGGGCGCGAAGATACCCGCGGGCGCGCTGGTGGTCTCGCCGACCGCGGTCGGCGCCGCCTTCGGTGTCGGGGTGCTGATCACGCTGCTCGCCGCCTGGCTGCCCGCCCGCCGGGCCGCGAAGATCCCGCCGGTGGCCGCGATGAACAGCGTGCACGGCGTGGCCACCACCAAGTCGCTCGTCGTACGGAACTCCATCGGCGGCGCGCTGGCCCTGCTCGGCTCCGCCGTGATCGTCGCGGGCGCCGCGGCCGGTTCCGACGGCCGGATCCTCATCGGCGGCGGCGCGTTCCTGACGATGATCGGCGTGATCGTGCTGATCCCGCTGCTGTCCCGTCCGGTCATCGCGCTGGTACGGCCGCTGCTGCGCGGGGTCTTCGGGGTGTCCGGCAAGCTGGCCGGGCTGAACGCGGTCCGCAATCCGCGGCGTACCGGCGCCACCGCCTCCGCGCTGGCCATCGGGCTCACGCTGGTCACCGGGCTGACGGTGATCGGTGTCACCGTCGGCCAGGCCGTGGACAGGATGACCACGGACAACATCAAGGCCGACTACATGGTGACGATGGCTGCCGCGGGCGACCTGGACCAGAGCGTGCTGACCGCGCTGGAGAAGGCGCCCGGCGTGATCGCGGTCTCCCCGCAGCAGTCCGCCGGGCTGGAGATCAAGGGCGACTACCACTCCGCCTCCGCGGTCACCCCCGGGGACATCGAGAAGGTCATCAACATCGCCTCGGTCTCCGGCTCACTGGACGCGCTCGCCCAGGGCGAGATCGCGGTCGCCGAGGACACCGCGAGGTCCAACGGCTGGAAGCTCGGTGACACCGTGCAGGTCACCTTCAGCGACAAGAAGACGGGCGAGCTGACGGTCGGCGCCACCTACAAGAAGAACGAGTTCCTCTCGCCGGTGCTGATGTCGACCGAGCTGGCGTCCACGCACGAGGCCACGCCGTACATCCCCGAGGTGTGGGTGAAGATGGACGGCGGCGCGAGCGCCGCGAACGAGCAGGCGCTGGTGGACTCGCTGGGCAAGAACCCGGCGATCACGATGATGGACCAGCAGGACATCAGGAACGAGTTCGGCGGCTTCATCAACACCGCGCTGAACATCATGTACGGCCTGCTGGCGATGGCCCTGGTCATCGCGATCCTGGGGGTCGTCAACACGCTGGCGATGTCCGTCTTCGAGCGTCAGCAGGAGATCGGCATGCTGCGGGCCATCGGCCTGGACCGGGCCAAGGTCAAGCGGATGATCCGGCTGGAGGCCGTTGTCATCTCGCTCTTCGGCGCGGTGATCGGGGTGGGGCTCGGGTCCTTCCTGGCCTGGGCGATCGGTCAGACCATCAAGGACCAAGTCCCTGGTTACGCGCTGGTCATCCCGTGGGACCGGATCGGGATCTTCCTGGTTCTCGCCGGTCTGGTGGGGGTGCTCGCCGCGCTGTGGCCGGCGCGCAGCGCCGCGAAGCTGAACATGCTGACGGCCATCAAGACCGAGTAGCGCGGAACCGGCCGAGGAGCGGGAGAGGGCCGGGGAGCGGGAGAGGGACGGCAGAGGACGGGACACGACAGGAGAGGGCGGGACCCCGGCGCGGGGGCCCGCCCTCTCCCGCGTCCTCAGGTGCCGGCGCAGTAGCGCATCAGATGATCGTGGTTGGCCTTGTACTGGTCGTGGACCACGGCGTCGTCGATCTTCAGCAGGGTCTCGTCATTGGAACGCAGCGCCTGCCACGAGTAGTTGTGGCTCCCGGTCCAGACGATCTTCTTGTCGGCGACCCCCTCGTACGTGCCCTTCACCAGCACGTACTTGGAGTGCAGCCCGATCTTCGGCGCCCCGCTCGTGGGCGGGTCCTCCCAGCACTCCACGCGCTGCGTGAGCTTCCCGGAGACGAGGGAGGTGACGGTCCTGCCGAGCGACGGTACGCCGGTGCCCCCGCCGTTCGGATTGCCGTCGCCCGCGAGATACACCAGGCAGCCCGCCTTCTTCATGGCCACGAGCTTGCTCGCGATCTGGTCGCGGTAGAAGAGGTTCGCCGCCATCCGCACCTCGGAGCGGCGCGTCGACGAGCAGGCGACCTTGTCGAGGAGGAGCTTGACCGTGTCGGTGGCCGGGTCCTTCCGGTAGTCCGTACCGGACGTCTCCCGGCGCGGGAAGAAGTACGTCTTGTACGCGGGGTCGGTCGCGCTGGACGGCGTCCGGTAGTACGTCGCGAGCCCCGGGCCCGAGGCGCCGTACTTCAGCTGGTCGGAGAAGTACGCCGCGTAGTTGTCGTAGAGACCGGGATCGGCGATCGTCACGGCGTTGTTGAACAGGTCGGTGCGCTGGGTGCCGGTCATATTGGCCGAGGTCTGCACGACGACCTTCTCCGCGCCTCCCGTGCGGGAGAAGAGGAAGAACTTGTTGTGGTCGATCGCGCGGCTGCCGATCGCGCGGTTGCCGACGCACGAGCGGTTCGACGGGCAGGACATCACCCAGGACGGCCGGGCGCGGTCGGTGCCGAGGCCCGCCGCGAGGTTCTCGTACTCACCGCCGGCGGTCACCGTCTCGTGCGATTTGTAGTCGAGGATCGCCCGGACGGCGACGCCGCGTTCCTTGGCCGCGATCAGGGCCTCGCGGACGCTGTCGTCGGTGAAGGTATAGAGGGACAGGCTGATCGAGCCGCCCGCCGGGGAGCCGTCGATCAGGGAGACGACGTGGTTCCTGATCCTGTCCCGCTGGGCGCTGGTGCCCGCGGGGTCGTTGAAGATCGCGCCGGTGGTGACCGGGGCGGCGGGGGCCCCGGCCGGTAACCCCGAAGGCGCCGGGGATTCGCCCCTGGACGGGGGCTCGGCCTCGGACGGGGCCCGGAACTCGGATCCGTCGTCCCCGTCCGCCCACGCGGCGCCGGGAAGGGCCACGACGGACATCAGGGCGACGGCCAGGCTCAACAGCCGGATTCCGCGGTGCCCATGGCGACGGCGATGGTGACGGTGGTGGTGGCGGTGCACACCGGTCTCCTGTTCGGTTCGGCTCGGGGAGCACGTGACTCTCGAACACGGACCTGGTGAAACCCCGCGGAAAGCGGAAAACGGAGCCGCCGGGCAGGGGTGTGCCCGGCAGCTCCGTCATCCAGGCCCGGACGGCAGAACGTACCAACTCGCCGTCACTGTCCGGGCCCGCTCACCTCTTTGTCACCCGCATGGTGTCCCGCGTCAGCCGCTCCACACGCGCGCTCGCGCCGGCATCCCGGAGGCACCGCTCTCCGGAGTCCGCACGGCCAGGATCTGGTTGACGCCGATCTTGTTCCGCTCGAAGGAGACCGCGGAGGCCGCCATGTAGAGGCGCCAGACGCGGGCGCGTCCGGCGGAGGTGGCACGTACGGCCTCGGCCCAGTGGTCCTCCAGGTTGGCCACCCAGCGGCGCAGGGTCAGGGCGTAGTGCTCCCGGATCGCCTCGACGTCGCGGACCTCGAAGCCCGCCTCCTCCAGCGTGCCGACCGTCCTGCCGAGCGGCGCCAGCTCGCCGTCCGGGAAGACGTACGCGTCGATGAACTCGTCGATGCGGTACGCGCTCTCGTCCTTCTCGGGACGGCGGGCGATCTGGTGGTTGAGCAGCCGGCCGCCCGGCTTGAGCAGGGCGTACAGATCGTCGGCGTACTCGCGGTATTTGACCGAGCCCACGTGCTCGGCCATCCCGATGGACGAGATCGCGTCGTACGGGCCGTCCCTGACGTCCCGGTAGTCCTGGACCCGCAGCTCGATACGGTCGGTGAGGCCCTCCTCCGCGACCCGCTTGCGCGCGTAGGCGGCCTGCTCCCGGGAAAGGGTGACGCCGGTGACGCGGGCGCCGTACTCCCGGGCGGCGTGGATGGCCATCGAGCCCCAGCCGCAGCCGACGTCGAGCAGCCGGTCGCCCTCCTTGAGGGCGAGCTTGCGGCAGATCAGATCGAGCTTGTCGCGCTGTGCGTCCTCAAGGGTGAAGCCGTCGTCGCCGTAGCTGTCGCCGTCGCCCCAGTAGGCGCACGAGTAGACCATCGAGGGACCGAGCACCAGCTCGTAGAAGTCGTTGCCCACGTCGTAGTGGTGGCTGATCGCCGCCCGGTCGCGGCGCTTGGTGTGCAGCGCGCCGTGCCGTCGCCGGATCTCCTCGGCGGGCGGGGCGGGCGGCGGCCAGGGTCCCGCGATCTGTACGAACCCGCGCGCGACGGCCCGCATACGGGGGTCGAGTACGGGGTGCACCTCGTCCTTGGCATCGGCGCCGCGCTCCCAGATGAGCCCGGCGAGGAGGCCGAGGGTCTCGTAGAGATCGCCCTCCACATCGATCTCACCGGCCACCCAGGCGCGCGCGAGCCCCAGTTCGCCGGGTTTCCACAGGAGGCGGCGCAGGGCACGACGGTTACGGATGATCAGGGCCGGGGCGTCCGGGGGACCGGATTCGCTGCCGTCCCAGGCACGGATACGGACCGGGAGCGGGGCCCCCAGCAACTCTTCGGCAAGAGTGGTCAGCCGCAGCGCGGCGTCGGCCATGGCGTACACCTCCGTGATGAGGAATACCGGAAATGCTCAACACCACGTAAACACCGGTCGGGTGCGGATGCAGTCCCGGCGACGCGCAATGGGACGGCAAAATACCTGCATCTACCACGCACTTTAGGGTGGATGTGCACGCTTTTCTCCCGGCGCCTGCGCGGAATCCCGCACCTGACTGGTGGGCTCGGGGCGCGCGACCGGCGGGCGGGGGGCGCGCATCCGGCGGCTTCCGGGGAGCGCGCGGCGCCTTCCGGGGGCGCGGCGCCCGGCGCCTTCCGGGATGCGCGCCCTGCACCTTCCGGGGGTACGCGCCCGGCGCCTTCCGGGGTGCCCCGCCCAGCGGCGGCCGGGGGCCCTGCCCGGCGGCTGCCGGGGTGCGGCGGGCACGCGGAAGGGCCGCCCGCACCACGGATGGCGGACGGCCCTTTCGGGGTTCAGCGCGGCGGCGTCAGGACGCCTTCGCCTTCTCCGGAGCGGGCGACGCGGCGGCTGCCGCCGGGGCCGGCTTGGCGGCCTCGTAGAACTCCTCGCGCGGCGTCTCCATGGCGCCGAGCGAGACGACCTCGCGCTTGAGGAACATCGCGAGCGTCCAGTCGGCGAAGACCCGGATCTTGCGGTTCCAGGTCGGCATGGCCACGCCGTGGTAGCCACGGTGCATGTACCAGGCCAGCCGGCCCTTGAGCTTGATCTTCATCTTGCCCATGACGATCATCGCGACGCCCTTGTGCAGGCCGAGTCCGGCGACCGCACCCTTGTTGGCGTGGCTGTACTCCTTCTGCGGGAAGCCCCGCATACCGGAGATCACGTTGTCGCCGAGGACCTTCGCCTGCCGCAGCGCGTGCTGCGCGTTCGGCGGGCACCAGGCGTTCGGGTTGCCGGCCTTGCGGCCCACGACGTCCGGGACCTGCGCGTTGTCGCCGGCGGCCCAGATGTAGTCGGTGCCCTGGACCTGGAGCTTCTCGCTGGTGTCCACATGGCCGCGGGGGCCGAGCGGCAGACCGTAGCGGGCGAGCGCCGGGTTCGGCTTGACGCCGGCCGTCCACACGATGGTGTTCGAGTCGACCTCAAGGCCGTTGTTGAGCACGACGTGGCCGTCCACGCAGGAGTCCATGCCGGTCTTCAGGTAGACCTCGACACCGCGGCTCTCCAGGTGCTCCTTGCCCCAGGCGCCCAGCTTCGGGCCGACCTCGGGAAGGATCTTGTCGGCGACGTCGACGAGGAGGAAGCGCATGTCCTCGCGCTTCACGTTCGTGTAGTACTTGGCCGCGTCGCGCGCCAGGTCCTCGACCTCACCGATGGTCTCCGCACCGGCGAAGCCGCCGCCCACGAAGACGAAGGTCAGCGCCTTGCGGCGGACCTCCTCGTCGGTCGTCGAGTCGGCCTTGTCGAGCTGCTCCAGTACGTGGTTGCGCAGGCCGATGGCCTCCTCGATGCCCTTCATGCCGATGCCCTGCTCGGCGAGGCCGGGGATCGGGAAGGTACGGGAGACGGCGCCGAGCGCGATGACGAGGTAGTCGAAGGGCAGCTCATAGGCCTCGCCGACGAGCGGCGCGACCGTGGCGACCTTGCGGTCCTGGTCGATGGTCGTGACCCGGCCGGTGAGCACCTCAGCCTTGGGCAGCACGCGTCGCAGCGGGACGACGACATGCCGAGGCGAAATGCTGCCGGCGGCGGCTTCGGGGAGGAAGGGCTGGTACGTCATGTACGAGCGAGGGTCGACAACCGTGACGGTCGCCTCCCCGTAGCGCATCTTCTTCAGAATGCGACGAGCTGCGTACAGGCCTACGTACCCACCGCCTACAACGAGGATCCTGGGACGCTCCGTGGTGCTCATGCCATCGAGTATCCACCCCTCTCAGGGGGGTGGCTCGTGAGCCCCTTCACAAGGTAGGGGGCCCCTAGTGCTACACTGCGCGGCCCGCGTGACCGAGGTCATGGTCCATTGGGGGAACCACATAGCGGGTTTGGTCGTTGCTCACCCCTCGTGAGCTGGCCCTCCGCGCTCGGCCGGGGGTGGACCGCCGCGCCCTATTCATACGCGCGTAACGCGCCCGGAACCGCCCGGTATAAGGGCGCGGGGCCCCCTTGGGGCTAACAGACCGCCCTCCGGATCAGCCCCGCCACCCTACGGGACCGATTTCCTTGTGAAGAAGTTCACGAACTTTCTCGCGGAGCCGTCGCGGCAGCCCTCCAGGGGGTCTCCGGAGCCCGGCCGGGAGGGCCCGCGGACCGGTCCGCCGACGGCGATCCGGGCGGGGCCCGGACCCCGGGCGAAGACGTCGGGACGGGTGCGGCGCGGAAGGCCGATTCGTTCAAGACCGCGTCGGCGGAGGGTTCGTACCATCGCGGCCATGGACACCACCGCTTCGGCCTCGCGGCACATCAGCACACGGATCAACCGCCCTGTCAGGGACGTCTACGCCTACGCGTCGAACCCCGCCAATCTGCCCGAGTGGGCTCACGGGCTGGGGGGCTCCATCAGCACGATCGACGGGCAGTGGATCGCCGAGTCCTCGCCCATGGGGCGGGTCGTGGTCGCCTTCGCCCGGGAGAACGAGTTCGGCGTACTCGATCACGACGTCACCCTGCCCTCGGGCGAGACCGTCCACAACCCGGTGCGCGTGATCGCCGACGGCACCGGGAGCGAGGTGGTGTTCACCCTTCGCCGACGGCCGGAGATGAGCGACGAGGACTTCCGACGCGACGCGGACGCGGTACGCGCCGACCTCAGTACGCTCAAGCGGCTGATGGAGCGCGCCTAGCGTTTTTTTCCCCCCGCCGGGAGGGTCAACTCGCGGGGCGCCCACACGACCACCACTCCGAAACGGATCCTCATCCACTCATGAGCGACACCTGGATCACGCGGGCCGAGACCCGCGCCGACATCCCCGCCATCCGCGAGATCGTCCTGGCCGCCTTCGATACCGAGGCGGAGGCCGATCTCGTCGACGCCCTGCGTGCCGACGCCGACGCGTGGATCGAGGGCCTCTCCCTCGTCTCCACGGACGGGAACGGCCGTCCCGTCGGCCACGCCCTGCTGACCCGCTGCCACATCGGCGCCACCCCTGCCCTGTGCCTGGCGCCATGCGCCGTCCGGCCCGAGCGGCAGAGGAGCGGCGCCGGCTCCGCCGCCGTCATCGCCGCCCTCAAGGCGGCCAAGGACAGGGGCGAGCACCATGTCGTCGTCCTGGGCCACCCGGCCTACTACCCACGGTTCGGCTTCACCCGTGCCTCCGCCCACGGCATCCGTCTGAGCATCGACGTTCCCGACGAGGCCCTGATGGCCCTCACCCTCGACACCGACCATCCGCTGCCCGGCGGGACCGTCCGCTACGCCGCGCCGTTCGGCATCTGACCCACCCCGGCCGTGCGGGGCGCGGTGTCGGGCATCTGCCGGGGGTGTCGGTTCGATGTCGGCCGTTTGTCGGCGGGGGGCTGAAGCCTTGCTGGAGATCCTGCTGGGCACCCGGCCGGCAGGCGTGCGACAGACAAGGAATCGACATGATCACTGGCGTCACGATCATCGGCGCCGGACTCGGCGGCCTCACGCTCGCCCGCGTCCTGCACGTCCACGGCATCCCGGCCACGGTCTACGAGGCGGAGACCTCACCGACGGCGCGCGCGCAGGGCGGGATGCTCGACATCCACGACTACAACGGCCAACTGGCCGTCCAGGCGGCCGGCCTGATGGACGAGTTCCGCGACATCGTCCTGGAGGGCCGCGAGGCGATGCGGATCCTCGACCGCGACGGGACCGTCCAGTTCGACAAGGCCGACGACGGCACGGGCGGACGCCCCGAGGTGCAGCGCGGCGAGCTGCGGCAGATCCTGCTCGACTCGCTCCCGGCCGGCACCGTCCGGTGGGGCCACAAGGTCACCGGCGTCCGCGCCCTCGGCGAGGGCCGCCACGAGGTGGCCTTCGCCGACGGCACCACCGTCGTCACGAGCCTGCTGGTCGGAGCGGACGGCGCGTGGTCACGGGTCCGGCCACTGCTCTCCGGCGCCACCCCCGAGTACTCCGGCATGTCCTTCGTCGAGACCTACCTGTTCGACGCCGACACCCGGCACCCCGCCGCCGCGAAGGCGGTCGGCGACGGGTCGATGTTCGCGCTCGATGCGAGTGAGACGCAGATCGCGGCTCACCGGGAGAAGGGCGAGACCCTCCACACCTACGTCATCCTGTACAGGCCGCTGGACTGGTTCGCCGCGATCGACTTCACCGATCCCGCCGCGACCGCCACGCGGGTCGCCCAGGAGTTCGACGGCTGGGCCCCGGAGCTGACCGCGCTGATCACCGACAGCGATACGGCACCGGTCCTGCGCCCCCACTACACGCTGCCGGTCGGCCACCGGTGGGACCGGGTGCCGGGGGTGACCCTGCTCGGCGACGCCGCCCACCTCATCCCCCCGAACGGCGAAGGCGCCAACCTGGCCATGCTGGACGGCGCCGAACTGGGCGAGGCCCTCGCCGCGCACCCCGGCGACATCGAGGCCGCTCTCACGGAATACGAGCAGGCGATGTTCCCTCGCAGTACCGCGATCGCCGAGGAGGAAGCGGAAACCTCTATCCACGGCACGCTTGAGGACAAGCCCGAGCCCACCACCCAGACCACCCAGTACCGGATCAACTGCCTCCCCGAAGACGGCATCGACAGCGACCTGTTCGGCCTCACCGTCGAGTACCGAG
>NZ_PHRF01000076.1 GCF_004151105.1 Streptomyces sp. L-9-10
TGCTGCGTGGTGACCGGCCGGAGGCGGTGGCCGCCACCATGGCTGCGGGGCAGCTGCACGTACGCGGTGTCCGGGTGGACTGGGAGCCCTTCTTCGACGGCCGTGGCGCCCGGTGGCTGGACCTGCCGACGTACGCGTTCCAGCGCGAGCGCTACTGGCCGGACGCGCTGCCGCTGATCGGTGATGTCTCGGCGGCCGGGCTCGGTGCGGCGGAGCACCCGTTGCTGGGTGCGGCGGTCGCGGTGGGTGGCACGGACGGTGTCCTGCTGACCGGTCGTCTGTCGGTCCGGACCCATCCGTGGCTGGCCGACTATGTGGTTCAGGGCTCGACCCTGCTGCCCGGTACGGCGTTCGTCGAGCTGGCGATCAGGGCGGGTGACCAGGTCGGCTGCGACCTGGTGGAGGAATTGGCACTGGAGGCGCCGCTCGTCCTGCCGGAGAACGGCTCGGTGCGGGTGCAGGTGTGGGTCGGTGCCGAGGACGAGTCCGGCCGACGTGAGCTGACC
>NZ_PHRF01000077.1:0-94149 GCF_004151105.1 Streptomyces sp. L-9-10
CGGGGCCAGAGCACCAGTACGGCGATGGTCCCCGCCCCGATGAGGAACGCGGTCAGCGCCGTACCGGTGGTGAGAATGTCGCCGGCCAGTCCGGGCAGTCCGGCGATCTTGCCGAGTCCGCCGGACGGCTGCGCGGTGTCGGCCATGGCGTAGACCTGGCCCAGGACGAGCACCAGGCCGATGCCGGCGAGCATTCCCTGGACGACGGCGACGGAGATGGCCCGGAACCAGCGGCCGAACCCGAAGGCGCCGAGGGCCAGTTGCAGCAATCCGGACACCAGGACGATGGCGCCGAGCGTACCGACGCCGAATTCTTTGACGGCTTCGTATACGAGGACCGTGAGACCGGCTGCCGGGCCGCTCACCTGGAGCGAGCTGCCGGGCAGGCAGCCCACGATGAGCCCGCCGACGATACCGGTGACCAGACCGAGTTCGGCCGGGACTCCGGAGGCGACCGCCACCCCCACACAGAGGGGTAGCGCGACGAGGAAGACGACGAGGGACGCGGGGGCATCGGTACGCAACACGTACCCGACGGTTTTCAGACGACGCATGGGGTGTTCCTTGTCGACGCGAGGTGGGGGGTTTGGCCGGCTGGAGGCCGCGTCCGCGGTACGGGCGCGGCGCATGGGAGTTTTCACAGCGGCCGAAACGCGCGAGTGGTGTGGGAAGAGACGAGGACCTGGCCGCTTTCGACGGTGTAGAACCAGCCGTGCAGCCGCAGTCGGCCTGTCGCGAGACGCTGGGCTACGCAGGGATAGCTACGCAGGTGGGCCATCTGTGTTACCAGGTGGTGTTGGGTCACCGTGGTCGGATCTTCGTCCGCCGGTGTGTGGTTCGTTGACGGCCTGGTGGGGGTGGGGCCATGTCCGGCCCGAGACAGCCATCGTCGAACGAGGGGCAGTGATGCGACACTCGGCCGGTTCATCAGACCTTTGACGGCGCCACAGTGGGAGTGGCCGCACACCACGATCTCGGGGACGTTGAGTGCTTTGACGGCGAACTCGATGCTGGCGGCCACACCGCAGGCGGCGTGGGCCCGGTAGCGGGGCACGATATTGCCCGCGGTGCGCAATTCGAAAAGCTGGCCGGGGCGGGCACCGGTGATCAGGGAGGGGACTACGCGGGAGTCGGAGCAGGAGATGAACAGGGCGAGTGGCTGCTGGCCATGGGCCAGTTGGGCGAACTCCTGCCGCCGGTCGGCGATCGCGGCGGGGAGATTCCGGGCATGGTCGATGAGTGACTGCATGGTCGGCCTCGTGCTCGTCGTACGGATGAGTGTGCGTACGGGAAGCGTTCACAACCAGCCGGGCACACGTCAGCGACGGCGCACAGGACGCCGGACAGGAAGGTGTGGGGGGCTGGGGAACGCGGGGCCGCTCAGCAGCGGAACGTCTGCAGAGTGCTGGGAGTGGGCGTCACCGCGCCGGTGGGGTGGTGTCTGTCGCGGGCGGTCGCGGGGTGGGAATCGAGCCTGGTGCAGTGGCTTCCCCGGACAACGGCGTCCGTCTGGCCGCCGTCGGTCGCCTCCACGGCGACGGGACTGTTCTGGACCCGGCTGAGCACAGAGGCAGGATCTTGCTGATCGTCGTGGAGGCTACTGCCCGACGGCTGCACCTGGTCGAACGTCGGATGCGGACCGCTACGAACCTGGTCCTGTGTCTGGCTCGCCGCATTGGTGGTGCGAGGAGAAGTCCAGGCGTGGTGGGGGGTGACCGCGTGCACCAGGACGACGGCAACGAGCAACAGCAGAGCGGCTATTGCGCGACGTACCACCAGCACACCTCCCTCGACCGGCTGTCGTTGTGGATGCGTTACCTTCAAGGCAAACATCATCATGCCAAACTCTCCCGCCCCCTGGGTGTGAGGGAGACCATGAAACGGAACCCGTTCGTCCTTTCCTGGCGGCGAGGAGCGGGGCGCGGTTCTGTCATGAGCCCTGGGAAGAGCGACCGCGGGGCGGCGCGGGACTGCGGTGTACTGCCGGGCCGAGGCCCACGTGCCGAGCACGCTCCGAGAACCCGCGGGGGCGGTTCTCCGGGCCGCCGGAGCTGCCTCAGTGCCCGGTCGGGAAGTCGGCTGAGAGAGCGGAATGTGGCTGGTGAGGCTTGGTGTCGGCGAGTTCCGCGCGGATGAGCGCGCTGATGACCGCGTAGGGGGCTGCGGGCATGGCGGAGCTCGTGCACGGGAGATTCCCCAGCGGATGATCTGAGGCGCACCGATCCCGGGAGTGAGCGGGATCGGCCGACCGGGGGCGAACAGCGGCGCAGGACAATGCTCCCAGCGGAGGCAGCAGAAGAATGGCCTGAGAATGCCGGTTCGCGGCTCGTTTCCTCCTGGACTGTCTGTGACAGCGGCTGGAACACAAACGAGCCGGCGCACGCGCTCGCCGATCTGGCCACGCTCGTCCTGCTGGTCGACCAGCAGGGTAAGCACGACCAGGCGCGCGATCGGGACGGAGCCTGCTGTGCCTCCGGCGACGAGACGCCCGGCCACGCCCGGAGTCCGGAGGCCCGTCATGGCTGAGAAATGCTGCGGGACCGGCCCGGCGACGAACACCTCCACCCAGGGCGGCCCCGGCACCCGAGCCGCCCTCCCGTGTCTGGCCGGTGCGCGAGCCGCAGGCGTCCGCGCTCCAGGGCCCGCCCCGCCGAGGTCCGGCCGGCCGGATGAGCAGCATGCCGTGTCCCGTAGCGGGGTACTTCGCGTACTCGGTCGTCATGTGCGGGAAACAGCTGCTGATCATGGCGGGGCTGACGCGGTAGACCTCGCCCTTCGCGACAGTTCCGTCGACCACGTCCCAGTCCGGCTTGATCTTCGCCGCGGCCGGGTTGGGGAACCGCCCGGAGGGTTGTGCCGGGCACAGCCCGGGTCCTTGCCGAACGGCCCCTCGCCGGACAGATCGCCGTCGCCGGACAGGTCGTCGGCGCTGGACAGGCGAGCCGGCGCACTTTCGGGCGGCTCCCGCTGTCCGGGATGCGCGGGCACAGGTGCACGGGGATCTGATTAACGTCAAGCACGACCGCTCCCGAGACACCGAGACCGGGACGGCGTTGATGACTCCGACACAAGAGGTGGCGAGAACCATGATTGAGGCTACGCCCGCGGTGCCAAGCTATGCCGAGACACTGCGTGAACTCCCCACCGATCAGGGTGTTCTGAGGTACCACGAGGCAGGTGACGGTCCGCCCCTGCTGCTGCTCCACGGCTCGGGTCCCGGCGTGACCGGCTGGCGCAACTACCGCGGCAACCTCGCCGCGTTCGCCCGGCACTTCCGCTGTCTCGTCCTGGAGTTCCCCGGCTTCGGAGTAAGTGACCCGACGGACGAGCACCCGATGCTTGCCGCACCCAAGGCCGTGGTCCGATTCCTGGAGGGGCTGGGCTTGGACCGGGTCGATGTCGTGGGCAACTCCATGGGCGGGATCGTCGCCGCGAAGCTGGCGATCGCGCGGCCCGGTCTGTTCCGGCGCATCGTGTCCGTGGGCGGCATTGGCCGCAACCTGTTCAGCCCGTCCCCCGGCGAGGGCATCAAGCTGCTCGTGGAATTCACCGAAAATCCGTCCAGGGAAGCCCTGGTCCGCTGGATGCACTCCATGGTGTACGACCCTGCGGTCGTCACGGACGAGATGGTGGAGGAGCGCTGGGCCCAGGCCACCGATCCGGACACGCTGGCCTCGGCCCGCCGTATGTTCGGGCGCGAGGCGCTGACCGCGCTCCTCGCCGCCGATGAGGCGGGCGACCAGCCGCCGTACTGGGCCATGCTGCACAAGATCACCGCACCCACCCTCATCACTTGGGGGCGCGACGACCGGGTCAGCCCCGTGGACATGGCACTGCTGCCGATGCGCACCATGCCCAAGGCGGAGCTGCACATCATGCCCGACTGCGGTCACTGGGTGATGATCGAACAGAAGGACGCCTGGGAGAGCGCCGTCCTGGCCTTCCTCAACCGGCCGGGCGGCGACGTCTGAGGGGCGCCCGAGCGCTGGAACCGCATAGTGGACGCGGCGGCGGCTCTCGGCTCCGACACGGAGTACGAGGAGGTGGTGCAGATGCAGGAGACAGCTCGTGCCGCCGATGTGGCACTCGGCACGCGAGGGACGATACGAGATCATGCCGGCCGCGCGCTACCTGCTGGACCGGCCTCCCGAGGCGCACGACGCCGCATGGGCATGACCGGCACGATCGTGTGAAGGGCGAGGCCGCTTCGGTGGGCGGCCTCACCCCTCACACATGTACGCACGGGCGCCGGCATCAGCCGGCGGAGTTGTCCTGCGGCTCACTTGCCTCGGGCCACGCTCGGCGTGGTCGGCGAGCCGCCCGCCCGAACCGCGGTCGCTGACAGCGGCATGGAGAGGCCACCGGTCCCGGGGGCGCGGGAGTTGCTGCGGCGGCCGCAGCGACGTGGCGACGAGATCTTCGCTCACTCCGGCGGGAACGCGGTGCGCAGACCGCGGCCACTGCCCGCCAGGCGCAATGGGTTTGGTTGCGCCGGACGGCTGCACGGTCCTCGAAGGTGATCGGACGGCCGCTCTCGGCATCGCCGTGACGCGTTCCCGCTGGTGGTCGAGATGGGCAGCGAGCCGCCCCCTCGGCGGTGCCGATCACCGGCGCGGTGATGCCCAGTGGGAACATGGCCCAGAACGGCAACCGGTACAGGGTGTCCGAGCGGCCCACGCGCTCCGCTGCCTTCTCGCCCTCGGAAACCTCAACGGCATCGATGGTGCGGTAGTCGGGGACGAGGACGTCATCGACGATGACGTCCTCGCTGCCGGTTCCGCACAGGCCGGTCACGTCTCGCGCGGGTCGGCCGCGTGGCCGCCGAAGTCCCGCGGTTGCAGAAGCCGCGTCACCCCCGCCTGGCGGATGAGCTTGACACCCTGGTCGGTGAGCCTGCGCAGCGCTTCCGTCTCCTCGGCCGTCGCCGCCAGGAGCGGCGAGACCTCCTCGACTCGGCGGACCACTTCGTGCGCCATCACAACCTCCGATCCTCACCGCGAACCGGCCCTCTTGGTGCCGTCGCCCGGTCGGGCCAAACGCTAGGGGGGTTCGGCACCGGCCGTGCAGTGGGTTCCCGCTGACCGGGACCGATCCACTGGGCCGCGGGTGCCGAGAAGGGGTTTGGGGAAGTGGCGGCATGACCCGCGGCGCCGTCGTGGCGGGTGTGCGTGAGTCCCCGTGCCGCTCTTTCGGGGCGCCGTCGTGCGGTGGCCGATGTGGTCTCTCACCCCGTTGGAACCTGTCCCGCGACGGATGGTTCCACCCGTGACCGGCTTTTGACCCCGCCGTCCCGGTCAGCGGGAGCGGGCCTTTCTGGGCCGTCGTCCCATTCGCACGATGACGGCCAGGAGTGACGCTGAGGGGTCGGCAGGACGTGACGCCGCAGCCACGTGCCGCGTACAGATGGAGGAGCGATGGCAACAGTCGACTCGGACGACGATGTCCGCGTCATCGAGACCGGAACACCCCCCACCCGATACGCCCACGGCCGGCATTGCCCAGGCCTGGCCGACACGTTCCGGGATGGCAAGCCGCACGCTGTGCAGGCTTTCGGTACCAAGCTCGTGGTCTTCGCCGACAGCACGGGCAAGTCCAACATCCTCAACGGCTACTGCCCGCGTATGGCCGGCGCACGGGGCCCGCTCCCGGACCCGGAGCGGACAGCCAACGTGCAACCCCTGGTGTGCCAGAGCCGCGCCACCGCAGTGCTGGTGCGCAAGAGCAGCCTGGCGCAGACCTCCATGCAGTGGCCCGACAGCGCCGAGGGCAGCGCGGAGTTCGCCGAAGCGATCGCCACCCGCGGACGACCCCGGACCCCGGTGATCCCCACCTGCACCCGGCTGCGGGCGACGATCGAACGGACCCTACGGAACGGAGCGCCGGCGGTGGTCGACGCGTGAGCGGCGTGGTCCGCACGCTGCGTGTCGCCGAGGTGACGCCGGAGACGGCCGACGCCGTCTCCGTCTCCTTCGAGACCGAAGCCGGGATTGCCGATGAACTCCGTTACAAGCCGGGCCAGTTCCTGACCCTGCGCATACCAGGGCCGGACGGCTGGGTGGCCCGCTGCTACTCCCTGTCCAGCGCGCCGGGCGATTCCCGCCCGACCGTCACCGTCAAGCGGGTGCCGGGCGGCCTCGCCTCCAACTGGATCTGTGACCGGCTGCGTCCCGGTGACACCATCGAGGTGCTGCCTCCGGCCGGCCGGTTCACCCCCGCGCCGGGCCACCGCGACCTGCTACTGCTCGCGGCAGGCAGCGGCATCACCCCGGTGATGTCGATTCTGCGGTCCCGGGTCCGGGAGGGCGGCAGTTCCGTTCTGGTGTATGCCAACCGCGACGAACGGTCGGTCATCTTCGCGGCCGAACTGCGCCGTCTGACCGAGGAGTACCCGGACCGGGTCCAGGTGGTCCACTGGCTGGAGACCCTGCACGGGCTGCCTGACCTGGGTCGTCTCACGGCCCTGGTCCGAGCCTGGGCCGGAGCCGACGCCGCGTTGCTGTGCGGGCCGAAGCGGTTCATGCACACGGCGGCCGAGGCGCTGGAGGCGGCCGGCATGGACCGCTCGCGGGTGCTGTCCGAGGAGTACCAGTCGCTGACGTCGAACCCGTTCGCGGAACTGTCCGCGGCGCCCGCGCCACCGCCCGCCGACGAGGCGGGCGCCGGGACGCTGACCGTCGAACTCGACGGGGAGCGCCGGACATTCCCGTGGCCGGCCCGCACCACTCTTCTCGACCTCCTTCTCGCCCAGGACCTCGACGCACCGTTCTCGTGTCGGGAGGGTTCCTGCAGCGCCTGCACCTGCCGGGTGGTCGGCGGCGAAGTGAAGCTGCTGCGCAACTCCGTGCTGATGGAGGAAGACCTCGCCGAGGGGTACGTCCTGGCCTGCCAGGCGGTGCCGCTCACTGACCAGGTGGAAGTCGTCTACGACTGAGCCGCCCGGCTCCCCGAACACCGAAGGAGTTCCTATGCTGCCCAGTGCGAACATACGGACGTTCCGCACCGTCCTGGGACAGTTCGCCACCGGAGTGACCGTGATCACCGGTCTGGACGGTGACGAGCCGGTGGGCCTGACCTGCCAGTCGTTCTCCTCGCTCTCCCTCGATCCGCCGCTCGTCCTGTTCTGCCCGGGGCACAGCTCCACGAGCTGGCCACGTATCCGCCCCTCCGGCCACTTCGGGGTCAACATACTGGCCGAGGACCAGCGCGAGGTCTGCAAGGCGTTCGGCAGTACCTCCGCTCCCAAGTTCGACGCCGTCGGCTCGCGCCGCTCACCAGGCGGGACCGTCATCCTGGACGGGGTCCTCGCCTGGCTCGGGTGTGCCATCGAGGCCGTGTACGACGGCGGCGACCACGCCATCGTGGTGGGCCGGGTGCGCGAAATGCGCGTCGAGCGCAAGGAAGCGCCGCTGCTCTACTTCAAGGGAAGTCATGACATACCAGGCGCCAACCTGATGGCAAGCGCCCGCTGACAGCGTCGCGGGCCGCAGGGCGTCCACCTCGACGATCCTTTCCGCCGGCGGTGGCACTGCCGCAGCCCTGCGTCCGGACACCCAGCCCACCGTCATGCGTCCCTGACCCGCACGTCTACCGCACCACTGGAGGTTGCCATGACACCACCCGCCCTTTTCGGACCAGCGAGGCTCGGCCCCCTGCCGCTGCGCAACCGGTTCATCAAAGCGGCGACGTTCGAGGGCATGAGCAAGGGGGCGCTGGTCAGCGATGAACTGATTGACTTCCACCGCCGCCACGCCGCGGGCGGCGTGGCCATGACCACTGTTGCCTACTGCGCCGTAGCCCCGGAGGGCCGAACCGAACGCGATCAGATCTGGATGCGCCCGGAGGCCGTTCCGGGGCTGCGCCGACTCACCGATGCGGTGCACGCCGAGGGCGCGGCGGTCTCGGCGCAGCTCGGCCACGCGGGCCCGGTGGCAGACAGCAGCTCCAACGGCGTGCCGGCCCTCGGCCCTTCCATCGTGCTCAACAAGCAGTCCCTCCGACGGGTACGGCGGGCGAGCCGAACCGACATCGCACGCATCACCAAGGCCCACGCCGATGCAGCACTGCTCGCCGTCGAAGCCGGCTTCAA
Source organism: Streptomyces sp. L-9-10 (assembly GCF_004151105.1). Lineage (GTDB taxonomy): Bacteria > Actinomycetota > Actinomycetes > Streptomycetales > Streptomycetaceae > Streptomyces. Next base: position 8,087 of record NZ_PHRF01000077.1, read on the forward strand.
CGCGGTGGAGATCCACCTCGGCCACAACTACTTCGCCAGCTCCTTTCTGAGCCCCAGGATCAACAAGCGGAAGGACGAGTACGGTGGCACGTTGGAGGGCCGTGCCAAAGTCGCCCGCGATACTGCCCGCGCGGTCCGGGACGCCGTGGGTGACCGCGTCGCCATCCTGGCCAAACTCAACATGGACGACGGCGTTCCGGGCGGACTGTGGCTGGACGAAAGCCTCCAGGTGGCCCAGTGGCTGGAGGCCGACGGCAGTGTGGATGCCCTCGAACTCACCGCGGGCAGTTCGCTGCTCGACCCCATGTACCTGTTCCGGGGCGAGGCGCCACTCACGGAATTCGCCGCCGCGATGCGTAATCCGATCGTCCGTCAGGGCGTGCGCATGGTGGGCAAGCAGTTCATCCGCAGCTATCCGTACCAAGAGGCGTATCTGCTGGAAAGCGCCCGGCAGTTCCGTGCCGCGCTCGGCCTGCCGCTGGTCCTGCTCGGCGCGGTCTCCCTGCGGGAGACCGCGGAGCGGGCCATGGCCAAAGGCTTTCAGTTCGTGGCGATGGGCAGGGCACTGCTGCGCGAACCCGACCTGATCAATCGTATGGAGAGCGAGAGCGGCACCCGGTCTCTGTGCATCCACTGCAACAAGTGCATGCCCACCATCTTCAGCGGCACGCACTGTGTGTTGGCGAACGCTGACGGGAAGGCCATCGGCTGAGGCGGCCACGCGCTTCGCGGTCAGCGTGCAGTCGGCGTCCTCCGGCGGATCCGGGCCGGCGTTCTTCTTGCTGGATCCGGTGCCGTCCGTCATGCCGCTGGAGATCGAGCCGGGCGCGACAGCTACGACACGCAGACCCTGCTTGCTGTACTCCGAGGCGAGTGCGTGGGTCATCGCCAACCAGAACATACCTAACTGAAATAGCTTCCGAGCTACGGGAGGATCGCCATGTCCGTCGAGTTGCGCAGGGTGCTCGGAACGTTCGCCAGCGGGGTCGTTGCCGTCACCGCCATCCATGACGAGAAGCCGGTCGGCATGGTCTGCCAGTCGTTCTCGTCGCTCTCCCTCGACCCGCCGCTGGTGCTGTTCTGCCCGGGCGAGGCCTCGACGTCCTGGCCGAAGATCCGAGCCGCAGGCAGGTTCGCGATCAATGTGCTGGCGGCCGACCAGCGCCGCCTCTGCGACGCTCTCGCCGGGCCCCGCAAGTTCGACGGCCTCGACTGGCGCCCGGGGGTCAATGGCGCACCACTGCTGCCCGGCGCGCTCTCCTGGATCGAGGCCGACCTCGCCGACGAACTGCCCGGCGGCGACCACAGCATCGCCGTCGGCGCCGTCACCGCCTTGACGGCTGAGGGTGACGGCGCTCCGCTCCTCTTCTTCCGCAGTTCGTTCAGGACCCTGACATCTGTTCCCGGCGGAAGCGACCGAGTCCCGCGCGACCTGATCGGCGCACTGAGCGGAGACCGCTGGTTCTGATCCGGCTGTCTCCTGCGTCGGGGTCGCCGGCCCCGGCGGCCAGGTCCCAGCGCGCGGCCGATGTGTGCCGATGATGCATGGGGGTGGTGTCCCGTTGGATCCGAGCAGTGCCGGCGCTCCTGAACAGTGCCGGGCTGCCCTGCGTGTTTCCGCCGGGATCACTCCACCGCCGGTTGTCCCGGCTGAACTGACCAGAGGGGCCAAGGGGCCCGGTCGATCACTTCAGCCGGGAACGGGTACCTGACGTCCGAGCGAGTTGCTTCTTGAGGCGGGCGTAGGCTCCGCCCGTAGGCTGGGGGCGAGGCTGGGCCGCGAGGGCGTCCAGGTCGTTCAGCATGTGCTGGGCCAGGTCGCGCTCGGACTCGTAGTGCCGTTCCGACCAGCGCAGGACCATCTCGGGATAGGCCCAGTCGGAGACCTCGGCGGCGGCTTCGGCGTCGATCGCGGAGAGCTTGCGCATCTTATCGGCGTAGTCCCGGTGCTGTTCGATGACCGCGCGCAACTTCTCGGGCTCCATCAGGTGGCCGAGCCACACCCGGAGCATGACGCCGTGCTTGAGGATGGGCGGCTCGACCGGGGCGTCCCGGGCCCACCGTGTGACAGCCTCCCGCCCTTCGCCGGTGATCGTGTAGACGCGCTTGCCGCGTGTGCTCTCGGTCAGCTCGACGCGCGACACCGCATAGCCGGCCCTCTCAAGTCGCTTCAGCTCGCTGTAGATCTGGCTGTAGGACGGGCTCCAGTAGAAGAACTTCAGGCTTGAGTCGGCCCACTTCTTGAGGTCGTAGCCGGACAGTTCCTCTCCGAAGGAGAGCAGCCCGAGGACCGCCCAACTGGTCGGCGGCAGGGTGGGTGATTTCTCAGTCACCCCTGAAGGCTACCGAACCACGATGAAGCGGCAGCGCTATATATCTGTTAGAACTATTCCTGGTCAAATATCAAAAGGTCACTCCGGCCGGGCCTGAACGGTGGCGAGTACCGGGCGTCACGAAGTCTCGCCGGTGGCCGGCCGCGCGCATCCGCCGTGAAGGACTGCCGTCCCCCGGCGGGAGCCGTCCCCCGGCAGGCCGTCCAGGTTGCGCGGCATCCACTCGGCATGGCCGTGGCCCACACATGCCGGCGCTTGCCTGGGTCAGCGCGCCTGTCGGCGGACCCGAAATGAGAAACCCTCCCAGCCAGCGGGAGACAGGGCAGTGTCAGTACGTCAGACGTCCCTAGGGTCAACCGCATGCTGACACAGGACGACCGGCGGCGAGCGGCCGATCTGCTGCTTGCCGCCGAACTGCGGCGGACACCGATCGCGCCACTCACTGAACTGTTCCCGGCGATAGACGCGGTCGACGCCTATGAGATCCAGCTGATCAACATGCGTCGACGTTTCGAGACCGGAGCCGTGGTCAACGGGCACAAGGTCGGTCTGTCGTCGAAGGCGATGCAGCAGATGATGGGCGTCGAAGAACCTGACTACGGGCACCTGCTCGCCGAAATGGAGCTACGGCAGGACGTCCCTGTCGTGGCGGCCCGGTACTGCTGTCCGCGCGTCGAGGTCGAGGTCGGCTTCGTTCTCGGTAAGGACTTGCCCGGCGACGGCTGCACCGTCGAGGACGTCCTCGACGCCACCGAGCGCGTCGTCCCCGCCCTCGAACTGATCGACAGCCGGATCAGCGACTGGAAGATCGGCCTGGCCGACACCATCGCCGACAACGCGTCCTCGGCCGGATATGTGATCGGAGAGGGCGTCGCCCCGGACAGTCTCGACCTCACAGCGATCGAAGCGACCCTCTACCGCGACGGCGAGCACGTCGTCGCGGGCCGCTCCGACGCCGTGCTCGGCAACCCCGTCACCGCCGTCGCCTGGCTGGCCGGCAAGGTTGCCTCCTTCGGGGTCCGGCTGCACGCCGGGCACGTGATCCTGCCAGGCTCCTGCACTCGCGCTATCGACGTCGCCGCTGGTCAGACGTTCACCGCCGAGTTCACCGGCCTCGGTTCCGTCTCGCTCACCTTCACGTAAAGGAGCGCCCCGTGGCCAAAGCCACCGCGGCCATCGTCGGGCCCGGCAACATCGGCACCGACCTGCTCTACAAGCTGCTGCGCAGCGACCGCATCGAACCCCGGTACATGGTCGGCGTCGATCCGGAGTCCGAGGGCCTGAAAAGGGCCGCGCACCTCGGCCTGGAAAGCAGCCACGAGGGCATCGACTGGCTGCTTTCCCGTACCGAACTGCCCGATCTGGTCTTCGAGGCCACCAGCGCCTACGTGCACCGGGCCGCGGCCCCCCGCTACCGGGAGGCGGGCATCCGGGCGATCGACCTCACTCCGGCCGCCGTCGGACCTGCCGTGGTACCCCCTGCCAATCTCACCGAACACCTCGACGCGGACAACGTCTCGCTGATCACCTGCGGCGGGCAGGCGACGATCCCGATGGTCCACGCGGTGTCGCGGGTCGTCCCGGTCGAGTACGCGGAGATCGTGGCCTCGGTGGCGTCGCAGAGTGCGGGGCCGGGCACCCGCGCCAACATCGACGAGTTCACCAAGACCACCCGGTGCGGCATCGAGGTGATCGGCGGCGCCCGCCGGGGCAAGGCGATCATCATCCTCAACCCGGCCGACCCGCCGCCCCTCATGCGTGACACGGTCTTCTGCGCCATCCCTGCCGACGCCGACCGCGACAAGATCACCGAGTCGGTCCACCAGATCGCCGCCGATGTCGCTGTCTACGTACCCGGCTACCGGCTGTGCGGCGATCCCCAGTTCGACGACCCCACCCCGGTCTCCGGCGGGCTCGCCCGGGTGGCGATCTTCCTGGAGGTCGAGGGCGCGGGGGACTTCCTGCCGCCCTACGCGGGAAACCTCGACATCATGACGGCCGCCGCCACCAAGGTCGGCGAAGAGTTCGCCAAACGCATCGCGGGAGCCTGACATGCCTTACAACAACGAGTGGGACATCCGCGTCACCGACTCGTCCCTGCGCGACGGCTCTCACGCCAAGCGCCACCAGTTCACCGTCGAGCATGTCGTGGACATCGTCTCCGCCCTCGATGAAGCAGGCGTGCCCGTCATCGAGGTCACCCACGGCGACGGTCTCGGGGGCTCCTCCTTCAACTACGGATTCTCCAAGACGCCCGAACAAGAGCTCATCAAGGCCGCGGTGAAGACGGCTCGTCAGGCGAAGATCGCGTTCCTGATGCTGCCCGGGCTCGGCGTCAAGGAGGACATCCGCGAGGCCGCGGACAACGGAGCGTCGATCTGCCGGATCGCCACCCACTGCACCGAGGCCGATGTGTCGATCCAGCACTTCGGTCTGGCTCGCGAACTGGGCCTGGAGACCGTCGGCTTCCTGATGATGTCCCACAGCCGGCCGCCCGAGGTGCTCGCGAGGCAGGCGCGGATCATGGCCGACGCCGGCTGCCAGTGCGTGTACGTCGTCGACAGCGCGGGCGCCCTGATCCTGGAACAGACCACCGACCGGATCGCCGCCCTGGTCGCCGAACTCGGCGACGACGCCCAAGTCGGCTTCCACGGGCACGAGAACCTGGGCCTCGGCGTCGCCAACAGCGTCGCCGCCGTCCGCGCGGGCGCCCTCCAGATCGACGGCTCCGTCCGCAGGTTCGGCGCGGGCGCGGGCAACACACCCGTCGAGGCGTTCGCCGCAGTCTGCGAGAAGCTCGGCCTCCGTACCGGCATCGACGTCATGAAAATCGTCGACGCGGCCGAGGACGTCGTCCGCCCCGTCATGGACGACGAGTGCACCTTGGGCCGCATGGAGCTCATGATGGGGTACGCGGGTGTCTACTCCAGCTTCCTCAAGCACGCCGCCCAGCACGCCGACCGCTATGGCGTCTCCGGCGCGGAGATCCTCGTCCGCGCCGGCCGGCGCAACCTCGTCGGCGGGCAGGAGGATCAGCTCATCGACATCGCTCTGGAGATCGCCGGGCAGGGCTGACGCCCCCGGCCGCCCAACGGGGTCGGTGCAGCCCTCACATCCAGCCGCTGCGCTGCGTCCAGGCGACCATCCCGCTCAGCGTCCGTGAGCGAGCTCGTTGATGCTGCCTTCCACTCCGGAGCGGACCGAACAGCGGGCCTGCCATTCGGGTGTCTGTTGCTCGGCGCGGACGCGGAGTCGCAGATCGCGGAGTTCACGCGGGGGAAAGCCCAGGGTTCGGGCGCTGTCGGCGGTGGTCGTGCAGCGGGTGCGGCCGGACAGGGGCGGTACTGGCTCTTGGTGAACGGTGCCACGATGCGGGCCGTCGGGTTGTAGGCCGAGACGACTGCGACGGCTGAGGGCGGCAGCCCGCCGTCCTCAACGGTGCGCCGGCGCAAGCGGCCGGCCCCGCCGCGGCAGTACTTCTGCACAATGATCTGCCGCAGGCCGGCACGTACGTGAAATCGATGCGGCAGCGAACTGCCTCGGCCGCCTGCCGATCCGACAGACCGGGCAGGAACCGCAGCACACGGTGGCCGGCTGAGCGGGCGAGGAGACCCGGACGGCCGTCACGCGGATACCGGTCGGCGAAGTCCTCGTCACGCCACAGCCCGCCCAGGCGGTCTCTCACTCACATCGCCGTCGTGCCACCCGGGTTGCTCGCCCGCGCCATCTGCACCGTCAGAGAAGGCACTTGCTCACCAGAACGGGCATGGAGCGACAACGGGCACCTCGACAACTGCGTCGTCCTTGAACAGAGCCGAGCATGCCCGTTGATCCTGCCGCCCCGCCGGGGATCCCCAAGATCCCCGGCGGAGTCGGGCTCAGCGCATCCTCGGGCCGGACCAGACCTGGCCGGCCCGGTCCGGTCGTGGTGGTTCCGCCGGCGGGACGGGGCCGCGGTGCCCCGGGACGAACAGCGCGTGCCGGGTCTGGCGCGCTGTGACCAGCAGTGGCGGGATCAGAGCCTGCAGCTTGATCCGGCTGGGTGCGCCCGCGAGGGAAATGGCGGCGATGGCACGGCCCGTGGCATCCCGGAGCGGCGCCGCGACACAGACGATCCCCCGGTAGTTCTCCTCGCGGTCGAAGGCCACACCGCGTTCACGGATCTGGGCGAGTTCACGGCGGAACGCGTGGGGATCGGTGATGGTGAAAGGCGTCCGGGCGGGCAGGCCCGCCTTGAGGATCTCGTCCAGCTCGTCCTCGTCGGCGAAGGACAGCATCGCTTTTCCCGCGCTGGTGCAGTAGGCGGGCTGGCGGCCGCCCAGGCGTGAGGGAATGCGGTTGTCGGGAGAGCCGCCGATCTTCTCCAGGTAGACGATCTCGTGTCCGTCCAGGATGGAGAGGTGGACCAGGGCACCGGTGCTGCTGTGCAGATGGTGCAGATAGGGGAGTGAGGCGTCGCGGAGCCAGTTCTGATGGGTGGCGAGCGCGCCCAGCTCGATCAGCCTGAGGCCGAGCCGGTATTTGGCACCCGTGCGCTCCAGTCCTTTGAGCTGGACGAGTTGGTCGAGGATCCGGTGCACCGAGGATCGCGGCAGGCCTGTGCGGCGCACCACGTCCATCAACGACAGCTCCGGCGTGGACGTGTTGAAGGAATACAGGATCAGTGCGGCCCGCGCGAGCATCGAGCTGCCGATGTCGGGCCTGCTGGCGGCGGGGACTGCCATGTCGAGCTCCTGTCCGTCCGGTGGGTGGAACCGACCGGCTTTCCCGATCTTGAACGCGGCGCCCGCATGGCTGGACATCATCGACGGGCACTCGGTCTCCCGCTGAGCGGGATGTTCTTATTCCTAATAGGAACACCCCGCTTAACGTATTCGCAACGGGTCCGTGAGCTGGCTCACAGGACGTACGGAGTAAGGAGCGCGAATTGAGCGAGCAAGTATTCGAGGTCGTCCGTTCCCTTGTCCCGGTCATCCGCGAGCGGGCCGCCGAGGCGGAAGCAGCCCGGCGGGTTCCCGAAGCGACGATCGAGGAGCTGTCCGACGCCGGCTTCTTCCGGTTGCTGCAGCCGAAGCGCTACGGGGGACTGGAAGCCGACCCTGTGCTCTTCTACACCGCCGTCAAGGAGATCGCTGCCGCCTGCGGCTCGACCGGCTGGGTCGCCTCGGTCGTCGGAGTCCACTCCTGGCAACTCGGCTTGTTCCCGGACGAGGCGCAGCATGAGGTCTGGGGCAATGACCAGAGCGCCCGCATCTCCTCCTCCTACGCGCCGACCGGCCGGATCACGCCGGTCGACGGCGGCTTCAAAGTCAGCGGCCGCTGGAGCTTCTCCTCCGGCTGTGACCACGCCCAGTGGGTGTTCCTGGGAGGCCTGATCCCGGGCCCCGACGGCACCCCCGTCGACATGCGCACCCTCCTGCTGCCCCGCACCGACTACAAGATCGACGACGTCTGGGACACCGTCGGCCTGCGCGGTACGGGCAGCAACGACATCGTGGTCGAGGACGTATTCGTCCCCGAGCACCGGACTCTCAGCTTCGCGAACACGAGTGCTCTGGACTGCCCCGGTAACGAGGTCAACACCTCCCCGCTCTACCGGCTCCCGTTCGCTGCCATGTTCACCACGACGATCTCCGCCCCGATCGTCGGCATAGCGCAGAACGCCCTCGACGCCTACCTTCAGGCCACGAAGGAACGCATCCGCCTCTCCTACGGCGGCCAGAAGGTGGCCGAGGACCCGCACGCCCAGGTGCGCATCGCCACCGCCGCCAGCGAGATCGACGCCGCTTGGCTCCAGCTCTCCCATAACATCGCCGAGCAGCTCCGGCTGACCGAGGCGGGGGAGGATCTCCCGCTGAAGCTCCGCCTGGCCACCCGGCGTGACCAGGTGATGGCCACTCAGCGCGCGATCAGGGCCGTCGACCTGCTGTTCGAGAACGCGGGCGGGCGCGCACTCAAGGCCGGCAACCCGGTCCAGCGGGCCTGGCGCGATGCCCACGCGGGCCGTGTCCACGTCGCCAACGACCCGGAGCGCGCGCTCGCCATGTACGGCCAGGGCGCGCTCGGTCTCGAAGTGACGGACGTGATGCTGTGACTGAGGGAACCGCGAAGAACGGCCTGTTCTACACCGAAGAGGGTGACGGAAATCCGCTGATCATGCTGCATGGCGGCGGGCCCGGCGCGTCCGGGGTCAGCAACTTTGGCGCCAATCTGCCGGTGTTCGCCGAGCGGTTCCGCACCCTGCTGGTGGACCAGCCCGGCTACGGCCGTTCGGTGAAGCCCGAACGCTTCGAGAAGCAGTTCTTCACCGCCGCCGCGGCAGCGGTCGTCGAGCTGATGGATGAACTGGGCATCGACAAGGCCCATGTCCTGGGCAACTCCCTGGGCGGCGGCACCGCCGCCCGGATGGCGATCAACCATCCGGACCGGGTCGACAGGCTCGTCCTCATGGGCCCGGGTGGTGTCAGCCTCAACGTGCTGGCCGCTGACCCCACCGAGGGCATCAGGCGGCTGTTCGAGTTTTCGGCGGGCCCGACCCGCGAGAGTCTCGTCGCCTTCCTGACGGCCCTCGCCCACGATCCGGCACTGGTGACCGAGGATCTCATCGCCAAACGCCTCGCCTCGGCGACCGACCCCGAGACCGTACGCGGCAATGCCGCGATGGCCGCGACCTTCGCGAACCCCGCGATGGCCGAGGAGGGAATGCTCTGGCGCGAGGCTTACAAGATCCGCCACGAGACGCTGCTGACCTGGGGCCGCGAGGACCGCGTCAACCCCTTGGACGGCGCGCTCGTCGCCCTGAAGACCATCCCGAACGCGCGGCTGCATGTCTTCCCGCATTGCGGCCACTGGGCGCAGACCGAGCGTTTCGACGAGTTCAACCGTGTCGCTCTCAACTTCCTGGAGTCCTGAATGATCACTTCCCTCGGTTACCTGCGCTTCGAGACCGCCGACCTCGAAAAGTGGCGTTCGTTCGGCGCCGAGGTGCTCGGCCTCGAGACCGTCACCGGTCCGGACGACAACGCCCTGTACTTCCGGCATGACGAATACGCCAACCGGTTCACTTTCCTGCCCGGCGAGAGCGACCGGCTGCTGGCCGCCGGCTGGGAAGTCGCCAACGCGGCGGCATTGCGTGAGACCGTCGAACGGCTGGAGAAGGCGGGTCACACCGTCACCCCTGGCACCGCGGAGGAGGCCGCCGACCGTCGTGTCGAGGCACTTGTCCACGTGAACGACCCCAACGGCAACCAACTGGAGATCTACTACTCCCCGGCGATGAACCACGCGCCGCAGGCGAACCTGTACGGCAACAAGTTCCTGGCAGGGAACCTCGGGCTCGGCCACATCGTACTGTCGGCCGCCGACATCGAGGCGTCCTTCTCCTTCTACACCGAGCTGCTGGGCTTCCGCCACCGCGACTCCCTGCGCTTCCCGGCCGTCGCGATCGGTGGGCCGGAAGGCCAGCAGAACTGGGTGCGGTTCCTCGGCGTCAACCCGCGCCACCACAGCCTCGGCCTGTGCGAGGCCCCGATGCCCGGCATGATCTTCCACTTCATGCTGGAGCTGTCCAGCCTGGACGAGGTCGGCCGCGGCCTCGACCGCATCCAAAAGGCGGGCTACGAGGTCCAGCAGTCCCTCGGCCGCCACACCAACGACAAGATGGTCTCCTTCTACGCTGCCACTCCCGGCCCCTTCCAGGTCGAGTACGGCTGCGACGCGATCCTCGTCGACGACGCCACCTGGACCGTCAAGGAGATCACCGAGGACGCCTACTGGGGACACAAGTGACCTTGCCGGTCCCACTGGTCACCGGTGACCGCCGCGGCGCCGGAAAAGGCGTCGCGGCGGTACTCGGGGATGCTGCCCACTCCGAGCTCCTCGGTCACAGAGGCTGGAGGCTCATCGCGGCGGAGCCGGCCGAGGGATACGGAGTCACCGATCCGGGCGGGGCCGAGCCCGTCTGCGGCCTGACGGCTCGGTGATCGAGGGCCTGTACGCCACCGGCAACGTCTCGGCCGCCGTCACGGATGAGACCTACCCCGGACCGGGCTCGACGCTCGGACCGTCGATGACCTTCGGCCATGTCGCTGCCACCCACATCGCTGCGCAGGGAGTCAAGAAATGAAGCACCGCGTCATCGAGGCGGCCCCGCCGCCCGCCAGGTTCGCCCGCGGCTGGCACTGCCTCGGCATCGCCGAGTCCTTCAAGGACGGCAAGCCCCACGCCGTCGAGGCGTTCGGCACCAAACTCGTCGTCTTCCAGAGCGGCGACGGAGAGCTGAAGGTCCTCAACGGCTACTGCCCACACATGGGTGGCGACCTCACGCAGGGCACGGTCAAGGGCGACGCCATCGCCTGTCCGTTCCACGACTGGCGGTGGGACGGCGACGGCAAGTGCGCCGGCATCCCCTACGCCAACCGAGTCCCGCGCGGGGCCCGCACCCAGGCGTGGCTGACCCTGGAGCAGAACAAACAGCTGTTCGTCTACCACGACCCGCAGGGCAACCCGCCGCCGCCCGAGGTCACCATTCCCCGGATCGAGGGGGCGTACAGCGACGAGTGGTCGTCCTGGACCTGGAACCAGCTGCGCGTGGACGGTTCACACTGCCGGGAGATCGTCGACAACGTGGTGGACATGGCGCACTTCTACTACGTGCACTACGCGCTGCCGACGTACTTCAAGAACATCTTCGAGGGGCACGTCGCGACCCAGTACTTCGACGGTGTGTCCCGCGAGGACGCCTCCCTCGGGCTGGTGCCGGGCGCGGAGACCCAGAAAATCACCCAGCGCTCGGAGTCGGCCTACTACGGGCCGTCCTACATGATCGACTACCTCTGGAACGAGGCGTCGGGCATGACCGTCGAGACCGTGCTGATCAACTGTCACTACCCGATCTCCGACAACGGCTTCATGCTCCAGTGGGGAGCGATCGTCAAGAAATTCCCGGGCATGTCCGACGAAGACGCGGACGCGATGGCCGCGCAGGTCGCCGAGGGTGTTGGGCTCGGGTTCCTGCAGGACGTCGAGGTCTGGAAGAACAAGACGGCCATCGACAATCCGCTGCTGTGCGACCAGGACGGGCCCGTCTACCAGTTGCGGCGCTGGTACCAGCAGTTCTACGTGGACGTTGAGGACGTCACGCCCGAGATGGTCAACCGGTTCGAGTTCGAGATCGACACCGCCCGGGCGGTCGACGCGTGGGAGAAGGAGGTCGCGGAGAACGTCGCCAACGGCTTCTCCTACTCCATGATCCCGCAGTCGGCGCGGGGCTAGGCATGCAGGAGGTCGGCTGCCGGACCTGCAGAACACGAGTCCTGGTCCAGAAGAACAGCCTTCCGCACACCAGCGTCCAGTGGACGACCGATGCCGCCGTCGCCTGCGAGGAGATAGCCCTGCGAGTGGCGGACGGCGAGTACGCGGCGCGCGTGACGCACTGCGGTGCGCTGCGCGCGTCGATCCAGCAGGCGGTGCGCGAAGGCCTCGTAAGGGTGCCCGAGAACGACTGAACCGCTGCGTCTCTCCGTTGCCGAGGTTGTCCGTGAGACAGCCGACGCACACACCCTGGTGTTCGACGCCGAACTGCCGGCACGGCACTGGAGGTGCTGCCGCCGTCCGGGGTGTTCACCCCTCGCACCCTGGACGGCGGCTTCCTTCTGCTGGCGGGCGGCAGCGGGGTCACTCCCGTGCTGTCCCTCCTGAAGACGGCCTCGGCGGCCGGTCGGGGGCGGATCGTCCTCGTCTGCGCCAACCGGAACGAGGAGTTCGTCCTCTTCGTGGCCGTCGACCGCGTGTGGTTGGTGCAGCGCGGCTGGGAGTACGTTTTCGGAAAGGCTCGTGGTGTTCTCACGAGACGCGGACCAGTCCGGACGGACGGCGGGCGCTGCCAGGGCGTATCGAATTCGCCCAGGCCGCCCCGCAGGTACTGGCAGCGCAGAGCCTGGCCCGGAACCTGGTCGGCTACGTGGAGCGGCCGACGGTGAGCCCGTCCACCGCCGCCTGGAGTTCCGCTCCTGCGGCCAGTTCACCGAACACGCCATCAACCCCTGAACCACCCAGACTTCACGGGCCCTCCGCCCGCCTTTCCTGACGGTGCTGGTCACAGCCACTCGTTGTTGGCCGCTACGAGGACAGCGGCCTCATAGCGGCCCGCGAGCTTGTCGTATCTCGTGGCCACGGCGCGGTGCCTTTTGAGGCGCTCAACGCATCACGTGGGACCTGAGCGTCGACTCCACGGTGTGCCGCGCCCAGTCAGGGAAGCGGTTGTTCGGTCCAGATGCACTTGCCAGTGGTGGTGTAGCGGCTACCCCAACGCTGGGAGAAGGCGGCGACCAACTGCAGCCCGCGCCCGCCTTCGTCAGTGTCCGAGGCATGGCGGATACGCGGCGTGGTCGCACTGGCGTCCGAGACCTCGCAGATCAGCACCTCACTGCGCAGCAGACGCAGCCCGATGGGGGTCTTGCCATGTCGGACGGCGTTCCCGACCAGCTCGCTGACCAGCAGCTCTGTGGTCGTCGCGAGTGGGCTGAGACCCCAGCGGAGCAGCTGCTTCTGGACGTGATCGCGTGCCTCGCCCGCAGCGATCGGCCCGTCGGGGAGCGACCAGGCGACCACGTCGCCCGGAGCGGCTGCGCGGGTACGGGCGATGAGTAGCGCGGCGTCGTCGGTGAGGGGCTCTCTTGCCAGCAGTGAGGCCAGTACGTCGTCGCACACTCGCCCCAGTGATTCGCTCTCGCCTTCCACCGCGCCGCGCCGGGCGGTCGCACCATGGCCGCGTCCAGAGTTCGAGACCGCGGTGCGCAACGCGCTCGCCAGGTGCCTCATTCCGCGGTCGAGGTCCTGGGCAGCGGATTCGACCAATCCGTCCGTGTACAGGACCAGTAGGCTGCTCTCAGGGACGGGGACATCGATGGCCTCGAACGGCAAACGCGCGGAGCCGAGCGGCGGGCCGGGAACCAGGTCGATGAACCGCGCGGTGCCTCCCGGGTCCACCAGCGCCGGTGGGGGATGCCCGGCGCAAGCAATGGTGCATATGGAGAGGACCGGGTCGTATACGGCGTACAGGCATGTGGCGTAGAAGTCGTCTCCCAGGCCGCTCACCAGGTCATTCAGGCGGGTGAGGAGCTCGGCGGGCGGGTACTCCAGATCGGCGAGCGTGCGCACGGCGGTGCGTAGCTGCCCCATGGTGGCGGCCTCGGGCAACCCATGCCCCATCACATCGCCGATGACCAGCGCCACCCGGGTCCCGGACAAGGGAATGACGTCATACCAGTCGCCACCGACGTTTATGCCTTCGGCGGCCGGCAGGTAGCGCGCGACGGCGCTGACGGCTCGGGTCGACGGCAGTGCGTGCGGCAGCAGTCCCCGTTGGAGTTCCTGTGCCCGGGTATGTTCGGTGTCGTAAAGGCGGGCGCGCTCGATGGACTGCGCGATAAGCCCGCTGAGCACGGTGAGGAGAGCCAGCTCCTCGCCCAGCAGGTGGCGTGACTCGGCGAAGGAGATGACGCAGCACCCGATGGCGCGGCCGGAGACAATCAGCGGCAGGAAAGCCCAGGCGCGCTTGTCCCCCGCGCCCGGAAATGCGGCCATCTTGGGGTAGCGCGCGATGTATTCCTCGACCGAGTCGAGGACGACCGGCGTCCTGCTGTGATACACCTCATCAACCGGTGAGATGCTATTGACGGGGGTACCGTCGAGGCGCTCGAGGAAGGCCTGTGAGTATCCAACGGCCCCTGCGACTCGTATGGTTTCCCCCTCGATGAACTGGACGACGAGGCCGGTGGCGTCGAATGGCGGCAGGATCCGTTCGGCGGCGGCGTTCACGACGTCTCGCACCGTCAGAGCCTCCGCGAGTGCGCTGGTCAGCTCGGTGATCCGGACGCTGCGCTCGGCGGCGGCATGCTCGGCGGCGGCGCGATCCGCCTCCCGCGCCCGCTTCTCGGTCACGTCGGTGGCATAGACCGTCAGCCCGTCCGGCACCGGGACAAGCCGCATGTGGTACAAGCGCTCGTTGGCGGGCCATTGCACATCGAACTCGACAGGTGTGCCTCTTTCGGCGGCATGCCGGTAGCGCGACTCCAGACCGAGTGCCGCAGCATCGACACCTATGCCCGTCAACGCATCCCAGAGACTCCGGCCGAGCACCGCGTTCGAGGTTCCGAACAGCCGTTCCGCCTCCACATTCACGAAGGTGATGTGCCACTCACTGTCGACCGCGAAGAACGCGTCGCTCATATGCCGCAGAGCGCGGCCGACCCAGTCCCGGGTGATTCGGCTTTCGGTGGTATCCCACACCGTGCCCACCATGCGATCGGGTTCTCCGTCCTTGCCGGGCATCACCCGGGCCCGCGCGCTGATCCAGACCACTGTCCCGTCCGGTCGGCAGACCCGGTACTCCAGGCTCAGTACCCTGCGGTTGCGGATCGCCTGCTCGACCTCGACCAGGACCCATGGCAGATCATCGCGGTGGACCAAACTGGTCCAGGTCTCGAAACGTGGCTTGGGAGGCGCCGGGTCCATTCCGAGGATCGAGCGGGTCCGCTTGTCCCAGACCTGCTCCCCGGTGGCCAGGTCCCACTCCCAGGAACCCACCCTGACGGCCTCCATCGCCTGCCGTAGCGGCGTGGCGGGCGGACGATCCCACAGCCGCCCACCGGAATCGGCCTGCCTGAACGTCGCCGGGTGCTCCCGCAGGCGTACGGTCACCCAGGCGGCGAGAGCTTCCACCGCAGCCATCTGCCGCCGCGAAGGTTCATCGCCGACGACAGTCAACACGGACAGCGCGCCTGCCACTCCGCCCGGCGTGAGAAGCGGAACTGCCAGCAAACCGTAGTCACCCTGAAGCGCCCGAGCCCTTGTCTGGGGTGCCGCGTCTTCGCCTGACACCCATATCCGCACTCCGCCGGCCACCGCACGGGCTGGGGCCGTGGGCCCGCTCTCCTCGATTTCTTCCCAATCGCCGAGGGCTGTTCGTGCCAGCCCATTCACGGCCATGAGGAGCAGTCCCCGACCGCCGGGACCGCGGAGATGCACCATGCCGCCCAGCCCACCGATCACCGTCACCGCATGGTCGAGCGCGTAGCCCACGAGATCCATCCCTCGCAGCTCGTCACCTGCGCTGGCAATCATGCGCAACCGCGCGTCACCGGTCTCGTCCGCCGGAGTCCGCTCGGCCATGTGCACCTCCTGGCCGCGAGAGCCGGGCAAACCAAAGTGGGACGGAAGCCTTATCAGCCCGGATGAATAAATACATCGACTACGAAGATCCCCCCTTAATCGAGGGCAACGGGGGATAAACCTGTTCTCGCGGACGGCCGCGCTTCTGCTCGATTTTGATGAAAGGGAGGCCGTCAGCTCGGGCATCCGCCTAAAAATCCGGACGATAGTCCCGGTTTCTGCTTTTAGTCGCCCGAGGATACTCCCGCCTGGGCGTTATCGCTACAGGAGCCCGCTCCGCCCATGCTCCGCCGCACGTTCTAGCTTTATTATTGTATTCTACTGCGGTATTTATTCGCGGGAGTCGTACGCGGATCCGCCGTCCGATGCAGTCTCGTCGACGACGTACTCGACGGGGGCCCGCGTTCCTACGCCTGTACGACGGTCACTCGGGCCTGGCCGGGGCCGCGCGGCGTGGCCGGCAACGGCCAGGTCAACGAGCGGCGAGGTCAGCGCGAGCCCGATCAGGTATGGGAATCACATGATCTTGCGAGTCGTATTTGATGTTCTCATCAGTTCTGTTGTCGACTAGAATCAGGGCATGCGTCCCACGACCGCCCAGCCCGCGAACCGCTTCGAACGCCGTCGGGCCAAGACTCGCCAGGCCCTCATCGGTGCGGCCCGCCAGATCCTGGCCGAGCAGGGCGGAACGGACGTGAGTATTCAGGCGATCGCCGACCGGGCGGACGTCGGATTCGGCACCTTCTACAACCACTTCGAGAGCAAGGACATCCTCTTCGACGCGGCGGTCGCCGACGCCTTGGAGGAGTACGGCCGGCTTCTCGACACCGCGACCGCCGATATCGACGACCCGGCCGAAACCTTCGCCGCCAGCGTCCGCCTCACGCTGCAACTGGCCGCCAGCCACCCGGAGATCACTGAAATCCTGCGCTTTCGCGGGCTCCAGCACGTCCACAGCGGCACCGGGCTGGGGCCGCGGGCCCTGCGGGACCTGGAGGTGGGCAGGGCGTCCGGCCGCTTCGGTATCACCGACGCCCGCGTCGCCCTCGGCGCCGTAGGCGGAGCCGTCCTCGGCCTCGTCCAGCTCGGCGCCACCAGCGACCTCGACGCCGCGGCCGGAGAGCTGGCGGCCGAAATGGTGCTGCGCATGCTCGGCCTGCCGGCCGAGGAGGCCCACGAGCTCGCCACCAAGCCCCTTCCTGTACTGGGATAGATCCCGCGCCGGCCTCGCGGCCTCACGGTGACCTGCGCGGGTTCCGCGTCGCCACCATCACGATCATGACCCGGTTCATGGCCGTCTTCGGGTTCTTCTTCGTCGGCCTGCAGTTCCTCCAGCTCGTCCTCGGCCGCGGCCCCCTCAAGAGCGCCATCGTCCTCATCCCGGTCGCGGCCGTGGTCCTTGCCCGCCTCCCAGCTCACCCCCCGGCTCGTCCAGCGCCTCGGCTACAAGACGGCGCTGCCCGCAGGGCTGCTGTGCCTGGCCGGCGGCATGTTCTGGCTGACCTTCCTGGACGCCGACAGCAGCTACCCCGCCTTCCTCGTGGCCCTGGTCACCGCCGGCCTCGGTATCGGCCTGATCGGCTCCGCCGGCACCAGCTCGATCGTCGACTCGCTGGCCCCGACCGCCAGGGGGCGGCCTCCGCCATGAACGACACCACTCGCGAAGTCGGCTCCGCCATCGGCGCCGCCATCATGGGCTGGAACCGGCCGCCCAGCCGCCCAAAGGCGGCGAAGCCGCCAGCACCACCACCAGCGCCGGTACGGGTGCGGGCGGGCGCGTACCGGAAACCGTTCCCCGTGCGGGTGAGTCCGCATGACACCGGGTCCGACCGTCAGCTGCACGTTTGCGGCTACGCGACGATGTGCACGGCATCGCCGATCTCGTCCACGCCCGCGGTATCGGAACGCGCCTCGCGGCGCCGGACCGCGGTCCGCCCGAGCCGGGCACCCCCCAGAGGGGTTCACGCGGGAGCGGGCCCTGGTCCGGCGAGCGAGAAGATGCCCCGGCCATTGACTGATGGGTCGTTCGTAATTGACGATTCCATCACTTGGGTGGGGGGAGGACGACCCGCCGCCGGTGAGGAGAGTTTCATGACCGCCAACGACGCGAGCGCGGGCGAGCTCGCAGCCGTTCCGCCGCTGCCCGGCGCGATCGATGTGCACGCCCACTTCATCACCGACCGCCTGCGCGCGGCGATGCAAGCCGCAGGCCATGGCGAGCCGGACGGGATGCCCGCCATCCCCGACTGGGATCCCGAGGCGGCGCTGACCCACATGGACGCGGTGGGGGTGCGGACCGCGATGCTGTCGGTGTCCTCGCCGGGGGTCGACTTCGGGGACGCCGGGGCGACGCGCGAGCTGGCCCGCAGCGTCAACGACGAGGGAGCGGAGCTGGTCCGTGCGCATCCGGGGCGGTTCGGGCTCATGGCCTCCCTTCCGCTGCCGGACATCCCGGCCGCCCTCGCAGAGGCGGAGTACGCGCTGGACCGGCTGGGCGCCGACGGCATCGTCCTGAAGACCCACTACCAGGGCCGCTACCTGGGTGATCCCCACTACGAGCCGCTGATGGACCTCCTTGACGAGCGCCGGGCGGTGGTCTGCCTGCACCCCACCTCGCCGCAGTGCTGGCAGGACACCAGCCTGGGGTATCCCCGCCCCATGGTGGAGTTCGCCTTCGACACCACCCGGACCGTGGCCCACCTGATCATGTCGGGCACCCTGCGGCGCCACCCCGGGATCTCGTTCATCGTGCCGCACGCGGGCGCCGCACGCGGCAAGAGGGAAAGGCGTCCTCTGGTGGCAGTGACTACCACCCCACACGGCCAGCATGTGGTGTGGGCGGGCCCGCTCGGCTACCGCGAACCCGCCCTTCACGGCCACATCTGGACGATCGTCGAGCACTACCGGATCTCCGCGATGTCCGCGGTTCCCACCGTGTACTCCGTCCTCGCGCAGGTCCCGGTGAACGCGGACATCAGCTCCCTGCGGTTCGCCGTCGTCGGCGCCTCCGCCCTGCCCGACGCCGTCCGCACCGCCTTCACCCGGCACACCGGTGTCGAGATCTGCGAGGGGTACGGGCTGACCGAGGCGACCTGCGCAACGGCCCGCAGCTTCACCGGAGACGACCACCGGCCCGGATCGGTGGGCCAGCGCCTGCCCTACCAGCAGGTCAAGACCGCCCTGGTCGATCCGCAGGGCAACTGGCTGGACCTCCCGCCCGGATCCCCCGGCGTCCTGCTGGTCAAGGGCCCCACCGTCTTCGCCGGCTACGTCACCGGCCACGACCCGGACGGCGTGCGCCTGGACAGCCTCGAAACCATACGCGACGGCTGGCTCAACACCGGCGACCTCGCCCGGGTCGACAAGGACGGCTTCAGCCACCTCCTGGGCCGCGCCAAGGACCTCATCATCCGCGGCGCCCACAACATCGACCCCGGTGCCATCGAAGACGCCCTTCTGCACCACCCCCACGTGACGGGAGCCAGCGCGGTCGGCAGACCCGATCCCCAAGCGGGGGAGGTCCCCGTCGTCTACGTCACCCTCGCCCCGGACGCTCCCAAGGCGCTGACCGGACCGGACGCGCTGATCGCGCACGCGCGTGCCTTCCTCCACGAGAGCGCGGCGGTGCCCAAGGACGTCATCGTCCTCGACGCCCTGCCGGTGACGGCCGTCGGCAAGCCCACCAAGGTGCCGCTGCGGATGCGCACCCTGAAGCGGACCGTCCTCGATGAACTCGCGGCCGCCGACCTGCCGTCGGATCCCAACAGCGTCGGCTGCCATCTCGACGGCGCCCGCCTGACCGTCACCCTTCCCCGGCCCGCGTCCTCCGCCGACGCCGACCGGATCACCGCCGCCCTCGGCCGGTACACCTTCGACTGGACCTTCACGCAGGTCTGAGCACCATCCACCTGGAGCCACCCATGACCTCCACCACCACTGCCCCCGCCCACACCGTGTCGGACCCCCACCACGGCCTGCACAGTGAGGACGGCGCCCGCCACGGCGAACACCCGGGACGTGACCGCCGGCCCGTCATCAAGGCCGTCGACCTCGCCTGGCTGGAGTTCGTCAAGCCCGACCTGGAGCGCGCGGAGACCTTCGCCCGCGACTTCGGCTTCACCGTCGCCGCCCGTACTCCCCAGGCCCTGTACCTGCGCGGCACCCGGCCGGGACCGCACTGCCTGGTCATCCGCAAGGGCCCGACCTCACGCTTCCTGGGCCCGGCCTTCCTCGCCGCCGACCGCGCCGACCTCGACCGCCTCGCCGAAGCAACCGGCCGACGCGTCCACCCCCTGCACGAGTACGGGGGAGGGCACGTGGTGGACCTCCTGGACCCCTCCGGGATCCCCGTCCGTGTCGTCCACGGCGTCACCGAGCACCCCGCCCTGCCCGGGCAGCAGCCGCTCCCGCTCAACACGGGCGGCCATACCGTCCGGATCAACGCGGCCCGGCGCCCGCCCCTGGAGCCGGCCCGGGTCGAGCGCCTCGGCCACGTCGTGCTCTCCACCCGCGTCTTCGGCCGGGCCCTGGACTGGTACCTGCACCATCTCGGCCTCATCGTCAGCGACTTCCTCTACCTCGACGGACAACGCGACCGCGGCCCCACCATGGCGTTCATCCGCTGCGACCGCGGCGACGAGCCCGCCGACCACCACACTCTGGCCATGCACCTGGGCCCCGACACCGGCTACGTCCACTCCGCCTACCAGGTCGCCGACCTCGACGCCCTCGCCGCCGGCGGCACCTACCTCGCCCAGCGCGGCTACCGCCGCTCCTGGGGCATCGGCCGCCACATCCAGGGCAGCCAGATCTTCGACTACTGGCGCGACCCCGACCGCTTCCTCGTCGAACACTTCACCGACGGCGACCTCTTCGACCACACCCTCGAACCCGGCTGGGCCGCCATGTCCGCCTCCGGACTCGCCCAATGGGGACCACCCGCCACCCGCGACTTCCTCGGCGCCACCCCCTCACCAGCACTCCTGCACACCGTGCTCACTGCTCTGCGCGAGGACAACGAACTCGACCCGGCCCGCCTGAACGCCCTGGTGAAGGCAATGAGCTCATGACCCCCGCCCCCGGCGAGCGCACGCCGGTCGCCATCATCGGTGCGGGCCCCGTGGGACTGGTCGCGGCCCTCCTGCTGGCGCGGTACGGCGTGCCCAGTGAGGTCTTCGAGCGCCACCCCGCCCCCTACCCCCTGCCCCGCGCCGTCCACATGGACGACGAGGTCATGCGGATCCTCCAAGCCGTAGAGGAGCCGCCGACGCTTTCGCGGCCCGCAGCCGGCCCGCCCTCGGCATGCAGCTCGTCGACGCCCAGCACCGCGTCCTGGCCCGCTTTCTGCGCGACGACCCCCTGAGGGCCAACGGATACCCTCAGGCCAACATGTTCGACCAGCCCGAACTCGAACACATCCTGCGTGACCTGCTCAAGCGGCAGCCCCTGATCCGTCTCCACGGCGACACCGAGGTCCTCAGCCTCACCCTGCCACCACCCGGCACCGGCCGGTCCACGTCCATCCGCGTCAAAGACCTCCACAGCGGCGCCGAACGCACCGTGCACGCGGACGCCGTCCTGGGCTGTGACGGCGCGACCAGCCTCACCCGCCAGGCCATCGGCTCCCGCCACCAGTCCTCGGCAGGCCCCAGCACTGGTTCGTCATCGACGTGCGATGTCCCATCCCGCTCCCCGTCTGGGAGGGCGTCCACCAGGTGTGCGACCCCGCCCGGCCCGCCACGTACATGCGCATCGGCGAGGACCGCTACCGCTGGGAATTCCGCCTCAACGAGGAAGAGGCCGAAGCCGCCCTCACCAACCGTGCCCGCGCCCTGGAACTCCTCGCACCCTGGACCGGGACGATCCCCGAGCACCAGCTCGACGTGGTCCGCATGGCCCGCTACACCTTCCGCGCCCAGGTCGCCGACCGCTGGCACCAGGACCGCGCCTTCCTCCTCGGCGACGCCGCCCACCTCACTCCGCCGTTCATCGGCCAGGGCCTCGGAGCCGGCCTGCGCGACGCCCACAACCTCACGTGGAAACTCGCCCGCGTCCTTCACGGGCAGAGCACCGAAGCGCTGCTGGACACCTATGAGCGCGAACGCCGCCCCCACGCGGTCCACCTGGTCCGCACCGCCGTCCTCATCGGTCAGGCGATGACCAGCGGGCGCCTCGCGGCCCGGATCGCCCGCCGGGCAGGCCTCGCCGTCGGCCGGCACACCGCACTGCTGTCCCACGCCGTGCCGACCACCCTCAGCCCGGCCCTCCAGGGTGGAGCACTCGCACGCCGCACCGCCGCCCCCGCGCGGGGCCCCCGCCCCGGTGAACTCGGCCCCCAGCCCTCGGTCCATACCGTCAACGGCGACGCCGTACGGCTCGATGACCTTCTCGGTGACGGCTTCGCCCTCGTGACCTGCCGGCCGCTCACCTCCGGGGAGATCCGCCTCGCGGGAGCCCTGCCCGCCCGGATTCTCACGGTCCTCCCGGCAGGCGTCCAGCCGACGGGCAAGGAAGACGGCGCGTGTGCCATCGACACCATCGGCGCCCTGCACAGCTGGCTCAAAGGAGGCATGGCCCTGCTCCGCCCCGACCACGTCGTGCTTGCCGCCGAACACGGCAAGAGCGGCTCCCTCCTGGAGTCGGCTCATGCCTGGGCTCAGATCCTGGCTTCTGCCGGAGCTGTCGAGGAGGACGACGCCGCCAATCCGGCGCACGGCAGCGGGGGACTCGAAACGGTCGCCAAGGCGGCCGTCAACGCCTGAGACGGGCTCCATGGCTGTCCACACGGCACCTGGAACGCCCAGATCGACGGCCCACAACACATCGTCCACCTGAACGACCTGCGGCGGTCCGGTGCCGACGCTCGTCCGTCGTCCCGGGCGGTCGGGCCCTCAGCTCCTCGGCCGGCGGTCCGGATTCCGGCCTGGGCGGACGGCAGGCCGGCGAATGAAGGGACGGTCGTAGGGAGCGCGGTCGCGGGCGGCGATGACCTCCTCGGCCAAGGGTCCGACCGGTACCCGCAGAGGCACGGACGGCGACTCCACGAGGTCCGCGAGGGCTCCGGCGACGTACTCGGGGGTGACCATCACCTCCGGGGGAATGCCGCCGGAGAGGAGCTCGGCGTACGGGTCGTCGGGCAGCCGGTAGGTGAGCATGTCGTCCA
This sequence comes from Streptomyces sp. L-9-10, assembly GCF_004151105.1. GTDB lineage: Bacteria > Actinomycetota > Actinomycetes > Streptomycetales > Streptomycetaceae > Streptomyces. Next base: position 30,755 of record NZ_PHRF01000077.1, read on the forward strand.
GGGCGCCGGAGCTGATCGGGCCCGGCTGCACGAGGCTGACGTCGATACCGAAGCCCGCGACTTCCACGGCAAGGGTTTCGGCGAAGCCTTCAAGGGCCCACTTCGTGGCCGCGTACGCGGCATTGCCCGGGATCACGGTCCGCCCGCCGACGCTGGAGACGAACAGCAGCCGGCCCTGCCGGCGCCTGCGCATCTGGGGAAGGAGGGCCTGGGTGACGCGGATCGCGCCGACGGTGTTCTGGGCGTAGAGACGCTCGATCTCGGCGGTCGGGCTCGCCTCGACCGCGGCGGCGAAGATGGCGGCGGCGTTCGAGATGAGGGTGTCCAGCTCGCCGGCCTGCTCGACGGCCGCCTCCACGCTGGCCTGGTCGCTTACGTCCAGGCACAGCCTCTGGTCGACGTCGAGATCCTCCAGAGCGCGGGGGTCGCGTGCGGTGGCGACCACGCGGTGGCCGCGCTTGGCCAGTTCGATGGCGGTGGCTCGGCCGACGCCCTTGGAGGCGCCGGTGATCAGGATCGAAGACATGGCTGAGGTGCTCCTTGCTCGCTGCGGCTCGCGCGAAAGGCGATCACCGAAAACATGAGTTCGTTTTTCGAATTCACTGCACGGGTTACGATAGCACCGTGAGTCAGGAAATCGAATCGACCAATCTCGGTGCCCCTCGGGTCTGCCCCATCGCCGACGCGCTGGAGATCATCGGCGAACGCTGGAGCCTGCTCGTCCTCCGTGAGATCGGCTTCGACGTCCACCGCTTCAAGGACATCCAGGTCAACACCGGAGCGCCCAGGGAGACCCTCGCCCTCCGGCTGCGCAAGCTCGAAGAAGCCGGAGTCATCGAACGACGCCGCTACAGCGAGCGCCCACCCCGCGACGAGTACCTGCTCACCGCAGCGGGGCAGGACCTCCTCCCCACCCTTGCCGCACTGCGCGCCTGGGGAGAACGCCACGCCTCCCCGGTGCGCCGCCCGTCCGCCGCGGCCGACGAATAGCCGCCACCGGGGCCGCGAACCGTGCCAACCGGACAGGTGGTAACTAAGGGCTGTCCCGTAAATGATCTCTCAGTGGCCTCGGGCATGGTGGGCTGCTGTACGGCTGGATGGGCTATCCGGCGGGGGCGAGGTTGTGCATCCGTGCGATACCGAGCATGGCGTGGTGGACGCCGTCACCTTTGAGACGGCAGTCACTGCTCCCACGCCTTGCAGTCGTTGCGGTTGCCGGGCAGGGGCCGGCCGACCACCACGACAGGGCGGGTGTCAGCGTTGATGACGACCTGGTGGTTGGTGGAGTACCGGTAGTTCTTCGACTGCTCGGCGACAGCGTGATCGCGGGTGGGCACCAGGGTCCCGTCGACGATCATCACGGTGTCCTTCGCGAACCGCTTGCGGGGCTGAAGGGCGAGCATCGGCCCGAGGTGATCGATGATTCGGTCCGCCGCCGATTTGGAAACCCCGAACAGCGGGGCCAGCCGGCGCATGGTCAGGTTCGTGCGCCAATACGTCGCGACCATCAGGGTCCGGTTCTTCAATGGCAGGTTCCACGGCCGGCCCCTGCGGGCCACGGCTGCACCCTCGCGCCGCAGAACCGTCATCAGCCTGGCAAAGGCGCGCGGACTCAGCCCGGTGGACGGGGCTATCCACGAGAACTCCGACGCCGTGATCACACCAGCCATACGACAGATCATTTCAGTTGCCGACACGGCTCCCCGCGGCTGATCCTGGGCATCGGGCAAGCAAGGAGGAACAGGATGGGGCTCATGCTCTCCCCTGGAGACGACGACGTGACCAGCCCAGACGTCTCCTGGTCCTATACCGGCTTCAACATGTTCAGGGAGTGGCTGGCCCAGGCGGAGGGGTTCACCCTTGCGGAGATGAACGGATTCGGTGGAGACCGCCTGTGGAGCAGCGTCTCCACCACGCTGGCACCGCTACTCGACCATCCAGACGACGACAGCTCTCTCGCGCCCGCTCAATGTGCGGCCATGCTGCCCAGGCTGGAGGCAATCACCGACCAGCGGCAGCACGAGGACGGGGATCCCGTCCTTGAACGACGCATCGACGATGTGCGTCAACTGGTCACCGTCATGAAGTACTGCTTGGAGAAGGAAGTTGAGCTCATCTTCTGCTGACCCCCGCGGGCTGTCTCCCGCTGGAGATGAACAGCAGTTACGGGACAACCCTTGGGCAAGTAGCAAACTCGCCCCGAGAGACACAGTCACCGGCATCACGCGAGCACACGTAAATCGTGTGATTTCTCTTCCCCGTTCAGCGAGTAAGGCGTTGTCTCACGTGGCAAGTTTCGCGAGCTTCTTGAGTAGCTCAGGGCGGTGGCCATGGCCAGGCTTCGGCTCTGCCGGTCGTTGCGGTCCACGTACGGGATCTTGAGGCCACGAGTAGCCCATGGCAGGCTCATGCCGCATGATCGATGAATTCGCGAAGGACAACCTGCACGAGAGACTGCGGCGGGATCGCAAGGCGCTGCTCTGGAAACTCGACGGCCTGTCCGAATACGACGCCCGCCGACCTTTGACAGTGACCGGGACCAACCTCCTCGGCCTGGTCAAACACGTGGCCAGCGTCGAGGCCAGGTACTTCGGCGAGGTCTTCGACCGGCCGTCTCCGGAACCGCTGCCCCGGTGGCAGGACCACGACGGCAGCGATCTGTGGGCGGCTGAGGACGAGGCGCGCGATCAGATCATCGAGTCCTACCGGCGCACGTGGGAACACTCAGACGCGACGATCGACGAGCTTGTCCTCGATGCCCCCGGCCACGTGCCGTGGTGGCCGGAGCCTTATGCCAACACGAACCTGTTCGCCATCCTGGTCCACGTCCTTGGCGAGACCAACCGGCATGCCGGGCACGCCGACATCCTGCGCGAAGGCGTCGACGGCCGAACCGGGATGCGCCCCGAACACGAGATGCGGATCGATGAGGACGCCCGCACCGCCTACTGCGCGAAGATCGAGCAGGCCGCCAGATCGGCCGCATCAGTCAAGGCATAGAACGCTGTCCCACGTGACGTGATGTTCGAGCGGCATGGTGCCGGCCGTGAGTGCTGATCTGTGCCGCCTGACCATCCATACGAACGAAAGGGCTCGCACTTCCTCGCCTTCCTCGGCCTGGCCGCTGCCCTGACCTGCTACAAGAAGCTCGCGAAACTTGCCACGTGAGACGCCCTCTGAGTCCGAGTCGCAGGGCCGCTGTGCCGTCCGGCATCCGTGGGCGGCCCTTCGCTCGTGAGCGTGAGTGTGTCCGTGGGAGTCACATCAAGGGGGTCAGCCAGCCTTCGAGCACGGCTTCCCGGTCCCGTGAATGCAGGACCGCGGCCGGTCTGCTCTCTCCCCACCACTGGGTCAGCAGGGAAGGCGAGGCGCTGCCCCGCACGAAGTGGGAGAGCAGCCCGAGCGAGAGGTCGACCTCCCGCTGGGCGTACGCGGTGGCGGCGGCGGAGAAGACCGGTGTCTCGACACGCTCGTCCTGGGCGTGCACCACCGCGGTCATCATCGACGGACCGTCCGGCCCCCAGAAGTTCAGAGCGGCGGCAATGACGGCCGTCACCCGAGTCGCCCACCGTACGGTCGCCGAACGGACCGGAACGTCCAGCACCTGAAGATCCGTCACATCCTTCCAGAGCCACGTCTGTTCACCGACCGAAACTCCGGCTGGGGAAAGGAAGACGCCAGGGTCCTCCTCGACTGGCGGCGCACCCAGGCACACTTTGTCCTGCTCTATCCAGAACAGGCCGATCATGCTTCCCAGACGGTCGGGGCCGCCGTCGTGGGGGGAGGGGATTACCAATTTTAGCTCCGTTCCTCGATCACAGACAGGGAAGCCTTCGTCCGCCGGGCGGCGGACCTCCCACTTTCGCCGTACCGCGTCAGGCCGACCGGACATACGCGGATCGCCGGCCGAGGGCAGCCACAACGCTGGTGGCCTCCTTCTTTGCCGACAGACGCCCGATCATGCCAGGACGGACCCCGGCACAGGGAACCCTCCGGCCACGCAGGGATCTGCCGCACCGGCCACGCCAGGGGACTGCCGACCACCGCACTGCCGGTGCCTGAGACGTGTCTGTGCCGTCGGCCCGAAACACACACGTCGTCAGCTCGCCGAAACGGAGGCAGGCCCCATCGGCAATATTGGATCCCCCCACTGCACTGCCCGCGACATCGCCGCCCTCCTGTGCACCTGGCCCACAGGCTGACAGCACACCGCCCACAGCCGAACCCGCGGACAGCGCAGACAAGGAGAATCCCCATGCCCGACACCTGGAACGACCGCCCCCTTGCCGACCCGAACCCCGTCCGCGAACAGGAGCCGATCCGCTACCGCATCCACGATGCCGACGGTGGCCGATTGTTGGGCATCGGTACGGCCCGTGGCGGCGGCTACCTGGCCGTCGCGGATCACTACCAGCGGATTGAGGCCGCGCACCATGGCCACGGCGTAGCCGGGGGAGCGGCGGCTTGGGCGGGCGGAGCGTGCAGTCCTCTGCGGTGGCCGTCACGGCGGCAGCCCCGCGCACCTTCCCGGCGGAGGGGTCAACAACTCGACGTGCCGGGGGCGTCGACCTGCCCCTGGCCGATAGCGGCCAGCGCGCGGTCCAGGACCTCCTGGACCTGGCCGAGGGCCGAGATCGTGGTCACCAGACCAAGAGCCTGGTAGTGGTCGACGACCGGTGCCGTCTCGCTGCGATAGACCTTCAGCCGCCTGCGAACAGTTGCCTCGCGGTCGTCATCGCGCTGGTACAGCTCACCGCCGCAGACCTCGCAGGTTCCTGCCACCGCAGGCGGGCTGTGGTCGGGTGGATCGACAGATGTGCGGCGAGGCGCACAGCCTGCGTACCCTTGCCGGCTCCTGGCGGCCCGATCAGGAGGATGCGCATCGATGATGTGTCCCTTCGGTCATGCTGGGCGTCGTGACTGCGTAGACGCTCTTCTCCTTGTGTATTTCACAGATGATGGGCACGGTGAGGTCCTTTTCCATGGGTGCCCAGGTATTTCCGCGGCGTGCCCGGCATGCGAACGGGTGCGGGCGCTTGTTGAGCTGGTGGAGAGCACAGCGAGCAAAAGGCGCTTCGCACGTGCATGGCCCGGCTTGGTCGTGATCTTCGTAGCGTCGCTGTGCGGCCCGTCCGGTGCGGGAGTCTCGCCGAAGCCCCGAAGATCACAGCGCACCAGCGGGTTGCCGGTAGTCGGCGTCGATCAAGGCCGGCCACTGGGTATCCCACATCCGCCGGTCACACACCGGAATGCAACAGCACCAGCACCAGCACAGGACCGTTTCCGGCCACCTCATGAGAGAGCGTCATCCGGCAAGACCCTACGCAGCGGCTGCTCGGGACGCGTCCCGGTTAACACCCGCCACCTCCCCGCCCCTCATCCCGCGGCCCTCACCGAACTCATTGACAGCGGACTGGCCCCCTGTCACTGTCTCGTCTGACAGCGGCAGTTCCCGGAGAGAGCCCCGAGGGGACCGCCGCTCGATCCTCCCCCCACCCCCGCGTCTCCCTCGCAGCTGAGTCACCGCCGATGTGGGAGCGCTCCCAGAGAGGGCTGCACTCATGAGAAAGATGATGCGTACGCTCGTCACGTCGGCATTCGCGTGCCTGCTCCTGCCCCTCGGCGCCGGGCAGGCCGACGCCGGCGTCCTGGCCGATCCGATCGGCATGACCAGCGGGTTCTACGCGGACCCGAACTCGACACCGGCCGCATGGGCCGCGGCGAACCCCGGCGACGGACGGGCGCCGGCAATCCGGGACAACATCGCCTCGCGCCCCATGGCCCGGTGGTTCGGTTCCTGGAGCGGTGACATCGGCGCCGCGGTGGGCTCCTACGTGGGAGCCGCGGACGCCGCCGACAAACTTCCCGTCCTGATCGCCTACAACATCCCCGGCCGCGACGCCTGTGGCGGCCACTCCGGCGGCGGGGCGGGTTCCCCGGCGGCGTACCGCACCTGGATATCCGCCTTCGCCTCGGCCATCGGCGGGCGACCGGCGCTGGTGGTGATCGAGCCCGACTCCCTCGGTGACTACAGCTGTCTGACGCAGCAGCAGATCGATGAGCGCAACGCCATGCTCAGAGACGCCCTGGCGCAGTTCTCCGCGCACGCGCCCAACACGTGGACGTACCTGGATGCCGGAAACCCCGCCTGGATCGACGCGGCCACCATGGCCCGGCATCTCGACGGCGCGGGGGCCCGGCAGGCGCACGGCTTCTCGTCGAACATCTCGAACTACTACGGCAACAGCCGCAACATCGGCTACGGCAACGCCATCAACTCGGCGCTGTCGGCGTCCTACGGTTACACGAAGCCTTTCGTCATCGACACCAGCCGCAACGGCAACGATTCCAACGGCGAGTGGTGCAACCCCGCAGGTCGGAGGATCGGCGCCGTCAGCCAGACGGGCGGCGGAGCCGAGATGCTGCTGTGGCTGAAGACTCCCGGCGAGTCCGACGGCAACTGCGGAGTCGGCGCCGGCTCCGTGGCCGGTCAGTTCCTCCCGGAAGTCGCGTACAAGATGATCTACGGATACTGAGGCCGCCCGATTCGTCACTGCGGGCTGCTTCCTCCCGGTCGCAGCCCGCAGTCAACGGTCCCGTCCCGGGCCAGCAGATCCCGCTTCTGGGACGCACCTGCGGCGCCCTGGGCTCGGCCCCGGAGGAGCGCCTTTCGGAGCGCGCTGCCCGCAGCGCCGTCGGGGACCACACGATTGGACGCAACAGACGTGCAGAATGAAGCGCGCTGATTGAATCTGGGGTCTGGGACAGGGGACGCCGTGAGTATCCAGGTCGAATACTGGATTTCACAGAAAGCGGCCGGAATCAGATCATGACCGATGGTGCTGGGGCAACGGTCATGGGAATTCACCATTTTTGCGACGCCGCCTCGATGGCAATCGAGAATTGGACTGCCGCCGTGGCGGGTGGCGTGCGGTGCCGAGGATCGGTCGCGGTCTCCACATCGATGACCGCTGGAACCGACAATGCGAAAGGAAGCGCCTCAATATGGTGAATGCGGCACTCAAGAAGGTCCTCATCACAGGAGCGGGTACCGGCTTCGGGTATGAAGCCGCCATGCGCTTGGCGGAAAAGAATTTCGCTGTGATCGCCGCGGTGGAGATCTACGCCCAGGTCCAGACACTGAAGCGGCAGGCGGCCGAGCGAGGGGTGAGCCTGCAGGTCGAAAAGCTCGATGTGACCAACGACGGTGATCGTCGCAAAGCCCTCAACTGGGGTGTGGAGATTCTCGTGAACAACGCGGGAATCGGCGAAGGCGGCTCGACAGTTGACATTCCCGCACCGAACATCCGGCACCAGTTCGAGGTCAACGTCACCGGACCGCTGCTCCTCACTCAGGGGATCGCCAAGCAGATGGTCAAGCGTGGCGCCGGAAGAATCGTCTGGGTCTCATCCCGAGAGGGCCTGAACGTCAATCCCTTCACCGGTATCTACTCCGCTTCCAAGCACGCGGTCGAGGCGATCGCCGAAACCATGGCCTACGAACTGCAGGAGCACAACATCGAAGTCGCCACGGTCAACCCGGGACCATTCCTGACCGGCTTCAACGACCGGATGTTCCAGACCTGGGAGAGCTGGGAGGACGACCCGTCTCAGCGGATTTTTGACTACTCCAAGCTCGCCTTCCCCCGAACGCAGTTCGATCCTGAAGCGGTCTATGCGACGTTGACGTCCGTCGCTGCCGGAGAGGTGGACAGTTTCCGTAATCTGGAGCCCACGTCGATGCTCGAAGAGACCAAGCGCCTCCAGCGGGTTCCCTGGGAGCGTAAGGTCACGGACGGCCTCGGGACCCGGCATGAGGCGATCCAGCACTCCTACGAGATGCAGCCTGAGACTCCCGTCGCCGGCTGACCGCTTCCCATCACATTGCGGCACATCTTTGCCACCCGCACCGAGGCCCGGCTGAGGACCGCCACCTGGATCACCGGGTTCTGCAACACCCACCGGCTACACAGCGTGTGCGGATACCGAAGCCCGATCGACTACGAGTTTGACGCCGGACGACGCCGGAGGTCAGGCAGGATCGCGCGCTCCTCCTCCAGCCCACGGACCTTCTTGCGCAGGGCTGCGTTCTCCGCCTCCGATGGCGTGGGCGGCTCGGCGGGCACCTCCGCCCGGCGCCCCCGGGGCCGGCTCGCTTCCCTACGCCGTCGCCCTCACCTCCGTGCCCAGTTCGCGTCGGGCGCGGGCCGCGGCGCCGACCGCGACGGAGTCGGAGGCCAGGGCGGCCCGGACCAGGCGGACGGGGTGGCCGCTGACCGGAGGTTCGACGGCGAGGGCTGACAAAATGGCGGGCTCCAGCAGGGGCCAGGCGCGGCTGACGCCGCCGCCGACGACCACCGTGGTGATGTCGACGACGCCCGCCGTGATGACGATCGCGTGGGCGATGCCCGCTCCCGCGGCGCGGTACACCGCGAGCGCGTCCTCGTCGCCATGGGCCGCGGCCTCGGCGACTTCACGGGCGGTGAGACGCTGGCCGGTGCGGTCGGCGTAACGAGCCCCGATGGAGCGGCCGGAGGCCAACGTCTCCAAGTGGCCCCGGCCGCCGCAGGAGCAGGGCAGGTCACCGAAGCCGGGGATGTGCCCGATCTCGCCGGCCGCGCCGTGCGGACCCACGAACAGAGCCCCGTTGGTCCACAGAGCGCCGCCGACGCCGGTCCCCAGGGTCATGCCGAGGACGTCGGCCTCGCCGCGCACCGCTCCGGCGTAGACCTCCCCGTAGAGGAAGGCGTTGACGTCGTTGTCCAGGAAGGCCGGAACGCCCAGGGCCTCCTCGACGGCGGCGGTGACGGCGAAGCCGGCCCAGCCGCGGAAGGAGTCGCTCGCGACCAGGATGCGGCCGTTCGCGGAGTCCACCACCCCGGCGGCGCCGATTCCCGCGCCCACCAGGCGGCCCGGGGTACGGGCCAGCAGCGGGGCGAGTGTGTCGAGCGCGGCGCCGACCATGGCCCGGCCGCCCTCGAGCGCCGGGGTGGCGGCCTCCGCGTTGTTGAGGACGGTCAGGTCGTCCGAGCAGACCACCACCTGGGTGGTGGTGCCGCCGATGTCGATACCGGCGATCAGCGGCCGGAGGGTGGTGGGAATGGCCGGGTCCTGCGGGGTGCGGGGGGAGAGGAGAGGTCCGGTCATGCCTGGGCCTCCGTACGGCCGGCCGCGAGGGTGGCCAGGCGTTCGGCCCTGCGGCCCCGCTGCACCACCGGGTCGGGCACTGGCACCGCGGCCAGCAGACGGCGTGTGTAGTCGGTCTCCGGATGCAGCAGGGTCGTCCCGGTGGAGCCCTGCTCCTCGATGCGGCCGGCGCGCATCACGACGACGCGCTGCGCGAAGTGCTGTACGACGGCGAGGTCATGGGAGACGAACAGGCAGGCGAAACCGAGTTCGTCCTGGAGTTCGGTGATGACCTCCAGGACCGCTTCCTGCACGCTCACGTCGAGCGCGCTGGTGGGTTCGTCGGCGACCAGCAGCCGGGGTTCCAGGATCAGGGCTCGGGCCAGGCTGACCCGCTGGCGTTGTCCGCCGGAGAGCTCGCGGGGCGCGCGCCGGGCGAGTTCGCGTGACAGCCGGACCCGGTCGAGTACGGCGGCGACCTTGGCCTGCCGGTCTTTGGCGGACAGGTCGCGACGGTGCACCCGGAGGGGTTCGGCGACGCACTCGCCGACGGTCATCCGAGCGTCGAGGGAGGCCACCGGGTCCTGGAGGACGACACCGATGCCCGCCCGCAGGGCGCGGCGGGCGCGGGCGCGGGTGCGGCCGAGGTCGGCGCCGAACAGGGAGACGGTGCCGGAGGTGGGCGGGATCAGGCCGAGCGCGACCCGGGCGGCGGTGGACTTGCCGGAGCCGGACTCGCCGACCAGGCCCAGGGTCTCCGCCGGCCCGACCCGGAACGACACGCCGTCGAGGGCGCGTACGGCGGCCTTGCCGCGGCCGAACACCACGTCGATGTCGCGCAGTTCGACCACCGTTTCGCTCGCGGGCCCGCCGGGCCCGGCGGGCGAGGCCGACGGCTCGGCCGCGGAACGGTTCGTCCGGGCCGGCACGGACACGGCCGGCCGGCCGGTGCCGTCCGCGGTCTCGGTGACGGCCAGCCGGGGCACGGCGGCCAGCAGGCGCCGGGTGTAGTCGTGGGCGGGGCGCAGCAGGACGTCCTCGACCGGTCCGGTCTCCACGATCTCGCCGTGGTACATGACGGCGACCCGGTCCGCGAAGTCGGCGACGACGCCCATGTTGTGGGTGACGAGCAGCACGCCGGTGCCGGTGTCGGCGGCGAGTCGGCGCAGCAGGTCGAGGATCTCGGCCTGCACGGTCACGTCGAGGGCGGTGGTCGGCTCGTCGGCGATGAGCAGGCCGGGCTCGTTGGCGATGGCCATGGCGATCACGACCCGCTGGCGCTGTCCGCCGGAGAGCTGGAACGGGTAGGTGTGGGCGCGCTTCTCCGGTTCGGGGATGCCGACCCTGCGCAGCAGTTCGACGGCCTCGGCGGCGGCGTCCTTGGCGGACACCTCGCGGTGGTTGCGGATCACCTCGGTGATCTGCTTCCCGATCCGGGTGAGCGGGTCGAGTGCGGTGGCCGGCTCCTGGAACACCATGGAGACGGTCTTGCCGCGCAGCGCCGCGAGGCCGTTCTCCGAGGCGCCGACGATCTGGGTGCCCGCGATGACGGCGCTGCCGGTGGCCTGGGCGTTCCCGTCGAGCAGGCCCATCGCGGCGAGCGCGATGGTCGACTTGCCGGAGCCGGACTCGCCGACCAGGGCCAGCGTCTCGCCCGGCCGGACCTGGAGGGACACGCCCTTGACCGCGGGTACGTCGCCGGTCTCGGTGGTGAAGACGACGCCGAGGTCGTCGAGTTCGAGGATCGGGCCGGACGCCGCGGTGCGGGCGGCGGAGCCCTTGGTGGTGGCGGTCATCCGCGTCCCCTCACATCGAATGCGTCGCGGAGTCCGTCCCCGATCGCGTTGAACGCCCACACCACGAGGATGATGGCCAGGCCGGGCGGCAGGATGAGCCACCAGTAGCCGGAGTATGCGGCGGTGAGACCGGCGGAGAGCATGCCGCCCCAGTCGGTCTGTGGCGGCCGGACTCCCATACCCAGATAGGAGACGTAGGCGACCAGCAGGATGGCGTCGGCGACCTGGAAGGTCGCGGCGACGATGATGGTGGAGACCGAGTTCGGCAGGATGTGACGCAGGATCGCACGGGCGTGCGTGCCGCCGGTGGCACGCAGGGTCAGGACGTAGTCCCGGTTCTTCAGGGTCAGCGTCTCGGCGCGGACCAGCCGGGACGGCACCAGCCAGGACACCAGGCCCAGGATGACGACGAGACCGGTCAGGCCCGGCGTGGCGATGGCGGAGACCACCAGCAGGATGAACAGCGCGGGGATGGCGATGCCGGCGTCGACGATCCGCATCATCACGGCGTCGATCCAGCCGCCCGCGTAACCGGCGGCGGCGCCCCACAGAGTGCCGATGACGGTGGCGAGGACGCCCGCGGCGACGCCGACGATCAGGGAGACCTTGCCGCCGTACATCAACCTGCCCAGCTCGTCGTGGCCGACGGCGTCGGTACCGAGCCAGTGCGCGCCGCTGGGGGCGAGGTTGACCTGCTGGAGCATGGTGTGGGTCTGGTCGGTGGAGTACACCAGCGGACCGGCGAAGCAGAAGAGGAAGAAGAAGACCACGACGGCGAGTCCGACGACGGCCAGCTTGTTGCGCAGGAAGCGGCGGACGGCGAGCCGTGCGCCGGAGGCCTCACGCGGCGGGGCGGCTTTCGCCGGGCCCAGGTCCGGCTGGATGACGGCGCTCATGCCCGGCCTGCCTTCACTCGGGGGTCGATGATCCGCTGGACGATGTCGGCGAGCAGGGTGCCGACGACGGTGGCGACGGCGATCACCAGGACGCAGCCCAGCAGGACCGGGTAGTCGGAGGACTGCGCCGCGGTCCAGAACAGCAGCCCCATGCCGGGGTAGTTGAAGAGTTGCTCGACGACCAGGGCACCGCCGAAGAGCACCGGCACGTAGTAGCCGAGCATGGCGACCACGGGCGTCAGCGAGTTGCGGAACACGTGCCGCCACAGGATGGCGCGGGCGCGGGAGCCGCCGGCCCTGGCCGTGCGGACGTAGTCCTCGGAGAGGTTCTCCAGGGTGGCCGCCCGCATATAGCGGCTGAACACCGCGACCATGGAGGCCGCGCCCGCGACCACCGGCAGTACCAGGGCCTGCGGTTCGGAGATCACCTGGCCCAGCGTCTCGCCCTGCGGAGCCTGCGACGGGAACCACGCCAGCCCCTGGCTGAAGACCAGCACCAGGATCAGCCCGAGGAAGTACACGGGCGTGGAGTAGGCGATGAAGCTCAGTGTGGTGATGACGTAGTCCACCGGCTTGTTGCGGCGCACGGCCTGCCACATGCCCATCGGGATGGCGAGGACGAGGCCGACGAGAGCCGACAGCATGGTGAGGACCAAGGTCTTCGGCAGCCGCTCGGTGATGAGCTGGGAGACCGGCTCGTTGAGGGTGTACGAGGTCCCGAGGTCCCCGTGCAGCAGTTGGCCGAGGTAGTAGAAGTACTGCACGGGCAGGGGTTTGTCGAGGCCCTGTTCGTGGTTGAAGTGGGCGATCTGCTGTGCGGTGGCCTGCGGCCCGAGGATCCCGCGCGCGGGGCCTCCGGGCAGGGCGTGCAGCAGGCCGAAGACGACAATCGTCACGATGACGATCACCGCGACGGCCTGCAGGACGCGTCTGATCAGATACGAGGAAGTACTCATGTGTTTTCCGGTCGCTTCGTCTCTGTGGTGCGCGCGGGCGTCACTGCGACGTGGAGTGTCGGCGTGGCGGGTGCCGGTGCGGCGGGGGCGCGAGGGGTGCGCGCGGGTCCCGGGGCGGCCCGTCCGGGGTGGACGGGCGACTCCGAAGGCCCGCGCGGGCACCGACCGGGCTTACTTGGTCCACTTCCACATGGCGGGGTGGAAGTTGGCGAGGGAGTCCTGGGCGAAGCCGCCGAGGCCGTTCTTGACCACGGAGATCTGGTAATCGGGCTCCGGCAGCCAGATCACGGGGAGATCCTTGGCGAGCGCGGCGCTGTACTTCCGCACCGCCTCGTTCGAGGAGGACGTGGTGGTTTCGGTGATCAGCTTGTCGACCTCGGCGTTGGAGTAGCTGCCGAAGTTGGAGCCGCCGCCGGTGGCGAAGAGCGAGTCACCGCTCGGGTAGGCGGGGAAGTACCAGCTGCCCGCGGTGCCGAAGAAGGACAGCTGCCACGTGCAGCCCGACTCGTCGGCGGTGCACTGGCCTGACTGCGACAGGACGGAGTTGACCGGGGCGGTCTTGATGCTGAACTTGATTCCGGTCTTCGCGAACGACGACTGCAGCGCGCTCATCATGTTGTCCGTCACGGTCGAGCCGGACTGGGACAGCACCTGCATCTCGAACGTGGTGCCCTTGTCGACGCCCGCACCGCACTGGTTGTCGCCGGTGCCGGGACTGGTGCACACCATGGTGCCGCCCTGTTCGGTCCAGCCGTGGTCGGTGAGAAGCTTCTTCGCCTTGGCCGTGTCGAACGGGTACGGGTTGGTCTTCTGCTCCGGGGAGACGAAGGACGAGTCCTGGCCCTGCGGAACCGGGCCGTAGGTGGGGACGGCGGTGCCGTTGAAGACCACCTTGGAGAGGGTGGTCTGGTCCACCGACATCTGGATCGCCTGGCGGGCGTACAACTGCTTGAACACCGAGCCCATGGCGGGGTTGTTGAAGTTGTAGGGCATGTAGGTGATCGCCCAGCCGGTCCACGGCTTCACCGAGTAGCCCCTGGCTTTGAAGGACGACTCCTGGCTCAGGTCAGTGGCGTTGATGTAGCCGTAGTCGACGGTGCCGGCGCGGAGGGCGTTCGCCTCGGCGTCGGCCGTGGTGAACGGCAGCAGATTGACGTTCTTGATGTTGGCCTTGCCACCGCCGTCGTACTTCGCGTTGGCGGTCAGCTCGACCTTGCCCGCGGTGGAGAACGACTTGATGGTGTACGGGCCGCTGACCGTCTTCCACAACGGGTCGGTCGCGTAGCCGGAGATCTTCTTGGCGGCGTTGTTGAGATACGTCCAGACCTTCTTGGCACCGGCGGCGGTGCGGTCCAGGTCGGAGACGGCGCCGGGGTCGCTGGTCTTGTCCCAGACGTGCTGCGGCATCGGGCGGATCATGCTCAGCTCGTTGGCGAGCATCCACTCCTGGTTGTACGCCTTGTCGAAAGTGATCGTGAAGTGCGTGTCGTCGATCGTCTTGAAGGAGGTCCAGTTGTCCGGCGCCTTGCCCGGGCTGAAGCTTGCCCAGTCTTCCTTGTTGGCCTTGACCAGGGCGAACCAGAACTCCACGTCGCGTGAGGTGATCTGCTTGCCGTCGCTCCAGTGACGATCGCCGAGGGTGACCGTCACGCTCTTGCTGTCCGCGGCGAACTTCGCGTCGGTGGCCAGCGAGTTGTCCTTGTTCCATCCGACCTTGCCGGTGGAGCCGTCGTACGCGATCAGCGGCTCCCAGACGGCCTGGGATATGGAGGAGTTGTTGGTGTTCAGGTGCGAGGCGGTGCCGACCGGGAGGATCCAGTTCGGCGTGAAGTTCGCCGGGAGCGCGTAGTTGATGGTGTCCGACGACGCCGAGCCGGAGGACGACGAGGTACCACCTCCGGAACAGCCGGTGAGCAGCGCGCCGGTGGTGACGGCGGCACCCGCGACGAGGGCCCAGCGGCGGCCTGCGGCCGTGTAAGCAAGGGACATTACTCTCCTCAGAGTGAAAGGACCCGCATACGTCCCGGGAGACCGGGTCGGCGCCGCGGGGTCGGCGCTGCGTACGGCGACAGTCAACGACGGACGTGCCGAACAAACAAACAAGAATTAGTAAAAAGTAAGTTTCTGTGATCTCGATAAGGTCACATCCATCCGCTCCAGACGTCTCGGGAGGTGTCTATGAGTCAATTTGAGGCGATTTGACTCGTGTCGGCGCTCTTCACTTTCTTCGTAAAGCTGTTCCTCGCCCGCCTGGACGGGGCGTACTGTCTCCGTCACACACACCGTTGCGGAAGTTACTTCGTACATGACTGAAATAAGTGCACGGGACAAGACCGTCAAGGGCGTGTCCCAGAGGGGCACGACCACCCTCGCCATGCGGGTCCTCGAACTCGTCGCCTCGGGCCAGGCATCGTCCCGCGCCGAACTCGCGGAACTCCTCGGCACGGCCGCCTCCACCATCTCCCTCACCGTGGCTCAGTTGGTCGAGCGCGGGCTCATCGCCGAGGAGGGCACCCAGTCCTCCACCGGCGGCCGCCCCCGCAGGGTCCTCAGGGCGGGCAGCAGCGACGAGTACGCCGTCGCCGCCGATGTCGGCGGCCGCCATGCCCGGATCGGTGTGGTGCTCCCGGGCGGCGGTGTCCGTGACGTCGCCAACGTCCCGTTCGAGGTCGCCGACGGTCCCGAGGCCGCCCTGCCGAGGCTCATCGAGCACCTGGAGTCCCTTGCCGAGGAGCGTGGACGCGACCGGCTCCGGGGCGTCGGGCTCTCCCTGCCCGGCCCGGTGGACGTCAACTCCGGCGCGGTCGTCATGCCGTCCCGGATGCTCGGCTGGAACCGCTTCCCGGTCGCCGCTTGGCTGGAGGAGCGCTTCGGGGTCCCGGTCGCCGTCGACAACGACGCCAACTGCATGGTGGTCGGCGAGCAGAGTGTCAGGCCCGCCGAGCACCGGCAGGCGATCATGGTGAAGATCGGCTCGGCAATCGGTGCCGGTGTCATAGCCGACGGTCGCCTCTACCGGGGCGCCACCGGAGCCGCCGGCGACATCACCCACATCCGCATCGACGGCGGCGCCGACATCCCCTGTTCCTGTGGCAACACCGGCTGCCTGGAGACGGTGGCGTCCGGCGCCGCGCTCGTCCGCATCCTGCGCGAACGCGGTCTCGACGTCGCCAGCCCCGAGGACGTGGTACGGCTCGCCACCGACGCCGACCCGGAAGCCACCCGCGCCGTCCGCAGGGCCGGCGACCACCTCGGCCAGGTGCTCGCCGCGAACGTCAACTTCTTCAACCCGGACGCCGTCTACCTCGGCGGCATCCTCTCCACCCTCGAACCGTTCGTCGCCGCGGTGCGCAGCAAGCTCTACGAAAGCTGCCACCCGCTGGTGACCGAACACCTCACCATCGAGCGGGCCAGTCTCGGCGCCGACGCCGGCCTGGTCGGCGCCGGACTCTTCGCCCTCCAGCGCGCCCTGACCCGCGCCCTCGGCGACATCGGCCGCGGCGCCCCCGGCGACGACCGGCAGCACACCGCCACGAGCCGCGGAAGGATCTGACGCCGCTGCAAAAAGCCTGACAGTCCCGGAAATTACTCCGTGCCCGCGGCGACGTACCCGCCCGGAAGCCGCGGTCCGTACGCCGGCTCCCGGACGATCCACCGGTTCCAGGCCCCCGAGCCCTGAGCCCAGGGGGCCTGGTCCAGGGGCCACTTCCGAAGTCCCCGCACCCGCCCGGTACCGAAGTCCGTGGCACGCCCCCGTGGCGGACCGCGGAACCCGCCTCACGCACCACACCCCGTCCGAGGAGCCATGTCGCACACCCGCACCCCCGCCGCCCGCCCGGTCATCGCCGTCGCCGGGCTCGGCATCGAGTCCTCCACCTTCTCCCCGGCCCGCACCGAAGCCCCCGCCTTCCACCCCTCGCGCGGCGCCGAGATCTTCGACCGGTACCCCTTCCTCGCCCCCGGAGAGGAACTGCGTGAGGCCGCCGAATGGCACGGCGCCCTGGTCGGCAAATCGCTGCCCGGCGGTACCGTGACCGCCGCCGCCTGGACCGGGCTCACCGACGAGCTCATCGAGCGCCTCGCCGCGCTGCCCCCGTTGGACGGCCTCTGGTACGACATCCACGGCGCCATGACCGTGGAGGGGATCGACGACGCCGAGGCCGTGCTGCTGGAGCGGATCCGCGCCACCGTCGGCTCCGACGTGATCGTCTCCACCTCGATGGACCTGCACGGCAACGTCTCCCGCGAACTCGCCCACCGCAGCGACCTGATCACCTGCTACCGGATGGCCCCGCACGAGGACCACATGGAGACCAAGGAGCGTGCCGTCCGTAACCTGGTCGGCCTGCTGGCGTCCGGCGGCCCCCGCCCGGTCAAGGCGTGGGTGCCGGTCCCGGTGCTGCTGGCCGGCGAGCAGACCTCCACCCGGATCGAACCCGCGAAGAGCGTGTATGCGGCGGTCGATGAGATCGAGGCCGCCGACGGCGTGACGGACGCCGCCATCTGGGTCGGCTACGCCTGGGCCGACGAACCCCGCAACCGCGCCGTCGTGGTCGTCACCGGCGACGACACGGCGGCGGTCTCGGCCGGGGCCGAACGACTCGCCCGGGGCTTCTGGAACGCCCGCCACGACTTCGACTTCGTCGCCCCGACCGGCACCTACGACGAACTCCTCGACGAGGCCCTCGCCTCCGACCAGCGGCCGTACTTCATCAGCGACACCGGCGACAACCCCACCGCGGGCGGCGCCGGTGACGTCACCTGGGGCCTGACCCGGCTGCTGGAGCGCCCTGAATTCCAGAAAGAGGACGGCCCGACGGTCATCTACGCCTCGGTACCCGGCCCCGCCGCGATCGAGACCGCCGTCGCCGCCGGGATCGGCGCCACCGTCACCGTCACCGCCGGCGCCGAGGTCGACGACCGGCACGCCGGCCCCGTCACCCTCACCGGCGTGGTCCACGCGATCCGGCACGGCGACCGGGACGCCGGGACCGAGGTCGTCATCCGGACCGGCAGCGTGTACGCGATCCTCACCGGGCTGCGCAAGCCGTACCACCACGAGCACGACTTCACCGACCTCGACCTCGACCCGCGCTCCGCCGGCATCGTGATCGTCAAGATCGGCTACCTGGAGCCCGAGCTGTTCGACATGTCGGTCGGCTGGAAGATGGCCCTCACTCCCGGCGGTGTCGACCAGGACCTGGTGCGCCTCGGCCACCGCCGCATCCGCCGCCCGATGTTCCCCTTCGACCGCGACATGGCCGACCCGGATCTGACAGCCCGTATCATCCCGGCCTCCAACCAGCCGCTCACCGGGGACGACGAATGACCGGCCACATCACCGGGCCGCTCGGCCTGCCCCGGGCCGGCGGTTCGGGCCACCCTCCGGCACCGGTGGCGGCCGAGGCTGCCGGACCCGGGCGGACCGGCCCGGCCGGACCGGTCCGCCGGCCCGCACTGGAGATCGCCGTCACCTCGCCGGCCGGTGCCCGAGTCGCCCTCGACCACGGAGCCGATCGCGTCGAACTCTGCACCGGCCTGGAACTGGGCGGTCTGACCCCGTCGGCCGCCCTCGTCGAGGCGGTCGCCGCCGTGGGCCTGCCGGTGCAGGTCCTGGTCCGCTGCCGACCGGGCGACTTCGTCCACGACGCCGAGGAGGTCGCCCTGATGACCGCCGAGGTGCGGTCCGTGATCGCCTCCGGTGCCTCAGGCGTGGTCGTCGGCGCGCTCACCGCCGACGGCGGCCTCGACACCGACGCCGTCACCCGCCTCGCCGCGGCGGCTCATGACGCGGGCCGCCCCGTCGAGGTGACCCTGCACCGCGCGATCGACCTGTCCATTGACCCGGTCGCCACCGCCGCGCTGTTGCCCGCCCTGGGGCTCACCCGGGTGCTGACCTCCGGCGGCGCTCCGGCCGCCGGAGAGGGACTCGCCGCGCTCGCCGCCATGGTCGACGCCGCGCCCGGAGTGCAGGTGATGGCGGGCGGCGGGGTGCGCCCCGCCGGCATCCCGGCCCTGACCGCCGCCGGTGTCGCCGCCGTTCACCTCTCCGCGAAGCGCCGCGCCGAACCCCGGCGCGGGGGTGCGTGGATCCCCCTCGGCGCCTCCAGCGGCTCCGCCGAGCAGGACACGCACTTCGTCACTGACCCGACGGTGGTCGCCGAGGCCAGGAGAATGCTGGAGTCGCGGGCAACCGGCTGACCGGCCGGCCGGCGCACCCGCCGACGCCACACCCGCGCCCTGCACGCAGCCGGGCGGCGCGCTCCGGCAGGGAGCGCACGGCCGGGGTCGGGCGGCCGGCCCGCGTGGTCGGTCTCATCAGGGTCGGCGGACGGCGTGCACGAGTCAGTGAGTGAGGCCGTCCAGGAGCAGGTCGACGAGCCTGCCGTTGAGGTGGTGACTGTTGGGCCGGCGGGTGAGCAGGGCCCGGAAGTGCAGCGGTGCGATGAGGATTTCGAGGATGAACGCCGGGTCGGTGCCCTCGGGGAGCTCTCCGCGGGTGACGGCTCGGTCGATCATGATCCTGGCCAGGTCGGACCGCGACTTCCAGAACTCCTCGCGGCTTTCGGCCAGGGCCTGGCCGTCCGCCGCGGCCGACATGGAACGGGCGACGTCCATGTCCCGCAGGAGTACACCCTGGTATTCGAAGGGCGCCGCGATACCGAGGTCCACCTGCTGCCCGACACCGGGCACTGCGCGGTCACCTAACTCCCCGAAGTCCTGGAGATCATCTCCGAGTGGCTTCCGCGCACCCTGTCTGCCCTCCTGGCGGGCCCCGGCGCCGTAGAGCCGGCGAAGTGAGCGGCACCGGGCCCCCGACGACTTCGTCGCCAAGTACCCACGGCGCGTGGGGCGATACGGATGGCACGGTGTGCACCAGCTGCCGACGGCCGGGGGCATGTCTGTTTTCAGGACGCCGCCCGGCCCGGCGGTCGGTGGGCGTTATGCCTGATAGGCCGCGGAGATCTGGCCGACCAGAACGGCGAACGGCATGTCGAGGGCGGTGTAGAGGGCACCGGATTCGGGGGCGGCGTTGTCCGCCAGCGCCTCGACCATGAGGGTGGCGTAGTCGGAGACGATGACATCCGCCTGCTGCATACGGAGCAGTCCGGCCTCCCGCTTGGCCTGGCTGAAGGTGCCGGAGGCGTCCAGGGTGACGTAGGCGTCGTACCCGGCGCCTGTGGCGGAGATCGCGGGCAGGGCCGCGCAGACCTCGAGCGACACCCCGGCGAAGATCAGTTTCTGTCGGCCGGTGGCCTCGATGGCTTCACGGACCCGGTCGTCGTGCCAGGCGTTGACGCTGTTGCGGTCGATGATCTTCTGTCCGGCCGGCAGTGCCTGGACCAGTTCGGGAGTGGTCGGCCCCCACATGCTGTCGGCCGCGGTGGTGGTGACGACCAGTGGGATGCCCAACACGGTCGCCGCTCGGGCCAGCGCCACCACGTTGTGCTTCAGCTCGCCTACCGGGATGTCCCGGACGCCGGAGAGGAGGCCCACCTGATGGTCGACCAGCACCACGACGGCGTTCTCCCGGGTAATCGACTCCTGGAACTTGCTGCGCTCACTCATCTTTCGCTCCTTCGAGGGCGGGGCCTTGGGTGTCACGGATCAATTGGTCACTAATCTTGATAGTCAATATTGGTGACTAATTTGAGGCTACGCCCCTGCCATCCGGAGCGCAAGCACCGGCCTGGAGGAGGCATCGCGCATCAGGGCGACGCCCGGCCCCTCGGGCGGGCTAAAATCGCAGGCCAGGGCGGAGCGGCAGGCATGCGCAGAGAGCAGAGACTGGAGGGGCGTTGACCGGAGGCCAGGCCAAGGAACCGGACCTCGGCGTACTCGCCGCCCGGGTCCTCTTCTCCGTGCAGCGTGAGCTGTTCACCCTGCTCGCCGAGCAGGGCTTCGACGACATCCAGCCCCGCGCCGGCGCCGTCCTCGCCCAGCTGCGATCCGACGGCATCCGTGCGAGCGAACTCGCCCGCACCTCGGGACAGCACAAGCAGGTCATCGGCACCCTCATCGACGACCTCGAACGTCTGGGCTACGTCGAACGCAAACCCGACCCCGCGGACCGCCGGGCCAAACTCATCCACCCCACCGAACGCGGCCTGCTCCAGATGGAGGCCGCCACCTCCATCATGCGAACGATCGAGGAGCGCCACGCGACGGCGCTGGGCAGGCAGGAGTACAGCGCCTTCAAGGCCACTCTCCGTCGCGTGGCCGCACTCCAGCCCGAGACCGAGCACGGCAGCCAAGGCGCCGGGACATAGTCAGGCCGGACCGACCGGTGAGGCCGGCTGAGCCAGAGTGGCGTACGCGGGTGTCGGTCCGGAGATGAGACGGACGGAGTGGGCAGGGGAACCCCCGGAATGCCGCTGGGCTCGGCGTGGGTACCGCGGGGAACCGGCACCGGGCGCCCGGCGGCCTGAGGCGAGTGGGTCGACAGGCACCACAACCCCATAGGGCGCGCGGCCCGCCGACGCCGCCACGTCGGCCAGTCGGACGGCCGGCTAGTCGGACGGGCTTCCCTGGTTGTCCGTGCCGCGGCGCCGCGCTGTGAGTTCTTCCTCGATGCGCCGGAGAGTGGCGTTGACGGCGTCGATTGTGGCGGGGTCGTCGACGATGCCCTGGAGGGTCCTGTCCCAGTGGTCGCGTAGATACTGCAGATTCTGGCGGGCTTTCTCGGTGGGATACAGGCATACGCTCCGGGCGCTGCGGTCGTCCACGACGCGGTCCACGAGGCCCCTTTTCTCCAGTCCGCGCAGAACGCGGCTGAAGTTGCTCGTGGGCAGAAAAGTCGCCTCCGACGCGGCTCGCGCGGAGGTTCCGGGGTTGTGGTTGATGAACCGCATGACGCTGATCTCGATCGGCGTGCACGGCTCGAACGAGGGGTCGCTCGGGGGCCGTAGATGTCGCCCCACGGCGACGATCAGGTCGGCCAACTCGTGGAGGCTGGAGGCTTTGACATCGCTCATACCGCGAGAATACATTCCTGTCACACGATAGCTATCGTTTGATAGCATTAGCTGGCGCGTGGGCGGTCGGCGCGGCCACTCGGGCCGTGCCGCTGCCGGTGCGAAGCCAACCCTGATTCGAAGCCAACTCTGATTCACAGATGAGGAAACCTGCTATGGACATCGACGGAGCCACAGTGCTCGTGACCGGAGCGTCGTCGGGCATCGGAGCGGCCACTGCGCGAGCCGCCTCCCGAGCCGGCGCGCGAGTGGTGCTCCTCGCTCGCCGCGAGGAACGCATCCGGCGGCTCGCCGAGGAGCTCGGGGAGGGGGCCCTGGCCGTGCCCTGCGACGTGACGGACCGGACTCAGGTCGAGAAGGCCGTACGGGACGCGGTCGAGAAGTTCGGACGGATCGACGTCCTGGTGAACAACGCGGGCCAGGGACTGCAGGCCACTGTCGACGCCATCGACCCTGACGACTTCCGGGCCCTTCTGGAGCTCAACCTCGTCGCGCCTCTGGTCGCGATGCAGACGGTCCTCCCGGTGATGCGTCAGCAGGGGGCCGGAGCCATCATCAATGTGAGCTCCGGTATCACCTGGTCGACGCTGCCCGGGTCCGGCGCGTATGCCGCCTCCAAGGCAGCTCTTCAGAAACTCTCGGCCATCGCCCGCGCCGAGGTCGCCGACGCCGGCATCGTCGTGTCGTTGATGTACCCGTCGATCACCGAGACCGAGTTCGTCGGGACGCTCCGCGGCAGCGTCGAGGACGCGCGGAAGATGGAGGCCGCCAGCGGGCTGCGGCCTCAGCCGCCCGAGGACGTCGCCGATGCGATCCTCGGCCTGATCAGGAGCGGCGCGGAGCAGGCCGACCTGGTCCCGGAAGAGTTCGGCGGCACGGTCAAGAGCTGACGCACCGGGAGCCGAACGTGCCCCCGGCACACGCTGCACGGCCCACGGACATCCCCTGGCCACGGCCGGGATACAGAAGGAGCCGAGATGGCGAACGAGTTGAACCACATCATCGTCCATTGCCGCGACCGGCGAGAGTCCGCCGCGTTTCTGGCCGACCTGATGGCGGCCCCCACCCCACTCGACTGGGGCCGATTCACCCAAGTGACCACATCGAACAACGTCGGCATCGACTTCGCCGACGACCTGGTCCCTCATGACCGCATCAACGAAAGCCATGTCGCCTTCCTCGTGACCGACGAGGAGTTCGACGCGATCCTGGCGCGCCTGAAGAAGGACTCCGTCCCCTTCTGGCCGAACCCGGGCAAGTCCTTGGAAGGCGAGATCAACCGCGGCTACGGCGGTCGCGGACTCTACACACTCGACCCCGGCGGCACGGTCCTGGCCGAGTTCATCACCACGCCCTACGACCAGAGCTGATGTGTGAGGTGGCTTGATCGTTTCACGGCTGTTGATCCCGGGCCGCTCGGCCGCCGAGGGGCCGCGCCGCTGACCGTGGGCGGTGGATGTGCCCCGGACCGACGGCTCAGCGGAAGGCGGCGACGTTCTCCGAGGCCCACTGCCGGAACGTCCTGCCCGGGGCGCCGGTGATCCGGGAAACGGTGTCGCGCACCATGATCAGTTCGTCGTTGACATCGCCGCCCGTCAGGTCGAGCACCGCGTCAGCGGCTTCGTCGCCGAGGAAGCCGGCCATCTGGCCGTGGGCCTCCTGCCGGCTGATCTCGGCGAACGGCACCTCCCGCCCCAGTGCTGCCGAGATGGTCCCGACCTGCTGCCGGGCCGTGACCGTCTCCGGGCCGGTCAGCGCATACGTACGCGCTCGGTGGCCGGGCTCGGTCAGCGCAGCCCGGGCCACCGACGCGATGTCCGCAGGATGGATCGTGGGGAGGCCGACGTCCGCATACGGCACGCGGACCGCTTCGTGCCGGCGGATCGCTCCCGCCCACCACAACGCGTTCGACGCGAACTGCGTCGGTCGCAGGATCGTCCACGCCATGCCGCTGTCCATGAGCAGTCGCTCGACGGCCAGGTTCTCGCCCGCGGGACCCAGGTGCGGATGGGTCTGGACGGTAATGGATGACACCAACACCACATGTTCCACACCCGCCCGCCCGGCGGCATCGATGATGTCGGCGTCCGAGCCCATACGGGACACAAGGAACAGCGAACGCACCCCATCCAGTGCGGGCTTCAGCGAGGCCGTCTGAGTGAGGTCGCCCTCAAGGGCTTCGACGCCCTCCGGAAACTCGGCCCGCGCGGTGTCACGCGTGAGTGCCCTCAACGGTCCGACGTCGAACGTCCGGAGCTCCTTCACGAGGGCGCTTCCTATATTTCCGGTGGCCCCTGTCACGAGGATCATGAGGTCCTCTCCTGCCATCCCGCAGCGGTCAACATGATCCGACGCTAAGACCTCAACTCAACTTGAGGTCAAGAGGCTCGACAGGTGCCATGAGCTGGGCGTCGCAGGCGCGTACGAGGTGGACTGGGGGAGGGGCGGCGGATATCCGCGGATCAGCGGCACGAGCACCGATAGGCCGCGGAGGTCAGCTCTCACCGCCCTGACCGGCGCTGCCGATCGGACCGACCTTCACCGGGGAGCCCGACCCGTCGGAGACGGGCAGCGTCGCGGAGCCCGGCCACTCGAGTGAGAACGACTTCGTCTCGTCCGGCGGGGTCACCACAAGAGCCGTGACGCGGACACCGGAGCCGCCCGATTCGTTGATCGGGTAGGTGACGCCGAAGAACGTCGACTCCCCGTCCTTGAGGACGGATGTGTCCGCCTGCTGACCAGTGCGCTCCGCGGACAGCGTCCCCGAACTGGTCTCCAGGTCGACGCCCGCGTACGCGGACAGCACGCAGTCCCGGCCGCCACCGTTCTTCAGCTCCACCGCGACGGTGCCCTCGGTGTCGCCGCCGATGGTGCCGTCCGCAGCCGTGATGTCCAGATCGTCGGTGCGGCACTTGCCGATCTCGCCGTTCCCGTCGGAGCCGTTCCCGGCGACCGGGCCCTGCCCGCCGGAGCTCTTCCCGGCGGAGTCCTGCTCACCGCCCTGATCCGAACCGCCGGCCGAGGGAGACACGGTGGACCCGGCCGACGGGCTGCCCTGTCCCGTGAGGTCCTCCTCGTTGCAGGCCGTGAGCGAGAGACTCGCGACAACGGCCAGGGCGGCGAAGGTCAGCTTGTGAACGCGCATCGATTCTTCCTCAGTATCGGTCGGGGTCTGCCGACTGCTCGGCTACGAGCCGGCGTTTCTGATCACCAGGACCCGTCCGGCCCGGCAGGCCGTTGCACCCAACCGCCCCCTAATACATTGCTGTTACACGCACAGCCAGGCACAACGCGCGACCGCCACCGGGCACACTCCGCCCGCACCCGCCTCTCCCGCTCCCCGGCGGTCACCTTCCCCTGCCCACCGTCCGGCCCGGGAAATGGGGCCCGCACACGGGTGCGCCGTACCGCTCCGGGGCGTGGCGCCGATGGGCCCGGACGGCGGTTCCGGCCGCAGCCGCGCACCTTTTCGCGGCCGACGCCCGCTGGGACAGACTCGTAACCCGGCGGATCTTGACCCCAACCGGTGGCATGGCCTCCGCCAGGGTCTCTGCCCGCCGGGTTGTACAGGTCCCGTAGACACGTGGGGGAGCCGCCCGGTTCTCGTCGATCATCCGGGAGAGCTCCGGGCCGACTAGGGTCTTTCGTTTGGATCAGGCCGGATCAGGGGGTCTGGTGGAGGGGGTCCCTCCCGTGCCGTTCAGGCTACGGGGGAGGATCGCAAGGCGGAGGAGGGAGCCATGGCGGAGCCCTGGTGACCGGCGACAACGCGGCGAGGCGCGGCCCGCCGCGGCAGCGGCTGATGTCACCGCGGGCACGCGAGCCCGGCATGATCCAAACGAAAGACCCTAGCTAGGTCCTGTCCGGTCGGTCTTCGTGGGTACGGGCGACGGCGCGTCCGGTGAGGTCCCTGGCCCTGCGTACCGTCGCCGCGTCGACCATCGCGCCCCGCCCGTCGCGGAACGCGCCGCTGCCGTCGCGCTCGTGCCGCTCGAAGAGATCGAGCAGCGCGTGCGCGTCGGCCAGCTCGGTGGGGTCGGTGCCGAACACCTCGTTGGCGACCGTGACCTGGTGGGGGTGGATACAGGCACGCCCCCGGAACCCGAGAGCGCGCAGTCGCAGGCTGGAAGCGCGGAACGCCGCGCTGTCGGACGTATGGACGGAGACGGGCGCGACGGCGCACTCCAGCCCGTGCGCGACGGCGTGCGCGACCACCGGTCCACGGGCCCAGTCGAGCAGATCGTCACCGCGGGCGGAGTCGGGCTCCATCCGCAGATCCGCGCGCAGATCCACCTCGCCGAGCTGGATCCGGCGCACGGCGGGGTGCCGGGCGGCCGTACCGAGACTCAGCACCCCCGCCGCGCTCTCGACAAGGAGCCCCAGGGCGACGGACCCGCCGGTCGAGGTGACGGCCGCGCCCACGGCGGCGGCCAGGGTGTCCAGTTCGGCCCCGGCGCTCGCCTTGGGCATCCAGAGTCCGTCGACCCGGCCCGTGGCGAGCAGCGCGCGGGCGTCGTCGAGACCACGGGCGCCCCCGTTGACCCGTACCCACAGCTCCGGTCCGCGCTCCGGTCCGCCGTCCTGGCGGCCGAGAGCGAACCCGACGGCGGCGGCGCGTGCCGCGTCCTTGTGCAGGGGCGCGACGGCGTCCTCCAGATCGAGGATGACCGCGTCCGCCTCCGTACGAGCGGCGCTGCGCAGAAAACGTGGCTGGTCAGCGGGCACATAGAGATGGGAACGGGGGTGGGGATGAGATGGACGCGGGGGCACCGGGCTACTCCTCACACACAAAGAACAGGATGATGCATTTTCTTAAGTGGTGATGTAGCTTACCAGTCACAATACTTCGGGTCGGCTCGTGCGGTGAGACCGTGTGGGCGGTCCGGATCCGTGACGAGGGGCGGGGCCGTGTCCCGCCGACGAGGAGGGGATCGCGGCGTGTTCCAAGCCGACAGCGTCACGATTACCGTGCTGGTCGAGAACCAGGTGGACATGCTGCTGCCCGACCAGGCCAGCCCCACCGGCGGTGACGGCCTCAGTGGCGGGCACGACGGACACGACGGGCACGGTGACGACCACTGCGTCACCCGGTACGGGCTCATCGAGCACTTCGACCCCAAGCGTGTCCCGCCCCAGGCGGAGAACGGCATCAGCTTCCTGATCGAGGCGGTCCGCGGCCGGCACACCCTCCGGGTGCTGTTCGACGCCGGTCTGACCGGCACGGTCCTCGAACACAACATGCGGGTGCTCGGCGTGGACCCCGCCGCCATCGACCATGTGGTGATCAGTCACGGCCACCCGGACCACTTCGGCGGTATCCACCGCTTCCTCGGTCTGGCGGGACGCCGTGTCCCGGTCGCCACACACGCCGACGCGGAACTGCCCCGGTACGCGGTGATGGGCGACGGCCGGACCTCGCCGGTCTACAACGCGGCCTTCGGCTTCGGCGAGGTCGAGAAGTCCGGCGGTATCCCCGTACTGACCAGGGACTCGCTCGACCTCGGCTGGGGCGTGCACACCACCGGGGAGATCCCGCGAGAGGTCGACTTCGAGGCCGGTGCCGCTCCGGCGTTCAGCCCCGGCGATCCCGGTCTCTACCAGGTCTCGGCGGAGGGCAGGCTGCGCCGGGACGAGGTGACGGACGAGATGGGACTCGTGGTGGATGTGAAGGACGTGGGTCTGGTCGTACTGACCGGCTGCGCGCACGCGGGTGTCATCAATACGATCGCCCAGGCCCGCGCGGTCTGCGGACCCAAACCGATCCGCGCGGTGATGGGCGGCTTCCATCTCGGCTTCCCCACCACCCCGGCGGAGAATGTCGGGCTCACCACGAACGCGCTCGCCGAGCTGGAGGTCGCCACCGTCATGCCGATGCACTGCAGCGGGCTGCACACGCACGCGCGGCTGGCCCGTGATCTCCCCTCCCACTATGTACAGCCCGCCGTCGGCACCGTGCTGCACTTCGGCCGCTCATGACGACGGACATGAACGAGGACATGAGCGGCGGCGGGGTCGCGGGCGCGGACACGAGCGGGCGTACGGGCAGGGGCGGGGACATGGCCGCGGATCTCCGGGGCGTCCGGGTCATCGCGGTCGAGCAGGCCGTCGCCGCCCCCCTCTGCACCCGGCATCTCGCCGATCTGGGCGCCGAGGTGATCAAGATCGAGCGACCGGGCGGCGGGGACTTCGCCCGTGGCTACGACGAGGCCGTGCATGGCCTGGCCAGCCACTTCGTCTGGCTCAACCGGGGCAAGCGCAGCGTCGTCCTGGATCTGAAGGCCGAGCCGGGGCGGAAGGTGCTCCGTCGGCTGCTGCGCGACGCCGACGTCCTCGTCTCCAATCTCGCGCCGGGCGCCCTGGAGCGGATCGTCCCCGACGAGGAACTGGCCCGGCTGAACCCGCGTCTGGTGCGCTGTTACCTCTCCGGGTACGGGGCGACGGGACCGTACGCCACCCGCAAGGCCTACGACGCGCTGGTGCAGGGCGAGGCAGGAACGATCACGGCCACCGGCACACCGGAGACGCCCGCCAAGCCCGGGGTGTCCCTGGCCGATCTGGCCGGGGGGACGTACGCGCTCACCGCCGTCACCGCCGCCCTGTACGCACGCGAGCGCACCGGTCTGGGCAAACGGATCGACGTGGCGCTGTTCGACGTACTGCTGGAGTGGATGAGCCCGCTCCTGCTCGCCGAGCTGCACGCGGGTTCCGCGCCCCCGCCGGCCGGGCTGCGGCACGCGAGCATCGCGCCGTACGGGCCGTACACGACGGCCGAGGGCCAGGACGTACTGATCGCGGTGCAGAACGAGGGCCAGTGGCGGCGGCTGTGCCGGACGGTGCTGGACGAGCCGGGGCTGCTGGACGATCCCGCTTTCGCGTCGAACACCTCCCGGGTACGGCACCGCGAGCGCACCGAACGCGCGGTGCAGGCACGGCTGAGCGGGCTCTCCACTGCCGAGGTCACCGAGCGGCTGGAGCGGGCCGATGTGCCCTACGCGCGGCTCAACCAGATCGGCGAGGTCCTGGACCATCCGCAGGCGGCGGCGACCGGGCGCTGGTCGGAGGCGACGCTGCCGGACGGGCGGGCGGTCCGGGTGGTCACCTCGCCACTGCACCGCGAACCGGAGGCGCCGGGAGGGCGCCGGGTGCCGGCCCTGGGCGAACACACCGCGGACGTGCTGCGTGAACTGGGCCTGTCCCAGGCGGAGATGGACGCACCGCTGACGCCGCCCGCGTCCGCACCGCTGTCCGGTACCTCGCCATCGGATGCATCGCCATCGGGTACACCGGCTTCGGGTACACCGGCTTCGGGTACAGCGACCTCGGGTACTGCGACCTCGGGTACGCCGACGTCAGGGACGTCCGCGCCGGGAACGTCCGCACCTGCGGCGCCCGCCCTGTAGCCGTCCCGACAGCCGGACCGGCCGCGGCCCCTTGGGGCGGCGGCCGGCTCGGTGACGGGCGCGACGGAGGACTCCGCGGTGAAGGACTCGGTGACAGGCGTGGGCGAAAGGCCCGGTCAGTCGTTGTCGACGTCGAACGGGTCGACGACCTGCTGCCCCGTCAGATGCCGTGCCAGCGCCAGGAAGCTGCGGGCCAGATGCCATTCCGTCGCCCTGGCCAGCGCGTCGCCGTCGCCGAGCCGGGCCGCGGCCAGCATCGCCCGGTGCTCGTTGGAGGTCTCCTCGGCCCGGTCGTGCAGGACCTGGAGCACATCCCACGGGAACTTCTGCCAGAGCTGGTCGATCTCGTCGGTGAGCCCCTCGTTGCCGCAGTTCGCGTAGAAGAGGAAGTGGAACTCACGGTTCGTCGCGTTCAGCCGCGCCCGGTCCCCCTCGGCGGCGGCCTCCTCCATCTCCGTCACCAGCCGCTCCGCGAGGTCGATGTCGCGCGGGGAGAGCCGCCGGGCGGCCCGCTGCATGGCGTACGGCTCCACCAGGCGGCGCAGCAGATAGACGGTCTTGACCTGCTCGTAGTCGGCGTCGGCGACCCGGACCCCCTTGTGCGGCTCACCGACCAGTACGCCCTCGGCCTCCAGCAGCCGCAGCGCCTCGCGGACCGGGGTGATGCTGGTGTCGAACATCGCGGCGAGCACGTCCTGCTGGATACGGCTGCCCCGGGGCAGTTCGCCCTCGCTGATCATCCGCCGCAGCTCGGTGGCGATACGGTCGCGCTTCGTCAGCGGTTTCGCCCCCTTCGGCGCGACACGGTCGGTCGCTGTGGAGGGACGTCGGCGGGCCGGCGGCAGCATGGGTGTGTCCTTCATGGCTCAGCGCTCGGGGAGCGTCGGGGTCGGCGGGCCTGATGAGTGTCGCATCGGCGGAACGTGTTCCGTGCCGTATCGACCGGCCGGACCGCCCGCAGCGCGGTCCAGGCCGTGGTGGAAGTCCCTGAGGACCTCGGCGAAGGCCTCCGGCTCGTCCAGGTACGCGACGTGGCCCGCGCCGGGTACGACGGCGTAGGTGCCGCCGAGTTGCCCGGCCAGGGTCTGCGCCGCCTCGGCGCCGACGCGTTCGTCGTGGGCGCCGCGCAGCACCAGACAGGGCGGGCCGGGCGGCCGGGGCGGTTCGTCGTCGGCCCAACCGAGCGTGGCGCGCAGGGAGTCGAGCAGCGTCCGCGGGCGGGTGGCCGCCATCGCCCGGCGCAGCAGTTCATGCCGGGCGGGATCGGGGCCGCGCAGGGTGCCGTCCACATAGCCCCGGGCGAACGCGGCGGTCCCGGCGCGGCGCAGCCGTTCCTCGGTCTCCGCCAGCCGTGCCGCCGCAGCGGGCCCCCCGGCCGGGGGAAACCCGACGAGGGTCAGCGACCGTACGGCGCCGGGCCGTTGGCGGGCGAGGGCGAGCGCGACAAGGGCCCCGAGACCGGAGCCGACGACATCCACGGGACGGTCCACAGGGTGGTTCACGGGCTGGTCAACTGAGCGGTTCACGGGGCGGTCCGCAGGGTGGTTCACGGGGCGGTCCTCAAGAACGTCCGCGAGGCGGTCCGCAGGGCTGTCCGCCGGACCGTCCCGGACCGCTTCGGCGGCGCGCGCCGCGGCCGTCTCCACCGCTCCGGCCAGGGAGAACGGTTCGGCGGCCCGCTCGCCGTGCCCCGGCAGATCGGGCGCATCGGCGGCCCGCCCCCCGGCGCGCAGAAAGCGGAGCGCGGGTGCCCAGGTGCGCGCGTCCCCGCCCCACGTGTGCAGCAGAAGCAGAGACGTGGCCGACGTGGCCGGGGACATCGCCGTCGCAGTCATAGGCACCTCACGTCAGGATCATGCATTCTTCGGTTTCTTGAGTATAGCTATTGCATGTCAGGCATCCTAGTGCTCAGAATCCCCGGTATGACCACGACCCACTCCGTGCACCACAGCGAGGGCGACGCACACCGCGACCCCCGAACCGGCGCGCCAGGGCCAGCAGGGACGGCCGCACCGGCCGGCGCGCACGGTGGCGCCACGGTGGCGATCGACGGGCTGACCATGCGCTTCGGCGAACGCACCGTGTCCCAGGACATCGATCTGACCATCGGCGCCGGGGAGGTGCTCTCGATCGTCGGACCCTCCGGCTGCGGCAAGACCACCCTGCTGCGGGCGGTGGCCGGACTGATCCCGCCCGCCGAGGGCGAGGTCCGTATCGACGGACAGACCACGGCCGGCACCCCGGACGGGGTGGCGATGGTCTTCCAGCACTTCGGCCTCTTCCCGTGGAAGACCGTCGAGGCGAATGTCGCCTACGCCCTGCGCGTGCGTGGCGTCGCCAAGAAGGAGGCGCAGGAACGGGCCCGGGAGCTGATCACCCTCGTCGGCCTGTCCGGCTTCGAGAAGTCGTATCCGCACCAGCTCTCCGGCGGTATGCAGCAGCGCACCGGGCTCGCCCGCGCGCTGGCCGTACGCCCCCGGCTGCTGCTCATGGACGAACCCTTCGGCGCGTTGGACGCCCAGACCCGCGAAGTGCTCCAGTTCGAGCTGCTGCGCATCTGGCAGGACCATCCCGTGACGATGCTGTTCGTCACCCACTCGATAGACGAGGCCGTTCTGTTCGGTGACCGGATCGCCGTGCTCAACGGGCGGCCAAGTGGCGTCGCCGAGCTGATCGACGTGACGCTCCCGCACCCCCGCGACCGGTCCGTACTGGCCGCCCCGGAGTTTCTCGCCATCCGCGAGCGGGTCTGGTCACTGATCATGAACGCCGACGCGCGGCCCTGACCGCCCGGCCGTGCCCGGCAGGGACCGAGCCTGATTCCCCCTTGCCCGCCGCCTCTTACCCACCGCTCTTCGCTCACCGCCCCTCACCCACCGCTCTTCGCCCACCTGTCACCACCACCCGCACCGCCTCCCCGTCGCGCACCCTCACTCGCACTCGGCACGGCGGCAGAAGGAGCAGTTCGCATGAGAATCTCCCGGCGCAGACGCGCACTGGCCGCACTGGCCGCACTCGTCTCTCTCGGTGCAGCCGCTGCCGGCTGCGGCTCGAACGACTCGTCCTCCGACTCCGCGGGCGGCGCCGCGGCCGAGGGGAAGACGAAGATCACCATCGGGGTGCCCGGTATCCCGCCGATCTATCTGAACACCGTTCTGTACGTGGGGGAGAAGCAGGGCTTCTTCTCCGCACGCGGCGTGGACGTCACCCTCCGCCCGCTGACCACCGGAGCCGATGTCGGTCGCGCGGTGCAGAGCGGCGAGATCCAGGGCGGCATCATAGGCACCCCGGGCGCGGTCGCCCTCGGCGCGAGCGGCGGCTCGATCGTCTCGGTGATGGGCTTCCCCAAGCCGACCTATCTGCTGGCCAGTACCGACGGAAGCGTCACCGACTGCTCCTCGGTCAAGGGCAAGACCGTCGCGGTCGACGCGGTGGGCGCGCCCAAGGCCCTGGGACTGGGCGCCATGCTCGCGAGCTGCGGCCTCGGCGCGAAAGACGTCAGCACCATCAACGTGGGCGGCCCGCCCACCGTCGACGCGCTGGTGGCCGGTCAGGTCGAACTCGCCGTCCTGCACCCAGACGAACTGGCCACCGTACGGGAGAAGATCGACCCCGGCACCAAGGTCAACGAGGTCATGACGCTCGCCGATGTCGACCCGCTCCAGCACTACACCGTGCTCGTCGCCCGCAAGGACCAGCTCAGCGGCGCCGCCCGGGACACCTGGGTCAAGGTCGTCGCGGCACTCCGCGAGACGGTCGCCTTCATGTACGAGCCGGCCAACGCCAAGCAGGTCGCGGCCGAGGCGGCAGCCGTCACCAAGGAACCGGAGACCGTGACCGAGGCTGCGCTGCCGCAGTTCCTCGCGCTCGGCGTCTGGCCCAAGGACGGCGACGGCCTCGACAAGGCCGCCGTCCAGCACACCATCGACGAGGCGGTCAAGGCGGGCAACGTGCCCAAGGCCAAGGCTCCCGCGTACGAGTCGCTGGTGGACCCGTCGGTCTTCGCCGACGCGACGGGCAAGTGATGCGGGCCCCAGAGCAGCGGACCACCCCGGGCGCCGACTCCCGGCCGCCTGCCGCCGGTCCGCCACCGCCTGCCGCCGCCCGCACTCGGCGTACCGGACCGCGCGCGGTACGTAGGACATCGCCGCGTGCGACATCCTCGCGTACGACATCTCCGCGTACGGCATCCCTGGTTCCCCTGGCGGTGCGTCTGCGACCGCTCGCCATCTCGGCGGCGGGGCTGCTGGCCGGGCTCGGCCTGTGGCAGCTCGCCGGGCAGCGGGACCCCGTCCTCTTCGCCACACCCGGCCGCTCGGCCTCGGCGCTGCTCGACATGGTCCAGGACGGCTCACTGCCGAGCGCGCTGCTCTCCTCGGGAAAGCTGCTGGTGATCGGGCTCGCCCTGGCGATCGTCGTCGGTGTCGGGTTCGGCCTGCTGCTCTCCCGGGCCCGGCTGCTGCGGGCGAGCACGGACTGGCTGCTCTTCGCGCTCCAGTCGGTCCCGATCGTGGCGCTCGCCCCGCTGATCCTGTCGGCGTTCGGCTTCGGTCTGTCCGCCAAGACGCTGGTGGTCTTTCTGACCGCGGTGTTCCCCGTCGTCGTGAACACGGCGGAGGGGGCACACCGGGTGCCGACGACCCTGCTGGAGGTCGCCCGTACCTTCCGCAGCAGTGAGTGGCGCATCTGGAAGGACGTACTGCTGCCGCACACCGTGCCGTACGCCATGACCGGGGTACGGCAGGGGATCGCGATGGCGTTCGTGGGGACCCTGGCAGCGGAGTTCTTCCTCAACGCCAGCGGAGTCGGCGGACTGCTGCTCGCCGCCGGCACCCGGTTCGACACGGCCACGGTGCTCGGTCTGACCGTGCTGGTGTCGGTGCTGGCCGTCGCCCTGATGGGCCTCGGCCGGGCGGTCGAGCGGCACTTCGCACGGTGGCGGACGGTGAAGGCATGACGACACATCAGGACACCTCGGCATCAGCCCATACGCAGGGGTCCCGTACCCCGGACGGACGGGAGGGACGCCCGGCCGGCCGGCCGAAGGGACGCCCGGGCCCCCGTGGCTCCGCGCTGAGCCCCCGTACGGCCGGCCTGCTCGGCAAACTGACCGTGGCCCTTGTGGTCGTCGTGGTCTGGGAGGCCTCGGTACGGCTGTGGCTGCCCGCCTATCTGCCCACGCCGTCCGGTGTGGCCGGGGCGCTCTGGCCGACGCTGACCTCCGAGTCGTTCGGCACCGCGCTCGGCGAGACGCTCGGCGGGGTGGCGCTCGGTCTGCTCCTCGGCTGCGCCGCCGGTACGGCGCTCGGTCTGGGCCTGGGCAGGGTGCCGTGGCTGCGGCATCTGTCGTCCCCGTACATCAGCGGTCTGTACGCGATGCCGATGCTGGCCATCGTGCCGATGGCGACGATCTGGCTCGGCTACTCCGGACAGACCCGGCTGGCCGTGATCGCCCTGTCGGCCTTCCTGCCCTGCGCGGTGAGCACCGGCGACGGTGCCCGCGAGATACCCGCCCAACTGGGGGAACTCTCCCAGGTGCTGCGGCTGTCGCGGCTGCGGGTGGTCCTCGACGTCCTGCTGCCCTCAACACTGCCGTTCATCATCGCCGGAGTCCAGGTGGCGGTGGGCCGGGCCCTGGTCGGCGCGGTGGCGGTGGAGTTCCTCGCGAGCCTGCCGGGACTGGGCACCTACATCCTCAGCAACGCGCACTCGTTCGAACAGGATGCCGCGTTCGTCGCGGTCCTCGTCCTGGCCACGCTCGGCATCGTCGCGCGGGCGGGTACGGAGACGGCGCTGCGCCGACTGGCCCCCTGGCATCTGCACGTCAACCGCTGACGTACCGACACTCAATAACTATCGACCACTCAGTACCGATCACTGAGGCAAGGAGCGAGGAAATGCCCGACGACGGCGGCCCGGAGCCGTTCCGTACGCAGCTCATCGACGGAATGCGCGTCGAGTGGGACGTACCGATCGAGATGGACGACGGGATCGTGCTGCGCGCGGACGTGTTCCGGCCGGTGACCGGCGAGCCGGTGCCGGTGATCATGACCTACGGTCCGTACGCCAAGGGGCTGCCCTTCCAGCGCGGGTATCCCAGCGCGTGGGAGGCGATGTCCCGGGACCACCCCGACGCGGTGGCGGGCACCTCGAACAAGTACCAGAACTGGGAGGTCGTGGACCCCGAGAAGTGGGTGCCGCACGGATACGCCTGTGTACGGGTCGACTCACGCGGCACCGGCCGCTCGCCCGGCCGGGTGGATCCCTTCTCACCGCGTGAGACCCGCGACTTCCACGACTGTGTCGAGTGGGCGGGCACCCGGGAGTGGAGCAATGGCCGGGTGGGCCTCAACGGCATCTCGTACTACGCGATGAACCAGTGGCACGTCGCCTCCCTGCGCCCGCCGCACCTGGCCGCGATCTGCCCCTGGGAGGGCGCCGCGGACTTCTACCGGGATGGTGCGTACCAGGGTGGTATCCGCTCCACATTCTGGGACAACTGGTACGACATGCAGGTCAAGACGGTCCAGTACGGGGTCGGTGAGGTGGGCGGCCTCGATCCGAACACCGGTCAGCGGATCTGCGGTGACGATGTCCTCCAGCCGGCGGAGCTGGCCGCGAACCGTACCGACCTCGGCGCGGACATCAGGGCGCACGCCTTCGACGACGCGTACCACCGGGACCGCTCGGCGCACTGGGACGCGATCGACGTCCCCGTACTGAGCTGCGGCAACTGGGGCGGCCAGGGGCTCCATCTGCGCGGCAATGTGGAGGGGTTCGTACGGGCGGCGTCCACCCGCAAGTGGCTGGAGATGCACGGTCACGCGCACTGGCCGCTCTTCTACACCGACTACGGCGTCGACCTTCAGACGCGCTTCTTCGACCGGTATCTGAAGGACGAGCGGAACGGCTGGGAGGACCGGCCCGCGGTGCAGCTGCAGATCCGTCAGGTCGACGGGACCTTCACCGAACGCGGCGAGGACGCCTGGCCGCTGCCGTCGACGCGATGGACCCGGCTGTATCCGACCGTGGACGGCTCGCTCGCGGAGGAGGCACCGGCGGCCGGAGGGACGGCCCGCTTCGTGGCGTCCGGCGACGGAGTGGAGTTCAGCACCCCGCCGCTGCCGGAGCGCACCGAGATCACCGGCCCGCTGGCGGCGAAGCTGTTCGTCTCCTCCTCCACCACCGACGCCGATCTGTTCCTGGTCGTACGGGTCTACTCGCCGAGTGGCGAGGAGGTCGTCTTCCAGGGCGCGCTGGATCCGCACACCCCCGTCGGCCAGGGCTGGCTGCGCGCCTCCCACCGCCGCCTCGACCCCGAGCTGACGACCCCGTACCGCCCCTTCCACCCGCACGACCGCACCGAGCCGCTGGAGCCGGGAGCCGTCTACGAACTGGACATCGAGATCCTCCCGACGTCCCTGGTCATCCCCGCGGGCTACCGTCTCGGCCTCCAGGTGCGCGGCCGGGACTATGTCTACCCGGGTCCCAGCGCCCGTCTCTCCAACCTCAAGAACGACCTCACGGGCTGCGGTCCCTTCCTGCACAACGACCCCGCCGACCGTCCGCCCCGGGCATACACCGCCGAAACCACTCTCCATCTGGGCGGTTCCCAGGCGTCGTATCTCCTGCTCCCGGTGATCCCAACGGCCTAGAGGCCGGTTCGCCGGTTCGCCGGGCGGCCCCTGGCCGACCGTAACCCGCTTCGCCGCGGCCCACGGAGTCAGGGGCCGTCCTGCGGGTGAAAAAATACGACACAAGGTGTCGGGTTTCGGGTCGAGCATGGTGTCACCGGTCTGCGTCGATGACGGACGTGGACCAGGCCGTGCGAAGAGACAAGGAACCCCATGCCATTCATGCCCGACACATCGGCACCGGACCTCCACGGAAAGATCGCGCTGGTCGCGGGGGCCACACGGGGGGCCGGGCGCGGCATCGCCGTCCAGCTCGGCGCGGCGGGTGCGACGGTCTACGTCACCGGCCGCACGACCCGGGAACGGCG
Organism: Streptomyces sp. L-9-10; assembly: GCF_004151105.1. Lineage (GTDB taxonomy): Bacteria > Actinomycetota > Actinomycetes > Streptomycetales > Streptomycetaceae > Streptomyces. Next base: position 67,906 of record NZ_PHRF01000077.1, read on the forward strand.
CTCGGAGTACGACCGGTCCGAGACGATCGAGGAGACCGCGGAGCTTGTCACCGCGGCGGGCGGGACCGGCATCGCGGTGCCGACCGACCACCTGGTGCCCGAGCAGGTCCGTGCGCTGGCCGAGCGCATCGACGCCGATCAGGGGCGGCTCGATGTGCTGGTCAACGATGTCTGGGGCGGAGAGCGGCTGTTCGCGTTCGACAAGCCGGTGTGGGAACACGACCTCGACGACGGACTGCGGCTGCTCCGGCTGGGCGTGGAGACCCACGCGATCACCAGCCACTTCGTGTTGCCGCTGCTGGTGGGCCGACCGGGCGGGCTCGTGGTCGAGATGACCGACGGGACGTCCGCGTACAACGGAACGCACTACCGCAACTCGTACTTCTACGACCTGGTGAAGAACAGCGTGCTGCGCATGGCGTTCGTACTCGCACACGAGCTGAAGTCACATGGCGGGACGGCGGTGGCGCTCACTCCGGGCTGGATGCGTTCGGAGATGATGCTCGACGCGTTCGGCGTCACCGAGGACAACTGGCGCGACGCGCTGCCCACGGTGCCGCATTTCTGCATTTCGGAGAGTCCGTCATACGTCGGACGCGCGGTCGCGGCGTTGGCCGGCGACACCGACGTCGCACGCTGGACCGGTCAGTCGCTGTCCAGCGGGCAACTCGCCCAGGAATACGGCTTCACCGACCTCGACGGCTCGCGCCCCGACTGCTGGCGTTACCTGGTCGAAGTCGACAGTGCCGATAAAACGGCGGACGCGACCGGGTATCGGTGACGGGCACCGCTCACGGGCCGGGGTACTGACAGCGGTGGCAATCCAACGCCCCGGCCCGTGAGCGGGACATCGGTCGGCCGGGGCGCTGGACGCGGTATCGAGGTCCGAGTACACCACTTCCCTGATGATTGGATGTGTTCAAGGGGCGGAGGAGGCTTCAGTTGAGCGATTGGCGTTTGGCATGGGTGCCGGATCCAGGGCGGTGGGGAAACACTGCCGCCGACGGGTGTCCTGGGGGTACAGGACCTGCCGGATGCGGTGGCCCGTGATCCCGAGTCTGCCGCCGACGGCACCCCCGGACGGCACCTGATCCGCAGCCAGCATTTCAAGAACGTCACTGACGGCGACGGCAACCACGCCTCTGCGGGCGAAGAACGCCCGGTCCCCTGGACTGCTATCGCTCCGGTCGTCCACTCCATCTGCGTGCTGGAGCGCATGGTCCCCATCGGCGAGCTTCTCCTCAGCTCCGCTCACCACGACATCCCCTATCAACGCAACTACCACGGCGCCTTGAGCAGTGCGTTGAACCAGTCGATCGAAGCCTTCGTGGACTGGGTGAACCGGGAGGCGGGGTCCTCGGGGCTGCCCGATCAGGTGGTTGCCGAGGAACCACACGGCGGGATCGGCCATTTCCGTGACCACCGCCATGGACAGGTCGAGCCGGACCAGAAGATGTGGCGCGTCGACCGCACCACCGACTATGGCGCCCTCCAGGACGCGGCCCGTGGCCGGGTCGACCTCGCCCGGATCGAGCGGCAGTGGGAGGACATCCTGCGGATCATCGGCTCCATTCACACCGGTGCCGTCCGCGCGTACGACGTGACCGGCGCCCTGGGCCTGGTCCTCAACGCCGTCGTGCTCTTCAACACCCGGTACATGGACGCCACAGTGACACAGCTGCGGGCGGACGGCTTTGACATCCGTGACGAGGACATCGCCCGACTCTCGCCGTTCGTACGACACCACATCAACATTTAGCTGGACAACCTTGAGTTGTGGGGGGCCTTCGATCAGGTGTCACCCCTCTGAGGACGACGTCATCGGTTCCTTGCCGGGTGGTCCTCGGCGCCCTCGTGGGCGAAGACGCAGAGCTGGCTGATGGCCTCGCGATAGCTGTCCGGCGTGCTGTGGTGCTCCTTGCGGGGCGGTCCGTCGATCCACTGGTACCAGAGGCCGTCCGAGGTCAGGAACCGGGCTGCTTGATCGGCACGGAGCTCGGCGTCGAGGTGGAGGAGCGCGCCCATGGCGGCCGGCTGGTCGTAGTAGAGGTCGGGGCGCCGCAGGTAGCGATCGAGGTAGGCAGCCAGCAGATCCGCGTCGGCGGGAGTCGCGAACGTGGCGAAGGTGACGCAGTAGGCCGAGCCTGCGAAGCAGACCTCGCTGGCGAGCAGCATTTCGCCGAGGCGTGCGCGGAACTCAGTTCTGCGGGCGACGGCGATGAGCCAGGCTGCGGTTTTGCGTTCACGCCACGTGCCGTCGAGCAGGATGGTCAGCTCGCGGGGCGTGATATCGCCGGCGGCCTCGCCGAGCTCCCCTATGAACTTGGTGCGTTCAGGCTCGGTCATGCGCGTGAGAGGGCCACCGAGTTTGAGGTAGCGCCGGTCCGGCGTGACGTAGCGGTGGATAAGAGCGAGCAGCTCGGGGTCCTCGTCGGGGTAACGCATAGCCGCATCCTGTCCTGGGCGAAGCCGTTCGACCAGTGTTTTTCTCGGTGGCACTGGTCAGTCGGCCGGCTCGTCGTGTGGTTCGCCGACGCCGTTGAGGATGGCCGGCTCTTCGCAGATCACCCGGAGCGGATGGGCGAAGAGGTGGTCGGGACCTGCGTTCACGCCGTTGCGCGGGAAGTGGCAGCGCGTCGGGCGTCCGAGATCGAGGTCGTGGATACCGCGGTCGGATTGATCTTGTCTCAGTGCGGCGAGAGTACGGATGGCCTCGGCGGCTTCGTTACCGCGCCGGAAGACCTCGACGATCCCCCCGGTCGACCTGGATGTACACACGCTCGTGCTGGAAGACCTCCGGCACCACCGGATCCATGTCAGACCACCCTCCGGTCGGCGAGCGCGGCCACCTCGGTGAAGTACGCGCGGAACAACGGCTCGTCACCGGGCGGCACCTGGAACGCGGGCGAGGTGCTGTACCAGAAGGCGGCCTGGTCGGTGCCGTAGAGCGGGGCGTTCGGATCGCGTACGGTGCCGATAGCCCGGCTCCCGTGTCACAGCGCGACCACCCCCACCACGGCCGCCGCTGCCACGACCAGAACACCCACCACGTTGACGGCCATGTCCCGCTTCCAGGACCGGCGTTCGGCCTCGACGTCCAAGGTGAAGACGGCCGGGTCGTCGGGGGCGTAGTGGATCGTGACGTCCAGGCCCTGCGATCCGGCGGGGTCCGGCAGTCCTGACTCGCAGTAGGCCGTGACGGCCCTGCCGTCGAGGGTGGTGAAGGTGACGACCGGTACCAGGCGGGTGGAGGTGTGGCCGTCGTCGTCGGTGCTGACGCTCTTGAGCACGGCGACGACACGGCCGGGTACGGCGGCCATGGCGGCGAGCTCGTCGAGACGGCGGCGCCTGTCGCGTATGTTCCCAGGCAGGTGGTACACCCCGGAGAGGGCCCACGGCCCGCAGAAGCCGAGCAGAGCCCACGGCCAGCCCCAGTCGATCGCGGCGGCGACGACCAGACCGGTGTGGACGAGGAACAGCGAGAAGGTCGGCCAGCCGAGTCCGCGCCCGCCTTCGGAGAGGTCGTTGGTGAACCGGAAGGCGTGGGGCCGGCCGGGCGGGTAGTGGACGCCGATCTCCCGGCCCGTCCAAGCCGCGCTGATCCTCTCGCCTCGCTCACCGTCGTTGGTGACAGTGAACTCCTGCCCGGTGGAGGGGTCTTGGAAGGAGACGACCACGGCTATCCCGTCGTTCGGGGAGCTTCCGTGCCGAGGCTGCCCCACCCGCTCGATCCGCCCGGTCGCCCGGACCGCCCGCTGGGCCCGGGTCACCCCGGCCAGTGACCTCCCGTAGCCGACCAGCGCGACCGTGCCGAACACGCCACACCACAGCACCACATATCCGTGCCAGCCCATCCGTGTCTCCTCCTGCCACTTCGGGGACGGCCACCGAGCACACACCCTTGCCGTCCGGAACAGTGTGATCCCAGGGCACCTCACCGTGCGGGCGCGCGCCGCACCACCTTGCCCTGTCCGTCCGCCTCCAGTGACGCCGTGCCCTCGGCCCCGGTCACAACGACCCTGATGGTGAGGGAGCCGGTGAGACGGTCGGCGATGATCTGCCAGGTGCGCGGGGAGTGGACGCCGAGGGTGGTCGTGGCCTCCTCGACCAGGGCGGGGAAGCGGTCGTAGGGCAGCGCACGGGGGTCGAACCCCGGGGTCTGCGTGCCGGTCGGCGAGAACACGACCGACAGCAGGCGTTCCTGCACGACGACGGTGAGCGCCTGGAGTGCGTCCCCACCGCTGGTGAGTGAGCCGACAGCCCGGTCCAGCTCGCCCTTGTCGAGAAACGACAGGTCCGGGCCCAGGGCGACCGTTCCGGACGCCGACGACACCACCGTGGTCGACGACGTGGAGGAGACGGACGGCTGTGTGGCCGAAGGCGACTTCGCGGTGTCGTCCCGGTCGAAGAGGTCTGCGCGGAACAGCAGGACCACGACGACCGCACCGAGCAGCAGGCCGAGGAGCACGACGAAGCCGAAGACGCAGCCCTCCGGGGGCGCGGCCACCCTGGCCGTCGCGGGCGCCGAGTCGAGGCGGGCCGAGGCCACCCGGCCCTCCCACTCCGGTGTCGGCCGCTTGACGATGCGCACCCGCCACGCCCGGTCCGGCGGGTACTGGACCACCACGACGCCGCGCGGCCGGTAGTCGGTCAGGTCCACGAGGTTGATGTCCTGCGTGATCTCAACCCGGTACGCCGGCCCGTCGTCCGGTGCGACGGTGAGCTCGAACCGCACCGGTATGTCGCTCGACTCGCCCCCGACGGCCTCCAGGCTCTCGATCATCGCGAGCGCCGTGCGGGGCACGACCGCTGCCTCCCGGGCACGCCTCGGCATACCGGCGAGGAAGAACAGCAGTCCGTAGACCGCGGGCAGGACCAACCCGGTGACGAACAGTGGCACGTTCTCGACGATCCCGCCCACGACGAGCGCGGCGAGCGACGTGCCGACCACGCCACCGGTCAGGAATCCCCGTACGAGCGCGACGGGCGTGTGGTGCGTGGGCAGTGGCGGGCCCGTGGCGATCGTCATACGGGCGATTGTGCTGGGCTCAGGTGGCGTCCGGTAGACCTCAGTTTGATCCTCCGGCAGGTCACGCCGGGATCGCCTTGATCGCTTCGCTGAGGTGGTGCTGACCAACATCCCGCCTCGCTCCAGGAAAGTACCGACCGGGGGTCGCAGGCCCGCCCCGCCGAACGTACCTGCGGCAGATCAGGCTCCCCGTCGACCCAGCCGGGCCTCTGAGCCATTCCCCGAGCCTGCACCAACAACACGCCCGCATCACGGTGTGCCGACACGTGCCCGCGCAAAAGCCCCTCGTCGAACCGGTCGGACTCTCCAGGTCGGACTCTCCACTCCGAGGCTCAGTTCGCAACCGCGCTCCATAGGGCGAAGGCCCCATCTCCCGCCGACCGTTGCTCGCGGCGGTCAGCAGTAGGGGTGCTGGTTGGTCAGGGACGCGGCCACTCGCATCCACACGCCGAACAGCCGGTAGAGGCTGGGCACAGTGCCCTGCGCCTGGACGGTCCGGGTATCCGCCGAGGTGACGCCCGGGATTCCCAGGAGCGTCGCGGCGACCGAAGCCGACTGCCAGCGGACCGTGAGGGTGGAGGAGGCCGCCGCGGCGGCCGGCGGCTTCGGCGGTACGGAGAGACGCGCGGCGACCGCTTTCTCGATGGCCGCACGTGCTTCATCCGACGGCCGCAGATCTGCCGAGAACCGGTCCCGCGCATTCTTCACGGCCACGGTCGTCACCGAGGCGTCCCATTCCGTCATCTCCGCGCAGGCACAGTCGTCACCGGTGAGGACCGCCACCGGCACCCCGATGCCGGTCGCGGCGGCATGGGCCAGGCCGATCTCGCCCACAGGCCGCCCGTCCAGCCACATGTCTTCGATCTCGTGCCCCATGAAGCTGTGGCTCAGCACACCGAGCGCACCGGCCCGCGAGTGGTAGCCGACGAAGACCGCGGCGTCGTGCTCGGGGGCGAGTCCTTCGAGCATGCCCATCTGTTTCGGCTTGCCGCGGATGAGGCGCGCCACCGGGTGCAGTGACTCGGGCAGGATGTTGCGCATCGGGCCATGCGCGTCGTTGACGGTGATGTCGGTGGCACCGGCCGCGACAGCGCCGCGGACGGCAGCGTTGACGTCCTCCGCCATCATCAGCCGTCCACGCTCGTAGTCCCGGCCGCCGGGCTGGACATCGTCGGCGTCCACCAGCCCCGTGACGCCCCCATGTCCGCACTGATGTAGATCCGCACCGCGCAGTCTCCTCAAGCTTGATCGTCCGAGGAGACGCCCGCCGCCCTCGCTCCGGTTCCTTCACCGGCTCACTGTCATCCGGTTTCCGCCCGGACCAGCACGCTCGACCGCTCAACCGGACGGCGTGACCGAGGACCGCACGCCCAACCACTGCTCGGCGCCGTACTCCTCGAACCGCTCCACCTCGGTGAACCCCAGCTTGGCCGCGAGGCTCATTGAGCGGTTGTTCGCGGTCTGGGTGCAGAGCACCACCGGCTCGCCGGGAAACGCGTCGGCGAACCAGTCGAGTGCCGCTGCGCATGCCTCGGCGGCGTACCCGTATCCCCACGCCTCCGGCAGGAACACGTAGCCGAGCTCGGCCTCTCCGGCATCCGGACGGACGTGCCCCGGACGCTCCGCGTCGCGCCGATCGAGCGTGATCGTGCCGATCATCGCTCCGTCGAGATCGATCACGAAAACGCCAGGGCGCCGACCGGGCACCTCGGGCACCGCGCGTTCGAGCTCATCACGCGGGCGTGGGCCACCGAGGTAGGTGCGCACCTCTGGCGATGCGAACAACTCGATGAACCCCGCACGGTCCCGGGCCTCGGACTCGCGGAGCACAAGCCGTTCGGTCCTTATCGGGGCGGGTGGCCAGGCAACGGGCCCGAGTTCAGTCATGGGGGCAACCTACTGCCCGCTGTTCTCGGTAACGGTGTTCTCGGCAAGGGTGTGCGCGACAAGGGCGTTCGCGTGACCGTGCCCCAGCCCGTGCTCGGTCTTGAGCCAGGAAACGAGTTCCGAGTGCCTGGTCAAGGGCGAGGAGCGGATGGTCTCCTTCCACTCGGCTATCGGGCGGCCGTACTTCTTCTCGATCGAGGGGAAGTAGCTGGCGGGGCCCTTCACGGTGTCCGTCATGTCGGCGGTGTCCCATCCCTAGGTGCAGAACGATCTCGGTGTGTTGATGCGCTTTGCTTGTATGACCGGAGGCAGCGGGCGAAGTGATCGGTCGAATGAAAGTGACCTGCGCCACTTCGCTACGCGGCACAGGCCCCGTAGCTGATCACCGCGTACGCGAAGGCCATCCACAAGCCTCATCCCGAGCCGCCCGCCTCCCCGTTCCGGCACCGAGACGGTCCGAAAGCCCCCACCGGAACCCCGGCGGAGGCGTGTACGGGGCGCAGTTGTGTCCGCGCCCGGTCCTGTACGGCCGGCAGGCGGAGCGGCGCGTCGAAGCCGTCCTCGGCCGGAGCCGGCAGCGCCGCCGGTCCGACCGTGCCCGTCGGCCTGTGGTCCGTCACGCGCGGCGACGCCGCGATCCGCAGGGCCTCACAGCCGGCGCAGGAGGGCCGCGCGGTCGACCTTGCCCGTGCTGGTCAGGGGCAGTTCGTCGAGCGCGACGACGCGTGTGGGGATCATGTACGACGGCAGGACGGTCCGCAGGGCGCGTACGACCCCGGCCTTCGAGAGCGGCTCGGCCGTCGGCACGTAGAAGGCGGCCAGCGTCCGCCCTCCCGGCCCCGTGGGGGCCACCACCGACGCGGCCCGGACCCCCGGGCACTGGAGGAGGGCGCTCTGCACCTCGCCCAGTTCGATCCGGTAGCCGCGCACCTTGACCTGGTCGTCGAGGCGGCCCAGGAACTCCAGGTCGCCGCTCGGCAGCCAGCGGGCGCGGTCACCGGTGCGGTACATGCGCTCGCCGGGACGCAGAGCTCCCGGGTCGGGCAGGAACTTGGCGGCGGTGAGACGGGCGGCCGCGGCGTAGCCCAACGCCACGCACGCACCGGCGATGTACAGATCGCCCTCCTCGCCGAGGGGGCAGGGCCGCAGGTCGCCGCCGAGCACGTAGTAGCGGGCGTTCTGCATCGGTTTCCCGTAGGGGATGCTCGGCCACGCGGGGTCGACGGCGCTCACCCGGTAGTGGTTCGACCAGACGGTGCACTCCGTGGCGCCGCCCAGCGCCACCACCTCGGCGTTGGGGAACGCGGCCCGGATCTGGTCCGGGAGCGGCACCGGGATCCAGTCGCCGCTGAGGAGGACCAGGCGGAGCGCGTCGCGCCCGGCGGGCTCGCGGGCCTGGACGAAGGGCATGACCATGGCCAGGGAGGCGGGCGCCGAGTCCCAGATGGTGATGGATTCCTGTTCGAGCAGGTCCACCAGGGTGTCCGGCTCGGCGAGTTCCGCCGCCGACGCCAGCCGTATGGTCGCGCCGGCGGCCAGCACGCCGAAGATGTCGTACACCGAGAGGTCGAAGCAGAAGGACGTGACGAACAGGATCTCGTCGGCGGGCCCGACCTCGTAGGTGCGGTTCACCCAGTCGATGAGGTTCACCGCCGACCGGTGGGTGACGACGACTCCCTTGGGCGCACCCGTCGAGCCGGACGTGAAGATGGTGTAGCAGACGTCGTCGGCCGTCGGACCGGTGGCGAGGGGCGCGGCCGGCCGGAGGCCGGCGTGATGGCCGGTCCACAGCGGCTCGCGGCCGGGCGCCGTACGGTCGCGGCCGGGCGCCGCACGGTCGCGGGACGGCTCGACGCGGATGACGGCGTCGTACCGCGCGCCCAGTTCGCCCGTGAACTCCTCGGCCCGGCGGCGGTGGACGCTCGCGTGGGCCACCCCGGGCAGGACGTCGGGGAGGCGCTCGACAAGGCGGGGCGGCACCCGGAGGCCGGAGTGGGTGCTGAGCCCGGGGTCGATGAGGTCGGCGAGGACGATGACGCCGTCGTCGGCGAGCAGCCCGAGAAGAGAGTCGAGGACGCCGGTCAGGTGGTCGAGGTCCGGCAGGAACTGCACCGTACTGGCCAGCACGACGACGTCGAACGGGCCGCGTACCCGCTCGGCGACCTCGTGGGCGAAGCACACCACGCCCTCGACCTCGCCCCCGGCGAGGACCCCGGTCTCCGTGCTTCGGGCCACGGACACCGGTGACGGGTCGACGGCCACGTAGCGCGACGCCCAGGGTGCCAGGGCCTCGACGATCAGTCCGGATCCGCACCCGATCTCCAGGACCGAGGGCCGTTCGGCGGAGGTCGCGGCCCGTACGAACCGTGCCACGTGGTCCTGGTAGCCCCGGACGTCATCCGCGGTGAAGAGCCGTTCCGAGCGGCGCGTGTTGAAACCGGCGGCTTCGAGCGGGTCCGGGGAGCCGGACACGTAGTCGAAGAGGTCCGCGACCTGCTCGCGCCGCAGAGTGGCCGACCAGGAGAACTCCTCGGGGATGTCGGGGCACAACACGTGGCGAAGGGACGGCACCTCCCACCGGAACTCCTGGACGGAGGGCAGGGATACGCGGTCGGTCAGCACGGCCGCCACATCGAGCTGGTCGAGCAGCCCGACCACCCGGGGGGCCGGCCACGCCGGGTCGAGCGGGACGTAGGAGGCGCCGGCTTTGAGCACCGCGAGCATTCCGACGAGGGCCGAGGCGTCGCGCTCGCCGTAGACGCCCACGGTGGAGCCCCGGCCCAGTCCCAGCTCGCGCAGCAGCCGTGCCAGCCGGTTGGAGTGGCGGTCCAGCTCGCCGTGGGTGAGGACCTGCTTGTCGGAGGTCACGATCGCCGGGTGGTCCGGGTACCGCCGGGCGGTCTCGGCGATCAGCCCGGGGATCGTGGCGTCGTCGCGGAACGGCCGCGCGGTCTCGTTCCATCCGCTCCAGGAGGCGCCCGGAACGGACGTCGGCGGGGCGCTCACCGGGCCGGTGCCCGGAACGCCTCGTGGGCCGCCAGCACCCGGGTCAGCTCGTTCACCGTCGAGTGGTCGAAGAAGAGCCGGAGCGCCAGGCGCGCGCCGAGCTGGGCCCCGAGCGTGGCCATGATCTCGGCGACCAGCAGGGAGTTCCCGCCGATCTCGAAGAAGTCCTCGTCGTCGCCGAAGTCGTCGTGCTCCAGTGCGTCGGCCCACTGAACCCGCACCTGGGCGCGCAGCAGTTCAAGGTCCGGGCCATCGTGGTCTGCGTGGTCCGGGCTCGCCACCCCGACCGATCCGAAGTTGTTCACCGCTGTCTCCCCTTCAACTGGCTCTCGCCGCTTCCCTGTCACCGTCGGGCACGGCTTGGATGCCGGCCACGGTCCGGTCGCCCGGTCCGGTCGCCCGGTCCGGTCGCCCGGTCCGGTCGCCCGGTCCGGCCGGCCGCCGGAGGCTTCCGGAACAGGCCCGTCGCCGCGTCGGTGGCGGATGCGCACCGTCACGAGCGGGACCGCGCTCACCCGGTCGAGTGGTCCGACCGGGTGTCAGTCTGGCCGTGACGACCGGCCGTTGTCCGAGGATCTTTCAGAGGTCAGTCAGGATTGGCACCCGTGGGCCACGGTGACGGGTCATCCTCACGGCTATGGGAACAAACACGAAAAGCCGCTGGTTCGTCGGCGTCCCTCACGATGGCCTCAAAGAGTGCGCGCTGTACGCCTTTCCGCATGCGGGCGCGGGCGTGACCACGGTGCGTCAGCTGTGCGTCGAGCTTTCCGACGCGTTCGACGCCTTCGCGGTACGCCTCCCGGGCCGGGAGTCCCGGCTCGGGGATCCGGTGGAGACCGTCATGCCCGAGCTCGCCGACAAGCTCGCCGACGAACTGCTCCACCACGCGCAGGGAAGGCCGGTGGTGCTGTACGGGCACTGCGCCGGCTCGACGATCGCCTACGAGGTGGCACGGCGCCTGGGCCCCGCCCGGGTGCGGGCGCTGGTCGTCTCCTCGCACCCGGCTCCTGGGAGCGTCCGCCGCGAGCCCACGTGGGCGTTGCCGCGGCTGGACTTCCTCCAGCAGGTCGTGACGGACGGGTACCTGCCGTCGCAGCTCCTCGCCAACGAGGAATTGCTCGACATCGTCGAGCCCGCCCTGCGCGCCGACTACGAACTCATCGAGACCTACGAGCTGGAGCTGTACGAGGGCGGTGCCATCGAGCCCGTCCAGGTTCCGACGGTGGCCGTGTACGGCCGCGACGACCACACCGTCGCCCCCGCCCAGGTCGACGCATGGTCGGCGCTCACCACCGGGCCGTTCCGGTTCGTGTCGCTGCCCGGCAGCCATGACCTGCCGAGCAGCCGTCCGGCGGACCTGGCTGCGGCCATCCGCGAGGCCCTGGCGGCCGTCGCCTGAGCATGGGCGCGGGCCCGCCGTGTCCGCGGCACACGGCCGGGTCTGGCAGACATCTGTCGGGCGGTCGGATGACTCGGGAATCCCTTCCTAGGGTGGGCTCACGGGGGAGCAGCACCGGACGACCGAGCTGCGCGGCGACGGGGGCCGTCTGCCCCCCGGCGCGCCGTACCGCGCCCCGCCGTCGCCCCGCGCGGTCGCGTTGTGTTCGCTCATGGCCGCACCGCCCCCTGCCGAGCTCACCCGGCGGTGGAGCGGGCCGTCGGCCACCGTCCGGAAAACCCCGTGCAGGACGACCGAAAGGCAACAGGAGCATGGCGCCCCTCACGTACGCGCAACAGCACATGAGGTTCAGCAACCGGTTCGAGGAGGTCGAGACCGCGCTCCGGAAGCGGGAGGGCGTGGCGCAGGCGGCCGTGGTCTCCCGCGAGAACCGGCCGGGGGAGCGGCGCCTGGTGGCGTACGTGGTACCCGAGGTGCCGGAGGCGGACGTGACCAAGCACGTCGAGAAGTGGCGCGCGATCTACGACGAGATGTACGGCGACACCGCGCCGGACGCCACCGGGATCGGCGACGACTTCACCGGGTGGAACAGCTCCTACACGCGCGAACCCATCCCTCTGCCGGAGATGCGCCAGTGGCGCGCGTCCACGGTGGAGCGGGTGCGCGGTCTGGAGGCGCGCCGGGTGCTGGAGATCGGGGTCGGTTCCGGCCTCCTGCTCGGGCCGCTGGCCCTGGAGGCCGAGGTCTACTGGGGTACCGACTTCTCGGAGCCGGTCATCGAACGCCTCGCCGCCCAGGTCGGCATGGATCCGCGGCTGAAGGATAAGGTGACACTGCGGTGTCAGCCCGCCGACGTCGCCGACGGACTGCCGGCGGAGTACTTCGACACGGTCCTCCTCAACTCGGTCGTGCAGTACTTCCCCGACGCCGCCTACCTCTCGGGTGTCCTGGACGTCGCGCTCCAACGGCTCGCCCCGGGGGGCCGGATCGTCATCGGCGACGTCCGGAACCACGGCACCCTGCGGAAGTTCCTGACGGCCGTCCACCACGCTCAGCGCCCCGATGACGAGCCGTCCGCCGTCCGCGCGGCGGTCGCACGCGCCATGCTCGGCGAGACGGAACTCGCCCTCGATCCGGGCTTCTTCACCGAGTGGGCCGACGCGCACCGCGACATCGTGGCCGTGGACGTCCGGCTGAAGCCCGGATCGGATGGGAACGAACTCACCCGTCACCGCTACGAAGTCGTCCTGCACAAGCGGTCGAGCAGGCCGACGCACCTCGCGGACGTCCCCACCGCCACCTGGGGCTCGGACGTGCACCAGGTGTCCGGCCTGGAGGCTGAGCTGGCCCGGCACGGCGGCCGCCTCCGGCTGACCCGGATACCGAACGCGAGGCTGGTGAGCGAGGCGGCCGAGTGCGGGGTTCCCGCCACGGCGGAAGAGGCGCCGCTCGACCCGCACGCGCTGGAGACCTGGGGCGAGGAGCATGGCTGTGCCGTCCTGTGCACCTGGTCGGCCGAGGCACCCGGCTGGTTCGAGGCGGTGATCGTGCCCGCGGACGGTACGCACTGCTACGGCGGTGTGTACCGGCCCATGGACACCCGGGCCAGGCCGCTCGCCAACGTGCCCGCGGCGTCCCGCCGGGCGTCGAGGCTGCCGGCAGTGCTGCGGCGGGAGCTGGCGGCCGAACTCCCCGGCGGTTTGGTGCCGGACGACATCGTGGTCATCGCACGCATGCCGCTGACCGCCCGCGGCGAGGTCGACCGCGCCGCGCTCCCCGAACCGGAGCGAGCCGGCGGTGGTGAGGGCTCGCCGCACACACGGAATCCGCGAACGGCCGGATCGTCGACCTGATCACGAAATCAGCACGCGGACCCGGCTTCCGTCGCGAACCGGACGTGAAAGCAATGGAGGAGAAATGGCAGTGAACCCGTTCGACGACGAGGACGGCGAGTTCTACGTGGTGGTCAACGACGAGGAGCAGCACGCGCTGTGGCCCACGTTCGCCGACGTGCCCGGCGGCTGGCGGGTCGTGGCCGGGCCGGCGGGGCGCGCGGAGAGCATCGCGTACGTCGAGGAGACCTGGACCGACCTGCGGCCCCGGAGCCTGCGCGAGGCGACACCGGCGTCCTGAGGCGGGCCGAACCCGCCGCGCGGGTCAGGACGGTGAGCACGCCGAGCGGCCCGCGGGCAGACGGTGACTCCTCACCCCGCCGGGGGCTCCTCACCCCACTGGGGGCCGTGCCCGCCGGGCCGCCCTCCCTGGACGTACAGCCGACGCTCTCCGAAGACCCGCTCGCCGCCGTGGTGGGCCCCGTGCCGACGGACTCGACCGGGGCTCATCCGTGCCGAGAGGTCCATGGGCTTTCGTGGGACGGACCGGGATGTACGTGGGATGTACAGGGAGGAGATGTGCTGTGGGCGGTCGAAATTCCGACGTCGTCTTCGTCCGATGGCCGGCGCAGGCGGATCTGAGGACCCGCTGCCGGAAAGAGGGGATGCCGCGGCTACTCGTCGTGGAGGCAGGCGCGCAGCCACCGATCAGCAACGACCCGGTCGAGGACTGGGTACGCCCTCCGGTGTCCCGGGATGACCTGGAGGCCCGGGTCGCGGTCCTGCAGAACCGTTTCGACAGCAATCGGGTACCGACGATCGACTCGACCGGAACCCTGAGCTTCGGTCATCACTCCATCACCGTCTCCACCACCCAGGCGGAGTTGCTGCGGCTGCTCATAGACCGCTTCGGCGACGTCGTGCACCGCACCGAGTTCGTGCAGTGTTTCGCCCTGCGGACGCTGACACTGAACAGGAACTCGCTGGACCTGCACATCATGCGGCTCCGCCGCCGGCTCCTGCCCATCGAACTGTCCATCCGGACCGTGTGGGGCCGGGGCTACATGCTGGGGAACGCGATACCCGCCGAGGGCGTCCCGATGTCGAACGCCTCCGCTGTCTGACCCGGCACGAAACCGAAGGTCTGTCGCCGTAGTACCAGCACGCCCCCCCCGCGCGATCACGTACACGTCTGACGTCGTGCGGCACACGACAGAGCCCAGGGACCAGCCGACCACTCGACGCGTACAGCCATACCTCGACCCGCGTCGGGCAGGAAGGCTGCACCAGCGCATGGAAGCTGTGGGAGGAGATCAGGGAACAGCGCTCCCCGGACGGCTACGGCAACGTCCGCCCCGAGAGAGAACAGCGTGTGACCGCACCACAGGAAGTGGACCAGAGCCGGCTCCCGCGTACAAAGCCAGGCGTACGGCACGTCACGGTGGGCGATGAGGTCACTGGGGACGCGTGCCCCCGATCCCCACGTCGGCCTGGGTGTGCGGCACGGACGGAATGATCCCCTCGGGTACCGCTGAGCCGTTCGGGGATTCACCACGGCCGCGTCGGCCGGAGGTGCTCGGGGTCATGGCGACAGAAGTCCTCGGAGAACGCTCAAGAAGTGGTTGTGCCGCAATCGCGAGAAAGCTGCGCACGGCATGATTAAACAGATCGATATCCGGGTCGTCTGACATCATCGAGTGACGCCAATCCGCGGGACTTTTCCTGGCCGACGAACAGGCCCTTACCACCACGGAGTCGACTTGACCAGGACCGATCTCAAGCCGGTGGAATTTCCCACTGAACGCGCCTGTCCCTTCAGCCCTCCTCCGAAGCTGACCGAGTTGCGTGACGAGCACCCGGTGAGCAGGCTGGCCTATCCGGACGGCACCACTGGATGGCTGGTCACCGGGAATTCCACGGCCCGTTCCGTGCTGAACGATCCGAGGTTCAGCTCACGCGGTGAACACCGCAGGATGGCGGTCGGGGAGGGAGTGCCCCAGCCCACACTGCCGGGAGTCTTCATCTTCATGGATCCGCCGGAACACACCCGTTTCCGGAAGCTGTTCACCGGTGAATTCACCGTACGGCGGACGAAGAACCTGGAACCGAAGGTGGAGCGGATCACCGCGGACCGGATTGCGGCGATGCGGGAAATGGGACCTCCGGCGGATCTCGTGCGCGAGTTCGCCCTGCCGATTCCCTCGCTGGTGATCTGCGAGCTGCTGGGTGTTCCGTACGAGGATCACGATTTCTTTCAGCGGCATTCGGAAACCATGCTCGACTACGAGCGCACCATGCACGAGGTCGTGGAAGCCTTCACCCTGATGGAGGAGTTCCTCACCGAGCTGATCCGCCGCAAGCGCGGCAAGCCGGAGGACGACCTGCTGAGCAGGGTGGCCGCATCCGATCTCACGGACGCCGAGGCCGCGGGTTCGGCGATGCTCCTCCTCACGGCGGGACACGAGACCACCGCGAAGATGCTGGGGCTCGGCACCTATCTGCTGCTGTCTCATCCGGAGCAACTGGCGCTGCTGCGGAAGAAGCCGGAGCTGATCAACGGCGCGGTCGAGGAGATGATGCGCTACCTGAGCATCGTCCAGTTCGGGGTCATCCGGGGCGCCACCGAGGACATCGAGCTGGACGGCCGGCTGATTCGTGAGGGTGAGGTCGTGACCGTGGCCCTGTCCACGGCCAACCGGGATCCCGCGTTTTTCGGAGATCCGGACGTGCTCGACCTGAGCCGCAGCGCCGGAAGGCACCTCGCTTTCGGCTACGGCGTGCACCAGTGTGTGGGGCAACAGCTCGCCAGGATCGAAATGCGTGTGGCTTTCCGCCAGTTGATCCGCGAGTTCCCCGGTCTGCGTCTGGCCGTGGCGCCCGAGGAGATCAAGACGGCCCACCTGTCGTCGATGTACGGCGTGCAGAGCCTTCCCGTCGGCTGGTGACGGCGATGCGAGTCGATGTCGACCGGACCAGGTGCTGTGGCGCGGGCATGTGCGCCCTGACACAGCCTCAGGTGTTCGACCAGGACGAGGAGGACGGGACCGTCGTACTGCTCTCTCCTCATCCGCCGGAGGAGTTGTGGGACAGCGTCGAGGAATGCGTACGGCTGTGCCCGTCCCAGGCGATCAGTCTCGACGGGAACGCGGAGTGACCCGGGTGGTTGATTCATGAGCGACCACAACACCCGGCTCCGTGGGTGGGAAGCGCCCGCGCTCCCCACGGATCAAATGTCCTGACCCCGGCGCCCCGCCGGCGAGGTCTTCCTCGAATCCGCTCCCGCCGTCGGCCTCGTCCGCGGTCCGTCGTGCCTTTCACCTGCCCGAAGTGAGGATGCGTGATGAACGCTGACGACATAGCCATCATCGGACTCGGCTGCCGTCTCCCCGGCGGAATCGACACCCCGGAGGCGCTCTGGCGGGGCCTGCTGAAGGGTATCGACGCCATCAGCGAGGTCCCCGCGCAGCGGTGGCGAGCCGACGACTGGCATGACGTCGATCCCTCGGCATCCGGGAAGATGACGTCCCGGCGGGGTGGATTCCTGGACGACGTCGCGGGGTTCGACGCCGAGTTCTTCGGAATCTCGCCCACCGAGGCCCGCCAGATGGATCCGCAGCAGCGGCTGGCGCTCGAGGTCGCCTGGGCCGCGGTGGAGGATGCCAGGATCCGGGCCGACCGGCTCGCCGAGTCGGCCACCTCCGTGTTCTTCGGGAGCATGTGGCAGGAGTACCACCTCACCACCGGGGCGTCGCCCGGCGAGATCCGCACGCACACAGCCATCGGTACGGACACCTCGATCATCCCGGCCCGTATCGCCTACGCCCTCGGCCTGCGCGGCCCCGTGATGTCCATCGGCACCGGCTGCAGTTCCTCCCTGGTCGCCGTCCATCAGGCGGTCCGGAGCCTGCGGTCGGGAGAGTCGGATCTGGCCCTGGCGGGCGGGGTCAGTCTCATCCTCCACCCCCACACGACCGTGGCGATGTCCAAGTTCGGCGCGCTGAATCCCGACGGGCAGTGCCGCGCCTTCGACGCGGACGCCGACGGATACGTACGGAGCGAAGGCTGCGGCGTGGTCGTCCTGCGCAGGCTCGCGGACGCCCGGAACAATGGTGACCGGATCTACGCGGTGATCCGCGGCAGCGCCGTGAACAACGACGGCACCACCGACGGCCTGGCCACCCCGGGTTTCGAGACGCAGGCCGAGGTGCTGCGCTCGGCATGGCAGGAGGCCGGTGTCTCCCCGAGCCTGGTGTCCTATGTGGAGGCCCACGGCACGGGGACCCGCCGAGGCGATCCGATCGAAGCGGCGGCCCTGGGAGAGGTGTTCGGCCGCGGCAGGGAGAACCCGCTGCGCATCGGGTCGGTCAAGACCAACTTCGGCCACCTCGAACCGGCCGCCGGTGTGCTCGGCGTGCTCAAGACCTCCCTGGCGCTCTTCCACGGCGAACTACCCGCCAGCCTCCACTTCCGGAACCCGAATCCGGACATCGACTTCGACGCGGCGAACCTGGCTGTGGTCACCGGCCGTCAACCGTGGCCGGAGGGACCGCGCCTGGCCGGAGTGAGCAGCTTCGGCTACGGCGGTACCAACGCCCACCTCGCGCTGGCCGGGCCACCGCCGGAAACAGCCGTCGTCCAGGAACCCACCGAGCGGACGCGGGTCCCCTGGGTGCTGTCGGCGCGCTCCGAACCGGCCCTGCGCGAACAGGCCCGCCGTCTGCGCGCGCACCTCGCCGCGCACCCCGGCCTGTCGGCCCGTGATGTCGGCTTCTCCCTGGCCACCACCCGTGCCGACCATGAGCACCGAGCCGTCCTGCTGGGGCGGGAGACCGCGGACCTCGTCCAGGGCCTGGAGGCGCTCGCGTCGGGAGCCCAGGCGCCGAACCTGGTCGTCGGATCCGGCCGAGGGCACCGTCCGGTGCTGATGTTCGCCGGACAGGGCGCCCAATGGGCCGGAATGGCCGCCGAGTTGCTTCGGTCCTCGCCGGTCTTCAGCGAGGGGTTCGCCGAGTGCGAGGCGGCGCTGGAAACCTTCGTCGACTGGAAGCTCACCGAAGTGGTCGGGGACGCGGACGCCCTGGAACGGGTGGACGTCGTACAGCCCGCCCTGTGGGCGGTGATGGTCTCGCTGGCACGGCTGTGGAAGCACTTCGGCGTCGAGCCGGAGGTCGTGCTCGGCCACTCGCAGGGTGAGATCGCCTCGGCGTGCGTGTCCGGAGCGCTGTCGCTCGTGGACGCCGCGGCCGTGGTGGCGCTGCGTGCTCAGGCCATCCGCCGCGGTCTGGCGGGCCGGGGCGGCATGGTCTCGCTGGTGTGCTCGCGGTCCGACGCGCGGCGGCTGATCGCGCGGTGGCCGGAGCGGCTGTCGGTGGCCGCCCTCAACGGGCCCAGGAGCACCGTGGTCTCCGGTGATCCCGAGGCGCTCACGGAACTGATCACGGACTGCGAGTCCGAGGGGATCCGGGCCAGGCGCATACCGGTGGACTACGCCTCGCACTCGGCGCAGGTGGAGGCGATCCGCGAGAACATCCTCACCGAACTGGCGGGAGTCCGGCCGCGTTCGGGTGTCGGGAGCTTCTTCTCCACCGTCGACGTCGGCCGGATCGACTCCGCGACACTGGACGCGGACTACTGGTACCGGAACCTGCGCTCCACGGTCGAACTCGAGGCGTGTGTACGCGAGCTGGCCGCCGAGGGCCGCCGCGTGTTCATCGAATGCACTCCGCACCCCGTGCTGACCATGGGTGTGGAGGGAATCGCCGACGTGTACACCGTCGGAACGCTGCGCAGGCAGGAGGGCGACCGGTTCCTGACGGCCCTGGCCGAGGCGTACACCGGCGGGGTGGACATCGACTGGAGCCGGGCCTTCGAGCAGGCGAACGTCGTGGACCTGCCCACCTACCCCTTCCAGCACCAGAGGTACTGGATCGACGCCGAGGCGACGGGCGGCGGGGGGACGCAGGACGCCCCGTTCTGGGACGCGGTGGGCCGGGAGGATCTCGACGAGATCGCCCGGACCCTGCGTATCGACCGGGACGCCCTCGCTCCCGTGCTGCCGGCCCTGGCCTCCTGGCGCAAGCGACGCACCTCGGAGTCCGTCGTGGACACCTGGGAGTACCAGGTCGGCTGGAAGGAGATTCCCGCACCCCAGGTCCGCCAGGGTGACTGGCTGGCCCTCGCCCCCACCGGCGACGCATGGGCGCTCTCGGTGGTCGAGGACCTGACCGGGCAAGGACTGCGCGTCACTCTCATGGAGGTCGAACCCGGCATCGACCGGGGCGCGTTGGCCGCGCGCCTGCGCGGCGCGACCTGCGACGGCGTGCTCTGCCTGCTGGCCGCGCAGGACGGTCCGCACCCCGGGTATCCGGGGATTCCCGCCGGCTACGCCGCGACTCTGACCGCCGTACAGGCGTTGGGGGACGCCGAGGTCACCGCCCCCCTGTGGTGCGTGACACCGGACGCCGTCGCGGTCGCGGACGAACCGGTCGGCCCGGACGGAAGTCTCGTGTGGGGGCTCGGCAGGGTCGTCGCCCTGGAACACTCCGCGCGCTGGGGCGGTCTGATCGACCTGTCCTCCCCGTACGACAGCCCCGTACTGGCCGGGATACTCACCGGCGACCACGGTGAGGACCAGGTGGCCATCCGCGGTTCCGTCCCGCACGGCCGCCGCCTCGTCCGCGCCGCCGCGGGTCCGGCCGGCGACTGGAGTCCCACGGGAACGGTCCTGATCACCGGCGGAACGGGCGCGCTCGGCGCGGAGGTCGCGCGTTGGCTGGCCGTTCGGGGAGCCGAACGTCTGGTGCTGGTCGGCCGGAACGGCCCGGACACCCCCCGGGCGGACAGCCTCACCACCGAACTCCGTCGGCTCGGGGCAGGGGTCGAGATCGTCGCCTGCGATGTCGCCGACCGGGGAGCGCTCCGCGAACTCATCGAGCGGACCCGGCCCCGCGCGGTGGTGCACGCCGCCGGCGCACTGCACGACGGACTCGTCCAGGACCTCACCCTCGACCAGGTCGACGCGGCCCTGCGGGTGAAGGCGCGGGGCGCGTGGAACCTGCACGAACTCACCACCGGCCTGGACGCGTTCGTGCTCTTCTCCTCGTGGGGCGCGACCGTCGGCGTCCCGGGCCAGGGCAACTACGCGCCCGGCAACGCCTATCTGGACGGCCTGGCCAGGCTCCGCCACGCGCGGGGACTGCCCGCGACCTCGGTGGCGTGGGGCCCGTGGTCCGGGGACGGAATGGCCCGGGGGCAGGTGAAGGAGATCCTCGACCGCCACGGCGTACCCACGATGGCACCGGATCTGGCACTGCTGGCCCTGGGCAGGGCCGTGGCGCGCCCGGAACCCTGCGTCACCGTGGCGGACGTGAACTGGGACCGGTTCCGCACGGTGTTCACTGCCACCCGTCCGAGCGCCCTGTTCAGCGATCTGCCCGACGGCCGGGACGCCGCGGTCGGTCACGCGCCCGCGTTCCCGCGGCGCCTGGCCGAACTCCCCGCGGACAGCCGGGCGCGCGCCGTACTGGACGAAGTCAGGACGCAGACCGCCCTCGTGCTCGGTCACTCCGCATCCGACGCGGTGGACGTCGAGCGCACTTTCCGGGAACTCGCCTTCGACTCGGTCCTCGGGGTCGAACTGCGCAACAGACTGGGCGCGGTCACCGGGCTGCGGCTGCCCGCCACGCTGATCTTCGACCACCCCACACCCGCGCGGCTCGCCGCATACCTCCTCGCCGGACTCGCCCCGGCCGACATCACCGTCAGCACCCCGGCGGGCGCTCCCGAGAGTTCGGCGGAGCCCATCGCCATCGTCGCCATGAGCTGCCGGTTCCCCGGCGGAGTGCGCGACCCGGAGGGCTTCTGGCGGCTGCTCGCCGAGGGTGGCGACGCCATCACGTCGTTCCCCGGGGACCGGGGCTGGGACCTCTCCGCGCTGTACCACCCGGATCCGGACCACCCCGGAACCAGCTATGTCCGCGAGGGCGGTTTCATGGCAGCCGCCGAATTCGACCCGGAGTTCTTCGGAATCAGCCCCCGCGAGGCGCTGACCATGGATCCGCAGCAGCGCATCCTGCTGGAGGGATCCTGGGAGCTGCTGGAACGCGCCGGAATCGCGCCGGACACGCTGCGGGGCAGCGACACCGGCGTCTACCTCGGCACCAACGGCCAGGACTACGCGTCGCTGGGAACTCCCCACGGCTCCGACGGATTCGGGCTCACCGGCAGCGCAGCCAGCGTGGTCTCCGGGCGGATCTCCTACGCCCTCGGCCTGGAAGGGCCGTCGGTCACGGTGGACACCGCGTGCTCGGCCTCGCTGGTCGCCATTCACCTCGCCGCGCAGGCCCTGCTGAAGGGCGAATGCGCGATGGCCGTCGCCGGCGGCGCCACCGTGATGGCCACGCCGAGACTGTTCGTCGGGTTCAGCCGGCAACGCGGCCTCGACCCCGGTGGACGGTGCCGCGCCTTCTCGGACGGCGCCTCCGGCACGGCACTGTCCGAGGGCAGTGGACTGCTGCTGCTGGAGAAGCTGTCCGACGCGCGCCGCAACGGGCATCGGGTCCTGGCCGTGATCCGGGGCTCGGCCGTCAACCAGGACGGCACGTCCAACGGGCTCACCGCGCCCAACGGCCGGGCCCAGCGGCAGGTCATCCGCAAGGCCCTCGCCGCGGCGGGGGTCGAAGCCTCCGACGTGGACGTCGTGGAGGCCCACGGCACCGGCACGACGCTGGGCGATCCCATCGAGGCAGGCGCGCTGCAGGCCACCTACGGCGCCTCCGGCAGGCCGGTATGGCTGGGCTCGGTGAAGTCCAACATCGGACACACCCAGGCGGCAGCGGGCGTGGCCGGCGTGATCAAGATGGTGCTGGCCATGAACAACGGCATCGTGCCCCGCACCCTGCACGCCGACACCCCCTCCCGCCACGTCGACTGGTCGGCGGGTTCCCTCCGGCTGGTCACGGACCCCGTCGCCTGGGACGGTGACGGCCTCCGGCGAGCGGGCGTCTCCTCGTTCGGTATCAGCGGCACCAACGCCCACCTGATCCTTGAGCAGGCCTCCGAGGCCGAGGAACCGGCGGCCGGCTCCCCTCCCGAGCTGCTGCCCTGGGCCCTGTCCGCGCGGACCCGGGAAGCCCTGCGCGAGCAGGCGTCCCGGCTGGCCGTCAGGGTCGGGGCGCACCCCGGGACGGACCCGGCCGACCTGGCGTTCTCCCTGGCCACCTCGCGTACGTCCTTCCAGGAGCGCGCCGTCGTCCTCGGCCGGGACACCACCGACCTGCTCGCCGGTCTGCGTGCGATCACCGGGGGTGAGGCCTCGGCGTCGGTGGTGGAAGGGCCGGCGGGTGACGGCCGGACGGCGTTCGTCTTCGCCGGGCAGGGAACCCAGCGCGCGGGCATGGGGGCCGATCTGCGCGAGGCCTACCCGGTGTTCGCCGCCGCATGGCAGGAGATCTGCGCCGGACTCGACCGTCACCTCCGCCTCCCGGTCGCCGAGGTCATCGACGACCCGGACGCACTGCGCCGTACCGAGTTCACCCAGCCCGCGCTGTTCGCCTTCGAGGTGGCGCTGTTCCGGCTCCTGGAGAGCCTGGGGGTCAAGCCCGATCTGGTTCTCGGACACTCCGTCGGCGAACTCTCCGCCGCACACGTGGCGGGCGTGCTCTCCCTGGAGGACGCCTGCGCGCTGGTCGTCGCCCGGGGCCGGCTGATGCAGGCCCGGCCGGACACCGGCGTGATGCTCGCCCTTCAGGCCGGCGAGCAGGAGATCGCCCCGCTGTTGTCCGCGCGGGCCGGTCTCGCCGCGGTCAACGGGCCGGAGTCCGTGGTGATCACCGGTGACGCCGATGCCGTGGACGAGGTGGCCGGGCGGTTCACCGGACGCCGCACCAAACGGCTCAACGTGTCCCACGCCTTCCACTCCGCGCACATGGACGGCATGCTCGACGAGTTCCGGAGCGTGGCCGAGGGACTCACCTTCCACCCGCCGCGCATCCCGCTGGTGACGAACCTGACCGGGCGGATCGTCACCGCCTGCGGTCCCGACCACTGGGTGCGCCAGCTGAGGCAGCCGGTCCGGTTCGCCGACGGAATCCGCACCGCACTCGGCGAAGGCGTCACCAGATTCCTCGACATCGGCCCCGACGGAACACCCGCCGCCATGATCGGGGACTGCCTCGACCGCGACGCCGTCGTGGTCCCGACCCAGCGTCAGGACCGGTCAGGACCCGAGGCACTGACCCTGGCGGTCGCCACAGCGCACACGGCGGGTGCCGGGGTGGACTGGCCCGCGCTCCTCGGCGACCGGCGCCGCCGCGTCGACCTCCCCACCTACGCCTTCCAGCGCAAGCGCTACTGGCTGGACACCTCCGGCGCCGGGCACCCCTGGCTGACCGAGATCACCGAACTGGCCGACGGCGGCTGGGTGCTGTCCGGCCGGGTGTCGGCGTCGTCCCAGCCCTGGCTGGCCGATCACGTGGTCTTCGACACCGTCGTCGTACCCGGCACCGCACTGCTGGACCTGGTCGTGGCCGCGGCCGGTCAGGCCGGGGCGGCCGGTGTCGGCGAGCTGACCCTGTCACGGCCGATGGTGCTGGAGGACGCGGCACACGTGCAGGTCAGGATCGGCCCCGCGGAGGACGGACGGCGACCGGTGACCCTGCACAGCAAGGCGGACGGCTCGGGTGCCTGGAGCACCCATGCCGAGGGCGTGCTGGTGGACGCGTTCGGTCCTGAGCCCGCCGACTGGTCGATGCCCGCGCTGCCCGCCGTGGACCTCTCCGGCTTCTACGAGGGCTTCGCCGCCCAGGGCGTCGACTACGGCGCCGCCTTCCACGGCGTGACCGAACTGCGCGGGCAGGGCCGGACCGCCTGCGGTGTGGTCCGGCTGCCGGTCGGCGAGGCGGGCGGGTTCGGTGTTCACCCGGCTCTGCTGGACGCGGCCCTGCAGGTGATGCGCGCTGCGGTCCCGGCCTCCGCCGAGGCCCAACTCCCCTTCCAGTTCACCGACGTCCGCCTGTACGCCACGGGAGCCACCGAGCTCCGCGTCCGGGTCGACGTCCGGGACGACGGGATCCGGGCCACGATCACCGACGCCGCCGGGGCGCCGGTGGCGTACATCGGCGCCTTGCGGCTGCGTCCGGTCAGCGCCGATCTGCTGCGTGCCGCCCTCTCCGTTCCCGACCTCTACCGCGTGGTCCTCCGGCCCGTGCCGAAGGTGCCCTCGGTTCCGGAGCCGGTACGGGTCCTGGGCCGCGGTCCCGTGTCCGAGGTCCTCGGGGTGACACCGGCCGAGACGGTCACGGGAGACGGACCGCGCCGGATCCTGATCGACGCCACCGGGAATCCCGAGGGTGTCGCCGCCGCCCACGAGGCGACCGCGCACGCCCTGGACCTGCTGCGCCGGCTGGTTCCGCTCGGGGACGCCGAGCTCGTGTGGATCACCAGGGACAGCCTCGCCGCACGCCCCGGGGACCGCGTGCGCGGCCTCGCACAGGCACCCCTGTGGGGCCTGCTGCGGGCGGCGCGGCGCGAGCACCCGGAGGCGGCCATCCGGATCGTCGACTGCGACAGGATCGACGCCGCGACCCTGCTGTCGGCGCTGTCCGTGACCGGCGAGCCGGAGCTCGCCGTCAGGGACGGGGAACTCCTGGCGCCCCGGCTGACCGCGGCGGGCGCGCCCGGTGCGCCCACCGCCGCCGTGGCCGACGGAACGGTGCTGATCACCGGCGGCACCGGCGAACTCGGCAGGGCGGTCGCCCGGCACCTGGTGACCGAGCACGGGGTCCGCGAGCTGGTACTGACCTCGCGCAGCGGCCCCGAGCACCCGGAAGCCGGGAGCCTGATCGCGGAACTGACCGGAGCCGGCGCACGATCCGTCCGGGTGCTGGCCTGCGATGTCGCCGACCGGACCCAGGTGGCCGACGTGCTGTCCTCGGTGGACAACTGGTCGGCGGTACTGCATCTCGCCGGCGTACTCGACGACGGCCTGCTGCTCGACTACGACGACCGGCGCCTGCGCACGGTACTGGCCCCCAAGCTCGACGGGGCCGCGCACCTGGCGGAACTCACCGGGCACCTGGGCCTGTCGGCGTTCGTACTGTTCTCCTCGGTCTCGGGAACCCTCGGTTCCGCCGGGCAGGGCGCGTACGCGGCGGCCAACGCCTACCTCGACGCCCTCGCCGCCCGCAGCGGCGGGACCAGTCTGGCCTGGGGGCTGTGGGAGCAAGCGGGCTCGGGAATGACCGCACACCTCGCGGAGGCGGAACTGGGGCGGCTGCGCAGGCAAGGGATCGCGCCGCTGCCCGTCACCAAGGCCCTGCGGCTGCTGGACCGCGCGCTGCGCTCGCCGGACGGCAACCTCGTCCCCGTCAGACTCGACCTCGCCGCGCTGGAAGGTGAACCCCCCGCGCTGCTGCGGGGACTCGTCCGGCCGTCCCTCCGCCGCGCCGGCAACGACCCCGCGGGCGTTGGACTGCGGATGCGTCTGCGGGGCCGGACGCCCGACGAGCAGGCCGCCTCGGTCACCAGGCTGGTGCTGGAGGAGGTCGCCGTCGTACTGGGGCTGCCCGGCCCCGGAGCGCTCAGGAGCAAGGCCGTACTGAAAGAACTCGGCCTCGATTCGCTGATGGCCATGGAACTGCGGCGCAGGCTCGCGAGCGCCACCGAGGTCCCGCTGCCCGCGAGTCTCGCCTTCGACCACCCGACCCCGGCGGACATCGCGGAGCTGCTGACGCGGCTCATGGGGATCGCTCGCCCGGAATCCGGGCCGGCACCGGAACCGGAGTCGTCACCGGACCCGGACGCGCCCGCGCCGGCCCGGTCGGTCGCCGAGATCGGCGCCGAGCTCGACGCGCTCCTCGAACTCTAGAAGCTTCCCCACCGTGCGTTTCCTGGAAGGAATTCCTGATGTCTGAACCGAACCGGCTGGAACTCGCGCTGCCCGCGATCCGGGAACTCAAGCGGCGGGCGACCGATCTGGAGGCGCGACTGACCGAACCGGTCGCGATCGTGTCGATGGCGTGCCGGCTGCCGGGCGGGGTGGGTACGCCGGAGGAGTTCTGGGAGTTGTTGTCCTCGGGCGGGGATGCGATCGA
>NZ_PHRF01000077.1:94159-94929 GCF_004151105.1 Streptomyces sp. L-9-10
TCTCTGCCTCCGAGTCTGCACGCCGAACGGCCCAGCGAGCACATCGAGTGGGAGGGCAGCGGACTGCGGCTGTTGGGCGAGGCTCGTTCCTGGCCGAGGGAGGAGTCCCGGGTTCGGCGCGCGGGTGTGTCGTCGTTCGGACTGTCCGGGACCAACGCCCATCTGATCCTCGAAGAAGCGTCGGCGTCAACGGAATCCACGGGGGAACCCGAGGAGGTCTCCGGGCCCGAGGCCGGTGCCGCCACCGGTGGTGTGTTTCCGGTGGTGGTGTCGGGCCGGGACGCGGGTGTGGTGCGGGCGCAGGCCCGGCGCTGGGCCGCGTGGTGGCGCGAGCACCCCCAGGTGTCCCTGGACCGGGTCGTCTCCACGGCCCTGTGGCACCGCAACTGGTTCGACTCCCGTGGCGCCGTCCTCGCCACCACCCGCGAAGAGGCCATCGACCGACTGGACGCACTCGCCGAAGGCACCGATGCCATCGGAGTGATCGCTCCCATCGAGACGCTGGGCGAGGACGCCCTCCAGGAGCCCGGCCCGGGGGGTGTGTGGGTGTTCCCGGGGCAGGGGTCGCAGTGGGAGGGCATGGGCCGGGCCTTGTACGAGCACTCCGCCGTGTTCGCCGAGGCCGTGGCCGCTTGTGACGCGGCCCTGCTGCCCTGGACGGGGTGGTCGGTCACCGAGGTCCTCATCGGGGAGCGGCCCCTGTCCGGTGTGGAGGAGGTGCAGGCGGCGTTGTTCGCGATGAGTCTGGGCCTGGCCGCGTGGTGGGAGTC
>NZ_PHRF01000077.1:94939-98558 GCF_004151105.1 Streptomyces sp. L-9-10
CGCGGATCGTCGCCGCCCGCTCGCGGGCCGTGGCCACCTGCCGCGGGCAGGGTGGCATGGCCGCCGTCGAACGCGGCGTGGACTGGATCACCGAACGCCTCACCGGCACCGGACTGTCCGTGGCCGCGGTCAACACCCCAGGATCCACCGTGATCTCGGGAGACGGAGACGCCCTCGACACCCTCCTCGCCCAACTCAAGGCCGAGGACGTGTTCGCCCGCCGGGTACAGGTCGACTACGCCTCCCACAGCGCACACATGGACCCCCTCCTGCCCGCCCTGGCCGACGAGCTCGCCGGCCTCCAGTCGGCAGCCGGACGGATCCCGATGTACTCCACCGTCCACGGCCGCCTGATCCACGGCACCGAAATGAACGCCGACTACTGGTGCGCCAACCTGCGCCGGCC
This sequence comes from Streptomyces sp. L-9-10, assembly GCF_004151105.1. Taxonomy (GTDB): domain Bacteria; phylum Actinomycetota; class Actinomycetes; order Streptomycetales; family Streptomycetaceae; genus Streptomyces. The sequence continues at coordinate 95,346 of NZ_PHRF01000077.1, forward strand.
GGTCCGTTTCGACCAGGCCACCCAGGCAGCCACCACCGACGGCCACCAGACCTGGATCGAAGTCAGCCCCCACCCCGTCATGGCCATGGCCCTCGACGAGATCACCCAGCACCACGGCGGAACCACCGTCGCCACCGCCCACCGGAACCAGGCCGACACCACCGACGTGCTGTCCGCATGGGTCCGCGCCGGACTGGCCCGGGGGAACGGGTGGCCGTGGGAGCGCGCGGTGCCGCGGACGCCGGTGGAAACCGCCCTCCCCACCTACGCCTTCGACCGCCGGCGGTACTGGCTCCCCACCCCCAGCGGCACCCCGGCAGACCCCTCGGCCTGGGGCGCGGACGGGCTCGACCACCCCTGGCTCACCCTCTCCACCCCCCTGGCCGACGACGACGGCCTCCTCCTCACCGGCAGGATCGACGCCACCGAACCCGGACAGCGCTGGCTGAGCGACCACAAGGTGTTCGACACCGTGCTCCTGCCCGGCACCGGGATCCTCGACATGGTCCTCACCGCCGCCGAACGCGTGGGCGCCACCGGGATCGACACCCTCACCCTGACCACCCCCCTCGTCCTCCCCGAAACCGGCGCGCTGCGCGTCCAGGTCGCCGTCACCGGCACCGACGGCCACGGGTGCCGCCAGGTCACCGTCCACACCCACCCCGACCCCGACACCCGCCCCGACACACCCTGGACCACCCACGCCGCCGCCCAACTCACCCACCTGACAGTCGGCGACACCGACGGCCACGGATTCCGGGAACTCCGGAACTGGCCGGTGGCGGACACCACGGCAGTGGATCTGGACGGGTTCTACGACCGGCTGCGCGAGCGCGGAATCGACTACGGACCCGCCTTCCAGGGTCTGGTGGAGCTTTCCCGCAGCGGCGACACCGCTTATGCCGTGGTCCGCCTGCCCGAGGCCGAAGCCGAGAGCGCGGCGGCAGGCGCCTTCGCGGTGCATCCGGCGCTGCTGGACGCGGCGCTCCACGCGGTCTCCGTACTGGACACCGGCAGCGGACGGGTGTCGCTCCCCTTCGAGTGGACCGGGGCGGAGCTGTACGCCACCGGTGCGACCGAACTCCGTGTCCGGATCGAGCGGGATCCCGCGTCATTCGAGGCCCGGCTGTGGATGGCGGACGCCCACGGCGATCCGGTGGCCTACGTGGATGCGCTCGTGCTGCGTTCGGCGACCGAACAGCAGCTGCGGCAGCGCACGGACAGCCACCTCTACCGGCTCGACTTCCAGCCTCCCCGCACGACTCGCGAGGTACCGGCCGAGACCTGGGTCCTCGGCGGCTCCGGTGACCTCGCGCCCGTGACCGGCGGACGGCCCGTCATCGACGTGGACGAGCTGCGCGCCCGGCTCGACGCCGGCGACGAGCCCCCGGCTCGCCTCGTCGTCGACAGCACCACGCGGGACCCGGGTGATCTGGCGGACGTGGTGCGCTCGGCCACCGCCACGGGACTGCACGTGGCGCAGAGTCTGCTGGCCGAGTCCCGGCTGGACGGGACCGAACTGGTCTGGGTGACCCGGGAGGCCGTACCGGCCGAGCCGGGGAAGGGCATCGACGGCCTGGTGCACGCCCCGCTGTGGGGTCTGGTCCGTGCCGCGCGCGCCGAGTACCCGCAGCGATCGCTGCGACTGGTGGACACCGGTTCCGGAGCCGAGGACGTCGCCGCGCTCGCCAGGGCCGTGGCCGTCACGGACGAGCCCGAGATCGCGGTACGGGGAGGAGAGATCCGGGTCACGCGGCTGGTCGAGGTCGAACCGGAGCCGGAAGGTGTCACCGCCGGTACTCCGACGCCGGAGGGAACGGCACTGCTCACCGGAGGAACGGGTGAGCTGGGCAGGGAGCTCGCCCGGCATCTGGTGCGCACCCGTGGGGTCCGGCGTCTGGTGCTGACCTCGCGTCAGGGTGACCGGGCCCCGGGGGCCGCTGACCTCGCCGCCGAACTCACGGCGGCCGGGGCCGACAACGTACGGATCGTGGCCTGTGACGTCGCCGACAGGGAAGCCCTTGCCGGTCTGATCGGTTCCATCGATGATCTGGACTCGGTGTGGCACCTGGCCGGCGTGCTGGACGACGGACTGCTGCTCGACCAGAACGCGGAGCGGCTGGAACGCGTACTCGCTCCGAAGCTGGACGCCGCGCTGCATCTGCACGAACTGACCCGAGAGCACACGCTGTCCGAGTTCGTCATGTTCTCGTCGCTCGCCGGAGTGCTCGGAAGTCCCGGTCAGAGCACGTACGCCGCGGGCAACGCGTTCCTCGACGCCCTCGCCGTATGGCGTGTGCACGCGGGACTGCCCGCCAGGAGTCTGTCCTGGGGACTGTGGGAGCAGGCCGGCACGGGGCTGACCGCGCATCTCGGCCGGGCCGAGCTGACCCGGATCCGGCGCATGGGCATCGAGCCGCTGTCCGTGGACGAGGGGCTGCGGACACTGGACGCGGCGCTGGCGACGGATTCGCGGGGACATCTTGTTCCCGTGCGCCTCGGGCTGGCCGCGTTGCACCGTGGCCAGGACGAGGTGCCGGCGCTGCTTCGCGGCATGGTCAGGACGCGCCTGCGGCGGGCGAACGCGGGTAAGGCCCCCTCGGGCCTGCGCGGCAGGCTCGCGGTACTCTCCCCCGACCAGCGGCGGGAGTCGGTGACGCTGCTGGTGCGGTCGGCGGCGGCGAGCGTGCTCGGCCTTCCGGACGAGAGCACGGTGTCGGCCCAGCAGGTACTCAGGGACCTCGGCCTCGACTCGCTGATGGCCGTGGAAATGCGGCGCCGGGTCTCGCAGGAGACCGGGATTCCCCTGCCCGCGACGCTGGCGTTCGACTACCCGACCCCGGCCGCCATGGCGGAGTTCCTCCTGGAACGGATGGACCTGTCACAGGCAGTGCTGCCCGCCGAGGCTGTCGTACGGGCCGCGGACGAGGACGACGATCCGGTCGCGATCGTGTCGATGGCGTGCCGGCTGCCGGGCGGGGTGGGTACGCCGGAGGAGTTCTGGGAGTTGTTGTCCTCGGGCGGGGATGCGATCGAGGGGTTTCCGTCGCGGTGGGACGGCTGGGATGTGTACGACCCGGATCCGGAGGCCGTGGGCAAGAGTTATGCGCGTACGGGTGGATTCCTGCGGGACGTGGAGGAGTTCGACGCGGGGTTCTTCGGGATCCCGCCGCGCGAGGCGCAGGCGATGGATCCGCAGCAACGGCTGGTCCT
>NZ_PHRF01000077.1:98736-99276 GCF_004151105.1 Streptomyces sp. L-9-10
TTGGCGGTGACGGCGTTGCGGCAGCGGGAGTGTGATGTCGCGTTGGCGGGTGGTGTGACGGTGATGTCGACGCCGTCGGTGTTTGTGGAGTTTTCGCGGTTGCGGGGTACGGCTGTGGACGGGCGGTGCAAGAGTTTCTCCGCTGATGCGGATGGGGCGGGCTGGTCGGAGGGTTGTGGTGTGCTGGTCCTGAAGCGGTTGTCGGCCGCGGAGGCGGCCGGGGACCGGGTGTTGGCGGTGATCCGGGGTTCGGCGGTGAATCAGGATGGCCGGTCCCAGGGGCTGACCGCTCCGAACGGGCCTTCGCAGCAGCGGGTGATCCAGGAGGCGTTGTCGCGTGCGGGGTTGTCCCCGTCGGACGTGGACGCGGTCGAGGCGCACGGCACCGGGACCCCGCTCGGTGACCCGATCGAGGCGGGCGCTCTGGCGGCGGTCTTCGGGCCGGGGCGTTCCGTGGCGCGGCCGGTGTGGCTGGGGTCGGCGAAGTCGAACATCGGTCATGCTCAGGCTGCCGCGGGCGTGGCCGGGGTGATCAAGATG
>NZ_PHRF01000077.1:99286-99457 GCF_004151105.1 Streptomyces sp. L-9-10
ATCGAAGCACACGGCACCGGGACTCCATTGGGCGACCCGGTCGAAGCCGGGGCTCTGGCGGCGGTCTTCGGAGCGGGGCGTTCCGTGGCGCGGCCGGTGTGGCTGGGGTCGGCGAAGTCGAACATCGGTCATGCTCAGGCTGCCGCGGGCGTGGCCGGGGTGATCAAGATG
>NZ_PHRF01000077.1:99467-112353 GCF_004151105.1 Streptomyces sp. L-9-10
CAGCTGCCCGCGACACTGCATGCCCAGCGGCCCAGCGACCATATCGAGTGGGAGGGCAGCGGACTGCGGCTGTTGGGCGAGGCTCGTTCCTGGCCGAGGGAGGAGTCCCGGGTTCGGCGCGCGGGGGTGTCGTCGTTCGGACTGAGCGGGACCAACGCCCACCTCGTTCTGGAGGAGTCCCCTGCCGCGGAGGCCGTCACCGAGCAGACGGTGGCGGGCGGTGTGTTCCCGGTGGTGGTGTCGGGCCGGGACGCGGATGTGGTGCGGGCGCAGGCCCGGCGCTGGGCCGAGTGGTGGCGTGAGCACCCGGAGGTCTCACTGGACCAGGTGGCGTCCACCGCGCTGCGGCACCGCAGCTGGTTCGACCACCGGGGCGCCGTCCTCGCCACCACCCGCGAAGAGGCCATCAGCCGACTGGACGCACTCGCCGAGGGGACCGACGCGCCCGGCGTGATCGCCCCCCTCGTGGGACTGGGCGAAGAGGCCCTCCAAGGGGCTGCTTCCGGCGGTGTGTGGGTGTTCCCGGGGCAGGGGTCGCAGTGGGAGGGCATGGGCCGGGCCTTGTACGAGCACTCCGCCGTGTTCGCCGAGGCCGTGGCCGCTTGTGACGCGGCCCTGCTGCCCTGGACGGGGTGGTCCGTTACCGAGGTCCTCATCGGGGAGCGGCCCCTGTCCGGTGTGGAGGAGGTGCAGGCGGCGTTGTTCGCGATGAGTCTGGGCCTGGCCGCGTGGTGGGAGTCCATGGGCGTCACTCCGCGGGCCGTGATCGGGCATTCGCAGGGCGAAGTGGCCGCCGCCGTGGTGGCGGGAATCCTCACCGTCGAACAGGGTGTGCGGATCGTCGCCGCCCGCTCGCGGGCCGTGGCCACCTGCCGCGGGCAGGGTGGCATGGCCGCCGTCGAACGCGGCCATGAGTGGATCACCGAACGCCTGGCAGGCACCGGCCTGTCGATCGCCGCGGTCAACACCCCCACATCCACGGTGATCTCCGGGGACAGCCACGCCCTGGACACACTGCTGACCCAACTGCGGACCGATGCGGTGTTCGCCCGCCGGGTGCAGGTGGACTACGCCTCCCACAGCGCGCACATGGACCCGCTCCTGCCCGCCCTGGCCGAGGAACTGGCCGGCCTTCAGCCGGCAGCCGGACGGATCCCGATGTACTCCACCGTCCACGGCCGCACGGTCCAGGGCGGCGAGCTGGACGCGGACTACTGGTGCGCCAACCTGCGCCGGCCGGTCCGTTTCGACCAGGCCGGCCAGGCAGCCGCCACCGACGGCCACCACACCTGGATCGAGATCAGCCCCCACCCCGTCATGGCCATGGTCCTCGACGAGATCACCCAGCAGCACGGGGGAATCGGCGTCGCCACCGCCCACCGGGACCAGGCCGACACCACCGACGTCCTCTCCTCATGGGTCCGCGCCGGACTCGCCCACGCGGACGCGTGGCCGTGGCACCAGCTGGTTCCCCAGGCATCGACGGTGAGCGAGTTGCCCACGTATGCCTTCGACCGTCAGCGCTACTGGCTCGACGCCCGCAGAACCACTCCGGCGGATGACTCGGGCTGGGGCGTGGACAGGGTGGACCACGCCTGGCTCCCGCTGTCGACACCGCTGGCCTCCGGCGACGGACTGATCCTCACCGGCAGGATCGATGCCACCGACGGCGCGCAGGGCTGGCTGGGCGACCACCGCGTATTCGGCACGGCGCTGCTGCCCGGCACCGGGATCCTGGACATGGTTCTCACCGCCGCGGAGCGGGTCGGAGCCGGCACGGTGGACACCCTGACCCTCGCCACCCCACTGGTCCTGCCCGAGACCGGGCCGTTGCGCATTCAGATCGCCGTCACCGGCATCGACGGCAACGGGCACCACCAGGTCACCGTCCACTCCCACCCCGACCCCGACGCTCATCCCGGCACCCCCTGGACCACCCACGCCACCGCCCAACTCACCCACGGCACGCCCACGCGCGCCCCCGAATCCGTCGACTGGGCAGCGGTGGTCGAGTCCGCGGAACACGTGTCCCTGGACGGGTTCTACGAGCGCTTCCGCGAGCGCGGACTCGATTACGGCCCCGCGTTCCAGGGCCTCAGCGCCCTGTGGCGACAGGGGGACGAGCTCTACGCCGTCCTCCGCCTCCCGGAGAGCCTGCGGCCCGAAGGATTCGGGATCCACCCCGCCCTCCTGGACGCCGCGCTCCATACGATCCTCACCGCTGAGGAAGCCGACGACGACACCACGCACGACCGCGACCCCGCTCAGTACCGTGAGGCCGGTCCGAAGCGCGGGAAGCGGGTCCTGCTGCCGTTCGAGTGGAACGACGCCCGGCTGTATGCGACCGGGGCGTCGGTCGTGCGGGTGCGCGTACGACTCGACAGCACACGCGAGCAGGCCGAACTGTGTGTGACGGACGAGAACGGGGACCTGGTCGTCACCGCGAGCCTTCGTCTCCGGGAGGCCAGTGCGGAAGGCCTGCGAACGGCGGCTGAACGGCACCTGTACCGGCTGGAGTTCCAGGAGTGCCTGTCGTCCGCCGCCGAGCCGGCGGACACCGTGATCACCGGTGGCCCCCTCGCGGCCGCACTCGGACTGCCCACGCTGGACACAGAAACCGGACCGGTTCCATCCCGCATCGTGGTGGATGCCACACAACCCTCCGGCACCCCGGAGGAGTTCACCGCGGCGGCACTGGTCCGTGCGCGTGACCTGCTGTCCGATCCACGGCTGGCCGGCACCGAACTGGTCTGGGTGACCCGTCAGGCGCTGTCCGTGGACGAGGGCGAGACCGTCGACCTGACCTCGGCGCCCCTGTGGGGTCTGCTGCGTGCGGCGCGCGCCGAGGGGCATCCGGTGCGGCTGGTGGACGTGGACAGTGACGCCGATCCGGACAGGGTGCGGGCGTCTCTGACCATCCCCGAGCCGGAGTTGGTGGTCCGCGGCGGTACGGTACGGGTTCCCCGGCTGGTCCCGTTCTCCCCGCGCGACACGGTACTCGCGGAGGGTGGCGCGGCCTCCGCCGCCGAGACCCATGACGCGGAACGCGCACAGGGCACGGTGCTGATCACCGGCGGTACCGGTGAACTGGGCCGGCAGGTCGCACGGCACCTGGTGAGCGCGTGGGGAGTGCGCAAGCTGGTACTGGCTTCCCGCCGGGGTGGCGGAGCGGAGGGTTCCGACGAACTGGTCGCCGAGCTGACCGCCGCTGGCGCCGCCAGCGTGCGCGTGGTGGCCTGCGACGTCACCAGCCGCGACCAGGTGGCCGGACTCGTGGAGTCCGTCACGGATCTCAGCGGCGTGTGGCATCTGGCCGGCGTACTCGACGACGGGCTGCTCACGGACCAGACCCCGGAGCGGCTGGAACGGGTCTGGGCGCCGAAGGCACGCGCGGCATGGTGGCTGCACGAGCTGACCGCGGACCGTCCACTGACCTGGTTCGTGGTGTTCTCGTCCGCCGCGGGCGTCCTCGGAAGCGCTGGGCAGAGCGTCTACGCCGCGGCGAACGCGTTCGCGGACGCGGTCGTGGTCGAGCGGCGCCGGCGGGGACTTCCCGGACTGAGCCTGTCCTGGGGACTGTGGGAGCAGGCCGGCACGGGGCTGACCGCGCACCTCGGCCAGGCCGAACTGGCAAGGATGCGCAGGCAGGGAGTGACCGCGCTGACCGGCGCGCAGGCGCTGGGGGCTCTCGACACGGCGTTGACCAGCCGGCGAGCGCATCTTGTTCCGCTTCGGATCGATCTGTCCGGGGCCGAGGACGCCCGCTCGCCGCTGCTGCGGGGCAGGACCCGGATGCGGAGGCTGGCGGACACCCGGACGGACAGCGCCGACACCAGTTGGTCCGGTCTGCCGGAACCGCAGCGAATTCGCGCACTGGCCGATCTCGTGCGGCGCGAAGCGGCCGTGGCGTTGGGCCGCTCCGACGAGATCCGCCCCGAGGCGGAGTTCACCGAACTCGGGCTGGACTCCCTGATGGCGGTGGAGCTGCGTCGAAGGCTGTCCGCCGAGACCGGACTGCCCCTGCCCGCGACGGCCGTTTTCGATCACCCGACGCCCGTCGGCCTGGCGGAGTACCTCAACGGCTGCCTACGGGACCGCGGGGACGACACGGTCAGCGCGCGCGTGGAACGCGTGCAGCGACGCGATGTCCATCCGGCGACCGAGGGCCAGCGCAGGCTGTGGTTCCTGGAGCAGATGCGTCCCGGCACGGCCGAGTACAACGTGACGATGCCGGTCCGGGTCGCCGAACCACTGGACCGCGCGGCGTTCGCCTCCGCCGTCGAGTTCGTGGTGCGGAGGCACGAGGCACTGCGCACGGGCCTGGAGAGCCGCGACGGTGAGCTGGTCCAGGTGGTGTACGAGGAGTTCGGCTCCCCGCTGCGCTTCGAGGAGGTGGCCGATTCCGAGGGACTGGCCGACCGGATCCGGGGCGAGGCCGAGACGCCCTTCGACCTGTCCGGCCCCGTGCTGTTCCGCTGCCTGGTGCTGACCGGCGCGGACGAACAGGTGGTCTGCTTCACCCTGCATCACGCGGTCATCGACGCCTGGTCGCTGGTCATGACGCTGCATGAACTGTTCGCCGCGTACGGGGAGTTCCGCGCGGGCCTCGATCCCCACAACGGGAGCGAGTCGCCCATGCACCTCGGCGACTACGCCGGCTGGGAGCGGGACTCCATCGAGCGGGGAGCCTTCGAGGCGGGCCTCGGCTTCTTCCGGAACGAACTGGCCGGGGTCCCGCGTCTGGAACTGCCCCCGAGCGACCTGGACTCCGGCGCGGGCAAGGTCGGGTTCGCGGTGTCCGACGCCCTTCGGGGCGAGCTGGAGGCGCTCGCCGCCGATGCGGGCGTCACGCCGTACACGGTGCTGGCCGGCGCCTTCGCGGTGCTGCTCTCCCGGTACAGCGACCAGCGGGACTTCAGCATCGGCACGGTGTGGTCCGGGCGCGGACTGCCCGGCGCGGCGAAGATCGTCGGTTTTCTCGCCAACACCCTGCCGTTGCGTTGTGACCTCTCCGCTGACCCGAACGTGCCCGGTCTGCTGTCGGCGATGAAGTCCCGCGTGCTCGGCGTGATGGAACACCAGAACGTGCCCCTGTCCGAGGTGGTCAAGGTCGCCGACGTCGAGCGCAACGGCGAGGAGAACCCGTTGTTCCGGGCGGTGTTCAACTACGGCCTGGGCGCGGAGCCGGACGACGGCACGTGGCAGCCGCTCGCCGGGTGCTTCACCGGCAACGTAGCGGGAACCGCCAAGTTCGAGCTGACCATGAGCCTCGCACCTGCCGCCGAGGGACTGCGCGGGGAGCTGGAGTTCCAGTCACACGTACTGGATCAGGAATCCGCGGAGCGCATGGTCGCGAACTTCGAGACCCTGCTGAACTCCTTCGTCCGGGACGGCGATCTGCCGGTCAGTCGGTTGACCTTGCTCCACGCCGAGGAAGCGGGCTCGTTCCGGCAGCACGGCGACAGCGCGACGTCGGAGCCGGCCGCGCTGCCCGTGTCGCGGCCGGAGCCCGCGGAACCGGCCGCCGACGGTGACCGGGTCTGGGAGACGGTGCTCTCCGCCTGGTCGCAGGTACTGGAGCTGGAGCCGGCCGAGGTGGACCCGGACAGCGGATTCTTCGATCTGGGCGGAACGTCGTTGACGGCGGTGCGGGTCCATGAACTGATCCGCGCCGGCCTGGACCGCGAGTTTCCGCTCTCGGCGCTGTTCCGCCACTCCACGGTGCGGCAGCTGACCATGTTCCTGCAAGGCGACTCCACGCCTGCGGTGACCGCAGTGACCGCAGTGACCGCGGTGACGGAGTCGGCGGGGGAGCGTCCGGACAAGGACGCGGACGAGGACGCGGTGGCGATCGTGGGCCTGGCCCTGCGGCTGCCGGGTGCGACGGACGCGGAGGAGTTCTGGGCGAACCTGCGGGGCGGTGTGGAGTCGATCCGCCGCTTCAGCGACCAGGAGTTGCTGGACGCCGGGGTGCCCAGGGAGGTACTGGAGGATCCCGGGTTCGTCCCCGCCAAGGGCTACGTGGCGGACGCCGATCTCTTCGACGCCGAGTTCTTCGGGTACTCGCGGTCCGAAGCGGAGAACATGGATCCGCAGCAAAGGCTCTTCCTGGAAACGGCCTGGCAGGGCCTGGAGAACGCCGGCATCCTGCCCGGCACCGACCCCGGCCGCATCGGAGTCTTCGCCGGCGCCGGATTCGGCGGCTACAACAGCGGGAGCGTTCGCGGCGACGAGATCACCGAACTCCAGGAGTTCTACCGCGATCTCCTCGGGAACAAGTCCGACTTCGTGTCCACCAGGGTGGCGCACAAGCTGAATCTGCGTGGTCCCGCGCTGACGGTGCAGACGGCGTGTTCCACGGGGCTGGTCGTCGCGCATCTGGCCAGGCAGAGCCTGCTGCGCGGAGAATCCGACGTCGCACTCGCCGGCGCCGCCGCTCTCACGTTCCCCCTGGAGTACGGCTACTACCACCAGGAAGGCTTCGTCTTCTCCCCGGACGGCTCCTGCCGTGCGTTCGACGCCGACCGCAACGGCACCGTGGTGGGCAACGGTGTGGTGGCGGTGGTGATGCGGCGGCTGTCGGACGCGGTCGAGGCCGGGGACCGGATCTACGCGGTCATCCGCGGCAGCGCCATCAACAACGACGGGGCGGACAAGGTCGGATTCACCGCGCCCAGCGTGAGCGGCCAGGTCACCGTCATCAACGACGCCCTCGCCGACGCCGGACTGTCATCCGCCGACATCGGCTACGTAGAAGCGCACGGAACCGCCACCGCCATGGGCGATCCCATCGAGGTCCAGGCCTTGCAGGAGGTCTTCTCCTCCGACCGCGACGAGCCCTGCGCGGTCGGATCGGTGAAGTCCAACCTCGGACACACCGACGTGGCCGCGGGCCTGGCGGGACTGGTCAAGGCGGCACTCTGCGTCTACCACGGCGAACTGGTACCGACGGTCAACTTCCAGCGCGTCAACCCCGAACTGGGTCTGGACCCGGCGGTCCTGCGGATCAGTGGGGACACACGGGCCTGGCAGGGCACCCGACGCGCCGGAGTGTCATCGTTCGGCATCGGAGGCACCAACGCCCACATGGTGCTGGAACAGGCACCGCAGCTTGCCGTGGAGCCCGCCCCGGCACGGGACGCGGCGCCGGTGGTCGTCTCCGGACGGACCCCGCAGGCACTCAGGGACCAGGCCCGGCGGTGGGCCGACTGGCTCACCCAGCACCCCGACACCACTCTCACCGACCTCGCCCGGACCACCACCCGGCACCGCCGGCACTTCGAGCACCGGGCCGCTGTCCTCGCCCATGACCTGGACGAGGTGGTGCGCGGGCTGACCGCGATCGGGGACGGACACGGCGACGACGCGGTGTGCACCGGCGTGGCCGAGGAGCACGGCAGGGTTGTGTTCGTCTTCGCCGGCCAGGGTTCGCAGTGGCCGGGTATGGCCCGGCGCCTGCTCGCCGAAAGCCCGGCCTTCGCCGACACGGTCGCCCGCTGCGACGAGGCACTGCGCCCCTGGACCGGCTGGTCGGTCCACGAACTGCTGGCGAACCCCGAGGCGAGCGGGCTGAGCCTGGACGACGTCGACGTGACCCAGCCCGCGCTGTTCACGGTCGCACTCGGCCTGGCGGCGGTGTGGCGGTCCGTCGGTCTCGAACCGGAAGCCGTGGTCGGGCACAGCCAGGGCGAGGTACCCGCCGCCGTGGTCGCCGGAGCGCTGACCCTGGAGGAGGGCGCCCAGGTGGTCGCCGTCCGCAGCCGGGCGTTCCATCACGTCGAGAGCGGCTCGGGCGGCATGGCCCTGTTGGGACTGCCGCTGACCGAGGTGGAGGAACTGCTCGCCGAGTACGGCGGATCGCTGTCGGTGGCAGCGGTGAACACCCCGGGTTCGGTGGCGGTGGCCGGCGCGGCGGAAGCGGTGGGCGAGCTGCTCGCGAAGCTGGCGGACCGTGACGTGTTCTCCCGTCGGATCAACGTGGACCGGGCCGGACACTGCAGCCTGGTCGACCCCATGCTGCCCGAGGTGGAAGCGGCACTGAGCGAACTGAACCCCCGCGCGACGACGGTGCCGATGTACTCCACGGTGACCGGTGCGCCGATCGGCGGAGAGGTCCTGGACGCCCGGTACTGGTGCCGCAACCTGCGTGAGCCGGTGCGCATGGACCTGGCACTCGACGCGCTGCGTGCCGACGGCTTCGGTGTGTTCACCGAGGTCAGCCCGCATCCGCTGCTGGCCGTCCCGCTGACGACTTTCACCGCCGACAGCGGCGGAGTGGTCCTGGGCAGTCTGCGCCGCGATCACGGCGGCCTCGCGCAGATCGTGCGCGGCCTCGGCGAATTGCACGTCCACGGCCATGCGGTGGACTGGACACAGGTCGTCGACGGCCCCGGCCGCCTGGTCGACCTGCCCGGCTACGCCTTCCAGCGGCAGAGCTACTGGATCGACGGCGGAGCCCGTACCCGGCAGGAACGGCAGGCACCCCCCGCGGACCTGGCGGCCCGGCTGACGGCACTGCCCGAGCCGGCCCGTGCTCTCACCGTGCTGGAGGCCGTACAGGACGTGGTCCGCGGCGTTCTCGGACTCGGCGAACCCCTGCCCGTGGACGAGCGGTTCCAGGATCACGGGCTGGATTCCATGATGGCTCTGCAACTGCGCAACCGGCTCAGCGAGGTGACCGGCACGCCGCTGCCGTCCACGCTCGCCTTCGAACACCCCACGCCTCAAGCGGTCGTGGACTATCTGCTGGCCAACGCCTTCGCCGAACTGCCGCCTCCCGGTCCGTCGATCGAACGTGCCGAGCGGCGCGACGTCCATCCGGCGACCGAGGGCCAGCGCCGGCTGTGGTTCCTGGAGCGGATGCGTCCGGATTCCGCGCAGTACAACGCCGTTATCCGGCTCGAAGTGGAGAGCCCCCTGTGTCCGGAGACGTTCGGCCTGGCACTTCGCGCGGTGATGGAACGTCACGAGGCGCTGCGCACCGGGCTGGAACTCCGTGACGGCGAACTCGTCCAGGTCGTGCACGAGGAGTTCACCGTTCCACTGCGGCACGAGCGGGTGGCCGACGCCGATGAGCTGGACCGGACGCTGCACGCGGAAGAACGGGTCACGTTCACGCTGGACGCCGAGACCCTGTTCCGCTGCCTGCTGGTGGACTCCGGCGAGAAGTGGACCGTGTGCTTCACGCTGCACCATGCCATCACCGACGGCTGGTCGATGTCCCTGCTGCTGAACGAGCTGTACGAGACGTACCGGGCTTTCGCCGAGCAGGACACCCCCCAGCTCCCGGAGGTCCATTACCACCTCGGCGACTACGCGCGATGGGAGAAGAGGTCCATCGAACAGGGCGCCTTCGATCGTTCGCTCGAGTACTTCGCGTCCGAGCTGGACGGTACCCAGCGTCTGGAACTCCCCGAGCGCGCGGTCGCCGAGGACGAGCAGGGCGATGCCGTGCACTTCACCGTGCCCGCGGAGCTTCGGGCCGCTCTGGACGAGCTGGCCACGCGCAACTCCGTCACCGGGTACACCGTGTACGTCAGCGCCTTCGCGGTGCTGCTCGCCCGGTACACCGACCAGTACGACTTCGACCTCGGCACGATCTGGTCGGCGAGGGAGCTGCCGCAGATCGCGAAGACCTTCGGATTCCTGGCGAACACCCTGCCGCTGCGCTGTGACCTGACCGGGCCGGTGTCCTTCGAGGACGTCCTCGCCCGCACACACACCCGTGTGCGGAGGGTGTTCGAGCACCAGAGCGTCCCGCTGACCGAGGTCGTGCGTATCGCCGGCGGTGACCGGACCGGTGAGGAGAACCCGCTGTTCCGGGCGGTGTTCAACTACGGCGGCACAGCCTTCCCCACGGTCGGAACGGGCGAGGCGGCCTGGCGGCTTCCCACGACGGGAAGCGTGTCCGGCAACGTACGAGGTGCGTCGAAGTTCGAGCTGGGCCTCACACTGACCGGCGACGGTGACGTGCTGCGCGGGGAGCTGGAGTTCCAGCCACACGTGCTGGACCAGGACTCGGCCCACCGCATGGTCGCCAACTTCGGGACCCTGCTGGCGTCGCTGGCCGCCCAGCCCGCCCGTCCGGTCCGGGAGACCGAACTGCTCTGCGGTGCGGAACGCCGGTGGCTCGCCGAGCACGGCGGCGACGTCGCGGCACAGCCCGTCGGGGAGACCGCATGCCGGCGGATACTGGGACAGGCGGCACGGACGCCCGACGCGGTGGCCGTGGTGTCGGACGGACACGAGCTGACCTACCGGGAGGTGTCCACGAGAGCCCTCGCGATCGCCCGGGAGCTTGCCGCACTGGGCGTGACACGCGGGGATCTGGTCGGTCTCTGCCTACCCCGCACGGTCGATCTGCCGGTGGCGATACTCGCCACCTGGATGGCCGGGGCCGCCTACGTTCCGCTGGACCCGGAGTACCCGAAAGCGCGTCTGGACCATGTGGTGTCCGACAGCGGGCTCGAGGTGGTGATCTCGAGCGGCTCCCTCGCGGACGCCCTGCCGGACGGTCTGCGGGTGCTGTCCGTCGAGGAGATCTCCGAGACCGGGCAGCACGGGCAGCCGGACGGCGTTCCGCCAATCCAGCCGGAACCGTCCGACCCCGCCTATGTCATCTACACCTCGGGCTCGACGGGCACCCCGAAGGGCGTGGTGGTCGAGCACGCGCAGTTCGCCGGCTTCTGCCTGGCCATGGACGACCGCATCGGCGGTGGCGTCGACGGCATCTGGCTCGCCGTGTCCAGTGTGTCCTTCGACATCTCCGGCCTCGAACTGCTGTGGACCCTGACCAGGGGTTACCGCGTGGTCATCGCGAGCGGAGAACTCGGCAGCTGGGCCGAACACCGGCGGTACGGGCCGACGCACCTGCAGTGCACGCCGTCGCTGGCCAGGATGCTGCTGGCGGACGCGGGAGGCCGTGAGCTGCTCAGCGGACTGCGGCTGCTCGTGGTCGGTGGCGAAGAGCTCGACCGCGGCCTGTCCGACCGGTTGCTGCGGATCTGCGGCGGCGACGTGTTCAACATGTACGGGCCCACGGAGACCACGATCTATTCGACGGCCTGGCGGGTCGAGCCCGGGCCGGTCTCCCTGGGAACGCCAGTGCGCGATACCCGGTTGGCCGTTCTCGACCGGCACCAGCAACCGGTACCGCGGGGTTGCCGTGGTGAGTTGTGGATCGGTGGGCGCGGTGTCGCGCGGGGTTACTGGAACCGGTCCGCGCTGACGGATGAGCGGTTCGTGGTGGACCCCTTCACGGGTGCGGGGCGGATGTACCGTTCCGGCGATGTGGTCCGCTATCGCGAGGACGGACTGCTGGAGTTCTGCGGCCGTACGGACGCCCAGGTGAAGCTGGCCGGACACCGCGTCGAGCTCGGCGAGATCGAGTCGGTGGTCGCCGAGTGCGCGGGCGTGCGGGAAGCCGCCGCGGTGGTACGTGAGGACGCCGGCCCGGCGGCCTTGTGGGTGTACTACTCCGGAGAAGCCGACCAGCGGGTTCTGGCCGAGCAGGCCGCGGCGCGGCTGCCGGGGTGGATGCTGCCCGCGCGGTGGATACGGCTGGAGAGCCTGCCGCTGACGCCGAACCGCAAGACCGACCGGCTGGCCCTGGCCGCGCTGCCCGCACCGCGACCCGTGCACTCCGAACCGGCCTCCGGTGGTGACCATGTGTGGGAGGCGGTGGTCTCGGCCTGGTCGCAGGTACTGGGGGTGGAGCCGGCCGAGGTGGACCCGGACAGCGGATTCTTCGAACTGGGCGGAACGTCCATGGCGGCGCTGCGGGTCCACGAACTGGTCTGCGCCGGCCTGGACCGCGAGTTTCCGCTTTCGACGCTGTTCCGCTACTCCACGGTGCGGCAGCTGACCGCGTTCCTGCGCGGCGACTCCACGCGCGCGGTGACCGCGGCGGCGGCGTCGGCGGGGGAGCGTCCGGACGAGGACGCGGACGAGGACGCGGTGGCGATCGTGGGCATGGCTCTGCGCCTGCCGGGTGCGACGGACGCGGAGCAGTTCTGGGCGAATCTGCGGGGCGGTGTGGAGTCGATCCGCCGCTTCACCGACCAGGAGTTGCTGGACGCCGGGGTGCCCAGGGACGTACTGGAGGATCCTGAGTTCGTCCCGGCCAAGGGCTACGTGGAGGACGCCGATCTCTTCGACGCCGAGTTCTTCCGATGCTCACCGTCCGATGCGGAGAACATGGATCCGCAGCACCGGCTCTTCCTGGAAACGGCCTGGCAGGGCCTGGAGAACGCCGGCATCCTGCCCGGCGCCGACCCCGGCCGCATCGGAGTCTTCGGCGGAGTCGGCTTCGGCGGCTATGACCAGGGTGATCCCGAGGACGTCTCGGAGGTCTTCCGCTCGGCGATCGGCAACAAGAACGACTTCCTCGCGACGCGCCTGGCGCACAAGCTGAATCTGCGTGGTCCCGCGCTGACGGTGCAGACGGCGTGTTCCACGGGGCTGGTGGCCACACACCTGGCCAGGCAGAGCCTGCTGCGCGGAGAATCCGACGTGGCACTCGTCGGCGCCTCCGCGTTCACCTTCCCCCTGGAACAGGGCTACCAGTACCAGGAAGGCTTCGTGGCCTCGCCGGACGGACACTGCCGGCCCTTCGACGCCGATGGCGCGGGCACGGTCATCGCCAACGGTGTGGTGGCGGTGGTGATGCGGCGGCTGTCGGACGCGGTCGAGGCCGGGGACCGGATCTACGCGGTCATCCGCGGCAGCGCCATCAACAACGATGGCGCGGACAAGGTCGGATTCACCGCGCCCAGCGTGAACGGGCAGGCCACCGTCATCAACGACGCCCTCGCCGACGCCGGACTGTCATCCGCCGACATCGGCTACGTAGAAGCGCACGGAACCGCCACCGCCATGGGCGATCCCA
>NZ_PHRF01000077.1:112363-119587 GCF_004151105.1 Streptomyces sp. L-9-10
ATCCAGGCCCTCCAGGAGGTCTTCACCCCCGACCGCGACGAACCCTGCGCGGTCGGATCGGTGAAGTCCAACATCGGACACACCGACGTGGCCGCGGGCCTGGCGGGACTGGTCAAGGCGGCACTCTGCGTCTACCACGGCGAACTGGTCCCCACGGTCAACTTCCAGCGCGTCAACCCCGAACTCGGCCTGGACCCGGCGGTCCTGCGGATCAGCGACGACACACGGGCCTGGCAGGGCACCCGACGCGCCGGAGTGTCATCGTTCGGCATCGGAGGCACCAACGCCCACCTGGTGCTGGAACAGCCGCCGCAGCCGTCCCCACAGCCCGCCCCGGCACAGGCCGCGGCACCGGTGGTCGTCTCCGGACGCACCCCGCAGGCACTCAGGGACCAGGCCCGGCAGTGGGCCCACTGGCTCACCGAACACCCCGACACCACCCTCACCGACCTCGCCTGGACCACCAACCGACACCGGCAGCACTTCGCCGAACGCGCGTCGGTGGCCGGACCTGATCTGTCCACGGTCATCGAAGGACTGACCGCCATCGCCCGTGACCACCCGGACGCGTCGCTCACCCTTGCCACCGCACGGCCGGGCAAGGTCGTGTTCGTCTTCCCCGGCCAGGGGTCGCAGTGGCCGGGCATGGCCCGGCGCCTGCTCGCCGAAAGCCCGGCCTTCGCCGACACGGTCGCCCGCTGCGACGAGGCACTGCGCCCCTGGACCGGCTGGTCGGTCCACGAACTGCTCCAGGACGAGGACCGCATCGCGTGGGACCGCCTGGACATCGCCCAGCCGGTGCTGTTCACCATGTATCTCGGCCTGGCGGCGGCCATGCGGGATCTGGGCCTGGAAGCACAGGCCGTGGTCGGACACAGCCAGGGCGAGATTCCCGCGGCCGTGGTCGCCGGCGCCCTGACCCTGGAGGAGGGCGCCAGGATCGTGGCCGAACGCAGCACGGCCCTCGCCACGCTGTCCTCCGACGGTGAGATGGCGACCGTGGAACTCCCGGTCTCCGACGTCGAGGCGGCACTGGCCCCCTACGGGAACGCCGTCTCGGTCGCCGTGGTGAACACACCGGGATCCACGGTCATCTCAGGGGACCGCGCGATCGTGGACGAGCTGCTCTACGAGTGGGACGACCAGGACGTGTGGTGCGGCACGCTGAACGCCGCCTGCGCATCCCACAGTTCGCACATGGACGCGCTGCTGCCCGGCCTCCGGGACCAGCTTGCCTCGCTGCGTCCCCGCCCGACCGAGATCCCGCTGTACTCCACGGTGCTGGGCCGGCGGGCCGCGGGTGAGGAACTGGACGCCGCCTACTGGTGCCGGAACCTGCGCGAACCCGTACGGCTCGACCTCGCCCAGCAAGAGCTGCTCGCCGACGGATACACGGTGTTCGTCGAGGTCAGTCCGCATCCCGTGCTGGCAATGCCACTGGCCGACGGTGGCGCGGACCGGGACGCGGTGGTCGTGGCGACCATGGAACGCGAACAGGGCGGCCTGGACCGGCTCCAGCGCACACTGGGCATTCTGCACGCGCACGGTGTCGGGATCGACTGGTCGGCGGCCGTCCCCGGCGGTCGCATGGTCGGCCTGCCCGGCTACGCCTTCCAGCGGCAGCGTCACTGGAAGGAACCCGCTCGCCGCAAGACGACCGACCAGAGGTTCTGGGACGTCGTCGGTGCGGGCGAGGCGGACGGGCTCGCCGAGCTGCTCGGCGCGTCCGGGCAGCACAGGGACAGCGTCGAGGACCTGCTGCCGTTGCTCCGGCGCTGGCTCGAGGGCCGCGACGACCACGCCGGGATCGCCAACTGGCTGTACGAGGAGACCTGGCAGCCCACCGAGCCCGACCCGGCACCGGCAGACGGAGTCTGGGCCGTCCTCGGGGACCCCGCGTCACCCGCCACGGAGCTGGTGACGGCCCTGCGCGAGGCAGGAGCCGGCACGCACCGGGCCGGCACGGATCCGGGCGACCTGGCCTCCCTGCCGGCGGCGATGCAGGGGGTGATCGTCCTGACGCCACTGGACGAGGACGGCACGCGGCAAGGCTTCCTCCGAACCGTGCGACTGCTCCAGGAACTCGGAACACGTCACCCGAGGACTCCGGTGTGGCTGGTCACCAGGGGCGCCGTCGGCGTGGACGAAGCCGATACGGTCACGCGCCCCGAGCAGGCTCTGATCAACGGACTGGGCCGGGTCGCGGCACTGGAACGCCCCGAAGGCTGGGGCGGCACCGCGGACCTGCCCGAACAGCCGCACCCGGACTGGGCCGGGCAGCTCGTCCGCGCCGTTCTCGCCGGTGACGACGAGGACCAGATCGCGCTCCGCGCCGACGGCCGGTACGTGCGAAGGCTGCGTCGCACCACGCCCGCACCGCGGCCGCCGTGGACGACCAGCGGCACCGCCCTGATCACCGGTGGCACGGGAGCCCTCGGCCAACGGCTCGCCCGCTGGCTGGGGGAACGCGGGACGCGACGCGTCGTGCTCGCCTCCCGTTCCGGTGAGGTCTCCGCACAGTGCCGCGAGGAGCTCGAGGCGACCGGGGCCGAGGTCGTGACGGCAGCCTGCGACGTCGGTGACAGGAGGCAGGTCGCCGAACTGATCGACCGGATCGACGCCGACGGCCCGCCGCTGACGGTCGTCGCGCATCTCGCGGGGGTCGCCGGGACGGCGCTCCTGGCAGAGCTCGACGGTGCCCGGGCCGCCGAGGAACTCTCCGCGAAGGTGTCCGGCGCCTGGCACCTGCACGAACTGCTCGGCGACCGGCCACTCGACGCGTTCCTGCTCTACGGCAGTGGTGCCAGTCTGTGGGGTGCGGGCGGCGGGACGACCTACGCGGCCGGCAACGCCGCGCTGGACGCCCTCGCCCGGCACCGGGTGGCCAACGGCCGCACGGCCACCGTGGTGCACTGGGGTGGCTGGGCCGACGGAGGCATGGTGACGGAGGAGGCCGAGGAGCAGCTCCGGGTACGGGGTCTGCGGATGATGCCCCCGGAACACGCGCTGCGCGCACTGGACCTGGTGCTCGGAACGGATCGGGTGGCGCTGGGGGTGGCCGATATCGACTGGTCCCGCTTCACCCCCACGTTCTGCGTCGCGAGGCGGCGTCCGCTGCTGCTGGGCATCCCGGAGGCGCGCGCCGAGATGGCCGGCAAGCGCCAGGAGAGCGGACTCGAAGAGCGGCTGGCGGGCATGGGACGGGACGCACAGCTCCGTACGGTGCTCGAACTGGTCCGCATTGAGGCCGCGGCTGCTCTCGGGGTGGCGGAGCTTCCCGCGGAACAGCCTCTCCAGCAGCTCGGCATGGACTCGCTGATGGCGGTCGGCCTGCGCGCCGGACTCGCCAGGCGAAGCGGCCTGCCGCTCGGCACGGACGTGCTGTTCCGGCACGGCAGTTGTGCGGGCATCGCGGAGCACCTGGTCGACGAACTCACCGGGCGCCAGCCCGTCACCGAGGCCGTGCACGACCCATTGGTACGGGTGCTCAAGCCGGCGCGACACCCCAGGGCACGGATCCTGTGCATGGCGGGAATGGGGGGCACGACCACCGGGCACGTCCCGCTCATCCCGCACCTTCCCGAGGACGTGGAACTGCTCGGTATCCGGGTTCCGGGCCGTGAGGGACACAGCGGGGAGGCCCCGGTGACCGATGTGAACATCCTCGTCGACCGGGTCGTGGCGGAGATGTCCGACCGTCTCGACGTACCGACCGTCCTGTACGGACACAGCCAGGGCGCATTGGGAGCATGGGAGATCGCTCACCGGATCGGCAGCAGGGTGGGGGGACCGGAAGTCTCGCTCGTCGTCGCCTGCGCGCCGGCGCCGTTCAGCGAGGTGCCGGAGCCGCTCAGGCGGTTCCAGGAGGTCTCGCTGGTGTGGGACACGGCGGCGCCGGAGGACCTGATCGAGGTGTTCCGGGGCGTACTGCCCGACGAGATCCTCGCCAACGAGGAGGTCTTCGGCAGCTACCTGGAGAACCTGCGGAACGATTCCACGATGTGGAAGCGGCATCAGCTCATGCTGCGCACCGACCGCAGGGGTCCGCTGGACATCCCGATCACGGCGGTGTCGGCCACCGCCGACCCGGTGCTGCCCGAGGGCACGGTGGAGCGCTGGTCCGCGCTGACCAGCGGCACATTCGTGACCCGGAGCATCGAAGGCGCGCATTCGGCACCGATGGAGAACCCGGAGGCCATGGCTCGGGAACTGGCCTTGGCCATCACCGCCGGGCTCACGCTCAACGCATGACCGCGCGTGGCGTCCGTCGTCGCCCGACGACGGACGCCACGGCGGCCTCGTAGTCGGTGGTGCTGAGAGGAGGGAAGGCGAAGGTCGTTGCCGCTCATCCCGTCGCTCCTTTCAAGCCGTGTTCCGGGATGGGTAAGAGATCGACCATAAAGGCAACAATCGATTATCTCCAGGATCGTCTATGATGCCGACATGACGCAGATGATCCACAGCTCCGCCTCGTCGGGGAAGCAGATGCTCTCCGAGCAGGTCTACGCCCACCTGAGGGACGCGATCATGCGCGGGGACCATGCCCCTGGTGACGCCCTCAAGCCACAGGACCTCGCCAAGGAACAGGGCGTGAGCCTGGCCGT
Organism: Streptomyces sp. L-9-10; assembly: GCF_004151105.1. Classification (GTDB taxonomy): domain Bacteria; phylum Actinomycetota; class Actinomycetes; order Streptomycetales; family Streptomycetaceae; genus Streptomyces. The sequence goes on from NZ_PHRF01000077.1 coordinate 116,968, forward strand.
TGTGCGCGAGGCGCTCGTGCGAGTGGTCGGCGAGGGCCTCGCCGACCGGCTGCCCAACCGCGGCTTCGCCGTCCCGGCCTTCTCCGACCTCCGCTGGCAGGAGATCGCGGAGGCCCGCCGGACCATCGAACCGGTCGTGCTGCGTATGTCGGTCGAGCGCGGCGACGTCGAGTGGGAGGCCCGCGTGCGAGCCGCCCACCACCGTCTGACCCGCACACCGGCGTACGTGCCGGAGGAGGGCGAGTACTACAGCGCCGCATGGTCCGAGGCCCACCGGGCCTTCCACCGCACCCTGTTGGAGGGGTGCGGCAACCCCGTGCTGCTGGAGACCTTCGACCGGATGTGGACCGCGAGCGAGCTGGCTCGCCGCTGGTCGGCGCATCGCAACCCCGACCGGGACGGCGCCGCCGAACACCGTCGGCTGGAGGAGGCGGCGCTGGCCCGCGACGCCGATACCGCGGCCGAGGTACTGACCCTGCACCTCACCCAGACCGCGGCTGGACTGACCGGCTGCATCCACCCCGAACCCGCGAAGGAAGCCTGATGCGCCTCGCCGAACCTGACCGGACATCCGCATCCGGCCACCCACGCCCGACCACTCACACTGGAGCCGCAGCATGACGTCATTCGAGGCGAGCGCGGGCCGCCACTGCCACAACGCCGTCAATCCCCTGCACGGGGCCATGTACTTCGCACCGGAGCCGGCGGACGAACTCGCAGCGCTCGGACTGGAGCGCGGAGCCATGGTCTACCTCGCGGGCCGCGCGGCTCCGCTCGGGGCTGTCGGCGCGGGCACCGTCACAGCGACCTTCTACAACTTCCGCCACGCACATGTGGAGCGGTACATCCCCGCCGCGTGGACCGTCACCACGCCGAAGGCGGTGCTCGCGGCCCGGCTGCGCGGCGCGGACGCGACGCTGCGGCGGCTGCTCGGAGAGGAGGCCCTCGTCTCGAAGGAGATGGCCGAGGCAGCCGAGCTGGCGCTGCGCGCCACCGAGGCATGCCGCCGGGAGGCGCGCCCGCTGTACGCCGCGAACGCCGGACTGCCCGTCCCCGAAGAACCGCACCTGGCGCTGTGGCACGCCGCGACGCTGCTGCGCGAGCACCGGGGCGACGGTCACATCGCCGCGCTGGCGGTCGCCGGCCTGTCCGGTATCGAGGCGCTGGTCCTGCACAACGCCACCGGCACGGCGCCGACGTCGGCACTTTTCATGCGCACCCGCGGGTGGTCCGCGGAGCAGTGGGCCGCCGCCCGGGACCGGTTGCGCGAGCGCGGCCTGCTGGACGAGGCGGGGGATCTCACGGAATCGGGGGCGGCCCTGCGCGGCGAGGCCGAGGCGCTCACCGACCGTCTCGACGCCGCCCCGTACGACCACCTCGGCCCGGCCGCCACCGCGCGCCTCACCGAGCTGGCCGGCGCCTTCACCAGAACCCTCAGGGCGATGGGCGCCTTCCCCGCGGTGCACTTCGGCAGGGGCTGAGGACCGGAGCCGGGCGCTCGGTACCGGCAACGGGCCGCCTCCGCCACGCGCGGACAACATCGCGGCGGTACACCGTGGCGGAGCCTGTACGCCGGCCTGGTGGTGGTGGCGCGGGTGCGGGAGGTGGGGGGCCCGGGCCGCTCGCGGGCGGCTTCAGGCCCCAGCTCCATCTGAGTGCGGGCGTTGACTGCCGCCCGTTGTCGCTGATGGTCATGCCGGGGCCGGGTGGGTCACGCGCGGTGGCCGGCAGTCAGGCCGTGTGCCTGCGGAAGGGGGGACGCGGCGAGCGGCCACCGGGCTTCGACGAAGAGCGGTACAAGAAACGCAACACCGTCGCACGGGCCGTCGAGGTGGCCATGAGCCGGATCGCGGGACGGTTCAGCCGCTGCGAACCCTGCCTGCGCGCCGGGCGGTCAGTGCTCGGCCCGCTGTCGGACCTGCCGCGTAAGAACTGCTGGACAATCGCGGAGTGGGCGGGGGAGTGGCAGCCCGCACAGCATGCAACATCTACTGTGCCGGGCCTCCTGGGATGCCGACACCGTCCGCGACGACGTGCGCGACGGGAGCTGTACATCCCGCGCTCCTGGACAAGCGACCCGGACCGCTGCCTGGCAGCTGGGCTCGGCGAGGGCACCGTCTTCACGACCAGGCCGGAACCGGCCCGCATGATGATCGAACGCTTCCTGGATGCCGGACACCACGTGGACCGGTCACCGGGGACGGAGGTCTACGGCGGCAACCCGAAACTGCGCACGGCTCTGGATCACGCGGCATCGGCTCTGTCCTGGCGGTGGCCTGTTCCGCCGCAGTGGCCACCGGTACGGGCATGTTCCACATCCAGAAGGCGTGTGAAAGAGACCTTCCAGACCGAGAAAGGGCTGGCGGGACTCGATGAACACCAAGTCCGCCGCTACCTCCTGGACCCGCTGGGTCACCCCCGCGATGCACGCTCACTCCTTCGGAGCGCCCCGGGAGGCCCCGGTTCTCTGTAAGATACGAACCCGCCGGTTTTTTTTATGGACCGGGACAGCGGCCGTGCAGGTGAAGGAGGCGAAAGTGGCGAAACAGGACAGAGCCATCCGGACACGTCAGACGATCCTGGGGGCAGCAGCCCGCGTGTTCGAAGAACACGGATACCA
>NZ_PHRF01000077.1:119597-122958 GCF_004151105.1 Streptomyces sp. L-9-10
TCGGAGTGTCGACGGTGTATGCGGGGATGAGCGGATAAAGGGGAGATGGCGTGGATATCGATGTACTGGGTGCGTTGGCGGCTCGTGAGAACGGGCTGTCGGTGACGCCGACGGCGCCGAAGCCGCGTCAGGTGCTGGCTCTGCTGGCTCTGCATGCCGATCAGGCTGTGCCGGTGTCTGTGCTGATCGAGGAGCTCTGGAGCGGCAGGCCGCCGCGTAGTGCGCGTACGACTCTGCAGACGTATGTGCTGCAGTTGCGGGATCTGATCGCGGCGGCTCTGGGCCGGGACGGGGAGGGGGGTGCCGTGCGTGGTGCCAAGGGGGTGCTGGTCACCACGCCGGGCGGTTACCGTCTGGACACGGCCGGGGGGGCCATTGACGTGCGGGAGTTCGAGAGGCTGGCGGGGCTGGGGTACCGGGCGATGGACGCCGGTGATTTCGCGGGCGCGGCCCGGCAGTTGCGTGACGCGCTCGCGCTGTGGACGGGGCCGGCTCTGGTCGATGTGCAGGCCGGGACGCAGCTGGAGATGGAGACCCGGCGTCTGGAGGAGACCCGGCTCTGCGCGCTGGATCAGCGTATCGAGGCCGATCTGCGCCTGGGCCGGCACCGTGAGCTGCTGGGTGAACTGACGGTGCTGGTCAGCCGTTACCGCACCCATGAGAACCTGCACGGCCAGTTCATGCTGGCGCTGCACCGTTCGGGGCGGCGCAGCGAGGCGCTCGATGTCTACCAGCGGCTGCGCGGTGCTCTGGTGCGGGAGCTGGGGCTCGAGCCCTCGGCCGGGCTGCGCCGGCTGCAGCGCTCGATCCTGACGGCCGGTCCGGAGCAGGTGGTGGCCGGTGGCGGCGAGCGTCTGAGCCGGGTCGGCTGAGGGAGCCGGGATGCAGGCCAGATCGCTTCGGACACGTCAGAAGCTTCTCCTCGCGGGTGCGCGGATGTTCAACCAGAACGGTTACGCCGGCGCGACGCTGGGGCAGATCGCGGGAGCCGCGGGTGTCACGAAGGGAGCGCTGTACTTCCATTTCACCTCCAAGGACGGACTGGCCGACGCGGTACAGGAGCGGGGCGGTGCCCTGCTGCGTGATTTCGTGCGGCGGCACGGCGAGGCGGGCGCGGCGCCGGTGCAGGTACTCATCGACCTGACCCACTGGCTCGCCCGGACGTTCCACGACGATCCGGTCATCCGGGCGAGTTTCCGTATCACCGGCGAGTGCACCGGGCGGCGGCCGCCGGTCGCCGACTTCCACCAGGCGTGGATCACCGAGGCGCTGCGTCTGCTCGGCCGGGCCCGCGCGGAGGGGGCACTGCTCTCCACGCAGAAGGGAGAGGGGGAGGGCCCGGAGGCGCTGCTGTCCGCGACCGTGTGCGGGATCGCGGTACTGGCCGGGGCCGGTATGCCCCACGGCGAACTCGGCGACCGGGTGGGGGCCTTGTGGAAGACACTGCTGCCGGCACTCGTAGCGCCAGGCGACGTGGCGCACTACCGCACCCGCGCGCAGACCACCGGCCCGGCCAGGCAGGAACGGGCGGCCTGAAACACCACACGCCACCACCGGCATGACACACCACCGGCACAGCACCGGCGCCACGCGCACAGCACCGGCGGCCCGGGCGGCACGCACATACGGCACCGGCGGCACGCGCACGGCACGGTACGGCGGCGCGCACACGGCCCGGCCCGGCACGGTACGGCGGCGCGCACACGGCCCGGCCCGGCACGGTACGGCGGCACGCACACGGCACGATATGACGGTGCGCATACGGTACGGCGGCACGCACACGGCACGGTACGGCGGTGCGCATACGGTACGGCGGCACGCGCACGGCACGGCGTGCACCACGGGGCGGGGGACGTGTGCGGGGCAGGGGATGCGCGGCGCGGGGGCCGTGCCGGGCCCGGCCGTGCGTCCGGGGCGGCGGGGGTGCTGTCCGCCGGGCTCCGGCAGGCGCCCGGGGCCTCGCCGGCCCGGTGCCGGAGGGGCGGGGCCCCCTCCGCCGGAGTCTTTCGGCGGTCGGGAGTGCGCGCCTGCCGCGTGCTGATGAGCTCGGCGTGAGGCGGAGTCCGCGCTGGCCGTGCTCCGGCTGATCCGGCCCGCGGCATCAGCGTCGGCCCGGACGGCTCGCAGGGTCGGTCCTCTCCCGCGTTCCGTCCGCTGACCACCTGCGATGAAGATGACGGTCATGGACCGTCCTCCGCTTCCCGGAACGGGACAGGACGGCGGATCCCGCCACGGAAGGCCAGTCCTCCGCCCGGACACAGTCCCGTCGGTCACACGGCGGTGGCACTGCCGGCGTTCATCAGGCAAGTGCCTTGCCGGGCGACGAAGGCAAGTGCGTTGCCGGGCAACGGAGGCGCCGGCTGCTCCGCTGGTCCCCGGGGCCGGGCTCGGAGCGGAGACGCGGAGGGTCCCGTACGGAACCGGGAGGCCGGCGGTTCACGTGCGGGGCCGCTCACGGGGTGTGGGACGTCAGACTCCGGTCAGGGCGTAGGTGCCCGTACCGTCCTGTCTGCCGCTGGAGTACTGGCGGATGAACTCCCCGTCCGCGTAACGGTCGTGGCCCATCATGGAGCCGGTGTACTTGTTCTGCACACCGATCATCGAGCTGCCGGGCACGTCGCGGTAGATGTAGAACCGCTGGAGGTCGTCCTGCGCGCAGGGGGCCGTCATCAGGACCGCCCCTTCGGTGGCCGCGTTCTGCCCGGCGATGGCCGCGCACCTGCCGTTGCCCCAGTTCCACAGGGACGCCTCGAGGACCCCGTTGTTCTCCGTCACGTCGCACAGCCGCCAGTTGTCCAGGTGGGCGCTGAAGATCGTCGAGGGCCGCAGGCGGACACCGTCGTCCGCCAGGAGCGGCGCGCCCCAGGACAGGGGCTTGCCGGGCACAGCGATCTTGTAGGCGTCGGTCCCGCAGCTGAGAGCGGCCCGCGCACCGCGGCCGGTGGCTTTGGGCTGTTCGGCGGACGTTCCGCCGGCGGGAGCCGGGCGCCGCACGAGGCGGTCCCGCAGCTGCTTCGCTGCCGGCGCCACCGCACCCGCCGGGTGCTCGGCCTTCGCGGTGGCCGGGCCGCAGTCCAGGAGGCCTTGTGAAGGAGGCGAAAGTGGCGAAACAGGACAGAGCCATCCGGACACGTCAGACGATCCTGGGGGCAGCAGCCCGCGTGTTCGAAGAACACGGATACCAGGCGGCCACAATCACCGAAATCCTCACCACCGCAGGCGTCACCAAGGGCGCCCTCTACTTCCACTTCGAGTCCAAAGAGGACCTCGCCCACGGCGTACTCAGCGAACAGGACCAACGCCTCACCGTCCCCGACCGCGCCTGCAAAATCCAGGAAGTCGTCGACGTCATCATGCTCCA
>NZ_PHRF01000078.1 GCF_004151105.1 Streptomyces sp. L-9-10
TGCGGCGACGTATGAGGTGTGGGTGCCGTTGTTGAATGGTGGGACGGTGGATGTGGCGGGGGGTGAGGTGAGTGTGTCGGTGGTGCGGGATGCGGTGGCGCGCGGGGTGTCGGGGTTGTTTTTGACGAAGGCGTTGTTTGATGTGCTGGCGGAGGAGGATGCGGGGTGTTTCGCGGGTCTGGGTGAGGTGTGGACGGGTGG
>NZ_PHRF01000079.1 GCF_004151105.1 Streptomyces sp. L-9-10
ATTCGGACTCGCTTTCGCTACGGCTTCCCCACACGGGTTAACCTCGCAACACACCGCAAACTCGCAGGCTCATTCTTCAAAAGGCACGCAGTCACGACGCACCGAGTAAACTCGATGCGCGACGCTCCCACGGCTTGTAGGCACACGGTTTCAGGTACTATTTCACTCCGCTCCCGCGGTACTTTTCACCATTCCCTCACGGTACTATCCGCTATC
>NZ_PHRF01000080.1 GCF_004151105.1 Streptomyces sp. L-9-10
GTCGTGACTGCGTGCCTTTTGAAGAATGAGCCTGCGAGTTTGCGGTGTGTTGCGAGGTTAACCCGTGTGGGGAAGCCGTAGCGAAAGCGAGTCCGAATAGGGCGGTTTAGTAGCGCGCTCAAGACCCGAAGCGGAGTGATCTAGCCATGGGCAGGTTGAAGCGGAGGTAAGACTTCGTGGAGGACCGAACCCACCAGGGTTGAAAACCTGGGGGATGACCTGTGGTTAGGGGTGAAAGGCCAATCAAACTCCGTGATAGCTGGTTCTCCCCGAAATGCATTTAGGTGCAGCGTCGTGTGTTTCTTGCCGGAGGTAGAGCACTGGATAGGCGATGGGCCCTACCGGGTTACTGACCTTAGCCAAACTCCGAATGCCGGTAAGTGAGAGCGCGGCAGTGAGACTGTGGGGGATAAGCTCCATGGTCGAGAGGGAAACAGCCCAGAGCATCGACTAAGGCCCCTAAGCGTACGCTAAGTGGGAAAGGATGTGGAGTCGCAGAGACAACCAGGAGGTTGGCTTAGAAGCAGCCACCCTTGAAAGAGTGCGTAATAGCTCACTGGTCAAGTGATTCCGCGCCGACAATGTAGCGGGGCTCAAGCGTACCGCCGAAGTCGTGTCATT
>NZ_PHRF01000081.1 GCF_004151105.1 Streptomyces sp. L-9-10
GCAGCCACCCTTGAAAGAGTGCGTAATAGCTCACTGGTCAAGTGATTCCGCGCCGACAATGTAGCGGGGCTCAAGCGTACCGCCGAAGTCGTGTCATTGCAGTACATACCCCCAACGGGGACTGTGATGGGTAGGGGAGCGTCGTGTGCCGGGTGAAGCCTCCGCGGAAGCGAGGGGTGGACGGTTCACGAGTGAGAATGCAGGCATGAGTAGCGATAC
>NZ_PHRF01000082.1 GCF_004151105.1 Streptomyces sp. L-9-10
AAAGCCCGAGAGGGTGAGTACAAAGGAAGCGTCCGTTCCTTGAGAACTCAACAGCGTGCCAAAAGTCAACGCCAGATATGTTGATACCCCGACCTGCCGGATGTCCGGTGGGTTGAGGTTCCTTTGTAGTAAACACAGCGAGGACGCTGTGAACCACCGGTCTTATTCCGGCTGGTGGTTCCGCTCTCGTGGTGTCGGCCGGAT
>NZ_PHRF01000083.1 GCF_004151105.1 Streptomyces sp. L-9-10
GCCCGCCGCACGGCCAGCGCCTGGTCCTCGGGGGTCAGCAGCATGGAGAGCGTTCCGCAGACGCAGTACACGAGGCCGTACCGCTCGTCGGAGGTGTACGTGCGGATGTCTCCGTGGACCGGCTCGACCCCGGCGGCGCCGGGCTCGGCGCGCAGCGCGGCCAGCATCTCCTCGGAGGAGTCCACCCCGGTCACCCGCCCGACGTGCCCCGAGAGGGGGACGGCGATACGGCCGGTGCCGACGCCGAACTCCAGGGTGCCGGTGGAGTGGTCGGGGTGGAGGTCCGCGATCTTCTTGGCGACCCCGGCCGCGGCGCCGTCCTTGGGGAACAGCCGGTCGTACCAGCCGTCGAACTGGCGGCCGTATCCTATGTCGGCTATCTCGTTCACTGGTGACTCCTCTTCCTGTTCCTGTGCAGTTCCAGGCCGGCGGCGAGAACGAGAGCCGTGCCGATCCCGGCGGCGAACGGATAGTTGATGACGTCGCCGATCGCCAGGAACACCAGCACGGCGACGGCGGCGAGGGCGCAGAGAATGACCGGGGTCTTGTTCATCGGAGACTCCTCAGGGGTTCCTCAGTGACTTCCCGGGGGACTCCTGAGGGACTCCTCGGGGACTGCGGGTGCCGCCCCTCGTGGGGGGAGGGGCGGCAGTCGATGGCGGCTCCCTCGTGAGGACGGCGGCTA
>NZ_PHRF01000084.1 GCF_004151105.1 Streptomyces sp. L-9-10
AGGATGCGGGGTGTTTCGCGGGTCTGGGTGAGGTGTGGACGGGTGGTGAGGCGGCGTCGGGTGTGGCGATGGGGCGTGTGTTGGAGGCGTGTCCGGGTGTCGGGTTGGTGCATGTGTATGGTCCGACGGAGTCGACGACCTTCGCGGTGTGCGGGTCGGTCACTGGTTCCGATACCGGGGGTGCGGCGGTGCCGCTCGGGGGGCCGATGGACAATACGTCGGCGTACGTTCTCGACGGTGCGTTGCGGCCGGTGGGTGTGGGTGTGCCGGGTGAGTTGTATCTGGGTGGTGGGGGTCTGGCGCGTGGGTATGACGGTCGTGCGGGGCTGACGGC
>NZ_PHRF01000085.1 GCF_004151105.1 Streptomyces sp. L-9-10
TGGCTCGGGTGTTGGTGGGGTGTGGTGTGGGTGTGGAGTCGCGGGTGGGGTTGTTGTTGGAGCGGTCGGTGGATGTGGTGGTGGCGATGCTTGCTGTGGTGAGGGCGGGTGGTGCGTATGTGCCGTTGCACGGGTCGTATCCGGAGGAGCGGGTGCGGGAGGTGCTGGGGCGCAGTGGTGCGCTGGTGGTGGTGACGGACCGTGCGGTGGATGAGGTCGGCGGGGTGCCGGCTGTACGGGTGGATGCGGAGCCGGTGGTGGGTGTGCGGCTTCCGTCGGTGGTTCCTGCTGGTGCGTTGGCGTATGTGATGTTCACGTCGGGTTCGACGGGTGTGCCGAAGGGGGT
>NZ_PHRF01000086.1 GCF_004151105.1 Streptomyces sp. L-9-10
TCACGGGGCCGGTGCCAGGTAGTAGCCGACTCCGGTCATCGTGTGCAGCAGGGCCGGTTCACCCAGCTTGCGGCGCAGGGTGGAGACGGTGACGCGTACGGAGTTGGTGAACGGGTCCGCGTGCTCGTCCCACGCCTTCTCCAGCAGTGTCTCCGCGCTGATGACCCCGCCCCCGGCCGCCGTCAGGAGATGGAGCACGGCGAACTCCTTGCGGGTCAGCCGCAGATACCGGCCCTCCCGGTACGCCTCACGGCGGAACGGGTCCAGCCGCAGCCCGGCATACTCCAGAACCGGCGGCGGCGGAGTCCCCGCCCGGCGCTGGAGCGCCCGCAGCCGCGCCACCAGCTCCGGAAAGTCGAACGGCTTGGACAGATAATCGTCCGCGCCCAGCCGCAGCCCGCCCACCCGGTCATCCAGCGAAGCGGCCGCCGTCAGCATCAGCACCCGCACCGAGCGGTACTCCTCCACCACCCGCCGGCACACCTCATCGCCATGCACCCCGGGCAGATCCCGGTCCAGCACCACCACGTCGTAGTCATGACAGGCCAGATTCACCAACGCCTGTTCACCATCGGTCACCAGGTCCACCGCCATCGCCTCGCGGCGCAACCCCGCCACCAGAGCCCGCCCCATCAGCGGCTCGTCCTCCACGACGAGTACGCGCACGT
>NZ_PHRF01000087.1 GCF_004151105.1 Streptomyces sp. L-9-10
GGCGCGGCGCTGGGCGCGGCGTTCGGGGGTTCCCTGGCGGTGACGACGACGTCGGGGCCGGGGGTGGCGCTGAAGTCGGAGACGATCGGTCTGGCGGTCTCACTGGAACTGCCGCTGCTGGTCGTGGCGATCCAGCGCGGCGGGCCTTCCACCGGGCTGCCGACGAAGACGGAGCAGGCCGATCTCCTCCAGGCGATGTACGGGCG
>NZ_PHRF01000088.1 GCF_004151105.1 Streptomyces sp. L-9-10
CCCCGGCGACTCCGCCACCCGAACCGCAAACCCCTCCACCACCGAACCACCCGACACCACACCCACCACACCACGCCCCGCACCCACCACCCACTCCCGCTCAGCCACCCCCACCATCGACACCTCACCCAACACACCACCCGACCCCACAGCCACCAACCCACCCGCCAAACCAAGCCAATGCCCCACCATCCGCCCAACCGTCCCCGCATCGAACAGATCCGTGCTGTACGAGACAACGCCGAACAGACCGCGTCCCGGGACCGGTTCGAACTCGATGTTCAGGTCGAACTGCGCCGTCTCCACGGGCGGAAGCGTCTCCTCGACCCGCAGTCCGGGCAGCGCGAAGGTCTCTCTGGGCGCGTTCTGGAGCGTGACCGCCGCCTGTACGAGTGGGGTACGGCTGGGATCGCGCTCGGGGTCCAGTTCCTCGACCAGCCGGCTGAACGGCACGTCCTGATGGGCGAACGCGGCGAGCGTCGTCTCCCGTACCTGCGTGAGCAGAGCGTCGAAGTCGGCGGAGGCGTCGATCCGCGATCGCAGGACCAGCGTGTTGACGAAGAAGCCGACGAGCCCTTCGAGTTCGGTACGTTCCCGGCCCGAGACGGCCGTGGCCACAGCGAGATCGTGCTGTCCGCTGTAGCGCGCGAGCAGCAGCTGAGTGACCGCCGTCAGCGCCATCGACAGGGTGGCGCCCAGCCTCCCCGCCGCCTCCGTGAGCGCGGCCGTCAGCTCCTCCGGAACACGGAACGTATGCAGCGCCCCGCGCCCGGTGCGTACAGCGGGGCGAGGCCGGTCGGTGGGCAGTTCGAGTACGGGAAGTTCCCGGAGGTGCTCACGCCAGTACTCCAGATGCGTGTCGAGGGCGGCGCCCGTGAGCCTCTCGCGCTGCCACACCGCGTAGTCGGGGTACTGCACCGGCAGCGCCGGCAAGTCCGCGTCCCCACCCCGCAGTGCCGCCGCGTACAGCTCGCTCAGCTCACGCGTGATCACACCCATCGACCAGCCGTCGGTGATGATGTGATGCATCGTCAGCATCAGCAGCCAGGACGACGAGGGGGCCGGGGTCGTCTCCTCCGGCACCAGGAGCGCGCGGAGCAGCGGACCGGTGCGCAGGTCGAAGGGGGCCGCCGCCTCGGCGCGGAGCAGGACGTCCCGCTCGGCCGCCCCCTGTGCCTGGGCGATACGTACCGTGACGTCAAGCTCCGAGTGAACCTTCTGCACACCCCGCCCGTCGGCGGAGTCGAAGGTGGTGCGCAGCGCCTCGTGTCTGGCCACCAGCCCCGAGACGGCTGCCCGCAGCGCGGGAAGATCGAGTGTGCCGGTGAGCCGGAGGGCGGTGACGACGTTGTATTCGGCGCCTCCGGGGGTGAACTCGTCCAGGAACCACAGCCGTTCCTGTGCGTACGACAGGGGAAGGGGCCGACCGTCCCGAGGGGCCGGGATGATGCCGCTGCCGTCCGGGGCGGAACCGGCGGCGGACGCCTGTTCCCCGGACGTCACCGCGGCGGCCAGGCGTGCCACGGTCGGATGGTCGAACAGCGCCCTCGGTGAGAGCCCGGTTCCCAGGGCAGCGCGGAGACGGGAGACGACCTTGAGGGCGCTGATGGAGTCGCCTCCGAGCGCGAAGAAGTCGTCGTGCGCGCCCACCTGTCCGGTGCCGAGCACCGCGCGCCAGATCCCGGCGAGCAGCTCTTCCGCTCCGGGGCGCGGAGCCACGTACGGTTCCTCGTCGCCGCTCTCGCCCCCGCTTCCGCTCCAGCTCCCTTGCCCGGGAGTGGGCAGGGCCCGCCGGTCGACCTTGCCGTTCACGGTGAGGGGGAGCGATTCCAGCTCGACGAACGCGGACGGCACCATGTACGCGGGGAGCGCCGCCGCCAGCTGATCGCGTACGGAGGTCACGTCCAGCGCCGAGCCGCCCGCCGGGACCAGGTAGGCGACGAGCCGCTTTGTGCCGGGACGGTCCTCGCGTGCCACGACCGCCACCGCACCAACGTCCTGGCGCTGCGTCAGAAGTGCCTCGATCTCGCCGAGTTCGATACGGAAGCCGCGTATCTTCACCTGGCCGTCGTTCCGGCCGAGGAACTCCACTCGGCCGTCGGCCCGTCGGCGTACGACATCGCCGGTCCGGTACAGCCGTCCGCCCGCCGCGAACGGGCTGGCCACGAACCGCTCCGCCGTCAGCCCTGCCCGGCCGTCGTACCCGCGCGCCAGCCCCGAACCGCCCAGATACAGTTCGCCCGGCACACCGACGCCGACCGGGCGCAGGGCACCGTCCAGTGCGTAGGCCAGGGTGTCGTCCATCGGACCGCCCAGCGGAACCGGCCCGCCCGAGACGTCCCCGGCCGCGACCGGTCCGCACAGCGCGAAGGTGGTGGTCTCCGTCGGCCCGTACACATGAACCAGCTCGGTGTCCGGGCAGTGTGCGCGCATGCGCGTCATCGCGGGCGCCGACGCCGCCTCGCCGCCGGTCCACACTTCGCGCAGTCCCGCAAAGCATCCGGGGTCCTCGTCCGCGAGCGCCCCGAAGAGCGCGGTCGTGACGAACACCGCCGTGACGCCGCGCTCCGCGGCGCGCCGTACGGCCGGGGCGGTCAGCTCTTCGTCGGCGACGACGACACATCCGCCGTTCAGCAGGGGTCCCCACACCTCGTACGTCGCCGCGTCGAAGGAGTGCGGGGAGTGGAAGAGCACCTGCCGGTGTGCCGCCGAGCCGAACCGCCGGTCGGCCGCGAGGGCGACCACGCCGCCGTGGGTGACGACCACGCCCTTCGGTGTCCCGGTCGACCCGGAGGTGAACATCACATACGCCGGCGCCTCCGGCGAAACGTCGACAGACGCGGACGCAGGCGCGGAAGGAGCTTGGGCACCCGCCCCCGGATCGTTCACATCGAGCACGGCAACGCCCTCCGGTGCCCGCACCGACCCATCGGTCAGCAGCAGTTCCGCGCCGCTGCGCTCCAGCACGTCCCTCATCCGCCGGGCCGGGTGCGCCGCGTGCAGCGGAACGTACGCCGCGCCCGCCTTCAGCACCGCGAGCATCGCCACCACGACCTCGGGCGACCGTGACAGCAGGAGCCCGACCCGCGAGCCCGCGCCCACGCCGCGCTCCAGCAGCGCATGAGCGAGCCGGTCCGCCCGCCGGTCCAGCTGACGGTAACTCAGCGTCGTATCAGAGAACTTCACCGCGGCGGCGTCCGGCGAGGCGGCCACCCGCTCGCGGAACACATCCGTCACGGACGCGGGACGCGCGGTCGACGCTACCGCCGCGTCATCCGTGTCAGTGGCGGGAGCGCCGCTCCACTCCCCGAGCACCCGAGCGCGCTCGTCCCCGCCGAGCAGTGTCAGCGTGCCGACGGCACGTTCCCCGTCCTCGGCCAGCTCATCGAGCGCCCGCGCACAGCCCGCCGCCAGTCGCCGCACCGTGTCGGCGTCGAACAGCTCAGGGTCGTACCCGAAGGTGAGGACGAATCCCTCCCCCGTCTCCTTCCCCGTCCCCTCCGCCGTTCCCTCGCCGGCGCGAGCGGTGAGTGTCAGCGGATAGTTCGTCGACTCGACCGCGTCGAGACCGGACAGGACGATGCCGTGGCGTGCGGCGGCGTCCGTGTCCACGGGGTAGTTCTCGACGACGACCAGGCTGTCGAAGAGCGCGGCGCCGGCGGGCACATCGGTGCTGATCTCGTGGAGCGCGACGTACTCGTACTGCCGCGCCTCCGCCTGTTCGTCACCGATCCGCCGCAGCCAGCGCGTCACCGGCTCGGCGGGCTCGGTGGCGATCCGTACGGGCAGGGTGTTGATGAACAGCCCCACCGTGCTCTCGGCGCCCGGCTGGTCGGCCGGGCGTCCTGACACCGTCGTACCGAACACGGCATCGAACGACCCGGCGTACTGCGAGAGCGTGAGCGCCCAGGCGCCGTGCACCATCGTGCCGACGGTCACCCTGCTGCGGCGCGCGAAGTCCACCACGGCGCGAGCGGTCGCCGTGGGCAGGCGCAGGGTCACCCGGTCCGTCGAGCGGGCGCGGTGCGCGCTGTCCGGCGCGCGGTCGAAGGGCAGCGCCGACGGCTCCTCGAAGCCGGCGAGCCGACTGCGCCAGAACGCGCGCCCCTCCTCCTGGTCCCGTCCGGCCAGCCACCTGAGGTGTTCCCGGAACGCCCCGCGCACGGGCCGGTCCACCGACCCATCGACCGGGCGGGGTGCACCCTCCTCCGAGACGAGCGCCGCGTACTCCACCGCGACGTCCGACAGCACCGCGGCGCTGCTCCACCCGTCCAGCAGGATGTGGTGGAACGACCAGAGCACCCGCACCCGCTCCCCCGGCAGCCGGGCCAGGGTGACACGGGTGAGCGGGGCACTGCCCGGGTCCAGTCCTGCGGCGGAGCGGTCCTCGGCGACGAGCGCGGCCCACAGTGCGGAGCGCTCGGCCTCCGAGCGGCCGGTCCAGTCGACGCGGGCGACGGGCATCTCGGCGCGCCGGTGCACGATCTGGACCGGCTCGGACAGCCCCTCCCAGGCGATCGACACCCGCAGCGCGTCCGAGGCGTCGACCACACGCTGCCAGGCGCGCGCCAGGGCATCCAGGTCGGCGACTCCGTCCATGACGAACGTGAACTGTTCGAGATACGCGGCCGAGCCGGGCGAGTTCAGCGAGTGGAACAGCATCCCCGCCTGAAGGGGCGTCAGCGGATAGACGTCCTCGATGTCCCGGCCGTCGCCGGCGATCAGATCGATCTCGGCCTGGGTGAGCCGTACGAGCGGGAAGTCCGACGGGGAGCAGCCGCCGGAATCCGGCTCCGCGCAGTGCTCGATGAGCGACCGCAGCTCGGCGGTGAACCGCTCGGCGAGGCTCCGCACCGTCTCCCGGTCGTGCAGATTCTCCGAGTACGACCAGGTGAAGGCCAGCACGCCGTCCTGGACCGCGCCCACCACCTCCAGCACATGGCTCCGCTGCTCGGCGGTGTGGTGCTCGCCGCCCGGGTTCAGGACGAGCGAGCGGTACCAGCCGCCGCTGGTGTCGTCGGCGCCGCCGAAGTGCCCGAGGTAGTTGAAGGCCAGCTCGGGAACGGGGGCGGTGCTGAGACCGGCTCCCCGGCCCGCGCTCATGTCACCTTCCGACCACCGGAGATGGCGTAGCGCGCCGTAGCCGACGCCCTGGTCCGGCACCGCCCTGAGCCGCTCCTTGACCGCCCGGATCGTCCGGCGCCAGTCCGCTCCCCCGTCCCCCGGCACGTCCAGGACGACCGGGTGGATGGAGGTGAACCAGCCGACGGTACGGGTCAGATCGGTGTCGTCGAAGATCTCCTCGCGGCCGTGCGCCTCGATGTCGACGGCCCATCGCGCGCCGCCGGCCCACGGTCCCGCCGCGCGCACCAGCGCCGAGAGCAGCACATCGTTCGGCCGCGTCCGGTACACCGCCGGGACGCGCTGCAACAGCTCCCGGGTCTCCTCGGCGGACAGCCGCACGGACACCGAACGCTCGGACTCCACCGTGTTGTCGCCACCGGGACGGTCCACGGGCAGTCGGGTGGTGGCGCGGGCCGTCGTCTCCAGCCAGTACGGCAGTTGGGCGTCGAAGCCACCCGCGGCGGTGTGCTCGGCAAGCCGCGCGGCCCACTGCCGTACGGAGGTGCCCTTGGGCCCCAGGTCGGGCTCTCGGCCGGTCACGATCCGCTCGTAGGCGGACTCCAGGTCCTCCAGAAGGATGCGCCAGGACACGCCGTCGACGACCAGATGGTGCGCGGCGAGGACGACCCGGACCGGCGCCTCCGGGCCCGTCACTCCCACGAGGACGCGGACCAACGGACCACGTTCCAGGTCGAGTCCGGCATGGGCCGCCGCGACGAGCGCGGGCCACTCCTCAGGGTCGCACGCATGGACGGCGAAGACCGCGTCGAGGTCGACGGCGGGCGTGATGTGCCCGGTCCAGGCTCCTTCGGGGGTACGGGTGAACGTGCTGCGCAACGCGTCGTGCTGGGCGAGCAGCGCGGCGACGGCCGGCCGCAGAGCATCGAGGTCCGTGGCGGGAGACAGGGTGAACCCGGCTCCCATGTTGAAGTGCTCCGGAGCCACCGGATGGGTGTCGAAGAACCACTCCCGTACGGGAGTTGTCCCTACGGCTCCGGTGACGAGCCCGCTCTCCGTGAGCAGGGCGGGGCCGGTGTCGACCTGGCCGGCCTTGGTGGCAAGGGTGGAAATGGTGGGGTGGAGGAAGACGTCGCGGGAGGAGAGGGCCCGTCCGGCACGGCGGGCACGGGAGACGACCTGGAGACTGATGATCGAGTCGCCGCCGAGGTCGAAGAAGTTGTCCTCGATCCCGACCCGCTCCAGCCCGAGCACCTCCGCCCACACGCCGCACAAGAGACGCTCGGACTCGGTACGTGGCGCCACATAGGCCGCGTCGGCCGAGGCGAACTCGGGTGCGGGCAGGGCGCGGCGGTCGAGCTTGCCGTTGGCGTTCAGGGGCAGCGCGTCCAGGACGACGAAGGCCGCCGGAACCATGTACTCCGGCAGAGCCGACGCCACATGCTCACGTACTACCGCCACGTCGAGGGGCGAATCCCCCTCGGCGACCAGGTAGGCGGCCAGGCGCTTCACTCCGGGGCGGTCCTCGCGCGCCACGACCACGGACTGGGCCACCGACGGGTGGGAGGACAGAACGCTCTCGATCTCGCCGAGTTCGATACGGAAACCGCGGATCTTGACCTGGTCGTCGCCACGGCCCGCGTACTCCAGAGTCCCGTCCGCACGCCACCGCACCACATCCCCGGTCCTGTACAACCGGCCACCGGACCGGAACGGATCCGCCACGAACCGCTCCGACGTCAACCCCGAACGCCCGTGATACCCACGCGCCAAACCACCCCCGAGATACAACTCACCCCACACACCCACCGGCACAGGAGACAAACCGCCATCCAGTACATACGTGGCCTTACCCGCCACCGGACGCCCAATCGGCACCATCGGACCCTCAGAGTCCGGATCGGTGTCGGAGAACCAGCCCGTCGCATACACCGTCGCCTCAGTCGGACCGTAAATGTTGGCCACAACCGCACCCGGCATCGCCCGCCGCGTCTGCTCCAGCAGACCCGCCGGAAACGCCTCACCCGCCAACACCACCAGACCCGCCGAAACAGCGGACTCCTGCCCCAACACCCCCGCAAACGCCGACGGCACCGCCGAAATGAGCGAGCCACTCCACGCGTCGCGCTCCGTCAACGCCAGAACATCCCGCACCACCTCCACCGTCCCACCAGCAGCCAACGTCCCGAACAGCTCAAACACCGACACATCGAAGTTGAGCGACGTCGAGAACAAAGTCCGCCTGAAGCGGTCCTCACCGAGCGACACCGCCCACCGCACGAGACCCGCCATCGCCGCATGCGGAACCACCACACCCTTCGGCCGACCCGTCGAACCCGACGTATAAATCACATACGCCGCCGACGACAACGACACAGAGCCGGACGCCGACAGGGCCTCCCGCGCGCCCGCGCCCACGCCCGCATCCGCGCCCGCCGACAGCGGCCCGGCCAACATCGCCTCGTCCACCACCACCCGGACGCCGCTGTCCGCCTTCATGAACTCCAGCCGGTCGGCCGGGTACTCCGGATCCAGCGGCACATACGCACCACCGGCCCGCAGCACCGCAAGCGCCGCCACCACCAGATCCACCGACCTCGGCAGCGACACGCCCACCCGCGACTCGACACCCACGCCCAGCGCCGCCAAATACCCCGCCAGACGATCCACCCGGGCACCCAACTCGCCATACGACAGCGAGACACCACCATCCCCGAGCACCGCAACCGCCCCAGGGGCCGCGGCGATACGGTCCTGAACCAACTCCACAACCGACCGCTCACCCACCCCGCCTCCCGGACCGGCCCACCCCATCAGCAAGCGCTCCAGCTCACCCGCGCCCAGCATGCCGACCCGCACCAGCGGCACCGACGGATCCGCCGTCACCCGCTCCGCCAACGCCAGCCAATGCCCGCACAACCGCTCGATGGTCTCCGCGTCGAACAGATCCGTGTTGAATTCCAGTTCCGCGGTGAGGCCGCTCGGGGACTCCCAGAACTCCAGCGTGAGGTCGAAACGTGACGACTCACGCGGCACGGGCTCGCGCCGCGCGGCCAGACCCGCGAAGTCGCCCTCCATGCCCATCGAGTTCTGGAGGACGATCAGCGCCTGCACCAGTGGGGTCCGGCTCGGATCGCGTTCCGGTGCGAGCGCGTCCACCACCCGGTCGAAGGGCACCTCCTGGTGCGCGAAGGCGTCAAGGGCCGTCGTACGAACGTGGTCAAGGAGGTCGTCGAAGGAGTGCCGGTCCTGATCGATACGCGCCCGCAGGACGAGGGTGTTGACGAAGAACCCGACCAGGCCCTCCAACTCCGCCCGCTCACGCCCCGAGACGACCGTGCCCACCGCCACATCCCGCTGACCGCTGTACCGCGACAACAGCAACTGCGTCACCGCCGTCAGCGTCATGAACAGACTCGCCCCACGCCGCTGCCCCGAACGCGCGAGGCGCCGGGCCAACTCCCCCGGCACCTCGAAGGTGTGGAGCGCTCCGGCCGAGGTGCGCACCGCCGGGCGTGGCCGGTCCGTCGGCAGCTCCAGGGGCTCCAGACCGTCCAACTGTGCGCGCCAATAATCGAGTTGCCGCGCATGCGCGTCACCGGTCAGCCGTTCGCGCTGCCATACGGCGAAGTCGGCATACTGCACCGGCAGCTCCGCGAGCCCCGCGTCCGCACCCCGTACGGCAGCGGCGTAGAGGGCACCCAGCTCGCGCGTGATGACGCCCATCGACCAGCCGTCGGTGACGATGTGGTGCATCGACAGCACGAGAACGTGCTCCTGCGCCCCGAGGCTCACCGCCAGCACTCGGAACAAGGGCCCGGCTGCGAGGTCGAATGGCGTCGACTGCTCGGTCCTCAACACTTTTTCCAGCACGTGCGGGCGGTCGGCGTCGTTCTCCGCACAGAGGTCGACGACACGCAGGGGCACGGTCACCGTGGGATGCACGGTCTGCGCCCGACCCCCGAACGTCGTACGCAGCGCCTCATGCCGCGCGGTCAGGCCGTCGAGCGCGGTCCGCAGAGCGGCCATGTCCAGGTGGCCGGCGAGACGGAGCGCCATGCCGGTGTTGTACTCGACGCCGCCGGGCGCGAAGTCGTCAAGGAACCAGAGGCGTTCCTGACCGTAGGAGAGGGGAAGCTCATGATCGCGGGACGCGGGCGCGATCGCCGTGGCCCGGGACGAGGCGTGAGCATGTCCCGGCGTCTGTGACCGTGCGACGGCCTCAGCCATCGCGGAGACGGTGGGGTGATCGAATACCGTCCTCGTCGACAGCTCGCACCCGACCGCCTTCTGGACGCGAAGCATGACCTTGAGGCCGGTGATGGAGTCCCCGCCGCGAGCGAAGAAGTCGTCATGAACGCCGACGCGGTCAACCCCGAGAACCTCGGCCCAGATCCGGCACAGCAGTTGTTCCCTGCCGGAACGGGGCGCCACGTATTCCGCGCCCCCCTCTGCGTCGGGCGCGGGAAGTGCTCGTCGGTCGACCTTCCCGTTCACCGTCAGCGGCAGCTCGTCCAGGACGACGAACGCGGACGGCACCATGTACTCGGGCAGAAGCCCAGCAGCATGCTCACGTACGAGCGAGACGTCCAGCTCACCCGACGGTACGAGGTACGCCACCAGGCGCTTCGCCCCCGGGCGGTCCTCCCTGACGACCACCGAGACCCGGCCCACCGACGCGTGACGCGACAGTACGGACTCGATCTCACCAAGCTCGATACGGAAGCCCCGCACCTTCACCTGACCATCGTCCCGGCCCAGGAAGTCCAAGCGGCCATCCGAGCGCCACCGCACCACATCACCCGTCCGGTACAACCGTCCACCCGAACCGAACGGATCCGCCACAAACCGCTCCGCCGTCAGCCCCGCACGACCGTCATACCCACGCGCCAGACCCCCACCACCCAGATACAACTCACCCGGCACACCCACACCCACCGGCCGCAACGCACCGTCGAGAACGTACGCCGACGTATTGTCCATCGGCCCCCCGAGCGGCACCGCCGCACCCCCGGTATCGGAACCAGTGACCGACCCGCACACCGCGAAGGTCGTCGACTCCGTCGGACCATACACATGCACCAACTCGGTACCCGGACACGCCTCCAACACACGCCCCATCGCCACACCCGACGCCGCCTCACCACCCGTCCACACCTCACCCAGACCCGCGAAACACCCCGCATCCT
>NZ_PHRF01000089.1 GCF_004151105.1 Streptomyces sp. L-9-10
TGGAGAGCGGGGCCTATGTCTTCGACGGCGTCGTCCCGAACAAGTCGGGCCGTCATCTGATCTACTCCATCTGGCAGCGGTCGGACAGCCCCGAGGCCTTCTACACCTGCTCCGACGTGGTCTTCGGGCAGGACAACGGCGGTGCGGGCGGCGCCGCGCCGGCCGCCTCCGCGCCCACCGACGAGAAGATCGCGGAAGGTACGGAGAAGTCCACCGTCGAGCACAACGGCCATGGTGACCTCGGTACCGACGCGTCGAAGGTCTCGGCGAAGGACACCCCGGCCACGGCCACCCCGGCCACCCCGGAGAAGCAGCCGGACACCGGCACGGACGGCTACTCCGACGCTGATGCCGGAGCCGAAGCCGGAACCGGAGCGGAAGCCGGAGCCGAGGCCAACTCCCTTGAGACGAAGGGCGCCGGCGGTCAGGACACCCTCGCGGAGACCGGCGGCGACAGCGCCACCTCCTACCTCGCGATAGGTGGCGCGGCGGCGCTCGCCATCGGTGCCGCGGTGGCCTTCGGAACCGCTCGCCGCAAGGCCGTATCGGCCGGGCGTCACAGCCGCTGACCCCCGCCGCACGGCACCGCGCACTGCCTTCCGCCACCGGGACTCCCCGGTGGCGGAAGGCAGTCGTGTGTCCGCAGGGAGTACGGGAGGGGGTACGGGTACGGGTCAGCCGATCACCGAGGCGCAGGTGGTCGGGGTGGCACGGGCGGGATCGAGCGCGTTGTTCACCTCGTGGAAGGCGATCCTGTCGATCGTCCCGATCGCCACATGCTCGGAGAGATCGACCGGGCACAGATCCTGGAGCAGCACATTCCGTACGTTGGGGCCGGTCAGGAACTGTGACCGGTACGGGGTGACCACCTCGTCGTACCGGGTGGCTATCACGGTGTAGCGCACCCCGGGAACGGTGTCGCCGCCCGCGTTGAGCTTGGTGAGGAAGGCGGATCCGGCCACCTGGTCGGCGAGCCCGGGGGTCTTCTCGTTCAGCAGCTCGCCCGCCCCGGGGAAGTACGGCAGCAGCCGGGAGAGCCCGAGCAGGGTGCTGCCGCGGTTGGAGGGGGCGAGGCCGACCAGGGCGTTCACCTTCGCCGCCCCGCCGAGGAACTTCAGGTAGTAGCGCGGCATCATGCCGCCCTGGGAGTGGCCGACGACATCGGCCTTCGCGGCGCCGGTGGCCGCGAGCACCTTGTCGACATAGGTGGCGAGCTGCCCGGCCGAGGCGTCGATGGGGCCGAGGCCGTGGAAGAACGGGACGCCGGGGAGCTGCCCGTAGTCGAGGGAGAAGACGCAGTATCCGCGGTTCACCAGATACGGGGCGAGGCCCAGCCAGTTGTCGATGGCGTTCCCGAGGGTGCCGTGGACGAGGACGACGGGACGGGGATGGGCGGCGGAGGGCTTGCAGGAGTAGTCGTTCCAGCCGCTGCTCGACGACGCGGGGACAGCGGGGGCGGACACGGACGTGGGGGTGGTGGGGGCCGCGGTGGGGGTCGCGGCGACGGCGGGGGTGGCCAGGGATGTAGCGGCCAGCAGCAGCGCGGTCAGCGGTCCGAGCGCGCGCTTCCAGGGCAGCATCGTGTGATCTCCTTGCGGCTCAAGGGAATTGGCGATGTCTGTCAGCCCTGTGGCCCGGACCACAAAGATGCTTCCGCTATGAAGTTACGCATGAGTAAGGTGAAGAAGGGAAGTTACGCGTCGGTAAAAAGTGCGACGCGTGATGCCGTCCGTTGCCAAGAGGCCGGAGAGCGGCAGGAGAACGGCCTGAGAGCGGCCGGAGATACGTGACGCGCTACGCGGCCAGCGACCCCGGCACGATCGCACGCGGGCCGAACTTCGCGCGGGCCCGGTCGGCCACCGCTTCGATCCGGCGGGCCCGGTCGTCCACCGGGTCGAACGTCAGCTGATGGGTGGCCTGTCCGGCCGGGACCAGCCCCTCGGCCCGTACCGAGAGAGCCCGTACCCGCGCCCGTTGCAGCCCGAGCGACTCATGGATCCGGTACGCGACGCCGGCGAGCGCCGCCGAGTGGGCGGTCGGCTCGCGCAGCGCGCGCGTACGGGTGGTCGTGGAGCGGTCCGCGTACCGCACGGTGAGTGTCAGTGAGCGGCACACCTGGTCCGTGCCGCGCATCCGGACGCCCAGTTCCTCGGTGACCGAGAGCAGCGCGCGCCGGTGCCGCTCCTGGTCCAGCTCGTCGCGGGAGAAGGTCCGTTCGGCGGCGAGCGAGCGGGCGGCGGCGTTCGGGGCGACTCCCGTACGGTCCACGCCGTGGGCCTTCTCGTACAGTTCACGCCCCATCCGCACCCCGGTGATCCGCTGGAGTGTCGACAGCGGCACGGCCGCGGTCCTCCCGATGGTGTCGAGTCCGTACGCGCGCAGCGCGCGGGCCGTCGCGGCGCCGATGCCGGGCAGTTCGCCGACCGGGCCGGGCTCCAGGAACCGTTCGATCGCGCGCTCGTCGTCCGCCACCACGAGCGTCGTGCCCGGCGCGGCCCGGCGCGCGGCCATCCGCGCCAGCATCGGGGTGGGGGCCACACCGATCGTGCAGCCGGTGCCGAGGTGCGCGAGCGCACGGACCCGCAGTACGGAGGCGATCCCGGCGGCGTCCTGTCCGAAGTACCGTTCCGCACCGCGTACATCGACGAGCGCGGTGTCGGGCGGCAGTGCCTGGACGGCGGGGCTGATGTCCTCGATCAGCCCGACCAGCGCGGGCAGCGTCGCCTCGGACCCGCCCCCGCCCCGGAGTTCCGGACCCTGGGCTTCCGGCCTTCCCCGGAGTTCCGGGCCGGAGTGGAACCGTATACAGAGGATCATCCCGCGCTCCCCGGGCTGGAGTGCCACAGCTTCCGTCCGGTCGGCAGCCCTTCGCCGGGCGGCTTGAGGTCCGCCCAGGGGTTCATCTCGTAGCCCGTGGGCAGATGGATGCGCCGGCCGTCGTCCCCCTGAGGACCGCCGGAAGGCGACGCCGGGGCCGCGGACGCCGGGGGCGCGTCCAGCGCGGCCGCGACCGCGTCCAGCCCGCCCTTCTCGCGCAGTTCCACCAGCTCCGCCAGGTTCCAGGCCGCCGCGCCCACCACGCTCAGACTCCGTGGACCGCGCCGCTGCACCACCCCGCGCACCAGCAGCAGCCAGGAGTGGAAGACGGTATGCGCGCACGCCTCGTGGCTGTCGTCGAAGAAGGCCAGATCGACCAGGCCCGTACCGTCGTCCAGCGTCGTGAAGATGACCCGCTTGCCGGAGCGGATCGGCGGGGTCTGGGTCGCCACCTTGGCGCCCGCGACCAGTACGGTCCTGCCGTGCGGCACCTCCCGCAGCCGCTTGGCCGACATCACCCCCAGTTCCTTCAGGAATGCGTAGTGGTCTCCCATCAGATGGCGGGAGGCGTCCATGCCGAGGACACCCAGCTCGGCGCTGAGACGCTCCGCGTCCCCCAGGTCGGGCAGTCCTGCGGGGGCGGTGCGCCGCCCGCCCTCCAGCGGGAGCTGGTCTCCGTACGCGCCCGCTCTCCGCTGCGCTCCGTGCAGTTCGGACAGATGCAGCAGCAGATCGCGCCGGTTGGCGCCGAACCTGTCCAACGCGCCCACCTGCGCGAGCCGTTCGGCCACCGGCCGGGCCGGTCTGGCCCGCTGCCAGAAGTCCAGCAGCGAGGAGTACGGCTGTCCCGCCTCGATCCGGGCCGCTTCCGCCTCGCTGATGCCATGGACGTCGGAGAGCGCCAGCCGCACCCCCCAGACACCTCCGGCCGCACCGGCCGCACCCGTCCCCGAGGCTCCACCCTCAGACACCAGTTCGATTCTATGAGCGACTGTCGAACGGTTCACATCCAACGGCAGCACCGGCACCCCCCGCCGCCGCGCGTCCGCGAGCAGCAGCCGCTTGGGATACATCCCCGGATCATGGGTGAGCAGCCCGGCGTAGAAGGCGGCCGGATGGTGCGCCTTGAGCCAGGCCGACTGATAGGTCGGTACGGCGAACGCGACGGCGTGCGCCTTGCAGAAGCCGTACGAGCCGAACGCCTCGATGATCTCCCAGGTCCGCGCGATGACCTCGGGCGTATATCCCCTCCGCCGCGTCCGCCGCTCGAACCAGGCGCGGATCCGGGCCCCCGACCCGGGGTCGGACAGCCCTCGCCGCACCTTGTCCGCCTCCTCCCGGCCGCAGCCGGTCATGATGTCCACCATCCGGATGATCTGCTCGTGGAAGACGACCACGCCATAGGTCTCGCGCAGCGGTTCCTCCAGGTCGGGATGGGGATGGCGGACGGGCGCGCGGCCGTGTCTGGCCTCGATGAACGGCCGCACCATGTCGGCGGCCACCGGTCCCGGCCGGAAGAGCGAGATGTCGACCACCAGATCGTGGAAGGTGGCGGGCTGGAGCCTGCCGACCAGATCGCGCTGGCCGGGCGACTCGATCTGGAAGCAGCCCAGGGTCTCGGCGGACTGGATCAGCCGGTAGGTCTCGGGGTCGCCCTCCGGCACCTGTTCCGGGTCGTCGATGTCCAGCCGCTCGCCGGTGGCCCGTTCGATCTCCCCGACGGCGTGCGCCATCGCCGACTGCATCCGTACGCCCAGCACATCGAGTTTGAGCAGCCCCAGCGCCTCGACGTCCTCCTTGTCGAACTGCGACATGGGGAAGTGCTCGCCGCTGGTCGGCACCACCGGGGTACGGCGCAGCAGCGAGGCGTCCGAGAGCAGCACTCCGCACGGGTGCATGGCGACCCCGCGCGGCAGCGCGTCCAGCGCCTCCACCAGCTCCCACAGCCGGCCGTGCTTCGTCCCGTCCCGCCGCAGCTCCCCGGCCAGTTCCCGCAGCTCGGGCAGTTCCTCCATCGCGGCGCGGGCGTCCCTGGCCCGGATGTGCGGGAAGGACTTGGCGATCCGGTCGATCTCGGCCGGGTCCATGGAGAGTGCGGCGCCCACGTCCCGTACGGCGTGACGCACCCGGTAGGTCTCGGGCATGGCGACGGCCGCGACCCGTTCGGGGCCGAAGCGGTCGAGGATCGCCCGGTAGACCTCCAGCCGTCGCGCGGACTCCACATCGATGTCGATGTCCGGGAGTCCGCGCCGCCGGGTGGAGAGGAAACGTTCCATCAGCAGTCCGTGCGCGACCGGGTCGGCGTGGGCGATCCCCAGCAGATGGTTGACCAGGGAGCCCGCGCCCGAGCCGCGCGCGGCGACCCGGACACCCATGCCCCGTACGTCGTCGACGACCTGGGCGACCGTGAGGAAGTAGGAGGCGAAGCCGAGCTCCTCGATCGTGCGCAGCTCGGCGTCCATCCGGGTCCAGTACGTCCGGTGGTCGCGGCGCCGGTCGTAGCCGCGCAGCACCATCCCGGCGGCGCAGCGCGAGCGCAGCACCCGCCCGGCGGTACGGCGGTCCGCGCCGACCAGCCGCGGTTCGGGGAAGTGGACGGTGCCGAGACCCAGATCGTCCTCGGGGTCGACCAGACAGGCGGCGGCGGTCTCCTCGGTCAGGGCGAGCAGCCGGTGCGCGGTGTCGCGGCGGAATCCGGCGGCCTCGGCGACCAGCTCGGCGGTACGCGCCATCCCCGCCGGGTCCTTGAGCCAGCGCTCCCCGCTGTCCAGCCCCCGGCGGGGGTCGATGGGGACCAGCCTGCGGGCCGCGTCGAGGACATCGGCGACCGGTCCCTGCCCGGCGTCGGCGTAGCGCACGGCGTTGCTGAGCACCGCGCGTACGCCCTGCTCGGTGGCGAAGCCGAGGGTACGGGCGGCGTGCCGCAGCGAGCCGGGGCCCGTGCCCGTACGTCCGTGATGCACGACCTCCAGCCGGAGCGCGTCGCCGTAGATCTCCCGCCAGGGCGCGAGCAGCCGGGCGGCCCGGTCGGGGCGGCCCGCCGCGAGGGCGCGGCCGATCTCGGAGCCGGGTCCGAGCAGCACGGTGAGGCCCGTGCCGAAGTTGTCCCGCCAGGGCAGCAGCGGACCGCCGCCGTCCAGTGCGTGCGCGCCGCTCCCCGAAGCGTGCGCGGTGTCCGCCGAGGCGTGCGCGGTGGAGACGAGCCGGCACAGCTCCGCCCAGCCCCGCGCGCCGTCGCGGGCGAGGAAGACCGCGCGGGGCGCGGACTCGTCGATGAAGGCGCCGCCGCGCACGGGCGTACGCCTGCGTCCGGCCGGGCCCGTTTCGCGCGCCCGCTCGCCCACCGCCAGCTCCACCCCGAAGAGCGGCCGTATCCCCTCCGCGGCGCATGCCTTGGCGAAGCGGACCGTGCCCGCGAGGGTGTCGCGGTCGGTCAGGGCGAGGGCGTCCATGTCCCGCTCGGCGGCGCGCGCGGCCAGCCGCTCCGGGTGGGAGGCCCCGTACCGCAGGGAGTACCCGGAGACGGTGTGCAGATGCGTGAAGCCGGGCATCCGCACCTCCTGGATCAGTCCGTTCTCAGTCCGCTCTCACCTCCCCCGCCTCTCCACCATAGACCAAGTTTCGAACGTACGTACGATGCCGCTGCGAGGGCCGGGCACCGGCCGCCCGATCAGCCGTGCGAGCCCTTCCCACCTGCGCCGACACCGAGGGAAGCGGCGCCGTGAACGCCCGGAGGGGCCCGGTCCACCACAGGTGTGGTGGACCGGGCCCCTCCTCTCAGCGGGTTCGGTCAGCCGATCTCGGCGCCGTACGCGGCGAGCGCCTCCGGCACCGGCTGGAAGAACGTCTCACCGCCCGAGGAGCAGTCACCGCTGCCGCCCGAGGTCAGCCCGAGCGCGGTGTCGCCCGAGAAGAGCGAGCCGCCGCTGTCGCCCGGCTCGGCGCAGACCGAGGTCTGGATGAGCCCGTTGACGATGTCGCCGCCGCCGTAGTTCACGGTGGCGTCGAGCCCGGTGACCTCACCGTCGTGCACCTGGGTGGTGGAACCGCTGCGGGTCACCTGCTGGCCGACGGTCGCGTCACCGGCCTGCGTGATCGCCTGCGTGCTGCCGTCGTAGAGGTTCACCTCGCTCGGGTGCTCCACCTCGGCGGTGTACTTGACCAGGCCGTAGTCGTTGTCCGGGAAGCTGGAGCCCTCGTTCGCCCCGATCTCGGTGCCCTGCGCGTCCGACCAGGTCTGGATGGACTCCGTGCAGTGCCCGGCGGTCAGGAAGTACGGCGCGCCGTCCTTGACCACGTTGAAGCCGAGCGAGCAGCGCCCGCCGCCGCCCGTGATGGCGTCACCGCCGGAGACGAAGGGCTTGAACTCCCCGGCCGTCTTCTTCAGTTCGGCCTTGTCGCCGAGCGCCTTCACCACGCCGCTGAGCTTGTCCCAGGACGCGCCCTTGACCGTACGGTCGGCCGTGACGACCACCTTGTTGGTCATCGGGTTGACGGCCCACGACGTGCCCGGGATGGTCGCCCGGTCCGCGAGGGTCTGCCGGGCGCTCTTCAGCTCGGCCAGGGAGTTCTGAACCATTCTGGCCTTGGCACCGGCCTGGCGCACGGTCTCGGCCGCCTGCTCGTTGACGACATTGACCACGAGCGCCTTCGACTTGGCGTCGTAGTACGTGCCGGCCGCGTCGGCGCCCAGGCTGTCGTCCAGGGTGGACGCGAGAGTTCCGGCCGCCGTGGCGGTCAGCGACTTCACCGTGAACCGGGGTGTGCTCTCACTGGCGTTCGCAGTCTGGAAGGTGACACCCGCGAGCACCAGAGCGACCGCGGCACCTCCCGCCATCGTCACTCGCTTCTTGGATATACGCCGATGATTCAACGTCAGCCTCCTGTGGGGGGACCGCGTCAGGCCATGTGGGGTGTACCTGACACGGAGGTTGAGGCGCCCACTATTCCGAGACTGACCAGTAACACACAAGGTCGACTTCAGGACGGACACTCGCGGCACCCCCGGTACGCCGCGTCACCGGCCGACCGCCTCACGGCAAGGGAAGTTCCATATGCGAACACCCGGTGCGATCACCTTGTCATCAGCGGGTGAGGACTAGTCCTGTCTTGAAATCACCCCTGTCCTCCTGGCGCGATCCACCCCCGGCCGGCGCCGTCAGCCCGGCAGCAGGTCGCGCTCACCCGCCGGTACGGCGATCGGAAGGGTGTTGCCGGGCGGCGGGAACGGGCAGATGAAGTGGTCCGCGAAGGCGCACGGCGGCAGCAGGGAACGGTTGAAGTCGACCGTCACCGTCCCGTCCGCCGCCGGGGCGGCGGGCCGCAGGAAGCGGAAGCGATAACTGCCGTTCCCGCTCGTGGTGTCGGCGAAGACCGCCCAGAGCGAGCCGTCCGGCTCGATCGCGACCTGGAGGGTGTGCTCCGTACCGTCGACGGTGAAGGCGATCTCACCGCCGAGCCCGAGGCCCCGCTCCCTCCCGTCGGCGTTCTCGACCCGGACCGTGCGGCTCGTGTCGTACGGCCGGAAGCGGCCCGGCAGCGTCCAGTCCCGGTCGTAGGGCGTGGCCTCGATGCCCCGGAACGCGCGCCGCGCGGCGGACTCCGGGTCGAAGGCGCGGACGGCCCAGAGCCCTTCGCGGCGCAGCACGACGAGCCTGCGCCCGCCGGCCGCGATCCGGGACTCCTCGAACGGACCGCTGTCCGCCGTCAGCCGGATCTCCCCGGCGAGCGGCCGGCCGTCGGCGGTCAGACCGTCTCCGTCCGCCGCTGTCAGCACCACCTCGTCGGCGTTCTCGTCCGCGCGCCATACCCCGGGAATATCCGGGAGTTGACCTTCCGGATGGTCGGCGAGCCAGTGCGTGCCGGTGAGCGAGAGCGGTCCGTACGGCGCCGAGACCGTGACCGTACGGCGCTCGCGCCACCTCTCCCAGTCCTGCGCGGCGATGGCGGACACCGCGGATACGGGGGATGCCGCAGATACGGGGGATGCATCAG
The DNA here is from genome assembly GCF_004151105.1 of Streptomyces sp. L-9-10. Lineage (GTDB taxonomy): Bacteria > Actinomycetota > Actinomycetes > Streptomycetales > Streptomycetaceae > Streptomyces. The sequence goes on from NZ_PHRF01000089.1 coordinate 8,812, forward strand.
TGCTCATGCCGCTGAACCCTTCCATTCGGGTACGGGAAGCCCGAGATGTGAGCGCAGGGTGGCGCCCTCGTATTCCGTGCGGAAGGCCCCGCGCTCCTGGAGAAGCGGTACGACCCGGTCCACGAAGTCGTCCAGACCGCCCGGGGTCAGATGCGGCACGAGAATGAAACCGTCCGCCGCCCCGGTCCTGACGAAGGTGTCGAGGCTCTCGGCGACGCTCTCCGGGGTGCCGATGAAGGACTGCCGCGCGGTGGTCTCGATGACGGTCTGCCGGATGGAAAGCCCCTTGGCCTCGGACAGCGCCCGCCACCTGGCGGCGACCGCGAGCGGATCACCGGTCCTCACCCGGCCCTGGACCAGCGAGGAGTCCGGGTCCGGATCGATCCCGGGCAGCGGCCCGTCCGGGTCGTACGCCGAAAGGTCCCGCCCCCAGACCTGCTCCAGGGCGAGGATCGCGTTCTGCGGGGAGACCTGCTGTCCGCGGATCTCGACGGCCCGCTCCCGCGCCTCCGCGTCACTGTCGCCGAGGACGCAGGTGACCCCCGGCATGATCTTGAGATCGTCCGGGTCCCTGCCGTACTTCGCCAGCCGGGACTTGGTGTCGGCGTAGAACGCGCGGCCCGCCTCCAGGGTGCCGTGGCGGGTGAAGATGACATCCGCGGCGGAGGCGGCGAACTCCCGGCCCTCCTCCGAGTCGCCCGCCTGGATGATCACCGGGTGCCCCTGTGGGGAGCGCGGGACGGTGAACTCCCCCTCGATCTCGAACTGCCGCCCGGAGTGGGCGAACGGGCGCGGTGTGCCGTACGGGACGCCGGGCGCCGGCGGCGTCCAGGAGTCCCACAGTTCCCGCGCGGTCGCGACGAACTCGGCGGCCCTGGTGTAGCGGTCGGCGCGGTCGAGATAGCCGCCGCGCCGGAAGTTCTCACCGGTGAAGGCGTCCGAGGACGTCACCACGTTCCAGGCCGCGCGGCCCGCGCTGAGATGGTCGAGGGTGGCGAGCCTGCGGGCCAGTTCGTAGGGCTCGTTGAAGGTGGCGTTCACGGTGGCGGCGAGACCGAGCCGGCCGGTGACGGCGGCCAGCGCGTTCAGCACGGTGAGGGACTCGGGGCGGCCGACCACGTCCAGATCGTGGACGAGGCCCTTGTGCTCGCGCAGCCGCAGCCCCTCGGCCAGGAAGAAGAAGTCGAACTTCCCGCGCTCCGCCGTACGGGCCAGCGCCTCGAAGGAGGAGAAGTCGATCTGGGACCTGGAACGGGGATCGGTCCATACGGTGGTGCTGTTGACCCCGGGGAAGTGCGCGGCGAGATGGATCCGTCTGCGCGGGGTACGGGAGGTGTCGGTCGTCATGAGGTTCCCCCGGCGGACGCGTACTGGTTGGCCGGGCGTGCGAGGCTCAGATGCTCGCGGAGCGTGCCGCCCGGATGGAAGGTGCGGAACAGACTGCGGTGCTGGAGCAGCGCCACCGTCCCGTTGACAAGCCGTTCGAGATCGCGCCGCGGCTCGGCGGGCGTGAGGTGGAAGCCGTCCACGGCGCCGGTGCCGTGCCAGGTGGTGATCAGGTCGGCGAGATCGACGGGGCCGCCTCGGTAGTGCGGTCCGGTGTCGCCCGCGGTGGTGCGCGGCGCGCTCTCCGGACCGGGCTCCCCCGGACGTTCGCCGTCGCCGAGATCGATGGTGAGCGCGGCGAGCACCCGCAGCGTGTCGGGGTCACGGCCGTGACCGGCGGCCCGTGACCGGAGCCTCTCCCGTACCGCCGCCGCCTCTTCGGGCCGGCCGGCCCCGACCAGGACGACATCCGCGTGGCGCGCGGCGGTCTCCTCGCTGTGCCCCTCGGTCGCGTCGATCACGGTGACGGGGTGGCCCTGCGGCGGGCGCGGCACGATGGACGGGCCGCGGACCGTGAACGTGGCCCCCTCGAAGTCGACGTAGTGCAGCTTGTCGCGGTCGATGAAGCGTCCTGTCGATATGTCGCGGATCTCGGCGTCGTCCTCCCAGCTGTCCCAGAGCCGGACGGCCACGTCGGCCACCTCGCCCGCCTCCTGCCACAGGGCGGGGGCGGGAGCGGCCGGGCGGCGGCCGAACAGCCGGGCCTCCGCCGGGGTGGTGGACACATCGACCAGCCAGCCCGCCCGGCCACGGCTCACCCAGTCCAGGGTGGCCACGGCCGCCGAGACATGGAACGGCTCGGTGTGGGTGGTGGTGACGGTGGGCACGAGCCCGATGCGTTCGGTCGCGGGCGCGACCCGGGAGAGCACGGCGAGCGCGTCGAGGCCGGGGCGCGCGAAGGAGTCCTGGAGCGTGACGAAGTCGAGGGCGCCCCGCTCGGCGAGCCGGGCGAGTTCGACGTACCACGCGGCGTCGTAGGCCCGCTGACCGCCGATCTCGGCGGCGAGATACAGCGGCCGGTGTGACGGGCGGTACGGCGGGCGGTGCTGCGGGGTGTGTCGCGGGGTGCGCCGAGGTCGGTGCGGAGGCCGGGTGGCGGTCATGACGGGCCTTGCCTTTCAGCTTCGGACGGGCTGCCCGTCCGGTGGTTGAGGAGCCGAAGCGGCCGTGGACGGTGTGCCCGCGGGCGGTGTGGCCGGAGACGGTGTGGCCGGAGACGGTGTGGCCGCGGCCGGGGGCCGCGCGAGGCCGGCGAGCAGGGTGAGCGCGGCCCGCGCGGTGGCGTCGTTCTGCCGGAACGCGGGGCCTCCCGTACGCGGCCGGGTGAAGGCGCCGCTGGACCGGGCGGTGGTGTTCGGGCCGAGCGCGAAACGGCGGGGATGCGGGGTGCCGTCGCGCTCCAGCAGCCGCCCGTCGTCGGGATCGACCCGGACCAGCCCCGCCGAGACCGCCGCGGCCCCCTCCTCGTACAGCGCGCGCAGCAGCGGGCTCCGGGTGCGTTCGGGCGAGGGGTCGGGCAGCCGGGCCTCGACGAGTGCGCGCGCCTCGACGTACTCCCCCGGTACGACGGCGCTGCCCGCCCGGAAGATCCCCCGCCGCCCGTCGGCCTCGACCGACATGTCCGCGCCCAGGAAGCGGACGACCCCGGCCCGGGAGAGCGCGAGCAGCTGGCGCAGCCGGGGTCCCGGCGGGCCGGAGGCGACATAGCTGAAGAAGCCGTGCCAGCTGCCGCCGGAGTCACCGAGGTCGCCGAGGCGGATCAGCTGGCCGTAGACGGAGAGCAGCCCGAAGAAGACGGCGAGGTCCGCGCTGTGGGACGGGTCGTGTCTTCGGCCGAGATCCGCGCGGATGTAGTCGCGCAGCCCGTCCTGGAGCGCGTCGTACGAGGGGAAGCGCAGCCCGTCCAGCGGCCGGTCGAGGGCGGCGAGATCGAGCCGGTCGGCGGGGTCGGGTACGGCCGCGCCGACCAGGGCGTCCAGCTCGGGGCCGCCGGCGTCGGCGGCGGCGTACTTCTCCTCGAAGTCGGTCCAGTCGACGCGGGTGCGTTCGGGGTGCGCGGTGAAGAGGCGGTGGTAGTACGCGAAGCCGAGCTCCTTGTCGATCAGCGGCCGGACATCGCGCCGGAAGTCGGGCGGCACCGGCCGGCTCAGCAGCGCGTCGATCTGCTCGGGCCCGAAGAAGCGGGGCAGCGGGGGCCGTTCACCGTCCAGCCCGTAGCCGATCTTGGAGTGGTACGGGACTCCGCGCCGCGACCCGACGTACAGGACCGGTTCGCGTCCCGAGGGGTGGTAGACCAGTTCCCCGTCGTCGTGGCCGGCGCTGCCCGAGTAACGTCCGCCGCGCCCTTCGGTGACGAGCACCATCAGATCGACGAAGGCGAGTCCGAAGCCGCGGACGAGGACGGGGTCACCGGCGGGCAGGGCCGACAGATCGCTGTCGGCGGTGAAGTCGGGCGGCAGGTGGATCAGTCCGTGCTGTTCGGCGAACCGGCTCAACTCCACCTGTTCCGCGTCCGGTTCGGCGTCGAGATGGCCGAGGGTCAGCACGACGAGGTCGGCGAGGAGCGGTTCGGTACGGTCCGCAAGCCAGACGCGCTGGCGTCCGCCGCGCGGGCCGGTGACGCGCACGGCGTCGGTGCGGTGCTGGTGGACGGTGACACCGGGCGGCAGGGAGGCGACGGTCTGTTCGTACACCCAGCTCAGATAGGCGCTCTGCACCCGGCGGCTGGGGAAGGTCTGGCCGGTGAGGGCGGCGATCTCGGCGCGGAGCCCGGACCCGTCCCCGGACCCGGGCGGAGCGAGCGCCTCCTCGGCCGCCTCGGCCGCCTCCGACTCGGCGGAGAGCCGCGCCCTGCCCTCCCTGATGTCCCGCGCCCACTCGTGCAGCGCGGGTCCGTGCCGTACAGGACCGGCCAGGGCCACCGTGTCATCGGTGAACATGGTCACGTCCTCGGCCATGGAGTTCATCCAGAGCAGCGGCGACTGATCACGGCGCCAGACCCGCCCGGCACCCGGCGGATGCGGGTCCACGAGATGGATGTCCAGCGGCAGACCGTCGTACAGGAAGCGCGCGTTGGCCGCGATACGCTCCAGAAAACCCGTGCCGCGCGGGCCTGTTCCGACCACGACGACAGCCGGGGTCGAGGACGGGGTGCGGACGGTGACCGAGGACACAGGCATGCGAAGGCTCCGTGGATACAGCGATCGAACACGGGAGTGCCTTCACAGAAAACTTCACACAAAACACAGGCGGACCGGCCCCTCAGCACGGTCCACTTGCCCCTACGAGGCTAAGTGGTGTGTACGGCCGGTTGTCAAGCTTGTCCGTACTGTGAGCCGACCGTCTCGGCTTGGTTGACGCGGAAACGGATGCCTGTTCCACTTGGCTCATGTATTCGCAGCAGTGGCTGGTCACGCGCTCCCACATCGACTTCGGTCGCGTGTGGTCCTCTTCCTGTTGAGCTGACGCCCTGCACGGCCTCCCGTACTTCCGGCGCTCGCGCGCCGTTTCCCCGCGTGCCTTCACACGCAGAGCGTCACGCTTCTCCCTCCCCTCGCCCGCCCGTCAGCCCGGCCGCCCGTCAGCCGCAGTCGCAGCAACTACAGGCGTCACAGCAGTCGCAGCCATCACAACAGTCGCAGCAGTCGGACTGGTCGCAGCAGCCCTCACGCTTCTTGCGTGACCACGGGCCCTCGTACTCGTCCGCACAACAGATTCTGCAGGTACAGCACAGTCCGACGAAGACCGCGCAGCCGGCCAGGAAACCGCGCCTGCCCGGCCTCGGCGGCGGCTGCTGCCCGAAGCCGGGTGGCAGCCCTCCGTCCTGACGGACCGGGCCGCCGGGGGCGCCTGAGCCGCCGTGCCCTTCGTGCGCGCAGGCCGTCGTGCCGAAAGCGCGGTCGGCGGAGGCCCGCAGTTCGTGCGCCAGCAGCACATGCGCCAGCCTGCCGTCGGTGAACTCCGCGTCCCGCAGCGCGAGCCGGATGCCGTGCACCGCGTCGTCGGCGAGCCGCCGCGCCTCCGCCCGGGACGTACCGGTCGCGGTGAGCGGGTTCCACGCACCCGACGCGGCGTCAGCCGGCTGGTCCTCCACGGCGTCCAGCAGATGCGCGAGCCGCCCGAAGAGCCGCCCGGCCTCGGCGAGCGGGGCGCTGTTGCCCGGCCGGCCCGCCAGCACGGCGGTGTACGCGAAGGCGGCGGCGGTCGCCGTCTCGGTCGGCTCGGTGACGGCGAGCAGCGGGGTACCGGGACCGGCCACCATCTCGATCCCCTGCTGCCGCTCGACGGCGTCGACCAGTACGGCCGTGTCGAACCCCAGCTCCGCGCCGGTGCGCGCGCCCGCCCAGTCCCAGCCGTGGGCGACCCGGCGCGCGGCGGCGGCCAGCGGCCGGCGCCTCAACAGCCCGTCCCCGTCCGCGACGTGGTCCCGGATCTTCGCCGAGGCGAGCACCAGTGACACGGAGGCGGCGAGCCGCGCGCCCTCGCCCCTGGCTATCGGCGCCGTACGCATACCGCGCAGCGGGCAGGGGCCCGCGGTACGCCGCTGTCGCGCGGCGCGTTCGGTCTGAGCCTCCGTCAGAACCGAGACGATCAGGCCGTCGTAGTTGGTGACGACCCGGGAGAACTGCCCGTGGTCCGCGCGAAGTGCCAGACAGAGCCCGCAGAGATGGGCCATCCACTCGGTTCTGAGCCCGTCGGCGAGCCGGTGCGCGCATGGTCTGACGATTCCGAACACGACAGTCCCCCGAGAGTCGTTCACAAGTGCGTGACGCATCGTACCGAGCGAACGGTTCACCCGTACGTCCCCAGCCTCACCCATCTGGCCCGAACGTACTATTTTGTACCGACTCAGGCCCTGTACGCTGGAAGAACCTTGACGAACCGCCACATCTTCTGCACCAGTACCGTCACGAATCATCTGCGCGCCGACTATCCCCTTGGCGCGCGATCCGCATGATGGTCGACCATAGGGATAGGGAACGTCATGTGACCGCGGTGAAAGGAGGCGTCCATGGGATCGGTGCGCAAGGCGAGTGCCTGGCTGGGCCTCGTTGAGGACAACGACGAGCGTTACTACGACGACGAGTACGCCGAGGGTGCGGAGAACGGCGACAACTGGCGGACCGACCCGCGCGTACGGGTCGTCGCCGAGGCCGCCCCGGAGCAGGACCGCAGAATCGCCACCGTGTCCCCGGACAGCTTCCGGGACGCCCGGACCATCGGCGAGCTCTTCCGGGCCGGCACCCCGGTCATCATGAACCTCACGGCCATGGAGCCCGCCGACGCCAAGCGCGTGGTGGACTTCGCCGCCGGGCTGATCTTCGGGCTGCGCGGCTCGATCGACCGCGTGGCCACCCGGGTCTTCCTGCTGAGCCCGGCCGACACCGAGATCGTCACCGGTGAGGCCGCGGGCCACGGCAAGGACGGCTTCTTCAACCAGAGCTGAGCAGGGCGCTCACCGGTTCGCCCGGTACCGACGGGGTCACCGGAAGGCGTCGAGGCCGGTGAGCGCCTTGCCCAGCACGAGCTGATGCATCTCGACGGTGCCCTCGTACGTGAGCACCGACTCCAGGTTCGTCGCATGGCGCATCACGGGGTACTCCAGCGAGATCCCGTTGGCGCCGAGGATGGTCCGCGAGGTGCGGCAGATCTCAATCGCCTCCCGCACGTTGTTGAGCTTGCCGAAGCTGATCTGCTCGGCGCGGAGCCGGCCCGCGTCCATACGCCGCCCCAGATGGTGGGCGAGCAGGATGCCCTTGTGCAGTTCGAGGGCCATGTCGGCCAGCTTGGCCTGGGTGAGCTGGAAGCCGCCGATCGGCCGGCCGAACTGCTCCCGGGTCCTGGCGTACTGAAGCGCCGCCTCGAAACTGGCGCGCGCCGCGCCCATCGAACCCCAGACGATTCCGTACCGCGCGTGGCTCAGACAGCTGAGCGGACCGCGCAGTCCCATGGCCTCCGGGAGGACGGCGTCGGCGGGCAGCCGTACATCGTCGAGGACCAGTTCACTCGTGACCGAGGCACGCAGTGACCACTTGTGGGTGATCTCCGGGGCCGAGAAGCCGGGGGTGCCCGCCGGGACCAGAAAGCCGCGAATGGAGGAGCCGGCGGCGCTGGACTCGTCGGTCCGCGCCCAGACGACGGCGACCCCCGCCACCGACCCGTTGGTGATCCACATCTTGCGGCCGTTGAGCACCCAGTCGGTGCCGTCCCGCTTGGCGTGGGTACGCATTCCGGCCGGGTCGGAGCCGTGGTCGGGCTCGGTGAGTCCGAAGCAGCCGATGATCTCGCCGGCGGCCATGCCGGGCAGCCAGCGCTGTTTCTGCTCCTCGGAGCCGAAGCGGTGGATCGCGTACATGGCGAGCGAGCCCTGTACGGAGACGAGGGAGCGGATCCCGGAGTCGGCGGCCTCCAGCTCCAGGCAGGCGAGTCCGTACTGGACGGCGGTGGCACCCGCGCAGCCGTATCCGGTCAGGGACATCCCGAGCGCGCCGAGTCCGCCGAGTTCACGGGCCAGTTCACGGATGACGGGCAGTTCGCCGCGTTCGTACCACTCGGCGATGTGCGGCAGGACCCGGTCGGCGGCCCAGGTCCGTACGGTGTCCCGGATCGCCAGGTCCTCCGGTTCGAGCAGATCATCGAGGCCGAGAGGGTCGCCGGGGTCGAAGGGCGGGGGCTTGGCGACCGACGACGCGGACGGTGCGGTCGGTGAGGACGGTGCGGACATGGGACGGCCTCCGGCGGCTCGCACGGCTCTGACGAGCTGTAACTAGCGGTGCTAGTTACAGCTCGGTGACGACGGTACGACGCGGTGTGCCGCGCGTCCAGACACACCCCGGTCGCCGCGTCCGCGCGTCAGCCGTCCCGTGGGCCGTCCTGCGGGCCGTCCTGCGGGCCGGACACGGGGGCGCCGGCACGAGGGGACGCCGGTACGCCTAACGGGAGCCGCGGCCCGCCGGGACCGCCGCCTCCGAGGACTCACGTGCCGCCGTCGGCGCTCTGCGCGGCTGGGGCGGCCGTGGCTCCTGCGTGCGGGACGGCCGCGCCTCCCCGGACTCCGGCGCCTCTCCGGACGCTTCCTCGCGCGCCTCGCGCGCCTCGGTCGCCTCGGTCGCCTCACTCGTCGCCTCGGTCGCCTCCGGGGGCGGGCACTCCATGATCCTCGGCAGCCGCAGCGCGGCCAGCGCGCCGAGCAGCAGCAGCCCCGCGCTGACGAACAGCGTGACGTGCAGACCGTGGACGAACGAGTGGCGCGCGGCGGTACGCAGACTCTCCCCCGCCGGTCCACCGAGCCGGGCAGCGACCTCGTAGGCCTCGCCGAGCGAGTCGGACGCCGCCGAACCCGCCGACGCGGGGACACCCCTGACCGACGTCAGCGCGGGCGCGTACACCGCGTTCATCACGCTGCCGAGCAGGGCGATCCCCATGCCCGCACCCAGCTGGTACGAGGTCTCGCCGATGGCCGCGGCGCCGCCCGCCTGGTCCGCCGGAGCCTCGCTGAGCATCGACTCGTACGCGCCGAAGAGCGTGGTCTGAAGCCCGAAACCGAGCAGGACGAACCCCGTGGTCAGCAGCCCCGGCCGGTCGTGCTGGCCCATCAGTACCAGCAGCAGAACGGCGCCCGCGGTCAGTACGAAGCCCGAGGCCACCATCCGGCGCGGCCCCACCCGGCGCAACGTGGCCGAGCCGGTGACCCCCGCGGCCATGGCGGCGAAGGTGAGCGGCAGCAGCCGCAGTCCGGTCTCCAGAGGACTGAGTTCCAGCACCAGCTGGAGGTACTGGACGGCGATCAGCTCCAGGCCGACCAGGGCCAGCATGGCGAGGACGATGCAGCCGACGGAGACGGAGAACGTGGGCCTGGCGAACATCCGCATGTCGATCAGCGGATGCGCCCTGCGCCGCTGCCTGCGGACGAAGAGGACGAGGAGGGCCGCGCCGACACAGAGCGGGCCGAGGGTCTCGGGGCCGAGAGGCCCCTCCCCGGCGCCGAGCCGCTTCACCCCGAAGACCACCCCGAGCACCCCGGCCGCGGCCATCAGCGCGCCGAGCACGTCCCAGGGCCCGTCGCCGCAGCCCTTCGACTCGGGCAGCACCAGCCGGCCGAGCGGCAGCAGGAGCGCCAGCAGCGGGAGGTTGATCAGGAAGACCGAGCCCCACCAGAAGTGCTCGACCAGGAAGCCGCCGAGCACCGGGCCGAGGGCCGCCCCGATGGCGGCGACCGCCGTCCAGACGCCGATGGCCATGGCGCGCTCGCGCCGGTCGGGAAAGACGTCGCGCAGGATGGAGAGCGTCGCGGGCATGATCATCGCGCCGCCGACCCCGAGCAGGGCGCGCGCCACGATCAGCACCAGTGGCGTGTCGGCGAGGGCCGCGACGGCCGAGGCCGCCCCGAAGAGCGCGTATCCGATGAGCAGGACCCGGCGTCTTCCGATGCGGTCGCCCAGCGTGCCGAAGAGGATCAGCAGCGCGGCGCAGACCAGTGGATACGCGTCCACGATCCAGAGCAGCTCGACACCACTGGGCCTGAGGTCCGCGGTGACCGCCGGGACGGCGACATGCAGCACGGTCGCGTCGAGCGCGACCAGCAGCAGGCTCACACAGAGGACGACCAGGACGACCCAGCGGTTGGCACCCCCGCGGACCCCGGCCACGCGCAGCCGTGCGCCGGCCGTGGTGCTCCCGGACATCTGAGTACCTCCCAATGCGTCCCTCGCGCTCGGCGGGCCAGCGGGGACACGGGGTCCCTCGGAGCGGCCCGGCATCGACGGGCGAGTGAGCCGCCAGCGTACGCGAGTGAACGCGCGCGCCGCGTGGCGCATCTCTCACCCTTCCGGCCGACGAGTGTGGCGTACGCCACTCCCGCCCGCCAGGGCCGGGACTCCGGGCGCGCACGAGCGGGAGGGAAATTCCGTGCGACGCCCCGGTGAACTAATTCTGTTCCACACAAAGACGGTTCCGGGAACGGCGTGTCGATTAATAGGGCCGAAGGTCCCTTCGATTTCCGGAACGCCCCCTGATAAACCACTCTCCGAGACGCACTCCACATCACATCGTCATCACAAAGAGACCGGATCGACCGGTTCACTCGCTCACTCGCTGTAACGTCGATTGGGTGCGTACCGACATCTTTGCCCGTCTGGACCGGGAGCCGGAACCGCCGAAGATAGAGATCCCGCGGATGAGCCGCACCCGCAAGGCTCTCTTCGGCGGGACGCTGGCGTTCTATCTCGCCATCGTCGTTGCCGTGCTCGTCTCGTCCTCGCTGGTGATCCTCGACTGGAAGGTCATGCTCTTCCGGCCCTATCAGCAATGGCCGGAACTGCATCCTTTTCTCGACTACTTCGTGGTCCTGGGACAGCGCGGCCCCACGGCCGTGATGATCGCGGCCTGGCTGGGCTGGCGCTCCTGGCGGCAGCACACGCTGCGGCCGCTGCTGGCCCTCGGCACGGCGTTGCTGCTGCTCAATGTGACCGTCGGGGCGGTCAAGCTCGGCCTGGGCCGGCTCGGTCCCCACTACGCGACGCAGATCGGCTCGGCCGAGCTCTTCGCGGGCGGCGATATATTTCCTTCGGGACACACCGCCAACGCCGTGGTGACCTGGGGAATCCTGGCCTATCTGGCCACCACGCCCCGGGCCAGGCGCTATCTGTCGGTCATGTCGGCCGTGGTCGCGCTGGGGGTCGGCGCGACGACCGTCTACCTCGGTACGCACTGGCTGAGCGATGTGCTGCTCGGCTGGGCCGCGGGGCTGCTGATCCTGCTGGCGCTGCCCCTCTTCGAGCCGCTGATCGGCCGGGCCGAGCTGGCGATCTTCGCGGTCCGCGAGCGGTGGCGCGCGCGCCGCAGGACCACGCCGTCGACCCCGGTCGCCTCCGGGGGCCCGCGGCCCGCGGCGGTCCCGCAGGAGGCGTCGGGGCTGGGCGACGAGCCGCCGTGCGGGCCCATCGGAGCAGGTCACGGCGGCCACCCCGGTGCCGGCCGTACCGCCGGCACCGTCGCGGGCACGGGTCAGCTCACCCAGACGAAGCCGCACACGGTGCGCTCGGAGCGTACGCCGATCACCCCGGCCGGCAGCCGTCGGCCGGGGCACTCGCGGCCCATGACGGGCGGCTGACCGCCCCCGAGGACCGCGGGGGCGGTACGCACGGCCCCACCCGCGTACGCAGGAAGGCCCCGGCTCCGGCCGGGGCCTTCCTGCGTGCGCGCTGCGTGCCAGGGGGCCGCCGGAAGGCCGTCAGGAGGCCGTCAGGAGCCCGCGGCGGGGCCGCCGGTCAGCCGAGCCAGCAGCGGATGACCCGGCCCGCCTCGACCTCGAAGTTGAGCCGGCCCGCCACGAACTCCATCGTGATGATCGAGCCCGGGGGCAGCGCCCTGACGGTGGTCCAGCCGCGCTCGCGGGCGCGCCGTTCGGCGCTCCCGGAGTCGAGTCCGACATAGGACTCGGGGGCGTCGTCGGGCTGTCGGGGTGGAGTCGGTATCGGTGACATACCACTCACCGTAGGCGCCGGGGACGGTCGAAGGAAGGCGAACGGATACCTCACCCGTATGCATCTCGTCCCCCCGCGGTCACACTTGTGTCACAGGTTCCGACGCGCTCCGGATGCGAACCGCGTCACTCTTACGGCCCCTTCACATCCGACTTCTTAGAAATTCCATACCTCGAAGATCACATAAATAGCCCACCCGGAATTCCACCGCCCGCGACAGTCGTTTTCCGGCCGACCGCGGAAATCAATTGATGGACCGTCGAGGAATTCACGAGTCCCCCGCACAATCCGCCGCCCGCCGACACGTACCCATACCTGTACGTTCCCGTCGGCGCGGGCGTGTCAGCCCAGGGCGCGGGACAGCCGGTCCCGCAGGGCCCTGAGGTGCCCGGTCAGCTCCGCTGGCTCGATCACCTCGAAGTCGAAGCCGAGCAGCGCCAGATGGATCGCCATCACATCCAGGCTCGCCGCCCCGGTCCGCAGCAGACAGCTGTGCTCGTCGACCGCCTCCAGGACGCCCGTGGACGGTGACACGTCCTGGGCCGCCTCCTCGGCGGACACGTGCAGCCGGATCACGGCCGACGTGGCGTAGGCCCGGGTGGAGACGCCCCGCGAGACATACGCGGCGAGGTCCTCGGCGGGCGGGGTGCGCGGGGTGAAGCGCGGTCCGTGCGGCGGTGTGGGGGTGATCCGGTCCACCCGGAACGTGCGCCAGTCGGCGCGGTCCAGGTCCCAGGCGACCAGATACCAGCGGCGTTCGGTGCACACCAGACGGTGCGGCTCGACGGCGCGGCGGGTGACGGAGTCCTCGTGGTCGCGGTAGGCGAAGCGCAGCCGCTCGCTGTCCCGGCAGGCGTTGGCAACCTCCGTGAGGACGCCGGGGTCGGCCATGGACCCCCGCGGCCCGCGCAGCATCGGCACGGTGAAGGAGTTGAGGGCGCTCACCCGGCGCCGCAGCCGGTTCGGGAGCACCTGTTCCAGTTTCGCCAGGGCGCGTACGGAGGTCTCGCCCATGCCCTCCACGCCGTTGCCCGCGGCGGTGCGCAGGCCGACGGCGACGGCGACGGCCTCCTCGTCGTCCAGCAGCAGCGGCGGCAGCTCGGCCCCCGCGCCGAGCTGGTAGCCGCCGCCCGTGCCAGGGCTGGCGTTGACCGGGTAGCCGAGTTCGCGCAGCCGGTCGACATCGCGCCGTACGGTGCGCGGGGTGACGCCGAGCCGGTCCGCGAGGTCGGCGCCGGACCACTCGCGGTGGGCCTGGAGCAGTGAGAGCAGGCGCAGCAGTCGTGCCGAGGTCTCCAACATGGGCCCCAGTCTGACCCCACTCGCGGACAGCTTCTGTCCGCAAGTCCGCAAATCCGCAAATCCGCAAGTCCGGCGGACGCCGTCCGCCGGAGCGTTCGGCTCGCGGGTCCCTGCCGGTCAGCGCGTCGGCGTCGGCGTCGGCGTCGGCACGGGCGCGGCGGGCACGGGCGCGGGGTCCAGCCGTACGCAGAAGTCGTTGTCATGGGTGTAGCCGGGGGCGGCCAGCCAGCCGTCCGTGCCGTGCGACGCGGAGACGCCGTGTGCCGGATAGACATGGATCGCCCGCTTGTCCCAGATGTCGTCGAGGATGCGGGAGACCCGTATGCCGGCGGCGCCCGGCGCGGGCAGCAGCCACAGATCCCAGTGCCTGCGGTCCCGGCCCGGCCCACCCCGCTCGCCCGGCTCTGCGGCCAGCGGTCCGTACGGCAGGGTGAAGGCGAACACCCCGCCCCGGCCGGTCACGGCCACCCGGTGCGTACGGTCGCCGCCGCGCAGCCGGGCCTCGGCCCGCGCGTGCTCCCCCAGCTCGGCTCCGTACAGCACGCCCTCGACCGACATCCCGGCCGGCTCGCAGCGGACCGTCCCGGCCTCGGCGTGCGGTGCGCGGAGCCAGGTCCTGAGGGCGAGCCGGCCGTCCGCGGTGGGGTACGGGACGCGGGCGGCGACCGGGCCCGCCCCGGGCACCCGGTCGATCAGCGCCCGTACGTCCCTGATCCCGGGCCGCACGGGCAGGTCGCCCGAGGCGCCCGTGAAGACGTCCCAGTGTCCTTCGGCCAGTTCGACGGTGCTGGGCAGGACGGCGCGCAGCCGCGCCCGCCCGGCTCCGGTGACGGCGGGACCGGTCAGCGGCAGCCGTACCTCGTCGTCGCCGCCACCCCACGCCTCGCCGCCGGGCGCCCCGTCGTCGTGGCCCGCGCGGCGGCGCAGCACCAGCGTCGCGTCGGGGCGGGCCGCACCCGTGATGTCGAAGGTGATTCCCCCCGCCGAGTCGGCGATGCAGTCGGCGGTGCACACGGCGGGCGACGGCCGCCCGCTGGGTCTGCTGGTCATACGGTTCTGCCCTTTCGGATCACATCTGCTGCCTTGTCCCCGGCGGTGAACGCCGCCGGGTAAGGCGCCGCCGCCGCGGCACAGCGCGTCGCGGGGCTTCGCGCCCCCGGACGCCGTAGGGAAGGCCGAGAGATGCATGACGTGCCGGGCCTCCCTGGTCCGTGCGGTTTCGGCCGGTCCCTGTTCGGGCCGACTGGGCAGATGCCGACTGGGTAGATGCGGAAATGACCCACATGGTGCCGAGTCGGAGCAGATCCGTACGTTCACGCGCCGGTACGGCACCGGCGAACCGCGTGGACACACCCCGGACGCCACACGCACGCCGCCCGGACCGGACGCCGGGACCACCGAAGGGAGCAATGAGATTCAGCCACCCCATTGATTCGCTGATTTCCCGATTTGTCGACCTGTCCATCTGTCCGTGTGTGGATCAGCGCGTCGGCGTACCGGATCAACTTCCCTTCGCCCGGCAGATGTTGGGCGGCACCGGGCCGTTCCGGCCGACGGCCCACGCCCCGCCCGGGATGGTTCGATTCCGTTCCCCTTCGCGCGTGACCCGGGCGACGGCTCGCCCGTTGTCTTCTGTACGAGCCGGGAACAGCCCGGCCCACGCACCGAGTTCGAGGAGCCACCCGTGCCGCGCATGCTCGATGTCAGCGAGGACGTACGCGCCGAGATCGGCGACGAAGAAGCCGATCGGCTGCTCTCCGGCGAGAACTCCCCGGGCAGCTACGACTGCACGTCCTGCCGGACCCCCGGCGACTCCGAACAGGAGCGGACCAGCACCGTGCTGTTCGTCGGCGAGGAGACCGCCGTTCTCGCCTTCGCCCACGCCACCTGCATTCCCTCCCAGGTCGTCCAGGTCGCCGAGGACCAGCTCCAGGGGGCGGTCCGGTCGATCACGGGCGGCGAGCCCCAGCCCGAGGGAGCGCGGGGGGTCCCGGCCGCGGGCTCCAACCAGGCCGTGCTCGGGGTCACCAGCGGTCTGGTGCTGATCGAGGGCGATCTGCACCCCGCGCTGGTCGTCGAGCCGACCGCCCCGATCGTCCGGCCCGGCTCGGAGGCCACCATCGACGAGTTCCTGCCGCTCCTCATCGAGCAGGGCTTCCAGCCGCTCGGTGATCTGAACCAGGTGCCCGCCCCGCTGCCCGGCTGGTCGGTGCTCCTCGCGATGGGGCAGCTGCACGCCGTACTCCAGCCGGGCACCGGCGGCGGTACCCCGACCGCGTGGTGGCAGGCCCATCAGCCGCTCCAGGTGACCGAGGGCTGGCGGACCGCCGCCAACAAGTCGCACACCGTCCTGGTCTTCGCCGCGCCGGTCGGCTCCATCGGCCAGCAGCCCCGCGAGGACCTGCTGCGCGACGCCCTGGAGAAGGCCGCGGCCAACGGCAAGCTGGTCGCCGCGGCGATGCCGCTGGCCGGCACGTGACCGAGGCCACGCGCCGCGCCCGCCCGCCGCTCCGCATCCCGGCGACGGCGAATTCCCAGGGCAGCCCGCATCCGACGGGCGACGAGGTCGTTGGCACGTACGTGCACTCATACGACCCCACCCGCCAGCAGTACCAGAGCCATATCCCTTCCATGCGCCCCGCGCAGGATGTCGCGGACGGGTTCTCCACGACCCCGATCTACGACGCGCTGTACTCCGAATTCCGCCGGTCCTTCAGGGCACTGCCCGGTGACCGCAGCAATGAGGAGAACCTCGGCTTCACGGCCTTCGGCACCGGGCTGCACGCCGCGCGTGGCGGGTACGGCGCCCACTCCGGACTCGGGCACACGCCGTACCCCGGATCCTGGCAGCGTGATCCCCGGCAGCACTCGGGACGGCCGGCTCAGGCGGCGCTTCCCCCCGCCCTTCCGCCGGGCCCCCGCCGGGGCAGATGACCGCGCCGAGAGCGGTGGGGCCCGGTACGGAATCATCCGTACCGGGCCCCACCGCTCTCGGCGTGCTGTACGCCGGGTTCCGCCCGCCTACTTCTTGCGGCCGCGCTTACTTCTTACGTCCGCGCTTACTTCTTACGTCCGCGCTTCTCGCGCACCCGCACGGAGATATGGATCGGGGTGCCCTCGAAGCCGAACTCCTCGCGCAGCCGGCGCTCCACGAAGCGCCGGTAGCCGGCCTCGATGAAGCCCGAGGCGAAGAGCACGAAGCGCGGCGGCTTGGTGCCCGCCTGCGTACCGAACAGGATGCGGGGCTGCTTGCCGCCCCGTACCGGGTGCGGATGCGCGGCGACCAGCTCACCGAGGAACGCGTTGAGCCTGCCGGTCGGGACCCGGGTCTCCCAGCCCGCGATGGCCGTCTCGATCGCCGGGACCAGCTTCTCCATATGGCGGCCGGTACGCGCCGAGACATTCACCCGGGGGGCCCAGGCGACCTGTGCCAGCTCCGTCTCGATCTCCCGCTCCAGGTAGTAGCGGCGCTCCTCGTCGAGGGTGTCCCACTTGTTGTACGCGATGACCAGGGCACGGCCCGCCTCGACGGCCATCGTGATGATCCGCTGGTCCTGGACGCTGATGGACTCGCTGGTGTCGATCAGTACGACCGCCACCTCGGCCTTCTCGACGGCGGCGGCGGTACGCAGCGAGGCGTAGTAGTCCGCGCCCTCCTGGAGATGGACCCGGCGGCGGATACCGGCGGTGTCGATGAACTTCCAGACGACGCCGCCCAGCTCGATCAGCTCGTCGACCGGGTCACGGGTGGTGCCCGCGATCTCGTTGACGACGACGCGGTCCTGGCCCGCGACCTTGTTCAGCAGGGACGACTTGCCGACATTCGGGCGGCCGATGAGCGCGATACGGCGGGGGCCGCCGAGGGCTGTGCCGAACGTCTGCGCCGGGGCCTCGGGCAGCGCTTCGAGCACCGCGTCGAGCATGTCGCCGGTGCCCCGGCCGTGCAGCGAGGAGACCGGGTGGGGCTCGCCGAGTCCGAGCGACCAGAGCGCGGTGGCGTCGGACTCGCCGCTCGGTCCGTCGACCTTGTTGGCGCAGAGCACGACGGGCTTGCCCGCCTTGCGCAGCAGCCGGACCACGGCGGCGTCGGTGTCGGTCGCGCCGACCGTGGAGTCCACGACGAAGACGACCGCGTCGGCGGCCTCGATCGCGTACTCGGCCTGGGCGGCGACGGAGGCGTCGATGCCGAGGACGTCCTGCTCCCAGCCGCCGGTGTCGACGATCTTGAAGCGGCGGCCCGCCCACTCGGCCTCGTAGGTGACCCGGTCGCGGGTGACGCCGGGCTTGTCCTCGACGACCGCCTCGCGGCGGCCGATGATCCGGTTCACGAGAGTGGATTTGCCGACATTGGGGCGGCCGACGACGGCGAGGACGGGCAGCGGTCCGTGACCGGCCTCATCGATCGCCCCCTCCACCTCCTCGGCTTCGAAGCCCTCGTGAGCGGCAAGCTCCATGAAGTCCGCGTACTCGGCATCGCCGAGCTCTCCGTGCTCGTCGGCGGAGTCGATCTGGTCGTTCATGAAGTCCGTACCTCGTTCATCGTGATCGGTGCGCCGCGGCACGCGGCGCACTACTCAAGTACTCAACTGTCCGCTAGCGCCCGGTCAGGCGCCTGGCGTTTTCCAGGTGGACGGTCAGCCGCTCCTGGATCCGGGCGGTGGCGTCGTCCAGCGCCCTGCGGGTACGCCGTCCGGTGCCGTCCCCCGCCTCGAAGGCGTCGCCGAAGACGACGTCCACGCGGCTGCGCAAGGGAGGCAGCGCCGGTATCAGCCGGCCCCGGCGCTCCGTACTGCCCAGGACCGCCACCGGCACGATCGGCGCCCCGGACCGTACGGCGAAGTACGCCAGTCCGGCGCGCAGTGAGGCGAAGTCTCCCTCGCCCCGGGTGCCCTCGGGGAATATCCCCAGCACGCCGCCGTCCCTGAGCACCCCGAGCGCGTCGGTGATGGCGGTGCGGTCGGCGACCGTACGGTCCACCTTCAGCTGCCCGATGGCCCGCAGGAACGGGTCGAGCGGGCCGATGAAGGCTTCCTTCTTGATCAGGAAGTGCACCGGACGGGGCGCGGTGCCCATCAGCATCGGGCCGTCGATGTTGTGCGCGTGGTTGACGGCGAGGATGACGGGGCCGTCCGCCGGAACCCGCCACGCGCCCAGCACCCGCGGGCGCCACAGGCCGTACATCAGCCCGATGCCGATGCCGCGCCCGACCGCCGCGCCCTTCTCCGAGGCCGGGGCCGGGGCCGCGCCCTTCGGGGACGCGGCTCTGGCCGCCGGCGCTGACGGTGTGCTCACTTCGCGGCCCGCTTCTCCTCGACCAGGGTCACGACACACTCGATGACCTGCTGGAGCGTGAGCTCCGTGGTGTCCACCTCGACCGCGTCCGCGGCCTTCGCGAGCGGGGACGTCGTACGGCTGGAGTCGGCCGCGTCCCGCTTGACCAGGGCGTCCTTGGTGGCGGCGACATCGGTCGCCTCCTTGCCCTTCAGCTCACCGCTGCGCCGGGCGGCGCGGGCCTCCGGGGACGCGGTGAGGAAGATCTTGACGTCGGCGTCCGGCAGCACGGTCGTACCGATGTCACGGCCCTCGACCACGATCCCGTTCCCCGCCGCCGCGGCGATGGAGCGCTGGAGCTCGGTGACGACGGTCCGCACCTCGGGCACGGCGCTGACCGCGCTCACCTTGGAGGTGACCTCCTGGGTACGGATCGGACCGGAGGCGTCCGCCCCGTCCACGGTGATCGTGGGGGCGGCCGGGTCCGTCCCGGAGACCAGTACGGGCTTGTCCGCGGCGGTCGCGACGGCGGCGCCGTCCGACACGTCGACACCGTTGGTGATCATCCACCAGGTCATCGCACGGTACTGCGCGCCGGTGTCGAGGTAGCTCAGCCCGAGCTGGGCGGCCACGGCCTTGGAGGTGCTCGACTTGCCCGTGCCGGAGGGCCCGTCGATGGCGACGATCACAGCGGCCGGTGCGGTCCGGGCGGGGGTTGCTCCGTTGTCCACGGGGGTCGGACACCTTCCTGGTTCATGGGGGTGGATGCGCGGGGACGCACATACGCCCCCGCACAAGGTTACCGAGTACTCAGGACCCCGAATGCACCCGTTCGGCGGGACGCGGGCCACCGCGCGTGACTGCCGCGGGACCACCGCCGGATCGCCGCCCGGCCACCGGCCGATCGCCACCGGACCCCGGACCACTGGCGGCTCGCTCGCCGCCGGACTACTGCCGGATCGACCAGCCGCGTTCCCGCAGGGCCGCCGAGAGCCCCGGGGCCGCCGACGGCTCCACCATCAGCTGCACCAGACCCGCCTGCTGCCCGGTCGCGTGATCGATCCGTACGTCCTCCACGTTGACCCCGGCGCGGCTCGCGTCCGCGAAGATACGGGCCAGCTCGCCCGGCCGGTCGCTGATGAGGACGGCCACGACCTCGTACGTCGCGGGGGCGGCGCCGTGCTTGCCGGGCACCCGCACCCGTCCCGCGTTGCCGCGCCGCAGGACGTCCTCGATCCCGGCGGCCCCTCCGCGCCGCTTCTCCGCGTCCGAGGACTGGAGCGCGCGCAGCGCCTCGACCGTCTCACCGAGGTCGGCGGCGACCCCGGCCAGTACGTCGGCGACCGGGCCGGGGTTGGCGGAGAGGATCTCGACCCACATCCCGGGGTCGGAGGCCGCGATCCGGGTGACATCGCGGATGCCCTGGCCGCAGAGGCGTACGGCCGTCTCGTCGGCCGCCTCAAGACGGGCGGCGACCATCGACGAGATCAGCTGCGGGGTGTGCGAGACGAGGGCGACCGCGCGGTCGTGCGCGTCGGCGTCCATCACCACCGGCACGGCCCGGCACAGCGCGACCAGTTCCAGGGCGAGGTTCAGCACCTCGGTGTCGGTGTCCCGGGTCGGGGTCAGCACCCAGGGGCGCCCCTCGAAGAGATCGGCGGTCGCGGCCAGCGGTCCCGAACGCTCCTTGCCGGCCATGGGGTGCGTACCGATGTACGCGGCGAGATCGAGGCCGAGCGCCTCCAGCTCGCGCCGGGGGCCGCCCTTCACGCTGGCCACGTCCAGATAGCCGCGGGCCACGCCGTCACGCATCGCCGAGGAGAGCGTGGCGGCGACATGCGTGGGCGGTACGGCGATGATCGCGAGGTCGACGGGGCCCTCGGGCGCCTCGTCCGTCCCCGCGCCGAGCGCGGCGGCGGTCCTGGCGCGGGAGGGGTCGTGGTCGCTGAGATGGACGGTGACCCCGCGGCCGGCCAGGGCCAGCGCCGCCGAGGTGCCGATCAGGCCCGTACCGATGACGACGGCGGTTCTCACTGGGCGATGTCCTTGCGGAGGGTGGCCGCGGCGCCGAGGTAGACGTGCGCGATCTCGGACTTGGGCAGGTCGGACTCGATATGGGCGAGGATACGGACGACGCGCGGCAGGGCGCCCTCGATGTCCAGTTCCTGAGCGCAGATCAGGGGGACGTCGACTATGCCGAGCCCGCGGGCCGCGGCGGCCGGGAAGTCGCTGTGCAGATCGGGCGTGGCCGTGAACCAGACGCTGATCAGATCGTCCGCGGTGAGCGCGTTGCGCTCAAGGATCGCGGTGAGGAGCTGCCTGACCTGGTCGTCCATGTGCCCGGCCTCGTCCCGCTCCAGCTGGACCGCTCCGCGCACCGCTCGTACCGCCACGACGTTCTCCTCAGTGATCGAGTGCTCGTCCCAGGGTAGTCAGCCGCGCGGAACGGGGGCGCGGCGACCTTTCCCGCCGACGGGAGCGGGCCCGCTCGCGCCCCGGCGCGAGCGGGCCCGCCGGGCCGCCGGAAAACCACTCGGACCCCTGCCCGGTGCCCCCGTAGCCTCTCCCCCATGACCTCGCCGGAAGCGCTCGTCCGTGAACACACCGTCTACGCGTGTGTGATGGGCTCGCGCGCCTTCGGACTCGCGACGGAGGGCAGCGACACGGACCGGCGCGGTGTCTTCCTCGCCCCGACCCCGCTCTTCTGGCGCTTCGAGAAGCCGCCGGCCCATGTCGAGGGCCCGGCCCCGGAGCAGTTCTCCTGGGAGCTGGAGCGCTTCTGCTCCCTCGCCCTGCGCACCAACCCGAATGTCCTGGAGTGTCTGCACTCCCCGCTCGTCGAACGGATCGACGACACCGGCCGTGAACTGCTCGCCCTGCGCGACGCGTTCCTGTCCCGGCGGGCCCACCGGACGTTCGTCCGCTACGCCGAGGGCCGGCGCCGGAAGCTGGAGGCGGACGTACGCCTGCACGGCGCCCCGCGCTGGAAGCACGCCATGCATCTGCTGCGGCTGCTCGCCTCCTGCCGGGATCTGCTGCGTACGGGCAGCCTGGTGATCGGCGTCGGCCGGAACCGGGACCACCTGCTGGCGGTCAAGCGGGGCGAGGTCCCGTGGCCGGAGGTGGAGCGCCGGATGACCCGCCTCGTGGCCGAGGCCGACGAGGCGGTGTCCCGCTCCCCGCTGCCGGCCGACCCGGACCTCGCGCGCGTGGAGGACTTCCTGACCCGCGTGCGCCGCGCCTCAGCGCTCTGAAGCACGGCGCTCTGAAGCACGGTGCTCGGAACATGTGCGGGCGGTCCGCTGACGCGGCTCAGGAATCCCAGAGCGCTCCCAGCGCCATCAGATCGCCGTGGTACTCGATCCGCTCCGCCCACTCCCGGGGCCACGCTCCCGCGCCCAGATGGGCGCCCGCGAACGCGCCCGCGAGGCAGGCGAGGGAGTCGGAGTCGCCTCTTGTGCAGGCGGCGCGGCGCAGGGCGGTGACCGGGTCCTGGGGGAAGAGGAGGAAGCAGAGCAGACCGGTGGCGAGGGCTTCCTCGGCGATCCAGCCGTCTCCGGTGGCCAGACAGGGATCGGTCTCCGGCGAAGGGGCGCGCAGGGCCGCCTGGAGGCGTTCCAGGGCCTCCAGGCACTCGTCCCAGCCCCGGGCGATGAAGGTCTCGGGCGTGGGATCGCCGGAGAGCGTCCAGAGGTCGCCGAGCCAGCGGTGGTGGTAGCGCTCGCGGTTCTCGTACGCGTACGAGCGCAGCTGGCCCACCAGCGCCTGCGGCTCGCCGCCGTGCGCCAGCAGACAGACCGCGCGGGCCGTCAGGTCGGAGGCGGCGAGCGCCGTCGGATGGCCGTGGGTGAGCGCCGCCTGCAACTGCGCGGCGCCGCCGCGCTGTTCGTCGCTGAGGCCGGGGACGAGTCCGATCGGCGCGACCCGCATGTTGGCGCCGCAGCCCTTGGAGTGCGTCTGGCTGGCCCGCTGCCAGGGGCGGTCGCTGTCGAGGAGCCGGCAGGCGGTGAGGCAGGTGTTGCCGGGGGCGCGGTTGTTGTCCGGGGAGTGGTACCAGCGGACGAACTCGTCGCGTACCGGCCGCTCCAGCCGCAGCGGACCGAGCACGCCCCGGTCCATCGCCGTCCTGATCCCGCGCGCGAACGCCAGCGTCATCTGGGTGTCGTCCGTGACGAACGCGGGCTCCGGCAGCGCCATCTCGCGCCAGGGACCGCTCTTGGCGAGGATCGACGGCACGTCGTTGAACTCGGTGGGGAAGCCCAGCGCGTCACCGAGCGCGAGCCCGATCAGCGAGCCCGTGGCAGCCTGTTTGGTCTGGGCCCTCGCGATGATCATGCCTTCCGTCCTTCCGGTCGCAGCAGAGGTGGGTGCAGCGTGGTGGCGGGGCCCGCGCGGTACAGCGCCGCCGGTTTCCCCCGGCCACCCGTCCGGCGCGGCGGCCCCTCCACCGTCTGCACGAAATCCGGCGTGGTGAGGACCTTGCGCCGGAAGTTGGGGCGGTCGAGCTCCACGCCCCAGACCGTCTCGTACACCTGCCGCAGCTCCCCGAGCGTGAACTCGGGCGGGCAGAAGGCCGTGGCGAGACAGGTGTATTCGAGCTTGGCGCCGACCCGGTCGTAGGCGTCGGCGAGGATGTGTTCGTGGTCGAACGCGAGCGGCCCGCGGGCGCCGAACTCCACCCACTGGGCGCGGGCGGCGTCCCCGCCGCCGCGCGGCTCGGGCAGGTCGGGGACGAGCGCGGTGTACGCCACGGACACCACCCGCATCCTGGGGTCGCGGTCCGGATCGCTGTAGGTGCGCAGCTGCTCCAGATGGAGCGCGCCCGCGGTCGGCGCCGACAGGCCCGCCTCCTCGGCGAGTTCACGGCGGGCGGCCTGTCCTGCGGACTCCCTCGGCCGTACGAAACCACCGGGCAGCGCCCAGTCGCCCCGGTACGGTTCCTCACCCCGCTCGATGAGGAGTACGTGCAGCCGGCCGAGGCGCACGGTGAAGACGGCGAGATCGACGGCGACCGCGAACGGCTCGAAGGCGGCGGGGTCGTAGCCCCCCGGCGCCCGCCCCCGAGCCGTCATGACCGCTCCGGAGGCCGAGGTCCTGTCCGGTCGGTCCTCGCGGGTCCGTGAGGACCGACCGGACCGGGCCTGGAGCCTGGGCCACCCCCGTGGGTCCAGGTCCACCGGCCGTACGTGCGCACGGCCGTCCGACTCGTGATCGCGCGACGCACGGCCACCTCCTTAATGGTCACATTGACTATAAAGCTGAACGCGCCGTCCGCACAAGGGAGAAGCCCGCGGCCGTCAGGCCGCGGGCTTCTCGATGTCCGGCGTGTCCGGGGAGGACGCCGTGGGCGTGTTACAGCCCGACTTCCTTCATCAGCATGCCGACCTCGGTGTTGGTGAGGCGGCGCAGCCAGCCGGACTTCTGGTCACCCAGCGGGATCGGGCCGAAGGACGTCCGGACGAGCCGGTCGACCGGGAAACCCGCCTCGGCGAGCATCCGGCGCACGATGTGCTTGCGGCCCTCGTGGAGGGTGACTTCCACCAGATAGTTCTTGCCGGTGTTCTCGACGACCCGGAAGTGGTCGGCCTTTGCGTAGCCGTCCTCCAACTGGATGCCGTCCTTCAGCCGCTTGCCCAGATCGCGCGGCAACGGGCCCTGGATCGCGGCGAGATAGATCTTCTTGACGCCGTACTTGGGGTGCGTGAGGCGGTGGGCCAGCTCACCGTGGTTGGTGAGCAGGATGATGCCCTCGGTCTCCGTGTCGAGCCGGCCGACATGGAAGAGCCGGGTCTCGCGGTTGGTGACGTAGTCGCCGAGGTTCTGCCGCCCGTCGGGGTCCCCCATCGTGGAGACGACCCCGGCCGGCTTGTTCAGCGCGAAGAAGAGATGCGACTGCGCGGCGACGGTCAGCCCGTCGACCTTGATCTCGTCGCGGTCCGGGTCCACGCGCATGCCCTGTTCGAGGACGATCTCGCCGTTCACCTCGACCCTGGCCTGCTCGATCAGCTCCTCGCACGCGCGGCGCGAGCCCATGCCGGCGCGGGCGAGGATCTTCTGCAGCCGCTCGCCCTCCTGCTCGGCGCCCGGGTTGGTCCTGGGCGTCTTGACCGAGGGCCGGTCCGCGTACCGGTCGCGGTTGCGCTGCTCGATCTTGGCGTCCAGCTCGCGCGGACGGGACGGGGCACCGCGCCGCGGACCGCCGCGGCCACCGCTCTGCGAAGGCTTGGGGCCGCCCTTGGCACCACCGCGTGCCGCCGCGCCACGGGCACCGCCCTGACGGGAGCCCCCGCCGGAGGAGCCGCCCGCGGAACCACCGGAACCGCCGGAACCGCCGGAGCCACCGGAACGGCGCGCGCCGGCGGGTGCCCCGGACGCGCCGGAACCACCGGTGGGGCCGGAGCGGCCGACGTCGTAACGGCGCTCCTCGGGGCGGGGTCGGGACGGCCGCTTCCGCTCGTCGTCCCGCCCGCTGCCGGCTCCCCGGTTGTCCCGGTCGCCGCCGCTCCCGCCTCCGCCGCTCCTGTTGCCGCTGCCGCTGTTCCTGCCGTTGCTTCGCATCAAAGTTCCGTCTTGTCGTCTGCGTGGGTATCCGGGGCGTCCGGATCGAACGACGGAACGCCTTCCTGGCTCTCGGCCTCGATCGCGTCCGCCTCGGGGAGGAAGGGCGCGAGCTCCGGGAGCTCGTCCAGGCCCCGCAGGCCCATCCGCTCCAAAAAGTAGTTCGTCGTCCTGTACAGGATCGCACCTGTTTCGGGTTCCGCGCCCGCCTCCTCCACCAGCCCGCGCTGGAGCAGGGTGCGCATGACGCCGTCACAGTTCACTCCGCGCACCGCCGAGACCCGGGAACGGCTCACGGGCTGGCGGTACGCGACGACCGCCAGCGTCTCCAGCGCGGCCTGGGTGAGCCGGGCCTGCTGGCCGTCGAGGACGAACGCCTCCACGGCGTCGGCGTACTCGGGCCGGGTGTAGAAGCGCCAGCCGCCGGCGATCAGCCGCAGCTCGAAGCCCCGCCGCTGCACGGTGTACTCGTCGGCCAGCTCGCGCAGCGCGTCGGCGACGGCCCGCCGGGGACGGTCGAGGACCTTGGCGAGATGCTCCTCGGTGGCGGGCTCGTCGACGACCATGAGGACCGCCTCCAGCGCGGGCTTGAGGTCCAGGTCCGCGACCGCGCCCGACGACGAGCGCTCCGCCGCCCGCGCCCTCGCCTGTTCCCGCTCCCGTTCCCGTTCCCGCACCCTCTCGCTCACACCGTCACCTTCTTCTTCTCGTCCGTTCCCTCGCCCGCCCCGTCGGCCGGCCCGGACTCACGGTCGAACTCGTCCGTGACGGCGGCCTCCACGTCACCGTCCCCGCCCGTCCAGCGGACCATGAGCGAGCCGAGCGCCTCCTCCTGGTCCAGGGCGACGGCCCGCTCCCGGTAGAGCTCCAGCAGCGCCAGGAAGCGCGCCACGACGGTGAGGGTGTCCGCGGCGTCCTCGGTGAGCGCCTGGAAACTGATCTCGCCGCGCTCCCGCAGCCGCGCGACGACGATCCCCGCCTGTTCCCGCACCGACACCAGGGGCGCGTGGATGTGCTCCACGTATACCTGCGGTCTGGGCTTGGGCTGCATCGCCTTCACGGCGAGCCGGGCGAAGCCCTCGGGCCCGATGCTGATGATGACCTCGGGGAGCAGCGCGGCGTGGTGCGGCTCCAGCCCGACGGTACGGGGGTAGCGCCGTGCCTCGGCGTCCAGGCGCTCGCTGAAGATCTCCGCGACCTGTTTGTACGCGCGGTACTGGAGGAGCCGGGCGAAGAGCAGGTCCCGCGCTTCGAGCAGCGCGAGATCGGCCTCGTCCTCGACCTCGGCGGCGGGCAGCAGCCGGGCGGCCTTCAGATCCAGCAGGGTCGCCGCGACGACCAGGAACTCGGTGGTCTGGTCGAGGTCCCAGTCCGGGCCCATGGCGCGGATGTGCGCCATGAACTCGTCGGTGACCTTCGACAGCGCGACCTCGGTCACATCCAGCTTGTGCTTGGAGATGAGCTGGAGCAGCAGGTCGAAGGGGCCCTCGAAGTTCACCAGCCGTACGGTGAACCGCCCGTCACCGGGCGCGGACTCGGACGCGGACTCCGACGAAGGCTCGGGCGAAGGCACCGGTACCGGCTCCGGCGCGGGCGAAGGGTCCGGCTCCGGGTCCGGCACGGAGGCAGGCTCGGGCACCGGCGGCGGTTCCGGTCCGGCAGCTGGCTCCACCACGGGCTCCGGTACCGGCACAGGCACGGATACGGGAGCGGGCCCGGAAACCGGCTCGGGCGCCGACGCCCCTGGCCCGCGGCCCAGAGTGCGGCGGGACGGGCGGTGGAGACCGGGGGGCGGGGGCGGCATCGGGGTCCTGAGGGCGGGAGCGGAGGGACGGCCCGCGCAGGCTATCCTCAGCGCCCGCGCAGGCGCCGTACGAGGATGCTCGCGTCGCCGCGCGATTCGAGGTCGGCGAGGACCACGGCGACGGCCTCGCGGACGATCCGGCCACGGTCCACGGCGAGTCCGTGCTCACCGCGCAGCACGAGCCGCGCGTGTTCGAGGTCCATCAGTTCCTCGGCCGAGACATAGACCGTGATCTTCTCGTCGTGCCGTTCGCGTCCGCTGGGGCGGCGGTTGGCGCCACGTCCCCGGCGGCGCTGCTGCCCGCCCTGCGGCCCCGCGGCCTGCGTCTGGCCCTGTGCCTGCCCCTGGCCCGCGGAGGCCGCGGAAGCGGCCTCCTGCGGCCGTCGCCCCTTCACGGAGGAGGCCGCCTGCTCGGCGTCGGCGGTCCTGCTCCGGGACGGCTCCTGGGCGTCCGTACCGGCGGCGGAGTGCTCCTCCACCGCGGTGGAGGAGGAGGCGCCCGCCGCTTCGCCGGACGGATCGCTCTCCCCCGCCGGAGCGGGCACCCGGGGCTCGCCGTTGGCGTTCCTGCGCCGGTCCGCCGGCGGGGAGGACTGGAGCGCCATGCCGCCGGTGGTACGGAACAGTTCGTCGGCCCCGGGCAGACTCACTCGGCGTGACACCGGGCGAGCACCTCCCTGGCGAGCTGGCGATACGCGGCGGCGCCGACGGAGTTCGAGGCGTACGTGGTGATCGGCTCACCGGCGACCGTGGTCTCCGGGAAGCGAACGGTCCGTCCGATCACCGTGTGGTAGACGTGATCGTCGAAGGCCTCGACCACGCGCGCGAGGACCTCACGGCTGTGCACCGTACGGGAGTCGTACATGGTGGCGAGGATGCCGTCGAGCTCCAGCTCGGGGTTGAGCCGCTCCTGGACCTTCTCGATGGTCTCCGTCAGCAGCGCCACCCCGCGCAGCGCGAAGAACTCGCACTCCAGCGGCACGATCACCTTGTGCGCGGCGGTCAGCGCGTTCACGGTCAGCAGACCGAGCGAGGGCTGACAGTCGATCACGATGTAGTCGTAGTCCTGCATCAGGGGCTTCAGCGCCCGCTGGAGCGTGGACTCGCGCGCCACCTCGCTCACCAACTGCACTTCCGCGGCCGAGAGGTCGATGTTGCTCGGCAGCAGGTCCATGTTGGGCACGGCGGTCTTCAGCAGCACCTCGTCGGCCGCCATGCCCCGCTCCATGAGCAGGTTGTAGACGGTGAGGTCCAGCTCCATCGGGTTCACGCCGAGACCGACCGACAGGGCTCCCTGCGGGTCGAAGTCGACGAGCAGCACACGCCGGCCGTACTCCGCGAGCGCGGCACCCAGGTTGATGGTCGACGTCGTCTTGCCGACGCCGCCCTTCTGGTTGCACATCGCGATGATCTTCGCGGGGCCGTGGTCGGTGAGCGGGCCCGGGATCGGGAAGTACGGCAGGGGACGCCCGGTCGGGCCGATCCGCTCGCGACGCTGGCGGGCCGCGTCGGGGGCGAGGGTGGCCGCGTACTCGGGGTCGGGCTCGTACTCGGCGTCGGGGTCGTAGAAGTGCCCCTCGGGCACTTCGTCGTAGTCGGCGAATGGAGTGGACTCTCGGCCACCCTCGTTGCCGGCCATGGCGTTCACGTGTTGGCCGTCCATCATCTGGTGGGCTGTCGTCATGTGCTGGTGGGTGGCGAAGGTGCGGACCGCTACGGAGCCGACAGCCTTGAGCCCGGACGACGGGCTCTGGCTCCTCACAGGCATTCCTGGTTGACCACCCCCGGGAGTAAATGTCGACTCATTCACAAGTCGTCTTACCTCCTTGGACGGGACCAGGAAACTTATCGATAGGTCAGCGTGGCACCATGCCGACGGTTGGCGACTCTATGGCGTGTCACCGCTTCGCAGCAACACAATCCGCCGGACCCGGCCCGATGTGTCGGCAACGGAACACCTCTCTGTCAAGGGCGCACAAGCCTCTCACCAAGGCATGCCCGGCCTGTTCCGCCGACGCGCGAAACGGTTGAAAGCGTTATGTTCGAGGCGCGTTGACCCGCCGTTCGGCAGCCACCGGACACGCGTACGGCCGGACCTCGCTCCGCAAGATCCGGCCGCTGGCGCGATGTTGACGAGACGAGTTGACACATCAGCCCAGAAGCGCGGCCAATTCGGCGTGATCCAGCCCATGGGCCTCGGCGACCTCGCGGTAAATGACCTGGCCCTCATGGGTGTTGAGCCCCTTGGCGAGGGCCGGGTCCCGGCGCAGCGCGTCGAGCCAGCCGCGGTTCGCCAGCTCCACGATGTACGGCAGCGTGGCGTTGGTCAGCGCGTACGTGGAGGTGTGCGGTACGGCGCCCGGCATGTTGGCCACGCAGTAGAAGACCGAGTCATGGACCCGGAACGTCGGCTCGGCGTGTGTCGTCGGCCGCGAATCCTCGAAGCAGCCACCCTGATCAATCGCAATGTCGACAAGTACACTTCCGGGCTTCATCTTGGCGACGAGCTCGTTGGTGACCAGCTTCGGCGCCTTCGCGCCGGGGATGAGAACGGCCCCGACGACGAGGTCCGCCTCGACGACCGCCTTCTCCAGTTCGAAGGCGTTGGACACGATGGTCTGGACCTTCGTGCCGAAGATCCGGTCGGCCTCGCGCAGCTTGTTGATGTCCCGGTCGAGCAGCGTCACGTGGAAGCCCATGCCGACGGCGATCTGCGTGGCGTTCCATCCCGAGACACCGCCGCCGATGACGACGGCCCGGCCGGCCGCCGTACCGGGCACGCCGCCCGGCAGCACACCCCGGCCGCCGGCCGAGCGCATCAGGTGGTACGCGCCGACCTGCGGCGCCAGCCGGCCCGCGACCTCGGACATCGGGGCGAGCAGCGGCAGCGCGCGGTTCGCGGTCTCGACGGTCTCGTAGGCGATGGCGGTGGTGCCGGAGTCCAGCAGGGCGTCCGTGCACGCGCGGGAGGCGGCGAGATGCAGATACGTGAAGAGCGTCTGGCCCTTGCGCAGCCGGTGGTACTCCTCGGCGATCGGCTCCTTGACCTTCAGCAGCAGATCGGCGGCGGCCCAGACCTCGTCGGCGGTGGCCAGTATCCGGGCGCCGGCCGCGGCGAACTCCTCGTCCGTGATCGAGGAGCCCGCTCCCGCGTTCCGCTCGATGACGACCTGATGCCCCTGGCGTACCAGCTCATGGACGCCGGCCGGGGTGATGGCCACCCGGAACTCGTTGTTCTTGACCTCACGGGGGATACCGACCAACACGGCAGATCACGGTCCTTGGCTCAGGGGATGTCCGGGGATGTCCAGGGGCGATCCCATACATACCCGGGCGCACACGGCGCACGGGAAGACGCCGCGGTGGGGTGCGGCGTAGCCAGTCTAATGAAGGATTTCTCGGTGTCTAGCCTTGCAAAGCATCAATCACCAGTGGAAGCACTACGGATTTCGTAGGTGTTTTCCCTCCGTTTCCAGCAGACGATCGGCCGTGGCCCGGTGCAGCCTCGCCGCGGTCGGGTCGCCGAGCCGGTCCAGGGTGTCGGCCAGCCTCAGCTGGAGCGCGGCCTGGAGCCGTTCGTCCCCGGCCAGCCGCGCCCACTCGACCGCCTCCTGGCAGGTGCGCAGCGACTCCTGCGGCCGGCCCGCGTACTCCTGGACCCGGGCCGCCTCGCTCAACGCCCTTGCCTGGCCCGGGAGATCGCGCAGCCTGCGGTAGCCCGCGACGGCGGCCCGCCAGTTGCGCAGCGCCTCGCCGTACAGCCCCGCGTACGTGAAGACGGTGCCGAGGCGGCCGTACAGCCGGGCCTCGTCGGCCCGCTCGCCCCGGCTCAGCCGCTGGGCGAGCGCCCTGCCGTACCAGTCGGCGGCCCGCTGCCAGTCGCGCAGATCCTGGTAGGCGCCGCCTACGGATTCCATCGCGCGGCCGGTCGCGTAGAGATCGTTCGCGGCCCTTCCGGCGTCCAGCGCCGCGCGGTAGCGGGCGAGGGCGTCCTGCGTGCGGCCGGTCCGGGCGTCCAGATCGCCGATGTTCAGCAGCGCGGCGGCCTGCTCGCGGTGCAGCTCGCGCCGCTCGGCGATATCCAGCACCAGCTGATGGAGCCCGTACAGCTCGGGCGCCGCGGCCTCGGTGCCCCGGTGCGCGGCCAGCGCCCTGACCAGCGCGGCCACCAGCCGCCTTGCCAGCGTGTCCAGCTCGCCGTCGGCGACCGCGAGCCGCGCGGAGGCGAGCAGCGCGGTCTGTCGCGCGCCCAGCCATCCGGCCGCCGCCGCGGCGTTCGGGAAGCGCAGCGCGCGGGGCAGCGCGGCCAGCTTCTTGCGGGCCGGGGAGCCGTCGGGTTCGGTGACGGCGCGGCAGGAGGAGAGCAGCCGTACGCTCCGCTCCAGCATCCGCGCGCGGGCCAGCTGCACCTCGGCGGGCCGGTCGTGCTCCTCCATGACGCGCCGCAGCAGCGGAACCAGGCAGCCGGGCACCTGGTACTGCTCGGCGTCGACCGCCCGGAGCAGTCCCCGTACGGCGAAGTCGTCCAGTGTGGTCCTGGCGGCCGAGACCGAGCAGCCGGCCAGCGCGGACGCGGTGTGCGCGTCGGCGAGCCCCGCGGGCGCGAGCGCGAGCAGTCGCAGTATCCGGGCGGCGGGCGACGGCAGCGTCTCGTAGACGAGATGGAAGGCGCGCGCGAGCGGCCGGTCGCCGACGGGCCGGTCCCAGTCGTGCGGCAGCGCCCGCAGCTGTTTGGTCACATCGGCGACGGACGCGGTGGGCCGGGCGGCGAGCCAGCCGCCGGCCAGCACGAGCGCGGCGGGCTGGCCGCCGCACTCCTCGGCTAGCGACTCCGCGGCCTGCGGATCGACGGTGATCCGGACGGCGCCGGTGAACGTGCCGAGAAGCTCGATGGCGGACTTGGCGTCCATCCCGCCGAGCGTGCACGGACGGACGTCGGGGATCCCGGTCAGCGGGCCCTGCGCCACCGCGACCACCAGACAGCCGGGGTTGTCGGGCACCAGCGGATCGACCTGCTCGGCGTCGACGGCGTCGTCGAGGAGCAGCAGCACCCGCCGTGCGGAGAGCGCCTCGCGCACCATCTCGGACAGCTCGTCCTCGCCCGCGCCCGGCGGGGTGGCGAGGCCGAACGCGTCGAGGATCTCGCGCGCGGTCCGCTCGGTGGGCACCGGCTCGCCGCCGGGCTCGGTGAGCCGGGTCCGTACGACACCGTCCGGATAGCCGTCGCGCAGCTGCCGGGTCAGCTCCTCGGCCAGCGCGGTACGCCCCGAGCCGGGCCGGCCCGCGATCAGCAGCACCCGGGCGCGCGGCTCCTTGCGGCCGGAGAGCGTGTTGAGCCCGGCCCGCTCGATGTCTCCGCGCAGCGCCTTGATCTCCCGCTGCCTGCCGAAGAACTCCCCGTCGTGCGCGGGCCGCCCCGGGTGCGGGGCGCGTGCGTCGGACAGCGGTCCGGCGGAACCCGTCCGGGCGGAGGGAGGCGGCGACTGGACGGGCCGCGCGAGATCCGGAGGGGATACGGCCGGCTCGGCGGGAACGACCGGGGCGAGGCAGCCGGCTCCGGGCCCTGACGGCAGCCCACCCGCCCCGGACGCCAGGTCCTTCGGCCCGGACGAATCGGACCCGGCGGACGGATCGCCCGCCCGGGACACCGGGTCCTTCGCCCCGGACGTCGGATCGTCGGCCCCGGATGCCAGGCCGCCCGGCCGGGACCGTGGAGTGCCGCCGCCGGGGCCGGCCTCCGCCGGAGCCGGATCGGCGGGTCCGACGGGCCCGGCGGGTCCGGCTGATCCGTCCGCCGGGTCCGATTCGTCCGCGCCTGTGCCCTCGCGCGCCGCCTGCCGCGTGTCACCACGCTCCGTCACGCCGTCCGGCGCCGGCCTCTCCGTGCCACTCTCGCTCACGGCGTCGGTCGCGTCTTCGGGACCCTCCGGGATACTCACCCGGGCCGTACCTTTCGTCTCGGAACCCGCTGTCGACGGCTTCTTGGCGGCCGACGTGGAACGACTCCGCCGTTTGCCCGACGGCCCGTCAGTTTCGTTCGTTTCCGCGGCGGTTGGCTTCCCGGTCCGGGTGCTGCCGCGCTTTCCCCCGGCGCCCGGACGGCCGGGGCCACTCACATCCACCGCCTGATCCGTCACGGGCCACGCTCCGTCCGCCTGCGCACGAGCCGAGCCCGGCGGGTCTCCGCACGGGCGGTCCGAGCGTAGTTCACTCTCAGCGACGAGACCGAGGGAACGTGGCCGATATGTCCCCCAATCGGATCAGCATTTTTTCAGACTGGAGAATGATCGAACACCCGAAACGCAAGGATCCCTGTTCAGGACTCGAACGGGCGCGCGGGCCACGGCGCCTCGGCCGGCCGGAGCGACTCGATGCCGTCGCCCGCCAGC
Source organism: Streptomyces sp. L-9-10 (assembly GCF_004151105.1). Classification (GTDB taxonomy): domain Bacteria; phylum Actinomycetota; class Actinomycetes; order Streptomycetales; family Streptomycetaceae; genus Streptomyces. The sequence goes on from NZ_PHRF01000089.1 coordinate 42,006, forward strand.
GCCGCGGTGAGCGCGAGCACCCCCACCGCCAGGCAGTTGTTGTGCAGCTCACCGGCGAGCACACCCCGTACCAGCTCCGCCGTCTCCACCCGGGCCAGCTCCATGTCCGCCTCCTCCTCGGAGACTTCGAAGCGCTCGCCCTCCGCCTCCGACAGACCGCGCGCGAGGAAGATCCGTACCGCCTCGTCACAGCCGCCCGGCGTGGTGTAGACGTCCGTCAGCACCCGCCAGTCCTCGGCCTTGACGTGGGCCTCCTCGTACAGCTCGCGCTGGGCCGCGTGCAGCGGGTTCTCGCCCGGCACGTCGAGCAGACCGGCCGGGATCTCCCACAGCTTCTGGCGGACGGGGTGCCGGTACTGGCGCAGTACGAGGACCCGGCCCGTGTCGTCCAGCGCGAGGATCGCCACGGATCCGGGGTGGACCTGGTAGTCGCGCGACACGACCGTACCGTCGGGCATGACCACGTCATCCGTACGGACACTGGTCTTGTTGCCGCGGAAGGGCGTCGAGGTCGCGGTGACCCGCCACTCCTCGGGGGCGTCCTTGATCGTCATGAAACCGTCCTCCCACACAGTGGCGCACAAGCGGAAACCGGGGCACAGGTCCCGAAAGACCCGTGCCCCGGCTCCCACCGTATCGCTTGGCGGACCGCTCAGGACTGGGCGGCCACCGGCTCCACCGGCGTCCGCTGCCCGCCCTGGCCCGCGCCCTCGCGCGCGGCCAGCTGACGCTCCACCGCGGCCTTCACCAGACCGGCGAAGAGCGGATGCGGCCTGGTCGGCCGGGACCTCAGCTCCGGGTGGGCCTGGGTGGCGACCAGATAGGGGTGCGTGGCGCGCGCGTACTCGACGTACTCGACCAGCTTGTTGTCCGGGGACGTGCCCGAGAAGACCAGACCGGCCTTCTTCTCCAGCTCCGCGCGGTACGCGTTGTTGACCTCGTAGCGGTGGCGGTGGCGCTCCTCCACATACGGCTGGTCGTCATAGACCTCGCGCACGATCGAGCCCTCGGCGAGCTTCGCCGGGTAGAGCCCGAGCCGCATCGTGCCGCCCAGGTCTCCGGCGCCCTCCACGTAGGCGAGCTGCTCCTCCATCGTGGAGATCACCGGGTGGGCGGTGCCGGAGTCGAACTCCGTGGAGTTGGCGTCGGGGATCCCGGCGACATTGCGCGCGGCCTCGATGACGATGCACTGGAGGCCCAGACAGAGCCCCAGCAGCGGGACCTTGTGCTCCCTGGCGTACTGGATGGCGCCGACCTTGCCGGTGACACCGCGCTCGCCGAAGCCGCCGGGGATCAGGATCCCGTCGACGTCGGCCAGCTGCCTGGCGGCGCCGGCCGGGGTCTTGCAGTCGTCCGAGGTGACCCACTTGACCTTGACGCGCGCCCTGTTCGCGAAGCCCCCGGCACGGATCGCCTCGGTCACCGAGAGATAGGCGTCCGGGAGGTCGATGTACTTGCCGACCAGCGCGACGGTGACCTCGTGGTCGGGGTTGTGGACGCGGTCCAGCAGATCGTCCCAGACCGTCCAGTCCACATCGCGGAACGGCAGATCCAGCTTGCGCACGACATAGGCGTCCAGGCCCTCGGTGTGCAGCACCTTGGGGATGTCGTAGATCGACTTGGCGTCCACGCACGCCACCACGGCCGACTCGTCGACATCGCACATCAGCGAGATCTTGCGCTTGATGGCGGTCGGGACGTCGCGGTCGGCGCGGAGCACGATCGCGTCCGGCTGGATGCCGATGTTGCGCAGCGCCGCGACCGAGTGCTGGGTCGGCTTGGTCTTCAGCTCGCCGGAGGGGCCGATGTACGGCAGCAGCGAGATGTGCACGACGAAGACGTTGTCGCGGCCCACCTCGTGGCGCACCTGGCGGACGGTCTCCAGGAACGGCAGCGACTCGATGTCGCCGACCGTGCCGCCGACCTCCGTGATGACGACATCGACGTCGTCGGCCGCCATGCGCCGGATGCGGTGCTTGATCTCGTTGGTGATGTGCGGAATGACCTGAACCGTGTCGCCCAGGTACTCGCCGCGCCGCTCCTTCGCGATGACCTGCGAGTAGACCTGGCCGGTGGTGACATTGGCCGAGCCGTCGAGGTCCACGTCGAGGAAGCGCTCGTAGTGGCCGATGTCCAGGTCGGTCTCGGCTCCGTCGTTCGTGACGAATACCTCACCGTGCTGGAACGGGTTCATCGTCCCCGGGTCGACGTTCAGATACGGGTCCAGCTTCTGCATGGTGACCCGCAGACCACGCGCCTTGAGCAGCGCACCCAGACTGGAGGCGGTCAGGCCCTTGCCGAGGGAGGAGGCAACACCCCCGGTGACGAAGATGTGCTTGGTCGTCGAGGATGTCGAGGATCGGTTCGGCATGGCCAAGAGGGGGCTCCCGTGGTCGCGGTCTGAGGTGCGTGCCGGTGTCCCGGTCGAAGACTGAAGGGACTTCCGTCGCTGCGGGTACGGGGCCCCGTTGCGTTGCAGGGAGTCCACCGGTCCACGGGCTACCAGGGTATCAGCGCTGAAGGGAGGGTGCTTCCGGCCACGCGGCGTCCCGCGCATCCGAAGAGCCTTTCCCCCGAGTCAGACTTTTTCCCCCCAGTCACCCTTGGCCTACCCGTTCGGCGGACCGATGTTGTCGGGACCGTGGCGCAGAGCCCCGTGGTGCGTCGTATCCTGCTCAAACATTCGCTGCCGAGTCCGGCCGGCAAACGGCACCATCCCCGCCCGATTTCCCGGAAATAGAGCTCGTCAACGACCCTTGACCGAAGTACGCGCCCCACGGGGCGGACATGGCCGTTCGACTGGAGATGCACGTGGCCGGGCGCATCGAGGATTACGCACTCATCGGAGACATGCAGACCGCTGCCCTGGTCTGCCGGGACGGCACAGTCGACTGGCTGTGCCTGCCCCGCTTCGACTCGCACGCCGTGTTCGCGGCACTGCTCGGCACCGATGAGCATGGTTTCTGGCGACTGGGACCCGCGCACCCCGCGGGCTCCGTGCCGCCACGGGCCACACGGCGCCGCTACCGCGGAGACTCACTGATTCTCGAATCGGAGTGGGACACCCCACGCGGCACCGTCAGAGTGACCGATTTCATGCCCCCGCGTGACGGCGCTCCGCAGGTGATCCGGATCGTGGAGGGCATCAGCGGACGCGTGCCGATGCGGTCCGCGCTGCGGATGAGGTTCAGTTACGGGCGGGTCGTGCCCTGGGTCCACAAGGTGGACAACCGCACGGTCGCCGTCGCGGGGCCCGACTCGGTCTGGCTGGATACGGACGCCGAGACATACGGCAAGGACCTCACGACGTACTCCGACTTCACGGTGGCGCCGGGAGACCGGATCGCGTTCACGATCAGCTGGCAGCCCTCGCACCGGCAGCCGCCCGCGCTGCCCGACCCCGAGGGGTCACTGGAGGCGACCTCCGACTTCTGGCGTGAATGGGTCGAGCACTGCACGTACCACGGCCCCTACCGGGAGGCGGTGGTCCGTTCGCTGATCACGCTCAAGGCGCTGACCTACGCGCCGACGGGCGGGATCGTGGCGGCGCCGACGACCTCGCTGCCGGAGGAGATCGGCGGCGTACGGAACTGGGACTACCGCTACACCTGGCTGCGCGACGCCGCGATCACGCTCTCCTCGCTGCTGCGCACCGGCTACCGCGAGGAGGCCCGCGCCTGGCGCGAGTGGCTGCTGCGCGCGGTCGCGGGCGACCCGGAGAATCTCCAGATCATGTACGGCATCGCTGGCGAGCGCGAGCTGGGTGAGGCGGAGCTGGACTGGCTGCCCGGCTATGAGCGCTCGGGCCCGGTCCGGGTCGGCAACGGCGCCGCGCACCAGCTCCAGCTGGACGTGTACGGCGAGGTCACCGAAGCGCTGCATCTGGCGCATATGACCGGTCTCGCCCGCAATGACTACGCCTCGGTGCTCCAGCTCAAGCTGATCCGGTATCTGGAGAAGCACTGGGACCAGCCGGACGAGGGCATCTGGGAGGTGCGCGGTCCGCGCCGGCACTTCGTGCACTCGAAGGTGATGGCCTGGGTCGCGGTCGACCGCACGATCAAGCTGATCGAGTCGGGCGACGCCGACGGGCCGCTGGACCGCTGGCGCGAGATGCGGGACGACATCCACCGCGATGTCTGCGAGAAGGGGTACGACAAGGAGCGGAACACCTTCACGCAGTCCTACGGCTCCAAGGAGCTGGACGCGTCGCTGCTGCTCATTCCGCAGATGGGCTTCCTGCCGCCGGACGACAAGCGGGTCATCGGCACGATCGAGGCGATCCAGCGGGAGCTGTCCACGGAGGACGGCTTCATCATGCGGTACCCGACCTCGGGCGAGGACGCCGGAGTGGACGGTCTGGAGGGCGACGAGGGCGCGTTCCTGGCCTGCTCGTTCTGGCTCGCCGACGATCTCGCGATGATCGGGCGGGTGGACGAGGCCAGGAAGCTCTTCGAGAAGCTGCTCGCGCTCCGTAACGATCTGGGGCTGCTGGCGGAGGAGTGGGACTCCCGGCTCCAGCGCCAGGTGGGGAACTTCCCGCAGGCGTTCAGCCATGTCCCGCTGATCGACACGGCGCTGAGGCTGACGGCCTCGGGGGCGTACGGCGGCTGACGCCTGGAGTGTGAGCCCCGGCCGTCGCCACCGCGTACGGCCGGGGCGGTCCCGCGCGCTTTTCCAGTAGCCTCCGGCGTCATGGACAGTCAGGGCGGAATCACCGTGCGGCGGGCCCTTGAGCTGCCGGGACTCCGGGCCGGCCTGCCCGAGGTCGTCGCCTGCGCGGACCGGCTGGACCGTACGGTGCGCTGGGTGCACGCGGGTGAGGTGCCGTACATCGCGTCCCTGCTCAAGGGCGGCGAGCTGCTTCTCACCACGGGGCTCGGGCTGGGCAGCCGCCCGGCCGAGCAGCGGGTCTTCGTCCGCAGGCTCGCCGAGCGCGGGATCGCGGCACTGGTGGTGGAGCTGGGATCCCGGTTCGACCGCCTTCCCGCGACGATCGTGGAAACGGCTCGGGCCGCCGGGCTGCCGCTGGTGCAGCTGCACCGCGAGGTGCCGTTCGTCTCGGTGACCGAAGAGGTGCACACCGAGATCGTGAACGGCCACTACGCGCTGCTGCGGCAGGCCGAGGAGGTGCACCGGCGGTGCACGGAGGCGCTGCTCGACGGGGGCGGGGTGCCGCAGGTGCTCCGTATCCTCGCGGACTTCGCGGGCAATCCGGTCTTCCTGGAGACGGCCGAGGGACGTCTGCTGTACGCGGCGGCCCCCGGCGCCGGTCCGGCCGCCGCCGATCCGCTCCAGATCTGGGAGGGGCTGCGCGGCCAGCGGGCGGCGCGCGCGGCGGGACCGCCGGCCGGGGCGGTGCTGGTGGACGTACCCGGCGGCGGGCACGGCACCGGGGCGGTACGGGCGCGGCTGGTGCTGCCCGCCGTCTCCGCGCCGCCGCTGCCGGTGCACCGGCTGGCGGCCGAGCGCGCGGCGGACATCCTGGCGGTCGTCCTGATGCAGGCACGTCAGGAGGAGGAGCTGGCGGCCCGAGGCCGTGGCGACTTCCTGACAGATCTCGCGGAGGGCCGGATCCTCGCGGAGGACGCGCCCGCGCAGGCGAAGGTGCTGGGTTTCAAGCCGGGTGAGGGGCCCCTGCTGCCGGTCGTGATGCGGCTGGCGCCCGAGTCGGCCCCGGCCGGCAACTGGGCGCTGCTCGCCAGGGCGGTGCTGGAGGAGCTGTCGTCGGTGGGGGTGCCGGTGCTGCTGGGCGTACGGCCGGTGGAGGGGCGGGTTCCGCTGCTGCTGGGGCTGCGCACCGAGTCCGAGCGCACGGCGGTGGCCGACCGGGTCGCGACGGCGCTGCGCGCGGGCGTGGAACGGGCCGGACTGGAGCGTCCCGGGACACAGCCCCCGGTGGTGGTCGTCGGTGTCGCGGGCGGCTGGGCGGCGGCGAGCGCGGGGCTGCGGCACGCGGCGGAGACCGCGACGGCGGCCCAGGGGCTGCCGGACCGCGCCTGGTACGACGCCCGCAGGCTGGATATCGATCTGCTGCTGTGGCGGCTGCGTGAGCACCCCGATCTGGCGGCCTTCGTGGACCGCGCGATCGGCCCGCTGCGCGCGCACGACCGGACCTCGCGCCCCGCGCTGCTGCCCACTCTTGAGGTCTATCTGGCGCACGCGGGCCGCAAGGCGGAAACGGCGCGCGAGCTGCATCTGAACCGCCAGACGCTCTACAACCGGCTGGCACGGATCGCGGAGCTGCTCGGCACGGACCTGGACGATCCGCAGACGGTGCTGGCCCTGAGCCTGGCGCTGCGGGCGAGACGCCACACGCTCTGAGCGACGGCACCGCAGTCAGCCAGTCGGCCGGTCAGTCGGCCGGTCAGCCAGTCGGTCGGTCAGTGGGATCGCTGGGGCTGCGTCAACTCGTCGTACACGCTGAGCACTTGCGCGATGGTCTCGTCCTCCGTCGGCCAGCTCGCCGCCCGCGCCAGGCCCGTCGCGGCGAGTTCCCGGCAGCGCTCGGGATCGCCGAGGAGGCGTATCACGGCGTCCGCGAGGGCCGCCGCGTCCCCGTACGGTACGAGTTCCGCCGCGTCGCCGACCAGTTCGGGGACGGCGCCGACCGCCGTGGCGACCAGCGGGACGCCGAGCCGCAGCGCCTCCTGCGCGAGGACCGAGCGGCCCTCCCAGCGGCTGGGCAGCAGGGCGACATCGGCGGCGGCGAGGAGTTCGGAGACGTCGTCGCGGCGGCCGATGAGCTGTACGGGCAACTCGGCGTCCTCGATGCGGCGCTGAAGCCTGGCGCGCTCCCGCCCCTCGCCCGCGATGACGACCAGCGGGGTGGGATCGAGGTGACGCCAGGTCCTGGCCGCGTCCAGCAGCGTGTCGTATCCCTTGTCGGGGACGAGGCTGCCGACGGCCATCAGTAACGGCCGGTCGACGGCGCCGAGTTCGGCGCGCGACTTGTTCTCGGGATCGTCGTCGGCGGCCCGGTGGGGCGCGGGCACCGCGACCGACGCGAGACGGGCGTCGCGCGCCCCGCGCTCGCGGGCCCGGTCGACCAGTTCCGAGGAGGTGCCGAGCACAACGGCCGCCGCTCTGGCGGCTCTTCGCTCCATCAGCCGCAGCAGCCGGCCGCGCGGTCCTTCGGCGTGCGCGCGGGTGTGCCAGGTGACGACGAGCGGCACGCGCATCCCGCCGAGCGCGATCGCGGTCCGTACGGCGGCGTGCACACCATGCGCGTGCACCACGTCCGCGCCGGCGCAGGCCGCCCGCAGCGCCGCGACGGCCGCCGGATCACTGCGCCGGGGCACGGGCACGTGATACGCCCCCGCGCCCCGGAAGTCGTAGGCGCGGTCGACTTCGGCGGGGGCGCACACCGTCACCCGCACTCCCCTGGCGGCCAGACCGGCCGCCAGCGAGCGCACGTGCGCGCTGCTGCCCGCACTGCCGCCGCCGAGTACCTGGACCGTACGCAGTTGTGTCACGTGGTCAAGGCTCCTGGCTCGGGATGGGGGAACGGATGGACGACCGGGGTGCCCGGAACGGCACGGCGCGGGCCCGAAAGTCGCTGCGCCAAGGATGCCAGTCCGTACGCACGTTCCGGCACCGCCGGGGCGTCGTTCGTGTGTCCGGCCCCTCAACTCGGCGCCCGGATCACTCACATGGGTGAGGACGCGCGTCGGCCGACCCGGTCACCGTACGCCGTCACGGCGACAACTCCCAGTGCGCGAAGGGCCGGCCCGGCCCGGCCGTCGCGGCGCCCGCGTCCGGATCCGGCCTGCGCCCGGCGTAGCCGGCACCCGGACTCCGAGCCTCCGGCGGCCTGTTCACGGAGCACTTCGTATACGGGCTATACGGCGCGCGTGATCCCCGGCGCGGTGACGAACGCGGCGGTCCTGCCGCCTCGGGCCGCCCTACGGTCAGCGCGGGGGCGGCCGGGGCGACACACCCGTATGTCCAGGCCCTGTCCGGATCCAGGCCCGGCCCGGCCCCAGGCCCTGTCCGGATCCAGGCCTGGTCCGGTCGATCTTCGCGGGCCCGCACCGCCCTGCGGGCGGACGGCGCTACGTTCGCGACACGCCCTAGCCGCCGGAGGCGGCACCGCGCGCCGTGGCCAGCAGTTCCTCCGCGTGCGCCCGCGCCGTTTCCGAGTCCTCCTGGCCCGCCAGCATCCGCGACAACTCCCGTACCCGGTCCTCGCCTTCCAGGACCGTCACCCCGGAGCGCGTCACCGAGCCGTCCACCGTCTTCTCGACCAGCAGCTGCCGGTCGGCGAAGGCCGCGACCTGCGGAAGGTGCGTGACCACGACCACCTGCGCCGACGCGGCCAGTTTCGCCAGCCGGCGGCCCACCTCGACCGCCGCTTTGCCGCCGACGCCCGCGTCCACCTCGTCGAAGAGATACGTCGGCACCGGATCCGAGCCCGCGAAGACCACCTCCACCGCGAGCATCACCCGCGACAGCTCACCACCGGACGCGCCCTTGGCGATCGGCCGGGGCTGGGCGCCCGGGTGGGGTGCCAGCAGCAGTTCGACCTCGTCGACGCCGTGCGGCCCGTACACGACCGCGCGTCCGCCGACCTCGACACCGTCCGCCTCGTCGGCGGACTCGGTCTGGCGGATGTCGAACGAGACGCGCGCGTGCGGCATGGCGAGCGAGGCCAGCTCGGCCGTGACGGCCTGCGCGAAGAGCGCCGCCGCCGCCGTACGCGCGTCGGTCAGCGCCTGCGCGAGTTCGGACAGCTCGGACCGCAGGGCGTCCCGCTCGGCCGTCAGCTCGCCGATCCGTTCGTCGTCGCCCTCCAGCTCGGTGAGCCGCGCGCTGCTCTCCTCGGCCCAGGCCAGGACGGTGGTGATGTCCTCGCCGTACTTACGGGTCAGCCCGGTGAGCGCCGCCCTGCGCTCCTCCACGGCGGCCAGCCGCAGCGGATCGGCGTCCAGATTGTCCGCGTATCCGGCGAGTTCACCGGCCACATCGGCGAGCAGGATGGAGATCTCGCCCATGCGCTCGGCGAGCCCGGCGAGCGCGGGGTCATGGGACCGTACGGCCTCCAGCGCCCGGCCCGCGCCCCCGACCAGGGTGGTCGCGTCGACGCCCTCCGGGTCCTCGGGGTTGCCGGCCAGCGCCGCGTGCGCGACGGACGCGGCGGACGCGAGCGCCTCCGCGTGTCCGAGGCGCTCGGCCTCCGCGGCGAGTTCGATGTCCTCGCCCGCCCTCGGCTCGACCGCCCCGATCTCGTCCAGCCCGAAGCGCAGCAGATCGGCTTCCTGGGCCCGCTCACGGGCCCGGGTGGTCAGTTCGTCCAGCTCCGCTGCGACGGTGCGCAGCCTGCGGTACGCCTCGGTGTAGGCGGCGTACGGAACGGCGACCGCGTCACCCGCGTACCGGTCGAGCGCCTTGCGCTGCCGCGCGGGCCGCAGCAGCCCCTGCTGGTCGGTCTGGCCGTGCACCGCGACCAGGTCGTCCGCCAGCTCGGCCAGAACGCCCACGGGCACGGAGCGCCCGCCGAGATGGGCGCGCGAGCGCCCCTCGGCGGAGACGGTCCTGCTGATGAGCAGCGTTCCGTCGTCCAGTTCCGCCCCCGCCTCCTCGGCACGCAGGGTCGCCGGGGCACCGGCGGCGAGGGTGATCCGCCCCTCCACGACCGCCGACTTCGCGCCGATCCGCACGAGGGCGGGATCGGCGCGTCCGCCGAGCAGCAGTCCGAGACTGGTGACGACCATGGTCTTGCCCGCGCCCGTCTCACCGGTCACCGCCGTGAAGCCGGGTGACAGCTCGACGACCGCGTCGTCGATGACTCCGAGCGACCGTATCCGCATCTCCTCCAACACGGTCATGACCATACGAGGTCCTGGAGCCCCCGCGCGACGGACCCCACCCCCGATTCCCCCGACCGGGCAGTGTCCGGGTGGTGCACGGCCTGAGCGTTACATACCGATTCCACCCGGAAACACCCCTACGTCCTGTCGGTCATGCCACCGGCCGGTCCGGTCAGTGCGGTGCCCCGCGCCAGCCGGACACCGGCAGCGCGAACTTGGCCACCAGCCGGTCGGTGAACGACGCGTGATGCAGTCGCGCCAGCCGTACCGGGACGGCTCCGCGCCGTACCTCCACCCTCGCGCCCGGCGGCAGTTCCACGGTCCTGCGCCCGTCGCACCACAGCACCCCGTGCGGGGTGTTCGCCTGCACCTCGACCGCCAGCACCGTGGTCGGCGAGGTCACCAGCGGCTTCGCGAAGAGCGCGTGCGCGCTGATCGGCACCATCAGCAGCGCCTCGACCTCCGGCCAGACGACCGGCCCGCCGGCCGAGAAGGCGTACGCCGTCGATCCCGTGGGGGTGGCACAGACGATCCCGTCACAGCCGAACGCGGTGACCGGCCGTCCGTCGATCTCCAGGACGACTTCGAGCATCCGTTCCGGTGAGACCTTCTGCACGGCCGCCTCGTTGAGCGCCCAGTCCCGGTGGACCACATCGCCGTTGCTGCGCACGACGACATCGATGGTCATCCGCTCCTCGACCTCGTAGGAGCGGGTGACGACGCGGTTGACGACCTTGTCCAGATCGTCACGTTCCGCCTCGGCGAGGAAGCCGACCCTGCCCAGATTGACCCCGAGCATCGGGACGCCCGAGGCCCGCGCGAACGCGGCGCCGCGCAGCAGCGTGCCGTCCCCGCCGAGCACGATCAGCAGCTCACAGCCGTCGAGCGCGGCCGGGGTGGCGTCCGGGACCGTCTCCACGGACTCCGGCAGCGGCAGGTCGACCGCCTCCGCCGCCAGGACCCGTACGCCGAGACCGCTGCGTACCAGTCCGTTCACGACCAGTTCCGCGCTGCGGATCGCCGCGGGTCTGCCGGTGTGGGCCAGCAGGAATACGGTGCGTTCTGCGTTCGACGTCAACGGGGTCCCTCCGCCACTGCACGGTCGACATCGGCCGGGTCCAGTTCGGGGGCTCCGGCCCTGAGCCACAGAAAATACTCAACATTTCCGGAGGGTCCCGGCAGCGGACTGGCGGTGACCCCCCTTACCCCGAGGCCGAGTTCACCCGCGCGCCGTGCCACGGTCCGTACGGCCTCGGCGCGGAGTCCCGGGCTGCGTACGACCCCTCCGCTGCCCAGCCGCTCCTTGCCCACCTCGAACTGCGGCTTCACCATCAGTACGAGATCGGCGTCCGGGGCGGCGCAGTTCACCAGCGCGGGCAGCACCACCCCCAGCGGGATGAACGACAGATCCCCCACGATCAGATCCACGGGCTCCCCTTCGATCGCTTCGAGCGTCAACTCACGTACGTTCGTACGATCCTTGACGGTGACGCGTTCATCACTCCGCAGTGACCAGGCGAGTTGGCCGTAACCGACGTCCACCGCGACGACATGGCCGACACCGGCCCGCAGCAGGACATCCGTGAAACCGCCGGTGGACGCGCCGGCGTCGAGCGCCCGGCGGCCGGCGACCTCAAGTCCGAGCGGTACGAAGGCCGCCAGCGCTCCGGCGAGTTTGTGCCCGCCGCGCGAGACGTAGTCGGGATCGCCGTCGTCCTCGGTCACGACGACGGCGGCGCTGGTCTCCACCTGGGTGGCGGGTTTGGTCGCGGTGGTGCCGCCGACGGTCACCCGGCCCGCGGCGATCAGCTGGCTCGCGTGCTCACGCGAGCGCGCGAGGTTACGGCGTACCAGCTCGGCATCGAGACGGCGGCGTGCCAGTCCAGCCACGTTCGGTTCAGCTCCTGTGGTCGTACGCGGGAGAAGTCAGCGGGGCGTCGGCTGCCCCCGGGGCCCCTGAGGTGGTGGAAACCCCTGGGGTCCTGTGACGCCCTGAGGTGCCGGACGTGCGTCGAGCGCGGTCAGCGCGTCGCGCAGGCCCCGGTGTACATCCTCGTACACCTCGACATGGCCGTCCGCAGGGAGGTGGTCGGCGTCGGCGAGCCGGGTCAGCAGCGCGTCCACCTCGGCGTCGCCGGTCGGGATCCGCTCCAGGCCGAGAGGCAGGGGCGCCGCGGGGTCGTGGGCGGCGGGCCCGGCGGCCCCGGTCTCCCGAGCCGTCTCCCCTGCCGGCTCCCCTGCCGTCTCGCGCTCTGGCCGCTCCCCGGTCCATTCCCCGGTCCGTTCTCCGGGCCGCTGCTCGGACCCTCGCCCGGCCGGGCCCGCCATCGAGTCGCTCATGCCCAGACGCTACCGCGAAGCCCTGCGGTACCGTCGATCGCGATGGCGACGATGGAGGAGTGCCGCGGCGCACTCGACAAGCTCTCTGACAATCTGGCGCAGGCGGACGGAAAGGTCCGCACGGCGGCCGGCTTCGACCGCTCGCTGAGCTGCCACATCACGGATCTTGATGTCACGTTCACCGGACGTCTGGTGAACGGACGGATCGTGGTGACCGACACCGTGGAGGGCCCACCACCGGAGAAGGCCGAGATCAGACTCGCCATGACGGGCGACGACCTGGTGGCGCTGGTTGACGGTGAACTGAACTTCGCCCGCGCCTGGGGCTCGGGCCGGGTCAGGCTGGAGGCCGGTTTCCGCGATCTGCTGCGGCTGAGGTCGCTGCTCTGAGGGCTCGCCGTCGAGGCCGATGGGCGGGCGCACTCCGGCTCACTTCCCCGACGGTACGGATTCGCGCGGCACGGACTCCGGCGGTACGGATTCGCGCGGCACGGACTCCGGCGGTACGGATTCCCGCAGTACGGGTTGCGGCGGCACGGATACGGGCCGTCGCGCCCGCCGACCCGCCGGGACCACCAGCGGCGTACCGGTCTCCGGATCGTCGATGACCTGGCAGCGCAGCCCGAACACCTCCTCCACCCGCTCCGCCGTGACGACGTCCGCCGGAGTGCCCTCGGCCACGATCCGCCCGTCGCGCATCGCGATGAGGTGGGTGGCGTACCGGGCCGCGTGGTTGAGGTCGTGCAGGACGGCGACGAGCGTACGGCCCTGTGTCTCGTGCAGCTCGGCGCAGAGGTCCAGCACATCGATCTGGTGCTGGATGTCGAGAAAGGTGGTCGGCTCGTCCAGCAGCAGGAGCGGCGTCTGCTGGGCGAGGGCCATCGCGATCCAGACCCGCTGACGCTGACCGCCGGACAGTTCGTCGACATAACGACCGGCGAGCTCACCGACCCCGGTCGCCGCCATCGATTCCTCGACAATCCGCTCGTCCTCCGGCGACCACTGACGCAGCAGCCCCTGGTGCGGATAGCGACCGCGCGCCACCAGATCCGCGACCGTGATGCCGTCGGGCGCGATGGACGACTGCGGCAGCAGCCCCAGGGTCCTGGCGACCTTCTTGGCGGGCAGGGAGTGGATGGCCGTGCCGTCGAGCAGTACGCGCCCGCCGGACGGTTTGAGCATCCGCGAAAGCGCGCGCAGCAAAGTCGACTTGCCGCAGGCGTTCGGACCCACGATCACCGTGAAGGACCGGTCGGGGATCTCGACCGACAGGTCACTGGCGATGATCCGCTGGTCGTAGCCGAGGGTCACCGATTCCGCGGTGAGGCGCTGCATGGTCATCAAGTTAGGTTAGCCTACCCTCGCAATCGATCCCGCTGCGGGAAAGGCGAAGAGCCCCATGACCGACGCCCCCTTCCAGTTCTTCACCGTCGAGGTGCTCCGCACGGAGCGCGTCACCCCGTCGATGGCGCGGGTCGTCCTCGGCGGACCGGACCTGGCCCGGATGGCCACGGCCGGACGCGACCAGCGCGTCAAGCTGTTCCTGCCGCGGCCGGGCCAGAGCGAACCGGTCATGCCGGACGTGGCGCGGCCCGACTGGTACGACGCCTGGCGCGAGCTCGACCCCGGGGTACGCGGCGTCATGCGTACGTACACCGTGCGCGAACTGCGCCGCGACCCGCACGAGTTGGTCATCGATTTCGCCCTGCACGGCACGGAGGGCAACGGCGAGGACAAGAGCAAGGGCAAGCCCGGCAGCAGGGACGAGGCCAAGGGCGAGGAAGGCGGCGGCAGTTGTGGTGGCACGGCCGTGGACGCCGCGTCAGGACCCGCCACCCGCTGGGCGCGAGCGGCCCGGCCCGGCGCCCGGATCACCGTCCTGGCACCGGTCGACGAGGAGAACGCCGGCTATGAATTCCAGCCCCCGGCCGACACCGGCTGGATCCTGCTGACCGCCGACGAGTCGGCCCTGCCCGCCGTCGCCGGGATCCTGGAATCCCTGCCGCCCGGCATGCCCACCCGGGTCTGGATCGAGGTCCATGACCCGGCCGACCGCCAGGAACTCCCCACCAAGGCCGACGCCGAGATCGTCTGGCTGACCCACGGCCATCACGCGTCGTACGCCACGGCGGACGCGATCCGCGCCGCCACTCTGCCCGGGGGCACCCCGTACGCCTGGATCGCCGGTGAGTCGGCGACGGTGAAGGCCGTACGCCGCCATCTCGTCGGAGAACGCGGCTTCGATCGTAAGGCCGTCAAGTTCAGCGGCTACTGGCGCCGGGGTGCCTCCGAGGACCATCTGACGGTCACCGGAGAGGCGGCCTGACCATCCCGCCTGACTGCGGGGACCAGGCACAGAGCCGGGGACCCGCTGCGGGCCCGCTACAGACCGAGCTTCGCCAGCGCCTTGCCCGCGTCCCGCGTACAGGAGCCGTCACCCGCGTCCGTCCAGGCCGCCGCGCACAGCGCGCGCAGCCCGTCCAGCGCCACGCCCTCCCCGTCGAGCACCAGCGCGCCGGCGCTGACGTACGCGGTCCAGCCACCGCACCCGAAGGCTCCCGCGGTTTCGCCGGCCCCAGATACGCCGACGGCAGGGGCGGCATCGGTGACTTCGGTGACTTCGGGCTGGCCGGTCAGCAGCCCGCGCAGATCCAGGTCCACATACGTCGGCCGGTGCCGGGGCTCGGCGGTCAGCAGCTGCGCCGCGTCCGTCACACCCGTCAGGACGAGCAGCGAGTCCACCCCTCCGTTGAACGCCCCTTCGATGTCGGTGTCCAGCCGGTCCCCGACCACCAGCGCGTGCCTGGCCCCGGTCCGCAGGATGGTCTCCCGGTGCATCGGGGGCAGCGGCTTGCCCGCCACCTGCGGCTCGGCACCCGTCGCGATGCGTACGACCTCGACCGCCGCGCCGTTGCCCGGCATGATCCCCCGCGCGCTCGGAATCGTCAGATCCGTATTGGACGCGAACCACGGCACTCCGTGGTTGATCGCGTAGCACGCCTCGGCGAACCGTCCCCAGGCCAGGTCGGGCCCCCCGTACCCCTGCACCACGGCGGCCGGGTCGTCGTCGGCCGACTCCACCGGTTCGAGACCGCGCTCGCGCAGCGCGATCCGCAGCCCCTCACCACCGATGACCAGCACCTTGGACCCCGGCGGAAGCTGCTCGGCGATCAGCCGGGACACCGCCTGCGCCGAGGTGATCACATCGGCGGGGTCGGCGGGCACACCGAGCTCCGTCAGATGCGCGGCGACGGTGTCCGGCGGACGGAGCGCGTTGTTGGTGACATACGCGAGGCGCATGCCCCTGTCGCGGGCCGTGTTGAGCGACTCGACCGCGTAGGCGATGGCCTCCCCGCCCGCGTACACGACCCCGTCGAGATCGAGCAGAGCCGTGTCGTACGCCTCGTTCAGCGCGGTCGTACTCCCGCTCGGCCTGGTCCTGCTCTGCTGGCTCATCCGTCTTACGCTCCTCGCTCGGGTTATCCCCCGATCATCGCTCATCCCCGTACCGCACATACGATGCCCGAATGAACTCAACAGGTCCTGCGGACAAGGGGCTGCGGCTGATTCCGTTCCGCGGACTCCGCTACGTCCCCGAGCGGGTCGGCAGTCTCTCCGCGGTGACCTCGCCGCCGTACGACGTGGTCGTCAGGCCGGACGGGCTGCACCATCTGGAGTCGGCGGATCCGCACAACATCGTCCGGCTGATCCTGCCGCAGGCCGCCACCCCCGAGGACCGCCCCCGGCAGGCGGCGGCGACGCTGGAACAGTGGCTGTCGGAGGGCATCCTCGCCCCGGATCCGGAGCCCGCGCTGTACGTGTACGAGCAGCGCAGGGGCGAGCTGCTCCAGCGCGGAGTCATCGGGGCCCTGGCGCTCTCCGCCCCGGCGGACGGCATCGTGCTGCCGCACGAGGACGTGATGCCGGATGTCGTGGCGGACCGCGCGGCCCTGATGCGGACGACCGCGGCGAACCTGGAACCGCTGCTGCTGACGTACCGGAAGGGGGACGAGACGGGCGGCGCGGCAGCTGTGATCGAGCGCGTCATCCGCCGCTCCCCGCTCCTGGCGACGACCACGGAGGACGGATTCAGCCACCGGCTGTGGTCGGTCACCGCCCCCGGAGACCTCGCGGAGATCACCGATGACCTCGCCCACCACCAGGCCCTGATCGCCGACGGTCATCACCGCTGGGCGACGTATCTGCGGCTGCGGGACGAGCACGCGGCGCCGGGGCCCTGGGGTTACGGTCTGGTGCTCCTGATCGACACGGCCCGTTACCCGCTCCAGGTCCGCTCCATCCACCGGCTGCTGCACGGGCTGCCCGTCGACCGGGCGGTGGCGGCCCTCGCGGGCTCGTTCCGGATCCGTACGGTCGACGGGCCGCTCCCGGAGGCCCTCGACGCGCTGGCCGACGCCGCCGCCTCGGGCAACGCGTTCCTGCTCGCCGGGGACGGCCGGTTCCAGCTGGTCGACCGGCCGGACCGGGATCTGCTGGCGCGTACGGTCCCAACCGACCGGCCGGCGGCCTGGCGGAGCCTGGACGCGACGGTCCTCCACGCCACGCTGCTCGACCACATCTGGCGGATCCCGGACACCCCGGAGCACATCGCCTACATCCATGACACGGAGGCGGCCGTCAGCAAGGCGGAACAGGACGGCAGCACCGCGGTCCTGATGCATCCGGTGCACGAGGACGTCGTACGGGAGCTGGCGCTCCAGGGCGTCACGATGCCGCGCAAATCGACGTCCTTCGGCCCGAAGCCGGCGACGGGGCTGGTGCTGCGGAGCCTGGCTCTCGGCTGACACGGGCCTCGGCCTTCCGGGGCCGGCCTCGGGCCGACATACGAGTGGGCGGCACCCGGGACCGGGTGCCGCCCACTCGTATCGTCACTCAGCCTTTGTCGTGGCTGTTCTTGTCATCGGCCTCGGCCTCGATGTCGTCGTTGATGTCGTCGTCGACATCAACATCGGCCTCGACGTCGTCATCGACATCAACGTCGACAGCAACGCCGGCCTCGGCGTCGGCGTCGGCACCGGTCTCGACGGGCGTTCCGGGCTCGTCCTCGTCCTCACCCATGGCATCGACGAACTCGACGCCGTCCAGCTCGGCGAGACGGTCCGAGGCATCCGTCGCCCCGTCCTTGTCCGCCTCGATCGTCTTGCCGAACCACTCCCGCGCCTCATCCTCGCGCCCGGCCGACAGCAGGGCGTCGGCGTACGCGTACCGCAGCCGCGCGGTCCACGGCTGTACGGAGTTCGAGGCCAGCTCGGGGCTCTGCAACGTCACGATGGCGGCCTCGATCTGCCCCATGTCCCTGCGCGCACCGGCCGCGACGAGTCGCATCTCGACCTGGCCGGCCTTGTCGAGCTTCTGCACCTCGGGCTCGCCGGCCATCGCCATCGCACGCTCGGGACGGCCGAGACCGCGCTCGCAGTCCGCCATGACGGGCCACAGATCGACACCCCCGGTCATCCGCCGCGCCGCCCGGAACTCGGCCAGCGCCTCCGCGTACTTCTGCGTCGCGTACGCGGCGAAGCCGGCGGCCTCACGTACGGCGGCGACCCTGGAGGCGAGCCGCAGCGCGATACGCGAGTACGCGTAAGCCTGCTCGGGGTCCTCGTCGATCAGCTTCGCGACCATGACGAGGTTCCTGGCGACGTCCTCGGCGAGCGTCTTGGGCAGGCTCATCAGCTCCTGCCGGACGCTCTTGTCGATCTCGTCACCCGTGACGTCCTCGGGGATGGGCAGCCGCTTGATGGGCTCGCGGTCGCGGTCCCGGTCGTCCCGGCGCTCATAACCGCCACCGCGGTTGTCATCACGGCCCCGGTATCCGCCACGGTCCCCGCCCCGGTCGTCGCGACGCCCGTAGCCGCCACCGCCACCGCTGGGACGCCCGCCCCGGTCATCACGGCGCGGACCGCTGGGACGCTCGTCCCGGCGCCCGTAACCGCCGCCGCCGCGATTGTCGTCACGGCGGGGTGCGGCGGAACGTTCATCCCGACGGAAGCCGCCGGGCCGGTCGTCGCGACGGTCGTCACGGCCCCGGTATCCGCCACGGTCGTTGTCCCGGCGGGGACCGCCGGCACGCTCGTCACGACGGAAACCACCGGGCCGGTCATCACGACGGTCATCCCGACGCGGACCCGACGGACGGTCATCACGCCGGTCATCACGCCGATCGTCACGACGGAACGCGGGACGATCGTCACCCCGGTCATCACGACGGAACGCGGGACGGTCATCACGCCGGTCATCACGACGGAACGCAGGACGGTCATCACGCCGGTCATCACGACGCGGGCCAGCGGGCCGGTCGTCGCGACGGTCGTCACGACCTCGGTATCCGCCACGGTCGTTGTCCCGGCGGGGACCGCCGGCACGCTCGTCACGACGGAAACCACCGGGCCGGTCATCACGACGGTCATCCCGACGCGGACCCGACGGACGGTCATCACGCCGATCGTCACGACGGAACGCGGGACGATCGTCACGACGGTCATCACGGCGAGGACCGGCAGGCCGGTCATCCCGACGCCCGAAACCGCCACGGTCGTCAGAACGACGCGGAGTGCTCGGGCGGTCGTCACGACGCCCGTATCCAGCGCCGCCACCACCGGTCGGCCGCCCACCGCCACCGGCAGGCCGGCCACCGCGGCTGTCGTCCCGGCGGCCGTAACCCCCGCCGCTGAAACCGGAATTGGGGCGACCGCCGCGGTCATCCTCACGACGCGGACCGCCGGGGCGGTCATCACGACGGGGGCCGCTCGGCCGGTCGTCACGCGCACCACGGAACCCGCCACCGCGATTGTCATCACGGCGGTTGTTGTCATCACGACGGAAACCACCACGGTCCCGATCATCACGCCGCGGTCCGCGCTCGCGGTCGTCACGACCTCCGCGGAAGCCGCCCCGGTCACCGCTGTCCCTGCGGCGCTGATCGCGCTCAGGACGGTCGTCGGAGGAGTTGGGGGACATCGGTTGGGCTCCTGTCTTCGGGTACCGCAGTCATTCTCGCGCAGTCGGCCTTCCGATGCGCTTCGGGCAAAAAGGGGTGGAAACAAAAAAGACCCGTGATCCAGCGTGAACGCTGGACCACGGGTCCATGAAAGATTGTTCGGCGGCGTCCTACTCTCCCACAGGGTCCCCCCTGCAGTACCATCGGCGCTGTGAGGCTTAGCTTCCGGGTTCGGAATGTAACCGGGCGTTTCCCTCACGCTATGACCACCGAAACCCTATCGGGCCATCCCGCAAAGCGGGATATCGGCACTTAGCGAACAAGCACACTCTTCAATTGAGTACATACTGGTTCAACCGGTGCGACTGTTCGCAACCCGGGAACCACACAGTGGACGCGAGCAACTGAGGACAAGCCCTCGGCCTATTAGTACCGGTCAACTCCACCAGTCACCTGGCTTCCATATCCGGCCTATCAACCCAG
>NZ_PHRF01000090.1 GCF_004151105.1 Streptomyces sp. L-9-10
CACCGGCTCATGCCGCCGCTCGGGAGCGGACCTCGCCCTCTTCCCTTCCGTCCACGTCATGGTGGATGGGCGTACCCGAACCGGTCAGCGGAACCCCTGTCCCGCCCCGGCGCGCCGCGATGATCTCCGCCGCGATGGACAGGGCGGTCTCCTCGGGGGTGCGGGCGCCGAGGTCGAGGCCGATCGGAGAGCGCAGGCGGGCCAACTCGCCGTCGGTGACGCCGACATCGCGCAGACGCCGGTTGCGGTCCTCGTGCGTGCGGCGCGAGCCCATCGCGCCGACGAACGCGACCGGCAGCCGCAGGGCCGTCTCCAGCAGCGGCACGTCGAACTTGGCGTCATGGGTGAGCACGCACAGGACGGTCCGTTCGTCGGTCGCGGTGCGCCGGAGATAGCGGTGCGGCCAGTCGACCACGAGGTCGTCGGCCTCGGGGAAGCGGACGCGGGTGGCGAAGACCGGCCGGGCATCGCACACGGTCACGTGGTAACCGAGGAACTTGCCCGCCCGTACGAGCGCCGTCGCGAAGTCCACGGCGCCGAAGACGATCATCCGGGGCGGCGGCACCCTCGACTCCACGATCAGTGTCACGCCGCCGGGGCAGCGCGATCCGTCCTCCGCGATCTCGACGGTGCCGGTGCGGCCGGTGTCCAGCATCGCGCGGGCTTCCGCAGCCGCCGTCCGGTCCAGTTCCGGGTGTCCGCCGAGGCCGCCCTCGTACGATCCGTCGGGACGGACGAGCAGCGCACCGCCGAGGAGTGCCTCCGGGCCCCGGGCCACCCGGGCGAGTGCCGCCGTCTCCCCCTTGTCCGCGGCCGACACCGCCGCCCGGAACACCGGCGCGTCCGCGCGGACCGGCGTGATGAGGACGTCGATGACGCCGCCGCAGGTGAGCCCCACCGCGAAGGCGTCCTCGTCGCTGTATCCGAACCGTTCACGCACCGTCCTGCCGTCCTGGAGCGCCTGGACGCACAGGTCGTACACCGCTCCCTCCACACAACCGCCGGAGACGGAACCGATGGCGGTGCCGTGACGGTCCACGGCCAGGGCGGCACCCGGACCGCGCGGCGCGCTGCCGCCGACGGCCACGACGGTGGCGACGGCGAAGTCCCGGCCCTCCTCGAACCAGCGGTTCAACTGCTCGGCGACATCAAGCACTCCGGGCTCCTCCGGCCGCCGCGCTCCGGGTTTCCCCCGCCGCCCGCAGGACACGGTCCGGACGGATCGGCAGCTCCCGGTGGCGTACGCCGGTCGCGTGCCACACCGCGTTGGCGATCGCGGCGGCGACACCCACGACACCGATCTCGCCGATGCCCTTGATCCCGACCGGGTCGTCCGGGTCCGGGTCCTCCACCCAGTCCGCCTCGATGAGCGGCACATCGGCGTGCGCGGCGAAGTGGTAGCCGGCCAGGTCGGCGCCGACGTGGCCGCCCGATTCCCGGTCCCTGACCGCTTCTTCGTGAAGGGCCATGGACAGCCCCCAGGTCAGTCCGCCGATGAACTGGCTGCGGGCGGTGAGCGGGTTGACGATCCGGCCCGCGGCGTAGATGCCGAGCAACCGTCGTACGCGTACCTCACCGGTGGTGACATCGACCGCGACCTCGGCGAACTGCGCTCCGAAGGAGTGCCGTTCCTTCTTCGCGAGGGCGCCGATGGCCTCGGCGGTGTTCGACCGGGCGGTGATCCCCTCCGGCGGAACGCTGCCTCCCAGGGCCAGTCGCTCCCGCAGTTCGTCCGCCGCGATCGTCACCGCCCACGCCCAGGAGCGCGTGCCCATCGAGCCGCCGGCGAACATGGCCGGGCCGAGATCGCTGTCCGCGATGCGCACCCGGATCCGGTCGGGCGCCACACGCAGCGCGTCCGCGGCGACCGAGGTCATCGCCGTCCGCGCGCCGGTCCCGATGTCCGCCGCGTTGATCCGCACGGTGAAGGTACCGTCCGGCTCGGCGGTCACGGCCGCCGTGGACGGGCCGGCGCCCGACGGGTAGGTGGCAGCCGCCGTTCCGGTGCCGAGCAGCCAGCGCCCCTCACGGCGCACACCAGGACGCGGGTCACGGTCCGCCCAGCCGAACCTGCGGGCGCCCTCCTCGAAGCAGGCGAGCACATTGCGGCTGCCGAACGGCAGCCCGGACACGGGACCCGTCTCG
The DNA here is from genome assembly GCF_004151105.1 of Streptomyces sp. L-9-10. Lineage (GTDB taxonomy): Bacteria > Actinomycetota > Actinomycetes > Streptomycetales > Streptomycetaceae > Streptomyces. The sequence continues at coordinate 2,146 of NZ_PHRF01000090.1, forward strand.
GGTTCGTTGCGCGCGCGCAGCGCGATCGGGTCCATGCCGCACTTCTCGGCCAGTTCGTCCAGGGCGGATTCGAGGGCGAAGGAGCCCGGTGCCTCGCCCGGCGCGCGCATCCAGGCCGGGGTCGGCACGTCGAGCCGTACGAGCCGGTGGAGCGTGTGATGCGCGTCGGCGTCGTACAGCACACGCCCCAGCACGGCGCTGGACTCGACGAATTCGTGCACGGTCGACGTAAGACTCAGTGCCTGGTGGTCGAAGGCGCGCAGTCGGCCGTCGGCGTCGGCGCCGAGCCTGATCCGCTGCGCCGTGGGGCTGCGGTAGCCGACGAGAGAGAACATCTGACGGCGGGTCAGCACGACACGCACCGGGCGGTGGAGGACGGTCGTGGCCATCACCGCGGCCACTTGGTGCGGGCTGAGCCCCTTCGATCCGAAGCCGCCGCCGACATGTTCGGACCGTACCCGTACCGAGGCCGGGTCGAGGGAGAAGAGCTTCGCGAGTTCGGACGCCACCCAGGTGCTGCCCTGGTTGGAGTCGAGGACGTCGAGCCGCCCGCCGTCCCAGCGTGCCGTCGCCGCGTGCGGCTCCATCGGGTTGTGGTGCTCCTCAGGAGTGGTGTACTCCTCGTCCACGACGACGGCGGACGCGTCGAGCTGGGCCGCCAGGTCCCCCTTCTCCGTCTCCGCCCGGACCATCGGGTTGCTCTCCGGCGTGTACACGCCGGAGTGTCCGGCGAAGAAACCGACGTCGTGCGGCTCCTCGTCGTAGCGCACCACCAGCGCCTCGGCGGCCTCCCTGGCCTGCTCGGACGTTTCGGCCACGACCAGCGCCACCGGCCATCCCGAGAAAGGGACACGGTCGTGCTGGAAGATCCCGAGAACCGGGTTCGGCCGCCCCACCATGCCCACGTAGTCGGTCTCGACACGCGGTGCGTTCCCATGGTGCAGCACGGTGAGGACGCCGGGCATGGCCAGGACGGGGGCGTCCTCCACGGAGCGGATACGGCCACGGGCCACGGTCGACAGCACAAGCCAGCCGTGGGCGAGTTCAGCGAAGGGGATCTCTCCGGCGTAGCGGGCCGCCCCGGTGACCTTGTCGCGGCCCTCCACACGGGTGCGGGCGGAGCCGACGGCTCCCGTCACGGCGGAGTCTCCGGTCGCCGTGGCCGTCGTCCTCGGGGACGTCGGGGTTGTCGGCGTGGTCATCGGGGTGCCTCCTCGGTGAGTTCGGTCAGCACGGCCACGACGAGGTTGCGCGTCAACGTCACCTTGTATCCGTTCTCGGGAAGCGCCTCCGCTGCCTCCAGTTCGGCATCGGCCGCGGCGGCGAACGCCTCCGCGCTCGCCGGACCGCCGATCAGTACGCGCTCGGCCGCGCGGGCCCGCCACGGCCGGGACGCGACCGCCCCGAACGCGAGGCGCACGTCGCGTACGACACCGTCCCGGACGTCGAGCGCGGCGGCGATCGAGCCGATCGCGAACGCGTACGAGGCGCGCTCGCGCACCTTCCGGTACCGCGAGTGGGCGGCGACCGGGGCCGGCGGCAGTGTGACGCCGGTGATCAGCGCGCCGGGCGGAAGGGCGGTCTCGATGTGCGGGGTGTCGCCCACGGGCGGATAGAACGCGGTGATCGGCGACTCGCCCGGCCCGTCCGCCGTCTCATAGGAGATGACGGCGTCGAAGGCGGCGAGCGCGACGGCCATGTCCGAGGGATGGGTGGCGACGCAGTGCTCGGAGGCGCCGAGGATCGCGTGGTTGTGGTGCTCACCCGTGAGCGCGGGGCAACCGGTGCCCGGTGCGCGCTTGTTGCACCGTTTGCTGAGATCGGTGAAGTAGCCGCAGCGGGTCCGCTGGAGGAGATTCCCGCCGACCGTGGCCATGTTGCGCAGCTGTCCCGAGGCGCCGGCCAGCACGGCCTGCGCCAACGCCGGGTAGTGACGGCGTACCTCGGGGTGGGCCGCGAGATCGCTGTTGGTGACGGTCGCGCCGATGCGCAGCCCGCCGTCGTGCGTGAACTCGATCCCGTCGAGGGGGAGTTCCCGTATGTCGATGAGCAGCGCGGGCCGTTCCACACCTGCCTTCATCAGGTCGATGAGGTTGGTGCCGCCGCCGAGGAAACGGGCCTCGGGGGCGCCGTCGAGCAGGGCGACCGCTCCGGAGACGTCGAAGGCGCGTTCGTAGCCGAACTCCCTCATGCGGCGGTCTCCTTGACATCGTTCCGGGTCTCGGTCTCGGCCTGGGCCGCTTCCGCCGCCCGCGCGACGGCCTGCACGATCGACACGTAGGCGCCACAGCGGCACAGGTTGCCGCTCATCCGCTCGCGTATCTCCTCGGCGGTGAGTGCGGGCACCCCCGCTTCCGGCCGGACATCGTCGGTCACGGCGCTGGGCCAGCCCGCCGCGTGTTCCTCGATCACCGCGAGGGCCGAACAGATCTGCCCCGGTGTGCAGTAGCCGCACTGGTAGCCGTCGAGGTCGAGAAAGGCCTGCTGCACCGGGTGCAGTCGCTCACCCTCGGCGACGCCTTCGATGGTGGTGATCGCGCGCCCCTCGGCCGCGACCGCGAGCTGAAGGCAGGACACCGCCCGGCGACCGTCGAGAAGTACCGTGCAGGCGCCGCATTGGCCCTGGTCACAGCCCTTTTTGGTACCCGTCAGATCGAGATGCTCGCGCAGAGCGTCGAGCAGGGTGGTGCGATGGTCGACGGGGAGTGTGTACTTCTCGCCGTTGATGTTCAGGGTGATGGCGCTGTGCGTCGAGGTGGCGGCTGCCGATGAGGGGGGTGGGGCCATGATCAGCCTTCTTTCGCGTTGCTGATACGCGTCGAACGAGACGATCCGGGGGACTGTCCGGACGGGAGAGGACGCAGGTCGGCCACACTGGCCGGATATGCCGCTATGGTGAACCTAAGCGGACAATTGTCCGCTCACCATCGAACCTAACGGACAGCTGTCCGGTTAGCAAGGCGGGGCTTGGCCGTTATTCCGGGGCGAGGACTGGCTCTGATTCCGGAAGGATGACGAGCACGGCCGGAAGGAGGAGGACGGGTGCGGCCGGAACCGGAAGGAGGACGAGTGCGGGAAGAGCGAGTACGGGACGAGACGACTCTGCGCTCGGACGCGCAGCGGAATCGCGAGCGCATTCTGGACGTCGCGCTGGCCGAGCTGACGCGCGCCGCTGACGCCCCGCTGAGCGCGATCGCGAAGAAGGCGGGCGTCGGCCAGGGGACGTTCTACCGGAACTTCCCCAACCGCGAGGCCCTCGTCCTGGAGGTCTACCGCTACGAGATGCAGCAGGTCGCCGACACCGCCGCCCAACTGCTCCAGACCCGCGCACCTGACCGGGCCCTGAGGGAGTGGATGGACCGGCTGGCCCAGTACGCCATGGCCAAGGCCGGCCTGGCAGACGCGCTGCGCAATGCCACCAGCACGTACGGCAGCCTGGCGCAGCTGGGTCACGACCCGGTGACCCGGGCGGTCACGCTCCTGCTGCACGCGAACGAGGAGGCAGGCACCATCCGCCCGGGGCTGACCTCCGACGACTTCCTGCTCGCCATCGCCGGGCTCTGGCATCTCGACCCGCGCAGCGACTGGCAGCCGCCCGCGACGCGACTGCTGGACCTCGTGATGGACGGGCTCCGGGCGGGGGCGCCCGGAGCGGGCGGATCCGCGACGGTCGGCCCCGAGGCTGCGGTCGGCCCCGAGGCGGCGGACGGCCCCGAGGCGGCGGACGGGCCCCCGGCGGACAGACCGGGGGCCGGACGGACTTGAGGCAGGGCCCCGGATCATCGGGGCACGTCCATGCGCTGCGTGCCGATGACCGACAGCAGCCGCAGCGCCTCCTCGGACGGCGAGCCGGGGGCGGCGGTGTAGATCACGACCCGCTGGTCCCGGTCGGTGATGTCGAGGGTGTCGCAGTCGACGGTGACCGGGCCGACCAGCGGGTGCTGGAAGGTCTTGCGCGGAGTGGGCTCGGCGGACACATCGTGGGAGCCCCACAGCCGGGTGAACTCCTCACTGCCGGCGAGGAGTTCGTCCACCAGCCCGGTCACCTCGGGATCACCGGGGTAGCGGGCGGCGACGGCGCGCAACTGCTGGGCCGAGGCACGGGCGAACGCGTCCACGTCCGACACTCCGTACAACCGCTGTCCCCGCGGGGACGGATCGAGGAAGGTACGGCGTACCAGGTTGCGGTCGCGTCGCGACACGGCCGAGAAGTCCTCCATGAGGGCGGCCGCGAGATCATTCCAGGCGATGACCTCGTACGTCGCGGACGTCACGATCGCGGCGGCCTGCGGCAGTCGGCGCAGCAGGTCGAGGATGCTCTGCCGCACCTCGCGCGAGGGGCCGGGCGGAGGGCCCGGCGGTGCGCCGGCGAGGTGGTGGAGGTGGTCGCGCTCGGGGTCCGACAGGCGCAGGGCCCGCGCCAGCCCGGCCAGCACCTCGCGCGACGGGCGGGGGCCGCGGGCCTGCTCCAGCCGGGTGTAGTACTCGGTCGAGATATACGCCAGCTGCGCCGCCTCCTCGCGCCGCAGCCCCGGGGTACGGCGGCGCGGCCCGGCGGGCAGGCCCACGTCGGCGGGGGTGATCCGCTCGCGCCTGCTGCGCAGGAAGGCGGCCAGTTCTTGTCTGTCCACACCCTCAGTGTGCGCGCGGGCACGGTGGCTATCCAGGTACCGCCGGTGCCTGGATAGCCACCGCTGACGGGCGCAGGCTCGCTGCCATGGACCACACATCACCACCCACCTCCGACACGCGCACCGGCACACCCGGCGACACGCGCACCGACGTCACCACCGACACCGGCCGGGGCCTGCTGGCCGGCAAGGTCGCCTTCATCACCGGTGCCGGCCGTGGCATCGGCGCGCCGGCAGCCGGATCCCGGGTACGGCCCCGGGATCTGACTCCCCGCACCGTCCGGCGCGAGTACGACAGCGCGGCCGGGACACATGCCCGGCGTCGCTGTTCTCAGCGACACTCCGCTGATACCCGCCATGGGCTCCGACAACGACCGCGAACGCCGCCGTGCCACCATGGTCGCCACCGCGATCCCGCGTGCCTGTCCGTCAACCCCCCTCCCCGGAGCCCCCTGTGAACGTCGTCATCTTCGGAGCGTCCGGCATGGTCGGACACGGTGTGCTGCGTGCCTGCCTTCTGGACCCCGCGGTCACCAGCGTCCTGGTGGTGGGCCGCGGCCCGCTCGGCATCAGCCACCCCAAGCTGCACGAGGTCATCCACCAGGACCTCGCCGACCTGTCCGCCCTCAGCGGGCAACTGGCCGGCCTCGACGCCTGCTTCTTCTGTGTCGGCGTCTCCGTCGCCGGGCGCACCGAAGCCGAATACACCCGTATCACCTACGACTTCGCCCTCGCCGCGGCCTCCGCCGTTTCCCGGCACAACCCCGGTATCACGTTCGCCTACGTCTCCGGCGAGGGCACCGACAGCACCGAACGCGGCCGCTCCATGTGGGCCCGCGTCAAGGGACGAACCGAAAACGCACTGCTGGCCATGGAGATGGACGCCTACATGTTCCGCCCCGGCTACATCCAGCCCCGCCACGGTGCCGTCTCCAGGACCCCCGCCTACCGCGTGATGTACACCCTCACCTCCTGGCTCTACCCCCTCCTGCACCGCATCGCGCCGGGGCACACCACGACCACCGATCACCTCGGCCGCGCGATGCTCGCCGTCGCCCGGCCCCACGCGGCCCGGCCCGGCGCGGAGATCCCCCGCGTCCTGGACAGCCGGGAGATCAACCGCCTGGCCGCGTAGCGGCGGTGTCGCGTTCAGCGTGCCGGCCTTCGTCATGAAGGCCGGCACTTTGGCCTGGGCGGACGCGGACCGGCGGGACTCCTGAGGGGCGCGAGCTGCGTAGGGGCTCATAGGGGTTGTAGGGGATGAAGTTCATCCTCCCCTCTTCGTAGGATGGCTTTGCCCGAGGGAACACGGAAAGGCGGCGTACCGGAAGCCGCGAACCACCAGGGGCGGCGGATTCTCCGAATTCGCCCGTCCGTCATGTGTTCCGCCCTCGGCTTCGCACTGTCCTGGAAGGGGACACGAGGAGCGAATCTCTGCCAGCGCTGAGGGCCCAGGGAGGTCTTGTATGCCGGTCGGTGTCTTAGGGGTTGGATTTCATGTTCCTGAAGTAGTCATCGACAACGCGTGTATCAGCGAATGGGCGGACACCCCGGAGGACTGGGTGGCCCGGCGCACCGGAATTCACGAGAGGCGTTACGCGCCCGCCGGGGTGGCGACCTCCGACCTCGCCTACGAGGCCGTCACCGACCTGCTGAGCAGAACTCCCGGGATCGAGCGGGACATCGGCCTGGTGATCGTCGCCACCGCCACTCCCGATCAGCCGCAGCCCGCGACGGCCGTGGGCCTCCAGGGCCGCCTGGGCCTGGAGGCGGCGGCGTCCTTCGACATCAACGCCGTGTGCTCCGGCTTCGTCTACGGGCTGACGATCGCCGACGCGCTGCTCTCGACATCCTCCGCCTTCGGTACGTACGCCCTCGTCGTGGGCGCCGACATGTTCTCCTCCGTCATGGACCGCACCGACCGGAGAACGGTCAGCCTCTTCGGTGACGGCGCCGGGGCCGCGCTGCTCGGGCCGGTGCCGGAGGGGTACGGAATCAGCGCGTCGCGCATGGTGGCGCACGGGAGTCTGCGCTCACTGGTGGAGGTGCCGGCCGGCGGCACCAGAAAACCGCTGACCCCCGAGGCGCGTGCCGCGGGGGAGCATCTGTTCAAAATGGACGGAAGGCCCGTCGCGGAGTACGCCCTGCGGGCGCTTCCCGAGGTCGTCGGCGCGACTCTGGCGGACTGCGGGCTGTCGATCGAGGACATCGACCGGTTCATTTTCCACCAGGCCAATGTGCGACTGCTGGAGAACATCACGTCCGAACTGAAACTGGACCCGGACCGCGTTCCGATGACGGCCCCGCAGTACGGCAACACCGGAGCGGCCTCCATTCCCATCACGATGCGGGACGCGCAATCACGCAAGCCGTTCCAGCGCGGTGAGCGAATTCTCCTGGCGGCAGTGGGAGGTGGAATGACAGCGGCGGCCACTGTTCTGACCTGGTTCTAGTTCTGTCTTCCGCTGGATTCCCCCCACCGGATTCACCCCCGGATTCCGCCGGATCCCTCCGGACGGTTATTTGCGATTGATCGCGCCTGAGAACTGAGAAGAAGAGGTTGGAAAGTGACAGTCTTCGAAACCGAGTCGGTAGATGACGCGCTCAATGGCCAGGTGGCCGCCGGGCCCCCCGAGGGCCTGAGCGAGCCGCCCGAGGGTCTGTACGAGGTGCTGGACGGCCGGATGACCTGCGACGAACTCCACGACGTCATCAGGTCGGTGCTCCACGACGACGGCCGGCCCACGGCGGAACACACGCTGGAGGTCCTCCAGCCCGGGAACTACCGGGTGCGGCTCGGCGACAGCTGCCTGGAGGTCCGGAGCCGTCCGCTGCCCGACGTCGCGCCCGAGACCCTTGACCACATCCTGCCGGCGACGGGCAGCCGCCGGGTGCTGCTCACCACCTCCGGCCCCCTGCCCGACGACATACGTGCCCTGTTCGTCACCCTGTTGGAGAAGCTGACGCTCCGGGGCCAGTGCTACAGCGAAGCGGAGATCGATTCCATCGTCCGGGCCATGCCGCTGGTCGACCGGTACGCCACGAAGGAACCCGCCCTCGCCGACTGGGCGTTGATCTTCCGCGACCACTACGTCGAGAACAGCGTGGGCTTCCTGCTCGGCATGGAGCGGGCCGGTCTCGACCCGAACTGGGTCTTCGCGCTCTCCAAGGGCGACCGGACCCTGCACCGCAGCCGGGTCCACGCCTGGTTCCTGAACCACGGCTATCTCAGCGACGTACTGGACAACTCGGTCATCAACGACACGGCCGACCCGGCCGCCCAGGCCTACGCGCTCGGCGTCAGCGAACGCGTCAACGCCTTCATCCGGCAGGCCCACGCCGCCGGCCGCAAAGTGCTGGTCATCGATGACGGCGGGCTGCTGGCACAGGGGTACGGAGCGGACGGACAGCTCACCGAGTACATCGACGCCGCGCTCGAACTGACCGTCAGCGGTCTGAAACGCATCGCCAACGCCCCGGGCACACTGTCCATCCCCGTACTCAACATGGCCCGCTCGCGGCTGAAGACGATGCTCGGCTACAACGAGATCGCGGACTCCTGCGTCCGGCGCCTGCGCGCCATCCTCCCCGGCGAGAAGTTCATCGGCCGGCATGTGCTGATCCTCGGCTTCGGCACGCTGGGAGCGCGCGTGGCGCACGCGCTGCGGGCTCTCGGCTGCCGGGTGAGCGTCGTGGACACCGACATCCTCGCCCTCATCACAGCCGCGGAACACGGCTTCGAGACCTACACCACCGCCGCCGAGGCGCTGCGCGGCCACTCCCCGTTCCTGGTCATCGGTGGCACCGGAGAGCTCGCCATCACCGCGGAGGATCTGCCGCTGCTGCCCGACGGCGTCTATCTCGCCGGATTCGCCACCAAGGACTTCAGCATCCTCAGCGAGGGACACGCGGGGGCCGAGCCGACGGTCGTGCCGTACGTCGGGGTGCGCTACGTCCTCCCCTCCGGAGCCGTGGCCACAGTGCTCGGCGACGGCCGTTCGCTCAATCTCTTCGAGTACGAGGGGATCGCCAACCGCGGCTACGACGCCTACCGGGCGGGAACGCTGATCGCCGCCAAGGTCCTGTGCCGGGAGATCGGTTCGCTCGAACCCGGCCTCCATCTGGAGCCGGTGGACCGGGCCATCGACGAGGCCGAGCTGTTCCACGCCTACTACCGTGAGTACCTCGCCGGGAAGCAGCACCGACCGGCCGCGCCCGAGCACCTCCTGACCGCCACCGCCCTGTGACAGCGCGCATGTCCAGGACACATGTGTGCGTGGTCGGCCACGGGGTCGCGGGCCGGCTGCACGAGCGGTTGCTGAGCGCCCTCGGACACCAGGTCAGTGTGGTGGACCCGCTGGCCGGCGCGCCCGGCACGGACGCCCCCCGGTACGGCCGCGTGGCGGACGTACCGCGTGACGTGCCCGTCGACGTGTGGTCGGTGTGCTCGCCGACCGCGACGCACCTGGAGACCGTGGCGGAGGTGCTCGCCCGGGACCCGGCGGCTCGGCTGCTGGTGGAGAAGCCGGTCTGCCGCCCCGGCGAGGAGGCCGGTCTCACCGCGCTGCTGGCCGAGTACGAGCGGGCCCGACTGGTGGTGATGAACCAGTACGGGCACGCCCAGGCCGGCGCCGTGCTGCGCACTCTGAAGAAGGAGTTCGCGCCCGGATACCCGGTGAGCGGCGTCCGGGTCGGCTTCGGCAAGGACCGCAGGGAGGACATCGCGGCCGGCCGGTTCGTGGACCACGACTACGGGGTCTTCGGCTACGAGTGGCTGCACATGCTCGCTCTGGTCGGCGGCGTGCTGCCGGCCGGCGTGTACGACCGGTACCTGCGCACCGACCCGGCCGAGCACGACGTACGTGTGGAGGCCGACCCGGAACTGACCAGCACCGCCGCCTATGAGACCACCACCGTCGACGACCTCACCATCGAGCTGTACTCCACCATCGTGGGGCCCGACGCCCATCCGCTCGTCCCCACACCGAAATGGATGGGGCCGGCCCCCGAGGGCGCGGAGAGCAGACAGCGGCTGGTCGAGATCACCGCGGGACCGGTGCGGTTCACCGTGAAGCTGGATCCCGTGACGCTGCTCGACGGCTCACCGATGGCGCGCAACACGCACTGGCTGGCCGTCGAGGGACCCGACCACCGGACGGAGTGGTTCTTCCACGACTCCCCGATGGACAACGCGCTGCGGTGGTCGATGGACGCCCTGCTCACCGAACCCGCCCGCCCCGAGGTCGACCTGCGGCCGATTCGCCGCATCAGCCGACTCGCCGAGGTGGCCCGGTCCCGCGAGGGGCTGCCATCCACGGCACAACCGCATGCCACCCCCTCCGCCCGTCTGTGAGGTCACACGCCCATGAGCCGAATCTGCCTGGTGGTCCCCAGTAACAAGTTCGACCAGTACTTCATCCAGATCCCCCTGGACATCCTCATGGCCGCGGGCCAACTGCGCGCGGAAGGCCACGAGGTCACCGTCTGGGACCAGCGGCTGCAGGACGCGCCGCCGGGTGGCGACGACCCCGACATCCTGCTGATCTCCTCCGCCATCGCCGACCGCGCCCAGTGCTACCCACTGGACCTGGGCCCGATCAGGGCCGCCACGGACGTCGCGAAAGCCCGCTTCCCCGGCGCCCGCACCATCGCCATCGGGCCGCACGGCACCCACCTGCCCGAGGCGACCAGGCTCGACCTCGGGGTCCAGCACGTCGCCCTCGGTGAGGCGGACTCGGCGGCCGTCCAGGCCGTCCGCAGCCTGACCGCCGGCGTGACGGCCCCGGTGCTGTCCGGCGATGTCGCGCCCGCCTCCCCGCTCGCCATCGTCGGGGACCGCCCGAAGCCGTACCCGAACATCCCCCTGGAGGAGTTCGCGCTCCCCGCCTACGACCTGGTTCCCCTGCGGAACTACACGGCCGAGGTCATCGTCGACGGGCTGCCCCAGCCCGGCCCCTGCGGGATGGTGCTGGCAGCCCGCGGCTGCACGTACGGCTGCACGTTCTGCCATCTGCCGTTCGGCAACCGTATGCGGATCCAGCCCGTCGACCGGGTCATCGCCGAAGTGGAGGCCCAGCAGACGGCCGGCCTGGACTTCCAGTTCTTCCTGGACTACGTCTTCGGAATCAACAAGACCTTCTACACCGACATCTGCCACCGTCTGCGCGGCCAGGGAGTCGGCTGGGTCGGCCAGACCCGCGCCGAGATCGTGCTGAAGAGCGATGTCACCGAATGGGCCAGGGCGGGCTGCCAGGGCATGTGGCTGGGCGCCGAGTCGCCCGCCGTGGCCGGCACGGGCGTCCACAAACGCGTCAGCGAGCAGCAGATCCACGACGCCGTGCTCAAGCTGAAGGACGCCGGGATCGTCCCCTTCGCGTTCATCCTTCTCGGACTCCCCGACGACGACGCCTGCATGTCCGACTGGCTGGTCGACTGGGCGGGCGGCGTCCCCGGATGGTTCGGCATCAACCAGCTGTTCCTGCGCCCCGGGACCAGCCTCTACGACCAGCTCGCCCCGCAGTACAACGACGGGGTGATGCCCACGAGCTGGCGCGAGATCCAGGACGTGACCCGGCGCTACCGCGAGCGCTACCCGGCCGACCTGGACGACCAGGAACGCCGCCTCACCACACTGCCGAACTACCTGGGGAACGCCATTGTCCCGGTCGGGTGATCCTGTGGAGCTGAGGTTCGGGATCATCGGCTGCGGGTCCATCGGAGGTTTCCTGGGGCGGCTCCTCACCCGGGAGGACCCCGAGCTGAACGGCCGGGCCCGGCTGACCGCCGTGGCCGGCCGGGAACCGGCGCGCGCCCGGGAGCTCGGTGCCGAACTCGGCTGCGACCACCACAACGTGCCCGGACTGCTCGCCCGTACGGACGTGGACGCCGTCCTGCTGTGCACACCGAGCGGAACACACGCCGACCTCGGAGCCGCCGCGCTCCGAGCGGGCAGACACCTGCTCGTCGAGAAGCCCATCGATGTGTCACCCGCCGCCGCCGACCGGCTGATCTCGGTCGCGCGGCAGGAGGGCGGCACGCTCGGTGTGGTCTCCCAGCGCCGCTTCGACCCCGCGACCCGCCTCGCCAAGTCGGCTATCGACGCCGGCGAGCTGGGGCGTATCACCTCCGTCCTGATCGAACTGCCCTGGTGGCGCGAGCAGTCGTACTACAACTCGGGCAGCTGGCGCGGTACGCGGCTCCTCGACGGGGGAGGCGCGCTGATGAATCAGGCCGTGCACGCGGTCGACCTGGCCCAGTGGCTGGCCGGACCCGTCGTGGAGGTGGCCGCGCACACCGCCCTGCTCGCCCACCACGACATCGAGGTGGAGGACGTGGCCACCGCGAGCCTGCGGTTCGCCGGCGGCGCGCTCGGCGTACTGCTGGCCACCACCGCCGCCTACCCGGGCCGTACCGCCCGGATCTCGGTGCACGGCGACCGGGGCTCGGTGGTCATCGACAGCGACGAACTGGAGTACTTCCACGCCGCGCGCGAAGGTGAACGGGCGCCCGCCTACGGGGCGTTCGGCAGCGCCAACCAGGCCGCCGACCACGCCCCGTCCCAGAAGCGCGACACGGCCAGGGACCGCATCGGTCTGCTGTACCAGCCGCATCGTGACCAACTCCTGGACTTCCTCGACGCGGTACGGGACGGCCGGCCCCCGCTGGCGGACGCGGCGGCCGGACGGCAGGCGGTGGCCGTCGTGACCGCCGTCTACACGTCGGCGGCGACCGGAGGACCGGTACGGCTCAGTACCGGCACACGACACGAGGAGGGCGCACCGTGAGCGACATCGCGCAGGACAGGGAGGCGGACCGGAAAGCGGCGCTGGCCCTGCTCTTCGACCGCAGCGCACCGACCTACGAGCGGGTCGGGGTCGAGCACTTCAACGACCTCGGCCGGCGGCTGGTCGACCACGCCAAGGTCACCACCGGGCAGCGCGTGCTGGACGCCGGGTGCGGCACCGGCGCCGTGCTGGTTCCCGCCGCACGGGCGGTCGGACCCGAGGGCGAGGTCATCGGTGTCGACCTGTCCGGCGGGATGGTGGCACGGGCTCAGGAGGAGGCGGCCCGGCAGGGGCTGCTGCACCAGGTGCGGGCCGTCGTCGGCGACGCGGAGACCGTCGCCCTGGCGGACGTACCCACCGCGCCCGGCTCCTTCGACACCGTCCTGGCCGGGATCTGCCTGTTCTTCTTCCCCCGCCCGGGGGCCGCCGCCGCCCGCTACCGCGAGCTGCTGAAACCGGGAGGCCGGTTCGGGGTGTCCTGGTGGGGGCGGCCGGACCCGCTGTGGGACCCGGTGTACGCCGCCAGTGCCCCGTACGGCCGGGGCCCCTCCTCGCACACCCTGCCCGCGACGAGCCCCTTCCGTTCGGCCGACGCCCTGCACGCCATGCTCGACGAAGCCGGCTTCGACGAGGCCGAGACGGCCGAGGAGGACTGCGTCACCCACTTCGCCCACGCCGAACAGTGGTGGCGGTGGGTGTGGTCGACCGCCGGGCGCCAGTTCTGGGAGAGCGTCCCCGACGACGAGCGCGACAAGGCCGTCGCCGCCGTGAACGCCGAACTGGACACCCTCAAGGCCCCCGACGGGTCCCTCACCATGACCTCGAAGGTGCGGTTCACCCTGGCCAAGAGGTCCTGATGGGGACGGCTCCCGCCAGGACGGACCCGTCCGCCACCACCGTTCCGACCCGGTACGCGCTGTTCTCGCCGGAGTGGCTCGGCGGCGCCGACGCCGCGTTCGCCGCACTGCCGGCCGACGAGAGCGCCGCCATCCGGATCGCCCTGGACATCACCGACGCTCCCGAAGGCACCGCGGACGCGCTCGACATCCTGGTGGACCTCACGACCGGTGCCCTCCGGTTCGCGCCGGGCCACAGCGCCGTGCGTCCCACGCTCGCCTTCACACTCACCCACGCGGACGCCGGCACGCTGCTGTTCGGAGACCAGACGCACCGGACGCGTCTGTTCGAACACGGCGGCCTGCGGCTGGAAGGCGCGTTCCTGTTCGTCTTCTTCCTCGACCGGATCCTCCAGCAGGACGTATCGGGAGGGCTGGCGAGACTGCGGGCCGGAACCGCCGGCCTCGCGCACCCTCCCGGCTCGCCGCCCGCGCGGACACACCGCACGGGCCCCGGCCAGGAGGACGAGACAGCGGCGGTGGAGGCGGCGTACGAGACGCTGCCGCGGACCATGGCGGTCCTGCGTGCCGAGCTGGACCGCACCACCCCCGGCGCGCAGTTGTATGTCTCGCACGCCCCGTCGCGTACCGCCGTCTCCGTCGCCCTCGGGGAAAGCCGGCCCCACGTGCCCTTCACCCGCCGGTCGTGGCCGATCTGGTACTGCTGCTCCAAAGCGGTCGGGGCCGTGGCCGTCGGACAGCTCTGGGAGCGGGGCCTGGTGGACCCGCTGTGTCCCGTCGCCGCGTACCTGCCGTGGTTCGAGGGCGAAGGACGGGAGAACATCACCCTCTTCCAGCTGCTGACCCACACCACCCCGCTCCCCATGGCACTGGACCCCCTGCACGGCACCTTCGCCGCACCGGCGGACGTACGCCGCGAGCAGCTGCGCACGATGCGGATCCCACCGGGCGCCGAACCGGGGACCAGGATCAACTACGCGCCCTGGTGGGCCTGGTTCCTGCTGGCGGAGATCGTCCGGGCGGTCGACGGGCGGAGTTACGAGCACTATCTGACCGAAGAGGTGCTGGCACCCTGCGGGATGACCGACACCCGGATGGTGCTCACCCCCGAGGAGTACCGGGAGGCGGCCGACCGGCTGCCGCTGATCCACATCACTGGAGGCGGCTTCCCGGCGGAACCGACCCAGTGGTACGCCACGGAAGCCTCGTGCACCCGTCCCATCCAGGGGCTCAACATGCGCGGACCGATCCAGGACCTCGGCCGGTTCTTCGAAACGCTGCTGGCCGACGGCCGGGGAACGGGCGGCCGGATCCTGCGGCCACAGACCGTCATGGCGATGACGGCACGCCACCGCGTCGGCCTCACCGACGCCTTCGGCAATGCCGACTGGGGGCTGGGATTCCGACTGGAATCACACCACCTCGGCAAGGAGTACACAGCATTCAGCCAATATGCCTCCCGCCGTGCTTTCGGCCACTACGGACTGTGGACGTCCGTGGCCTTCGCCGACCCGGACACCGGAGTCGTGGCCGCCGTGCATCTCAACGGCAAGGCGTCGCAGGACGAACACCAGGAACGGATGCTCGCCATCGGCGACGCCATCCATCACGATCTCGGCCTTGCGTGATGTGCAGGTTCTTTCAAGAGGGGAATCAGAATGACTCAGCCGCGGAATGACGCCGGATCCACCGGGCCGGCCGGATCTCCACACGCCATCATCGACATCGCCACCGCGTTCTGGAAGTCGAAGGTCTTGCTCAGCGCCGTCGAACTTGGCGTATTCACCGAGCTTTCCGGGCGGTCCCGTACGGCCGAGGAACTCTGCGCGCGGCTCGGGATCAAAGGCAGGGGAGCGCCCGACTTCCTGAACAGCCTGGTGTCCCTGGGAATGCTGGAGCGTACGGAGGGGCGGTATCGTAACTCCCCGGTGGCCGAGGAATATCTCAACCCCCACAAACCCGCCACCGACGTGTCCGGATATCTGTCCTTCCTGAATTCCGGATTCGGCTGGTGGTCCCGGCTCTCCGAAGGGCTGCGCAGCGGCGACCGGCTCGATTTCTCCGGAGCCCTGGCCGAATCGGGCGGCGGCGACGGCCGTACGGCGGGCGACGGCACCCTGGTGGAGGCCGACGCCACCAGCGACACCTTCGGCGAGGCGTTCGCGACCCCCGACCAGGTCACGGGCTTCGTCCGGGCCATGACCGGCTACAGCATGGGGGCGAACCAAGCCATCGCCACCGCGTTCGACTGGAAGCCGGTACGCACGGTCGTGGACGTGGGCTGCTCCGAGGGCGCGCTGCTGGCCCAGGTACTCGGCGCGCACGAGCACCTGAACGGCATCGGCTTCGACCTGCCCGCCGTCAGCGACCGCTTCACCCACCACCTCGGCCAGGCGGGGGTCACCGACCGGTCCCGGTTCGCCGGCGGCGACTTCTTCCACGACCCGCTGCCGGCCGGGGACGTGATCGTCATGGGCCATGTGCTCCATGACTGGAACCTGGACATCAAGCAGATGCTCATCCGGAAGGCCTACGACGCGCTGCCGTCCGGCGGCTCGCTGCTCATCTACGAATCGCTCATCGACGACGACCGCCGGACCAACACCACGGGGATGCTGACCAGCCTCAATGTCTCACTGGTCTCCGCCGGGGGACTGGGCTACACCGGCGCCCAGTGCCGGGACTGGCTGACCGCGGCAGGCTTCCGGTCCGTCGCCGTCAGCCACCTCGACGGGCCCGAGTACATGGTCGTCGGCGTCAAGTAGACGGATCCGGCCAGATGACGACCGACGAAGGCGAGTTGTCCTTGTCGCGGACCGCTCCCGGCGGCTGTCCCCGGACCACGTCCGGGGACAGCGATCCGTCCGGGGGCGTCCCCCCGTCCGGCGGCATCCCCCCAAGGGCCCCCGGACATCAGGCGGTCGCCGCGCACACCCGGCACGCCACCGGGGTGCAGCGCGGCCCCATGCTCCCCTACCTCCCCCGGCACCCCGTACCGGACGTGGTGCGTGTGCTCGCGCCGACCGGCGACCGTCTCTGGCTCGTCACCCGGTACGAACTCGGGCGCCAGGTGCTGACCGACACCCGGTTCAGCCGGGCCCTGGCCGTAGCGGAGTCGGCACCCGCCATCCACCCCCTGCGGCCGGACCCGGTGGCCCTCACGAGCCTCGATCCGCCCGCACACGGCCGGCTGCGCAAACTGATCAACCGTGCCTTCGTCCCCGAGGCCATGGCCGCCCAGGAGGGCCCGGTCCGGCGGGCGGCCCAAGGCCTGCTCCGGGGCAGACACGCGATCGACCTCGTATCCGGCTACGCGATGCCGCTGTCGGCCTCGACGATCTGTCAGGTACTTGGCGTACCGGAAGCCGAACAGGACCGGTTCTCCCGGCTGGCCGACCGGGCGCACGGCATCACCCCCTGCTCACCGGCGGAGTCGGAAACGGCGAGGCGCGAACTGCGGGCGTACTTCGCCGCGCTGGCGGATCACGCCCGGCGTGACCCCGGGGACGACCTGCTCGGCACGCTGATCCTGGCCCGTGAGCAGGACGGCGCGCTGGACGAACCGGAACTGCTCGCCCTCATCGAGCTGCTGCTCAACGCGGGTTACGAGACCACGATCGGCCAGATCGGTCTCGCGGCGCTCGCCCTGCTGGAACATCCGGCGCAGTGGCGGGAGATGGTGTCCCGGCCTGCGCTGGTCCCGGGGGCGGTGGAGGAACTGCTGCGGTACGCGCCCGTCGTCCCGATCAGTTTCACGCGCGTGGCGCGTCAGGACGTCGAGCTGGGCGGGGTGCGGATCAGCGCGGGGGACGGTGTCCTGGTGTCCCTGCTGCACGCCAACTTCGACGCGGCGGAGCACGCGGCGCCCGAAGTCCTCGACGTCCGGCGGGACATGCCCAGGAATCTGACGTTCGGGCATGGACCGCATGTGTGTCTGGGGGCCCAACTGGCCAGGCTCCAGCTGCGCGTCGCGCTGGAAGAACTGGTCCGGGCGGCCCCCGGGCTGCGCCTGACCGTGGCCCCGGACGCCCTGCGATGGCGGCCCGCCGAGGCCGTCGTACGCGGGCCGACCACTCTCCCCGTGTCATGGTGAGGCGCGGCCCGGGGAGTTGAAGCGGGCCCGCCGTGTGGCGGTGAGCCCGTGCCCGGGGGGACGACCACCGCCCGTCCCCCCGCCCGTCGTCCCTCGTTCCCGGTCCCTCGCCCCTCACTCCCTCGCCCGTCGCGATCCTCGCGGCGGGCGACGGTTTTTCTGCCGTCCCGCCGTCTTTGCGGGTGACGCGGTAAATTCGAGGTAAAGCTATGGCCGGAGCGCGCCGACAGTCATTGGTACGTACCGATGGCGTGGAGCGGAGAATCAGTCCGGCAAATCACCACCGTGTGACCGATCCCTCCAGTACGTGGACGGAAGGGAAAGTGCCGGGTAACTCCGCAGTCAAGCCGACCGGTTTTGGCGCGTAATTGCTCACGCAACGTTCATTCGTGCGTTCTCGCTGGTTCGCGGTTACCGCCGGGGGGCCGTAGGGGACGGGCAACTCGGCGGCGCGCTGCACGGAGAGGTGAAAGCGTGAGAATGGCGAGTATGCGTCGTATCCCGCTCGCCCGGTTTCGAGTCCGATTGCACTACCGGAACCGACGAGGTGATGCCCGGTCGGGCACGTCGCGGACGTTTGCGTGAGGTGGGCGGGTCTGCACGCACTCAAGACAGTTCGCACTCGACTGATTACACTTGATAACCACGAGGTTCGGATTGCGGTGATTCTGCGTTCCTGGGTTTCAGCAACACATTCCTTGAGTGCAAAGGTAGGACGATGAGTTGGGCGAGCCGACGGGATTACGTGGCGGAATTCGGTGAGCTGCTGGCGGAAGCCGGGCCACATCGGGGCGGTGTGATGGCCCTGCACGGAGGCCCGGGGACGGGGAAGACCACGCTGCTGGGCAGATTTCGCGAACATGCCGCGGAGTCGGGAGCGTTGTATCTGGCCGCCACCGGTTTCCGGAGCGAGAACGACGTGCCCTTCGCCACCATCGAGCAACTGACGCACTCCTCCGGCATGCCCGAGGAGGCGCGGGCGGCCGTGCACCGGTTGTGGGAGGACGGCGTGCCCCGGGGAGCGTCCGACCGCGGGCATGTGGAGCGGATGCGGGACCTGACCTCCGCCCTGGAAGCCGTGGCGCGGGAAACGCCCCTGGTCGTCGCGGTCGATGACGCGCAGTACGCGGATGAGCTGTCCCGCTCCTGTCTGCTGCATCTGGCCCGGCGTGCCCAGAGCAGCGGAATCGTCATGGTCATGACGCTCGATCGGCCGATGGGCGAGGGCCACCTGGACCGGACGGAGGAGTTCCTGCTCGTTCCTGGATGCCGGGTGGGGGCGATCACGCCCCTGCCGGAGGCGGAGGTGCGGCGGCTGCTGGAGAGCAGGCTCGGCGCGGACACGGCGGCGGAACTGCTCGCCCCCGTACACCGTGTCAGCGGTGGCAGTCCCGCCCTCGTGTACGCGCTGATCCGCGACCACAGGGCCGCCGCGCGCAAGGCCGCCCAGGCCCCCGGTGCCCCGGCCGGTGAGCGCGGCCTCGTGGTGGGGGAGACCTTCGAGCGGACCTATGTGGCCCGTCTGAAGCACCATCCCCAACTGCTGTCGTGCGTACGGGCGCTGGCCGTCCTCGACCGGCACGCGACCCCGGCCCGGCTGGGGCAGCTGCTGGACCGTGGCCCGGAGCGGCTGGCCATGGAGGTGCGGGAACTGGAGCTGGCGGGGTTGCTGGAGGACGGCGCGTTCCGGCATCCGGCCGCCCGCAGGGCTGTGCTCAAGGCGCTCGGCGGGGACGAGTGCGCCGGGCTCCATCTGCGTGCGGCGGAGGTGCTGCGCGCCGAAGGAGTGTCCGTGACCACGGTGGCGGAGCATCTCATGGCCGGCGGCGCGATACCCGACGAGGCGGGCGTCGCGGTGTTGTTACGCGCGTCGCGGCAGTTGTTGGCGGAGGGGGACGTGGACACCTCGCTCCGGTGCCTGCGACTGGCGGACCGGGCCGGGCTGGAGGAACCCCAGCGGGTGGAGGTCGCCCTGGGGCTGCTCGGCGCGCTGTGGTGCGTCAATCCGGCGGCGGCGGAGCCGGAGGTGAGCCGTCTGATGTCCGTGATGCGTGCGGGAGCACTCAACGCGCGGGCCGTCCACGCGCTCGTCACGTGGCTGCTGTGGTTCGGCCGGACGAAAGAGGCGGGCGAGGCGATCACGTATCTGGAGCAACCCCACGACCCACGTGATCCGCGTACGAGGGAGCGGCTGGCGGCCACCCGGACGATCGTGGCGCACCTGAGTCCGGCCCTGCTGCCCGAACTGCCCGAGCCGGACCCGCTGTCGGATACGCGGGACACCATGTCGGCCGCCTATCTGGAACACGCGGCGCACATGTCCCGCGGCCGGTCGCGCGTACCCGTCGGCGACATCGACCTGCTTGTCCCCGGGCACGACGAGGAGGACAGCGGGGGGACGTTGCCTCCTCCCGTCCCCGGCCCCCGGTACTCCTGGGACCGTGACGCCATCACGCTGATCGAACTGCTCCAGCACGGGGATCTGCCCCAGGCCGAGCGGCTCGGCACGGCACTGCTCGACCGGCTTCCCGGTGAGGGATCTCCCGCACGCGTCGCGATCTTCCGTAGCGTGCACGCCTATATCGCCCTGCAACGAGGTGAGACGGCCACGGCCGTCACGCGCGCGGCCACCGCTCTGGAACTCCTTCCGCACCACGGCTGGGGTGTGGTCATCGGCTCCCCCCTGGCCACCCTGGTGGCCGCCCACACCGCCACGGGCCGGTTCGACGAGGCCGCGCGCTACCTCGAATATCCCGTCCCCGAGGAGATGTTCCACTCCACCGTCGGTCTGTTCTATCTGGTCGCCCGCGGCCACCACAGCCTGGCCACCGGCCGTCCTTACGCGGCTCTCAACGATTTCACCGCCTGCGCACCGCTGGCCGAACGATGGCACTCCCCCTCGCGCCACCTCCTCGGCTGGCGCACCGGAACCGCCGAGGCGTACGTCGCACTCGACGAACCGGCCCGCGCCCGCGCCATGGTCGAACGCGAACTCGCCGACGTCGGCCCCCGCCCCTCCCGCTTCCGTGGCAACGCCCTGCGCGTTCTGGCCGCCGCGAGCCCGCCGGCCGAGCGTGAGCAACTCCTCCGGGAAGCCGTGCGCATCCTGCGCCTGTCCGACAGCCGCCTCGCCCTGGCGCGGGCCCTCGACGATCTCGGCCGGAGCCATCCCGGCAACGGCCACGACCAGGAGTCCCGCCCCCCGTGGCACGAGGCACGGGAACCCGGACACCGGAGCGAAGCCCCGGCTTCCCCGTGGATGACCTGGACACCGAGCCGGCCCCGCACCACCGCCGACCTGCCCGCCGCCACCTCGGCCCCCGCCGACAAGCCGCTTCTCTCCGACGCCGAACGGCGCGTCGCCGCCCTCGCCTCCGAGGGCAAGTCCAACCGGCAGATCGCCCGGCACCTCTACATCACCGTCAGCACCGTCGAGCAGCACCTCACACGCGTCTACCGCAAACTCTCCGTCCGGCGCAGGGCCGAACTCACACAATTCCTCGGACTCCTCAGCAACGGCATGGACTTCCCCGCCGACTGAACCGGCCGATCGAGGGGTTACCATATGAGCGCCCCCTAGCTCGAAAGATAAACCTGTGACTGTCACTGAGGAATCGTTCACCAACTGGAAGCACCGCGAGGAGATAGCGGAGGCGATGATCCCGATCATCGGGAAGCTGCACCGGGAGCGGGACATCACCGTCCTGTTGCACAGCCGCTCCTTGGTGAACAAGTCGGTGATCAGCATCCTCAAGACCCACCGGTTCGCCCGGCAGATCGCCGGCGAGGAACTCTCGGTCACCCAGACGCTTCCGTTCCTGCGCGCTCTCACCACGCTCGATCTCGGCCCCTCGCAGATCGACATCGGTATGCTCGCCGCGACGTACCAGGCCGACGACCGCGGTCTCTCGGAAGAGGAATTCACCGCCGAGGCCGTCGCCGGCGCCACCGGCGAGAACAAGATCGAGCGCCGCGAGCCGCGCGATGTCGTCCTCTACGGGTTCGGCCGCATCGGCCGCCTCCTCGCCCGCCTGCTCATCGAGAAGACCGGCTCGGGCAACGGCCTGCGGCTGCGCGCCATCGTCGTACGCAAGGGCGCCGGCCAGGACATCGTCAAGCGCGCCTCACTGCTGCGCCGCGACTCCGTCCACGGCCAGTTCCAGGGCACGATCACCGTCGACGAGGCGAACGACACGATCATCGCCAACGGCAACGAGATCAAGGTCATCTACTCCGACGACCCGACGGCCGTGGACTACACGGCGTACGGCATCAAGAACGCCATCCTCATCGACAACACCGGCAGGTGGCGTGACCGCGAGGGTCTGTCGAAGCACCTCCGCCCCGGCATCGACAAGGTCGTCCTGACCGCGCCCGGCAAGGGCGACGTCCCCAATGTCGTCCATGGCGTCAACCACGAGACGATCAAGCCGGACGAGCGGATCCTCTCCTGCGCGTCCTGCACCACCAACGCGATCGTCCCGCCGCTGAAGGCGATGGCGGACGAATTCGGCGTCCTGCGGGGCCACGTGGAGACCGTCCACTCGTTCACCAACGACCAGAACCTGCTGGACAACTACCACCAGTCCGACCGCCGCGGCCGGTCGGCGCCGCTCAACATGGTCATCACCGAGACCGGCGCCGCCTCCGCCGTCGCCAAGGCGCTGCCCGACCTCGACGCGAGGATCACCGGCAGCTCGATCCGCGTCCCGGTGCCGGATGTGTCGATCGCGATCCTCAGCCTGCGGCTCGCGCGCGAGACCAACCGCGAGGAGGTCCTCGGCCACCTCCGCAACGTGTCGCTGAACTCGCCGCTCAAGCGCCAGATCGACTTCATCAGCGCCCCCGACGCGGTGTCGAGCGACTTCATCGGTTCGCGCCACGCCTCGATCGTGGACGCCGGCGCGACCAAGGTCGAGGGCGACAACGCGATCCTCTACCTCTGGTACGACAACGAGTTCGGCTACTCCTGCCAGGTCATCCGTGTCGTCCAGCACGTGTCAGGGGTGGAGTACCCGACCTACCCGGCCCCGGCGGTCTGATCCGGCGGACCCACGCCGGGGCCGCGCCCCTCAGACGGTCGGCTTCGAGCCGCCGCGGCCCTGGCTCAGCGCACGGGCGCACCACCCGATCAGCACGGCATTGACCAGGGCGCCGAGACCGATCGCGATGAAGATCATGGAAGCGTGGTCCGGCAGCGCGATCACGAGAAGGCTGACCGGTGCGGTGGCGATCAGCGGCACCACCCCGGCGAAGGAAGCGTCGGGGTTGTCGCCGAGGCTCACCACCACGGCCCAGATGACCAGGACCACGATCACGGCGAGATAGACGCGGGCGAGAACGCTGCCGAGCGCGTGGCGCACGGTGCGCAGGGCCGGGTGTGTCGACGTGGACTCGGTCATGACGGTGGTCTCCTTGTGTGTGGTGCTCATGGGCCGCACCTGTTCTGTCGGTCGTGGGATGGCTGTGCGGACGTCAGAGGTGCGTGCCGGGCGGGGTCACCCGGGCGAGGCCCAGGTCGTACGCGAGGATGGTCGCCTGCACCCGGTCACGCACCTCGAGTTTGCGCAGCAGCGCGTTCACATGGGATTTGACGGTGCCGACGGTGATGTCGAGTTCGGTGGCGATCTCCGCGTTGTTCATTCCCGAGGCGATCAGGGTGAGGACGAACCGCTCCCGTGCGGTCAGCCGGTCCAGGGCCGCCGCGTCCCGTCCGGTCCGCGGTCCCGGCGGACCGGCGGCGTAATGGCCGATGAGCCGGCGGGTGGCCGACGGGGCGAGGACACTCTCTCCGCCGGCCACGACCCGGATGCCGTGCAGCAGTTCGGCCGCCTGCACGTCCTTGAGCAGGAAGCCGGACGCACCGGCGCGCAGCGTCTCGAACACGTAGGCGTCGAGGTCGAAAGTGGTCAGTACGAGGACGCGCGGCGGATGGTCGCGCCCGGTGATGATCCGGGTGGCGGTGATGCCGTCGAGTCCGGGCATCCGTACGTCCATGACCATCACGTCGGGCGCGAGCCGGTCGGCCAGGGTCACCGCGGCGGCGCCGTCTCCGGCCTCGCCGACGACCGTCATGTCGGGCTCGGCGTCGATGACGGCGGCGAAGCCCGCCCGGACGACCGCCTGGTCGTCGACGACCACCACGGTGAGGGTCATTGGGGTTCCTCCTGGTCGCCCCTGAGCGGGGCGCTCTCGGTGCGGCGCGGCGGATACGGGTCGGTGTCGGCATCGGGGCGTCCGGCGTTCGGGGCGCGACCGGCCCGGGGCGTCGCTCCGTCGTCCGGGACGGTGCTGAACGGCAGACGCAACAGGACCGTGTCCGGCTGTTCGGTGGTCAGGGTGCCGCCGAGGGCGGCGGCCCGTGTCACCAGCCGCTCGCGTGCGGCGAGCCGGGTGGCGTGGGACACGCCGGTCGCGGTGAGGGTCAGGACGCGGTCCTCGGCGTCGAGGACGAGCGCGGCGGGCTCGTCACCGCCCGCCCGCAGAATCGTCTCGGCGGCGCGGTAGGCGGCGATGTCCACCTCCGCGGGCAGCGCCTTCGGCACCCGGTCGGTGAGCCGCACCTCCACCTGGCGGCCGGTGGCCCGGCACTGGCCGACGAGCAGGTCGAGTGCCTGGAGCGTGGGCTGCGGACGGAGTTCGGCGTGCTGTTCTCCGGCACGGACCGTTTCGAGCAGGGACCGCATGGCGGTCAGGGCGTCGCGAGCCCGTTCCGCCGTCTGCGCGAGCCGGCCCGCCTCCGCCTCCTCGACCACTTCGGCCGTGCGTGCCAGCACGGTGGTCTCCAGCCCGACGGTGATGCGGCGGCGTTCGGCCCACGCGTCCCGGACGGCCTCCTCGGTCCACGCCGCGAGACGGTCCTGGTGCGTGTCCCGCTCGGCCCGCCCGCGCTTCCCGTACCAGGTGCCCACGGACCAGGCGGCGGCGGCCGACGCCGTCATGGCGGTCGAGGCCCCGACGACAGCCCAGGCAGGCGTGGCGGCATCGCGGGCCAGTACGGCGGCGATCACCGCGGCGGTGTGGACGACAGCGGCCACGACCGGTACGGCCCGGCGCCGCACGGTCACGCCCGTGGCCCGGCGCGGAAGTGCCGTCGCCCCCTCCGCGGCCTCCCCGGAGGGAACTCCCGGGCCGGCCTCCGAGGAACTGACCGCCGGCATGGCGAGCGCCACACAGGTGGGGATCATGCTCAGCCCCGGCGGCAGGAGCACCGGCCCCGCGTATCCGCTCACGGCCATCGCCGCCGGCCAGAGTCCGGCGAGGACCAGCAGCACACTCAGCGCGATCCGCGGAGCCTGCCGCAGCCACAGCAGCGTGAGCACCTGCGCCGTGGCGAGCAGCGCGAACAGCGCACCGGGGGAGACCCCCGGCCCGATGGGCGTCGTACTCTCCCGGATGACGAGGAACGGCAGCAGCGGCTGGAGGCACAGCCCCGCGGCGGCGGTGAACTGGGCGAGGCGGTACGTACGCGGGACGGAGGCCGACGGCGCCGTCCTGTTCCGCCCCGGCAGTACCGCGCGCACCTCCCACCCCCCGTCCGGTGTCGGCCCGCTGGTGAGCGTGCCGCCCGCCTCCCGCGCCCGGCCGCGCAGGAAGTTCTGGCCGTTCCCGCCCCCGAGTCCCTGGCCGCGCGGCGTACCGGCACCGGACGCGTCAGGCGGCGCGTTGCGCACCACGATCTCCGTGTGGTCGTCGCCGTAGGCGCACCGCACGGTGGTGGGGGCGCCGGAGGCGTGGCGGACCACGTTGGTCAGTGCCTCGCGGACGATGCCGTACGCGGCGTCGCCGACGGAGCCGTCCGGCAGGGCCTCGGTCCGGCAGGTCACCGGCTGCCCGAGAGCGCGGAAGCCGGCCACCAGTTCCCGCAGCCGCTCCTCCGGCGCCGGGAGGTCCTCCGGTGTGGGCGTCGGGGCCCGCACCGCGCTCAGTGCCCGGGTCACCTCGCGGCCGGTCTCGGCGGCGAACTCCACTGCCTCGTCGACCAGTTCGGGCCGGCGGTCGCGCAGTCCGAGCGCCGCCTCGACGGTCACGACCACCGCGGTGAGGTGGTGGGCGCTGACGTCGTGCAACTCCCTTTCCATCCGGCGCCGTTCCGCCGCCGGGAGCCGGTGCCGCTCGTCCTCCGCCTGGTGCAGACGCCGTTCGGCGGCTCGCCGGGCGGCCCGCAGCCGCCGCAGGGACAGCCCCGTACCGGTGGCGGCCGCGTAGAGCAGCGCGGTGAGGACGAGATCGAGGCCCTGGCCGCCACCGAGACCGTGCAGGCTGAGACCGTGCACGAGCTGCCAGACCGCGAGTGTCGCCACGCACAGCAGCGCGGTGGTGGTGTCCCGTTCGACGGCCACCGTGAACAGGGCCAGCGCGACTCCGGCGGTGCCGAGCACGGCCACCGCGCCCGCGGGCAGCGGCGCCGCGCCGACCGCGCAGGCGGCGGCGACCAGGATGAGGACGGGCACGGGGCGGGTACGGCGGACCGCGAGCGCGACGGCCACCAGGCCGCCCACCAGAGCGGCCGCGAGGAGTTCCGCGGCCGTCGGAGCGGCGCCCCGCAGCAGCGCGTACCCGGGCCACACCACGGCCTGGGCGCCGAGCAGCAGGACCGGGAGAAACCGGTGGTCAGTTCGTTCCATGATGTGCCCACGTTATGGTCGCACGCGGATCGCGGGCATCGGGCCACAGGACGATCACCGCCTCCAACCAGAGATAGAGGCAGGCCGACGGCCGGTGAGGTGACGGAGTGCGGTCCGTGCCGTCCACTCCCGGGACGACGGTCAGGTGCCGGATGTGTGGCGGGGTGTGGCGCGCGAGTTGCGCAGTTCTTCGTTGATGCGCCGGGCTTCTTCGAGCTGGTCTTCGAGGATGACGATGCGGCACGCGGCTTCGACGGGCGTGCCCTGGTCGACCAGCTCGCGGGCGCGAGCGGCGATTCTCAGCTGATAGCGCGAGTAGCGGCGGTGTCCGCCTTCGGAGCGCAGGGGCGTGATGAGGCGGGCTTCGCCGATGGCTCTCAGGAAGGCGGGGGTGGTGCCGAGTATCTCGGCGGCGCGGCCCATGGTGTAGGCGGGGTAATCGTCGTCGTCGAGACGGCCGAGCGGGTTTTCTGCGGTCATGTGCACCTCTGATCGGGTAACGCGTCGAGGGGCCTTGGCGTCGTAGCACCAAAGCCCCGGGGGAGGCGCAACACCGTCTGCCGGCGGGGCATGCAGTACTGCTGGTTACGAGGAGGACATTAATCCTGGTACACCCGGATGTCTACTCTCGTCATAATAGATTTTCTATGCGGGGGAATACCGGGCTTCTGTCGTCATCACTGTCGTCGGCGCCGCCCGGAAGGCCGCCCCTGCCGGCGCCGAACGGCATGTTGTGGCCCGGGGGCGGGCGCGGCGGCGGAAACCCGTTGGAACCTGTCGGTAATGCCGCTGGGGGGTGATCGGAGACGGACCTAGCGTCATGGGCAGTCCCCGCGCCGGTCCGGTCGCGCCACCCGCCCCGAGAAAGGGCACACTCATGCAGTACCTCATGCCGATCGTCATCGGCATCCTCTATGTGTCGCTGATGTCCCTCATCCGCGAACCGCACCGGCGGCGCTTCAACGCGATCATGATCGCCGGAGCGGGGGCCGCCTACCTCAGCGGTGGCGGTACGGGCGGCTGGGAGTTCGCGTTCACCGCGCTCCTCGCCTATGTCGCCTACCGCGGCCTGGACTCGTGGACCTTCATCGGTATCGGCTGGCTCCTGCACACCGCGTGGGACGTGGTTCACCATCTCAAGGGCAGCCCCCTGATCCCCTTCGCCCACGACTCGTCGCTGGGCTGCGCGATCTGTGACCCGGTCATCGCGCTGTGGTGCCTGCGAGGAGGCCCGTCCCTGCGCGAACTCCTCCACCGGCCCGGCCGCCACCGGCAATGGTCGCGCGACGGGGCGAACATTGCCGGTGGCGGATACGGTCCAGGCGGCGGGCGCTAGCTGGTCATCGCCCGGCCGGTCTCCAGCAGGGTCTTGAGGTCGCTGAGCAGGAGGCTCCAGCCGCCACCCGTCTCGCTGATCTCTCCCGCGACCTGGGCCGCGTGGGCCGGTGCGCCGGTGACGTCGTGGGTCACGGTGAGCCTGGTGACGCCGCCGTACGGTTCTTCCTCGATCTCGTAGGTCAGGCGCGTGAACGGCTCGCCCGCCAGCTCGGGGGAGAAGAGCATCCGGTACGTCTGGACGAGTCTGCGCGGCGGGTCCGCTTCGACGATCTCGCCCTCGATGATCTGTTCCGGCGCGCCGTGGCGGCGCATCTCGTCGCTGGCCAGCACCCGGAACGTACCGCCGGCCCGCGGGTCGAGTTCCGACGCGCAGCGGTAGCCGTACCTCTCGCTCCACCCGGGCCGCGTGATCGCGTCCCAGACTGCCTGGGGTGTCGTTCTGATGTAGACCCGGTGGACCTGAACGGTCGTGGTCTCCTGGGCTGACACGGTCATGTGTTCCCCTCCAGCTCGTTCTTGAGCTCGGTGAGCGCCGTCACCTGACGCTCGGTGTACTTGTCGATCCACCGGTCGTGGATCAACCGGATCGGCACCGGGTTCAGGAAGTGCAGCTTCTCCCGGCCGGACTTACGCGTGACGACAAGTCCTGCTTCCTCCAGTACCTTCAGGTGTTTCATCGCTCCGTACCGCGTCATCTCCAGCTCGGACTCCAGCTCGGTCAGCGTGCGGCCGTCGCGCACGAAGAGCAGGTCCAGCAGGAAACGACGCGTCGGATCAGCCAGCGCCTTGAAGACACGGTCGTCGTCGGTCACGGCTTCAAAATAGGTGACCATATGGTCACATGTAAAGCGGTTCGGGCCCCGCTCGACATCCGGGTCAGGTCGACGGTCTACGGTCGACGACGTGAGCGCGACGCGGATCCCGCAGCCGTTCACGCCCCGGCCGACCACCCCGGTCACCGTTCTTTTCACCACCCCCGTGCGAGGAGTACGTACGTTGCCGTCGTCATCCGGCCTGGTCGCAGGCATGGAACGCCACCAGGTCGCCGTCTACGTCGGGGCCCTGGCCGCCGGGGGACTGGTGGGCTGGGCCGCACCCGACGCGGGGCCCGGCCTGGAGCGCGCCATCAACCCGGTGCTGGCCGCGCTGCTGTACGTGACGTTCCTGCAGGTGCCCGCCGCGGAGCTGGTCCGCTCACTGAGAGCGGGCCGGTTCCTGGCCGCCACGCTGGTGGTGAACTTCCTCGTGGTGCCGCTGGTGGTCGCCGCGATGTTCGCCTTCCTCCCGGACGACCAGGCCGTCCGCCTCGGCGTGCTGCTGGTACTGCTCGCCCCCTGTGTCGACTACGTGATCGTCTTCAGCGGGCTCGCCGGGGGCAGCAGCCGGCGCCTGCTCGCGGCCACCCCGCTGCTCCTGCTCGCCCAGATGGTCCTGCTGCCGGGCTACCTGTTCCTCTTCATGGGCCGGGACCTGGCCGACGTGGTGGCGGCCGGACCGTTCGTCGAGGCGTTCGTCGTGCTGATCGTCATCCCGCTGGCGCTGGCCTGGCTCACCCAGGCCTGGGCCGCGCGCCGCCCGGCCGGACAGAAGACCGCGGACGCGATGGGCACGGCGATGGTGCCGCTGATGGCCGCCACCCTGTTCACCGTGGTCG
The DNA here is from genome assembly GCF_004151105.1 of Streptomyces sp. L-9-10. Taxonomy (GTDB): domain Bacteria; phylum Actinomycetota; class Actinomycetes; order Streptomycetales; family Streptomycetaceae; genus Streptomyces. The sequence continues at coordinate 31,130 of NZ_PHRF01000090.1, forward strand.
CCTCGCAGGTGCCCAAACTCGGCGACGCCGGCAGCCTGACGGACGTGGCCCGTGTCGTGCCGTTCTATGTGCTCTTCCTGGTCGTGATGGCGTTCGCCGGGCGCGGTGTCGCCCGCGCGTTCCGCCTCGACGTGCCCGCCGGGCGGGCGATCGTGTTCACCGGAGCGACCCGCAACTCCCTGGTCGTCCTCCCCCTCGCCCTGGCGTTGCCCGATGGCCTGGCCGTCGCCGCGGTGGTCGTGGTCACCCAGACCCTGGTCGAGGTGATCGGCATGGTGGTCTACGTCCGGGCCGTACCCCGGCTGCTTCCGCTCCAGGGCTGATCCGCCGTCATCCGTTCGGCTCTACTTTCACGAGCGCGCTGACCGGGGGCAGTTGACCGCTGACAGGCCCAGGTCCTGTCCGCACCCGTGGGACGTTTCATGTGCGGGCAATCCTGCTTACACGTAGCGGCATCACACTGATGAACCATGCGTCCGACATCCCCCGCCACTCGCATCAGCCGCCGGCAGCTGCTGGCCGTCTCCGGTGCCCTCGCACTGACCGCCGCCTGCGGCTCCAACACCGGCCGTGGCGGGGGAGCGGGCGGTGGCCCCGCGCTCGATCAGTGGTACCACCAGTACGGCGAGGCCGGCGTGGAACAGGCGGTGAAGCGCTACGCGGCCGCGTACCGGAAGGCGCGCGTCACCGTCCAGTGGCGGCCGGGGAACTACGACCAGCAGACAGCCGCGGCACTGCTGACCGAGAACGCGCCGGACGTCTTCGAGGGCGGACCGACCCTGGACCAGATCCGGGGCGGTCAGGTCGCCGACCTCACCGGCCTGCTGGAGGGCGTACGGGACGATCTCCATCCCGCGGTGCTCGCGCCCAAGACGTACCAGGGCAAGGTGTACGGCATCCCGCAGGTCATCGACATGCAGATGCTCTACTACCGCAGGAGTCTGCTGGACAGAGCCGGTGTCCGGCCGCCTCGGACCCTCGACGAACTGATCGACGCCGCGAAGGCGTTGACGACGAAGGACGTCAAGGGCCTGTTCCTCGGCAACGACGGCGGCGCCGGCGTCCTCGGCGCCACCCCGCTGCGCGCCGCGGGCCTGGAACCCGTCACCGCCGGCGGAGAAGTCGGCTTCGACGACCCGCAGGCCGCCAGGACCCTCGGCAAACTGCACCAGTTCCACGCGGACGGCTCCCTCCTCCTCGGCGCTCCCACCGACTGGTCCGATCCGTCCGCGTTCGTCCAGGGGCTGACCGCCATACAGTGGACGGGGCTCTGGGCCCTGCCGCAGATCCAGAAGGCGCTGGGCGACGACTTCGGTGTGCTGCCCTTCCCCCAGGACGGCCCGCGGGGCAGGCCGTCGGTCCCGGTCGGCGCCTACGGCGCGGCCGTCAGTACGCACAGCGCCGACATCGACGCCGCGAAGGCGTACGTGAAGTGGCTGTGGGTCGAACGCACCGATTATCAGGAGGACTTCGCGCTCTCCTACGGCTTCCACATCCCCGCCCGGATCTCGCTGGCGAAGAAGGCGGCCGGGCTCTCCAAGGGCGCGGCGGCCGACGCCGTCCGGTTCACGACCGACCACGGATACGCACAGCCCCTGCTGTGGACCGAGAAGAGCCAGACCGCCTACCAGGACGCCCTGAGCCGGATCATCACCGACGGCGCCGACCCGGAAGCACAGCTCAGGGCGGTCATCGCCACGACACGGGCCGAGTTGAAGCGGGTGCGGTCATAGACACCAGGACATCCACCTCGACCTCCCCCCGGACAGCCGCCGGGACCTCCCCCCGGACAGGTGCCCGGACAACTCACCGGACCGGCGGCTCGTGGGGGCGGCGCCTGCGCGGACCCCAGAACCGCTACGTATGGTTCTGGGTCTTCGTCGGCCCCTTCGCCCTCGGGCTCGCACTCTTCACCTACGTACCGTTGGCGTGGAGCGTGTGGCTGAGCTTCTACGACGCCCACAACACGGTGACCCCGACCGAGTTCGTGGGCCTGGACAACTACACCGAAATCCTCGGCGACCCCTCCTTCACCTCCAGCCTCACCACCTTCGCCGTCTTCTCCCTTTTCATCGTCCCGGCGACATACGCCCTCTCGCTCTCGCTCGCGCTGATGGTGCACCGGCTCCGCTTCGCCCAGGCGTTCTTCCGGTCGGTCTTCTTCCTGCCGACCGCCTGCTCCTACGTCGTCGCCGCGATCATCTGGAAGCTGTCGGTCTTCAACGGCGTGCGGTACGGGCTGGCGAACACGGTGCTGGACTGGTTCGGCGGCTCCGGCATCGCCTGGCTGTCGACCACCCGACCGCCGTGGTACTGGCTGGTCATCGTGACCGTGCGGCTGTGGCTCCAGGCCGGCTTCTACATGGTGATCCTGCTGGCCGGGCTGCAGCGCATCCCGCCCGCCCTCTACGAGGCCGCCGCGGTCGACGGGGCCCGTCCCGGCTGGCAGGTCTTCCGGCACATCACCTTCCCGCAACTGCGCGCGACCTCCGTCGCCGTCGTCCTGCTCCTGGTGGTCAACGCCTTCCAGGCCTTCGACGAGTTCTACAACCTGCTGTCCACCTCGGGCGGTTACCCGCCCTACGCCAGGCCGCCCCTGGTCTACCTGTACTACGCAGCGCTGGGCCAAGGGCAGAATCTGGGGCTCGGCAGCGCGGGCGCCGTGATCCTCGCACTGATCATCGCCGTTGTGACGGTGGTACAGGCACGCTGGTTCGGCCTCGGACGCCGGGAGGACTGACCCATGCCACGACACCCGGCCGGCGGCCCGGCGGCGTACGCGACGAACCAAGGCCTCCAGCGGTTCGCCCGCGGGCTGCGGCTCGTCCTCCTCATCGCGCTCGCCGGGCTCTTCCTCATCCCGTTCTACCTGCTGGTACGCAACGGACTGGCCACGGAAGCGGACATCACCGGGACCGGCTGGACGTTCTTCCCGGACAGCCTCCACTGGGACAATCTCCGGGAACTGTTCGACGACAGCAGCGTCCCCATGCCGCACGCCCTGTGGAACTCCGCCGTGATCGCCGTCCTCACCACCACCGGCACCCTGCTGCTCGCCTCACTGGCCGGATACGGCCTGGCCCGCATCGCATACCCCTACGCGAACCACGTCTTCTACGCGTTCCTGGTCACGCTCATGATCCCGTCCGCCGTCACCTTCGTCCCGAGCTTCGTCCTGGTCTCCTCGCTCGGCTGGATCTCCACCCTGCGCGGACTGATCGTCCCGACCCTCTTCAGCGCCTTCGCGGTCTTCCTCTTCCGCCAGTACTTCCTCGGTTTCCCACGCGAGTTGGAGGACGCGGCCCGGGTGGACGGGCTCGGCCACTGGCGCACGTACTGGCGGATCGTCGTGCCCACCACACGGCCGGTCTTCGCCGCGGTCGGCGCGATCGTCTTCATCGGCTCCTGGAACTCGTTCCTGTGGCCGCTGGTGATCGGCCAGGACCGCGACGCCTGGACCGTACAGGTCGTACTCGCCACGTTCACCACCGCCCAGACCGTCAACCTCCACGAACTCTTCATCGCCGCCGCCGTCTCGATCGTGCCCCTGCTCGTGGTCTTCCTGCTGCTGCAGCGTCACATCGTCGCGGGCGCCGAGCGCTCCGGGATCGACGAGTGACCGGGCCCGGCGGTGGCGCCCCGGCGCTTCCCGGCGCCCCGGCACTCCGCGGGCCCGTACGGCGTCCGCGACGGGTCAATCGGCGTACACCTCCGCCCGGTCCACGCTCACGAACGCGCCCTGGGACGCGGCGTTGTGCTCGCCGGTCACCCGCACGCGCAGGGTGTGGCGGCCGTGCGGGAGGCGGGGGCTGAGGTACTGGACGCTCTCGCCGGTCCGGATCGCGCCGTAGAGGTCGACGCGCTGCTCGGCGCCCCCGTCGACGCTCAGGGCCGCGATGCCGTTGCCGGTGTCACGGACGGACAGCAGGGCGACGCGGGTGCCGGTGAAGGTGAGGGTCGCGGTGTTGCCGGCCCGGTCGCTCCAGTGGTCGTCGCCCCAGAAGCACTGAGTGGCGCAGCCGGTGCCGGAGTTCCAGGCGCCCGTGTAGGCGACGGTGCCGTCGCCGCTGGAGCGGCCGTCGTCGTTGATCCAGTGGCCGCCGGATCCCGGGTCGCCGGAGGGCAGGTCCTGTGTCGCGCCCAGGGCGAGCGGACGGCCGAGGTCCGGGCTGCCGTCGGCGTTCCAGCTGATCTTCTGGGCGCGGGTGGTGCGGTCGGAATACGTATTCGTGGAGGTCGTCCTGGCGTGGTAGACGATCCAGTCCTCGGTGCCGTCGGGCGAGCGGAAGAAGGCGTGATGGCCCGGCCCGTAGACGCCGCGGTCGTCGGCGCGGGAGAACACCGGCCCGGAGTGCTGGGTCCAGGCGCGGGGCACGAGCGGGTCGGCGCCGTCCGGCAGGGACATCATCCAGACCTGGTAGTCCGGCTTGCCCGTGTCGCACGTGGAGTACGTCATCCACGTACGGCCGTTGCGGTTGAGGAACTCCGGCCCCTCGCGGACCTCGGGGCAGCCACCGGCGGCGTCGAGGGCGACCGCGTCGCCGGAGACGGTGTAGGGGTTCGACATCGGAGCGATGTTGAGACCGTTGTGCTGGTAGGGATTGAGACCGCTGTAGGCGAGATAGAGGCGGCCGTCGTGCTGGAACACGCTCGGGTCGATCGCGAAGTCGTCGACGTGGTTGGGCGGGGTGAGCCTGGCCTTGAAGCGGTACGGGCCGGCCGGGTCGTCGCGTTCGGACTCCAGGACGTACAGCCGGTGGTGTTCGTCGGTGCCGTCGTCGGCGGTGTAGTAGAGGTACCAGCGGTCGCCGAAGCGGTAGAACTCCGGCGCCCAGATGTTGCGGTCGCGTGAGGTGTCGTTGTCCGTCCACACCGTCACCGGGGCGGCGGGGAGCAGGGTGCCCAGCGAGGGCGAGCGCCACATCCGGATGCTGTTGCCCTGGGTGGAGGTCAGGTAGTACGCCCCCTTCCAGTACGTCGTGAACGGGTCGGGCCCCGAGTTGAGCGGATTGCGGAAGGTGGTGCCCGCGGCGGCCGGGGCCGGGCCTCCGGCGGCCGGGGCCGGGCTCGCGGCGACGGCCGGCGGGACGGAGACGAAGCCGAGCAGGAGGGCCAGGAGTACGGCGACGAGTGCCGCACGACGGGCCGGGCGGGACTTCGTACGCATGGGCCGGCTCCTTGCATCGATGTAAATCCCTGTCGGGCACCGTAGGGAAGGCGTGCGGAGGTGTCAACGGCGCGGGACGCAAAGGCGGTTGGCCGCCCCGGGCCGTCTGTTCACTGGCCGCCGAGCCCCGTCGTGGCCACGGACTTGACGATGTGCCGCTGGAAGAACATGAAGACCACGACGAGCGGCAGCGCGGCCAGGACGGCCGACGCCATCGACTGGGCGTACTGGATGCCGTAGGCGTCCTTCACCGACGTGATGCCCACGGGCAGGGTCATCAGGGCGGGGTCGGAGGTGGAGATGAAGGGCCACAGGAAGTTGTTCCACGCCCCGATGAACACGAAGATCGACACGGCGGCGAGCATCGGCCGGGACAGCGGCAGCAGCACCGACCAGAAGATCCGCCAGTGGCCCGCGCCGTCGATCCGGGCGGCTTCCTCCAACTCGTGCGGCAGCGAGTCGAAGTGCTTCTTCAGGATGAACACCATCACCGGCGCCACGGTCTGCGGCAGGATCACCGCCGCGTACGTGTCGAGCAGACGCAGGCTGAGCATCTGCTGGAACCACGGCACGATGAGGATCTGCGGCGGTACGAGTACGGCCGCCACGGTGACGGCGAACAGCCACCTGCGCCCGGCGAACAGCGTACGGGAGAAGGCGTATCCGGCCATCGCGGAGACCAGCACCGTGATCACGGTGACGGCGGCCGAGATGAGGAGGCTGTTGAGCATCCACAGCGGCAGGTCGCCGCGCTCCCAGACGGTGCTGAAGCCCTGGAGCGTGAAGCCATGGGCGGGCAGGAACCAGCGGAGGGGATCGCTCGCGTCCTGCTCGGACTTGAAGGCGGTCAGCAGCGCCCAGGCCATGGGCAGCAGCCACACCAGGGCCATGACCGCGAGGGCGGCAAGGGCGAGCACGCGCGAGGTCCGGCCGTCGCCGAGGGTGAGGTGTGTTCCGGGACGGGGCGCGCGGCGCCGGACCGCCGTCACCCGTCCGGTGTGCGGCACGTGCGGTGCGTGCGTGGCGGGGCCGGAGGCGTCGCGGACGGGCAGGTCGGTGGAGGTCATGTCACTTCTCCCGGCGGCGGAGGGCGGCGTACTGGGCGGCGGAGGCGAGGATGACCAGGGCGAAGAAGATGTAGCTGATCGCCGAGGCGTAGCCGAGCCGGTAGCCGGTGAAGCCGACGTCGTAGACGTACTCGACGACCGGGCGGGTGGAGTTGTCGGGGCCGCCCTTGGTGAGCAGATAGACCTGGTCGAAGACCTTCAGCGAGGCCAGGATCTGCAGCACGGTGATGACGACGGTGATACGGCTGAGCTGGGGCAGTGTGATCGACCACAGCCGCCGCCAGGCCCCGGCGCCGTCGATGGCGGCCGCCTCGTACAGATGGTCGGGGACCGACTGCAACGCGGCCAGGTAGAGCAGGAAGTTGAAGCCGACGGTCCACCACAGCGTGGTCAGGGCGATCGCCCCCATGGCCACCGACTCGTCGCTGAGCCAGGCCACGCGGCCGAGGCCGAGCGCGTCGAGCAGATGGTTGTACAGGCCGAGGTCGGGCTGGTACAGCCAGATCCACAGCAGACTGACGACGCCGACGGGCAGCAGGTAGGGGGCGAAGAACGCCAGCCGCCACACCCACTGGCCGGGCAGACCGGTGTGGACGAGCAGCGCCATGCCGAGCGCCACGGCGACGAGCGGGACGGTCGACAGGGCGGTGAACCACACGGTGTGGCCCAGGGCGCGCCACATCTCGGCGTCTCCCAGGGCCTCGGTGAAGTTGTCGAGGCCGATGAAGGCCGGGGCGTGGGCCGACAGGGAGGTGTCGGTCAGGCTCATCCACAGTCCCTGGCCCAGTGGCCAGAGCAGGAAGACGGCGAACAGGACGAGGAAGGGGAGTGCGAAGAGCAGGCCGGGGGAGAACAGCCGGCGCGCTGACAGGGCCCCGGGGCGGGGTGCGGCGTGGGGAGAGGACATCGTTGTGCCTCCTGCGCGGTGGTTCGCAGCCGGTCAGGCCGGGCTGGGCTTGGAGAGGAAGGTGTTGAGGCGCCGCACCATGGCGCGCGCCGCGCGGTCGGGGGCGAGGCCGTCGAGAAGGGCCTGCTGGAGGACCTGGGACATGGCGTTCTGGAAGTCGGATCCGGCGCCTGCGAACCAGACCGCCGGGTCGAGCACGACATGGCTCTGCGCCTGTACGTAGTGCGCCTGGGGCCGCAGACGCGCGTACTCCTTCGTGCGGGTGACGGGCCGGTAGGCGGGGATGTGGCCCGCGGTGGCCCAGATCTGGCCGGCCTTCAGCAGCGCCGCCATCGCCTGGTGGGTGCGGCGGCGCTGCGTGGCGTCCGGGCGCGGGCGGTGCGGCAGGACGAAGGAGTGCGCGTCCGCGTAGACGGCGGGCGTGCCGAACACCGTGGGAAAGGAGGCCGCTCGGACGTTCTTGTCGGCGGCCCGGAAGGTGCCCAGTTCCCACTCGCCCGACAGGATCATCGCCGTCCGGCGGTTGGCGAAGGCGGCGATGGCCGCCGCGTAGTCGAGTCCTCCGGGGTTGACGCGGCCGTCGACGAGCCGGGCCATGAAGGCGATGACCTCGGCCATGCGGTCCTCGTCGACTTCGGCCGGTCCGCCCTCGGGCAGCCGGAAGGCCCCGCCGGTCTGCCGGTACAGGCCGTAGAACAGACGCCAGCCCTGGGCGGTGTCGGTGACGTAGCCGAAGGCGATGCCCTGCTTGCCCGAGGCCCTGGCCAGTTCCCTCCCGGCGGCCAGGAAGCGGTCGGGCGAGCTGAACGCCTCCGCGTCCAGGGTGCCGTCCTTGGCCAGCAGACCGGCGGCGGCGGCCGGTTCGGGGTGGAAGAAGACGATGAACGGATGGGTGTCCAGCGGGATCGCGTATGTCGCGCCCTCGGACTGCGTGCGTGACCACACCGCGTCGGCGAAGTCGTCGCGGCTGACGCCGTATTCGGCCAGGACGTCCAGATCCCACGGGTCCAGCAGGCCGGTGGGCGCGTACCCGGCGAGGCGCGACATGTGCGCCACCGCCATGTCGGGACCGCGGCCGCCGGCGGAGGCCATGGCGAGCTTGGTGTAGTACGGGGTGCCCCACTCCAGGACGGTGCGCTCGATCCGCGTCCCCCGCGTATCGGGACGCGCGGCCCGCGTCATGTCGTCGAGGAGGGCGCCGTCGGCCCCGCTGAACAGGTCCCAGAGGTGGACGGCCGGCTCGTCGGCCGCGGCCGCGGATCCGCAGCCGCTGAGCGCGCCGCCGCCGAGGACCGCCGCCCCTGAGGCGAGGGCCGCCGTCAGCGCGCGGCGCCTGGTCAGGCCGGGGCGACCGACTGGTACGGGCGTGCCGGTCATGTGACTCCTTTCCCGCGGGTGGCGGTGCGGAGGGCGGGAACACGGTGGCTCCCGCTTCGCCGGCACCGCCGCGCCGCGGTCATACATCGATGTAAATGTGCGGGTGGGGTGTGCGGTTCACTGATTCCGTTCGCGCGGGTTCGGGGGACGCCGCGGTGCTACGGCGAGCCTTCGTACGCCGCCGGGCGGGTCTGGGCGTCGCGGAGCGGCGCGGTGTCGACCTTCTCGGAGCGGTCGAAGCGGTAGACGCCGTTGCGTTCCTGGAAGACGTCGGTGAGCTGGGTGTAGCAGTAGCCGAACATGCCGGGGTCGGAGAGCAGTACGCCGGTCAGGCCGGTGAAGCGCTCGACGAACTCCTCGGCGGTGCGGGGCCGTTCGCCGTAGCCCCAGGACGCGTCCCGCTCGGTGCCGGCCGTCCCGGCCGCCGCCTGCGGGTCCCACCAGATGCCGCCGAACTCGCTGCAGAAGTAGGGCTGTCCGCGGTACGGAACCGACCACGGCCGCCCGTCCGGCGCGGTGTTGACGTAGGGCCGGTCCTCCGCCAGGCCGTCCATGGTCCTGGCCAGGGCGGCCGGGTCCTGCTCGTAGCAGTGGGAGTCGTATACGTCGGTCTCCGGCACCCGGTGCGCGTATCCGGAGGCGTCGATCACCGGGCGGGTGGGGTCGGCCTGCTTGGTGGCGAGGAACATCGCCCGGGTCACGTCGTCCAGTGCGGTGATGCGGTCGTGCAGCGGCTGGTACGTCTCGTTCAGTGGGCACCAGCCGACGATCGAGGGGTGCGAGTGGTCCCGCTCCAGGGCCTCCAGCCACTGGGTGACGTACGACGCGTCGGGGCGCTGGTTGTCGTCGCGGGCGCCCACCTCGCAGCCCCAGTCGCCGAACTCGCCCCAGACCAGGTAGCCGAGCCGGTCGGCGTGGTGGAGGTAGCGCTCCTCGAAGACCTTCTGGTGCAGGCGGGCGCCGTTGAAGCCGGCGCGCAGGCCCAGTTCGATGTCGCGGACCAGGGCGGCGTCGCTCGGGGCGGTCATCAGCCCGTCCGGGTAATAGCCCTGGTCGAGCACCAGACGCTGGAAGACGGGTTCGCCGTTCAGTACCAGCCGCTTCCCGTGGACGGCGACCGAGCGCAGACCGGCGTAGGAGCGCGCCGTGTCGACGACCGTGCCGTCGGTGCCGAGGACTTCGAGGGACAGGTCGTACAGGTGCGGGTCCGCGGGCGACCAGACGCGCAGACGGTCGTCGGGCAGCCGCAGTACCAGGCGCGGGCACAGGTCGAGGTCCGCGCGGGCCTCGGCCGTGGTGATGTCGCCGTGCCCGTCGCGGAGCGTGGCCCGGACGCGGTGGCCGGGGGCGTTCGCGGTCAGCGGCAGTTCGAGGTGGAAGGAGCCGGAGGCCAGGTCGGGGGTGATACGGGGACGCTTGAGGGCGACGGCGCGCGGGACCGGCTCCAGCCACACGGTCTGCCAGATGCCCGTCGTACGGGTGTAGTGGCAGTGCGAGTTGGCGTACCAGGTGGCCTGTTTGCCACGGGCCTGGACACCGTGACGGCTGTCGCGGGCCCGGACGACGATCGTCAGCTCCTCGCCCGGTACGGCGACGTCGCCGAGGTCGGCCGTGAACGGGGTGAAGCCGCCGCGGTGCCGTGCCACCTCGCCGCCGTCGACCCACACCGTGGTGTCGTGGTCCACGGCCCCGAAGTGCAGCAGTACCCGGGAGCCGGCCCAGCCGGCGGGCACGGTCACCGTCCGCCGGTACCAGACGGCCTCCAGGAAGTCCGTCTCCCCGATCCCGGACAGCTCCGACTCGGGGCAGAACGGGACGAGGATACGGTCGGCGAGCTCGCGTTCCAGCAGACCGCGCTCGAGACCGGTGTCGGACCGGTCGGTCTCGAACTGCCACTCGCCGTTGAGATTGAGCCAGGCCTCACGGGCGAACTGCGGCCTGGGGTACTCGGGACGGGGCACGTCCGAGAGGTGCGGGACGGGCATGGCGCTCCTTGCAACGAGTAGTGCCGGGTCGGTGCGAGGCTTATGGCACCATGGCGATTACATCGATGTAAATACGTCGGTGGAGGGTGGTCCGGCCCGCAACCGTTTCGTGATGGTCGGTACGATCACGGCCGACGGAAGGATGAACACAGTGGCGGCCAGGCCGAGGATCAAGGACGTGGCGCAGTACGCCGGGGTCTCTCCCAAGACCGTCTCCAACGTCATCAACGACTTCGAGCATGTGTCGGAACAGACCCGCGCCGCCGTGCGCGAGGCGATCGACGCGCTCGGCTACCGGGTCAACATCGCCGGACGGCAGCTGCGTCAGGGCCGCACCGGCATGATCACCCTGGCGGTCCCGGAACTCGACGTCGCCTACTTCTCCGAGCTGGCCAAGCACGTCATGGCCGAGGCCGACCGCCGGGGACGCACCGTCCTGCTCCATCAGACCCAGGGCGTGCGCGAACGCGAGCTGGCCGCGCTGCACGGCTTCGACACGCAGTTCTCCGACGGCGTCATCCTCAGCCCCCTCTCCCTCCTGCCCCGGGACCTCGCCACCCGCGACCAGCGCCTTCCGGTGGTGCTCCTCGGCGAACGGCCCGTCGCGGGCGGCACCGACCACGTGGGCATCGACAACGTCCGGGCCGCCCGGGAAGCCACCGAGCACCTGCTGTCCCGGGGACGCCGCCGCATCGCCGTCCTGGGCGGAGCCGTCCGCGGACGCCAGGGCACCGACCGGCTGCGCACCGACGGCTACCGCCAGGCCCTCGACGCCGCCGGCCTGCCCTTCACCGCCGACCTCGTGGTGCCCGTCGAGGCGTACCACTGGCGGGACGGTGCCCGCGCCGCGGCGGCGCTGCTGGAGAAGGAGCCGCACCCCGACGCGCTGCTGTGCCTGAACGACCATCTCGCCCTGGGCGCGCTGCGCACGCTGTACGAACAGGGCCGCTCCGTCCCCGGGGACCTCGACGTGGTCGGCTTCGACGACATCGAGGCCTCGCGGTTCAGCGTGCCGAGCCTGACGACGATCGCCCCCGACAAGCCGGAAATCGCCGGAGCCGCCGTATCCCTGCTGCTGGAACGCATCGACGAGCCGGACACCGGCGCCCTTCAGGACCATGTGGCCGGGCATCGGCTCATCGTGCGGGAGAGCAGCGGCGGCTGACACAGGCCCCCGCCCGGACGCCGGACCGGGCCGGGCCCGCGAGCGGCGCCCGGCCCTCACTCCCGGTGGCAGCCTGTCGGGAGGGGGCCCTCGATGAGGTCGCGCAGCTGGGAGCGGGCGGTGATGCCCAGCTTGGGGAAGCTGCGGTAGAGGTGCGAGCCGACCGTGCGCGGGGAGAGGAAGAGCCTCTCGCCGATCTCGCGGTTGGTCAGCCCGCGGGCGGCGAGCCCGATGATCTGCCGCTGCTGCGGGGAGAGTCCGGTGAGCGCGTCGGGCGCCGAGTCCGTGACATCGAGGCCGGCGGCGCGCGATTCCGCACGGGCGCGCTCGGTCCACGGGCGCGCGCCCAGGCGCCGGAAGACCTCCAGGGCCTCCGTCAGCGGGGGTCGCGCCTCCGCGACGCGCCGACGGCGCCGCAGCCACTCGGCGAGATCCAGCAGGGTCTGGGCGCGTTCGAAGGGCCAGTGCTCCAGCACCGGGTCCGCCAGCGCCACCCGGAAGTGCGGCTCCGCGTCCCCGGCGTCCGCCAGCAGGCCGCGCGCCCGGCTGATCAGCGCGCGCAGACGGGGCGAGGCGTTGTCCGCGAGCGCGCGTGCGCCACGCTCGACGATCACGGCCGCCTCCTCGCGGTGGCCGGAGCGCACCGCGGCGGCGGCCAGATCGGCGAGGGCCGGATAGGAGGCGTGGTAGTGCACGGGTGCGCCGTCCGCCGTGAAGACCATGCGGAGCTGGTGGTACGCGGTCTCGTGGGCGCCTTCGGAGGCCGCCGCGGCACCGAGTGCCCGACGGGCACGGACGGACACCGAGCGGCTCTCCAGCGGATCGATCAGGGCGAGAGCGTCGGCGGCCCGGGAGCGGGCCGCCGACGTGTCGCCCCGGAAGGCCAGTACGGTGGCATCCGCCGAGGCCGCGCACGCCACGGCGTGGTCGAGGCCGGCCGTCGAACCGACCGTGGTGGTGCGGGCGCAGAACTCCCGGGCCTGGTCCCATCTCCCTTGTTCCACATAGGCCCAGGCGACCGCGCCGCCCAGCCCCTCCGGCAGGGGCCCGCGCGGTTCCCAGCGGCCGACGGCCTCGTCGACCGCGCGGACGGCGTACGGGGTCTCGTCCAGGAGCCACGCCATGATCGCGAGGGTGATGAGCCGGTCGGGCCTGCGTTCCGCCTCGGCGGCCAACCGCGGCAGCAGGGAGACGAGTCCGGCTCTGCCGTCGAAGGGATCGGACACGGCTCTCACCCACGTACGCAGCCAAGCGTCCGACGCGTCGTCGGGAAGGCGCCGCAGGAGGGCCTGGACGCGGTGCCGTTGGCGCTCCTCTCCTGAGTAGTAGCGGACCACGGCGGCGGCGGCCAGGAGGTCCAGCGCGTCGGCGGGCCGCGAGACCGCCAACTGCCCTGCGGCGTCGGCCAGTCGGGAGAAGACGACGGTGTGGCGCACGGTCAGCGCCGCCAGCCGTCCGGTCTGCACCGCGGCGGACGCCAGCAGCGAGGCGTCGTCGGTGCGCGCGCGGGCCGCGGCGGCGAGTTCCTCGACCCAGCCGATGTCGCCGGTGAACACGGCGGTCGCGGCGGCCTCGACCAGCAGCCGGGCGCTCTCCTCACGCCGGGGCGCGAGTTCCGCGGCGCGTTGCAGGGCTTTGGCCGCCGCCGCGTAGCCGCCGCGGCGGCGGGCCCGGCCCGCGGTCCGCTCCAGCTCCGCCGATACGGCCGCGTCCGGGCGGGAGGAGGCGGCGGCGAGATGCCAGGCACGCCGGTCCGGTTCGTCCCGCAGTATCTCGGCGAGTGCGAGATGGGCCGCGCGCCGCGCGTCGAAGGACGCGGCGTGGTACACGGCGGACCGGACCAGCGGGTGGCGGAACCGGACGTCCCGGCCCGTCCGCCGGATCAGCCCGGCCCGCTCGGCGGGCAGCCACGCGTCGTCGTCGGCGTGCGGCAGCCCGGCGGGGACGGCGATCACGGAGTCGACGCCGTCCATGGCGGCCAGGAGCAGCAGGGCCCGCGTGGTGGAAGCGGGGAGGTCGTCCAGACGGGCGGCGAAGATCCGCTCCAGGCGATCGGTGAGCGGGAGCGGACCCGTGGTCGGCGGACCCGCGGACGACAGTTCTGCGGACGGCGGACGTGTGGACGACAGACGTGTGGACGGCGGATCCGCGGTCGGTGGCGTGGCGCTCGCTCCGTGCGCGGCGGCCGACCTCGCCAGTTCGGCCAGTGCCAGCGGGTTGCCCCCGGCCTGGTCGAGGATCTGTGTCCTGGTCCGGCCGCTGGGGGGCACCGGCCGGCGGTCCAGCAGTCTGCCGGCCGAGGCGTCGTCGAGCGGTCCGAGGACGAGCGCCGGTACATGCCGCTCGAATCCCGGGAGAGGATCGCCGACGCGGGCTCCGATCAGCAGCGTGACCCGTTCACCTCGCAACCGTCTGGCGGCGAAGGCCAGCGCGTCCAGGGAAGCACGGTCGCACCACTGCGCGTCGTCCAGCACCACGAGCACGGGGCCCTCGTCGCCCAGGGCCGACAGCAGGCTCAGGACCGCGACCCCGATGAGCATCAGGTCGGGAGCCGCCGTGGCCGGCCCCACGCCGAAGGCGTCGTGGATCGCCGTGCGCTGCCTCTCCGGCAGCCCGTCCACCTCCGCCCGTACCGGCCGCAGCAACTGATGCAGCGCGGAGAACGCGAGGCCCGACTCCGACTCGCTCCCGTCGGCGCGCAGTACGCGGGCGCCTCTCGCCTCGGCGCGGAGCGCGGCCGAGCCCAGGAGCGTGCTCTTTCCCGTGCCCATGTCACCGACGAGCACCAGCACCGGCTCGGCCGATACCGAGTCGACCGCCGGAACCGAGCCCGTTGCCGATACCGAGTCGACCGCCGGACCTGAGCCGGCCGCCGATACCGCGTCCACCACCCCTGCCGATACCGCGTCCACCGCACGGAAGAGGCGTGCCAGCTCCGCGTCCCGGCCGACGATCAGCTCCCCCGTATCCGGCTCCGGTCCCCTGACCGCGCCGGGGTCGCCTGCCTGCTCGTCCACAGCGTCTCCGGTGATCGTGGCTCCGAACGGAGCCGCCGTGCCATGTCCCGCCCAGGCTACAAGTGGCGAGTCCGGTGTCCGGAGTTCACGAGTACAGGTGCAGTCAGATGACGGATACCGCACGCGCCGGGCCCGCTCCTACGCTTCCAGGAAATCTTCCGAATTCTTGAGGACGCCCTGTGGAACAGATCAAGCTCGGCAATGTCACCATCACCCGGGTCTGGGAATACTTCGGTTCCGTGGAAATGACGCCCGACACCTTCTTCCCGGAAAGCTCGAAGAAGGTATGGGACGACGGTGCCTCCTGGCTGACCCCGCATTTCCTCGATTCCGGGACCAATATCGTGAACTCCGCGATCCAGACCTGGCTGCTGCGCAGTGAGGGCAGGACCATCCTCATCGACACGGGCGTGGGAAATCACAAGGAGCGCCCGTACTCACCGGTCTGGAGCCATCTCGAAACCGGCTTCCTCGCCAATCTTGCAAGGGCCGGTGTCGAGCCCGAGGACGTGGACATCGTCGTCAATACGCATCTCCACGTCGATCACGTCGGCTGGAACACGTATCTGGACGGGCGGAGCTGGGTTCCCACCTTTCCCAACGCCACTTATCTGATGCCGAAGGACGATTTCGACTTCTGGAATCCCGAGAACGGCCACAAGCCGTCGCTCGGCCGCGGCAACCAGAACGTCTTCGAGGACAGCGTGGCCCCGGTGCACGAGGCCGGCCGGACGCTGCTGTGGGAGAACAGCCACCGGATCGACGCCGCCCTGCGCCTGGACGCGGCCCCCGGGCACACCCCCGGCTCCTCCGTGCTGACCCTCGAGTCCGGGTCGGACCGCGCGGTGTTCGTCGGCGATCTGCTGCACAGCCCGGTGCAGATCCTCGAACCGGACTCCAACAGCTGCTTCTGCGAGGACCCCGCGGGCGCTCGCGCCACCCGCCGCAAGGTTCTGGGCTGGGCGGCCGACAACAACGCGCTCCTGATCCCCGCGCACCTGGGCGGACACGGCGCCGCGGAAGTGGTGCGTGACGGAAGCACGTTCGCCATCAAGGGCTGGGCCCCCTTCGCCCCGTACTCCGAGCAGGGCTGAGGCCCACGGAAAGGCATGACCGTGAACCACCGGAACCACCAGAACGACGAGAACCACCAGAACGACGCGACCGATGCGAACGCCGCGAATCACCACCCCGGCCCCGTCGTGACCACCGTACAGGGGGCGGTCCGCGGCCTGCGCCAGGGCAGTACCACCGCTTTCCTGAACATCCCCTACGCCGCTCCTCCCCTCGGCGCCGGCCGGTTCGCCCCGCCACGGCCGCACGAGCCCTGGGACGGCGTACGCGACGCCACCACACCGGGCCCCAACGCGCCGCAGTCCCCGCGCGGGCTCGGCAGCGTGAACATGTCCCCGTACTTCGGCGACGGTTGGAGCCCCGGAGAGGACTACCTCACCGTCACCGTGTCGACGCCCGCGGACCTGGGCGGTGACCTGCCCGTCATGGTGTTCGTCCACGGCGGCGGATTCGTCGCCGGATCGACGCGGTCCGCGATCTACGACGGTTCCGGTTTCGCCCGCGACGGCGTCGTCCTCGTCACCCTGAACTACCGGCTCGGCATCGCGGGGTTCCTCGACCTCCCCGGAGCTCCCGCCAACCGCGGCCTGCTCGATGTCGTCGCCGCGCTGCGCTGGGTACGGGAGAACATCGCGGCCTTCGGCGGTGATCCGCACAACGTCACCCTCTTCGGCCAGTCGGCCGGCGCAACGGTCGTCGGCGGCGTCCTCGCCACCCCCGAGGCCGCGGGGCTCTTCCGCCGCGCGATCGTCCAGAGCGGCAGCGGTCTGGGAGCGTTCACCACCGAGCAGGCCGCCCGCGTCACCAGGGCGGCGGCCGAAACCCTGGGCGTCGAACCCCATGCCGACGCCTTCGCGGAGATCTCCGACGAGCGCCTGGTCGAGGCCGCCTCCCGGCTCGCGGGAATCGACCTGCGCACCGAGACGCACAGCGACCCGCTGGCCGGGCTCAGCCCCTTCAGCCTGGTCCTCGACACACAGCCCGCCGAATCCGTCGCCGCCGGCCTCGGCGCCGAGGCCGACCTGCTCATCGGGACCAACTCCGAGGAGGGAAACCTCTACCTGGTGCCCGTGGGCCAGTACTCCACCTCGACCGCGAGCGACGTCGACGCGCTGGCGACGCGCGCGCACCCGAGTCCGGCGCGGCTCGTCGAGGCGTACCGGACGGCGCGCCCCGGCGCGTCCTTCGGTGAGCTGCGGTCCGCCATCTTGGGAGACGTGCTGTTCGGTGCGGGCAGCTGGGCCCTGGCCGACGCGCATGCCACACGTTCGCACGCCGAATCCGGCACCTTCCGCTACGAGTTCGCGTGGCGCTCCCATGCCCTGGACGGAGAGCTGGGCGCCACTCACGCCGTGGAGCTCCCCTTCGTCTTCGACCTCGCGCATCTTCCCCAGTTGCACGGACCCGACGGCCTGCTCGGCCCCGGCACGCCACCCGCGGATCTCGCCGCCCGTGTGCACGAGGCGTGGATCCGGTTCGCCAGGACCGGTGACCCCGGCTGGGACCCGTACGACGACGAGCGCCGGACCACGATGCGCATCGACACCGTGTGGACCCAGGTCGACGACCCCCGGGGCCAGGAACGACAGGCGTGGAGCTGACCCGTCGTCCACCTCGTTCACCTCGTTCCGCGTGGACCCGGGACGATTTCCGAGTGGAACCCGGCCCGGGGGCGGTGCGTCACAGGGGCGGCAGGGGTTCCGTGCTGTACGCGCGGCTGCCGCTCCTCGCCGTCACCACCGTCAGCACCGTCAGTCCTCGGGGGATCCATGCGTACGAAGACCGAACGCGCCGTCAATCTGGTCGTCCTGCTCGCCCTGTGCACCGCCGCTGCCGGCTGTGACGGCGACAAGGACGACCGGGAGGCCCGTGCCCGCGAGGTCGCCGAAGCCTGGGAGGGCTCCAAGGCCGCCGACGTGTGGGGCGCGGGCTACTACCCGATGGGGGATGTGATCCAGCCGCCCGCCGGCGGCTTCCACGGCGACGCCGACAAACGCGCCCACGCGACCGGGAAATTCGTCCTGCGCGGCGAACTTCCCACCACCCGGCGCAAGGACGGACAGGTGAGATGGGAGAGCGGCGGCTCGCTCACGCTGCCGCTGACGGACGCGCGAACGGCATACGAGAGCGTGGCCCGCGGCGGCGGCGACGAACCGCGCCTCACCGTGACCGCGGTGAAGCCGGGCGAGATGACCCTCCCCACCAGCCGTGGCCCGGCGACCGTCCCGGCCTGGCTGTTCTCCCTGGAGGGCTACGACACTCCGCTCAAGCGCGCCGCCCTTGCCCCGTCGAAGCTCCCCGTGCCACCGGTCAAGCCGGTCGGGGACACGCCCACCGACGAGCTGGCGCCGCTCGGCCGACTGGTCGAGGTGGCCAGGGACGGCCGGTCCGTCACCGTGATGGCCAACCATGGATCCTGCGACGACGGCCCCGCCGTGGACGTGCTGGAGACGAGTGACGGCGTGGTGCTCTCCGCGTATGCCGTCGGGACGAAGGACGGCCCCTGCACTGCCGACCTGCGCCACGAAGAGCTGACGGTGAGGCTCGACCGGCCGGTCGGCGACCGTATCCTCCTGGACGCGTACACGGGCCGACCCGTGCCGTACGGGCAGCCGAACCAGCCCTCGGCGAGCTGGAGCTGAACCGACGTCAAAGCGCGTGACCTCACCGCGTCCGGGCCCTCACCGCGTCCGGGCCCTCACCGCGTCCGGGCCCTCACCGCGTCCGGGCCCTCACCGCGTCCAGGCTTCGCGACTCCAGGCTTCACCGCGAGTCGGACAGCGGCCGGCGGTCCGTCCACGAGGGCCCGGACGGCACAGTGACGTACGACCTCTCACGGACGCTGCGACCACTGGTGGACCAAGGGGCTGCCGGGCGCCGGAACACGGCTGCTCCCCGGTGACCGAACCGACGGGCCCACACGTACCCGCTCCGTGACAGCGCGGCCCGCCCGCTCCGTCACCGCGCGGTCCGTAGGATGCGTGCCATGCCGGACGCCTTGCCTCGCCCCGAGCCGTTCATCCCGCACACCGCCCCCGCGGCGCTCGATGACCTTCGCGCGCGGCTGCGCGCGACACGCTGGCCGGACTCGCCCGAGGACGCCGGGTGGTCGCTCGGGACCGACCTCGCCTACCTCCGCGAGCTCGTCGCGTACTGGGCGGACGGCTTCGACTGGCCGGCGCGGGAGGCGGCACTCGCCCGGCTTCCCCACTTCCGCGTCCGGCTCGGCGGCCTCGGGATCCACTACGTGCACGTCCGGGCCACCGCGCCGGCCGGGCCCGTGCTGCCGCTGGTCCTCAGCCACGGCTGGCCGGACTCGTTCTGGCGCTACGCGAAGGTCATCCCGCTCCTCACCGACCCCGGCGCACATGGAGCCGACCCCGCCGACGCGTTCGACGTGGTCGTGCCCGACATGCCGGGCTACGGGTACTCCGACCGCCCCACCGGCCCGCCGCTCGACTCCATCGCAGTCGCCGGCCTGTGGGCCGAGCTGATGAGCGTCCTCGGATACCCGCGATTCGGGGCCGCGGGCGGGGACATCGGCAGCCACGTGAGCCGCTACCTCGGGCTCGACCACTCCGACCGGGTCGTGGCCGTCCACCGCATGGACGCGGGCCTGCCCCTCTTCACCGGAGACCCGGCGGACCTCGCGCCCGAGGAGCGCGCCTGGTTCGAGGGCGCCGCGGCCTGGGGCGCGGCCGAGGGTGCCTACGCCGCCATGCACCGCACCAAGCCGCAGACCGCCGCCGTCGGGCTCACCGACTCGCCGGCCGGGCTCGCCGCGTGGATCATCGAGAAGCTCCGGGCGTGGAGCGACTGCGACGGCGATGTCGAACGGAGCTTCACGAAGGACGAGATCCTCACGAACGTCACGCTCTACTGGCTCACGGGGACGATCGGCTCGTCCATGCGCATGTACCACGCGAACGCCGCGATCCCGCCCGCGCAGCACGCCCGCCGGGTCGGGGTGCCGTCCGGTTTCTCGCTCTTCCCCGGTGACATCGTCCGGCCGCCGCGGGCGTGGATCGAGCGCATGGCGAACGTCGCGCGCGTGACCGAGCCCGCGCGCGGCGGGCACTTCGCGCCGTTCGAGGAGCCCGAGCTCTACGCGGAGGAGCTGCGCGCGTTCTTCCGCCCGTACCGTGCGGCGGCGAGGGGCTGAGGGCGCCGTCGCGCGCCCGGGGAGGCGGCGGGTCCCGTACGAAGCGGCCGGCAGGTCTCGTACGAAGTGGCCGACCGGTCTCGTACGAAGGTGACCGGCGTCCGTCCCGACCCGGCGGCTGTCTCAGGTGACGACCGGAGGCGGCGTGACAGGTGTGTCGGACGCGCCGCCCGCGGCGTCGGCGTAGCGGCGGGCCAGGCGCGCGAAGGCGTCCTTGAGTTCGGCGGGGCCCACGACCTCGATGTCGGCGTCGAACCGGCCGATGGTGGCGGCCAGGCCGGGCCATGACCACGAGCCCAGAACGAGCCGGCAGCGGTCCTGGCCGAGTTCCTCGACGACGCCGTCGCGGGTGTAGCGCGACACGTCGGCGGCGGGCAGGCCGAGGATCACCTCGCCGCGGCAGGGCCAGTCGCCGGCGCCGTCCAAGCCCTTGAACCGGCCGGCCACGAATGCCGCCACGTTCCCTCCGGGCAGTTCACGCGGGGTGAAGCGGGGCCCGGTGGGGGTACGCGGGGTGATCCGGTCCGCTCGGAAGGTACGCCAGTCCTCGCGGTCGAGGTCCCAGGCGACGAGGTACCAGCGCCCGCCCCAGGTGACGAGGTGATGGGGTTGCGCCCGGCGCGGCGGGGGGCCGACTCGGTCGTCGTCGGTGGCTCCCGCCGGGGACGCGGGAGCGTAGTCGAAGCGCAGTACCTCGCGGGCGTGGACGGCGGCGCTGAGTGCCATGAGCACGCCGTTGTCGACCTGGGGGTTCGGCCGGATCGCGGACGGCTCGACGGCGGTGAACCGGAGGGTGTCGATACGGCGGCGCAGCCGGGCGGGCATGACCTGCCGGACGGTGGTCAGCGCGCGTGCCGCGGCTTCCTCGATGCCGGCTCCGGTGGTGGTGGCGATCTGGAGTGCGACCGCGAGGGCCACGGCCTGCTCGTCGTCGAACAGCAACGGGGGCAACTCCGCGCCGGCGTCGAGCCGGTACCCCCCGTCCGGCCCCTTGGAAGCCACGATGGGATAGCCGAGCTCGCGCAGGCGGTCGACATCGCGGCGCACGGTGCGCGGGCTGATGTCCAGCCGCTCGGCCAGCAGCGCCCCCGGCCAGTCCCGGCGCGCCTGGAGCAGGGAGAGCAGGGAGAGCAGTCGGGCTGAGGTCTTCGGCATGTCTCGATAGTGCCCTGAGAAGCGGCCACATCCTGTCCGCTTTCCTTGAGACTGTGCCGTGTGCCAGAGAACGAGTACGAGTACGAGAACGACCGGAAGGACCTGATCACCGTGACCGCCACCAGTACGACCACGCCCCCCTCGGCTCTCGACGCCGAGCGGGCCGACCTGCTCGCCCAGCTCGCGACCGCGCGACTCACGCTGACCAACACGGTGCGTGGGCTCAGCGACGAGCAAGGCGGCGAGCGGCCTACGGCCAGTGCGCTGTGTCTGGGCGGGCTGATCAAGCACGTCGCGTCCATGGAGGAACAGTGGGTGCGCTTCGTGGTCGAGGGCCCCTCGGCCATGCGCTACGACCTGCCCGACGGTGTCACCTGGGAGGACTTCGCGGCCGGTGCCGCGAGCGAGTTCCCGCAGTGGGCCGTCGACCATCAGAACGACTTCCGGATGCTGCCCGGCGAGACGCTGGGCGGGATCATCGCGCGGTACGAGCGGATCGCCGCCCGGAGTGAGGAGGTCGTCGCCTCCGTGCCCGACCTGTCGGCGACGCACCCGCTGCCGGAGGCGCCCTGGCACGAGCGGGGAGCGGTGCGCAGCGTGCGCCGGGTGCTGATGCACGTCATCGCCGAGACCGCCCAGCACGCAGGGCACGCGGACATCCTGCGCGAGACGCTCGACGGGCAGACGTCAACCTGACCGGTGACGGAGCCGGATCGACCGGGCCGGGACGGGTCACCGCCCCGGCGCGGTGCCGCGCCCGGCTCGTACGCACCTGCCCGGTGCGCGCTCCGGTTCACACCGTCGAAGGGCCCGGACGATCAGGCGCCTGTCCACGGCGACCGCACGACTGCGGGTGAGTCACCGCCACGAAGTGGCTTCGGTGGCGTGCACGCAGTAAGTCTCATAGGTGCTCGCGCCGTTCGGCTTCGGGACCGCACAGGCCGATACCTCGAACTCGTCGTCCGGGTGACCGGGGATTGAGGTTCTTTGCCTCTTCTCTCGGGGGCAAGGCGTGGTGCGGAAGTGAAGGGAGCATCAAGTGCCCTACGCGTGCGCCCCCTTCGGTTCGCGGTGGTGCTCAGCCGCGTCCGGGTACCTCGCCCGCCGCCGGTTCGAGTCCCGGCCTCGCCGGATTCGGTCAGCACTCCGGCGGGCGTCGGTCAGCCGTGTCGGGTGTCCGGTGGGGGGGGGCGTCCTGACCGGTGGGGGACGTGTCTGTCCAACTGGCGAGGATGCCGAGGGCTTCGGCGGTGGGTGAGGCCGGCTCGGCGGTGTAGATGACGAGACTTTGGCCGGGGTCGTCTTCAACGGCCAGGACGACATAGTCGAGGGTGAGGTCGCCGACGAGCGGGTGGCGCAGGCGTTTCGTGCCGGTGGTGTGGGCGAGGACGTCGTGGTCGGCCCACATCCGGCGGAAGGTGTCGCTGCGCAGGGACAGCTCGTCGACCAGCTCGGTGAGCTGCGGGTCGTCCGCGTGGCGTCCGGCGTACAGACGCAGGGTGGCTACGCAGTCGGCGGCCACCTGTTCCCAGTCGGCGTACAGCCCGCGGGCCTCTTCGTCGAGGAAGACGAAGCGAGCGGCGTTGCGGTCGCGGTGGGGCCGGGCCTGGAAGTCGGTGACGAGGGCGTAGCCCAGCCGGTTGGCCGCGAGGACGTCCATGCGCCGTCCCTGGACGATCGCGGGGACGTGGAGTGCGTCCAGGGTGCGGTACAGGGCGGGGCGGACCTTCTGCGGCGCGAGGGGCCGTTCGCGACGGGTCCGGGCGGCGGCGGGCCGGGCGAGATCGAAGAGGTGGGCGCGTTCGGTGTCGTCCAGCCGCAGGGCGCGGGCGACGGCCTCCCAGACGGCTTCCGAGACTCCCTGGGTGCGGCCCCGTTCCAGGCGGATGTAGTAGTCGACGCTGACCCCGGCGAGCTGGGCGACCTCCTCGCGGCGCAGTCCCGGGACACGACGGGCACCCCGGTACGGGGCGATGCCGGCCTGTTCGGGGGTGATCCGGGCCCGGCGGGTGCGCAGGAACTCGCGGATCTCGCTGCTGCGGTCCATGAGTCCACCGTACGGCGCGCCCGCGTCCCTCTCAGCCGGCGCGGGAGGTACTGGCAGACCCCCGGTGAAGCGCCACCCCGTACAAGGGTCCGGGCCGGTCCGCCGGGTGGTTACCTGGACAGCGGGCCCACTGAGCCGCATACAGCGGCAGGTGCGCGTCGGAGCCCCGGAGCCGGGCGTCCCTGACACCGAGCTCGGTCCGCACCACAACGACACCATCCACGCGGAGATCCTTTGAAGCACATATCCCTGGGCGGGCTCGATGTCTCACGCATCGGTCTGGGCGCCATGACCATGGCCGGAACCTACACGACGGGCGGGGGACTCGATGACGACGAGTCGATCCGTACCCTCCACCGGGCACTGGACCTCGGGGTCACCCATATCGACACCGCCGAGATCTACGGCCCCTTCCACAGCGAGGAAATCGTCGGCAAGGCCATCAAGGCCCGTCGCGACGACATCGTCGTGGCGACGAAGTTCGGCCTGGTCTCCCACTCCGGTGGCGGCCCCGGTGTAACGGACAGCGGCGCCGCCAACGTGAAGGCCGCGGTCGAAGGCTCCCTCAAGCGGCTCGGCACCGACCGCATCGACCTCTACTACCAGCACCGCGTCGACCGGAACACGCCCATCGAGGAAACCGTCGGCGCGCTGGCCGAGCTGGTAGCCGAGGGCAAGGTCCGCCACATCGGGCTGTCCGAGGCCGGGCCCGAGACGATCCGCCGTGCGCACGCCGTGCACCCGGTGGCAGCCCTGCAGACGGAATACTCCCTGTGGACCCGCGACGTCGAGGCCGAGATCCTTCCGCTGCTGCGCGAACTCGGTATCGGATTCGTTCCCTACTCGCCGCTCGGGCACGGTCTGCTGACCGGGCAGATCCGCACCGTCGACGACTTCGCGGACGACGACTGGCGCAAGACCAACCCCCGTTTCACCGGGGGGAACTTCCGGCGCAACCTGCGCATCGTCGATGAAGTGCGGGCCATCGGCGCCGAGATCGGCGCGACTCCGGCCCAGACCGCGCTGGCGTGGCTGCTGACCCGCGGCGACGACATCGCCCCCATCCCCGGAACCCGGCGGGTCTCGCGCGTCGAGGAGAACACCGCCGCCGACGGTGTCGAACTCGGCGCCTCACAGCTCGACCGTCTGGACAACCTCACCCCGGCCTCGGGCGAACGTCACGACGAGGCGAACATGGCCAGCGTCGACCGCTGACGTTGACCGCGCCTGTTCCGCTCGCCGCACGGGCGCCGGCCCCGCGGCCCGCTGTCCCGCACCACGAACTGCCGTGATCGAAAAGGGTTTGCCGACGGGGACGCGGTTGGATAGACAGTGTCCCTGGACTCCCGCCGCGAGGGGTGAGGGGCCATGACAGCGAGAGGAGGGATAAGCCCATGATCCCCATGATCACCGCGCTTGTGTCCTCCCGGGGCACGGACCACGTCTGACCCCGGAGCGGACGGGCGCCTTCACCGGAGCGTGCCTTGACCGTGGAACAGAACCACCTGACCATGCGTCCGATCACCGGACGTGAAGAACTCGATCTCTTCTCCCAACTGCCCTACGTTCTCAACGAGGAACTGGCGGACGACCTCGCCGCCGGGCGCAGGCGTCCCGAATGGATGTGGCTCGCCCTGCGCGGTGACCGTGTACTGGCCAGGGCCGCCTGGTGGAGTCGGCCGGGCAGCGACGCGCCACGCGTCCTGGACGTCCTCGACGTCGACGACAGCGCCTCGGATCCCGACCGTGTGGACATCGGAGTGCGACTTCTGCGCGCCGCGATGGCGGCCACCCTCCCGAGCGGCTCGCCCCGCCCCGAGTACAGCCGTTTCGTCCCGCCGGACTGGCGTGAGAACGCGCGGACCAGACAGTCCGTCGAGGACCGCATGACCGTATTGGAACGGACCGGTGCCCGGCTCTTCGTCGAACGGCTGCGTCTGGAATGGCGTCCGGAATTGGCAACTCCCGAACCCGGCGGACGCCTGGTGTTCCGGCGGATCCACGATGCCGGGGAACTCGTCTTCCTGATGGCCCTGGCCATGGACGGAACGCTGGACGCACACGGCCGTGACGACCTGACCCGCATGTCCGTCCACGAAGCGGCCGCCAGGCACTACGAGGACGAGCTCGCGCGCTACACGAGCCCGCGGGACTGGTGGCGGATCGCGGCACTGCCCACGGGGGAGCCGGTGGGGTTCGTGCTCCCCGCCCGCAACGACTACAACCCGATCATCGCGTACCTCGCGGTCCTGCCCGCGCACCGCGGCAACGGCTACATCGACGACATTCTCGCCGAGGGCACCCGCGTCCTCGCCGAACAGGACGTCCCCCGCATCCGTGCGTCCACGGACCTGGGCAACGTCCCGATGGCGAACGCCTTCCGGCGCGCCGGATACGTCAATTTCCAGCGCGAGATCAACATGACCTGGAGCTGAGCGAGCAGGGGCCGGAGGTCCTGCGCCGCGTACTCAGCGGCTCGCGCGACAGCCTGACCAGCGCGGGGGAGCGACTGGGCGGCGAACACCGGGAATCCAGTTTGTCGGGAGAAACTGTTGATGTGTCAATTGCCTTACTCTAAGGTCGCGTTCATCGAACGACCGCCCCCGGTCGGGAGTGCACCACCAGGAGCCCAGCCGTCCCCGGGCGGCGCGGAACAAGGGAGATCCATCATGGTCAAGCACTACGTCAAGTACGCGTTCAGCACGCTCACCGCGGCGATGTTCGCCAGCATGGTCTGACGCTCGGTCCCGGCCTGGACCGGGAAGCCAACCCGGTCCAGGCATCAGGAGACCCCTTGTTCGGTACCGCTCTCAGCCAGCTCCGCTACGGCATGGCGATCCTGCGCAACCGTCGCATCCGCCCGCAGGACCTGGAACGCATCGCCCGCGACCTGATCGCGACCCTGGCCGAATTCGGCGAGCCCGGGGCGGACTCGGCTCTGCTCCCCGGTCAGGCAGGGGCTGTCGACCCCGCCGTACGACGGACCGTCACGGAGCGCAGCCTGCGGGCCACCGCGCGCGCCGCCGCCCAGCACACGGCGCACTACCGGCGGACCTTCGATGTCCTGGGACTCGACCCGGGCACCCTCACCCCGGAGACCTGGGACCGCATCCCCGTCACCTCCAAAGAGGCCCTGCGCGGTCTGCCGGCCGCCTTCGTGTCCGCCGCCTCCGCTCCCGCGCTGATGGCGCTCACCACAGGGACCAGCGGCACCCCCACCACCGTCTGGTACTCCAGGGCCGAGGTGGAGATCGCGGTCGCCATGAGTACGGTCTCCGCCGTGCTCGGCATGGGCCTGCGGCCCCGCCACACCATGGCGTACGCGGGCTGTTCCCGGGCGACCCTGCCGCTGCTCAACGTGGAGGAGTCGGTGACCCGGATCGGTGCCTCGTTCGTCCAGATCGGCACCGTGGACCCGGCCGTGGCACTGGACCGGCTGGCCGCCCCGCTCGGTCTGCGGGGCAAGGCCCCGCAGATCACCCATCTGACGGTCTCCGCGTCCTACCTCTCCGCCCTCGTCGAAGAAGCGGAGAGAAGCGGCTGGCACGCATCGGACTTCGGCCTGGAATCCATCGGCGTCGGCGGTGAAGTGCTCTCCGACCCGCTGAGGGAGCGGGCCGTAACCGCCCTGGGCGCCCGGATCTCCACGGCGTACATGATGACCGAGACCCTCCCCTCGGGAGGTACGCCGTGCACCGAGGGACATCTGCACCACACCACCGAGTTCGGGCACATGGAGATACTCGATCCCGTGACACACGAGCCGACGCCGCCGGGCGCTGTCGGCATCATCGTGCAGACGCCGTACGTCCCCTACCGGGACTGCACCCTGCTGCTGCGCTACGCGACCGGCGACCTGGTCGCGCGCCCCGGGGCAGAGCCCACGTGCGAACTGGCCCATCTGCCCGCGACCTCGCCCATACTCGGCCGCTGGTCGGGTCCGCGGAGCATCGCGATACCCACCCGGTCGGTGCTGAACCTGCTGGAGTCCGAGCCGGACATCCCGCTGCCGGCGCGCTACGCCCTGGTGGACCGGCCCGGGGACCCTGTCCTCCATGTCCTCGTCCGCCGACTGCCCGCCGCCGCCCTGCTCGGCAGGCTGGAGGAGCGGGCGGCAGCGGCGGGTCTCGCGCTGGACGGCATCGTGCTCCACGACGATCCGGCCACGCTGCCGCCGACCGGCCCGGTCCGGGCCGATCTGCGCGAGCACACCTTCGAGTCGGCCCGCCCCGCCGCCGTACGCGTATCGAGCCCGGCATGAGTACCGCCCTCGCCCTCGTGGGCCTCAACTGCGCCGTCGCCGCGATCACGGTGGCAGGTGCCGTCTACTTCGCGCGGGTCCGGATGCCCCGCCCTCCGGTCGGCATGTACGAACTGCCCGATGTCGTCGTGATGACCGCCGTCGTGGTGGCGGCTCCCCTGGTGTATCTGGCAGTGCCCCGGACCGCGGTGGCCGTCGTCTTCGGCCTGGTCCTCTGCGTGGCGCTCCAGTTCACCCTCGCGCCGCTGATCGGCGGAGGGCGGGCCTGGCCGGCCGCCGCGGTCTCCGTGGCCGCCACCGCCGGATGCGCGTTCGCGGACCTGCCGGTCGCCGTGACGGTTCTGACCGACGTACTGCTCGCCATCGCCGTGGTGGGAGTGGCCAACATGTGGGCGCAGAGCGGGTTGCGCTCCGTCCACGCGGCGTGGTTCGCGGGCATGCTCTGCTGCTACGACCTGGTGGCGACCGGACTCACCTCTGTCATGGACCGGTTCGCCGCCCAGGTCATGGGACTCCCGTTCGCCCCACTGCTGGCCGTCACCCAGGGCAGACCACCGGTGGCGCTCGGCCTGGGCGACCTGCTGCTCCTGGTGCTCTTCCCCCTGGTGGCGCTCAAGGCCTTCGGGCGGGCCGCCGGTCTTCTCGCGGCCGGGGTCGGACTGGCGGTGTCCGCGAGCGTCAGCCTGCTGTTCGGGCTGGGAGTGCTGACGGGGGCGTTCCCGCTCCTGACGGCCCTGGGACCGCTGATCGTGTTGCAGCATGTGCTGTGGTCACGGGCCAGGTCGGGCGAGCGGACCACCGCCGAGTGGCGCGCGGGAACACCGCGCGCGGCGGCGGCCGATATCCCCACGGACCCCGACCCGGCGCTGCTCCAGGCCCTCGAACCGACCGGCGTGGACGCGCTGCGGGCGGAGCTGTCCCGGGGCGACTGGCTCGCGGTCGTCGACGGCCGGGCGGTGGGCAGCGGGAAGTCGCCTGGTCAGGCACGTAGGGACGCCCGGATCCGCGGCTGTGAATCGGTGCCTGTGGTACGCCAGAACTGACCCGGACCGGCGGCCGGGCGGTCACGCGGTCATGCGCTCGGCCGGTCGGTCTCTGTCCCTGATTTGCGGGCGAGCAGGTGAACCTCCTGGAACTGCCGTCGGTCGGTGGGCTGAGGCTCGCGGACCATCCGGGCCACCTCGGCCAGGCCGGACGTGCGCAGCAGCGCGGCGAGGTGATCCGGCGACCACCGGTAGGCCGGCGCCACTGTGTGATCGAAGACCTGCGTCGGGTGAGACGCGTCGTCGCTGGCCGAGAAGCCGACCAGAAGGTGGCCGCCGGGTGCCAGCACGCGGTGGAACTCCGCCAGGATGACGGGGAGTTCTTCCGGCGGGGTGTGGATGATGGACCAGCGTGAGAGTACGCCGCCGAGCACGCCGTCGGCGATGTCCAGCGCGGCCATCGAGCCCACGTCGAACCGTAGTCCCGGATAGGCCTGTTGAGCCAGCTCGATCATCGCGGGAGAGGCATCGACACCGAACGCCACCAGCCCCGACTCGTGCAGGTGGGTGGTGATATGGCCGGGCCCACACCCCACATCCGCGACCTGGACGTCCCCACTCGCACGTACGACCTCGGCGAAGGCATCGAGGATCGCGCGGTCCAGGGGACTGTCACGCAGCGTGTCGCGGAACAACTGCGCATAGGTGGAGGCGGCGGCGTCGTAGCCCTCGCGAGTGACACTGAGGGCATCGGGTTCGACCATGGTCGCGACCGTAGTCCCTGGCGCCGAGGCGAGCCAAGGGAATTACGGTCTTCCCCGCCTCCCGTTCGGCCGGGCCCCAACAGGGCCGGGCTGATGGGCTTTTCCGGTGTGGGTCAGCCGAGCGATACGTCCGCCGAGCGCGACGGGACGGCATCGAGCGCGGCGAGCGTCGTGTCGTCGAGCGCGATCCTGGCCGCGGCGACGTTCGCCTCCAGGTGGCCGCTGTCGGCGGTGCCGGGGATGAGGAGCACGTTCGGGGCGTGCCGGAGCAGCCAGGCGAGGCCGACCTGCGAAGGGGTGCTGCCGAGGGACTGCGCCGCGGAGCGGACCGCGGGCTCGTCGGTCACCTTCGGGATGCCGGGGAACGCACCACCGAGCGGGAAGTACGGAACCCAGGCGATCCCCTCGGCGACGCAGAGCTCCAGCATCTCCTCGTCGTCGCGCGTCACGAGGCTGTAGGCGTTCTGCACGCAGGTGATGCCCGCCGGGATCGCCCGGCGCAGTCCGTCGAGTGTCACACTGCTCAGCCCGATCGAGCCGATCTTGCCCTCATCGCGCATCGCGACCATCACCGCGAGCTGGTCATCGAGGTCGACCACTTGGTCGCCCTCGGCCCGGAGGCCGGGACCGGCGTCGAGACGGCGCAGGTTCACGGCCGGGATCCGGTCGACACCGAGGCTGGTGAGGTTGTCCTCGACGCTGGCCCGGAGCTCCTGGGGCCGCTGCGCGGGACGGAGCGGGAGGGGGCCGCCGGGGTTCGGGTCGGCACCGACCTTGCTGACGACGAGGACGCCGTCCTCGGGGCGGATCGCCTCGCGGATGAGCCCGTTGACGAGACCGTCGCCGTAGAACTGGGCGGTGTCGATGTGGTCGACGCCGAGTTCGACCGTGCGGCGCAGGAGCGCGAGGGCCGCGCCGCGGTCGCCCCGGAGGCGCTCCAGCTGCATCGCGCCGTAGCCGACGCGGGAAACGAGGCGGCCGGCGAGTCGGCCACTGCCTCCCGGACGCGGCACGCCGGTGACGGTGACCTCGGGGGAGGGGGCGCTGCTTGATGTCATGGAATTCCGCCCTCGTGCGACGATGAAGGAAGCGGAGGAGCCTCCGTTATTCGACTGTAGCACTACCGGAGGTTCCTCCGTTTTGAGTCCTTCCACATCGATGCCCGAACAGATGCCCGAACCGACGTCCGAGTCGACCCCCGAGCCGACGCCCGGACCCACGCCCCGTCGCGCGCCCGAGCCGACCCCCGTCGGCGTTCAGGCCGACCTGCCCGCCGGTGCCGATCGCCCGGTCCGCGCCGACGCGCGGCGCAACCGCGAGAAGCTCCTCGCCGTCGCCCGCGCCGCCTTCGCGGCTGCCGACGACACCGTCGCCCTGGAGAGCATCGCCCGCGAGGCCGGGGTCGGAATCGGCACGCTCTACCGCCACTTTCCGACCCGCGAGGCACTCGTCGAGGCCGTCTACGCCGCCGAACTCGACGACGTCGCCACGAGCGCCCCCGGCCTGCTCGACGAGCTTCCGCCCGAGGCCGCGCTCCGTGCCTGGATGGACCGTTACGCGGGATTCGTCGCGACGAAGCGAGGCATGATCGACACGCTCCGCACGGGCTGGGCCTCGGGGCGGATCGCGACACCGACCACACGCGAGCGCATCACCGCCGCGATCGGAACGATCCTCGCGGAGGGAGCGCGAACGGGTTCACTCCGCGCGGACGTCGACCCCGAGGACGTCACCACGTTGCTCCTCGGCGTCTTCCTCTCCACGGCGGCCGGCGGCACTCCGGAGCGGACGGGGCGGCTGCTCGACCTCGTCGTCGACGCACTGCGCCCCTCGCGAGGATGAGGAGGGCAACGCGCCCGCCGGGCACCGTTCAGGTCGCCATGAACCGGCCCAGCTCGCGTGACTTCCGCCGCAGGGCGGCCACCCATGCCTCCTCCGTGGGACGGGGGGCCGCCGGGACCTGAACGTCCTCACGGCCGCCGTCCTCGCTGTCGTCGGCCGCCTGCCACCTCACCTCGATGCCCGCCCTCTCCGCCAGGACCAGCACCGTGGCGACGAACCCCTCGGACAGGGCGGTCATGACGGCGTGGCTCGTCCTCCGGTGCCGCGCGAGCAGGGCGTCGACGAACGCCTCGAATACGGCGGGATCGATCTGGCACGCGTCGGCCTCCATGGGCCCGATGCCGGACGGTCGCCCCAACTCGTCCTCGTGGACGTCCACCTGGCGCATGAACAGCCGGGAGGCCCCGTTGGACGGGTTCCACAAGGTCTGGTCGCCCAGTTCGTAGTGCTGGCTCATCGGTGCCTCCTGTCGTAGGACTTCCTGCCGACCACCGTGCCGCAAGCGACTTACTTGCCAAAAGCACCGCCCGGAATGCCTGGCCAATGCACTATTTGCCGTCCTCAAGAGTGTCCGAAGGCGACAGCCAAGCATTTTGTCACCGCTGTTGACTAACTACCGGGCGGGTGTCAGCATCGCTGCGACTTCTGGAGATCCGTCTTCCCGGTCAAGATCGCACAGGAGAGCCGACGTATGACGTCCCGTAGTACTGCTGTGTCCGTACACAATCCAGGAACAGGTGAAGTCCTCGGCGAGATAGAGGACTTCACAGCCGAGCGCATCGGCTCCGCACTCGAAGCCGCGGCGAACGGCCAGCGGGCCATGGCTGCGCTACCGGCCCATGCGAGGGCACAACTCCTGCTCAAGGCAGCAGAGTTGATCGAAAGGGAGGCCGACGCGCTGGCCCGGCAGCTCGCCGCGGAGAACGGCAAGCCGGTCTTCCAGACCACCGAAGAGGTCCGCGCCGCCATCAGGATCTTCCGTGGCTTCGCGGGCGAGGCCACGCGGCTGCTGGGGAGGCAGATTCCCCTCGACGCGGTACCGGGCCTGGAGCGCCACCTCGCCGTCACGATGCGCGAACCCCTCGGCCCCGTCGCGGCGTTGGTCCCCTTCAACTACCCCGTCGAGCTGTACGCCCACAAGGCGGCCGCCGCGCTCGCCGCGGGCAACGCGGTGCTCGTCCACCCGCCCGTGCGGTGCCCGCTCACGCTCATCCGGATCGCGGAACTCATCGCCGCCGCCGGCTTCCCCGACGGCGCGCACCAACTGCTCACCGGCGGGGTGCACGTCTCCCAGGAACTGGCCACCAGGGCGGGCGTCGCCGCGGTCAGCCTGACGGGATCCACCACCGCCGGACGCGAGATAGCCCGCCGCGCCGCGGACACCCTCAAGAAGGTCCACCTCGAACTCGGCGGCAACGACGCCCTGATCGTCTGCGACGACGCCGACGTGGAAGCCGCGGCGAACGCCGTGATCCTGGGGCGTCTCGCCCGTGGCAACGGGCAGATCTGCTGCGCGGTCAAGCGCGTCTACGTCCAGAACGGCGTGCACGACGCCTTCGTGGACGCCCTCCTGTCGGGTGCCGCCAAGCTCAGCGTCGGCGACCAGCTCGCCGACGGCACCGACGTGGGCCCGCTCATCAGCGAGGCCGCCGCCGAGCGCGTGGAGCAGGCCGTGGGCACCCTCGTCTCTGACGGTGCCCGCAAAGTGGCGGGCGGGGCCCGTCGCGGCGCCTTCTACGACCCGGCCGTCCTCGTCGACGTGCCCACCGACAGCGCGGCCTTCAACGAGGAGATATTCGGACCCGTCGCCCCCGTGGCCCGCTTCGAAGACCCCCTGGACGCCGTCCGGATGGCGAACGCCTCCCCGTACGGACTCCAGGCCGCCGTCTTCACCCGGGACATCCAGCGCGCGTACTCCCTGGCCGGCCGACTGGACGTGGGCGGCGTCGTGATCAACGGATCCACCGCGCTGCGCGCCGAGAACCTGCCCTTCGGCGGCCCCAAGGACACCGGCGGTTCCGCCGAGGGACTGCACGACACGGCTCTGGAGTTCACCCGGCAGAAGACGGTCATCGTGATGGAGGCCTTCCAGTGAGCGGTGCGCCCGCTCCGCCGGCTCTCGACGTGCGGGGGGTGCACAAGTCGTACGGCGGCACGAAGGTGTTGCACGGCGTGGACCTCAAGGGCCGTGCCGGTGACGTGCTCGCCGTGGTCGGCGCGAACGGCGCGGGGAAGTCCACCCTCATCAAGATCCTCGCGGGCGCGGAGCGCATGAGCAGCGGTGAACTGCGCCTCGACGGGCAGACCGTGGCCCTGCGCTCCCCGCATGACGCGCACACCCATGGCATCAGGACCGTCCACCAGGAACTCACCCTCGTCCCCGAACTGTCCGTCACGGAGAACCTGTTGATGGGCCACTACCCGCGGATGCCGGGCGGCCTCATCAACTGGCGGGCCGCACACGCCCGCGCCCGTGTCCTCCTGGAGGACATCGGATACGGGGCGATCGACCCCCGGGCCAGGGCAGGCAGCCTCACCGTCGCGCGCCAGCAGATGGTGGAGATCGCCAAGGCCCTCGTGGACGAGAGCGGAGAGCCGAAGGTACTGGTCCTCGACGAGCCGTCGGCGGTGCTCGCCGGCGCCGACCTGGAGGCCCTGTTCACCCTGATCCGAAGGCTCCAGAAGCGCGGCGTGGTCATCGTCTACGTGTCGCACCGGCTCGCCGAGGTCACCGAACTGGCCACCACCATCGTCGTCATCAAGGACGGCCGCGTCGTCGCCGAGACCACACCGCGGCACACGGACGAGAACGAGATGATCCGCCTGATGGCGGGCCGCCGTCCGCAGCAGCTGTACCCCGACCGTCGCACCGACGCGGGGCCCGAACTGCTCTCGGTCCAGGGACTCAGCAGACCGGGTGAGTTCGACGACGTCTCCTTCACCCTGCGGGCAGGTGAGATCACCGGCCTGTTCGGTCTCGTCGGGTCGGGACGCAGCGAGCTGGCCCACTGCGTCTTCGGTGCCCGGCGCGCGGCCGAAGGGACGATCAGGGCCGAGGGCTCACGCACCGACCGCTTCCGCAGCCCCAAGGAGGCCATCGGCGCGGGGCTGGCCCTGGTCACGGAGGACCGCAAACGCACCGGCCTCGTGCTCGGCCTCAGTACCGAGGACAATATCGGCCTGACCACGCTCAAGACCGCGACCAGGGGACCACTGCTCGACACCGCCCGGCGCAGACGAGACGCCCTGGCGATGACCGAACGGCTCGACATCAGGCCCGCTCATTCCCCGCGGCTGCCGGTACGCACGCTCAGTGGCGGCAACCAGCAGAAGGCCGTTCTCGCGAAGTGGCTCCTCACGTCGCCCCGCGTGCTCCTCCTCGACGAGCCGACCCGCGGTGTCGACATGGCGACCCGCGTGGAGATCTACCGCATGCTCGACGAACTCGCCCGCGACGGAATGGCCGTCCTGCTCATCTCGTCCGACCTCACCGAGGTCCTCGGCGCCACCGACCGCGTGCTGGTGATGCACGAGGGACGGATCACCGCCGAGCTTCCCTCTGACCGTACGTCCGAGGACACCGTCCTCGCCCACGCGATCGGACACGCCGCATGACGGACCAACTCTCGGCATCTCCACGGGATTCCGAGCATCTCTCGCAGAACGCCGCCGGGGCGGGGGCAGGCTCGCGGCTGCCCAGGATCAGGGTGGCGGGGCGCGACATCACCCTCGAAGTGGGCCTCGCCGCGCTGCTGGTCGCCTTCATCGCGATCGCCGGTGCGACCACCGACGCCTTCCTCACCGAGGCGAACGTGACGAACCTGCTCAAGCAGATGGTCACCACAGGACTGCTCGCCTACGGCATGCTCACGGTGATCCTGACGGGCGGCATCGACCTGTCGGTCGGCTCGGTGGTCGCCTTCTCCGGCATTCTCGCCGCGGGCCTGTCCGCCGGACTGCCCGTGTGGCTGGCGATGCTGATCGGCGTGGCGTCGGGCATCGGGTTCGGGCTGGTCAACGGGGCGCTCGTGGCCCGCTTCCAGCTCGCCCCCTTCGTCGTGACACTCGCCGCGCTCACCACCATCCGCGGTCTGGCCTTCGTCTACTCGGAGACCCCGGTCGCCCCGGAGAAGGCCGGTTTCTTCGAACTGGGATCGGCCGCGGTCGGCCCCGTGCCCGTGTCCACGATCATCATGATCGCTGTGTTCCTGCTCGGCGGAGTCTTCCTCGGCCGCACCCCGGCGGGCCGGGCGCTGACCGCGATCGGCGGCAGCGCGGAAACCGTACGGCTCGCGGGCATCGGCGTACGACGCCATGTGGTGCTCGCCTACACCATCAGCGGCGCCTGCGCCGGGCTCGCGGGCGTCATTCTCGCCAGCCGCGTCGGCATCGCCCAGCCCAGCGTGGGCACCGCCTTCGAACTGGACGCCATCGCCGCCTGCGTGATCGGTGGTGCCAGCCTGGCCGGTGGCAAGGGCACCGTGCGGGCGACCTGCGCCGGTGTTCTGGTGCTCGCGCTGATCAACAATCTGCTCAACCTCTATGACGTACAGAGCTTCTGGCAGCAGGTTTTCAAGGGGCTCATCATCGTTGCCGTCATTCTCGTCCAGCGCGCGGGACGGCTCCGTCCCGCCGCCGGAGCGACGACCCCGGGAAAGGGATCGCTGTCATGATCGCCCACAGCAAGAAGCGCCGCGCCGGACTGCTCGCCGGGGCCGTTCTCGTCACCACCCTGTCGGCCTGCTCGTCCGACGGTGGGAACGCGGGCGGTGAGGGGGACGGCGACTACACGGTCGGCGTCGCCAACTTCACTTTGAGCGGGCCCTACTTCAACGGCATGGACCGTGCGATCAAGGAGCAGGCGAAGAAGAAGGGCGTCGAGATCCGCAGCACGGACGCGGGCGGAGACGCGGCCAAGCTCGCCTCGAATGTCGAGGACCTGCTGAGCAAGGGCGTGGACGCGGTCATCATCTCGGGCGGCCCCCTGGAGTCGGCCCCCGCCGTCCTCAACGCCATCAAGGCCGCGGGCAAGCCCGCCGTACTCGTCGACCGCAAGTTCAAGACCGGCGAATACACGAGCTGGATCGGCCCCGACAACGAGGCGATCGGCAAGCAGAACGGCGAGTTCCTGGCCGGACAGCTGCCCGACGCGGCCACGGTCGCGATCGTCAAGGGCGGCCCCGCCGACAACAGCATCGGCCTGGCCCGCACCAACGGTGTCAAGAGCGCCCTCACCGGCGCCGGACTCAAGATCGTCGAAGCCCCCGACTTCGGCAACTGGAGCTCCGACGGGGGACTCACCGTGACGGAGAGCCTGCTCGCCTCGCACCAGGACATCGACGCCGTGTTCTGCGAGAACGACGCCATGTGCCTGGGTGCCCAGCGCGCCATCAAGGACGCCGGCCGCGACAAGGACATCGTGCTGGCCGGCGTCGACGGCCAGGCCGAAGCGCTCAAGGCCATCTCGGACGGCACGAACTACCTGGTCACCGGCCTCAACGACGCCGATCAGATCGGCAGCCTGGGCCTGGACAGGACCATCGACATCCTCGGCGGCAAGAAGACGGAGAAGGACACGGTGGTGCCTTCGCCGCGCGTCACCAAGGAGAACGCCGACACGTACTACGACCCGGACGGGGAGTTCTGATGAGCCGCAACGAATCGCACCGAGCCCGTCTCCCTCTGCGAAGAACACACCGCTACGTGATGACCGCCCTGGTCGGCGGCGCCCTCGCCCTCACACCGCTGCTCGCCGCGGCGCAGACCTCGGCCGAAAGCGCTCCCGCGTCCCTCGCCGGGCAGAAGCCGCCCGCGCAGAAGCCGCCGGCCAAGCAGCAGTGGAAGCTGCTGCACTCCGAGAACTTCGCCGGGAAGCTCGACCCGGGGAAGGCGCCGTGGGTCAGGGAGGCCTACGACAACCCGTTCGACACCGTCATGGACGACAACGGCAAGTGGTTCCACAACGACTACGGTGATGCCTGGGACGAGCAGCTCAACTCCTTCGCCACCTACCGGAAGGAGTTCCCGGTCGGCGAGGACGGCTGGCTGACCGCGTCGCTGTCGGCCCGCGACTGGAACAAGGACGGCACCATCGAGAAGCCGCCGTCCATCACCAACGGCACAGCGGGCAAGTCCACCGTCGCCAGACTCGACGTCCCCGACCACACGGGCGGCGCCATCTTCCGGCCCACCGAGGCACTTCCCGATCAGTACCGCATCGAGTACAAGCTCAAGACGCTCGACTTCGGCGGCAAGCGCAACGGAACCATCGACTACGACAACCGCGTCAACGGGTACAGCAAGGACGGGTGCAAGACACAGCACCCCTGGGGCGAGGGCTCCAGAAGCCCCGGCTGGGAGGGCGACGCCTCCGCCCCGTACTGCGAGTGGCAGGACGTCCGCGCGGGCAAGTACGGCTACAACGGATTCCACTACCTGTCCATCGTGGACTTCGCCGACCCCGCGCCCCGCAACAACCACTTCTGGCACTACCGGCGCAAGGTGCTCATGGACTCCTTCGCCCAGCACCCCGACCGCGTCGGCACGGGCACCGGAGGCCGCGTCTGCAACGCCAAGACCAACGAGTACTACGACTACAAGGACAGCAGCTTCAACACGGTCAACATGTGGATCAGCGGACTGCCCAACTGGGCCCCGGGCCAGGGCGGTCTTGCCGGTAACTCGCAGTGGTTCATGACCAGTTGCTCCAACGGCGTCGCCGAGCAGCAGCTGTCGTCCGCGGCCGAACTCCAGCCCGAGCTGATGCCGAACGAGGACTA
This sequence comes from Streptomyces sp. L-9-10, assembly GCF_004151105.1. Classification (GTDB taxonomy): domain Bacteria; phylum Actinomycetota; class Actinomycetes; order Streptomycetales; family Streptomycetaceae; genus Streptomyces. The sequence continues at coordinate 68,882 of NZ_PHRF01000090.1, forward strand.
CACGTTCGCCATCGAGCGCGACGCGACGGGCTACACGCTGGAGGCCAGCGGGAACTTCGCCCGCGCCGGACAGCAGACACTCCGCTTCCACCGCGACTTCATCGTGGACAACAATCCGATCTGGCACTACAACGTCAAGCCCGACGAGTACGACGGCCGCTACAACAACACCCTCGTCCAGGGCAAGGACCTGAACGGGAAGGCCGAATGGCCCGACCAGTGGCCGAAGGACTCCGCCTACCCGGACTCCTTCGTCATCGGTGACCTCTACACCAACGTGTACGAGGGCAGCGCCAGCCTCACGGACATCAAACTGTTCGTGCCGAAGCCCGGGAAGAAGTGAGCTGACTCCCGAAGACCACGGCTCCGCCTCCTCGTCCGGCCGGCAGCGGGCGAGGAGGCGGAGCCATGCCACGCGGACCCGTGCCGCGGAAGTCGAAGACGACTGGAGCGCCGAGGCCGTGATCGGTAATTCGGTGGCGGCGAGAGCGAGTTGACGGGCACACTCGCTGATCGACTGCTTCCCGTTCCCGCGCGGGAAGCCGCACGGTCCAGGAAGGCATCCATGCCCGTCATCGAGGTGACAGACCTCGTCAAGGAGTTCCGCAGACCCAAGCGGCACCAAGGCTCGTTCGCGGGCGTCCGCACGCTGCTGACCCGCGAGTACACCGTCAACCGGGCCGTCGACGGCATCAGCTTCCGGATCGAGCCGGGCGAGATGGTGGGTTACCTCGGTCCCAACGGCGCCGGGAAGTCCACCAGCATCAAAATGCTCACCGGCATTCTCGTGCCCACCTCCGGCACCGTCCGCGTCGCCGGAGCCACGCCCTGGCGTGACCGGGCCCGTAACGCCCGCCAGATCGGCGTGGTCTTCGGCCAGCGCAGCCAGCTCTGGTGGGACCTGCCACTGCGCGACTCGCTGTGGCTGATCGGCCGGCTCTACGACGTACCCGCGGGCCGGTTCGCCGAGAAACAGAAGCAGTTCACCGAACTGCTCGACCTCGGATCCTTCCTCGACACCCCGGTGCGTCAGCTCTCGCTCGGCCAGCGGATGCGCGGCGACCTCGCCGCCGCCATGCTCTACGACCCGAGCATCCTCTACCTCGACGAACCCACCGTCGGGCTCGACGTCGTCGCCAAGGAACGAATACGCGCCTTCGTCGCCGAACTCAACCGCGAGTCCGGCACCACGGTCGTCCTCACCACCCATGACCTCGACGACGTCGAGGAACTGTGCGAACGCATCGTGCTCATCGACCACGGCAAAGTCGCCTACGACGGCGACGTGGACGAACTCAAGGCCCGCTACGCCCCGCACCGCGAACTCGTCGTGCAGACCGAGCACCTTGAGGAAGTCGAGGGCGCCGAGATCGTCCGCCGCGAGGAGGGCAAGGTGTGGCTCCGCTTCGACCCCGCGCTGACCTCGCCCGCCCGGCTGGTCGCCGCGGTACTGGCGGAACACCGGGTGACCGATCTGTCGATCGTGGAACCCGAGCTGGAGAGCGTCATCCACCGGATCTACGCGGACCGCGGATGAAAGCCCATCTCGCCTGCGCCCGGATGGAGTTCCGCGTCGCCCTCGCCTACCGCACGTCCTACCTGTCGACGTTCGTGATGATGCTCCTGCAGATCTACCTGCTGACGGTGGTGTGGAGCGCGTTCTACGACGGCCGCGAGGACGTGGACGGGATCCCCCTCGGCACCATGACGGCGTACGCGACCCTGGCCACCCTCCAGTACACGCTGGTCAGCCCCTGGCGGTCGTCGCCCATCGACCAACGGGTGCGGGAGGGCAAGGTCGCGGTGGACCTGCTGCGCCCCATCGGCTTCCCCGGGCAGATGCTGGCGGGCCAGCTCGGGTGGATCTCCGCCTCGGTTCCGGTCCTGGTGGTGGCCCTGCCGTTCGCGCTGCTGGTCGGCGCGGGCCGGGCCCCCGCGTCACCGGCCGCCGCGTTCGCCTATCCGCTGGCTCTGCTCGGCGCGCTGGTCGTCAGCCAGCTGCTGGGGTTGCTGCTCGGCATGGTGTCCTTCTGGACACTGGAGGTGAGCGGAGCCCTGCTGGCCTACCGCTTCGTCGCACAGTTCTTCTCCGGCGCCCTCGTGCCCCTGTGGTTCATGCCGGATCCGGTCAGGTCCGCCGCGGAACTGCTCCCCTTCCAGGCGACCGCGCACGCCCCGGCCGCCATCTACCTCGGCCAGGCGGAGGGCTCCGGTATCGCCGCAGCCCTCGCCGTGCAGCTGTGGTGGATCGTCGCCCTGAGCGGGCTGGCCGCGCTGGTCTGGTCGCGGGCACGGCACCGTGTCATGTCGCAGGGCGGGTGAGCGCGATGCGAGGGGTGCGTGTCTATCTGCTGCTGGCCGGCGCGGCGTTCCGCGCCGAATTCCAGTACCGGGGAAACCTGTTCATCAACATCATCGGCGGTCTGTTCTACCAGGGCGTCGGGCTGGCCTTCATCTGGGCGGTCCTCGACCGTTTCGGCGAGGTCGGCGGCTGGGGGCTGTCCGAGATCGCCTTCCTCTACGGGCTGCGTCTCACCGCCCACGGCCTCTGGCTCGTCCCTGGCCATCAGCTGATCCATGTCGACGAGGTCCTTGTCGAGGGGGAGTACGACCGGTATCTGATCCGGCCCGTGTCGCCGTTGATCCAACTCCTCACCCGCAGGCTTCGGCTGAGCGCGCTCGGCGATCTGGTGGGCGGGTTCGTCCTGCTGGCCTTCGCCTCGGCCCAGGCGCCGGTCGACTGGTCACCGGGAGCCGTCGGCTTTCTGCTGCTGGCGGTCGTCGGTGGCGCGCTGGTGGAGGGATCCCTGCAACTCGCGGCTTCGGGACTGGCGTTCAGGATGAAGAAGGTCACTCCCATCAAGTTCGCCATCGACATGATCTTCAGTGACTTCGGCAACTACCCGCTGAAGATCTTCGGTTCGGCCGCCGGCTTCGGACTGACCTTCGTCTTCCCCCTGGCGTTCGTCGCCTACCTCCCGGCCACCGTGCTGCTGGACCGCGAGGAGGAACTGGCCGTGCCCGCATGGCTCGGCTGGGGCGCGCCCGTCGTCGGCGTCCTGCTGATGTACGCCGCGTACCGCTTCTGGGTGCACCAGTCCCGCCACTACGAGAGCAGCGGGCACTGAGCGGGACCTCACGGCCCCGCGGGCCTCTCTCTTCGGAAACGCGGGTCTTTCACTTCAGGAACAAGGAACGGAGGTAGGCCGACACATCAGTCAGTCCGCCGCCTTCCTGGACGACCTTCCGTTGCCGGCCGGCCCAGGAACCGTTCGTGCGCAACTCCGCGAGAAGATCGCCGGCCAGGTCGAGGTCCCCCGCGTCGGAAAGTGCCGGAGCGACATGCTCCACCAGCCGATCCACCAACGTCCAGGCGGGTAACGGGCGCCCGGAGGACACGTCCAGGGCGTCGCCCTCCAGTCCGTACCGGGCAGCCTGCCAGTGGGCCGCGGCCAGCAACTGATCCGAAACCGGGGGAAGTTCGGCGTCTCGTTCCACATCCCGCAGGCAGGTGGCGACCAGCGCGCGGGTCAGTCCCGCCAGCAGGATCACGGTGTCGCTCGTGGGGCAGACATCCATGACCCGTATCTCGATGGTGGGTACGTTCTCGGAAGGGCGGGCGAACCAGTACGCCATTTTCCGGTCGAGGAGCACCTCCGAGGCGACCAGGCTGTCGAGCAGAGCGTCGTACTGGCCGGCGTCGGCGAACAGCGGAGCCGGACCCGCCACCGGTGTGTATCCCCACCAGGTTGACCGAAAGCTCGCGTATCCGGTCTCCCTCCCCAGTGAGATGGGGGAGTTGGCGGCGAGTGCCTGGAGTGTGGGCAGCCAGGTCCGAAGACGGTTGCTCACCCGGACGGCATATTCCCGGTCGGGCATACCGACGTGGACGTGCAGGCCGCACGGTATGTGGCCGAACACGAGAGCACCGTACTTCTGGCGGATCGCGCGATAGCGGGACCCGCTGGTCGATGGCATGTACGGCCCGGACACCAGCTCCGTCCCGCACGCCAGCACCGCACAGCCCGCCTTCTCCGCGGCGGCCGAGGCGGCCGAGCGCAGGGAGCGCACGTCGTCGGCCAGCAGGGACAGTTCGTGATGGGGCTCCGTCACGGCCTCCACCACCGCCGCGGACACCTCCGGCTTCAGCCGTTGAGCGGGTCCGGTGGTGGGCGCTGCCGCGATCACCGCCTCGAAAGCAGGCACGGCCGCCCCACTGTCCGGGTCGACCAGCAGGAACTCCTCCTCAACACCGACGGACAGCGGCTGTGCCATGGGCTTCCCCTCCCGGGCTTCGGAGCCTTGAGTATGTGCACGGCCCGAGCCCCACCGCCATACCACGTCACCCGTAACCGGCCATCTGCCCCAGAGCCCACGGAGGCCGCCGGCCACGCGCGGCGAGCGGTGCGCCCGCTGTACGCCGCCGGACCGCGCGGTCGCCCGCGATGCGCGGACCGCCGGTCACGGTCCCGGTCAGGAAGTCCCTGTCGTGTCAGGGGTCTTCACGTCCACGGACACGACGGCTTCGCTCGTGTACACGAGGAAGGTCAGCGTCTCCTGGAAGTACAGACGGACGGCGCGCTCGTCGTGCGACAGGTATCCGATGGACACGTCCTGGCCGATGCGCAGTTCGAAGTCGCCGCCCCGGGTGGACAGGAGGAAAGCCCCCTCGATCGCCGGCGCCCACACGATGTCGCCGTCCAGGAGGCGGGCCATGTGCTTGATGACCGGATAGCCGTAGTCGGAGGTCTCGCTGACGGCGGTGTACGCCTCGGCGCTCAGCGCGAGGGCGTACGGACCGCCGACCCCCGCCAGCCGCAGCGCGCTCGCGGCCTTGCTGACGACGGTCGGGTAGTCGCGCACGTCGGCGGGCACGGTCAGGGCCCGGTTCGACGAGCTCGCGCGCAGCCCCGCGACACCGGCGGCGGGATAGCCCTCGAACACGGCACGGTCCTCGGCGAACGCGAGTCTTCGCGCCGCGTCCTTCACGGGCTGCCAGTCCGCGTCCTTGGACCCGCGTTCCACATCGTCCACCTGCTGCCGGTCCACGGTGAACGGCACGCGCAGCTCCACCAGGGGCTGAAAGCCGCGTGCATGGGCCGTGACCCCGGGGGCCGGGGCCTCGGCAGCCTCAAGGTGGCCGGTGCCCACACCGGACAGCTCGGCGCCGCCCGGCTCGGGAACGTCCACGATCCGGCGGCCCGCCACATGGCGTGTGAACGTGCGCCGCGCCTCCTGCTCCATATCGGCCCACGCGGCGGAGGAGATGGGCGCCAGTTCACGGTGCAGATTGCTCATCGGCGGTACTCGCCTTCTGTCGCTCTCTCAGGCCACCGACTCCCAGAGAGCCGTCCACGGCCGGGAACCGGGCCACAGGGGGGTCGGGGACGGTATCGGTGTCTGCTCTCTCGGCTCTCTCGCCGCGGCCCGGCGGATCGGGGAGATCGTCCAGGAAGTCGCTGGTGGGCACGTAGAACAGTGACCCGGTGACCGGTGTGGAGAAGTCCAGGATCCGGTCGTGGGACACCGCGGGAGTGTTGTCGTGAGGCGCCGGGGGAGTGCCCAGGAACATGCGTTCCAGCATCCGCTCGGTCACGGTCGGGGTACGGGCGTATCCGATGAAGTAGGTGCCGAAATCGCCCTGTCCGACGGTCCCGAAGGGCATGTTGTCGCGCAGGATCTCGTGCTTGGTCCCGTCCGGGTCCTCGATCGTGGTGAGGGCCACGTGGGAATCGGCCGGCTTGACGGCGTCGTCGAGTTCGATGTCGGACAGCTTCCTGCGCCCGATGGCCCTCTCCTGCGCCTCGACCGTCAGAGCGTTCCAGGCCCGCAGATCGTGCAGATACTTCTGCACGACCACATAGCTGCCTCCGGAGAACGGCGGGTCCTCCGCGCCGATCAGCACGGCGGTGCTCGCCGCCGGGCCCGTCGGGTTCTCGGTGCCGTCGACGAATCCGAGCAGGTCACGTACGTCGAAGTACTTGAATCCATGGACCTCGTCGCACACGGTGACGACCTCACGGAGCCGCGCCATGATCTCGGCGGCGAGCGCGAAGCACAGGTCCAGGCGGGCGGCTCTGATGTGGAAGAGCAGGTCACCGGGTGTCGACACGGCGCGGTGGCGGGATCCCGTCAGCTCGGGGAAGGGATGCAGTTCCGCCGGGCGCGCCCCGGAGAACAGGCGGTCCCACGCCTGCGAGCCGATGCCCACGACGGCGCCGAGCCTGCCGTCCGGTGTGGCGCGGAAGCCGACCGTCCGCTGTAGCCCGTTCAGGTCCGACAACAGCCCCCGTGTGACCGGCTCGCCGCCCTGGTTGATGGTGAGGACCAGGAAGATCGCCGCGGCTGTCAGCGGGGACAGCACCGGCTGGGGAACCGGCTCGGGGGAGTGGGCGCCCATGGACCACATCCCTTTCTCGCGTCATGGCTCGGGAAGGCGAGGCTCCGTCCACCGTATGGCGGGACCGCGACACCCGCCACCGCGCCGCTCGGCCCCTCTTGCCCCTGGGCCGTACCGGGGCGCGGAGCCACTACACGGGCAGGACGCGGTAGACGGAGACGTGAGAGCGCGATTCGGCCGTGAACACGGATCCGTCCCAGTCCGCGTGCCTGGTCTCCAGTTCGAATCCGGCCAGCCGGGCCATGAGGTCGAGTTCGGCCGGCCAGATGTAGCGGTGAGGGCTGCGGAACAACCGCGCCTGCTGGGTCTCGTCGAACCGGAAGTGGTGCGACACCACATGCTGGCGCAGGACGTCGTAGGTGTCCAAACCGATGTAGCCGGGTTCGGAGTGCCAGACGGTGGCCTCTTGGCCCGGCGGCAGCTTGCGCAGCTCGGGCACCCAGAGCTCGATCACGAACCGGCCGCCGGGTGCGAGATGGCGGGCGGCGTTGCGGAAACACCGGACCTGCTCATCCTGGGTGAGCAGGTTGGAGATCGTGTTGAAGACGAGGTAGACGAGGCTGAATCTCCCGGGGGCGACGGCGGTCGCCATGTCACCGATGACCACGGGGATCGTCGCTTCGTCCGCCTTGGTACGCAGTCGCTCCACCATCGGGAGCGAGAGCTCGATGCCGGTGACGGAGACCCCTCGCTCGGCGAGCGGGACGGCTACCCGGCCGGTCCCGATGGCGAACTCGAGCGCTGCTCCGTCCCCCGCGAGCTGAGCGAGGCGGTCCACGGTCGGTCCCAGAACCTCGGGCGCGAACATGCCGGTGCCGGGCGTGTCATAGCGCTGGGCGGTATCGGCGTCCCAGATCTTCTCCTGCTGCATGCCGCCCACGCTTGCTGCCGCCCGGCGCGATGTCCAACGATTTTTCCGCCACCGCTTCTACGACTCACGAACTTGACGATGTGTCAACTGACCCCGCTTCCCGGCGTTTCGAGGTCCGCGGCTGACCGGATCATCGATCGGTCGGCCCACTCCTCGGGCTGCTGCCCTGACGCCGCTTCGCCGAGAACACCGTACTCAGTGTGGACGGCACCGGCGGGGATCGTTGAGCGGCTGGAACGTAGCGCACGCCGGCCCTCCACGTAGACTGCTCGTCGGCAGCGGGGGCCGAGCCCCCGGGGGAGGGCGTCGTGCAGGCGAGTGACAACGAGCGCCACTGGATCAGCGCGTGGCATGTTCCGTTGAACGTGGCCGCCATGCACTTGAGTGGCGTTCTGCTGTTCATCGGCTTCTGCTGGATTCCAGCCGCGTCCACGGCAGCCTATGGCCAAATATTCGGGCTGGTGATCTGGGTCCTGATGTTCCACGTCGTGATCCAGATTCCCGCCGGCCTTCTTGCCTCCCGCTGGGCGGTCCGCGGCCAGGTAGCCAGGGCCGGCCTGGTCGCGCTGGGACTCGCCACGTCGGCCACAGGGACGCTCTATCTGTGCACGGGTCAAGAGCTGCCGACGCGGGCTCTGTGGTGGCAGACCTTTGGGTGTCTCTGCGTATCCCTGAGCAGCTACGTATGGCTGTGCACCCTGCGCCGCACCACAGTTGAGCGACTCACCGGACGATTCACATACGCTGTCCAAACGCTCGCCATGTGGGCCTTGTTGCGTCCACCAGGGCGCGCTCCCCACTGACCCGCCACATGAGAGACGGCACCGCTGTGGCCGGTTTTGTCAGTTCACCCGGTTCCGCGAGATGGCTAGTGTCGTAGCCGAAGCGGTGCGCCCACGCCCGGCCGTTTACCGCTTGATAAGGAGGACCGGCAATGGCATGGATCACCAGATACCTTCGAGCGCTCAGCGGTGAGATGCGTGCACGTCGAAACCAGTACGGTGACAGGTATGGGCGGAAGGATTGATTCTCCGTTCATGCGCGACGGGATGCGTCGTCGGATCGCCGTATCCCGTCCCCCGCCGACGGGCGTAAGAACTCGTGTTCATGGACAGACAGAGCCTGTGGCGTCATCTGGGGCAGTGGGAAAGCCTGGCGGCTGAGGCCGAAGGCCCGTTCAGGCTCCGCTTCGGAACACTGTTCGTCGCCGACGCGGATTCCGCCCGGGAGATTCTGGTCGACTCGGCCGACCAGTACGTACAGCAGTCCGGATTCTTCCGCCTCGGTCCCGAGCCTCTTTCTCCGGCGCTTCGGACGGCAGCGTCACATGAACTGCTCAGAGCGTTGAGCCATCACGATCTCCATGCGTTGTTCGACGTTGACTGCGCCATTCATGAGTTGAGTGACAGCCGAGGCCGTCTGCGGCACCAACGGTGGGGAGTGGAGCTGGTCCGGCGGTACTTCGCCCCCGTTATCGCGCACCATCGCCCTACCGAACTCACCTCGCTTGTCGACGCGTACATAAAATCGAGCGTCATCGCCGACGACATCGTCGGTCGCGTGGCGACGCGCTCACACCGTTCGGTACGCCGTATCCGCGCCGGGTTCGCCGAACAGCTCAGACGGCTTCCAGCACGGGAATCCGAATCCGAAACGGAGTCCGAATCCGAAGCTACAACCGACGCCGACGTGCGGGATCTCGTCGACGTGGTACGCAGTCTGCGGGGGGAGTTGACCCCGGCGGACCGCGCGCAACTCCTCCAGCGACTCATACTCTCCGTGGTCGGCTTCACCGGAGTCGCCCTCGAATGGGTCGTGCTCCTCGGCATCCAACACGGGTACAACACCCCGGCAGTACGGCCGGACCAGCTCCGCTCTCTGGTCCGGGAGACATTACGTCTGTACCCGACCGCATGGCGCCTGGTCAGGGAAGCGGCCACGGACCACGAAATACGCGGTGTGCCGGTCAGCAAGGGCGAACATGTCATGATCGGCACACACGCGATCCACCGGTCGGGAGCCGTGTGGGACAGGCCATGGGACTTCGACCCGTCACGCTGGGAAAGGCTCGCCGACGACCAGCGGCGAGCCTTTCTCCCCTTCGGTAAAGGTGCGGAGATGTGCCCGGCCAACGGATTCGCCCTCAAAGCGCTGGAGCATCTCGGCTACCTCATCCTGCACGGCTACCGGGGCACCGTGCGGATCCGGAAGCGGACGCCGCACGCCCGCACGCTCCTGGCACCACCAGCAGGCTGGACCCGCCTCACCAAGAGCGGGTGACTCGGCCTCCGGCCGGCCGCCACGATCCGGTCCCGCGGGATGACCGGCCGACCGGAGCCGGCGCCCCAGTGGAGCCGGGTGCCTCGTCCGGGGCGAACGCGACCCGAGCCGGCCCCGGCACCAGTATGGCGAGGATTGTTTACTTCTGTTGTTCCTCTTGTTCTTTTTTGGTGGCGGCCCTACTTTCCAGCTACGACCTCGGATGAATGGCCTCGGACACCCCTCGAAGGAACGACATGAGATCTCTGCGACCGGGCTTCGCCCCCTCTCGGTCCGGCGGGCGCAACGCCATCCGCACCGCCACTGTCCTGGCTGTCGGGGTGTTAACTGCCCTGATGGGAACGGCCACCGCGCAGCCCGCCCTGCGGCCGCAGACCTCAACGGTCATCGGAGGTCTTGGCGGAGCGGCCGTCGTGGACAACACCGGCCGCACGGTCATCGACGTCACGGACTTCGGCGCGGACCCTTCCGGCAAGGCCGACTCCGCGGCGGCCGTCGACGCTGCGATCCACCACGCGAAGACCGTGGGCGGCCCCACCACCCTCCACTTCCCGTCCGGTACGTACCACATCTGGCCCGAACGGACGCCGAAGCGGGAGCTGTACGTCAGCAACACGGTCGGCAGCGACCAGGCGTTCAAGACGAAGAACATCGGCATCCTCGTCGAGGACATGCGGGACGTCGTCGTCGACGGCGGCGGGTCGACGATCGTCAATCACGGCTTCCAGACCGTCTTCGCGGCGATCCGGTCGAGCGACGTGCGCTTCACCAACTTCTCGCAGACGTGGGTCGCCCCCAAAACGGTCGACATCACGGTCGCCGACGCCGGGGTCGACTCCGGGCAGGCGTACCGGATCATCGACATCCCCGAGACATACGACTACGCCGTGGAAGGCACCTCGGTGCGCTGGAACGGCGAGCGGAGCCCGGCCACCGGACAGCCGTACTGGACCGGCACGAACTCCTTCGACTACTCCCAGGTCCACGACCCCGCGACCAACAGGACGTGGCGTACGTCCAACCCGGTCTTCCAGAACGTCACGAAGATCACCGACCTCGGCGGCGACAGGCTGCGGATCACCTACGGCGACAGCACCGCCCCCGGCGACCGCGGATACGTCTATCAGATGCGCGAGGTCACCAGGGACACGCCGGGCGCGCTGTTCTGGGAGTCGTCGCGTGTCACGGTCGATCACCTCCGGCTCGGCTATCTGCACGGCTTCGGCATCGTGGGCCAGCTCAGCGAGGACATCAGCATCGACTCGGTCACCTTCAAGGCCGACCGCGGCAGTGGCCGCGTCACCTCGGGCTTCGCCGACCACATCCAGATGTCCGGCGTCAAGGGCACCGTACGCATCACCAACAGCGTCTTCGACAACCCGCAGGACGACCCGATCAACATCCACGGCACCTACCTCCAGGTGACCGCCGCCGAGCGGCAGACGCTGCGGCTGCGCTACATGCACAACGAGACGTCCGGATTTCCCCAGTTCTATCCGGGCGACTCGATCGAACTCGTCGACAAGCGCACCATGCTCGCCGCCCCCGGCGCGACGGCGAAGGTGGTCTCGGTGACCGGACCGACCGGCAGCGGTGTCCCGGCCGGCACGGACCCGGACACCTACCTGCGCACCATGACCGTGGTCCTCGACCAGGCGCTGCCCGACGCGGTGCTCGCCGCCCCCGGCGACTACGTGGCCGAGAACACCACCTACACGCCGACCGTCGAGATCACCGGCAACACGTTCCAGGCCGTGCCCACGCGAGGGATCCTCGTGACGACGCGCAGGCCGGTGCGGATCGAGAACAACCGCTTCGACGGCATGAGCATGGCCAGCATCTACATCTCGTCCGACGCCCGCTCCTGGTACGAGTCGGGCCCGGTGCGGGACGTCACCATCCGCGGCAATGTCTTCGACCGCCCCGCGAGCCCGGTCATCTTCTTCGACCCCACCAACCAGGACTTCGTCGCAGGGCAGCCGGTGCACCGCAACATCCTCGTCGAGGACAACGACTTCAACCTCACCGGCGGGACCATTCTCTCCGGCCGCGGTGTCGGCGGTCTGACCTTCCGTGACAACCGCGTCGAGCGCTACGCCAAGCTGCGGCTCACAGGACCCTCGCGGGCCCTGCGCGTGGGCGACACGGCGACCGTGACCACGGACGCGCCGCCCGCGAGCCATACGTCCCCGCTGTTCACCTTCGACGGCTCGGATGACATCACCCTCGCCGACAACACCTATGGCAGCGGCTTCAACAAGCGCGTGAACACGGCCGATATGGATGTTTCCGAGATCACGGTCACCGGTGACGGCCTTGCCCTCAACGCCGACAGCATCTCGTCCGCGCCGGTGGCCGTCAGCTACTCCAGCTCCCGCCCGAGGGTCGCGACGGTCGACAGCAAGGGCGTGGTCAAGGCGGTGAGCGGCGGCACGGCGTCGATCACAGCCCGCGCCACCATCGGCGGGGTACGGGTGACCTCCAACCCGGTGAAGGTCCTGGTCACCACCACGAGGTGACCAGGACCGGTACGACCACGCCGCCCGGGCGGACGGGCATCGCCCGGGCGGCGTCTCCGCCGCTGGTCAGGCGATGGTGGCAGGCGTGCCGAAGGAGTGTCCCTTGTTGAGGACTTCGAGGTCTTCGAGGAGGCCGGGGCGGGCCGGCCGCCAGTCCGGCAGCCTCGTGCCCCGCGTCGACGAGCTCGGGAACGACGGCGGAGCCGGTGAAGCCGGACGCGCCGGTCACAACGATGCGCACGAGGAACCTCAACTGTTGATGTCGGTTACTGCCATCGGGGCTATCTCTGATATCAGCCGCTGTCATCACGTAGAACCCGCCCATGGCCAGATGGGAGCCGAACGCGCACGGGTGCCTGGCGACAGCAGCGCTGGAGCTCTACAACGAGCGCGGGTACGAGCAGACCACCGTGGCCGAGATCGCCAAACGGGCCGGGCTCACGGAGCGGACCTTCTTCCGGCACTACGCCGACAAGCGCGAGGTACTGTTCGCCGGCTCCGGCGAGTTGCAGGAGCTGTTCGTACGGACGGTCGCCGACGCTCCGGAGTCCGCGACGCCGATCGACGCACTGGCTGCGGGCCTCGACGCCGTCTCCGAGATGTTCGCCGACCTCCGCGAGTACGCGCGGAAGCGACAGACCGTCATCACGGCGAACCCGGAACTCAAGGAGCGCGAGCTGATCAAACTCGCCTCGATCTCGGCCGCGCTCACCGACACCCTGCGCCGACGCGGCGTCGCGGAGTCGGCCGCCGGCCTGACCGCCGAGGCGGGGGTCGCCGTCTTCAAGGTCGGCTTCGAGCGGTGGATCGTGGCGGCCGAGGAACGCGGGATGGCGCGGCTGATGCGGGAATCGCCGGACGAGCTCAAGGCTGTGATCGCGGGCGGCCGGGGCGTGTGGTGAAAGAGGCACGGTCCGCCCGCGGGGTGGGGCCCGCGTCCGCCGCGGAGGAGGGGACCCGGGCGAAAACCTGACGCGGCCGGCCGGAAACACCACGCGTGGTGTGCGTGTCATCCGAGTGCTCTGGGGGTGGGCAGGACCGCTTCCGTCGCAACGGGCTCCCACCGCGTGCCGGTCAGACGTCCGAACGCCTGGTCACCGAAGTGGAAGGCGAACCCGGTCGTTCCTGGCCGTGCGAGCTCCCCGGCGATGCGCTTGCGCGCCGTCATGACCGCTGCGCTGTCGGAGTCGGGGCGCGACCCCCAGTGCGGATGCGCGATCTGTGCGGGGATGTGGAAGACATCGCCGAAGACCACGACCCGTTCGTTCCCGGCAGTGATCACATACGAGGTGTGTCCGGGGGAATGCCCCGGCGTCACCAGGGCGTGCACGCCATCGAAGATCTCGTCTCCGTGTGAGATCAGGGTGCGCGCGTGCTTCATCGGTTCGATGGTGTCCTGAGCCGGTGCGCCGGGAACGGTCTCGCCGCGGCTGTGCGGTGCCCACTCCTCGACGGCGACGAGATAGCGGGCGTCGGGGAAGAACTTCTCCGGTGCGAAGGCCCAGCCGGTGTGGTCGGTATGCAGGTGGGTGAAGGCCACGGCCTCGATGTCGTGCGGCGCGATCCCCAGCGCGGCAAGGGTTTCCGGGAGCGCGCCGGAGTTCGTGTGCCCGACAGGCTCTCCGTCGACCCTGGTCGGCCCGGACACGGGTCCGAGGCCGGCGTCGATGAGCAGGCGGCGGCCGTCGCGCTCCACGAGCAGCCCTCCCGCAGACATGGCGACGAGGCCGTGCTCGTCGAGCGTCTCCGGATGCTCCTGCCAGTATTCCGCGGGTACCGCGGGGAGGAAGCTCTCCGGCAGCATGCCCATCGCGCCATCGACGACGTAGGTGAGGCGGGTGTCGCCCAGTTCGAGTGAGCGGACGGCGGACTGTTCGTTCAGTGCACCCATGAGTCGGGCCTGCTTCCTTGGTATGCGGTTGTACACACCGGTGCGGGACGAGTGGGGCTGTCCACGGCCACCAGCTTGAGGGCGCCGTCGGCCGTGTGCTGTCCGTTCTCCGGTTCTGGGGTACTAGGGATTTTCCCTGGTCCGTTCGGAGAGCGCGCACGAAAGAGTGGCAGTCCGTCGGCGCTTCCCGCGTCGGCCGACGTGAACATCGCGCGCTGCCGTGGGACCGCCGCACGCGCGCGCGTGGAGAGGTGGGCGAAATCGGCATGGCCGCAGCGGGCTGCGGCCTCCCGCACACCTGTCGCTGGGCAGGCATATCGCAGGCGAACGAGGGCTCCAGGTCGTAGCACTTCGGGTTTGCCGGAAGGGCAGGCGAAGGTGAAGCGACCGTGGAGCGGCCGATGACCGACAGGAAACGCGACGAGCGCATCTCGATCATTCTCACGCTTCTGTCGCAGCGCGGAGAACTGCAGGTCCACTTTCTTCCCAGAATTCTCGGAGTCTCCGGAGCCACGGTCCGCAGGGATCTGGCGGTCATGGAGGAAACGGGCCTCATCCGCCGTTCTTACGGCAAGGTCACCGCGGCCCGGCGTGGCGTCGAACTGCCGGTGAGTCTGAGGCATTCCCAGAACACCGAGGCGAAACGCCGCATCGGATCACTGGCCTCGTCCCTGATCCCCAGCCGTCCGCTCACCATCGCGCTGACCGGCGGCACCACGATGGACTTCGTCGCCAGGAACCTGGCCACCCGCTCGGATCTCACGGTCGTGACGAACGGCCTGGACACGGCGACGTCCCTTATGGCGCGTCAGCTGGTCCACGTCGTCGTCACCGGAGGAACCGCCAGGGCGCTCTCCAACGACCTCGTCGGAAAGGGAGCCGAGGAATCGCTGCGTTCGTACCGCTTCGACTTCGCGATCGCCGGGGCGGACGGCATCAGCCCGGCAGCCGGGATCACGCGGCACAGCTCCCGCGGAGCGGAGATCGACCGCGTCATGCTGGAGCAGGCGGAACAGACGATAGTCGTCGCCGACAGCTCCAAACTGGGCAGGGTACACAAGGCGAAAGTCGCGGACATCGGTTCCGTCGACACCATAGTGACCGACTCGCATGCGAATCCCGCCATTGTCGCCGCTCTCCGGAAGGCCGGCGTGACGACAACCATGGTGGTCGTTCCTCCCGTCGGCGGCGCCGCTCAACAGCGCCGCCGACAGCCGTGAGCGGCGGGAGAGAACCCGGTCCACGGATGCGCCGAACGTGCCGAACGCGACAACGTTCAACCTGAGTGCGCATTGTCGAACGCGCCTCGATCCGTTGTCGTGGACCGCGGTGACCACCGTGTATCCGGCCCTGATTTCAGCCACTTATCGCGAGCAGTGAGCAGTACGGGTAAGCGGTGTAACGGTACGTCACAGAAAACCTTGTGAGCCGGAAAGGCAGCTCCTAGGGTGTGCGGGAGCGCCCTCCCGATCCTCCTTTTGTGGGCGGTGGAAGGGCACTCGTACCTTCGATCCTTTCCCCGTCGTGCTCCGCCGAAGGAGGTTGTCCGACGTGCGTCCCCACCGCACACCCTGGTTATTACCGGGTACGGCTTATCACCGGGAACGGCACCCAACGGTATCCCCCCACGAAAGAGGTTCACCATGACGTCGCGTTCCACCCGCTCCCTGATAGGCGGGGCGTTCGCCGCCGGAGCCCTCGCCCTGTGCGCGGTTCCGGCCATTGCCGTCCCGGAGGCGCCCGAGGGCGGTACCACGCAGGCGATCTCCCAGAAGGTCTCCGTACCCGCCTACTTCTACCCCGGCCCTCTGTGGGACCAACTCACCCGGTCCGGAACGGGGGTTGGGCTGGCGGTCGCCAACCCGTACAACGGTCCCGGCGACGGTGACGATCAGTACACCTCGGCCATCAAGAAGGCCGACGCGGCCGGCATCACCGTCATCGGCTATGTGGCGACCGGCTACTTCGGTACCACCGGCATGACCACGCGGTCCGGCTCCACGGACCCGGACGAGTGGATGCGGCAGATCAAGGCCGATGTCGATGTCTGGTACCAGCTCTACGGTGACGCGGGACTCGGCGGCATCTTCTTCGACGAGGGCCTGGCGCGCTGCGGTTCCGGAAACACCGACGTGAACCGGTACATCGAGCTGAAGAACTACGTCGAGAGCCGCTATGGCGACGACGCGGTCGTCGTCGACAACCCGGGGACCGGTGTCGACGAGTGCTACACCGCGGCCGCCGACACACTGGTCACCTTCGAGGGCGACGAGAGTTCCTACCGTAGCCACCAGCCGGAGGCATGGGAGAGCAGCGCTTCCCCGGGCAAGGTCTGGCACCTCGTCTACGACGTCCCGGACGAGAGCCGGATGCGTGGCGTCATGGAACTCGCACGCCAGCGCAACGCCGGGCATGTCTACGTCACCCCGGACACCATGGCGGACAAGAACCCCTGGGACACCCTGCCCCCGGACGCGTACTGGAACTCCGAGATCAGCCTCGCCGGCGGCGGTGCGGCCCGGCGTTGACCTCCGCCGTCCGCGCACGAGCACCGCCCCGGGCGCTCGGTCCCCCCTCTTGTCACAGGCTCCTGGCAGCTCACGAGCTATTCCTTTTCATCCCCACGTGATTGGAAGACAGCATGAAACTCTCCACGCGAACCGCCGTCTACGCGCTGTTGCCGGCGGTCGCCGCGGGGGCCGCGTTGATGACCCTGGGCGGTCCCGCGCAAGCGGCCGAGATATGCGGTCAGTACGACAGGGCCACGGTCGGCGCGTACACGGTGCAGAACAACCTGTGGAACCCGGCCGGCGCGCAGTGCGTCAGCCCCACCGGGTCCGGCTTCGAGGTGACGAAGGCCGAGGGGCAGGTCCCCACCAATGGTGCCCCCAAGTCCTATCCGTCCATCTTCAACGGCTGCCACTACACGGCGTGCTCGCCCGGCACCAAGCTGCCCGCGCGGATCAGCTCCATCAGCAGCGCCCCGAGCAGTGTGTCCTACGGTTACACCGCTGACGGGGTCTACAACGCGTCCTACGACATCTGGCTCGACCCGGAGCCCAAGACGGACGGTGTGTCCCAGGTCGAAATCATGATCTGGACCAACAAGGTGGGTCCCATCCAGCCCATCGGCACCGATACCGGCACCACCGTGACGATGGCGGGCACGACGTGGCAGGTGTGGGAGGGCGGCAACGGCCGGAACAAGGTCATCTCCTACGTGGCGCCGTCCGCCGTCAACGAACTGAACTTCGATGTCAAGGAGTTCGTGAGCCACGCCAACAGCCGCGGCTTCGGAGACTCCTCGTGGTACCTCACGAGCGTCCAGGCGGGCTTCGAACCGTGGCAGGGCGGAGCGGGCCTCAAGGTCGACTCCTTCTCCTCCGAAGTGAACACAGGCTGATCCGTCCAGCGGCGTCGCCGTCCGGCGACGGTGCTCCACAGCAGTGAGAGAGGCCTCCTCGGTGAGCGGGTCGGACGCTCCCCGAGGAGGCCGTCGTGCTGCCGTACCGGCGCCGACCCGGTGCCGATGCCCGGCCGTTCGATGCGACCGCGGCCGGGCCGTCCCATGGCCGCGGACCGCTCTCGCGGCCCGGCTCCGCCCCCGTCGCACCGTACTCTCTGACCCCACATCACTTCCTTCCACCCTTCTCACCCTCACGCCACCTTTGGAGTTCCTCATGCGCTCCCGCCGCCGTTCCAGGACCGGAGCCATCGTGGCCGGCCTCGCCGTAGCGACCACCCTCGGCGCCGCCGCCACCGCGCTTGATCTGACCAGGGCCGGGGCCAACCCGACCTTCACTCTTCCTCCGGTCAACGCGCCCTTCGACTACCAGATCGGCGGGGCGTACACCCCGCCCTCCGGGGTGAAGGTCGTCAGCCGTGATGTGAAGGCGTCCCCGGCATCGGGTCTCTACAACATCTGCTACGTGAACGCCTTCCAGACCCAGCAGGAAGGCGATGCCGGCGGACCGCAGGAATGGGACAGCGACCTGCTGCTGACCGATGACGGCGGCCCGGTCGTCGACCCCGACTGGGACGAGGTCATCCTCGACATCACCACGGACGCCAAGCGTCAGCGGATCGCGGACAAGATCAATGGCTATATCGACCAGTGTGCGTCCAAGGGCTTCGACGCCGTCGAACTCGACAACTACGACACCTTCACCCGTGACGTGGTGAACGGCAGGATCACCGCCGACCACGCCCAGTCCTACATTCGTCTCCTGTCGCAGCACGCCCACGCCAAGGGGCTGGCCGTCGGGCAGAAGAACACCGTCGAACTGGCCGGCGACCGGAAGGCCAACGGGCTCGACTTCGCCATCGCCGAGGAATGCGGCGACCCCCGCTGGAACGAGTGCGCCGAGTACCTCTCGGCCTTCGGCGACAACGCCATCTTCATCGAGTACACGAGCGCGGGCATGAAGAACGCGTGCGTCTACGGCGACCGCGTGAGCGTGATCCGGCGGGATGTCGACGTCAGTCCGGCGGGCAGCAGCGGGTACGTGCGCGAGACCTGCTGACCGGGCACCACAATCCGCAGAACGACGGGCGGGCCGTGAGGACGCGTGAACCGGTGACGGTCACGCCTCCTCACGGCCCGTCGCCCGCTTCCGCGGGCCGGGATCAGGGCGTGGGGATCACTTGACGGACCCCGCCATCACCCCCTGCACGAAGTGCCGCTGGAAGGCGAAGAAAACCACGACGGGCACGATCAGCGAGAGGAAGGCCCCGGGGGCCAGAACGTCGATGTTGCTGCCGAACTGCCGTACCTGGGACTGTAGTTCAACGGTGAGCGGCTGCGATGACGTGTCCGCGAAGAGCAGCGCCACCAGCATGTCGTTCCACACCCACAGGAACTGGAAGATCGCCAGGCTGGCGATGGCCGGGCGTCCCACCGGGATGACGAGCCGGGTGAAGATCCGCCACTCGCTGCCGCCGTCCATCCGGGCGGCTTCCAGCATTTCGCGCGGTATGTCGGCGAAATAGTTGCGCAGCAGGAAGATCGCGAACGGGAGCCCGTAGGCGACGTGGAAGAGCACCACACCCGGGATGGTGCCGAACAGGCCCAGCTGCCCGAAGAGCTTGGCGACCGGCAGCAGGCCGATCTGGACCGGGACCACGAGCAGGGCCACGACCAGCAGGAAGATCCAGTCCCGGCCGGGGAACTCCAGCCAGGCGAAGGCGTATCCGGCCAGCGCCGCGATCACGACGACCAGCGCGGTGGCGGGCACCGAGATGAACACGGTGTTCCAGAAGGCCCGGGTGATCCCCGTGTTGCCGAGCAGTGCGGTGTAGTTGTCGAAGGACAACTGACCCGGGCTGGCCAGGGTGGTCCACCAGCCACTCGCCGCGTTGTCCTGTGCCGTGCGGAGCGAGGACAGGAGCAGACCGGCGAGCGGGGTGATCCAGACGAGACTGATCACGACCAGGAATGCCTGGACCAGACTGTTGCCCAGCCAGCGGCTGAGCCGGCTTCCCGCGGTGCGTCGCGGACGCGCGGACCCGACGGACGCCGGCTGCTTCACCTCCGCCGGCCGGGTGGGTGCGGTGGTGCTCATGACTGACTCCTGCGGAAGCGGCGGACGTTGAAGACCATGGCGGGGATGACGAGAAGCAGGAGCAGGACGCCGAGCGCGCTTCCCAGCCCCTGGTTGTTGCCTCCGCCGAACGAGACCAGCCACATCTGGGTGGCCAGTACGGTGGCGTCCTCCTGCACCGGGCCGGGCGCGATGATGTAGACGAGGTCGAAGACCTTCATCACATTGATCACCAGGGTCACGAAGACCACGGTCAGGATGGGAGCGAGCAAGGGCACGGTGATCTTGCGGAACACCTGCCACTCGGTCGCGCCGTCCATGCGGGCCGCTTCGAGCGTGTCACGCGGCAGCGAGGCCAGCCCGGCGCCGATCAGCACCATGGCGAACCCGGTCCAGATCCACAGATACGCTCCGATGATGGCCGGGGTGACCAGCGCGGGTCCGAGCCAGGAGACGCCTTCGTAGGGCGGGGCGAAGTTCGTCGCCGGAAGCCGCACGGTGTACGCGCCGGGGTCGAGGTTCCGGAAGCTGAAGGAGCCGTCGGCCGCCGTGGTGGCTCGGGCAACGGTCTTCCCGTCCCGCACCGCTTCGACGGCGACCTCCGGCAGCCCGCTCTCGGCCTTGTCGACCTTGCCCTGCTCGCCGCCACCCCCCGGGGCGAAGTCCAGATACACCACGCCGCGCAGCTCCGTCCCGGCCGCCTGCCGGGCAGCCGCCGCGAAGGCGGATTCGGCCTGGGACGGGACGTCCTTGGGCGCTACGCCGACGAGCCCCAGGACCGCTGTCCCGCCGGGTGACACCGTGTCCGACGTCGCGTACGACCCGTCGGACCCCTTGGTCAGGCCCTGGCCGTCACGGGCGCGTGCGGAGGGATAGGAGGCCGAGTCCTCGAAGGCGTCGTGCACCCCGACGGCGGCGGCGTTGAGGACGCCCTTGTCGGGGTTCTCCTCGTAGGCGAGGCGGAAGATGATCCCGGCCGCGAGGAACGACACGGCCATCGGCAGGAACAGCAGCAGTTTGAACGCGGTGGCCCAACGCACCTTCTCCACCAGGACGGCGAGGATCAGACCGAGCCCGGTGAGGACGGTCGGAGCGACGACGATCCAGATGGTGCTGTTGCGGATGGCCTTGAGCGTCGCCGGATCGCGGAACACCTCGGCGTAGTTCCCGCCGCCGACGAACCGGCTGCCGCCCGCGTCGAAGAAGCTGCGGCCGATCGAGAACAGCACCGGGTAGACGACGAGCGCGCCGAGGAGGAGCAGAGCCGGCAGGACGAAGGTGACGGCGACGGCCCGGCGGCGCCGCCTGGCGCGCTGATGGGCGTTCGTCCCCCGGGGAGCGGAGCCGGCCGGGTCTTTGGCCCGGGTGGGGGCGGTGGTGGCGGTCATGATGTCTGCCTCAGCCCCGGTACGCCTTGGCGGCCGCGGCTTCGAGGCGGCCCGCCGTGGCCTTGGGGTCGGAGGGGTCGCGCAGGAAGTCCTGGAGGAGCTTCCACTCGCCCATGCCCTTGGTTCCGCCGAACGCGGCAGGCGCCTGGTCGGACATGTCGAAGCGGACCGAATCCCCGGCCCCGACCAGCGATTCGGCGGTGCGACGGGTGGTTTCGTCGCCGTACTTCGCGAGGTCGACGTTCTTGTTCGGGGAGACGAAGCCTCCCAGCCCGGCCCAGACCTCCGCCGCCTCAGGGCTCGCCAGGTACTCCATGAAGGCCATGGCCGCCTTCTGGTTCTTGCCGTCCTTGAGCACCACGGCGGCATCGCCGCCGCTGACCACGGGGGCCTTTCCGCCGTCGACGGCGGGGAAGGGGAAGAACGAGGCTTCCTCGCCGATCTTCTTGCCGAACTCGTCCTTGGCGACCCCGGCCACGAAGTCGCCTTCGTAGACCATGCCCGCCTCGGGTTCGGGGCCGAAGACCTTCTCGACCGAACCGGGGAAGTCGGTGCTGAGGGCGCCCTTCTGGCCGCCCGCGATCAGTTCCTTGTCGGCGAAGAGGGTGCCGAGCGTGGTGAGTGCCTTGACCACCGTGGGGTCGGTCCACTTGATGGTGTGGGCGGCGAGCTGGTCGTACTTCTCGGGACCGGCCTGCGAGAGGTAGATGTTCTCGAACCAGTCGGTGAGGGTCCAGCCGTCCTCGCCCGCGACGGCGAAGGCGGAGAGCCCGGAGTCGGAGACCGCCTGTGCAGAGGTGAGCATCTCCGCGTACGTCTTCGGCGGCTCGACGCCCGCCTGGTCGAGGGCCTCGGGGCTGTACCAGACGGTCGACTTGTGGGCCGCCTTGTAGTACAGGCCGTACAGCGAGCCGTCGACACTGCCGTACTTCTTCCACACGGACGCGTAGTTGGCGTCCACGGACCGCTGTGCGGTCGCGGAGAGGGGCTTGAGCCAGCCCTGCTTCGCGAACTGCTGGAGTACGCCCACCTGGGGCACCATCGCGACATCGGGGGCGTTGCCGCCCTCGATCTTGCTTCCGATGACGGTCGAGACGTTGTCACCGGTCGAGACGAACTCGGTCCTGGCGCCGGTCTTCTCGGAGAAGGCGTCGAGCACCTTCTGGAAGTTCTTCTGCTCGGCCCCCGACCACACGCCGGCGACGGAAATCGTCTGCCCCCCGAGGGACTTGTCACCGCCGCCCGCGGTGGTGACGGGATCACCGCCGCAGGCGGTGGCGCCGAGAGCCAGGGTCACCGCGGTACAACTCAGGAGCATCGCGCTTCGTCGCGTCATGGTCTGTTTCCTCTGGGGTTGGGATGGGGGTTCGTGCGGTACGCACGGGGAGGCGCTGAGGGGTGTCGGCGCTCTCAGAGCTCGGTGTGGTCGCTGATCCACCAGGCGGCGGTGGATCCTGGAAGCACGCCGACGGGGCAGGGCCCGCTGGAGAGCAGTGGGGAACCGGAGACCGGGGCCGGTACGGGGGCGGTGCCGAAATTCACGGCGCAGACGAGCCCGTCGCCTCGGACGAAGGCCAGCACGTCCGGCCGGGTCTCCAGCCAGCGCAGCGTTCCTTCGCCCAACTGAGGCAGCCCGGCGCGCAGTTGAAGGCCGTCGCGATAGAGGTGCCAGAAGGAACGGGTGTCGGCGAGCGCGCGGTCGGTGGCGTGGTCGGCGAACCAGCCGGGCTGGGGCAGCCAGGGCTTGGCCCCATCGGCGCCGGACGTGAAGCCGAACGGGGACGCGTGTCCCGACCAGGGCAGCGGGACCCGGCAGCCGTCGCGTATCCGGGCCCGGCTGCCGGTGCGCCGGAAGATGGGGTCGGTGACCACGTCGTCGGGCAGGTCGACGACCTCCGGCAGACCGAGCTCCTCGCCCTGGTAGATATAGGCCCCACCGGGCAGGGCCAGCATCAGGAGGGCGGCGGCACGGGCGCGTGCCGCGCCCAGCCCGCTCTTCTCGGTGCCGGACTCCCCGTAACGGGTGACTGTCCGGACCTGGTCGTGGTTGTTGAGGACCCAGGTGACGGTGGAGCCGGTGCCCGCGATGTCCTGCATGGCCTCCGAGACGACCTTGCGGAAGGCGTCGGCGTCCCATGGCGCACTGAGCAGGTCGAAGAAGAACGCCTGGTGCAGCTCGTCCGGGCGTACGTACCGGGCGTGTTCGCGCGCGGTCGGCACGGAAACCTCGCCGACCAGCAGCCGTTCACGGCCGTCGCGGGCGGTGTACTCCTCGCAGACCGACCGCCAGTGCCGCCATACGTCGTGCACCTCGGGCTGGTTCCACGCCAGTGGGTTCACGGAGTCACGGGTGCGGGCGTCGGCCTCGGGGTCGGGGGAGTCGGGCAGGTCCGGGTGCTTGAAGAGGCCGGCCGCCACGTCGATACGGAAACCGTCGACACCGCGGTCGAGCCAGAAGCGCAGCGCTTCGTCGAAGTAGGCGCCGACCTCGGTGTCGCGCCAGTTCAGATCGGGCTGCTCGGGCGTGAACATGTGCAGGTACCACTGGCCGGGCGAACCGTCCGCCTCCGTGACCCGGGTCCATGCCGGGCCGCCGAACATCGCGTGCCAGTTGTTGGGCGGTTCCTCGCCGCCGGGCCCCCTGCCGTCGGCGAAGTGGAACCGGGCGCGTGCCGGACTCCCGGGCGCGGCGGCGAGCGCTTCGGTGAACCACGGGTGCTCGCTGGAGCAGTGGTTGGGGACGATGTCGAGCAGCACCTTCACACCGAGCCGGTGTGCGTCGCCGACCAGCAGACCGAACTCGGTGAGGTCGCCGAAGACCGGGTCGACGTCGCAGTAGTCGGCCACGTCGTAGCCGTGGTCGTGCTGGGGCGAGGGGTAGAAGGGGCTCAGCCAGATGCCGTCGACACCGAGCTTCTTGAGATACGGCAACCCGGCACGGACGCCGGCCAGATCACCGATCCCGTCTCCCGTGCTGTCCAGGAAGCTGCGCACATAGACCTGATAGATCACCGCGTCGCGCCACCAGGGACGTGCCGCGGAGAGTACGGGGCCGTCGCCGACCGGAGCTGGAAGCTTCACCCGTTGACCTTGTTTCTGCGCGAAGGGCATCCGCAGTTGACCCTGCGGTTATGCATACATGTTAGGTAGAGGTTTCCAGACAGTGTCAACGGTCAGCTCGAAACACAGGAGAAGTTGAGCCCTATATCCGCATTTAGGGACCAGAAGGGCAGGACGAGAGGCGTCGTTCGATACCTAACAAGTAACTAGGGTGTGAGGGAGACTCAGCCGCGGCGCGCGATGGCCGCCAGCTCGACGGCCAGCCGGCGCACAGCGGCCTCCGGCGTCTGATGCTGCGCCATCGCGTCGTTCACCACGGCCTGCACGGCGAGACTCACCTGCTCGTACCGCGGGCTCTTGGGCCGGGGCGCGGCGGCCAGCACGCTCGCGCGCAGCGCCGGCAGGTACGGGAACCGCCGTACGAGCTCGGGGTCCTGATAGACCGATGCCCTGACCGGCGGCAGCGAGCCCTCGGTGAGCACTCTGCGCTGCACCCGGTCGCTGGTGAGATAGGCGATCAGATCCCTGGCGGACGCGGGATACCGGGCATGCGCACCGACCGCGAGATTCGACCCCCCGAGGACGCTGGTGCCCGAGCCGTCGCTGCCCGGCAGCGGTACGGCACCGAACTTCCCGGCGATCTTCGAGTCCGCGCCGGACGCCCCGGCGAAGGTGTACGGCCAGTTGCGCAGAAAGAGCAGTTCGCCGTTCTGGAAAGCCCGGCGGGACTCCTCCTCCTTGTACGTCAGCGCGGCCTTCGGGATCCAGCCGTCACGCACCCCGCGGGCCAGGAGGCCGATACCGGTACGGGCCGCGGCCGAATCCACCGTCACCCGCTCGCCCTCGTCGCCAAGGATCGAGCCGCCCGCCGAATAGACCATCTCGGCGGCGTTGACGGTCAGGCCCTCGTACGGCAGGAACTGCCCCGCGTAGCCGCCGACACCGTACTTCGGGGCGATCGTCCTCGCCTGACGCTCCAGCTCGGCCCAGGTGCGCGGGGGCCGCTCGCCCTCCCGGTCCAGGAGGTCCTTGCGGTAGTAGAGCATCCCGGCGTTGGTCACATACGGGACGGCGTACAGCTTCCCCGCGTAGGTCGCGGTCTCGACCACCGGCGGGAGGAAGGACTCCAGCGGAAACCTGTCGGGCTCCAGCGGTGTGATCCAGCCGGCCTCGGCGAACTCCGAGGTCCAGGCCACATCGATGTTGAGGATGTCGTAGCGCCCGGCGCCGGAGCGCAGCTCCGTGATCATCTGTGCCCGCGCCTCGTCGGCGGAGTCCGGGAGTTCGACGAGTGTGACCTTCTCCCGCGGATGGCCCCGGTTCCAGTCGTCGAGCAACGGCCCCAGATAGTTGGTGAGGTCCCCGGCCGTGGCCAGTGTCATCGGCCCGCGTCCACCGTCCCGCACCCCGCCGGCCGCTTCGCCGCCGCGCACGCCGGCACCCGCGTAACCGGTCAGAACCATGGTGACGATCAAGAGCGCCCTACCGGCGGCACGTATCCACCGCATGGGTTCCTCCCTGTGCAAGGCCTCCAGGCATCGTCGTCCGGGGTTCCTGCATGTATACCCGTTAGGCATGGGCGATACTAGGCCCGGTCAGACGACGGGGGCGATCCGGGCCCACAGGCCGAGCGGCGAGGAATCCTCCCGGCGCGCGGCCCGACACCAGGGAGGAGGGAGCGCCCATGCGCATGCCTCTCCTGGCGCTGTTGTCCAGAGGACCGGCCCACGGATACGAACTCAAGCAGGACCTTGAGCAACTGCTGGGCGCAGCGTACCCTCAGCTGAACGTCGGCCAGATCTACGTCACCCTGAGCCGGCTGGAGAAATCGGGGCTGATCGCGGGCGAGGAGATCGCCCAGTCAAGCCGGCCCAACAAGAAGATCTACCGGCTGACGGACGCCGGAACCGAGGCGCTGAGCGTCTGGTTCGAGGAGACGGCGGACGAGCCACGGCTCCGGGACGACTTCTTCATGAAACTCGCCCTCGCTTCGCATACCGGGCTGGCCGACCAGATCGGCCTGATCAACAATCAGCGACGCGAATACCTCAACATCATGCGTGGTCTGTCGAAGCTGTCGATCACCGAGAACCGTGACAACCGCATCGCCCAACTGCTGATCGAGGGAGCCATGCTGCATCTCCAGGCCGATCTCGACTGGCTGGAGCGCTGCCAGGAAGAGCTGGAGGGCCCGCGATGAGCCGACCGGCCGACGCCGCCCATGTCGCGCTGCGCGCCGAAGCCCTGACCAAGACCCACCAGGGAGAAGGCGCGCCCGCCCACGCGGTCCGCGGAGTGGATCTGACCGTACGGCGTGGGGAGTTCGTCGCCGTCAGCGGGCCCTCGGGCGCAGGCAAGTCCACCCTGCTGCACCTTCTCGGCGGTCTCCAGCGCCCCGACAGCGGCAGCATCTGGCTCGACGGCGAGTGCACCGACTCCTACAGCGAAGCGCGCTGGGCCGTCGAACGCCGCCGCAGCATCGGCATCGTCTTCCAGTTCTTCAACCTTGTCTCGAACCTGACCGTCGCCGACAACATCGAGCTGCCCGCGCTGCTGACCGGCACCCCCTGGAAGAAAGCGCGCGCGAAGCGCGAGGAACTGCTGTCCGAACTGGGCCTGGAAGGCAAAGCGCGCAGTATGCCGGGCGAACTGTCCGGCGGTGAGCAGCAGCGGGTAGCCCTGGCCCGCGCACTCGTGAACCACCCGCGGCTCCTGCTCGCCGACGAGCCCACCGGCAGTCTGGACAGCAAAGGCACCCGGGAAGTGCTGCGACTGCTCTCCCGCTTCCACCAGCGCGGCCAGACGATCCTCCTGGTCACACACGACGCCCGGCTCGCCAGCACCGCCGACCGCGTCATCAGCTTCTTCGACGGCCGCATATCCGACGACGCCGTACTGGGCGGCACACACGCACGGCGCTCCGGCCTGTCCGGCGTCCTCGAACTGAAGGACTGAACGTGCGGGCAACCCTTCGCTGGGCGCACACCGATCTGCGCACCCATCGCGGCGAGGCACTGTTCATCGTGTCCGCCACCACCGGAATCGTCATCGCCCTGCTGCTCGCCGCCGCCCTGTTCGGTTATGCCACCAACCCCTGGCAGCGGATCTTCACCCAGTCCCAGGGCGCGCATGTCTGGATCCGCACCGGACCTGCCGCGGACCCCGGCCGGCTCGCCTCGCTGGACGGTGTCGAAGCCCTGTCCGGCCCCTACCGCACCGCGTCCGCCACCCTCGAATCACACGGCGCCCGAGCAGGTGTGGAACTGCGCGGCGCCGACGAGAACCCACCCGACACGGCACGGCCGCTCATCACCTCGGGCCAGTGGCTCACCTCCGGCAGCCCGGACGGTGTGGTCCTGGAGAGCAGCCTGGCCCGCGCCCTGTGGGCCGAGCCCGGTGACACCCTCACCGTCCCCGGCAGCGGCCGGACCCTGACCGTCCGTGGTGTCGCCGACAGCCCCGAACCCCGCTACCGGCCCGGCGAGCGAACGGGCACCGTATGGGCGCTGCCCGCCGCCGTCGGGCGCGCGGGCGGCACATGGTCGGGGCAGATCACCGGACTGCTGCTGACAGAGCCCGACGACACCGACTACGCCATCCAGCGCGCCGTCACCGAACTCGGCGCGGGAACCGTGACCGACGTCTCCAGCTGGCAACAGGCGCGCGCCGAAGCGCAGGGCGACACCCGGCTGCTCGGGCAAGTGCTCGCGCTGTTCGGACTCGGGGCACTGGTCGCCGCCGCACTGGCCGTGTTCGGGGCCATCAGCACACGGGTACGCGGACATCTGAGAGACATCTCCGTACTGAAGGCGATCGGATTCACCCCCGGGCAGGTCACCCGGGTCTTCCTGGCCCAACACGTCGCCCTCGCCCTGCTGGGCGCGCTCATCGCGACCGTGCTGACCGAGACGCTCGCCGGCCGGATCCCCGGCAGGCTGGGCGAGGCGGTCGACGTCTGGCAGCGGTTGCCCGGCCACTCCACCACACTGCTTGCCGTGGCGGTCGGCGCCGTCCTCTTCATCGGGGCCGCCACGTGGCTCGCCGCCTGGCGGGCGGGACGGGTGCCGCCCGTACCCGTGCTTCCACCGGCGGCAGCGCCCTCCGGCCGGCTCTCCCGGACAGCGGGGAAAGGAATGGCACTTGGTGTGCCGGCGGCGCTGGTGCTCGGCTGGCACCGGGCTCTCGTACGCGGCCACCGGACACCGGCGACGATCGTCCGGCTGGCGCTGCCGCTCCTGCTGATCACGGTGGCCCTCAGCGCCTTGACCACCGTGGGCCGCTTCGAGAGCAGACCCGCGCAGATGGGAATGGCTGCCGCTCTCACCGCACGCGCCGAACAGGGACTGAGTGACCGTGAGGCACGCTCGGTACTCGAAGCGGGCGACCAGGTCGTGGCGGCTCACCCGGGCGTCGAGGTGGCGGCGCTCGTGCCGGGACAGACAGGGACCATCGCACTGCGCGGCCTCGGCACCCGGGACGAGCCCTACCCCTTCACGGTCGTCGAGGGCAGACCCGCCGCCGGGCCGGACGAAGCCGTCGCGGGCCAGGGACTGCTCGACCTTCTCGATGTGAGCATCGGCGACTGGGTGAGGATGACCGTCGGCGGGCGACCGCAGATCCTGCACATCGTCGGGCGCAGCATCGAGCCCGAGAACAGCGGCCGGGTGATCTCCACCTCGCTCGACACCCTCCGCCAGAACGATCCCGGCCTGAGCCCCACGCTCTACCAGCTCCGGCTGCGGCCGGGAGCCGACCCCGAGGAGGTCCGTACGGCTCTGACGGATGCCGCCCAGGGGCGCCTCGACATCCGCGAGGTCACGAGCCCGGGTGACAGACTCTCCCCGATGCTGGGCGTCGTCGTGGGTGTTGTCGCCGTGCTCGCGCTCATCGGCCTCATCGAACTGTCGACGGCGATCGGCGGCAGCGTACGGGCAGGGGAGCGTGATCTGCTCGCGCTCAAGGCGATCGGCTTCTCACCGGGGCAGATCACCGCGGTCACGGTGACGGCCGTCGGCTCCACGGCCCTGCTCGCGGCGGTGGCCGGCACGGTGCTCGGGGTGCCCCTCGCCCGCCGGCTCATCGACGCCGAGGCACACTCCAGCGGGATCGGCGCGGGAGTCGCCCAAGCGCCCCCGCTGCTCCATCTCGTACTGCTCGCCACCGCCGCGGTAGTGGGCGCTGTCTCCCTGGCCCTCCTTCCTGCCACCCGGGCGGCCCGGCGCCGACCGGCGGACACGATCGGCGTCGTCGGCTGAGACGTGTGGGGAGAGCGGCGCCGCCGCGCGGACTCAGGTGAACCGGGTCCGCCCGCCCGCGGGCGCGGGAGGGACCACGACCAGGGTCGTCGTCACACCGCTCTGCCGGAGGGCCGCGACGATGGCGGCATTGGCCTGCGAGTCGGTGACGATGGTGTGGACGGAGCCGAGGTCGGCGATCTTCGCGCGATGGACTCGGCCCAGTTTCGAACTGTCGGCGACGACGATCGTATGGTCGGCCTGCTCCAGCATGATCCGGTCGACCTCGGCGCCCCGGGAACTGTGCCCGGTGAGCCCGGCCCTGGGGTTGATGCCGTCCACGCCGACGACGGCGAAGTCGAAGCGGTGGGAGCGCAGCGACTTCTCCGCCTCCTTTCCCACGAGATCGTTCGACAGCGGTCTGGCGGTTCCGCCGGTGACGACGACCTGGACCACCTGCCGGGTCATCAACTGGGCCGCCGTGTCCAGTCCGTTCGTCACGACCTTCAGATCCGCCCGGCTGACGAGCGTTCTCGCGACGAAACCCACGGTGCTGCCGCCGCTCAGGGCCATGGTGAGCGGGCGGTACGGAATCAGGGACGAGACCAGGGCGCCTATACGGCGTTTGGCCTCGGTGTTCTGGGAGCGCCGCAGGCTCACCGGCAGTTCGGCTCCGGGCCGTGCGGCCATGATCTTCCCGTAGGAGCGACGGATGAGCCCCTGTCCCTCCATCCCGGCCAGATCGCGCCGCACCGTGGCCCCCGACGTGCCGAGGATTTCCTGGAGGGTGCGGACCTGCAATTCTCCGCGTTGAGCGACAAGCGTCAAGATTCTGGAGATGCGTTCGTCTCGCGTCCTGTCATTCACCGGCGGCCCTGCCGAATCCGTGCACAGGAATTTCGGCGAACTCCTTGGTATTCTCCCGCAGAGGCTCTGCTGCCGGGGAACATGTCCGAAAGTCTCGGGCGCGAGTACTCGTTATCCGATTTCATGGAATATCCCGTGAGGCCGTTCCGATGGGGGTTCCGTGATGGAGCGATAGGGTGTACGAGGCGACAGTGCCGGGCGGTTGGTGCGCGAAAAGCGCTGGGCTCCTTGCCCCGGGCCCGGCCGTCGCCGCTCACCGGCCGGCGGACCGTCCGGCCGGGTCGGCTCCTCCGGGTACGCCGGCAGGACTCCATCTCGCATTGCCCGGAAAGAAGCGCCAGAGGCGTTATCTTTCAAGGCAACTATATTGCAACCTTGTTGCAATATTCGCCGTCCTGGGCGAAGTGATCATTTGGTGTGAGCGTTTCAGGGGGGCTTCGGCGTCAATGGCACCCGAGAGGTCAATTCCGCCCGAAAAGGAGAGAAGCGCGCCTCGGCTGTGAGCCCGCTGTGTCCCGGGAGGACGAACCGGGCAGCGGCAGGAGCTCGGCTCCGGACCGACGCGGTGGATCACGGTGTCCGCGCGGTCACGGTGCCTGCGTGGTCGCCGCGGGTGCGTCGTCCCGCGGCATCAGCCGGATACCGAGTGTCCACGCACGGATCGTCGTCGGTCCCCAGGTCCCGTGCTCCTTGCCGGCCGCGTTCACCCCCGGCGTCCTTCCGTCCGTGGTCGGTTCCAGCCGCCACAGCAGCGAGCCCGGCTCGGCGTGTACGACTTCCGCGCCGATTCCGGTCAGGACGTGTCCCTGCCCGGGGAACACGGACGTGGCGTTCGGGTTGGGCAGCGGGGCATGTCCGCACTCGACACGGTCCGTCAGCCGGTCGACCATACGGAGCACACCGTCCACCACGAAGGAGGAGCGCAGCCCGACGGCGAACACGTCGATGGTGCAGGCGTGACTCACCAGATGGTCTTTCGACCGCGCCGTCCACGTATCGTCGTCCTGGGGGAAGGAGGCAGTCGCCAGATTGCCCGGCCCCGGCTCGTCCGTTCCGTCGTCCCAGTTCACCCGGAAGCCCCCGCCGAGCAGCGTGTACCCCTCGGGAACGGACGCGGACGAACGGGGATGCGGCGCACGGCCGCCGCGCGCCCGGCCGATGAACAGCAGCTCCCGCGCCAGCCGGTCCCGGCTCACCCCGGCGATCTTCATGCCGATCGCGAACCCCGTCAGGCGATGCGGCTGAGGCATGCCATGGTCCTTGGACGACACCAGCCACGCCGAACCGTCCGCGCTGGGATATGACGCCGTCAGCAGCGCACCGTAAGGAGCGGCCACCGCGGTCGCCCCGCCGCCGATCACCACCATGTCACGGTCGACCTCGACCCGAAGGTCCGTGAAGTGCGCCTGGTCATGCCCGGCCCGATACCGGAACACGGCGGTGGTGATCGCCCCCGACGCGTCCTGGCAGCGGAACAACTCCTCCGTCGTGGCCCTCCCGGTCGTGGCAACGGACCTGTCCCGACACTCGCACGCCGCCGGGTCGAGCAGGGCCCCCACCTCGTCACGTATCCGTTCCAGAGCGGCACGGGTCGCCTCGTCGAAAGCGGGCCCCGGGGCGTCCGGGAGAGGCTCCGCCCTCGCCGTACTCTCCGCCGGCTGGGTTTCCGCCGGCTCGATCGCCGACGGCTCCCCCCACGCCTCACTCCACGCCTCGCCTCGCGCCTCACTCCGCGCCAAGTCATCGGCCCGTGCGAGGACTTCGGGGGAAGGGGCCGTCAGATCCGCGAACAGTCCGTCAGCGCAGTCCCCCAGGTCGCCGGCGACGAGCACGGGGTCCTTGAACCGGGGGGCCTGCCAGGAGCCGTCCCCGGACAGCCGCCACATCACGACCGACAGCAGCGGCAACTCCCGTTCGACCTCCATCCAGCCGGACGCGTGACTCCTGCCCATACAGGGCTTCAGCGCATCCGGGATCTGCGCCAGGATCCCGGGCCATTCGTCGTTCCAGTCGTCACCGGTGAAGTAACTCGCATCGGAATCATGCCCGTAAACAAGGACACCCGCGTCGGCGAAATGGACATCGAATTGACGCTCCTGCGTATAGAACGTCAGAACGTGGCAGGGGTGATCCTCCGTCAACCCGAAGAAATACCCCTCGCCCATGGGGCGCCCGTGGATCTCGTCGAGTACCGCCAGAGCACGACAGCGGCCAAGAAGTGCGGGAACATCCGGCATCACTTCGACTACATCGAAAATACTCATGCGCACCACCCAAACACACGCCACTGACAGCGCCCCCGCGCTCCTGTCGCCACAGAGGGGGAACCGCTGCGGAACACCGCGCAAACGCTCACCATTCATGAGCGCTTTTCTTTTTCCGGAGTGCGTGGCGTCCCGTGCGTGGTCCGTCCGCGCGGCCGTGCGACTCAGGTGGTTCCCGGTCGGCGGGAGACGGGGAAAGGGGCTCACAGGGGCGGAGAAGGGCGGAGAAGGGCGGCGCACGGCACTTCCCCGAATGCGCTGCGTGATGTGACATACCCGCGCGTCGGGGGGCTCGGCTGCCTTCGGCGGCGTTGCTGAGCAGCCGTCAGGCGGGCCGGTGGCCATTCGACCGTCCCGGTGTGCCGGTTACACAGAGTTGCTCGTCCGCGCTCGATTCCGCGGCCGGCGGCCGCCTCGGGCTCTCCCCCGGCCGCGCGTGAGAGGGGCCGGCTCGGTGTGTGCCCGGTGCCGGATCGGGCGCGCGCTCTGCCCTGTTTCGGCCGGTAGGGCGCCATGCGCTCCCGGGCGCCTGGACCATGGTGGTCCATCTGTGGGGCAGGGAACGGATGTTGTTTCGGGGATGGCCCTCATGCCACGCTGCGAGCGGCACGCGACGCACACGGCGATACGGCGTCCGCGACGCGAAGTGCTTTGACCGAGGCCGTCTGTGTCAGGCGGTACCTCGCTTCACACCGCTGCCCACGAAAGAGGACTCGTGTCTCACTGGCTTGCTTCCAGGATGCCAAGGCGCCGGTCGGTCGTCGACGGTGGGAAAGCGGTGTCCGATCTCGGCCTCAGACTCTGGGAAGACGAACTCGGTCCCGTGATGGCCTACGCGCGGATGTGTACGCGCAGCCGTGCCGCCGGGGCCGAACTCGCCGCGCAGGCCGTCGATTGCGGTCGCGCGAGGACGTCGCCGCAGTCCGTCTCGTGGGCCGACGAACTCCCCAGCGTTCCGCGTGCCCTGCGCTGGGTTCTCGACACCGCGGTCGTGTGGAGCACAACGGACGCGCGGCGTGAGCACCTCGCGCCCGCGCTGTTGCGGTGGCTGGAGGACGGCAGTTCCCAAGAGGGCCGTCGGCGGCTCGCCTTCAACGAGGATTCGCTCGCTCTGCGCGGCCTGAGAGCACTTGCCCCGCCCGACGGGGAGTTGTTCTGGTGGAGCCGTGTGGAGGCGGTGCCGGTGCCGGAACTCGCGCGGCGGCTCGGCCGTTCGTCCCAGGACGTGTCGGCGGAGGTCGACCGCGTGTCGGCGGAGTTCCGGGAGCGGTGCTGGAGCACGCACCGACTTGAACTCGCGGATTCAACGTGCCGTTCGTACTCCGGCATGCTGGACGCCATGGCCAGGGAGAGCGCCCCGTCACCCCCCTCGGACCTGCCGGAGCACCTCGGCTCCTGCGAGAGATGCGCGGAAGCCCTCACGTGTCTGAGTGTCAAGAACGCGTCCCTTCCCAAGGTTCTGGCCGAGGCCGCCCTGCGGTGGCGCGGCCCGGCCTATGTCGCACGGCGGCGGAAGCATCCGGTCGTGGCCGCGTCTGCCGCACCCGCGGACACGACCCGCCCGCTGCCCCCTCCCGGGTCGCCCGGCGGCGGGGCAGGCAATGGGCCGCGGCCGTCCGTCCTGGTGGGAGCCGTCACCGGGGTCGTGCTGATACTGGCGGCGGCCTACGCGCTGCGCGATGACCCGGTGGTCGAGAGCGGGCCGCCGTCCGACGCGTCGCCGCCCCGGCAGGAGCGGACGGCTCCGTTGCCGCCCACCGGGGTCCCGGAGGACATGCGCACCAGCTCTCCCTCGGCGAGCATGCCCGAGAGCCCGTCCCCGTCCGCGAGCAGCCCCAGTTCGTCGTCGACCGCTCGGCACGAGAAGAAGCCACCGGCCGAGAAGCCCCCCGCGTCGCGCGACGGCGCCGGCTGCACCACACGCTTCGCGGCGCGGAACACCTGGCCCGACGGAGTGCAGGCGGACCTGTTGCTCCAGCCGGGCCGGGCCGTCCCCGAGGGCTGGGTGGTGACCTTCGACCTCGCACCCGGCGCACGCGTCGACCGCCTGTGGCACGGCCGTTACGCCACTGAGGGCAGCCGGGTGTCGGTCAGGGCGGTCGACTACAACCGCACATTCTCCGCGAGTGCGACCGTGACCGTCGGCGTGGTGCTGCACGGTGACCCCGGGGGCGCGTGGGTCTCGGACGTCCGGATGAACGGGCGGTCCTGTCGGCCGACGGCATAGCGCCGCGGCGGTCCGGGGCCGGGAGAGGGCGGTCCGGCCCCGGACCGGGACAGCGGCCTTGTGCCGCACCGGCCGCTGTCTCAGCCGGCGTTCATGGAGAGCTTCTCGATCTCGGCCGCGTCGAGTGTGTCGCGTACCGGAGGGGTCGAAGGCACGGTGAATGGCTTGTCGAAGTCGGACAGGAGCATTGCCCCCTTCGGTTTCTGCCCTTCCACCTTCACCGTGTACGGTCGGCCCTCGGTGGCGACGTACACGGTCGACTTGCCGTCCTCCGCCGAGTCGATGTGTACGGGCACCGCCTTCACACCCTCCGCCGTGGCCACGGCGCCCTTGGTCAGCTTCGCTCCGTCACCGGGGGGCTTCGCGAGACCGTCCGCCCCCACGAACTCGCAGTACGCCGACGCCATCATCAGCACGAAGGAGTCTTCCACGTCGCCGTACAGGTACTTTTCCCTGGCATCGGGGAACTTGTCGAGAATCGGCTTGGCGACCGGGTCGTTCCAGTACGAGTCCTCCAGCTTGAGCCAGACCTTGTCGCCCTTCCTGATGACACGGTTGGTGAAGCCCTCATTGGTGAACGTACCGGCGCAGTTGCCTGCCTTGTCCATCGTCAGGTCGTGGGAACTCGTGGTGGAGTCCGCCGTGGAGACGCGCATCGTCCTGGCCGACGTGGTCGCCTCCGCGCTCTTTGCCAGGATGTCCCGAGCAGAGAGCTTTTCCACTCCCGAGGGGCCCTTCCGGCCGCCGGAAGAGGATTCCGTGTCCCCCGTGCCGGAGCTCCGGCGGTCCTTCTCCTTCACGGCGCTCCCGCTCTTCGCGTCGCTCTTCGTGCCGTTCTGCGCGCCGGGCTTCCGGCCGTCGTCACCCTCGCCGCCGCAACCGGTGACGCCCAGTACGACGCCGGCGCATACCGCCGCCGTCAGCATGGTGTGTTTCCTTGTCATCACTGACTCCTTCATGGATGTGAGGTGCGTCGATACGGAGACCGGGAGCAGCCGGCCTCCGCCTCTGCCCGAGCGGCGGTCCGAGCCGCGCCCGGGTGCCCGGCTTCCCTCGAGAAGCGCACGGGAACACGGACGTTCGCTCACCGCATCGAACATACGTGCTGCTTCACATCACACCACACACGACTGACACCACAGGGTCCGCGCCGTGATGCCCGCGCACTCATCGCCGATCCACCGCCACACACTGCTCAGCCTTGCTGCGCGTTGTGCCGGTGTGAGCCCGCGTTCCGGCCCGTACGCCCGCGAGTTGAGCGGTGATCACAGCACCACATGAACCGCGCACGGTGTCCGAGCACTTCAGGAGGCCGGTTCGGTGCCGACGCCTTCGTCTCCTCGGCCCGTACCGCCTTCCGTACGTCCTCGGGGGAAGAACGGGGAGGAACGTGGACGCCAGAGCCCCTGTGAACGCTGCCCGGCGCGTTCTCTCCGGGCGGTTACCAGGTGGTACGACGCGACGGTCTCCGCGCTTTACCCGACGTACCCGGGAGAGGGCAACGCCCCCGGAGAGCGACGGCCGTTGCCTCGCCCGAACAGTGGTGGGGCACCCCACCGGTGTGGCACCGTGATCGTGCGCCTGGACCGCCCTCCCCCGTGGCGGTCCAAGCCTCTTCCCCCCCCGTGAGCAGACAAGTCTTTCCCCCCACAGCAGACGCGACGCGCTCGAAGTGCTTCTGGCGTACCCGGCACAGGCTGATATGCCGCGGGGGAGAAGCGCATGAACGTCTCCGTCCCAGGTCCTGTCCAGACCGGGTGTTCTGGTGCGCGCGATGCGGCGGGGGACTCCTCGACGAACGCCGACAGTCCCAGGAGATTCGACGTGCCGCACCCCGGGCGCAACCTGCCCCTCTCTTCCGACCGGTCATCAGCTTCACCCGATCCCTCCCTCCGGGGCGCGGCGGGGCTGAGCGATCGCGAGCTGGTACGGATCACCCTCCGCGCCTCCGGCGGGGCGGAAGCCGCCGCCCGGGAGCTCTTCGACCGTCACCGTGGCGCGGCGACCGCCTACGCGGCACAGTGCACCACCACCCCGACCGCCGCGGCTCTGCTGCTCACCTCCGCGGAGTTCGCGGCGACGCAGTCCTTTCTTGTCGACGGCGGTTCCACGGCCTGGCGGCCCTATCTGCTGAACACGCTTGTGCGCACGGCCGCCGAGTGGGCCGCAGGGGACAAACAGCACCATCTCGCGCCCGAGCTGTGCTCCTGGCTGGCGGAGTCCGGCGGGGTGGTCGCGGGTCCGGTCCAGGGAAACGGCACCGCCGGTGTCGTCCTGCTCGTCCAGGCGTTCCACCAGCTTCCGGAGCGCCTTCAGGTCGTTCTCTGGCACAGGGTCGTGGACCAGGAGGACATCGCGCAGGTCGCACGGTGTACCGGCACCAGCCAGGACGCCGTCCGCATATGGGCCGACACGGTGGAGGACAAGTTCCTCACGGTGTACGGCCGGTTGTACGAGGAGACGGCGGCGGCGCGGTGCCGTCCCTTCAGCCGTCTGGTGCTCACGACGGCACGGACCGGTCTCCCCCAAGCGCCCGGCGACGGCGGCGCGAGCGGGCTCGAAGGGCACTTGGCCACGTGCGGGAACTGTGACCGGGTGTTCCGTCATCTGTCGCGGCCGCACGGGCACGAGTGGGGACCGCCGCTGGCGGAGAGCCTGCTGCCCTGGGGCGGGGGAGACTACTGCGCGGGCCGGGCGGTGGTCCGCGCGGGGGAGCCGCCCACCGGAGCGACGGCCGGGGACGTACCCCCGGCGTCGTCCCTCCGGCTGCGGATTCTCCGGACGCGGGCTCTTCGGACGTGGGCTCTTCGGACACGATCCGGCCGGGCGCTCGTCGCGGCCGCTGTCGCCGGGGCCGTGCTCGGTGTGGTGCTTCTCAGTACCGGAGACTCCGACCCGGCCCCCGGCGATCCCGCGGCCACACTGCGGGGCTCCCACGACAGCTCCCACACCTGGAGCGGAAGCACCACGTCTCCGAAGGGGCCGGGGCCGTCGCCTTCGGTGTCACCGTCCGCCTCGAAGTCGTCCAAGTCGTCCACGTCGTCATCGAAGCCGCCGGCCGACCCGCCCTCGACGTCGAAGAGCCCTCCGGGGCCCAAGCCCGGGAAGCTCGCGGACGCCCGGCTGCGCTGGGACTTCGAGAACGCGGGTGAACGTCCCGAGGACACCTCCGCGGCCGGACTCCCGGGCAGCTACCACGGCCGGGTCGAGTGGAGCGACGACCGGAACGGGTCGGTGTGGTTCAACGGCGTGAGCTACGTGGAGACCTCGCGGGCCGTGGTCGACACGGCCCGCAGTTTCACCGTCTCGGCGTGGGCGCGGCTGACGTCGAACGGGGAGTTCTACACCGTCGCCGCACAGGACGGCGGCAACATCAGCGGGTTCTTTCTCCAGTACGCCCAGGACGACAACCGCTGGCGGCTCGCCATGGGACAGTCCGACTCCACGGAGGCGGGGGAGGACGAGGCCGAGTCGGCCGGCCCACCGGCGATGGACACGTGGCAGCACCTCACGGGGGTGTTCGACGCGGAGAAGCGGCAGATCCGGCTGTATGTCGACGGCCGCCTCCAGAGCACCGCCGCACACCGCTCCACCTGGAACGCGAACGGATCCTTCACCGTCGGACGTGGCCTGTGGGAAGGGGACGAGGCCGACCAGTACAAGGGCTACGTGGACGACGTCCGCGCCTATCAGCGGGCCATGAGCGCCTCGGAGATCTCGGCCCTGGCCTCCGCGGGTCCCAACGGCTGACATTCCTCCTCCCCTCGGCCGGGAAGGGCGGTTCACCGGGGAAAGCGCGCGTGCGTCCTGAGCACTTGGCGGCTTGCCTCACCCGCCTCCAGACCACCGTGGGCCGCACCGGCGTACCGCCGTACTGCCGGACCGCGGACGGGCGGCGAGCGCCGCCACCTCCTGCCCTCCGAGGATCATGGGACCGAGATGAAGTGCTCATGCAAACGAGCGAATGGTCTCGTTACACTCCGCCCCATGTATCTCACCCCCCACGGTAGGACGCAGAACACGCAGGGCAACCGGCATATTTTCATTGAGCGTTCAGGTAAACGTCGGAGGATAGTGCGGTTCGCGGCGATCGCCCTCGGCGGTGCCTGCGGGGCGTACCTGATGTTCGTCGCGATCGTGATCGCCGGCCTCTGGCTGCCGGCCGGGCAACAGACCCCCACCGACAGGCAGGGCTACCAACAGGTCCGGCCGCCGTCTCCGCTCCCGGACAGTTCCTTCTCCTCCCATCCGGCCGAAGCCACTCGCGGATGAGTCCCCGGCACGCACTGCGCCGTCCCCCACGCGGGCACTGGGTGCTGTTGTCGCTCATCCTCACGGTCGTCGTCGTCACCCTTCTCTTCGAAGGCTGGACCACACACGAGGTCGACCCCGCACGCGCCAAACGCCCCTGCGCCGAGCCCATCCCGCGCGGCGCCGACACCGGGCGGCCCGTACTGAGATTCACCGGCGCCGGTGCCGAGACGGCCGCCATGCCCCCGCGCACGGTGGCCCTCACTTTCGACGGCGGCCCGGACCCGGTCTGGACACCCCGCCTCCTCGACCTGCTGGCGGTCCACGGCGCGAAAGCCACGTTCTTCGTCTACGGCAAGCAGGCGGCACGCCATCCGGGACTCGTCAGACGCATCCGGGAGGAGGGGCACGAGATCGGCTCCTACACCTACACAGGCGGCGACCTGGGAGCGGCCTCCGGTCCGCGCGCCCGGATGGAACTGGGCCTCACGCAGACGGTGCTGGCCGGTGTGATCGGTGTGCACACCCGGCTGCTGAGGCTGCCTCACACCACAACGGCGGACACCCTGTGCGGCGCCGAGTGGCCGGCCGCGCGGCGCGCCGCCGGGCAGGGCTATCTCATCGTCGCCTCGGATCGCAAGGACCGGAAGCCCGCCGACGGTGCCGTGCGCCAGTACAGCCACACCGCTCTCGGTTTCCGCGAGGCACGTTCGGTGCTGCGCGATCCCCGGGTCGAACGGTTCACCACCGTCTCGGCCGGCCTCGGGCAGCCCGGGGCCACCGGCCGAGCGCCGCTCGCCGAGCGGCTGAAGGGCATGGGCCTCCTGCACGCCCAGGAGCTGGGGCGGGCACTTCCCCGGGCGATGGCCTGGGCGCTGGTGGTGGCCGGCGTGCTCGGTCTGCTGCGGCTGGCGATGCTCGTCCGGTTCGCACGGATCCACGCGCGTAGGCGCGGCGGCCGGCGGCCGGGCGGTCCGCGGGCATCCGGGGTGACCGGACCCGTCACGGTGCTGGTGCCCGCGCACAACGAAGAGGCGGGCATCGTCGCCACCGTGCACTCGCTGCTCGGCTCCACCCACCGGGACCTTCAGATCGTCGTCATCGACGACGGCTCCACAGACGGCACGGCGGCGGCCGTCGCCCGCCTCACCGATCCCCGGGTGACACTCGTGCGCCAGCCCAACACCGGCAAACCGGGCGCCCTCAACACCGGTCTCGTGGCGGCGCGGCACGCCGTCGTGGTGATGGTCGACGCGGACACCGTGCTGGAGCCCGACGCCATCCACCATCTCGTCCAGCCGATGGCCGACCCCTCGGTCGGGGCGGTCAGCGGCAACACGAAGGTGGGCAATCGCCGCCATCTGCTGGGCAAGTGGCAGCACTTGGAGTACGTACTCGGGTTCAATCTGGACCGGCGCATGTTCGAGGTGCTGGAGTGCATGCCCACGGTCCCGGGCGCCATCGGTGCCTTCCGCAGGGAAGCGCTGCTGGGCGTCGGCGGCGTCAGCGACGAGACCCTCGCCGAGGACACCGACCTGACGATGGCCCTGTGGCGGGCGGGCTGGCGGGCCGTCTACGAGGAGTCGGCCGTCGCGTGGACCGAAGTCCCGGACACCCTGGGACAGTTGTGGCGACAGCGATACCGCTGGTGCTACGGCACGCTTCAGTCGATGTGGAAGCACCGGCACGCCGTGCGCGAGACCGGCAGGGCGGGCAGGTTCGGGCGACGAGGGCTGAGCTATCTGGCGCTCTTCCAGGTCGCGCTGCCGCTCTTCGCACCCGTGGTCGACGTCTTCGCGCTGTACGCCGTGTGCTTCCGCGACCCGGTCGAAGCGGTCGCCGTCTGGTTCGGCTTCCTCGGCGTGCAGCTGGCCACGGCGGGCTACGCGCTGTGGCTGGACGGCGAGCGGCTGCGGGTTCTGTGGTCGCTGCCGCTCCAACTATTCGTCTACCGGCAGCTGTTGTACCTGGTCGTCCTCCACTCGGTGATGACGGCGCTGCTCGGTACCCGGCTCACCTGGCACCGCATGCACCGCACCGGGACCGCCGACCCCTACCAGCTCGTCGCGCCGCCCACGGACGATCGCGTCCCGAGACTTCACCGCCCGAAGGGAGACCCGCGATGACCGACCCGCTCGGTACCGCCGGCACGAGCCCACCGGGCCCGGCGGCGGCGCGGCGCGCGGCGTACGGATGGCGCGGCACCACGCCCCGGCGGCGGGGCGGCCGGCGTGCCCGACCGCGCCGCGGGCGCCGAACGGTACGGACCGTGCTCGCGCTGACGCTCACCCTGGCGACGGCCGCGTGCGGTACGTACGCCTGGGCGGCGGCGGAGCTGAACCGCGGTGTGGACCTCGACGCGTACGGCGCCGGCCCGACGGCGGGAAAGGGCACCAACTACCTGATCGTCGGCTCCGACAGCCGCGAGGGGCTCTCGGACGCCGATGTGCGCGAGCTGCGCGCGGGCGGCGGGGGAGGCCGCCGGACGGACTCGGTCATGGTGCTGCACACCGGGGCCGACGGCACGGTGCTGGTCAGCCTGCCGCGCGACTCCTGGGTGACGATCCCCGGCTTCCACGATCCGGCGACCGGTAAGAACGTCCCGCCCGCCAAGGACAAGCTGAACGCCGCTTTCGCCTATGGCGGCCCCGAGTTGCTGGCTCATACCGTGGAACACAACACCGGTCTGCGCATCGACCACTACGCGGAGATCGGTTTCGCCGGCTTCGTGAAGGCCGTCGACGCCATCGGCGGCGTCCGCTTCTGCCTGGACCGGGACATCAAGGACGAGAAGTCCGGGGCGGATCTCCGCCGGGGCTGCCGGACGCTGCACGGCGGGGAGGCGCTCGCTTTCGTCCGCCAGCGCCATCAGGAGGCCGAGGGCGACCTCGGGCGCTCGGCGAACCAGCAGCGGTTCCTCTCGGCGCTGGCGCGGGAGGCCGCCACGTCGAGGACCTTGCTGGACCCCTCCCAGCTGTATCCCTTGCTGGACGCGGGCCTTGACACGCTGGTCGTGGACCGGGAAATGGACCTGCCGCAACTTGCGCGGATGTTCCGCTCGTTGCAAGGCTCCGGCGGGCAGGTCAGGCGGGTGGTCATGCCGGTGGACGCGGTGGGGCTCCCCACCTCCAAGGGGCACGTCATCCGCTGGGACACCGCGCGCGCCGCGCTGCTGCTCCGGCAGATCCGGGAGGACCGGCCGGTGACGGGTTCCGGCGGTCGCGGGGACTGACCTCCGCACGGAGAGCGGTCGGCGTCGGCCCCGGTCGGCGCCGGCCTCGGCCGAAACGCTCGCCCTCGCTGAGCGTTTCGGACAAAGGTGCTACCGGTCAGTAGTAAGAATGTCGCCGGGCATTCATGATGGGACGCGAGCATGACAACTCGTTCGTCAGGCCACTGTCCACGAGCCGTTGGCAGCTTCCCCCACATTCAGGAGAGCCCCGATGCATGCACGCGCCACCATCCCGCGCACCGCTGCGGCACTCGCCGCCACCTTCGTCCTCGTCGCGGTCCCCGTCGCCTCGGCCACCGCCGCAGAGACGGCCCCGGCGGCCCGCACCACCGAGGCCACCGCCTCCGTCGCCGGTGTCGACTACACCGCCTGGCAGCGGGACGTCGCCGCCGTCGTCGCCGAGGCGCGGCCCTGGATCGAGACCCGCACCGCGAGTGCCGGCACCGAGAAGCAGGCGATCGTCCTGGACATCGACAACACCGCGCTGGAGACGCACTTCCACCCGTTCTGGCAGCTGCCCACCCCCGCCGTCTCGGACGTCCGGGAGCTCGCCCGCTACGCCGACTCCCGTGGTGTGGCCGTCTTCTTCGTCACGGCCCGTCCCGGCATCATCTACTCCCTCACGGACTGGAACCTGAAGGAAGCCGGCTACCCCGTCGACGGACTGTACGTACGCGACCTGCCCGACCTCTTCGACGAGGTCAGCGCCTACAAGACGGAGAAGCGAGCCGAGATCGAGGCGAAGGGCTACACGATCATCGCCAACATCGGGAACAACACCACCGACGTCGTCGGCGGCCACGCCGAACGCACCTTCAAGCTCCCGGATTACAACGGCCAGCTCTCGTAGTGTCCTGAGCCGGGAACGCGGGAACTCGTCGAGGAACTCCTGCCGACCGCGCGATCGGCCACCGCGCGGTCGGCAGGATCACGGTCCGACGGTCGTCATCCCGGGTTTTCCTCCAGGACATCGGTCAGGTCGAGGAGGAGTTCGGACGCCGCGAGGGGATCGATCCCGCCGAAGCGGACCTCGCCCCGGTGGTTGGGGTACCAGTGTGTGCCGATCCAGACGCTCGACAGGCGGACGGGGGCCGCGTAGTCCAGGTCATTGATGTTGAAACCGTCTTCGGGCGCCACGCTCACCACCTGGTTGGGACCGCACACCTTGTAGACGCCGCCGAAGCCGCCCGCGTCCAGGACGTCCATGCGCTGCCAGCCGCGTTTGGTGAGACCGAGGAGCGCGCCGGTGACGACCGTGGCCCGCTCGAAGCGCGGCAGGCTGGACCCGGCGGCCTCCTCCGGCGTGAGACGGAGGACCGGGCGGGCGAGCTGGCGGAACGGCTGGAGGATCTCGTAGTCGGCGAAGACCTCCCGCCAGGCCGCGAGGGCGTCACCGAGGTGCAGCGGGTGCGGGATCCGCACGGTCGCGTCGTCGGGCAGGACGAACGTGTCGTCGGCGTGGTCGGCGAGGGTGCCGTCCTCGGCGACCCGGAAGGTGTGTGCACCGGCCTCGTGGGCACTCGACCACACCAGGCGGCGGGCCGGATGACGCATCAGCGGGTGATGCGCGAACAGGTCGCGGAACTCGGCCGCCGTCCACGTACCGCCCTGGACCATGGCGGTCTCCAGGCGCTGGATCCGGTCGGCCGCGACGGTGCGTACGTCCTTCTTCAGTGCGCCGAAGCGCTTGCGCTCGGCGGTCGCGAGGCCGGTGTCGTCCGCGGCACCGGGCTTGGGCAGGTCCTTGCGGCGCTTCCCGGCTCCGTCCAGGACGTACGGCCGCAGGAGTTCGTCGAAGCCGACGGTGAAGCGCCGCGTACCGTAGTCGATGACGGTGGTCCCGTCGGGTCCGAGGCCCAGATCGGGCACGAGCCGGTCGGCCAGCTGGTCGGCCGTCAGGCCCAGCCCCTCGGCCACCGCGCCGATCTTCTTCCGGGCGTGCTCCTTCAGTCCGGTGAACTTCACCCGCTGCGCGATCCCGTGCAGATGGGTCAGGGCCACGTCGCTGCCGATCTCGGCCAGCACGTCCAGACCGTCCACCGCCCGGCGGTGCGCCGACTCACCGGGCCAGGCGCGGATCACGGGGGTCAGCCGGCGTACGGTCTCGTCGTCGCCGAGCCGGCCCAGCGCCGTCAGCGCCCAACTCTGCTTGGCCGGCATGTGGGCTTGGCGCCAGCG
Organism: Streptomyces sp. L-9-10; assembly: GCF_004151105.1. Taxonomy (GTDB): domain Bacteria; phylum Actinomycetota; class Actinomycetes; order Streptomycetales; family Streptomycetaceae; genus Streptomyces. Next base: position 113,084 of record NZ_PHRF01000090.1, read on the forward strand.
CTGGAACACGCTCCACGCGAACTCGGAGAGAGACGCGGGCTCGCAGATCTCCTCGACCACGTCCAGCCCCGGGTAGTGCGCGCCCGGCGTGGACAGGGCGAGCATGGTGACCACATGCCGCGTCGCCTCAGGGGGCAGTGCGCCACCGGCCCGGACCGCGATCTGCGGCAGCAGCCGGGGATCGGCCCAGTCGGGTACCTGCGGCATGGTCCGGGGCAGTGTGTCCGTCAGCGGGTCGGCGTAGTCCATCAACTGACCGATCGCGGCGGCGGCCTGCGGCCCGTGGCCGACGGCGGCCTCGCGCACCGCGGTGTCGCCGTGCCGGGCGGCGATGTGCAGCAGAGCCGCCTCCGCCGCCCGCCGGGCCGGACCGGCCGGTCCGACCGCGTCCGGTACCAGGAGTTCCGCCGCCCGCGGTCCGTTCCTGTCGAGCCATGAACGCGCCGTGGCGGCCGACGTTTTGAGCCGCACCAACCAGTCGGCCATCATCCGGGCGATGCCGGCACTGAGGAAGGGAAGGAGCAGGTGCCCGGCGATCTGCGGCTCACGGGCGGCCAGCCGGACGAGGAACGTGTGTGCCTTGAGGCCGAACTTGGCCATGAACGGCCGCAGGACCTCCTGCCCGCTGTAGAAGGAGGTCGGGGCCCAGCCGTCGAGCAGCGGCAGGATCCGGTCTTCGGGGAGTTCCATGTACCAGCCCGCCCTGTCCACGTCGTTGGACAGATATCCCTTGCGCAGCCGGTCCTTGTCGTACTTCATGTGCTGGGGCCAGGGCCAGGGCACATAGTCGGTCGGGGTGGCGGCCCACTCCTCGCGTTCCCCGGGCAGCCACGCCTCGACAGGTTCCTCGGGGGCGGCCAGGCCCGTGACGGTCAACGGCCGGACGGTCCTGCGGGGCCGGGTCCAGGGCGGGCTCGTCAGCAGGCCGGGCAGGTCGGTGGCGTCGGCGTCCGGCAGCCGGCCGGAGTCGTCGAGGACGGCCCGGACGGCCTCACCGGCCGCCGCTTCGAGAGAGGGCAGGTGCTCGGTGGTCAGCTCCGGATGAGCCCCGATGTGCGAGACGAGCAGGGAATGGACGGCGGAGCCCGGCCCGTCCGAGGCCGCCGCGCGGGCCAGCAGCCGCAGGGCGCGTACGGGATAGCGCTCCATGGCCTTGACGACGTAGGGTCGTATGTCCTTCTCGCCGACGTGCTCCACGAAGTAGGACAACGCCCGGTCGGTGGGGACTTCGAGTAGCGCGCGGCGCAGTTCGGTGGGCTTGCGGTACGAGGTACGCGAGTGCTGCCACGCTTGCAGCCCCTGGATGATCAGCGCGTCGACGGCGGCACCCGCCCCTTCGGCCACTGTGGCGAACTCCGCCTGATCCGGAGGCACTTGGTCGTGCTCGGCCACCGTCGCGACCTGCTCGGCCGTGTGCGGCAGACAGCGCAACAACGATCGCAGACCGTGCTCGCCCGCCAGAGCCGCGGCGTTGGCGGAGCAGTCGGCGAAGCAGCCGGCGACCCAGCCGGTCTCGGTCGGGACGAGGTAGGCCACCACGATCCGGTGGGTGAAGTCGTCGCGATGGCCGGACAGCCGTGCGACGGCTTCGTCGTACGTCCGGTCGTCGCAGTCCGCGAGCAGCTCGCGGACCCGGTCGAGTGCTTCCCGCAGTCCGCCGTGAAGCGGCCTCGCGGATCCGGTGACAGCGGCGACGGAAGGGTGGATCGGCCCCGCCAGGGAGGAGACGGTGTTCCCCCGCCCCCTCAGCTCATCGTACTTGTGAGGGGAGTCCGCGTCCCAGAACAGAGCGGAGGACCGGTCCCACAACTCGTCGCGCAGGCGCACCAGACGAGGATCCGCCTGGTGGACCCAGGCGACCTCAAGACCCACCAGATGCATGACCCCGGACGCCGCGAACGGCAGCCCGTGAGCGGCGGCCCACGCGTCGACGACCGCGCGCAGGCCGACGTCGACGGTGGTCGCCATGGTGCCGATGACGGCGGCACCGAACGGGTCGGGTTCACCATGGAGGTGTGCCAGCGCGGCCTCGACCAGCGCCGGGGCCGTCCGTTCGCTGAAGGTCGCCGGAGTCCAGTGCTCGCGGTCGCGCAGCAGTGTCAGCGTACGGGCATCCTGCTTCGGATCAGGGGCGGACGGCGGACGGCGGACACCGCCACGCCGGGGGTACAGCGTGTTCCGCCACGCCGCGGGAAGCCGGAACGTGTCCTCGTCCGGGCGCCGTTGTGCCGTGGGCGCGGCGTCGGCCGGCGCTGTGGCGGCCGGGGCTCCGGCGGTCGTCTCCTGGTAGCCCTTGCGTTCCTTCTGCATGATCGTTTTGGCCAGGTACGCCTGGGCCGCCGTGGCGTCGGCGAACTCCTTCTCCTGCTCCTGCCCCCGTGTCCCCGTGCGCCCGTAGCGGACCGTCACCACGGTGCCCGAGGCCTCCGCTTCCCAGAACTTCGAAGAGGTCCCCTGGTCGAACTCCCAACGGCGCATGGCGCGGACCGTCCTTTCCTTCGTACGTGTGATGTCGTGCGGGCCGGTCACAGCCCCGGTGCCGTCGTTCCGGCGGAGGCGGCCCCGTGGAGCGAGGCCGCCGTGAGGAGAAAGAGATGGGCGTCCGTCCAGTACGCGACGGCCGCTTCGGGCTCGCCCCGGGTGAGCGCCTCGGCGACGGCGCCCACCCGGGCCGCGGCCTCGCCGAGACCGGTGCGCGCCAGGGCCGAGGCGACGTCCTCCAGCCGGTGCAGGTCCGGTCTGTCCAGGTGGCGCAGGCCCCGGTGGGCGGTCTCGTCAAGGGCGTCGACGGCGTCGTCCAACGCGGCGGTGACCGGGTCGGCGACGGCCGGGACGGCCGGCGGGGGACCGGCGTGGCCGTTCACCGGCGCCAGGTCGAGCACGGTCACACCGGTCAGGGTCAGGACGGCGATCGGGTCCAGCAGCAGATCGCCGGACGCGGTGCCCGTCACGAAGGCGCTCACGTGGCGGGGCCCGTCCTCCGCCGCGTCTCCGAGCGCGGCGGCCAGCGCGTCCAGCCCGCCGGGGCCGTACGGGTTGTACGGCGCCGCGAGCACGGCCCGGTGGTCGTACGCGTCACGGACCACCGCGGTCAGGCTCTGCTCGGCGGGATCGTAACCGAGGTCCTCCACGGCGTGCACCGCGAAGACGCGGACGTCGTCGGCGGCGACCCGGCGCCGGACCAGACGCGGTGGCAGGTCACGCAGTCGTCGGGCGTATGCGGCGAAATCGCGGACCAGCAGCGATTCCGGCAGCTTGGTCCAGGAGGTGCCGAGAGGGGAACACCCGGCGGCGACCTGGCGCGAGGCGCCGAGCACCAGGGTGTGTCCCGCGGTACGGACGGCGTTCTCGGTGACGACCTGGGAGAGGCAGAGCCGGCCGAGGGTGGTCCCGGCGACCCGGCGGGACGCGAGGACGGCCCCGGCCGGGCCGAGGGTCCGGCCGGTCCCCGGGGCGCTGGACTCGGACAGCTCCCAGCGGTGGCGCAGCACCAGGGCGAGGCCCGTGTCGCCGTGGCCGAAGTACACGTCGGCGGTGCGGGAGGTCCGGTCGCCGGAGATCCGGCAGCCGAGGGAGCTGAAGCGTGCCTGGCGCATCGGGGTACGTCCGGGGCCGCCGTCGCCGTGGCGGCCGGTGCGGTGCCGGGCGTGGAGTTCGGTGAGGAGCGCGGCGAGCCGTCCGCGGTGGTGGTGGGCGGCGCGCGAGGCGTAGGCGTCGAGCTGGCCGGACAGCTCGCCGAGGGCGTCGGCGGTCCAGTGCAGGCCGTGTTCCGCGAGTTCGTCCCGGAGGCTCCGCAGAGCGGTGCCGAGGGCCGGTCCGGCGTGGGCGGCGCCGTCCAGCACCAGCCGGCCGGCGAGTTCCGCGGCTGCCGCGGCGGCGTCCCCGGCGTCCCGCCGGCTCGGCGCGGCAGTACCGACGCGCACCTCGGCCGGAGGGTCTTCGGGGTCCACGGCCAGTGCTTCGCGGAACGCCCAGACGGCGAGTGACACGGCTTCGCCGCGCTGCTCGTCGCGGCTGTCGGTGAGCGCCCAGGCCAGGGCTCCCGGGACGGTGAACCGGACAGTGGTGGTGGGCAGTTCGGCGCGGGCCTCGTCGTCGGCCCCGGTGGGGTGGACGAGCCGGGCGCTGTAGCCGCGGGCCCGGGTACGGCGGGCCGCGGCGACGGCCCGCGCGCCGACGGCCGTGGTCAGCTCTTCGTCGGTGACGCTCCCGGGCGACCAGGGGGCGGCCGGAGTGTCGGGGCGGTCCCGTTCCGGGGGCGCGACGGACTCCTGGCAGGCCAGGACCAGTCCGATCAGATGGCGGCAGACCCCGGTGGCGGCGCAGGCGCAACTGCCCAGGTCCAGCCCGGCGCCCGGCGGCAGAGACGCCTCGGTGCCATCGGGGTAGCGGCCGGTGAGCGTACCGTCCGGAGCGAGGACGACAGTGGCGCCGTCGCCCGCCGCGTGTTCCTTGGCGGCCCGCTTCACCAGGCCGCGGTTGGTGAGCGCGGCCAGTGTCTCCGGGGTCAGGGCCATCAGGTCGGCGCGGATCACCGGCCGAGCCTCTCCGCGACGAACGCGGCGAGCTGACCGGGGGTCATGGCCCCCACATACGCTCCGACGTTCGCCAGGCGCTGGGCCGTCTCGCGGTCGTACGCCGGGTTCGCCTCCTCGTCCAGCGCGGCCAGGCCCAGCACGGTGGTGCCCTGTTCGACCAGGCGCCGCACGGTGCGCACCAGCCGGGCGGGGTCGCCGCCCTCGTAGAAGTCGGTGACGAGGACCACGATCGCGCGGCGCGGAGCGTCGATGAGCCCCTCGGCGTGGTCGACGGCGCGGGCGATGTCGGTTCCGCCGCCGAGCTGCACCCGCATGAGCAGTTCGACGGGGTCGGTGACATCGTCGGTGAGGTCCACCACCGAGGTGTCGAAGGCGACGAGATGCGTCCTCAGCCCGGGGAGTCCCCACAGGGCGGCCGCGGTGACGGCCGAGTGGATGACCGAGCCGGCCATGGATCCGGACTGGTCGACGAGCAGGATGAGCTGCCAGCGTTCCAGGTGGGGCCTGGTCCGGGAGGTGAACCGCGGCTTCTGGATGATGAGCCGCCGCTCCTCGGGCCGGTAGTGGGACAGGTTCGCCCGGACCGTGGCGCGCAGATCGAAGTCCCTGGCCCGCGGCAGGGCGCTGGGCCGCCGCGAACGGGTGCCGTGGAAGGACCGGCGGATCTCGGGGGTCAGCCTGGCCAGCAGGTCCCGGACGACGGTGTCGACGATGCGCCGGGCCGCCCGCAGGACGTCGGGGTTCATCAGATGCTTGGTGCGCAGCACGGCGCGCAGCAGGGTGGGGTTGGGGTCGACCCGTTCCAGGACGCGCGGGTCGGTGACGATCTCGTGGATCTCGTACCGTTCGACCGCGTCGCGTTCCAGCCGTTCGACGGTCTCCCGGGGGAAGAGGCGGTGCACGTCCTCCAGCCAGTCGACGGCCGTCACGGCGGACGGCCCGTCGCCGCCCTCCCGGGAGGAGGGGGCGTCCGCGTGGTGCGGCGCGAAGCCCCGGCGTACGCCGCGGTCCGTCTGCTCGGGGTCCCGTCCGTACAGCCAGTCCAGCGCGGCGTCCTGGGCCGCGGCAGCCTCGCCGAGTGAGCCGGTGCAGGCCTCCGCCGGGCTGCCGAGGATCAGCCGCCAGCGTTCCAGTCCGGGGTCGGGCGCGGTCATCGGACCGCCCCCAGTCCGTGCCGGTCGAGGGTGCGCAGCACGTTCTCCTCCAACTGGCGTGCGTGGGCGAGCAGCAGCGGGTCGCCGGTGGTCCGCAGCAGGGACCGGGCGGAGCCGCGCAGCCCGCGCCGTTCGAGGAGCCGCTCCGCGATCCGTCGGCGTTCCCGGGGTGGGAAATAGGCGAACGCCTGCCGCAGGGCGGGCAGTCCGACGAGGAACTCGGTCCCGCTCAGGCCGGTCACCAGCGTGTCGAGGGTGGCGAGCAGGCTCCGGGAGTCGTCGCCGGAGGCGGTCAGTTCCTCCCGGGCCAGCGCGAACAGACCGGCCAGCCAGTCGCCGAGAACGGCAGGCCCCGACAGGGACGCGACCGCCGCCGCCGGGTCGGCGCCGGTCCCCAGGGAGCGGCACAGGCCGAAGGCGGCGCCCCGCAGGTCGGCGGGGGCCTCCCGGTCGCCGCTGACGCGCGCGCAGACGGCGACGGCCGCGTCCCGGTCCAGGGTGAGCCCGTCGGCGGCGTACAGCAGGGCGTCACGGACGGCGGCCAGGGCGCGCAACCGTCCCGGATCGGCGTCGGCCGCGCCCCGCACCCCTTCGACCAGCCACAGCACCCGGTGCACGGCGGCGTCCACGAAGCCCGCGAGCAGCGGATCGCGGCCGACCCCGTACACCCGGTCGTGCCGCCACAGGCCGAGTGCGGTGTGCAGTGCCTCCCCGAGCGGTCCGGGGTCCGCCGACCGGTCGACCGCCGCGCGCAGTCCGGCGAGCAGCGGACCGAGCAGTCCGGTCACCCCGCAGACGACGGTGTCGAACAGAACGCCGGCGAGCGCGTCGGGCGCGGAGCCGCCGGCCCGTATCCGCTCGGCGAGGGCTGCGGCGGAGGCGTCCTCCAGGGTCCTGCCGTGGCTCCCCGCCTCGATGAGGGCGGCCTCCCGGCCGACGGCGGGGCCCGGCTCCCAGCGCTCGGTGTAGTCCGGGCCGGTGCCGGTGCCGGGGCCGGGGCCGTGAATACGGGTGTACCCGGGGACGGCGAGGATCCGCAGCCGGTGCAGCAGCCTGCTGCGCTCACGCCCGGAGGGTTCGGTCAGCCGCAGGGTGACCGGGCCCGAGAAGTCCAGGCCGAGCGCGGCGAGCCGGTCGGTGACGTCCCGTACCAGCGGGGGCAGCGGGGTGTCGGGGTGCAGGCGGCCTGTCCGGTCGCCGCGACCGGCGGCGACCAGTTCGGCGAGCACCGGATGGGTGCCGGAACGGAGCCGGCCATGCCGGGTCCACGGCAGTGGTTCGTCGACGGCCTCGTCGAGCAGGGCACCGGCGAGGCCGTCGAAGAGATCGAGCCGGGCGGGGCGGGTGTGGCCGCGCAGCGCGGCGAGTGCCCCGGCGGCGGCCCGCGCCCCGATCAGCGCGGCGGTGGAAACGGGCACACCGCGGGCGCGGAGTCGTCCGGTGACCGCCCGGACCAGGGCGTCACCCGCGGCGCGCGGACCTCTCTCCCACAGGTCCTGGTGGTAGCCGGGCGAGGGCATGCCGGACTGGTAGCCGGTGAACGCGTCGAGCCGGTGGAAGGAGTAGGGGACGAGATGGCTTCCGGCCTCGGCGTCAGCGGGTGGCCGGGGCACCTCCGGCAGACCCTTCCTGCCGGGTGTCCCGCCCGCGGGCCTCTCGACGAGGGCGCGCAGCGCCGGCCGGTGGAACCCGCCGGTCACCACCAGCACGGGACGCTCGCCCGCTTCGGCGAGGGAGGCGCCGACCCATGCGGCCATGTACTCCTCCCGCGCCCGGTCTCCCGTGTCGGCCTCGGCGTCGCCGCGCAGCACGTCGAAGTAGAGGGCGAGCCGTTCGGCGAGGGCGTCCTCGCCGTGCGGGTACGGCGAGTCGGCCGGGTCCGTTGAGCCGCCCGCGTCCGGCGGGTCGGCCGCTTCGAACAGCCGGTCCCAGAGGGCGTCCGCGCAGTCCACACCGAACCTGTCGCGGAGCCGGGCGGACGCCCGTACGTAACGGGCCTCCGCGTCCGCGTACCGGTTGGAGCGTCCCTCGAACGCCGGGTGCCAGGCCGGCAGGTCGATGAACCGGACCCGAGCGCCCGCCGCCCGGCCCTCGGTGAGCGCCACCCACTCCGGGGAGTACGCGCAGAACGGGGTCCACGACGTGGTGGTACGCACCGCGTCCCGGTAGTGGCTGAACACGGCGACGGGCAGCTCGTGGCCCAACAGCAGTTCGTCGAGCCGGTCGTTCATGTCGGCCGGGCCCTCGATCAGCACATGCGAGGGGCGCAGCGTGGTGATGGTCCGGGCGACGAGCCGCGCGCAGACGGGCGAGTGGTGGCGTACGCCGAGGAAGGTGGCCGGCATGTCAGCCCGCCAGCAGGTGCCGGGCCGCGTGCAGTTGCCGCCAGGCCCGGCCGGCGCGGTGGACGGCCCGCTGCTCCAGGTAGCGGCGCAGCCGGGCCAGGTCCTCCGGGCTGTCCTTGGCCGCCGTACCGGCCAGGCAGGTGACCAGGTCGGCGGCGTTGCCCGGTTCGCCGCGCAGGTACCAGCCGCGGACGCCGACCGCGTGGGCGACCGAGACGGCCTCGGCCGTGCTCATCACGGACGTCATCGCGTCGCCTCCGCCGTCCTCGCCGCCCGAGCGGAGGTCCCGGAACGTGGTGACGAGGACCTCCATGACCTCGGGGTCGGGCGTCACGGTCACACCGGAGCGGCGCAGCAGGGCGGCGGCCTCGGCCTCGACCAGCGCGCTTTCGGTGTCATGGTCGGCGATGGGCAGCACCGTCTCGAAGTTGAAGCGGCGCTTGAGAGCGGCGCTCATCTCGTTGACGCCGCGATCGCGGGTGTTGGCGGTGGCGATGACGTTGAACCCGTGACGGGCGAAGGCCATGCCTCCCGGGCCGGGCAGCTCGGGGATGGTCACGACCCGTTCGGACAGCAAGGACAGCAGGGTGTCCTGTACCTCCAGCGGGCAGCGGGTGATCTCCTCGAAGCGCACCAGCGCGCCGTCCCGCATGCCACGCAGCACCGGTGCCGGGACCAGCGAGCGGTCGGACGGCCCGTCGGAGACGAGGAGGGCGTAGTTCCAGGAGTACTTGATGTGTTCCTCGGTGGTGGCCGCGCCGCCCTGGACGACGAGGGTGGAGTCACCGCTGACGGCGGCGGCGATCAGCTCGGACAGCAGCGACTTCGCGGTGCCGGGTTCGCCGACGAGCATGAGGCCGCGGTTGGTGGCGAGCGCGACCAGGGCCCGTTCGACGAGCGCGATGTCGCCGACGAACTTGCGGCTGACACCCGCCTCGGCGTCCCCGCAGATGAACCGGCGGGCGGCGCGCAGGCTGAGCGCCCAGCCGGGCGGCCGGGGAGCGTCGTCGGCGGCCCGCAGGGCGGTGAGCTCGCCGGCGTGGCGGACCTCCGCGGGCGGACGCTGGAGGTTCTCCGGCTCCGTGTGCGCGGTGCCCGGGGAGACCGGGGACGTACCACCGCCGGGGGCGGACGCCTGCCCGCCCGGGGGTACGTGAGGGCGCGGCCCGCCGATGCCGTCGCCGCCCTCGCCGTCGTGCTCCCAACGCCGCACCGCTCCTCCGCTCCGTCGTGATCGATGTTGCGGAGGACCATAACCACGACGACTGACAACGGACCGGGACACCGGGACACGGGAAACGGGGTGTGATAAGCACCAATGATCCCGCCTTGTGGCGGTACTTGGACCCGTTGGGGGGCGAGGTGCGTCCCGATCCCCTCCTCACACGCTTCCCTATTGCTCACTTTCCTTGAGCGATTGGTGTCGGCACCTGGGGGAGTTCGTCGCGGGAACGGCCGGGAGGCAGTGCGCGTATCGCGGCGTGTGCGCGGCTGCCGCCCGGCCGGGTCGCTCAGCCGGCGGGCCGGACCGACACGTTGTCGATGTTGAGCCACGTGTCCTTCGCGCTGTCCGCCCAGATGCCGAGGTTCGCCTTCCCCGAGGTCACGGTGAAGTTCACCGTCTTCGTCGTCCATGCCTCCTGTTTCGTCGTGAGGTCGGTGCGCACCGCGGACGAACCGTGGTCCTTCACCTCGAAGTAGGCGTTGTTCTGACCGCCGCTGGTCCGGTAGTCGAAGGACAGCTTGTAGGAGCCCTTGGGCAGGGTGACCTGCTGGTCGACCCACGCGGAGTAGGCCGTGTCATCCCACAGGCTGAGCTGGCGACGGCTGTCGCCCACCGTGGACTCGTCCACACGAGCCGCCCCCGTGACCTTCCACTGGGGGATCTTGGCGCCGGTGACGTCCTGGTCGAAGCGGCCGTTGGCGACGGGGTTGCCGGTGACCGTACCCGCGGCCGCGTCGACGTCGACGTCGGTGTAGCCGTGCAGACGGGGGACTCCGCCCTCGAACGTCAGTGGGTACCAGGCGTTGCGGCCGATGCCGCCCGGTGCCGGAGCGCCGTTGCCGTGGTACTGCGAGTACCGGTCGCCGTTGTAGAGGTAGGAGGTCCCCTGTGCGCCGACCACCGGGATGATCTGCTCGAACTGCGTGCCGTACGAGTTGTCCGACGCGGGCTGCGTGGCGACGGACTTCCAGGAGTCCTGGCCCCAGGAGCTCATGTCCTTGCTCGTGCGGTACGAGGTCGGTGTGGCGTTCCACCAGTCCATGCCGGAGGCGAACAGGTAGTACGTCGCGCCGGCCTTCACGATGCCCGGGGCCTCCTTGTGGCCCGTGTTCCTCTCGGACCAGACGGCGGGCTTCACCGTGGTCCAGTCCGTGCCGAGCGGCGCCACGTTGACCGTGGAGTTGATGTCGCCGCCCTGGTCTCCCACGTAGACGAGGTAGGCGTCGGAGCCGTCGACGAAGACCGAATGGTCGCCCATCGTGGTGCCGTTGACCGGGGTGGCGCCGTCCTCCGTCGGCTTGTAGGTGCCGTCGACCGTGGGGCTCGTGGCGAAGAGCACATGGTTGCGCTTCGTCGCGGGGTCGGTGACCTCGACCACGAGGACGAACGTCCCGGTGGCCGGGTTGCGGATGAGCTGAGGGCGCCCGAGCCACAGGTTGCCGATGGCGGCCAGGGGGCCCTCGGTGCCGGACTGGCTCAGGATGGGGCCCTTGAACGTCCAGTTCTCCAGGTCGGTGGAGCTGTACAGGTTGACCTGCTTGGGCTGGCCGCTCACCAGTTTCGTGCCCACCCAGTAGTAGGTCGAGCCGACCTTGAGTACGTTGCCGCCCTGGGCCAGGATGGGGTTCCCGTCGGTGTCGGTCCAGACGGTGTCGTTGGCGATGACGGACGAGGGTCCCGCGGCGTGTGCGGGCAGTGTGAGGGCGCCACTCAGAGTCAGGGCGACGGCGGTGGCGGTCAGTGTGATGGTGAAGTGCGTGGCACGTGCTCCGACGTTCATGGGGATCCTCTGCCGGTAGGGGTTGGTGAAAAAAATTATCACGCAAGCTATCCAGATGACCCTTGCGTGAAATAAATTTGAGAAGCGGGTCGGCCGTCACCTCCCCGGGACGCCCATCGCATCAGCACATCCCAGCGGCTCTGGAGTACACATGAAGAAAAGGTCGGCCTCGACGCCGCCCAGGGCGCCGGTCGTCCGGCGGCCCCTGAAGCGGCGGTTGACCGGATGGGCCTTCGTCCTGCCCTTCGCGGTGCCGTTTCTCCTCGCTGTCGTCGCCCCGATCGTGTACACGGCGGGCCTCAGCGTCTTCCAGGAACGGCTCGTCGGCGGTGTCACGTTCGTCGGCCTCGACAACTACCGGGACCAGCTGAGCGACCCGCGGTTCTGGGACGCCGTCGCGAGGGTCGGGATCTTCCTCCTCATCCAGGTCCCGCTCATGATGGGGTTCGCGCTCGGCGCGGCCCTCGCGCTGGACAGTGCGCGGCTGTACGCTCCTTCGGTCTTCAGGCTCGGCATCTTCCTTCCCTACGCCGTGCCGGGCGTCGTGGCCTCCCTGCTCTGGGGCTACATCTACGGAGCGCAGTTCGGTCTGGTCGGAGACCTCAAGGAGATCTTCGACATCGCCCTGCCCGACCCACTGTCGAGCACACTCATCCTGCCGTCGATCGGCAACATCGGCCTGTGGCTCTACGTCGGCTACAACATGCTCGTCTTCTACGCGGCGTTGCAGGCCATCCCCTCGGAACTGTTCGAGGCCGCCAGGCTCGACGGAGCCGGCACCTGGCACATCATCACCGGCATCAAGCTGCCGGCCATCCGCCCGACCCTGGTCGTCGCCACGGTCTTCTCGGTGATCGGCGGATTCCAGCTCTTCAACGAGCCCAACATCCTGCGGTCCATGGTGCCCAACGTGATCAGCACCGACTTCACACCCAACATGTACGCCTACACACTGTCGTTCGCCGGACAGCAGTACAACAGCGCCGCCACCGTCGCCATGATCATGGGCGTCGTCACCGCGATCGTCGCCTTCGTGGTGCAGCGCCGCGGTATGGGGAGGGCCGTCTGATGCTCACCCACGAACAGCCGGCCGACGTGGACCGGCGTACCTCCCGGCGGCGCGGAGACACGGCGGAACGCGGCCCGGGGTACGGGGCCGGTACCCGTGCCAGGCCGCGACGGCAGCGCTCGGTCGTCCTGACCGTACTGATGACGCTGCCGCTGCTCTACAGCCTGATGCCGCTGGTCTGGCTCGTCATCAACGCGACCAAGTCGCGGGATCAGCTGTTCTCCACCTTCGGGCTGTGGTTCGGCGGCGACTTCTCCCTCTGGGACAACATCGTCGGGGTCCTCACCTACGACGACGGCATCTTCGGCCGCTGGTTCGCGAACACGCTGCTCTATGTCGTCGCCGGCGCGGCCGGATCGACCCTCCTGGCGGCCCTCGCCGGATACGGGCTGGCCAAATTCGATTTCCCCGGCCGCCGGGCCGTCCTCGCCGTCGTGCTGGGCGCCGTCGCCGTGCCCGGGGCCGCGCTCGCCGTGCCGACCTTCCTCCTCTTCGGTGAGCTGGGCCTGACGAACACTCCCTGGGGAGTGCTGATCCCGCTGCTCGTCACCCCCTTCGGCCTCTTCCTCCTGTTCAGCTACGCGAACGAGGCCGTACCGAACGAGATCCTCGACGCCGCGCGCGTCGACGGCGCGGGTGAGTTCCGTACGTTCTTCACCGTCGTGCTGCGGCTGCTGTCACCGGCGCTCGTCTCCGTCTTCCTCCTGGAAGTGGTGGGCGCCTGGAACAACTACTTCCTGCCACTCATCATGCTCAACGACCCCTCCTGGTTCCCCCTGACCGTGGGCCTGAACCAGTGGAACAGCCAGGGCGCCACCGCGGACGGCGAGGTCGTCACCCATCTCGTCCTCACCGGCTCGCTCCTGACGATCATCCCCCTCGTCATCGTCTTCCTCTGCCTCCAGCGCTTCTGGCGCGCGGGGCTGGCGGCGGGCAGCACCAAGGGCTGACATCCGCCCGTCAACCGCGTGGGGCCCACCACCCCACGCCGCTCAGAGAACCAACGAAAAGGAAACACAGTGAACAGATGGTCGCGTCAGCGCAGAACGACCGCACTGCTGCTCGGCACCGTACTCACCGCGGTGAGTCTGTCCGCCTGCGGCGGAGGTCCGGGCGACGGTTCCGGGACCGAGACGGTCAGTGAGGCGGAGATCCAGAAGGCACTCGACAAGCCGTCGGAACTGACCGTGTGGAGCTGGTCCGCGAGCCTGGCGGACGTCGCCAAGGCGTTCGAGAAGGAGCACCCCAAGGTCAAGATCAGTGTCAGGAACGTCGGCACAGGCCCGGCCCACTACACGAAGCTCCAGAACGCGATCAAGGCGGGCAAGGGCGGACCCGACCTCGCCACCGTGGAGTACAGCGCCATCCCGCAGTTCGCCCTGTCCAAGGCGCTCGTCGACCTCAACCGGTTCGGCTTCGACTCCCTGAAGGACGAGTTCACCTCCGCGACGTGGGAGGCCGTCAACGTCGACGGAGGGCTCTACGAGCTCCCCCTGAACTCCGGCCCGATGGCGCTGTTCTACAACAAGAAGACGTTCGACAAGTACGACATCGAGGTCCCGACCACATGGGACGAATACCTCGACGCGGCCCGCGCGCTCCAGAAGGCCGACCCCGACACGTACATCGCCGCCGACAACGGCAACCCCGGGCTCACCGAGAGCCTCATAGCCGCCGCCGGTGGCCGCCCCTTCAGCGCGGACGGTGACAAGCTCACCGTCAACCTCCAGGACGCCGGATCCAAGAGGTACGCGGCGAGCTACCAGAAGCTCCTGGACGAGAAGCTCCTGTCACCCATCGCGGGCTGGAGCAACGAGTGGTACCAGGGCCTGGCCAAGGGCAATATCGCCACCCTGCTGTCCGGGGCCTGGATGGCGGGCACCCTGAAGTCCGGCGTTCCCGACGCGGCCGGTGACTGGCGGGTCGCTCCGCTGCCCACCTACGGCGGCGAGTACGCCACCTCCGTCAACGGCGGCGGCAGCCTGGCGATGATGGAGCAGAGCGACAACCAGCTCGTCGCCGCCGCGTTCCAGCGCTACGTCAGCGCGGAGAAGGGAGCGGACCTCACCCAGGCGACCGGCTCCTTCCCGGCCCGCGCCAAGGTGCTCGCGTCGGAGAAGTTCCTCGGCGAGAAGGACCCGTACTTCGGGGGCCAGGAAGTCAACCGTGTCCTCGCGGACTCACTCGCCGCGGTGCGGGAGGGCTGGCAGTTCCTGCCCTACGACGTCTACGCCCTCAACATCTTCAACGACAAGGTGGGCAAGGCGTACACCGGCTCCACGACACTCCAGGAGGGGCTGAACCTCTGGCAGGAAGACCTGATCAAGTATGGGAAGGAGCAGGGATTCACCGTCAACTAACCCTGGACAACGGGTTGTTGGCCGCCGTCCGTACGGCGGCCGCTCCCCTGACCGTCAGTGACCGAGCGATGCGGAACCGCGACCGCGAGGAGGGTAGAGTGTCATGAAGTGTGAGACCGGCCGAGGCGATCCCTCTGGCAGACCGACCGAAGCAGCCATCCCGTCCGGCGAGCGTCGAGACCGCCGCGGCCGACCCACAGCGAGGGAGCAGTCCGTGAGCCGCGACTCGGAATCGACCCGGCGCCCCTCCGGGTCCCGGTCGTCCGATGACGGCGCACCGGTCTCCCGGGCGAACGGGAAGGGCGCTCACGGTCGCGGAGGCCGCGCCGAAGAGGCCGAGGGGAACGAGAGCCGGCGGGTCGGCGGTGTGGGTGAGGCCAGCCCACTGGAACTGCTGCGATCCGCCCTGTCCGACCTCTCCGGCGCCAGGCTCCGGGTCGCCGAGGTCATCCTGAGGATCCCCGCCGTGGTGGGCCGCAGCTCCATCACCTGGCTCGCCGAGGAGGCCCGCACCTCACCGGCGACCATCACGCGGCTGTCGACGGCCCTGGGCTTCGAGGGCTTCCCCGAACTGCGCGCGGCGCTCGCCCGGGAACACGGCCGGGGCGTCCAGGCCGGCTGGGAGAAGGACATCGGCTCCGCCATCACCCCGGACGACCCCGCCGACAAGGTCCTCAGCACTCTGGCGGCCAATCAGTTCAGCGCGGCGCGCAACGCCATGGCCTCGGTGGACCTGGACGCCATGGCCCGGGTGGCGGACCACATCGTGTCCGCCCAGCGCGTGCAGCTGTTCGGCGAGTGGGGCGACGCTCCTCCGGCGTACGAGCTCTACCTGCGGCTGTTCCGCATCGGCATCCCCGTCTGGTACAACGAGGGGGCCTACTTCGCGCAGGTGGGGGCAAGCCTGCTGACGCCGGGTGACGTGGCCCTGGTCATCTCCCGCTCGGGCGAGAGCCCCATCGCCACGAAGTTCGTCGAGGTCGCCCGTGAGCATGGTGCGATGACCGTCCTCATCACCGGCGACCCGCAGTCCTCCCTGGCCACCGAGGTCGACGTCCCCTTGCAGACCGGCACGGGGGTGGACGGCTCCTGGACGGACTACTTCGCCGGGCGTTCGAGTGACGCACTCGTCGGCGCGCTGCTGTGGGCACTCGTCGCACAGCGGGTGCCGGACCGTATCTACGACCGGATGAACCAGAGCGGCCCATCCGAGCCGCGCACCCGGAGCCAGGCCATCTTCGACAACCCCGCGCACTGACCCCGTCCGCCGCACGACGCGGCGGCATGACATCGCACCGCGGCCCGAACCATAGCCGGGCGACTTCCCTGAGGAGCGTGTCCGCACACGTCGGCCCGGCGCCGTACGCGCCATGCCGGCGTAGGCCATCCCTCCGTACGCCGTCCTCGCCGTACGCCGTTCCCTCCGCATGCCGTTCCCTCCGCATGCCGTTCCCTCCGCACGCCGGGACCGGGCCCTCGCCCGCCCGTCGCCGTGCCCTCAACAGAGATCGAGACACACCCATGCCCGAACTGAGCATCGTCGACGACGGCTTCCGCATCGGCGGCGAGCCGTTCCGGATCATCTCCGGGAGCCTGCACTACTTCAGGATCCATCCCGGCCACTGGGCCGACCGACTGCGCAAGGCCCGCCTCATGGGACTCAACACGGTCGACGTCTACGTCCCCTGGAACCTGCACCAGCCCCACGAGGGTGGCCCGCTCGTCCTGGACGGCGGGCTCGACCTGCCCCGCTTCCTCGACCTCGCCGCCGCCGAGGACCTGCGCGTACTGCTCCGCCCCGGTCCCTACATCTGCGCCGAATGGGAGGCGGGAGGGCTGCCGGCCTGGCTGCTCGGAGACCCGGACGTGCGGCTCCGGACCTCGGACCCCCGCTACCAGGAGCCGGTCGAGCGGTACTTCGGCCTGCTCCTGCCGCGTATCCGCCGCCATCTCGCGACCGCGGGCGGGCCCGTCATCGCCGTCCAGGTAGAGAACGAGTACGGCGCCTCCGGCCTGGGCGACAGCGCCCATCTCGCCCACCTCGTCACCCTGCTCCGCGAAGGAGGCGTCGACGTCCCCCTGTTCACCTCCGACCAGGCGGGCGACCTCGCCGACGGCGGCCTCCCCGGCATCCTGCGGACCGTCAACTTCCGCCGCGGCGCGGCCGAGCATCTGCGCACCCTCCGGGAGCACCAGCCCCGAGGCCCGCTGATGTGCGCCGAGTTCTGGGCGGGCTGGTTCGACCGGTGGGGGAGCGAACACAACGCGCGGCCCGCGTCCGAGGCCCGCGACACGCTGGACGAGATCCTCGCGGCGGGAGCGTCCGTCAACATCTACATGTTCCACGGCGGCACGAACTTCGGCTTCACCAACGGCGCCAACGACAAGGGCCATTACCGGCCCACGATCACCTCCTACGACTACGACGCCCCGCTCGACGAGGCCGGTGACCCCACCGACAAGTACCGCGTGTTCCGCGAGACGATCGCCACGTACGCGGCCGTACCCGGCGAACCGGTTCCGTCCCCCGGCGCCAAACTGTCCCTGCGGGACATCCGGCTCACGGAGAGCGCGTCCCTGCTCGCCCAGGCCGGCCGTCTCGGCACCGCCCGGCGGGCGGACCGTCCGCTCACCATGGAAGAGCTCGGGCAGGCGTTCGGATACGTCCTGTACGACACGACACTGCCCACGGCCGGCGACGGAGTGCTGCACATCCCTGAGACGCACGACCGTGCCCAGATCTTCGTCGACGGACAGCCGGTGGGCACCCTTGAGCGCGAGAACCGCGAGCAGGCCCTCAGCCTCAGGTCACCGGCCGAGGGCGCGCGGCTCACGATCCTCGTCGAGAACCAGGGACGCGTGAACTACGGCGCGGGGCTGCGGGACTGGAAGGGCATCGCGGGCCCCGTCACGTTCGACGGGCGCGAACTGTCCGACTGGGCCTGTACACCGCTGTCGCCGGAAAGCCTGGAGGCCCTGGAAACCCTGTCGTTCTCGTCGGCCGTGGCCGAGGCCGGCCCCGCGTTCTTCCGGGGGACGTTCGAGGTACCGGCTCCCGCGGACACCTTTCTCCACCTGCCGGGCTGGACCAAGGGCCAGGTCTGGATCAACGGGTTCGCGCTGGGCCGGTACTGGTCCCGGGGGCCGCAGCAGTCCCTGTACGTGCCCGGCCCGGTGCTGCGCCCGGGAGACAACGAGATCGTGGTCCTGGAACAGCACGGCCGCCACGACGGCGTTGTGCACCTGGCGGAGACCCCGGACCTGGGGCCGACCGAGTAGAGGATCCCCTGATCGCACACCTGTCATTGATGAAAATATTTTTCTGATGTTCGGTGTTCGATCATGAGCGATGATAATGTCTTTCGGGCGAGTGTCCCGGACATACGACACGCACAAGAAGGTGGGCTGGCATGCAGCGGCTATCGGTCGAGACCGACGTCACCGTCGTCGGGGGAGGTCTCGCGGGCGTCGCGGCGGCCATCGGTGCGGCCCGCACCGGTGCCCGGGTCGCCCTGATCAACAACCGGCCCGTGCTCGGCGGCAACGCGAGCAGTGAGGTCCGCGTCTGGGTCTGCGGAGCGACCGCGCACGGCGCGCAGAAGTACGCGCGGGAGACAGGCGTCATGGGCGAGCTGTTCCGGGAGAACCAGTACCGCAACCCGGAGGGCAACCCGTACCTCTGGGACCAGGTCGTCCTCGACGCGGTTCGCGCCGAGCCGGGGATCCGGCTCCACCTGAACACCGACGTACGCGAGGTGGAGGCCGACGGCGTCGAGGACGACCGGACGGTCCGGGCCGTGACGGGGTGGCAGATGGGGTCGGAGCGGATCATCCGCTTCACCTCCCCGGTGTTCATCGACGCCACCGGGGACGGACTGGTCGGGGCCCAGGCCGGCGCCTGGTACCGCTCCGGCCGTGAGGCCGCCCACGAGTTCGGCGAGGAATGGGCGCCCGGCCAGGCGGACTCCGAGATGCTCGGCAGCACGATGCTCTTCTACACGAAGGACACGGGGGAGCCCGTCCGCTTCGTACCGCCCTCGATCGCGAAAGACGTCGCGGCCACCTCCATCGTCCGTAACCGGCCCATCAGCACCACGGCCAACGGCTGCGACTACTGGTGGATCGAGTACGGCGGGCACCTCGACGCCGCCGCCGACAACGAGGCGATCCGCGACGAACTGTGGGCCGTGGTCTACGGCATCTGGGACCACATCAAGAACTCGGGGGAGTACGACGCGGACACCCTCACCCTGGAGTGGGTGGGCTCGGTGCCCGGCAAGAGGGAGTACCGGCGCTTTGTCGGCGACCACGTCCTCACACAGCGGGACATCATCGAGCAGACGCGGTTCCCGGACGCCGTGGGCTTCGGCGGCTGGTCCATAGACCTGCACCCCGCCGGCGGCA
The DNA here is from genome assembly GCF_004151105.1 of Streptomyces sp. L-9-10. Taxonomy (GTDB): domain Bacteria; phylum Actinomycetota; class Actinomycetes; order Streptomycetales; family Streptomycetaceae; genus Streptomyces. The sequence goes on from NZ_PHRF01000090.1 coordinate 131,959, forward strand.
TGTACGCCGAGGGCGACGGATCCAAGCACCTCTTCTCCGCCGGCCTTTACCACATCCCCTTCCGCAGCCTGTACTCCCGGAACGTGGGAAACCTCCTCCTGGCCGGCCGCGACATCTCGGCCAGCCATGTGGCGTTCGGCACCACACGCGTCATGGCGACCTGCGCGGTCACCGGCGAAGCGGCGGGCGTCGCGGCCGGGCTCTGCGTCCGCGACGGCCTGACCCCCCGGCAGCTGGGCAACGACCACATCGACCGGCTCCAGCAGGAACTCCTGCGGCACGACGCCTCGCTGCTCGGTGTCGAGTGGCACCACCCGGCCGACCTCGCCCCATCCGCGCACGTCACCGCGTCGAGCGAACTGCGCACCCTGCGGGCGGAGCCCCGGCCCGGTGAGCGGACGAGCCGGCAGCCCCTCGACGGCCACGACGTCGGGCTCGTCATCCCCGTCGAGCCCGCCATCGAGTCGGTGGATCTCCTCCTCGACGCGTCGGAGGCGACGCCTCTGGAGCTCGAACTGTGGTCGACCGGTGGCGGGGAGAACCACATACCGGTGGAGCTGCTCGACCGGGCCTCCGTCCGACTGGTCCCCGGCGAACAGTGGGTCCGGGCCCCGTTCGCCCACCAGGCTCCCCACGGCCGGAACGTGGTCCTGCTCCTGCGCCGCAACCCCTCCGCCGCGCTCGTGGTCCTCGACAGACCCGGCCCCTACGGCGTTCTGGGGCTGGTGAGCCGTACGCCCCGGACCTCCAGCGAGCGTCCGCAGTCCAATGCGTGGTCCGCCGAGGAACTGCGCCGCCGCTGCCCGGTGATGGTGGTGCGCGGCGACAGCGGTGCCCACAGCGCCGACCAGGTGACGGGCCCGTTGCAACGCCCCTACGACGGTCCGCGCATGTGGTCGTCGGAATCCCTCGGCAAGGACCCCGAGCCCTGGATCCGGCTCGACTGGACGGAGCCCCGCACCCTGGGATGCGTCGATGTCGTCTTCAACGACGACGTCGACCTGGATCTCATCAACCTGCACCATCACCGCACACCGTTCCCGGTTGTCCCGGAACTCGTACGGGACTACGGCATCGAGGCCCTCGTGGACGGTGAGTGGCACACCGTCGTGTCGGTGCGGGAAAACCGCGAGCGGCGCAGGTCGCACCCGCTGGAGGCGCCCGTCGCCGCCACGGCCGTGCGGCTGACCGTGGGCGCGACCAATGGATCCGAGTGGGCCACCGTCGTGGCGCTGCGGGTGTTCGAGGCGAAGGAGAACTGACGCGTGTCCAAGAACCCACTCACACCGGAACACGCCAGGCCCGTTCCGCCCGCCCTCGCCTTCGGCGGGGACTACAACCCCGAGCAGTGGCCCGAGCCCGTCTGGCGGGAAGACGTACGCCTGATGCGGGAGGCCGGCGTCAACCTGGTCACCGTGGGTGTCTTCTCCTGGGCCCTGCTGGAACCGGAGCCGGGCCGGTACGACTTCGGCTGGCTCGACCGCGTTCTCGGCCTGCTGCACGAGCACGGCGTCCGCGCCGACCTCGCCACCCCCACGGTGGTCCCGCCCGCCTGGTTCTACCGCGCCCACCCCGACGCCCTGCCCGTCACACGCGAGGGCGTCCGCTACGCCTTCGGCTCGCGCGGCGCCATCTGCCACAGCAGCCCCGCCTACCGGGAGGCCGCCGCCCGCATCACCACCGAAGTGGCCCGGCGCTACGCCGGGCACCCCGCGCTCGCGATGTGGCACGTCCACAACGAGTACGGCGCTCCGCTGAGCGCCTGCTACTGCGAGCACTGCGCCGTGCGCTTCCGCCGGTGGCTCGCCGCCCGCCACGGAACGGTCGACGGCGTCAACGAGGCCTGGGGCACTGCCTTCTGGGGCCAGCACTACACCTCGTTCGAGCAGATCGACCCGCCTCGGCTGACACCGGCGGTGTGCAATCCGGCCCAGCAACTGGACTACCGGCGGTTCGCCGACGCCACCATGCGCGAGAACTTCGTGGCGGAGCGGGACATCCTGCACCGCCTGTCGCCCGGTGTGCCGGTCACCACCAACTTCATGACCGCCCTCAGCCAGTGCGACTCCGTCGACTACTGGGCCTGGGGCCGCGAGGTCGACCTCGTCACCAACGACCACTACCTGATGACCGACGGCCGCCGTACCCATGTCAACCTCGCGATGGCGGCCGACCTCACCCGCTCGGTCGCCGGCGGCGCCCCCTGGCTGCTCCTGGAACACTCGACCTCGGGTGTCAACTGGCAGCGGCGCAACCCCGCCAAGGCTCCGGGCGAGATGGCCCGCAACTCGCTCGCCCACGTGGCCCGCGGCTCCGAGGGCGCGATGTTCTTCCAGTGGCGCCAGTCCCGGCGCGGCGCCGAGAAGTTCCACTCCGCGATGGTGCCGCACGGCGGCACCGACACCCGGGTCTGGCGCGAAGTGGTCCGGCTGGGCGCCGACATGAGAGCGCTGGCCTGCCTCCAGGGCACACGGACCGTACCGGACGTCGCCATGGTGTGGGACTGGCACTCCTGGTGGGCGCAGCGGTCGGAGGGGCAGCCGAGTGTCGACCACGATCCCCGCGAACGCGCCGACAGTTTCTACGAGGCGCTCTACGACCGGCATCTGACGGTTGACTTCGCCCACCCGGAAGCGGACCTGTCGTCCTATCCGCTCGTCGTCGTCCCCGCGCTGTACCTCGCGACGGCGGGCGCCGGAGACAACCTGCGCCGGTACGTCGAGAACGGCGGGACGCTCGTCGTGTCCTATTTCTCGGGCATCGTCGACGAGCACGACGCCGTTCACCCGGGCCCCTGCCCGGGAGCGCTGCGTGATGTGCTCGGGCTCACCGTCGAGGAGTGGTCACCGCTGCTCCCCGGCGCCACCGTCCGGGTCACGGGTCCTGACGGGACATCGGCCGACGCGGACGTGTGGTCCGAGTTCGTGGTCCCGGACGGGGCCGAGACGGTGTGGAGCTACGCCGACGGCCCGGCGGCGGGCGGCCCGGCCGTCACCCGCCACCGCCACGGCGCGGGCACCGCGTGGTACGTGTCCACGCGCCTGAGCCCCGCGGGGCTGGCCACGGTACTGCGGGCGGCGTGCGACGACGCCGGCCTCACGGACCGCGGCGCACTGCCCCGTGACATGGAGGTGGTACGGCGCTCCGGCGACAGTGGGGACTACCTGTTCCTCATCAACCACTCGGCACAGCCGGCCCGGGTCCCGGTGCCGGACTCCGGCACCGAGCTGTTGAGCGGCGAGCGCGTCGGCGGTCGGCTCACCGTTCCACCCGGCTCGGTCAGGGTCGTCCGTCAGGGCGGCTGACGGTCGCGTCGCTCATCCCGGGCGGGACTGCATCAGGTCGCGGAGCCGCCGCCTGCCCTTGATGCCGTTCCTCGTGTAGATGTTGCCCAGGTGGTACTCGACCGTCTTGACACTGAGGTACAGCCGCGCGGCGATCTCACGGTTCGTCCAGCCGCGGGCGACCAGGTCGGCGACGTCCCGTTCCCGGTCCGACAGTGTGTCGCAGAAGTACGTGCCGTCCGCCGCCCGCGCCGACGAGACATCGAGGCTGTCCAGCAGGGTGCGGCAGCGCTGCCGGGACGGCTCCGCGCCCAGCCGGGCGAACACCCGCTCGGCGGCGCTCAGGTGGTCGCGGGCCTGCTCGGGGTCACCGGCCGCCAGCAGCACGACGCCCAGGTCCTCCTCCGCGAAGGCCTTGTGCACCACGGGATCTCCGCCGTCCGGAGCCACGGCCAGTACCTCCCCGTAGGCACGGGCGGCGGCCTCCGGGTCCCCGTCGGCGGCGGCGATGGCGCCCCGGAGCCAGTGGACCACGACCGGGAGGAGCGCGCCGTGGGGCTCCGCCGCCTCCAGGCCGCGCAGGACCGAACGCGCCCGGTCGGTCGCGCCCGTGCGGGCGTACGCCACCCCGAGCAGGGGCATGTGCCGGACGGCGTAGAGACGTGAGCGGCTCTCGTTGACGGGCATGTCCACCACGGGGCCGATGAGCGCGACCACCTCCTCGTAGTCACCCGCGGCGAACTCCACCACCGCCCGGGTGGCGGCGAGATGGAAGTGCGGCCTCGCGAAGTCCGCCGAGGACTCCAGCGCCAGCGCTTCCCGCAGTGCGGCCCTGGCATCGTCGAACCGGCCGCTGAAGGCGTGCAGGACGGCGATGAAACAGTTGAGGGCGAAGAAGTCGGCCGGGCGTCCCGAGGTGTGCGCGATGTCCAGGGCGACGGAGAGGTTGCGCCGCGCCTCGTGCCACTCGCCGAGCATGAAGTGACACCAGATGCTGTGGGTCAACGCGGACACACTGCTGATTCTCGACACTCCCAGGCTGCGTCGCCGGGCCGCCGCCGTGAGATCGCCGACCGCACCGGTCAGGTCGCCCGACAGACCGCGGAACGTCCCGCGGTGGATGAGGGCGTCGGTGCGGGTGGCCGGTACGCGGGAGGGCACCAACGGCAGATGACCGACGTGCCGCAGACCCCGGGCGGGGCCGCCGATGAGCGCGTGTCCGTACGCGAGGTTGGCCTGGGCCAAGCCCCGTACCGCCTCGTCCGGGGTGTGCCACAGCGCGTACTCCGCGGTCCGCAGCGACTGCTGTCCCAGCCCCAGGAAACCTTCCGCGACACCCAGTTCGGACGCGGCACAGGCCGCGTCGGCCAGGTCTCCGCGCGCCGCGAAGGCGTCGAGGGCGCGGCGCAGGTACGAGCAGGCGCGGGAATCCTTGCCCTTCGCGAGGCTGAGCAGGCCCAGGGCCTCGTCCCGCTGCGGCCCCGCGGCGGACCGGAGCAGCGCCTCCTCATGGCGCAGCGCCGTCCGGTACTGGCCGCCGGTGACCTGGAGCCGCACGGCCGCGACCAGATCGTCCTGCCGGCGCTCGCCGTCCGGGTCGATCTCGGACGAGGCGAGCAGGTATTCGGCGGCGAGCGCCGCATGCCCGGTCTGTGCCTCGCACAGCGCCGCGTCGCGCAACTCCGCTGCCAGGGCGGCGTCGTAGGTCTCCGCCGCCGCCACCTGATGGCGCCAGCGGACCGGCGGCTCCAGCAGCGCGGCGACCCGCAGATGCATACGGTTGCGCTCCGGCCGGGCGAGGGCCACGTACAGCGCGTCCCGCTGTCCGGCGTGGACGAGCCGGAGCGTCGGTACGCCGTCCGGCACCCACACCGCGGCGTGCTGTTCCACCAGGGCCTCGGCGTCGGCACCGACGCGGTCCGAGCCGAGCAGCTGGCTGAGCAGCGGGACGCTGGCCGGAGCGTCGAGGACGGCGAGCATGTTGAGGATCGCCAGACCCGCGGGAGGGAAGGTACGGGACCACGCGCCGACCGCTTCGCTCAGCGACGCGGGCACGCGGATCGTGGCCGGGTCCTCGGGCAGGTTCCCGCCGAAGGCTCCGAGAGCGGCCTCCAGGAACAGCGGATTGCCGTGGCTCCACACGGCGAGGCTCCGCAGTCTCGCCCCGGCGTGCGGCCGTGAGGTCCGGTCCTCGACGAAGTCCCGCGTCTCGGACGGACCGAATCCCGTGAGTTCGATGTGGTCCGATTCCGACAGCAGGTCCGCCATGCCCATGTCCCGCACCGTCCTGGCGGCGTGCTGGGTGCAGATGACGGTCAGCACGCGCTCCGCGCCTTGGCGCAGCAGGGCGAAACCGATCGCCTGCAAGGATTCCGGATCGATCCTGTGGGCGTCGTCCAGTACGAAGAGCACCGGGCCGGTCTCCTGCGACGAGCCGAGCAGATCGATGACCGCTCCGCCCATGCTGAGAACCGAAGGCTGGGTACGGGAAGGGTCGTACCGACGCCGTGCCGAGGGCTCCGCGCCGCCGTCGGCGAGGAGCCCGGTGACCGTGAAGAAGGGGAGACCCGTCTTCGGTGGAGCGTCCGACGCCCGGACGACCGTGAGTTCCTCGCCGGCTTCTTCCGCGAAGCGGTCGACGAGCGCCGTCTTTCCCATGCCTGCCATCCCCGAGACGACGACGATCCGGGGACTTTCCCGTACGGCGTCCCGGGCCGCCTGCCGCAGGATCCTCAATTCATCGGCGCGTCCGATGAACCGATGACCGGGAGACTCTTTCATGCGCACCTCTCGATGCCGTCGTGGCTCACACGGCTCGGCAGTGTGCGTTCCAGTCTACTGATTCCGGTGTGTCACCCGCGGAGGCGGAACGGGTGTCCTACGCGATGACGCCCTCCACCTCCAGCGTCTGCAGACACTTCCCCGAGATCGGAATGGTCAGCGTCTTGCCGCTCAGGGTCGCCGAACGGGCGGTGTAGGCGTCACCGGCACCCGTGTTCCACCGGGGCACCAGGCCGTCCGCGCCCCCCGTCACCGTCGTGAAGCGGGAGAGGTCGAAGGTGAGGTTCTGGCGCGCGTCGGAGGTGTTGGCGACGACGATGACCAGCTTGTTCGCCTTCTCGTCCAGGGCGGCGGCCGCGTAGTTCACGCCGGTGTGGAGGATCCTCATACCCGGGCGGATGTGCCGGCTGAACTGCGCCATCAGGTAGTACTTGTTCTTGACGGCTCCCGGTGTCTTCGTGTCCGGGTCGTACGCGATCATCCCCCAGTTCGGGTTCGGATCCATTACCTGCCAGTAAATCCAGGCGGTGGGGTGGAGCGCGTGGAGGTCGCTCAGCAGGGAGAGGGCCATCGAGAAGCCCTGGCCGTCGCCGTTGCCCGTCTCGGAGTTCCACAGGCTCTTGCCGGACGTGGTGACGACGTCTTCGTGGAGCAGGTCCCGGGGGCCGCCTCCCTGCTCGTAACCGTGCACGTTCACGCGGTCCACCAGGGCCTTCGTGGACGGGGTGAAGGCGGCCCAGGTCGCACGGGCGTGGCTGACGCTCGTCTCGTCCGATGCCGCGATCTTCGTCGCCGTCAGACCGCGCCGGTCCAGTTCGCTTCTGAGGAGGGGCAGCACGTCCGCCTGCACCGCCCGGTCCATGTGGCAGCCTTCCTGAATCCCCTTGTCCCACCAGTAGCTGGTGCTCGGCTCGTTGAAGGGCTCCACGGACACGAAGTCAACGCCCCAGTTCTGCTTGGCGTACAGCGCCACGGAGGCCAGATGGGAGGCGTGCTGGCGGTAGTTCCAGGGCGTGAGGTTATTGCCCCGGTCGGCCGCTCCCGACGGGTTGTGGTTCTTGCACATCCACCACATGGGGGAGTTGGCGAACAGTTCGCTCATCGCCCCGCGTTGTGTCGCCTTGATCAGCATGGCCCGCTGGCTGGGGTCGGCCGACCAGTTCCAGGCCGAGGAGGCCGGGTCCTCGTTCCTCCAGTCCTGCCAGTAGCCCTCGATCTGCTTGAAGTCCGGGATGTTGGGGGAGGCGGCCATCCTGGTGCCGTCCACGTCGTTCCAGCCGCACGCGCCGAGGTTGTAGCGGGCGATGTTCAGGCCCAGGCCGGGGCGGGACGTGCCGTCGTAGGTGACCCACTTGGTGGTGAAGAAGAGGTCGGCCAAGTCGTCGCGGTCGCCGAAGAGCTTCGCCCACCAGGCCAGAGACGTTCCCCAGCCCTCCCAGATGCCGTAGTCCGTCGACGGGTCGACGGGGATCGTCACGTCGGCGTGTGCCGTGCCCGTCGCCAGGGCACTGCCGAGGAGGCCGGCCCCCGTGGCGGCCAGGAGAGTTCGTCGTCGCATCATGAGGTGTCTCCGCTCGATCGATCGCGGGTGGTTGAAAGGGCGTCGCTGCCGTCCGTTCCGGCGCGACCTGCCGAACCAACAACACACACTGCAACACCGAGGGCCTCGCCGTCGAGGCCCTCGGTGCGATCCGTCGGCGTGAGAGGGGCGGGGAGGCCCTCCGAACGCCTCCGGACGTTCAGCCCCTGTCCGGCCGATCCGCGAAGACCGGCCGTTCAGGATCCAGGTGTGTTGACCCGCGTCAACAACCCCGTGGGTCAATACACCTAGCGGGTGGTGAGGATGAGCTGGCTGGAGCCGTCGGGCAGGCCGGCGATGCCCACCTGGTCGCCCGCGAACGCCCCGGCCCCCTTGATGCCGCTCACGCGCTGGAACGGGGTCCAGTCGCCACTGGAGGAGCGCACGCCGTGGTGGACATTGCCGTCACGTCCGACGGCCGCCACCTGGACGGATCCGTCGGGCATCCCGGCGAGGGAGACCGCGGAGGCCTCCATCGTGCCGCCCGACACTCCGGCCGGGAGGCCCCAGTCCGACCAACTGCCGTCGGCACGGTGGGTGGTGTGCCAGACGTTGCCGTCGTTCCCGATCGCCGCGATCTGGCTGTCGCCGTTGGGCAGGGCCGCGATCGAGAGCGCCGATCCGGCGAAGTCCGGCGCGTTGACGCCCGCGACGGTCTTCCAGGAGCTCCAGGCGCCGTCGGCGGCCCGGGTGCCCAGGCGCATCCTGCCGTCGCCGCCGAAGACCAGCACCTGGGTGGAGCCGTCGGGCATGCGGGCCGCGGCGGCCCTGGTCGCCTTCAGCAGGCCCGCGTCATGGCCGGGCATGGAGGACCAGCCCTGCCAGCTGCCGTCGGCGAAGCGGATGTTGTGGTACGCGTAGCCGTCCTTGCCCACGGCCACGACCTGGGCGTCGCCGTTGGGCGCGGTTGCGATGGCGATGTCCTTGGCGGCGAAGCCCACCTTCTTGTTGTCCGCGGCCAGAAGGGCGTTCCAGCCCTGCCAGCTGCCGTCGGGGCGCCGGAGGTTGTGCCAGATGTTGCCGTCCACCCCGACGCCGAGCACCTGAACGCCACCGTCGCGCATCGCGCTCACGGCCTGCCGGTCCCCGACGTAGCGGAACGCCGTACCCGCTCCGCTCAGCGCGCTCGGCCCGGTCCACGTGCCGTCGGCCTTGCGCGTCGAGTTGTAGAACGTGTGCGAGGTGATCCGCTGCGGGAGGTTCTTGGAGATGATCTCCCGCTGGAGTTCCCCGGCGGCCACCCCGTTGCGGTTCTGGTTCACGTCGTCCGTCATGACGATGTTCATGTTGTCGGTGACGTTGGTGTTGTTCCAGGACGTGCGCAGTTTCGCCAGCAGTTGTCTGTTCAGCTCGTTCTCCATGCTGATCAGGAAGTTGTCGGCCTTCCACTCCGACACGAGCTTGAGCTTCTCCAGGATCTGGATGACCGCGGCGCTGGGTATGGAGTTGGAGGGATCGATCATGGCCTGCTGGACGAAGAACTTCTTCTCGCTCCCCGGCTCCGGCGTCCTGCCCAGCACCTCGTCGCCGCGCCTGAGTATCGCGTCGTACGTCTTCTGCTCCAGCGCCGGGTCCAGCGCCGCCTTGAGGATGTCGTCCCACTTGGCACTGACCCCGACGTAACTGCCCCGGTAGTCCTGTACGTTCGGCTGCTGCCAGGCCCACGGGTACGACGTGCTGTCCGTGTCGTCGACGACGACCACGTGCTTGCCCGCGGCCATGAACTCGTTGTACGTCGACGTGGGCTTCAGCGATCCGTCCGCGATCGCCGGGTTGTCCAGCGCGCCGCCGCCCACCAGGCCGCCCAGACTCGCGATGGCCGCGCGGCTGTCCTCCTTGAGGGTCGCCGCGGGGCCGGTGGTCTTCACCCGGAGGATGACGATCTCCTTCGGGTGCCGGTTGATCCAGTCGGCGAGCTCGCGCGCCTCGCCCGGGACGATCCCCTGGTTCCCGCCGAGCGAGTCGAAGAACTGCCGCCCCAGCGGGCCGCCGTGGTAGCTGTACCACCTGTCGCCCTGCTTGCACAGGCGCAGGTCCAGGTAACGGGATCCGGCTTCGAGCTGCTCCACGAGCGAGCCGCTCTGTGTGCGCGACATGCTGGAGGCCAGCTCGGGCCACATCCGCGCGGTGTCGACCGTGTCACCGGCATCGCACATGCCGCTGTTCTTCGTGATGCCCGCGCTGCCGGCGTCATGGCTGCCCGGTATCACGATCTGGTTCAGGGGACGGTCGCCGATGGTGCCGCCCAGCTGGGACATCCACGAGCCCAGCTGGATGTTCTCCGCCGCCGGCGCGACCCGCGCCGACCGGGCGCCGGAGTCCTGCCCGGCCGTGACGGTTCCAGCCGTGACAGTCCCCGCGGTCGCGGTACCGGTCGTCAGAACCCCGAGCACGACCGATAACGCTCCCAGCGTCGTCCCGCGCCGCACCACTCTGCCCACTGAGTCCATGGCTGTTCCCTCTTCTTCTGCGGTTTTCCCGCGGTGTAGGAAGTGGACCTCGGTCACCTCGCTCACTCCGGCACACCGACCGTCGTGGGAGCGCTCCCAAGCCCACCCGGATCATGAAGTGGATGTGTGGACCGCGTCAACTCATGTGACCGAGGAGTGAAGTTACTCGGTAGTCGTGAACGGCTGGGCTCTCCCGTGCCGGCTCCGGCGTCCGCCGTCACGACGCCGCACCCGGCGGACCGGGGGCCACCTGCCGGTACACGGCAGAGCGCGGCCGTCGGCCGCGCCGAACTGCTCACATCGCTTGAGCGTTGTGTGTTCCGCTCTCAGTGTCCGCCGCGCAGCGGAAGCCGCAGTTGCCGCTGCTGGAGTCAGGGGTGTTGGCGGTGCGGGTCGCGACCCGGTAGCGGTCGCAGTACGAGTCGTGGCACAGATAGGAGCCGCCGCGCATGACCCGGCTCCCGCCCGCGTCGGGACCGCGCGGATCGGTGCGGGGCGTTGCCGTGTGCGAGGCCGTGAAGCGGTCGGCGACCCACTCCCACACGTTGCCCGCCGTGTTGTACAGGCCGTACGCGTTGGGCCGGTACGCGCCGACCGGGGCGGTGCCCGGGTAGCCGTCGTCGACGGTGTTGACCACGGGGAACTCGCCCTGCCAGGTATTGCAGCGCCAGCGGCCGCGCGGGGTCAGTTCGTCGCCCCACGGATAGCGGGCCTGGTCGAGGCCGCCACGTGCCGCGTACTCCCACTCGGCTTCGGTCGGCAGCCGCTTGCCCGCCCACGCCGCGTACGTGTGGGCGTCGTCCCAGGTCACATGGACGACGGGGTGCTGGGACCGGTCACCGATGCCGGAACCGTGGCCCTCGGGAGTCCGCCACGCGGCTCCCTCGACGCCCCGCCACCACGGGGTGCCGGCCGCGGCCCGGCTCTCGCGCACCCGCTCCGGTGTGAGGAACCCCGCGAAGACGTAGGACCAGCCGAGCCGTTCGGCGGCCGTGACGTATCCGGTGTCCTTCACGAACGCCGCGAACCGGGCGTTGGTGACCGCGGTCTCGTCCATGAGGAACGGCGAGACGGTGACGTCGCGCACCGGCCCCTCCCCGTCTCCGGGGTTGGCGTGCGCGTCCTCGTTGCCCATCCGGAACGTACCGCCGGGCAGTGTCACCATCCCGCTGCCCGAAGCGCGCCGCGTGTGCGGCACGGCGGGCGCCACGGGCAGCGGTCCGCCCCGTCCGGCGGGCGCGCAGCACGCGGAACCGGTGCCCGTACCGTCGCCGGCCGGCGTAAAAAAGTTTTGCACGGTCAATGGACTCCTCCTAGTCGAACATGGATTATCAGAACCGAACAGATTGATCCGCAAAAACCCTCGTAATCAAAACTGCTACGGAGAAGCTATGCCCAACCGTCGTCAGTTCCTCGCGGGTTCGGCCGCGGCACTGGCCCTCGCGGGCCTGCCCGGCACGCCGGCCTCGGCCGCCGCGCCCCGCGCTTCCGGCCGGGCCCCGAACATCGTGCTCGTCCTCGCCGACGACCTCGGCTACGGCGAGCTGGGTTCCTACGGACAGAAACTCATCGCCACACCGAGACTCGACGAACTGTCCGCGCAGGGGCTGCGCTTCACCCAGGCGTACTCGGCGGCGGCGGTCTGCGCGCCGTCCCGCTGTTCACTCCTGACGGGTCTGCACACCGGACACGCGACCGTGCGGCAGAACCCGTTCAGCGGCCCGCAGGGTGCGCTCGGCGACGGCGACACGACGTTCGCCGAGGTGCTGCGCGCCCGCGGCTACCGCACGGGGTGCATCGGCAAGTGGGGCTTCGGACCGGACGAGGCCGACCAGCCCAGCCATCCCAACGCGCGGGGCTTCGAGGAGTTCTACGGCTACATCGGGCACGGCCACGCCCACCAGTACTACCCCGATTACCTGTGGCACAACGGCGAGCGGACCGGCATCCCCGAGAACGCGAACGGCGCGAAGGGCGCGTACGCGATCGATCTGATCGAACGGCGCGCGCTGGACTTCCTCGACACCCACGCCGACGAGCCGTTCCTGCTGTTCCTCACCCCCACCACTCCGCACGCGCCCTCGGACATCCCCGGCGACGGCGCGTACGCGAGCCGGCCCTGGCCCGCCGCCGACAAGGGGCACGCCGCCCAGGTCACCCGGCTGGACACGCTCGTCGGCAAGGTCGTGGACCGGCTCAAGGGGCTCGGCATCGACCGGGACACGCTGGTCCTCGCCATCAGTGACAACGGCCCGCACGAGGAAGGGGGCGTCGACCCGGACCGCTTCGACGCGAACGGCCCGCTGCGCGGCTACAAGCGCAACCTGTACGAAGGCGGAGTGCGTGTTCCGCTCATCGCCTGGCAGCCGGGAACGGTCCTCGCGGGCACCACCGGCCGGCCGACCCCGCTGATCGATCTGCTGCCCACCTTCGCCCAGTTGGGCGGCGCGTCCGCGCCGCGCGACATGGACGGGATATCCGTGGCCCCCCTGCTGACCGGTTCCACGGCACCGCGGCACCCGCGGCTGTACTGGATGCGCAACGACCCGTACGCGACCGGTCGCGCGGACGCCGTCGACAACGGCCGCAACCTCAGGCTGGCGGAGTCCGTCCGCAAGGGGGACCTGAAAGCGGTCCGTTTCGCCCCCGCGCGCGACCGGACGGTGCCGGACGACCAGTGGCAGCTGGAGCTGTACGACCTCGCGGCGGACCCGGGGGAGAAGAACGACATCGCGTCCGCGCGCCCGTCCGACGTCGCGGAGCTGACGGCCCTGCTGCGCGCGTCGTGGGTGGACACGTACGTGCGCGAACCCTACGGCGTGTCCCTGGCGGTTCCCGGGGTCGTGGCTCGGGGGAAGCCGTTCACGGCCCGCGCCACCTTCAGCAACGCCTCGGCTTCGGCCTGGGCCGGCCCCCGGCTGACACTGGACGTGCCGGACGGCTGGCAGGCCCGCGCGACCACACCGGTCACCGCGGACCAACTCGCCGCGGGCGGCGCGCTCGTCGTGGCCTGGGAGGTGACACCGCCCTCGGACGCGGCCGTGGACGCCTCGTTCCCGCTGCGCGCCGAGGCCACCGCGTCGTACGGCGGGAACACCTTGCGGTTCGGCGACGACCGCACCACCGGGACCGTCGCGTCGCTGCCCGCGCCCCCCACCTCCGACACGTATCTGAGCGACCTCGACTGGGTGTCGGCGGCCAACGGCTGGGGGCCGGTCGAGCGGGACGCCTGCAACGGAAAGCAGGCCGCGGGAGACGGCCCGCCGATCAGTCTCGGCGGCACCACGTACGCCAAGGGGCTGGGCGTGCACGCCCCGTCCGAGATCGTCTAACACCTGGGCGGACGGGCGAAGCGGCTGACCGCACGCGTCGGCATCGACGACTTCTCTGCCGGGCAGTCCGCCGCCGGCGGGGTCCGGGCCCGTGTGTCCGGGGACGGCGTGCAGCTCTTCGACAGCGGAACGCTCACGGCCGCCGGCGGACCGAAGTCCGTCGACGTGGACGTGACGGGCGTACAGATACTACGGCTGGTCGTGCAGGACGCCAATGGCAACGGCTCGTACGACCACACCTCGTGGGCGGAGGCCGTCGTGCGGGTCTGAGACCGCGAGCGGTCGCTCTGTCGTCACACGGACGGTCCGCCGTGCGGTGACCGTCGGACGGACGGCCGCCGTGCGGTGAGCACGGTGCGGTGAGTGCCGTGCATGTCATGGGGCGGGCGGCGAGACCCCCGCTCCCTCAGTGAAGGAGCCTTCCCTGGTCGAACGTGCCATCCTGCGTGTGCTGGCCGCCTGCGCGAGAGTGGTCGCACTGCTCTTCGCGGGGGTGCCCGCGCAGGCGGCTCCGGCCACCGTGACCAACGGGACCCAGTTCGAGGACACCGGCAAGTGCCCCGACGTGGCCAGTGCCTCCACCGCCGACGGTGCCCGCGTTCTCCAGTACACCTGCGGCAGCGGCACCAACCAGCAGTTCGGGCGCCCGGTGGCATGAGCACCGCCGCCGCAAGAGCGGCAGCGAGCGCTCCAGGCCAGGTCAGAGGCGTATTCGCGGTGTTCACAAGCAAGCCGCCCGTAATAAAAGGTAAGAACAGGGCATAGGGCGACGTCGCCCCTGGCATTCACAACAACTCCCGAGCGCGTCCCGGTTGTTGTTGAACCTCGTCCCACGGTCACTGCAAGATGACGAGTGTCCGGTGGGAGAGCGTGTCACCACGGGCCTGAGCATCCACGTCGCGAGCCGGGACAACCCGGTCGGGCGGTCATTTACATCTGAGGAGTCGCGGCGAATGGGCAGCAGAAAACGGCGTAACAAGCTGGCGGCGATCTCGGGCGCCGGCATTCTGGGAGTCGTCTGCGCGGTGTCCGTCACCGTGGGCTCGGCGGGCGCCGCGCCCGAAGAGAACGGGAATCACTGCACCACCAACGTCGGCAACGGGGAGGAGAAGTGCTTCAGCACCCTTGAAGAAGCCCAGCAGTACGCCAACGTGAGGATCAAGGGCAACCCCGGCGGGGCGCAGACCCGTGTCGAGAAGCCCACCGACGTGGTGATAGGCACCCTCTTCGCGGACTACCGCTACGGCGGTGACTCGATCACCCTGTGGGGCAGTCGTCCCTGCACCTCCGAGCGCGAGACCGCCTTCTACTTCAACCTCCCGGACGAGTGGAAGGGCAGGGTCTCCTCCGTCCAGGGCTGGGCCGAGTGTGAGGTCACCCTGTACACGCGGTCCTACCTGGAGGGCGTGTCCTCGCCCCGCTTCAAGGACCTGACACCGGAGCTCGACGCGCAGTGGAACGACCTCGCCGAGTCCATCGAGTTCAGGTGACGGGGAAGTCCATGTCCGAGATATCGCGTTCGAAGACCAACCGTCGCTCCGGGGGCTCACCGAGAATGTCACGCAACCGTGCCCGCTGGGCGGGCGTCCTCGCGGTGCTGGTCGCCGGGGGCAGTCTGGTGACCGTTCCCTCGGCGCAGGCCGATGACACCCGGCCGTCCGATGCCGAGCTGCTGGCGAAGTGCGACAACGGCACCAAGAAGTGTGTCTTCCACCCCAGTGGTCCACCGGTCAAGTTCGCCGGCGTGGCGCGCAAGGTGGGCGACGAGGACTACAACTGCACCTCCCTGACGCAGCGTTCGGGCATCTCATGGTCGGACACCGTGGAGGAGTCCAACAGTGTCGGCCTGTCCATGACCGTCGGTCTCGGCTGGGAAGGGGTCTTCAGCACCAGCATCACCACATCGTTCGAGACGTCCTGGAGGAAGGCGAAGACCGAGAGCGCCACCACATTCATCGATGTGCGTCCCGGTCAGGTCGGCTGGGTGACGCGTGCCCCCGACACGCAGAAGGTGAAGGGGACCTACGAGCTGATCTTCAAGGACCGGTTCCGGGGAAAGCGTTACTGGTACGTCCCCTTCGAGGCGAGCGCACCGCTGGACACCGGCAGTATGGCTCAGAGGACCAGGCCCATGACGGAAGACGAGAAAGCGAACCACTGCTGAGGGCACGTGCCATGACGGCCCGTAGAAGGAGATCCTGAACATGTCGCATACGCGAAACCGTGCCCGCTGGGCCGGTGTCCTGGCACTGCTGGTCGCCGGGGGCAGTCTGCTGACTGTCCCGTCGGCGCAGGCCGCCGACACCCGCCCGTCCGATGCCGAGCTGCTGGCGAAGTGCGACAACGGCACCAAGAAGTGTGTCTTCCACCCGTCCGGCGACGTGTCCATCGTGCCGGGGGAGGGCCACCAGGTCGGTGACCTCGCCTACAACTGCACGGAGGACCCCCAGACCTCCGCGCGGGCGTGGGAGGACACCACGGGGGAGTCCAACACCGCCGGCGTGTCCTTCCGCCAGGAGCTGGAGAACAAATTCCCCTTCGGTCCGGTCTTCAAGCTGGCCTTCGAGCAGTCCTACAAGCGCACCTGGGCCTCGTCACAGACGGAGAGCCAGTCGACGTTCATGAATGTTCCGCCGGGGTACGTCGGCTGGGTGACCCGGGCGCCGAAGCTTCAGAAGGTCAAGGGCACCTACGAGTTGATCTTCAAGGACCGGTTCGAGGGAAAGCGCTACTGGTACGTCCCCTTCGAGGCCACGGGACCGGCCACGGACGAACCCAGCGTCAAGACCCAGCGGGAGAGGCCGATGACGGCGGAGGAGCGGACCATGTACTGCTCGTAGAGCCCGCGGGCCGCGGAGTCGCGGTCCGGATCCCGCGACGGTGGACCCCCCCCGTGTGACACCGGTGGCCGGTGCCTTCACCACAGTGCCGGCACCGGTTCCTGCGGTCTCCGCCCCGGCGCACGGGACGCCCGTGGGTACTCGGCCGCCTTGGTGAGGGCCGAAAGCAGCTGGTTCAGGCAGGGCGGTGTGGCCAGCATGCTCCAGACCGCCGAGAACCGGCCCTCCGGCGCGTCCTCCAGTTCGAGCGGTACCAGGCCCCGCGGTGGGTGCGCCGTATAGGACAGGGGCTGGAGCATCACCGCTTCGGTGGTGGTGAGGCGGGCGTGCGCGATACTGAGCCAGGTCTCGGTCACGGCCGGGGACGGTCCCGTCATGGAGGCGAGCCGGTGGACCGCGCGCCAGTGCCCGGGATGGCTGGAGCGCGGCCAGCTGAGCCACTCGTAGCCGGCCAGCTCCACCGTGGCCACCCGCCCGCGAGCGGCCAGCGGATGCTCCGGCCCGACCACGGCACACCACGCTTCGCGCCCCACCTCCTGGCTGGCGATCCGGCTTCCGCCGAAGGCGAGTTCCAGCCCCACGCCCAGATGCACACGCCCCTCGGCGACGGCTGACCGGAGACCGAGTTCCGTGTGCTGTTCGCTGCGCAGTTGGAGCTCCGGGGAGATACGGTTCAGCAGGCCCGCGGCACGGGGAAGCAGCCGGTGCCCGGCCGACGCGGTGTGACCGACGACGAGGATCACCCCGTCATGGCCGGCCGCCTCGCGTGCGTCGATGACCGCTTCCTCCATGGCCTGGAGAACCGGCCGCATGCGCTCCTGGAGCAGCTTTCCGGCCCGGGTGAGGTGGACGTTTCGCGTGGTCCGCCGGAACAGCTGCACGTTCAGGCTGGTTTCGAGCGCCCGTACCTGGGACGACACCGCCTGTTGTGTGAGGTAGAGCCGCTCACCGGCCCGGGTGAAACTCAGTTCGTGTGCGACGGTCATGAAGGTCTTGAGGAGCCGAATATCGATCAGGTCGTCGTCCGGACCCGCGCCGGCCATGTGTTCCCCTTTCACCGGCTCCCGTTCAGCCGGTCCACGCCCTGCATCCCTGGTGAATCCCAGGCCGGCGGCTGTCCGACGCGGACGGGGCGAACCGAGGGCGGGAGCCCGGTTGAACAAGTCCGTCATCAGGACCAGTATGAGGTCAGCGGTTGTCCCGCAGTGTCGTCCGGCCGGAAACGCTCACTCACCATGGGTGGTTGTCCCGCCTCGGACGCGTCGCCCACCGGAGCGTCACGACGATGTGACTCCGGTGCCGTACAGCCCATCTCCGCACCTCGTCCCGAACAGGAGCCCCATGCCGCAGCCACACCAGGCCGACGGACCCGCACAGCACGCGGCAGGCAGGCAGCTGCCCGCACCACGGACCCCCTCTCCCCGCGACGCGCCCCCTCTGAACTGGGGTGTCATCGCTCCCGGCGGCATAGCCGGCTCCTTCGTCGACGCGCTGCACACGCACACCGAGCAGCGAGTGGTGGCGGTCGGGTCCCGCGACCCGGAGCGGGCGCGCGCGTTCGCCGACCGGTTCGGGATACCGGCTGCCTACGGCAGCTACGCCGAAGTACTCGACGACCAGCGGGTGGACATCGTCTACATCGCGTCACCGCACTCCGCCCACTTCGCCCACGCCCTCCAGGCGATCGAGGCCGGCCGGCACGTGCTCGTGGAGAAGGCGTTCACCCGCAACGCCCGCGAGGCGGAGCGGTTGATCGAGGCCGCCGGGGAACGCGGGGTGTTCCTGATGGAGGCGATGTGGACGCGCTTCCTGCCGCACATCGACGTCGTCCGCCAGGTGCTCGACTCCGGACTGCTCGGCGAGGTGCGCACGGTCGCCGCCGACCACGGCCAGTTCATGAACCCGGACGCGGCCCACCGGCTCTTCGCCCCCGAACTGGCGGGCGGAGCGCTGCTGGACCTCGGCGTCTACCCGGTCTCTTTCGCGTCGATGGTGCTGGGGCCGTTCGCGTCGCTCACCGCCGTGGGGGAGAAGGCCTTCACCGGCGTCGACGGACAGGCGTCGATCGTCGTCACCAACGAATCCGGCGCGCACGGCGTCCTGAACACCACCCTCTTCGCCCGCACCCCGACCACGGCGTCGATCTCGGGCACGCACGCCCGCCTGGAGATCGAGGGCGACTTCTACGCACCCGCCACGGTCCGCCTGATCAGCCGCGAGCGCGAAGTGCTCGACTCCTACGTCCCCGCACAGCGCGAGGGCGGGCTGTGCTACGAGGCCGCCGAAGCGGCCCGGTGTGTCGCCGCCGGGCGGCTGGAGTCCGACCTGATGCCGCTCGACGAGACCCTGCGGGTCATGCGCGCCCTCGACGAGATCCGCCGAGACCTGGGCGTCGCCTACCCCGGCGAATGACACGCTTTCGCCCTCCCCGGTGCCGCACGGCGCCGGACGTTCCCCCCAGCCAGACCCCGAGGAGTACGAACCTCTCATGACCCAGAGCCGTCTTGAGCGCCTGAAAGTCCTTTTCATCGGTGGCACCGGAGTGATCAGCTCGGCCTGTTCCCGGCGTGCCGCCGAGCTCGGCGCCGATCTCCACCTGCTCAACCGGAGTGTCTCCTCGGCGCGGCCGGTTCCCGACGGCGCCACCGTCATCACGGCCGACATCCGCGACACCGACCGGACGCGCACCGCGCTGAAGGGCATGGAGTTCGATGTCGTCGTCGACTTCCTGAGCTTCACGACCGATCATGTCGCCAGTGCCGTCGAGCTGTTCGGCGGACGGACCGGCCAGTACGTCTTCATCGGCTCGGCAGCCGCCTACCAGAGGCCCCCGGGGCTGCTGCCCCTGCCCGAGACCGCGCCGCTGCACAACCCCCACTCCGCTTACGCCCGCGACAAGATCGCCTGCGAGGAACTGCTCGGCAGGGTCCACGACGAGCGGCGGCTGCCGGTCACCGTCGTGCGGCCCTCGCACACCTACGACCGCACCGCCGTGCCGTTCGACGGGGGCTGGACGGCGGTGGAGCGCATGCGCCGGGGACAGGAGGTGCTGGTGCACGGCGACGGGACCTCGCTGTGGACCCTCACCCATCACACGGACTTCGCCCGTGGTTTCGTC
The DNA here is from genome assembly GCF_004151105.1 of Streptomyces sp. L-9-10. GTDB lineage: Bacteria > Actinomycetota > Actinomycetes > Streptomycetales > Streptomycetaceae > Streptomyces. Next base: position 151,343 of record NZ_PHRF01000090.1, read on the forward strand.
GGGCTCCTGGGCCATCCCGAGGCCCTCGGCGAGACCTTCCACATCACCGGTGACGAAGTGCTGAGCTGGGACATGATCTACCGGACCGTCGCCGAGGCGGCCGGCGTCGAACCGCGGCTCGTGCACGTGCCCTCGGACGCCATCGCCGCGGCCGACCCGCAGTGGGGTGAGGCACTGCTCGGTGACAAGGCGCATTCCATGGTGTTCGACAACGGCAAGATCCGCCGGGTGGTGCCGGAGTTCACGGCGTCCATACCGTTCGCCGAGGGCGCGCGGGAGATCGTCGAGTGGCATGACGAGGACCCGTCCCGCCGTGTCGTCGACGCGCGGCTCGACGCCCTCATGGACCGGCTGATCGACGCCCACCGGCCGCACACGTCATAAGCCGCGGCCACCGGCCACACCACGGTACGTCGTACCCTCGGGACGCCCGTGTGACGGAGTGTCAGAACATCTCCCGTCCACGGGCGTTCCACGCCGCGGGCGTCGTCGTCGCGCCTGAACCGCCGCTCACAACCAGCCGAGGGTGCCGAACACGGCCAGGGCGAGAGCGTCGATGCCGAGGATCGTCCCCACCGTGACGGCCTTCGTGCGCACCCTGGGCATGTCGTGGACGACGAAGCAGGCCAGGAAGAACGGGACGTACCCCACGAGGAAGAGCACGAACGGGAAACCGGCCCGCCACCAGTCCCACTCCCAGGTGAGCACGCCGGCCCTGTTCAGCACCATCTCGACGCCCACCGCCGCGGCGGAGTTCACCGCGATCAGCACGGGGCGGTTCGGCAGCCCGAGGACGCGGGTGCCGCGCGGCGGAAGGAACTTCGCCGCGACGATGCCCATGACGGCGAACATGAAGCAGATCTCGATGTTCAGCCCGATGAGGATCTGGTACGCCGTGTCTCCCCGGGCGCCCCAGACCGGTGCGCGCCCGCTGAAGTGAAAGACCAGCGCGTTCCAGATCTCGTTGAACCAGTCCATGCCCCACAGGGCGAGCCCGGCGAACAGCACGTTCCAGTTCCGGCGCTCCACCTCGGCGGCGTACGCGTAGAGCACCAGCAGCAGGAGCGGGATCACGTACCACTCGAACTGACTCGCGTCACGGAGCTGTTCCAGTGCCGCTCGGGCGTCGTCGGTCATCGTCTCCCTCTCGCCGGCGACGGATCGGTTACCGGTCGGTAAGGATGGCGCCGGGGCATGTCCCCGTCAAGAGGGCGCCGTACGCCTCGGTGCCGTACGTCCCGGTGCCGTACGCCGGGGCGTACGGCACCGGAAGGACGAGAAGCCGACGTGACCGCCGGGGACGGCCGGGGCCGCCCGGCCCGCCCGGCTACGGCAGCGCGGCGCCGCGCGCGGTGATCCAGAGTGAGTACCACTCCTCGTGGGTGAGCTCGGGCTCCCGCAGGGCCGCGTCGCCGCACGCGCGGATGCGCTCGGGCCGGGCGCTGCCGACGACCGGTGCGATACGGGCCGGGTGCCTCTGCAGCCACCACAGCAGAATCGTTTCCGGTGTCGTGCCCTTCGCCTCGGCGAGCGCGGCGACGTGCTGCGCCGTCGCCTGCTCGACGGGTGTCTCCTGCCGGCCGGTGAAGCGGCCCCGCGCGAGAGCGCCCCAGGCCTGAACGCGGATCCCGTTCGCCCGGCAGTGCTCCAGCGTTCCCTGCGGGAAACCGACGGACGCCTCTTCCGCCGTGTTCACCAGCACACCGCCCTCCAGCCAGTCCCTGCGGTGCAGGCTCATCTCCAGCTGGTTGGCCACCAGGGGGAATTCGAGGTGCGACTGGAGCAGCGCGATCTGCGCGGCGCTCATGTTGGACACCCCGAACGCGCGCACCAGCTTCTGCCGGTGCAGCGAGGTCAGCGCGCGGGCCACGTCCTCGGGATCGGCCAGCGGGTCCGGCCGGTGCAGCAGCAGTACGTCGATGACGTCCGTGCGCAGGCGGCCGAGACTCTCCTCGACCCGGCTGACGATGGTCTCGCCCCGCAGGTCGTACATGCCCGGCCGGTCGCCGTCGGCCAGCCGGATTCCGCACTTGGTCTGCACCACGATGCGCTCGCGCAGCCCGGGCGTCCGGGCGAGCACCTCGCCGAACACCGCCTCCGACTTCCCGTGACGGTAGATGTCGGCGAGGTCGAACACCGTGATCCCGCTGTCGAGTGCCGCCTCGACCGCGGCCTCGGCCTCCGCGATGTCCGCCGCGCCGTACGGGGTGGTGTCCCAGCCCCCGCCGAGCCCCATGCACCCGTACAACAGCCGTTCTTCGCCCAGGTCCTGGGCCGTATTCGCATTCGTTGTCACGGGCGGTCAGCCTTCCACAGGCGTGCACCCCGGCCAAATGACTTCGCGGCCCGGCCGGGAATCGCTCGGCGGACCTGATCGGTTCACCGGAAACGGCGTGTGCCCCACGGTGGTGGGGCGGGTACGGGGCGTGTGCGACGCCGTGGTCCTCGCCGGTGTCGCCCCCGCACCGCGCGGCGTGGGCAAGGCCGGCGGCAGGCCCGGCTCGGGCCTCCTCGATCCACCCCGGTAGGCTACGGCGGAAGACAAGCCGGCAAGGCGCCGCCCGCAGCCCCCGCACCGCATGACACGCGTTTTCCGCCGGGCCCGCTCTCCCCCACACACCCCTGGAAGCTGCGACACCATGTCACCGACGGCACCCGCCACTGAACCGGGCGCGCGGCGCACGTCCGGCGCGGTGTGGGCGGCCGGGTTCGCGGCGCTGTGTGTGCTGCTCCCGCTGCTGGGGCAATCGGTCTTCGACGGACACGCACCGACGGGTTTCGCTGTGTGCGCGGCTGTCGCGTCCATGGGTATGGCAGTTGGCTTCCTCGGCCGCCGCGCCCTCTCCCCTCAGCAGTCACTGGCGGCGCTGGCCGGAGCCCAACTCGCCTTCCACGCCGCCTACACCCTGCCCGGGGCCTGCGCCGCCGCCGGATCGCGAACCGCGGCTCTCTGGCTGGAGCACACCACGGGCAGCGCGCATCCCGTGTGGGAAGTGCTGGTCGCCCACGTGGTCGTCGTCGTGCTCGCGGGACGGCTGCTCGGCGTCGCCGAAGCCTTGCGTCAGCCCCTGCGTTTCCTGATCGACGCCGCACGCGAGCGGGCGGCTCTGCTCCATGTGCGGACGGGGCCCTGGTGTCCGCTGCTGCCCCTCGTCCGGGCGGACGGGCCACGTACCACTCCGACCGGATTCCGTGCCCCGCCGAGGCGCGGGGTCAGGGCACCGCCCCACCGCCGGCAGCACCCACACGCTCCGCTTCCCACCCGGCTCGCACCGGGCGGCGGTGCCCTGCCGGCCTGATGGCCGAAGGCGGCCCGCCCCCTTGGCGCGGCCGCCAACCGCCCGACCGTACCGACTGGTCGGAGTGAAGGCACCGTCATGACCTCATCGCCGTTCACACGTGTGATCACGGCGGGGGTGCTGGCCTGCGCCGTATCCGGCGCGGCCGTCGTCCTCGCACCCCCCGCCCAGGCGCACACCGCGCTTGCCTCCAGCAATCCCTCCGACAAGTCGACGCTGTCCGCGTCTCCCGGTGAGGTCGCACTGACCTTCAACGAGACGATGGACGGTGCGTACGCCCGTATCGCCGTGACCGGCCCCGACGACCGCTCCGTCGTGAGCGGAAGCGCGACCGCCGAGGGCCGGACCGTGACGCAGCGGCTGAAGGCGGCTGCCCCGGCCGGCCGCTACACCGTCGCCTTCCGGGTGGTTTCCACCGACGGCCACCCCGTCACCGGCAGCCTCACGTACACCGTGACCACTCCACCCGCGCCCGCTGCCTCTTCCGGTGACGCCGCGGCGAGCCCGGAACACACAGCCACTCCCACCGCCGCCGCGAGCACACATGAAGGAGAAGGCGAACGAGAAGGAGAAGGGGAAGGCGTCGGCGTCTCGACAGCAGCCGCGGTGGGCGCCGTGGTGTTGATCACCGCCGCGGGCGCCACCGTGTACGGGCTGAGGCAACGGCGAGGCCGCTATGGTGCGTGAACCCGCCGTACGACGCGCGGCCCCGCGCACGCCACTACTGATCACGGCCGCCCTGGCCGCCGCCGGCGCCGCGACGGCCGGAGCCGTCCGGTTCGGCGGCGGCATCCCCGAGGCGCTGCCCGGACTGCCCCAGGCCGGACCCGTCACCTCCTGGGGCCTGCCGCTGGCCGAGACCGCCGCGAATCTGGCCGCCGTACTCACCGTCGCCATGCTGCTCCTGGTGACCGTCCTGCTCCCCTCCGGACAGCAGCGTCTGACCGTGCGTCGGCAGCACGCCCTGACCTGCGCCTGGGGAGCGGCCGGACTCTGGCTCGCGGCCACCGTGGCGACGCTGCTGCTGACCGCCTCCGACCTGCTGGCCCAGCCGGTCGGACAGATCCTCGAACCTCGCCTGCTCACGGATTTCGCCGTCTCGCTGCCCCAGGGGCGCGCCCTGGCACTCACCGCCGGTGCGGTGCTGCTGCTGGTCACGTTCGGCCCCGGAGTCACCACCGTACGGAGCGCGCGCGTGGCGCTGGTGATCGCTCTCGCCGCCCTGGTGCCTCCCGCGTTCACCGGCCACTCGGCCTCGGCCGAGAACCACGACGCGGCCGTCATCAGCCTGGCGGTTCATATCGTGGCCGCCACCCTGTGGATCGCCGGCCTCGTCGCAGTCGCGGCCACCACCGTCCGGGCCCGCGGCCACGCGGCGAAGGCCGCCGGCAGGTTCAGCGCGCTCGCCGGCTGGTGCCTGCTCGCCGTCGCGGTCTCCGGCATCGTCAACGCCCTCGTCCGCCTCGACTCGCCGGTCCGGCTCCTCACCACCCCGTACGGGCAGTTGCTTCTCGCCAAGACCGCCGCGCTGGCCGTGCTCGCGGCCTGCGGCGCCTGGCACCGGCGCCGTACGCTGGCGGAACTCAAGGCTGGGCGCGGAGCGGTGTTCGTGCGTCTGATGGTGGCCGAACTGCTGCTGATGGCGCTCACGGCGGGGCTCGCCGTCGGGCTGTCCCGCAGTCCGGCGCCCGCCGGAGAACCACCGCCCTACTCGGCGGCACGTGAACTCATCGGATACCCGATGCCGGACCCCGTCAACGCCCTCCGCCTGCTGACGGAATGGCGCTTCGATCCGCTCTTCGCCCTCGTCGTCTCTGTCGCCGCCCTCGCCTACTGGCGTGGCGTACGGCGCCTCACGGCCCGTGGCGACGCCTGGCCCCGAGGGCGGACGGTGGCCTGGATGCTGGGTCTGCTCGCCCTGGTCCTGTGCACCATGAGCGGCCTGGCCACCTATGGACGCGTCATGTTCAGCGTCCACATGGGCCAGCACATGGCGATGGCCATGGTCGTCCCGATCCTTCTCGTCCTCGGTGCGCCGATCACTCTGGCCCTGCGGGCGCTGCGGCCCGCCCCGAGAGGCGGAGTGGCCGGGACACGCGAACTGCTGCTGAAGTTCCTGCACAGCCGGGTCAACTCGGTACTCACTCATCCGGTGACCGCCATGGCACTCTTCATCGGCAGTTCGTTCATGGTCTACTTCACGCCGCTCTTCGAGATCGCCATGCGCAACCACCTCGGTCACCTGGCCATGCAGCTGCACTTCCTTGCCATGGGCCTGCTGTTCTTCTGGGTGATCATCGGTGTCGACCCCGCGCCGCGACGTATCCCGCACTTCGCGAAACTGATCGTTCTCGTGCTCGCCATGCCCTTCCATTCGTTCTTCTCCATCGCGCTGATGAGTTCCACCGACCTGATCGGCGGGGACTACTTCCAGGCGGTGGAACGCGTATGGGGCGCCACGCTGGCGGCCGACCAATACCGGGCGGGCGCCATCGCCTGGGCCACCGGTGACATTCCCATGCTGATCACCACCATCACCCTGGCCGCCCAGTGGGTCCGCTCGGACGCCCGGGAGGCCAAACGCATCGACCGGGCCATCGACCGCGGTGACGGCAAGGACCCGCTCACGGCGTACAACGCCTACCTCGCCTCGCTCCATCGACGCGACCGGCCGGCCAACCCGCCCGCCGCCCTTACCCCTGACCCGGCCCCTTCCCCGGCCCCTGACCCTGCCCTTTCCTCTTCCCGTTCACCTTCCCCGGATGATGGATCATGACGAAGAACCTGAAGATCTCCCTCGCGCTGGCCGCGACCGTACTGACCGTTGTCGCCGTGTTGCTGGCGGCCAACCGTTCCTCCGCCCCGGACACGCGTGCCGACAACGCGTCGAAGGCGCCTGAAACGGCGGCTTCGGCATCGCTGCTGGTACGGCCGGACAGCCACCGGTTGTCGACCGCCAAGGACGGCAAGGTCACCGTGGTGGAATTCCTGGACTTCGAGTGCGAGTCGTGTCGCGCCGCGTTCCCGGTGGTGGAGCGGCTGCGCAAGGAGTACGCCGGACGCGTCACCTTCGTGATGCGTTACTTCCCGATCCCCAGCCATCGGAACGCCGAGTCGGCGGCGCGTGCCGTGGAAGCCGCCGCCGCACAGGGGAAGCTGGAGGCGATGTACACGAAGATGTACGAGACCCAGGAGGAGTGGGGGGATCAGCAGGTCTCGCACGAGAAGACCTTCCGAGGTTTCGCCCGTGAACTGGGCCTGGACATGGCGGTGTTCGAGAAGGCGTGGAAGGACCCGGCCACCGCCGAGCGGGTGAGGAAGGACCGCGAGGACGGCCTGAGGCTCGGCGTGCAGGGCACCCCGACGTTCTTCGTCAACGGCAAGCGTCCGCAGATCACCTCGTACGACGACTTCACGGCGGCCATCGACGCGGAGCTGGCGAAGTGACCGTGGCCGCACGGTGGACGACCGGGCACGCTGTCGCGGGTACGGCGGATGACACAGCGGCGGATGACACAGCGGCCGAAGGCACCGCGGTCGATGGCACCGCGGTCGATGGCACCGCGGTCGCCGTGCCGCCCCGATGGCTCGCGTGGCTGCTGGTGACGGGCGGGCTGACCGGCCTGCTGGCCGCGTTCACGCTCACCATCGAGCGGTTCGCTCTGCTGGAGGATCCCTCCTACACCCCGTCGTGCAGCATCAATCCGGTGCTGTCCTGCGGCTCGGTGATGACCACTCCACAGGCGGAGGTCTTCGGTTTTCCCAACCCGCTCCTGGGGATCGCCGGGTTCGCGGCGGTGACGGTCCTCGGGACGGTGCTGCTGGCGGGTGCGGTCCTGCCGCGCTGGTTCTGGCTGGTGATACAGGCCGGGGTCACCCTGGGGGCGGTCTTCGTTCACTGGCTGATCTTCCAGAGCCTGTACCGGATCGACGCGCTGTGTCCCTATTGCATGGTCGTCTGGGCGGTGATGATCCCCGTCTTCTGGTACACCACCCTGCACACTCTCACCCACCACATCCGCACCGCGCCCACGTGGTGGCGTGGGGCGGTGCGAACGGCGGCCGGGTATCACGGCGTGGTGCTGACTGCCTGGTACCTGCTGATCGTCGTACTGATCGTGCAGCGGTTCTGGCTCTACTGGACCAGCCTGTAACGCTGCCGGCCCGGCCTGAAGCGGAGGCTACGCGCGGGTCAGTGTCCGTGCGCTGTTGTATGCCTCGGTCCGAAGGGCGGGCCGTCCGGAGTGAAGGGCGTCCGCGGGCCAGGACAGCGTCACCGTCCGGGACTCACCGGGCAGCAGCCACAGGTAGTTGTCGCTGTACAGCGTCGGCAGCACGCGCCGTCCGTTCTGCGCGTCGAGCAGCGACAGCCGCACCATCGACGCGACAGCGGCGCGCCGGTTGCGCACGGTCGCGGTCATGGTGCGTCGCGCCCCGGACCGGGAGACATGGCCCAGGTCCGCCGTGATCCTGACCGCCCTGGTCTTGTTGAGCGCCCGCATGTCGGCTGTCTCGCGGTAGCGCCAGTACGTGTTCTGGGACAGCGGCCTGCCCTTGCTGTCCTCCAGGCTCAGCCGCAGCAGATGCAGGTCAGGGAGGTCCGCTCCGAACGCGGCGGTGAACGCGATGGCCGTGGTCGACGGAGCGACGTCGAGCTTCGCACGCCGGGTGGACCCGAGCAGGCGCCCGGACAGGTCGTGGAGCCCGGCTGTGACCGTCACACCTTTCAGGTCGCGGGCGGTGTGGTTGACGGCGGTGACCTCCCACTTCTGCGGGTCGGCCCGCACATGGAACGGTTCGCAGGCCTTGCGCGCCCCGTAGTAGGTGCCGTTGACGTCGAAGTCGTAGTCGTACGTCTGCCAGACGGTGCTGGGCCAGGCCGGGTGGGACATCCAGAGCATCAGGCCGCTGGCGTCCTTCCACAGGTTGGCGTTCCACGCCTCGAACATGGCCCGGGTGCTCTCGTAGTTGACGAACTGCGCCTTGCGGGCGAAGTCGTCCAGATCCTTCGCCGTGTCGAGACGGGCCTCGATGGCGGCGCGGTAGTTCTGCGGAGCCTGATTCCCCCGGGGTGCTCCAGTCGTGGTAGTACCACGCGTCGCCGATCGGCCATTCCGGCTCGTCGCCGACGAGGTTGCGCATGCTCTCGGCCGTGGAGACCACGGGCATGCCGATCTCGGTGTGGAAGCCGAAGTGGCCGCCGCCGTAGGTGGACCGGGAGAAGTAGCGTTCCGGCTCGACCCAGCCGTACGGGCCGCCGCCGGAGATGATGCCGCCCGCGGAGTTGTTCTGGTACAGGATGCCCGGTGCCTGCGACTGGACGGCCTCGCGCATGCCGGTGTCGATGGCCGCGGGCGGGTTGCCCTCGTTGGCACCGCACCAGACGACGACACTGGGGTGGATGCGGTAGCGGAGCACGGTGTCGCGCGCCACGCTGTTGAACGCCTCCTGATCCGGCGGGTCCATGGCCCATGCGTTCGGGAAGTCGTTCCACACGAGCAGGCCGTACTCGTCGCAACTGGCGAAGAACTCCTCCCGGTTGCTGCTGCCGAGCCAGTTGCGGATCATGGTGAAGTTCATGTCCCTGTGCATCCGCACCGCCGTGTCCATCGGCTCGGCGGACATCCGGCGCAGCAGTTCGTCCCGGCCCCAGTTGCCGCCCCGGCAGAAGACCCGGACGCGGTTGACACTGATCTTCAGCGGCTCGGGGGTGTTGTCGACGGCCTTCACGCCCGTCCAGGTGTCACCGTCGTCTGACACCTGGATGACGTACGTCTTGGGGTGGGCCGGCTCCCACACGACCACGACGCGGTCGAAGGATACGGCCGCGCCGAGGTCCACCTGGATCCACTGGTCGTCCTCGTACGCGGAGGACCAGTGGGTGTCGGACCTGCCGTCGGTGGCGTTGGCCGCCTTGTTGTCGCCGTCCTCCGTGGAGGCGGTGGCGGTCTTGCGCAGTGCCGGGTCGGTGCCGGGCGCCGCGCTGTCGATCACCGACAGGCTCCACAGCGAGGAGCCCCAACTGGTCGCCCGCTCACCGCCGCTCAGCCGTACGTACCGGGCCTCGCGGGCGCCGATGTCGACGCGCTGGAGACTCGCGTCGGCGTTCTCGAAGGGCAGGGGAACCGCCGAGTTGTCGACCGACTCCGCGTCTGTCCAGGTGCCGCCGTCGTCCGAGACCTGCACCACGTACGTCTTGGCGTACGCCCGCTACGTCGCCTCCTCCGAGCAACTTGTCTCCTGAATAGGCGAGTTGGGGATACCGGCGCCTCCGGTGCGCGCCCTGCCGATCAACGACGTCGTGCCCGGGGTGACTGTCGAGGGCCCGGTGCCGGAACTGGCCGCACACGTACGCGAGCTGCACCGCAGATTCCACCGTTCCGCCGGCCCGGCGAACACGGAGGGATGAGAACGGCGGGGGCGAGCGGCTCCCGGAACATCTCCCGTGGCCGAGTCACCGGGCACTGTCGGGAGCCGGTCGGGACCGACGGACCCCGCGTCGAGGTCCGGCACATACCTCCAGGTCAATGGTGTGCGAGGCCGTCGATCATCAGGGCGAGGGTGAAGTCGAACCGGTCGTGGCCCTCGCCCGCTGTGAGCTCGGCGGCGTGGCGGGTGGTGTGGGGGAAGGTCTCGGCGGGCAGGGCGGTGAACCGGCGTCGCAGTTCGTCGCGGTCGAGGACCCAGGCGACGTCGTCATGCGCTGATCGCCGACGCGCGATCGACACTTCGAGGCAGTAGGCGGCCACGTACAGCAACAGGGCGTCGATGGCCCAGGCGGCGGCCTGCGGGGCGACGCCGCCGGCGAGCAGGATCGCCAGCATTCCTTCGGTGAGGCGCACGGTCTCGAGGTCACTGGGGGCCATGGCGAGCGCGGCACGGGAGATTCCGGGGTACTTCAGGTACTGGTCGCGTATCTGGGTGCACACACCGCGGATCTGGTCCCGCCAGGCCGCGGGGTCGGGCTCGGGCAGTACGAGCTCGGCGCACAGCCGCCCGATGAGCAGCTCGTCGAGGTCGGCCTTGTTCACCACGTGGGCGTAGAGCGAGGCGGGTCCGGTGTCGAGCGCGCCGGCGAGCCGGCGCATGGTCAGCGCCTCGTAGCCCTCTGTGACGATGACGCCCAGCGCGGTGTCGACGACCTGCTCCACGGTGATCGGGGCCTTGCGGCGCCGCGGCCTGGGGCCTGCTTCGGCCTCGGGGTTCGGTGGCTGGTGGCGCGCCGCGCGTCGTTCTCTCGGGTTCACCCCGCCATCATAACTTGACACGAACACCGTTCGTATATAGAACGCTGTTCGTGACGATATATGCGAGCCATGACGTGAACGTGAACGTGAATGTGGACGTGGACGTGACCGTGGTCGGAGCCGGGCCGGTGGGCCTCGTGCTCGCGGCGGAGCTGGCGCTCTCCGGCGCGACGGTGCGGGTACTCGAGCGGCGGGCCGAGCCGGACGAGGCGATGAAGGCGCAGTCGATCAACGTGCCGACAGCCGAGGCACTCGACCGCCGCGGTCTGCTGCCCGCGGCCGAACAGGTGCAGCGCGAGACGCTGGAGCGCGTGGGGCCGTACTCCGGGACGGCCGACGCCCGGCCGGCCGGAACCGGCGGGCGAGCGCCCCGGTCGCGATTCACCGGGCACTTCGCGGGAATGAGCCTCGACCCCGACCTCGTGGACTGGTCCGATCCCGACCTCGCGGCGCACGCCGCCGCCGACGGGGCGCGGATGGTGCCGCAGCCTCAGCTGGAGGCGCTGCTGGCCGGCCACGTCGCGCGACTCGGCGTACCGGTACGCCGCGGAGTGGAGGTCACCGCGCTCGACGACACCGGCGACGGCGTGCTCGTCGGCACCACCGCCGGCACGATGCGCACCAGTTGGCTGGTCGGGTGCGACGGCGGGCACAGCGCCGTGCGCCGTCTCGCGGGCATCGGCTTCCCCGGCACCGACCCCGAACTCACCGGCTACCAGGCGGTCGTCGACATCGCCGACCCCGGGAAGCTCGCCGACGGATGGGTGTGGTCGACCCGAGGGGCGTACCGCTACGGGCCGCAGCCCGGGCGGGTGGCCACCCTGGAGTTCGATGCCCCGCCCGCCGACCGCTCGACGCCGGTCACCCTCGAACAGGTGCAGGCCAGTCTGCGCCGGATCTCGGGCACCGATGTCACACTGACCGCGCTGCGCGCCGCCCCGACCCGCTGGACCGACAACACCCGCCAGGCCGCGACCTACCGTTCGGGGCGCGTGCTCCTGGCCGGCGACGCCGCGCACGTGCACCCGCCGTTCGGTGGTCAGGGGCTCAATCTCGGGGTCGGCGACGCGATGAACCTCGGGTGGAAGCTCGGTGCCGTGGTCGCGGGATGGGCCCCCGACGGGCTGCTCGACACCTACGACGCCGAGCGTCGTCCCCTCGGCGCCTGGGTACTGGACTGGACGCGGGCCCAGATCGGAGTGTTGCGCGGGGACCCCAAGTCGGCCGCGCTCCGGGACGTCGTCGCCGGTCTGCTGAGCACCCGGGACGGCGCGACCTACGCGGTCAAGAAGATCTCCGGCGTCACGCAGCACGTCGACCTGCCCGGCGACCATCCGCTGGTCGGCCGGTTCGTCCCCGACCTGTGGTGCCGGGACGGCTCCCGTCTGGCCGACCACGGTCACGGCGGCGGGTTCCTGCTGCTCGACCGCACTCCGGACGGCGCGTTCGCCCGCCTCGCAGCGGCCCGGTCCGGGCGAGTGACCACCGTGACCGACGACCGCGGGACGCCGGCCGGGGTGCTGGTACGCCCGGACGGCGTGGTCGCCTGGGCCTCCGACACCACCGGCGCCGCCGCCGCCACCGGCCTCGAAGCCGCCCTGCGCCGATGGACCGGCGCTCCCTCGTCCGCCCCCGAGGAAGAGCCGGTGGGCTGAACCGGCATCACGGCGAGGGGTGACACGAAGACGGCCGGGACGGGGGACGGTCCGACGGGGACGGCTTCGACGGTCTCGACGGGGACGGCTGAGACGGGCCGCCGGCGAAGTCTCCACTGACGGTGCGTCACACACTCCGTCGCCCGGCGGGAGCAGCCCGGGGGAGCGGAGTCCTTCGCGTTACAGCACCACCACCGAGCGGAGCACGTCGCCCTTGTGCATGCGTGTGAACGCCTCCTCCACGCCGTCCAGTCCGATGGTCTCGGTGACGAAGGCGTCCAGGTCCAGTCGTCCCCGCCGGTACAGGTCGATCAGCATCGGGAAGTCCCGGGACGGCAGGCAGTCGCCGTACCAGGAGGACTTCAGGGCGCCGCCGCGTCCGAACACGTCCAGGAGCGGCAGATCCACGCGCATGTCGGGCGTGGGGACTCCGACGAGGACGACGGTACCGGCCAGGTCGCGGGCGTAGAAGGCCTGTTCGTACGTCTCCGGGCGGCCGACGGCCTCGATGACGACATCGGCGCCATGGCCTCCGGTGAGCGCGCGGATCGCCTCCACGGCGTCCTGCGAGCGGGAGTTGACGGTATGAGTGGCACCGAGCCCGCGAGCCGTCTCCAGCTTGCGGTCATCGATGTCGACGGCGATGACGCACGCCGCACCGGCCAACGCGGAGCCCGCGATCGCCGCCGCCCCGACGCCGCCGCAGCCGATCACCGCCACCGAGTCGCCCCGGCCGACGCCTCCGGTATTGATCGCGGCTCCGATACCGGCCATCACCCCGCAGCCGAGGAGACCCGCCGCGGCCGGTGAGGCGGCCGGGTCGACCTTGGTGCACTGACCCGCGGCGACCAGGGTCTTCTCGGCGAAGGCACCGATACCGAGGGCGGTGGACAGCTCGGTGCCGTCCGTCAGGCTCATGCGTTGCCGCGCGTTGTGGGTGTCGAAGCAGTACCAGGGCCTGCCCCGGCGACAGGCGCGGCACCGGCCGCACACCGCACGCCAGTTGAGGACGACGAAGTCCCCCGGGGCGACCTCCGTCACCCCCTCGCCCACGGACTCCACCGTTCCGGCCGCCTCGTGGCCCAGCAGGAACGGGAAGTCGCCGCTGATCCCGCCCTCGCGGTAGTGCAGGTCGGTGTGGCACACCCCGCACGCCTGGATCTTCACCACGGCCTCACCGGGACCTGGATCCGGCACCACGATCGTCTCCAGCCGGACCGGTTCTCCTTGCGCCCGGGCCACCACGCCTCGTACCCGCTGTGCCATCTTCTCGGCCTTTCTCGTGTCTGGTCCGATATCCGCCGCCGCTCCCACGGCGGCGGCTCCCGTCCGGCGATGCCCCGGCGGCGTCAGGGCAGGTGACGTGCGATCACGATGCGCATGATGTCCGACGTGCCTTCTTCGATCTCTTCGAGCTTGGCGTCACGCATCCACTGCTCCACCGGATATTCGCGTGAGTAACCCCAGCCGCCGAGGGTCTGTACGGCGGCCCAGGTGCAGAACATGGCGGTCTCCGAGGCGGTCAGCTTGGCCATGGCCGCCAACCCGGTCACGTCCGCTCCGGCGTCCACCGCGCGCGCGGCGCGCAGGACCAGCAGCCGTGCCCCCTCGATCCGGTTGGCCATGTCTGCCAGCCGGAACGCGACGGCCTGGTGCTCGATGATGGGCCGGTCGAACTGGATGCGCGTGCGCGCGTAGTCCCGGGCGTATTCGTACGCCGCCCTGGCGGCGCCGACAGAAGCAGCGCCGAGGATGACACGGGAGATGTCGAAGGTCCGCATCAGACCGTGGAAGCCCTGGCCCTCGGCACCGAGCCGGTTCTCCTTGGGAACGAAGGCGTCCGAGAAGAACAACTCCCGGCAGACGATGGCCCGCTGGCCCATCTTCCGCATCGGCTCGCCGACGGTGAGCCCGTCGGTGTCCGCGTCCACGAGAAAGGCCGTGATCCCCCTGGACCGCTGGGTGGGGTCCGTCTTGGCGAAGACGACGTAGGACCGCGCGGCTCCGGCGTTGGAGATCCACGCCTTCTGGCCGCTCAGGACGTACCCGCCGTCGACACGCCGGGCCACGGTCTTGATCGACGCGGCGTCGGACCCCGAGCCGGGCTCGGTGGTCGCCAGCGCGGTCATCGGCGCGTCCGGGCCGACGAGCGGGCCGAGCCAGCGCTTCTTCTGGTCGTCGGTGCCCAGTTCGAGCAGGGGGTCGGCGAAGAAGCCGTTGGAACAGACGAGGTTGCCGATGCCGGGGTCGCCGAAGCAGAGTTCCTCCTGGACGAGACACTGGGTGAACACATCGGTGAATCCACCGCCGCCGACCTCGGTCGGCAGCATGAAGTCGGTGATGCCGACCTGCGCGGCCTTGCGCCAGATGTCGACCGGGGTGACGACATCGGCCTCGTCGACCTCCCGGGCACGCGGCCGGATCTCGTTCCGTGCGAAGTCGCGGCAGAGCTGGACGACCGCCCGCTGCTCGTCGGTGAGCGGCCAGGGTTCAGTGGGTGCGTTCATGGTTTCCTCCGGTGAGACGGTTTCCTCCGGTGAGGTGGTGCGGCCGTACGTCGGCGGTCCGGAAGTACGGGCGTACCTCCCCGTCCGCCGCGCGTGTCATCGGGCGGCGTCCTCGGGCAGGTGGATCAGCGTGGGGCGATCGGCGGTGAGCGCGGTCTCCAGTTCCCGGGCGAGCCGCGCGGTGCCGTCGATCCGTACGCCGTGGCAGCCCATGGCGCGGGCGATCCCGGCGAAATCGGGCCGTGGCAGGTCGACGGCGTGGACGGTGTCCCCGCGGTCGGCCATCTCGTCGCGGATCTCGCCGTAGCCGCCGTTGTCCGAGACGATGACGGGGAGCGGGAGCCCCAACTGGGCCGCCGAGGCGAGCTCCTGGATGGTGAACATGATCCCGCCGTCGCCGTGCAGCGCCACCACCGGAGCGTCGGGGCGGGCGAGTTTCGCGCCGATCGCGGCCGGCAGCCCGTAGCCGAGGGTGCCCAGGCCGGTCGGGTACAGGAAGGACCGGGGGTGGTGGGCGGGCAGATTCGACAACGCGCCGTAGTAGCAGGCCATGGCGGAGTCTCCGACGAGGAACCCCTCGCGACCGAGCGCCTGGGCCAGGGCTTCCGTGAGTCCGAGGTAGCGTGCGCCCTCGGCCCGTGCCTGGGCGGTGAACGCCGTACGGGCCTCCGCGGCACGGGCGTTGCCCAGGGCGGACGGGCCGGCGGGCGGCAGCCGGTCACGGATGGCACGGAGGGCGAGGGCCGCGTCGGCGACGACGGCGATGTCGGCGCGGGCGTTGGTCACGACGGCCTGCGCGTCGATGTCGACACGCACCAGCGGTCCGGTGATATCGAGCGGACCGTTCCACAGGTCGGCGGGCGCGAGTTCCGTGCCCACGGCGAGCACCACATCGCTGTCCGCCACGAGAGCGCGCACCGCGGCGTGGTGCGGTCCGGCACCGATGGCGAGCGGGTGCCCCTCGTCGAAGGTCCCCTTGCCGTTCGCGGTGGTGACGACCGGCGCGCCGAGCCGCTCGGCCAGCTCCCGCAGTTCGGGGGCGGCGCCGCTGCTCCCGCCTCCCGCGATGATCACGGGCCGCTCGGCGGCGGCCAAGACCCGTGCGGCGGCGGCGGCCTGTTCGGCGGACGGGACGGCCGGAGGCACCGGCACCGGCGCGGGCACATGCACCCGGTCCCGCTCGTCCAGGAGATCGAGCGGGATCTCCAGGTGCACCGGACGCGGCCGTCCGGTGGCCATCGCGGCGTACGCCTGGGCCACCGCGAGAGGGATCTCCGCCACGCTGGTGACCCGGTGGCTGTACGCCACGACGGCGTCCATCGCGGCGCGCTGGTCCTTCACCTCGTGCAGGTAGCCGTTACCGCGGCCGGGGTGGCGCAGGGGCAGGCCCGGTGACACGAGCAGCATCGGCACCGAGTCGGAGTAGGCCTGGGCCGCCGCCGTCGCGGCGTTGAGCAGGGCCGGTCCGGTCGTGGTCACACAGACGCCGGGCTGTCCGCCCGCGCGGGCCCAGCCGTCCGCGGCGAAGGCGGCGCCCTGTTCGTGCCGGGGTGAGACATGCCGGATGCCATAGCGCGCGAGCGCCATGTAGACCGGCAGGTTGTGCGTGCCGGGAATCCCGAAGACGGTGCGGACGTCGTGCTTGTGCAGCGCGGCGACGAGCGCCTCGCCGCCGGTCAGGGTGCCGTTCATGGGGTGTCCTGCTGGGTGGTGTAGATGGACTTGCCGAGCCACTGGCCGCCGTCGGCGACGAGCACGTCGCCCGTGATGTACGAGGCGCGGTCGCTGACCAGGAACGCCGCGGATTCCGCCACCTCCTCCGGGGTGGCGAACCGTGCGGCCGGGACGCTGCTGAGCACCTGCGCGCGGGCGGCCCGGGTCGGCCAGAGAGCGGCCGACGCCCCCTCGGTCTCGGTCGGACCGGGGGCGATGCAGTTGAGCCGGACACCGCGAGCCGCCCACTCCACGGCCAGCGTCCGCGTCATGGCGAGCACGCCCGCCTTGGCGGCGGCGCTGTGCACCGTGCCGGGGTGTCCATGCCACGCGTAGCCGGCGATCACGTTGAGGACCGCGCCGCGGCCCTTCGGCAGCATGTGCCGCGCGGCGGCCCGGGTGCAGTGGAACGTTCCGTTGAGGACGATGTCGATGACGGCCTTCCAGCCGTTCGGCGACAACTGTTCGCCGGGCATCACGAAGTTGCCCGCGGCGTTGTTGACCAGCACGTCGAGCCGGCCGCGCGCCGCGGCCACCCGGTCCACGGCCGTGTCCACGGCGTCGGCGTCGCGTACGTCGCACGACACGGCGTCGGCGCTGCCGCCCGCGGCCTCGATGAGCGCGACGGTTTCGCGCAGGGCCTCTTCGCGCCGGCCGAGGACCGCCACGTGACCGCCGCCCGCCGCCCAGCGTCGCGCGACGGCCCGGCCGATACCCGATCCTCCGCCGGTGACCAGTGCCACCCGTCCGTTGAATTCGTCGGGCTGTATCCGGTGGTTCATGTCGTTTCCTTGGTATCGAGGGCGGTGTCGTCCCGGTCCGTGAGCAGCAGCGCGTCGACGGCGATCACACCGTCGGGGCCCGCGCGCAGGGGGTTGATCTCAAGTTCGACGCGGTCGCCTGCGAGCCGCGCGACCAGCTCGGACACCGCGACAACAGCCCTGGCCAGTGATTCGACGTCCGCCGCGGGCCGGCCGCGCCATCCGTCGAGGAGCGGCGCGCAGCGCAGTCCGCGGACCATCGCTCTCGCCAGGTCCAGGTCGACCGGAGCGCATTCGGTGACGGTGTCCCGGTGCACCTCGGCTTCGGTACCGCCGGCGCCGACCGTGACCATCGGCCCGAGGCAGGCGTCCCGTCGTCCGCCGACGATCACTTCGGCCACGTCCGGTCGTACGTCCTGCTCCTCCAGGACGTAGGGTCCGTCACCCAGCCGCGCGCGCATGGCGGTGAACGCGCGGACCGCGCTCGGGGTGTCGTCGAGACCGATCCGCACCCCGCCGGCTTCGCTCTTGTGCTCCAGCCAGCCGGCCTTGAGCACATAGGGCGCGCGGAGTTCTTCCGTGGCCCGCGCCACTTCCCGGGCGTCGTGCACCTGGCGCGCCGCCGGGAACGCGAGGCCGGCCTCGCTCAGCAGGGCGCGTGCCGCCCAGTATCCGGTCCCTTCCGGCGCTTCGACGGCGCCGGCCGGTGCGAGGTGACGGCCGGGACGCGCCTGGAGCGCGACCGCACCGGCCAGCGCGTCGGTGGCGGTTTCGATGGTGGCGAAGACGGGCACCCCCGCCTCACGCAGGACGCGGGCCGCGTCGCTGTCGGTGCCCATGGAGTGCAGGAGGAGTGGCCGCCCGCCGGCCCGCGCCGTCTCCGCCAGTTCAGCCGCGACGCGCCGCTCCGCCGCGGCGAGCGCCGGGCTGTCGAGACCGTATCTGCCGAAGTACCCGGACAGGATGACGCTGTCGACCTCTCCGGAACGCAGCAGGGCGGCCGTGACCTCGCGATAGGTACCGAGGTCTCGTTCACCGGCGCCCGCGAGGTCGACCGGGTTGGCGCTCGCCGCGCCGTCGGGCAGCGAGCGGGCGAGCGCCGAGGCGACCGGCTCGCTCAGTTCCGGCACCGACAGTCCCCGCCGGCTCGCACGGTCGGCGGCCAGCGCGCCCTGTCCGCCGCTGTCGCTGACGATCCCGACCCTGGGCCCGGCGGGCATGCTGTCCGCGAGCAGGCATGCGGACACGTCGACCAGCGCGGACGGCGTCGGCACCCGCACCGCGCCCGCCGCCCGGCAGGCGGCGTCGACGAGTTCCATCGGTGAGGTGAGCGCGCTGGTGTGGGAGCGCGCGGCGCGGGCCCCGGCCTCACTGCCGCCGGCGGCGAGCAGCACGACGGGCTTGCCGGCGGCTCGCAGGGCTCGTATCGCGTCGAAGATCCGCCGGCCGTCCTGGAAGCCTTCGAGGTAGACGCCGACGGCACGGGTGAGGCCGTGGTCGACGAGGTCCTCCAGCAGATCCGCCGTCGTGACGTCGGCCTGGCTGCCCACGGAGACGAACCGGGATATCCCGAGGCCGGCCCGCCGCGCGAACAACGCGATCTCGCTGCCCACCTGTCCGCTCTGCGACACCACGGCCAGCGCGCCGGACGGGAAATCCCCCCACGCGATCCGCAGGGAGGAAGCGGCGTCGAACAGTCCGAGGCTGCTGGGGCCGATCATCCTGGCACCCGACGCGACGACCCTGGCGGCGAGTGCGGACTCGTCCGGCACCCCGGCGGTGATGCCCAGCAGCCCCCGGACACCCAGGGCGAGGGCCTCGTCGACCACCGCCGGCACTTCCGGGGCGGGTACGCAGAAGGCGACCAGTTCGGGCACTTCGGGGAGGTCGCTCAGCGAGGCGGCGGTGGGGGCGCCGAGGATGTCGCCACCGCCGCGTGTGACCAGGTGGACCGCGCGCCGGGCCGAGCCCGTCAGGGCGCCGCGGGCCAGCCAGTACCCCCACTTCGCCGGGTTGGCCGACGCACCGACGACGGCGACGGAGGACGGGTCACGGAAGACGGCGAGGCCGCTGTCTCGGGTTCCGCGGGCGGACGGGATCGCAGGCATCGTGCCGGCAACTCCTCTCTGCGAAGAGGCGGTTGGGGTGGGGGGCGGGGGCGATCACCCGGAGGGGCACGGTCCGTACCGGTCCGGCCTCCGGTCTTCCGGTGGTCACTACTGACTGACGGGACAGTCAAGTAGGGGAAGCATGTGGCGGCCCTCAAGCCTTGTCAATGCCTCTCGCGCGATATTTCTGACGGGAGAATCGGTCACCGGGCAGGCGTCCGGTCGTCACGGTGGGTCAGGCGCGGAATCGCGGTGACCTATCCTCGGGGCGTGACACGAAGCCGCAAGGACGCTGGTCTGCGCCGCGGTGAGATTCTCGGCGCCGCCGTCACCCAGATAGAGAAGCAGGGCATCCACCCGCTGCGGATCTCCGATGTGGCCCGCGAACTCGGGGTCAGCCCCGCCCTCGTGATCTACCACTTCGGGACCAAGGAGGCGCTGATCGGCGAAGCCTTCACCTGGGCCGTACAGCGCGATCTGGACCGTCTCGGCGGCCTGACCGCCGACTGCTCCACCGTGCCGGCACGGCTCACCACCGCGCTCGACTGGTACGCCCCGACCGGGGGAGCCAAGGGCTGGACGCTGTGGATCGAGGGCTGGGCCGCCGCGCTGCGCGAGCCGGCTCTGCGGGAGGTCGGCAGAGAACTCGACCTGCGCTGGAAGGAAGCGCTCACCGCGATCATCCAGGACGGCGTTGCCGCCGGGGAGTTCACCACGGACGACCCGCGCGGCGCCGCGTGGCGGATCACGGCCCTGCTGGACGGGGTGGCGGTGCAGACAGTGGTCCACCGCGGGGCGCACGACCGTGAACAGACCGAGGCATGGTCGCGCCAGATCGTCGCCCGCGAACTGGGCCTGCGCGCGACCGATCTGGAGCGCGGCTGATCCGGCGGCAGCGATCGCGGACCGCCGGTCGCGGGCTGTCCGCCGTCCGTAATCCGCGTATCGTCCGCGGGCCGTCCGCCGTCGGCGATGCGCGCACCGTCCGCGGGCCGCGGTCCCCGCGGCTGCGGCCCGCCCGCGCGAGAACACCGACGATCCGCTCTTGACAGGCGCGAATCCGTTACTGCATCGTCGTTCAGTATTCGCTCCCTCGCGGGGGCCGCCCTCACGCGTCGGCCCCGCCCCGGGGCGCCGTTCCGATCACCGTGAGCGGTTCCCAAGCCCTTTCCGTCGTCGCCGTTCCTCCCAGCCCGGTCCGGGGGACGCGCGACACGGGCTCCACGTCGAGAGGCCACCTATGAACGTGCACACAGGGACCGAGTCGTTCGATGTCATCGTCGTGGGTCTGGGAGGACTCGGCTCCGCCGCGGCGTGGCATCTCGCGGCTTCGGGGCGGCGTGTGCTCGGACTGGAACAGTTCGCGCTCGGCCACGAACGGGGCGCGTCGCACGACACGTCACGCATCCTCCGGCACAGCTACCACCGACCCGACTACGTGCGCCTGACCCGCCACGCGTACGACGACTGGGCCCGCCTGGAGCAGGCCGCCGGTGAGCGGTTCGTCACGCGCACGGGCGGAGTCGATCTGTGCCCGGAGAACTCCGGCCTCCCGCTCGACGACTACTGGCAGAGTCTCGCCGCCGAGCGGATCCCCTACGAACTCCTGGACGCGGACGAGGTGCGCGTCCGCTGGCCCCAGATCGCCGTCCCCGACGGCACGACGGCGATGTACCAGGAACGTACGTCCATCGTGCCCGCGGCGCGGTCCACGGCCGCGATGCAGCGGCTGGCCGTCGAGGCGGGCGCCCGGCTGCGGGACAACACACCGGTCACCGCGATACGGCACGGCGCACACGGGGTGGAGGTCATCACACCGCACGCGCGCTACTCCGCCGACAAGGTCGTGCTGTGCACGGACGCGTGGGCCAACACCCTTCTGGGGCCGCTGGGATGGGACATCCCGCTGGTGGTGCTGGAGGAACAGGTCACCTACTTCGAGCCGGCGGACCCGGCCCGGTTCGCGCCCGGGGTCTTCCCCGTCTGGATCTGGCTCGACGACCCGTGCTTCTACGGCTTCCCCGCCTACGGCGAGGCGACGGTGAAGGCCGGTCAGGACTGCGGCGGTCCGGAAGTCCGGCCCGACGACCGGTCCGGTACGACCGACCCGGACATGCTGGGCCTGCTGTCCCGCTTCATGGAGGAACGGTTCCCCGGGAGCGGCCGGCCGGTCCGGTCCAAGCGCTGTCTGTACACCCTCACACCGGACCGCGATTTCGTGCTCGGTCCGCTACCGGGCGCGGAGCGGGTGCTGGTCGGCCTCGGTGCCGCGCACGCCTTCAAGTTCGCGCCCACGCTCGGCCGGATGCTGTCCGAGCTCGCGGGGGACCCGGCGCTCGCGGCGGCCGAGCCCTACACGACGTTCCGGCTCGACCGGCCCGCGCTGACCGACCGCGACCCCCCGGTCAACTGGATGACCTGACCGCTCCGGGCGTCCCGCCTCTCCGTACGGCCGCCCCGCTTCCCGGAACGGCGCCCCGCGTCACCGGAGCGGGCGGCCGTCCCCTACGCCCCCTTGAGAACGCACCCGTCTGCGACGAGTGCCCGCACCGGACGGAAGCCATGACAGCCAGCCCACTCAGCACTCCCCGCACGACCACCACCGTCGCGGCACCGCCGCACCTTCAGATGATCTGGACCGACCCGGTCACCGGACGGCAGGGATTCGTCGTCATCGACCGGCTGGTCAGAGGCGTCGCCAGCGGAGGACTCCGCATGCGCGAGGGGTGCACACTCGACGAGGTGCGCGGCCTGGCGGCCGGAATGACCCGCAAGGAAGCGCTCCACTACGACCCGGTCAGCCGGTACATCCCCCTCGGCGGCGCGAAGGGCGGCATCGACTGCAGCCCGCATGATCCGGAGGCCCGTGCCGTCCTCGCCCGCTTCCTCGACGCCGTACGGTCCGTCCTGAAACACCACTGGACCACCGGCGAAGACCTGGGGCTGCGCCAGGACACCATCGACGACGTCCTCACCGAACTGGGCCTGGACAGTTCCATCGAGGCCATCTACCCACTGCTGGACGATGCCGCGGAGGCGCGCCGACGACTGGCGGACGCGTTCGCCGTCGACGTCGACGGCATCCCGCTCCCCGAACTCGTCGGCGGCCTCGGTGTCGCCGAATCGGCCCTCACCGCCCTCGACCACATCGGTATCGCCCGCACGTCGGCGCGGGCCGTCGTCCAGGGATTCGGGTCCATGGGGGGCGCGACCGCCCGCTACCTCGCGCGCGCGGGCGTCACGGTGGTGGGTCTGGCCGACGCCCGGGGCGTGATCGTCAACCCCGGCGGGCTCGACGTCGAGCGGCTGCTCCTCACCCGCGACGCCCTGGGCGGCATCGACCGCGCGCAGCTGAGCCCCGGGGACAGCCTGACCACCGGCGATGCGTGGCTCGACATCGACTGCGAGATTCTCGTCCCGGCGGCGGTCTCCTACTGCATCGACGCGTCCGGCCAGGCGCGGATCAAGGCCCGCGTCATCGCCGAGGCCGCCAACATGCCCACGCTCCCCGAGGCGGAAGCCGCGCTGCACGCGCGCGGCACCCTGGTCCTGCCGGACTTCGTGGCCAACTCGGCGACGAACGCGTGGTGGTGGTGGACGCTCTTCGGTGACATCGGCGCCGACCCGGCCCAGGCCCACGCCAAGGTCAGGGAAGCCATGAGCCGCCTCACCACCGACATGCTCGCGGACGCCGAGAAGCACGGTGTCACGCCGCGTGAAGCGGCGCTCGGGGTGGTCGACCGCAAGATCGCTCACATCGAGGCCAGGTTCGGCCGGCACGCCGGGCCCGCCGGTACACACCCCACCGGAGGCGGCCATGACGACCCGTGCTGAACTCATCGTGATCGGTGGCGGGTTGATGGGCGCCGCCACCGCGTGGGCGGCCTCGCGCCGCGGCCTGTCGGTGCTCCTGCTGGAGCAGTTCGATCCCGGTCACCACCAGGGCAGTTCGCACGGCAGCGCGCGTATCGTCCGGCGCGGTTACGAGGACACGCTGTACACCGAGCTGACCGGAAGGTCGTTCGAGCTCTGGCGGGAGCTGGAGTCCGACGCGGGTGTGCCGTTGCTGCGGATGCTCGGCAGTCTGGACTTCGGAACGGACCAGTACGCCGGCGCGGTCGCCGCTCGGCTCGCCGCCGCGGGTGTGGACCACGAGGTGCTGGACGCGCGGGAGGCGGAACACCGCTGGCCGGGCATGCGCTTCGAGGGCCCGGTCGTCCATCACACGCAGGGCGGGACCGTCGACGCCGCTTCGGCGGTGACCGCTTTCGTGGACTGCGCCGTCCGGAGGGGCGCGACCGTCCGGTACGGCGCCGCGGTCCGGTCGCTCGACGCGACGGCGGACGGGGTCCGCGTCCTGCTGGCCGACGGCGACGCGCTACGGGCCGAGCGGGTCGTCGTCGCCGCCGGAGCGTGGACGGCGGGGCTGCTCGGCGAGCACCTCGCCCTGCCCCCGCTGACGGTCACCCAACAGGACACCTTCCATTTCCCGCGGCTGGATCCGGCGGCCCCCGCGTGGCCCAGCGTCCTCCACGAGCGGGGGGACGGGATCTACCACCTGGCGGGCGGCCGCGACGGCGGGCCGGGCGACGACCGCAAGATCGGCGAGCACTACAGCGGCCGGAAGACGACCGCCACCGGCCGGGACGGCGTGATCACCCCGCGGTCACGGGCCCGGGTCACCGAGTACGTGAAGCGGTGGCTGCCCGGTCTCGATCCGACACCCCGCTCCGAGACCAGCTGCCTGTTCACCTTCACGCCGAGCGAGGACTTCCTGCTCGACCGGGTCGGACCGTTCGTCGTCTGCTCGCCCTGCTCGGGGCACGGGGCGAAGTTCGCGCCGCTCATCGGCGAACTCACGACGGACCTGGCGACCGGGGCCGGAGGACCGCCCGAGCGGTTCCGGCTCGCCGCCCATGTCCTCGGCGCCGCGGGTTCCCGCTGACCGGCGCCCGCCGATCATCCCCCGGGGGCCGGCCGGGCGTCCTGACACGTGAGTCAGGACGCCCGGGTAAGGTGTCCCCCGTGGCACGCAAAAAGGTTGTCCTGAGGCGTGAGGAAATCCTCGAAGCGACAGTGGAGCAGATCAAGCAGCGGGGCATCGCGACCACGCGGGTCGCCGATGTCGCCGGGGCGCTGAAGGTGAGCAGTGGGCTGGTCCACTACCACTTCGCGACCAAGGAACTGCTCGTGGAGGAGGCCTTCGCCTACGCGGCGCGGCGCGAGATGGAGGCCCTGCGGACGACGGTCGGCCGGGCCGGGTCGGTGGTGGCCCGGATGAAAGCGCTGATCCGGCTGTACGCGCCGACGGGACAGGCGCCCGGCTGGCGGCTGTGGATCGACGGCTGGTCGGCGGGCATGCGGGACAAGGGTCTCCACGACGTGATGCGCGAGATGGACGAGGAGTGGAAGTCCCGCATCACCGCGCTGGTCCAAGAGGGAATGGACAACGGTGAGTTCCACTGCTCCGACGCGCGGGTCGTGGCGTGGCGCATCACGCTCTTCCTCGACGGTCTCGCCGTGCAGCTCGTCGCCCGGCGCGGAGCCCTGGAGAAGGCGGAAGCCTCGCAGTGGGTGCGGGAGCATGTGGCCGGGCAGCTCGGGATCGATCCCGCGGTCCTCGGTCCGCGCCGTACCGCCGCGCAGCGGGCCGCCGACATCTCCTGAGACACGGCCTCAGCCGTGCGCTGCGGCCGGTGCGCACCGTCACGAGCACAGCTATTGACTGACGAATCAGTCAGTAAATACGCTGTGGTGGGCGAACGCCCGTCGTGGCTCAACCGACCGCCGCGTACCGCGAGGGGGACTCAGTGGTGTCCACGCGTCAGAAGAGAAACGTCTCCGACCGTACGGACCCGGGCCGTCGTCTCGCCTTCGTGGCGCTGACGTGTGCCACCGCGGTCTGGGGCTGGAGCTATCTGGCGACAGTCTGGCTCCTCCCGGAAATGGGCACCGCGAGCCTGGTCGCCGTCCGCTTCCTCCTCGCCGGACTGATCATGGTGGCGGTACGGCCCCGCGCCATCCTGGCGCTCGGCCGCCGGCACACGCTCGCCGGACTGGGCCTCGCCTGCTTCCTCGGATCCGGAACGCTCCTCCAGGTGCAGGGGCAGCACTACCTCCCCGCCTCCCAATCCGGCTTCCTCACCTCGCTGTTCGTGATCCTGACGCCACTGGTGGCGCGGATCCTCTTCGGGACGAAGGTGACGCGGGGCGTCTGGGGCGGTGTGATCGCGGCGATGGCGGGCCTGGGTGTCATCGCCTTCAACGGGGTCTCCTTCAGCTTCGGCACCTGGCTGACCCTGGCCGGCGCGCTGTCGTACTCGGTGCAGATGGCACTCCTGTCGGCGTACTCGTCGGCCGACAAGGTCTACGGGCTGGCGACTCTGCAGATCCTGGGCACCGGTGTGATCGCCTCGGTCTGGGCGGTACCGAGCGGGATCGACCTGCCGGACACCCCGGCCGGCTGGGGCTGGCTCGCCTACTCGACCCTGCTGGCGACACTCGGCATGTACGTGGTGCAGACCTGGGCACAGTCCCGGCTCACCGCCGCGAGCGCCGCGGTCGTCATGGCCTGCGAACCCCTGTTCGTGGCCCTCTTCAGTCTGCTCGTGGGGGCTTCGCTGTCGGACCGGACGATCGTCGGCGGACTGCTGATCCTGCTGGCGATGTACCTCGTCATCGCCGTCGACCGCCCGGTCGCGCCACCACTCGCGGATCCGCTCGCCGTCAACCCCGCGCCGTCAGATCGTTCTTGACGACCTGTCCGCCCTTCATGACGAAACGCACGTCCGTGAACGCCGAAAGATCGCCGGACGTGCCGGGGACGGCGATGAGGTCGGCGTACTTGCCCGGTGTGATCGAACCGACCCTGTCCTCCCAGCCCATGCACTCGGCGCTGGTGAGCGTGGCCGTACGCAGCGCCTGCGCCGGGGTCATGCCGTACGTGCACAGGGTCGTGAGCTGGCGGGCCTGCATGCCGTGCGGGAACCCGCCGGCGTCCGTACCGAAGCCGATCCTCACACCGGCCCGCACGGCCTTCGTGAACGCCTGGCGCTGTGCTTCGGTGGCGTGGTCGTTCTTGGCCTGTGACTCGGCGTCGAACCCCGCGGCGTCCGCGTGCTCGGCCAGCCAGTCGCTCCACCAGAGATCGGCGGAGAGATAGGTGCCATGCTCCAGCATGAGCTCGATGCCCTCGTCGTCGAGATAGCAGCCGTGCTCGATGGAACGGACGCCGGCGCGGGCCGCCATCCTGATGCCCTCGCTGCCGTGGGCGTGCACCGCGACGTACGCCCCGTAGAGAGCCGCCTCCTCCACCGCGGCGCGGATCTGCGCCTCGGTGAGTTCCGGTGCGCCGGGGACGGTGCCCGCCGCCATGACCGCGCCGGTGCCGATCAGCTTGATCAGATCCGCGCCGCCGTGCAGGATCTGCCGGACACGCTCGCGTACGTCGTCCACGCCCCGGACGGAACCGAAGCGGAACTCCCTGGGCAGTTCGATGTCGTGGGCCAGACCGGTGATCATTCCGCCCCCGGTGGAGACCGTCACATAGGCTCCGGCGACGGCCATGCGGGGCCCGATGACGATGCCGCTGTTGATCGCGTCCCGCAGGGCCGTGTCGACGAACGCGCGGAAGGCGCCCACGTCCCGGACCGTGGTGAAGCCCGCGAGCAAGGTGTCGCGCGCGTGGTTGATCGATTCGAAGGCCTGCCGCGCGGCACTCTGCTTGATCTCCTGTACCGGGTCCCCACAGGCGGCGATGCCCACCAGATGGGTGTGCAGGTCGATCAGGCCGGGGCTGAGCGTGGCCTCGCCCAGATCGATGACCTCGACACCTTCGGGCACCGGCGCCGCGCCGGGCAGCACCGCCCGGATCCGTTCCCCTTCCACCAGTACGGTCCGGTCGGTCAGTACCTCACCGGCCTCGACATCCATCAGGCGCGCGCAACGCAACGCGAGGGCCATCAGTCCTCCTCGACGAGTTGAACGCGGAGGCCGGGAGCGTCCCGGCCTCCGCGCGACGGCGGTACGAACTCAGCTCTCCAGCACGGCCATGGCCGCGTTGTGGCCGGGGATACCGCTCACACCGCCGCCGCGCACGGCGCCGGCGCCGCAGAGCAGCACGTTCTTGTGCGCGGTCTCGACTCCCCAGCGGCCGGTTCCCTTCTCCTCATCGGCGAACGGGAACGCCAGCGACCGGTGGAAGATGTTTCCCCGTGGCAACCGCAGCTCCTCCTCCAGGTCGAGGGGGGTCTTCGCCTCGACACACGGCCTGCCGTCCCCGTCCAGCGCCAGACAGTCGGCGATCGGCTCGTCCAGCACCGCGTCGAGTTCGGCGAGAGCCGTCTTGAGCAGGGCCTCCCGCTTCGTGGCGTTGTCCTGGTCGAACAGCCGCGCCGGTGCGTGGACTCCGAACATCGTCAGTGTCTGATAGCCGCGGGCGACCAGCTCGGGGGCGAGGATGGTGGGGTCGGTGAGCGAGTGGCAGTAGATCTCCGAGGGAGGCGACGACGGCAGCGAGCCTCCGGCGGCCTCCCGGTATGCCGTGGCCAGTTGTCCGTAGCCCTCCGCGATGTGGAACGTACCGGAGAACGCCTCGCGCGGGTCGACGGAGGTGTCGCGCAGCCGCGGCAGCCGGCGCAGCAGCATGTTGACCTTGAGCTGGGCGCCCTCGGCCCGCTCGGCCGGGGCCTCGTCGCCGACGAGCTGGGCGAGGGCCTCGGGGGAGGCGTTCACCAGGACCTTGCGGGCCGCGACGGTGCCCTCTCCCTCCCGGGTGCGGTAGGTGACGACGGAGTGGGGATCGTCCGGGTCGATGCGGAGCACTTCGTGGCCGGTGACGATCTCGGTCCCGGCCGCGCGGGCCGCACGGGCCAGCGCGTCGGTGAAGGCGCCCATGCCGCCGACCGGAACGTCCCAGTCTCCCGTGCCCCCGCCGATCACGTGGTACAGGAAGCAGATGTTCTGGGCCAGAGAGGCGTCGTGCGCGTCACTGAAGGTGCCGATGATGCCGTCGGTGAGAACGACGCCGCGCACCAGGTCGTCCTTGAACCGCTCCTCGATCGCGACGCCCAGCGGCTGCTCGAAGAGCATCTGCCAGGCGGTGTCGTCGCCGATCCGTGCGCGAAGCGCCTCGCGGGTGGGCAACGGCTCGGTGAGCGTGGGGAAGACGTTCCGGGCGACGCGCTCGGTCGTGGCGTAGAAGTCCTGCCACGCCTCGTACTCGGCGTCGGATCCCGTGAGAGCGCGGAAGGACGCGCGGGTGCGCTCCTCACCGCCGCCGATGAACAGCCCGGTGGCACGGCCGTCGCGCACCGTGGGCGTGTAGGAGGCCACCGTGCGCTTCCGTACGGCGAAACTCAGGCCGAGGTCGTCGACGACCTTCGACGGCAGCAGGGAGACGAGGTACGAATAGCGGGACAGGCGCGCGTCCACGCCCGCGAAGGCCCGGGTCGAGACGGCGGCGCCGCCCGTGACATCGAGACGTTCGAGGACGAGTACGGAGCGCCCTGCCCGGGCGAGATAGGCGGCGGCGACCAGCCCGTTGTGCCCGCCACCGACAATGACGACGTCGTAGACGTCCCTGGAGAATTCCGCGTGTGCAGCCATGACGGTAATATTCCGTTCCTTTCGTATCTCCTGGACTTCCAGGGTCATGCGGGCGTCTGCTCCGCGCTCTTCGGAGCGGTCGGGGAGCCGGGCGCCAGCGGCGCGCCGATGCGCCGTTCCCGGGGCGAGACGGCGGGGACCGCGCCGAGCAGCCGCCGCGTGTACTCGTGCCGGGGACGGTGGGTGACCTGGTCCGCGCCACCGCGCTCCACGACCGTGCCACGCAGCAGCACATCGACCTCGTCGCTGATCCGGCGGACCACGTCCAGATCGTGTGTGATGAACAAGTAGGCCAGTCCGCGCCGCCGTTGGAGGTCCAGAAGCAGATTGAGGATCTGTGCCTGGACGGAGACGTCGAGCGCCGACGTGGGCTCGTCACAGATGACCAGGTCGGGGTCGGTGGCCAAGGCCCGTGCGATACAGACGCGCTGTCGCTGGCCCCCGGAGAACCGGTGCGGGTAGGCATCGGGTTCGACGCCCTCCATACCGACGGCGTCGAGCAGTTCGCGGACGCGGCCCGGTTCGTCGTGCCGGTGCAGCCGGTGGGCGCGCAGCGGCTCCGCGACGGCCTCGCCGATCGTCAGCCGTGGATCGATCGACTCGTAGGGGTCCTGGAAGACCATGCCGACACTGCGGTGGAACGCCCGCCTGGCGCGACGGCCGCGGACGGTCTCGCCGCGGAAGCGCACGGTGCCGCTGTCGGCGCGCTCCAGACCCACGAGGACACGCGCGAGGGTGGACTTGCCCGAGCCGGACTCGCCCACGATGCTCACCGTGCGGCCCGCCTCGATACGCAGGTCCACCGCGTCGAGCGCGGTGTAACGGCCGTAGCGCTTGGTGATGCCGGTCGCCTCCAGCAGCGGCGCCGCTTCGCCGGTGGCGTGCCCGGCGTGCCCGGCCTCGTTCACCGGACGTTCTGCCCTGTTCATCGGACGTCCTCCAGACGGTGGCAGGCCGCGATGTGGTCCGCCGACAGCCGCAGGGGCTCGGGGAGATCGGTGCCGCAGCGGACATCGGCGTGCGGGCACCTGGTGTGGAAGGGGCAGCCCGAGGGGGGACCACCGATGGGCGGGCTCCCGGAGATCGTGGTGAAGGGCTCCTTGGGCCCGGCGCCGCGACCGCTCCGGAAGCACTTGAGGAGGGCCTGGGTGTACGGGTGCTCGGCGCCCTCGAAGAGGGTGAGCACATCGGTGTGCTCGACCAGCCGGCCGCCGTAGAGCACCGCGACATGGTCGGCGATCTCCGCGACGACCGACATGTCATGGGTGATCCAGACGACGGTGAGTCCGTACTCCTGCTGGAGCCGGCTGATCAGTCCGAGGATCTCGGCCTGCACGGTCACGTCCAGCGCGGTGGTCGGCTCGTCGGCGATGAGCAGCTGGGGATGGAAGGCGAGCGCCATCGCGATGATCACGCGCTGGCGCATGCCGCCGGACAGCGCGTGGGGGTAGAGCCGGGCGACGCGGTCGGGGTCCGGGATACCGACATCGGAGAGGGCCTCACGAGCCAGCCGGTCGGACTCCGACCTGCCCGCCCCGTTGCGGACCCGGTGGACCTCCGCGATCTGTTTCCCCACGCGGATCACGGGGTTGAGGGCCGCGGAGGCGTCCTGCGCGAGGTAGGCCGCGGTGCGGCCCCGCGCCTCGCGCAGGGCCCTGCCGTCGAGCGCGGTGAGTTCCACGTCCCCGACCCGGACCGACCCGGCGGTGATCCGCGCGCCCGCCGGGAGAATCCGGCCCGCGGCCAGGGCGAGCGTGGACTTGCCGGAACCGGACTCGCCGACGAGGGCCGTGGTGGTGCCGGCCGGTACGTGGAGCGTGACGTCCCGCAGAGCGGGAAAGTCGCCGTAGGCGACGCCGAGACCGTCGATCGCGACATCACTGCCGAGGCGGCGCACGGTGGGTGTCTCCGGAGTGGGGGTCATGGTGTCTCCGATGCCGTACGGGGGTCGATGGCGGTCCTGACCAGGTCCACCAGCAGGTTCGCCGTCACGACGAGGGACGCGGCGACGATCACCGTGCCGGTGAGCAGCGGACGGTCGAGGGCGGCGAACGCCGACGTCTGCATCTGGCCGATGCCGGGCCAGCCGAAGATCGTCTCGACGAAGACGACGCCGGAGAGGAACACCGCCACGTCCATGCCGAGCAGGGTCGTCACCGGGGACGCCGTATTGCGCAGCACATGCCGGGTCACGATCCGGCGGCGGCTCAGGCCCTTGGCGACCGCCGTCCGCACATAGGCCGAGGACAGCGCCTCGCGCACGCTGTCCCGGACGACGTTCGCGTAATAGGGGGCGCCGAGGATCCCGAGCGTCAGCGCCGGCAGCACGATCTGTGCCGGGCCGGTTCCGCCGTCGATCGGGAAGACCGGCAGCTTGTATCCGAAGAAGAGCAGCAGCAGGAAGCCGAGTGAGAACACGGGCATCGACAGCAGGCCCACGTTGATGGTCGCCAGCAGCCAGCTGCGCTTGGGCCGCAGCGCCTCCCACAGTCCCCACAGACCGCCGAGGACCAGCTCCACCGTGAGGGCGGCTGCCGCGAGGACGGCGGTGGCGGGAAGCCGTTCGAGGATCAGCGAGAGCACGGGACGGTCGTGGGAGTAGGAGGTGCCCAGGTCTCCGGTGGCCACGGAGCCCAGATAGTGGCCGAGCTGCGACCAGAGCGGGTCGTCCAGGCGGAGCCTCCCGCGGATCTCGGCGAGGACCTCGGGACTGGCCTTGGGACCGGCGATGCTGCGGGCCGGGTCGCCGGGGACCACGTACTGAAGGACGAAGGTGAGCAGGACCACCGCGGTGACGGTGAACAGGCCCAGCAGGATGCGTATGCCTATGCGTCGAGCCATGAGCGTCGCTCCGAGAGTGGGTTGCGGCGGTTCAGCCCTTCGGCGATCAGAACGAAGGCCAGGACGGTCGCGATGACGAGGGCGAGGGGGACGAACAGGGTGTGCGGGGCGTAGGTCATGCTGTCGGACCCGTCCGCGAGCATGTTGCCGATCTCCGGGGTGGGCGGCTGGATGCCCGCCCCGAGATACGACAGACCGGCGCCGACCACCACGACGGCCGCGCCGTTGAGCGCCGCGACGTTGAGCAGGACGGTGGACAGATGGGGCAGCACATGGCGGCGCAGCGCGGTGTGGCGGCGCACACCGTGCGCGAGGGCCGCCTCGACGTATCCGCGGTTGCGCAGCCGCAGCGTCTCACCGTGCACCAGCCGCGCGGTCCAGGCCCAGTACAGGGCGGTGACGACGATGATGATGCCGGTGGTGCCACGGCCCACGATGCTCGCGAGCGCGAGACCCGACAGCACGGTGGGGATGGACAGGAACACATCGACCAGACGCATCAGGCACTGCTCGATCCAGCCCTGGTAGAAACCGGCGACGAGTCCCACCACGGCGCCCAGCCCGACGGAGGTGATGTTGGCGACGAGCGCGATGATCAGCGTGGCCCGCAGTCCGTGCAGCGAACGGGCGAGCAGGTCACGGCCGATGGCGTCGGTCCCGAGCGGGTGGCCGTCCGCGCCGATCCCGGCGGGCAGGCCGTCGGCGGTGAGGCTGTCGGTGTGAATCGTGTACGGCGATCCGGCCAGGGGGGCCAGCAGAGCCAGCAGACCCAGCACACCGAGCAGGCAGAGCCCGGCGAGCCACAGACGGCTCCCCTTGTCCCGCGCGGACCGGGACCCCGCGGTGGCCGGTCCGGGGAGACCGTTCCCCGGGGCGGATGTCGCCGCGGTGGAGGCGGACGTCCGTGTGGTGACGGGAAGGGCGCTCATCGTTTCACCCACAACCGGTCGTAGTACGTGCCGGTTTCTCCGCGCATCTGATAGTTGCGGACCTCCGGTGCGCGTGCGGCGAGGAAGTTCATGCTCCCGATGAAGATCCCGGCGGCGTCCCGGACGAGTTCCTCCTCGGCCTCCGCGAGGAGCGAGTTGGCCGCCTCCGCGGTGGGCGCCTTCCGGGCCCTGACCGTCAGGGCGTCCACGCGAGGGTTCGCGTACCCGGAGTAGTTCTGGGCGGCGGACGAGGTGAAGCAGGACGAGGCGGTTTCGAGGGCGCTGTCCAGCGTGACGTACAGGTGGGAGCCGTAGAGGTCGCCCTCGCCCTTCGACGTGGCCAGCTCGAACGCGGACTGGCTCATGGCGTTCAGACTGATCTCCACCCCCACCGCTTCGAGCTGCTGCTGGAGGACCTGGCCCAGCAGCGGCCAGGGATCCTGGGTGCCGTGCAGGAAGTCCAGGCGGAGGCGGCGCACCCCCGCCTGTTCGAGGAGGCCGCGGGCCCGCTCCGGATCGTGGGTGTACGGCTTCGCCGTGCGCCGGTACCGGCTGAGCCGCTTGGGGAAGGGGCACCCCCACGGATCCGACAGGCCGAAGGACAGACGCATGAGCTGCTCCCGGTCGACCGCCCAGTTCAGGGCCTGCCGCACACGCGGATCACGGAGTTCCGCGCGCTTGTTGTTCGCCGAGATCCACTGGCTGCCGCGCACCGGGACGGTCTGTACGTACCGCTCGCGCATGGACGGGTCGGCGGTGAACCTGGCGGCCTGGCTGGCCACCAGCCCTTCACCGAGCACATCGACCCTGCCCCCGCTGAGCTGGAGCGTCTGAAGGGGATAGTCGATGCCCCAGCGGTACTCCAGAGTGTCGATGAGCGGGGTGCCGCGCCAGAAGTACCGGTCGAACGCGCTGAAGACCGCTCGCCGGCCCTTGCTGTCGTACCGGGCGATGCGGAACGGGCCGTTGCCGACCGGAGTACGGCCGAAGTCCGGGCCGAGGCGGCGGATCTCCTCCTGGGGCAGGGCGGCGGTGTAGGGCATGCACAGCACCGCGAGCAGCAGGACGTCCGGCTCGGTGAGCTGGATCCGCAGCGTGTGCGCGTCCAGCGCCCGCAGCCCGCTGACCTTCGCCGCCTTCTGCTGGTTGACCGCCTCGGCCCCCTCGATCCCGAAGAGATAGCCGGACGCCCAGGACGCCAGCTCGGGATCCAGCAGACGCGTCCACGTGTAGATGTAGTCCTGGGCGGTGACCGGCCGGCCGTTGTGGAATCGCACGTCCCGCCGCAGGGGGACGGTGTACACCTTCCGGTCCGCGGATATCCGGGGCATGGCAGCCGCGGCGTGCGGGGCGGGTCCGTCGTTCTGCCGCGCGTACTGGTACAGCGGGGCGTACAGGACCGTCGAGATGGCTTCCCAGCTGTGCAGATCCCAGCCGATCGCCGGGTCGTAGGACTGTGCCTCGTTCGACCAGGCCGTGATCACCCTGCCCTCGCGCCGCGCGCCGGCCGGGTCACCCGGCCCCGGCGCCCATTCCACGACATCGGCCGCGGGGCCGGGCCGGGAGCGCGGCGGACCGGCGTCGCAGCCGCTCAGCAGTACGCCGGCGGCTCCCGCGGCCCCTGTGGTCAGCACCTGTCGTCGGGACGGTTTGTGGTGTGGTCCGGCCATGAGAGTCCTCTCCTGAAGCTGCCGCTGCGCGGAATGACCGGACGGCGGGGCAAGTCCTGGCCTCGGATGTGAGGTATGGCGTTTCACCTGGAGGCACGCCATCGGGAGCATGGGGATGCGCGGCTGGGGACGGTCCTCCCCGGACGGTGGTGTGATCCGGGTGGTACCGCGCCAGGCGTCGTCCGGACCCATCCCACCCCACCCGGGGCCGCTCTGTCACCATTGGATTGTTTTCGTTTCTATATATTCGAGGAGGCCGTGTACGCCCAGTTCCCGCCCGATTCCGGATTGTTTGTATCCCCCGGTGGGGGCGAGGACGTTGAACTCGCCGCTGTTCACGGTGACGAGCCCGGCACGGATCCGCCGGGCGATCCGCTCCGCGCGGAGCGGATCGGCACACCACACCGCTCCCGCGAGTCCGTAGACCGAGTCGTTGGCCATCCGGACGGCCTCCTGTTCGTCCCGGTAGCGCATGAGACACACCACCGGGCCGAAGATCTCTTCCCTGGCTATCGCCATGTCGCCGGTGACATCGGCGAAGACGGTGGGGAGTACCCAGTGGCCCGCGTCCAGACCGTCGGGAATCCGGTCCTCCGGAGCGCTGCCACCGGCGACCAGACGCGCGCCTTCCGCCACCCCCCGCTCGATATGGGACAGCACACCGGCGTATTGCCCGGCCGTGGCCACGGGACCGATGTGGTCACCGGCCACGGCCGGATCGCCGAGCCGCCAGCGGCCGGCCTCCGCCGCGGCGAGCGCGACCGCCTCGTCGTACACCGCGTCGGGCAGCAGCACGCGGGTGCACGCGGTGCACGTCTGCCCGGAGTTGAAGAAGGCGTCGGCGAGCGCCACCCGTACGGCCCGGTCCAGATCCGTGACCGTCCGGCCGTCCCGTTCATCGGCGAGGATCACCCGGGCGGACTTCCCGCCGAGCTCCAGGCCCACCCGCTTGACGGTTCCGGCGGCGGCCGCCGCGACGGAGCGGCCCGCCGCGGTGGACCCGGTGAACGAGACCGCGTCGACATCGGGATGGGAGGCGAGAGCAGCGCCGACCACCGCGCCCGATCCTGTGATCAGGTTGAACACCCCGCCGGGCGCGCCGACGGCGCGGCACGCGTCGGCGAGGACCTCGGCCAGCAGGAAGGCGTTCAACGGGGCGTCGCAGCTCGGTTTGAGGACGACCGTGCAGCCTGCGGCGAGTGCGGCGGCGACCTTGGCCGCGGCGAGGTAGAGGGGGTAGTTCCACGGTGTGATGGCGGCGACGACGCCCACCGGTTCCTGTACGACCTGGGAGGATCCGATGCGTTCCTCCCACGCGTGGCCGGCCAGGATGTCGGCGTAGGACCGGAACACCTCGGCCGCGAGACGCGTCTGCGCGTGGAGGGCGTTGTCGAGCGGGGCGCCCATCTCCGCGCTGATCACCTCGGCGAAGTCCGCCTCGCGCTCCCCGATTCCCGCCGCGACCGCGGAGAGCAGCGCCCGGCGGGTGGCGACGTCCGTCGCGGCCCAGGCCGGGAACGCGGCGCGGGCCGCGGCCACCGCGAGGGACACATCGTCCCGCGTCCCCTCCGGCACCTGGCCCACCGCGCCGCGGCCGGTGGGATCGGTCACGACGGTGTACGGGCCGCCGGGCCCGCCGGAGGGGGCCTGCCACGCGCCGCCTATCCGGAAGTGCGCGCGTTCCGTGTCGAGGCGGCCTCTGGTGGTGTGGGTGACCGGATGACCCATGGTCGTGCTCCTCAAGGGCGACTGGGGATTCGGTGGACGACGGCGCGGCGGGCCGGCGGGGCAGCCGTGCTTGGCTGGTTCCGAACGGTAGGTCGCTACTGATTCGAGAGTCAATAGAGGTCGCGCAATTGCTGATTCTTGAATCAATATCCGGCCGCTCGTTTCGCCGCCTGGGCAAGCGCGGTCCGGCAGGCGCGGCCTGGGCGTGCTTCGAGGAGTGCGGCGACGGCGGGCGTGACGGAAAGCGGAACCGGGAAGTGGAAACAGGAAGCGAAACGGAAACGCGAACGGAGGTGCAGGGGTGGGGTATTGGTCTAGGCCAAGCCGCCCTGTCCCTGTATCCTCATCCGTAGCCAGTAGCACACAATCCCCCCACCCAGGTTGCGTGCTGGCACGGGCGACGCCCATACACCTGCCCAAAGCAGCCGGGTTCCCCCCATTCGCCGCACCAGGAGGGTCACGGTGAAAGTTCGCACCAGAAGCTCGGCGATCATCGGCTCCATCTGCCTCGTCGCTTCCCTCGCCTTAACCACGGCGTCCGCCGACGAGCCCGCCGTCCCGCGTCAGGCGGCGGCCGAAGTGGCGCTCACGAAAGTGGCCACAGCCCAGAATCCCATCGCCGGCGCCGCCGGGCCCGGTGACACGGTCTGGATAGCCGAACGCGCGGGCACCGTAAGGGTCCTGGGCGATCAGGGGCTCGGCGCGCCCGTCCTCGACATATCGGGCGAGACCACCACCGACGGCGAACGCGGCCTGCTGGGCATCGCGTTCGACAAGGAGTTCGCGCACTTCTACATCTCGTTCACCAACCTTGAAGGCACCAGCACCGTGGACGAGTTCGCCGTACAGGACGGCAAGCTCCAGCCGGACACCCGGCGCACGGTCCTCACCCAGACGCAGCCGTACTCCAACCACAACGGCGGCGACATCAGGTTCGGCCCCGACGGCTATCTCTACATCGCCTTCGGCGACGGCGGTTCGGGCGGCGATCCGCACGGCAACGGGCAGAAGCTCGACACGCTGCTCGGCAAGCTGCTGCGGATCGACCCGAGCGGCGGCGAGCCGTACGCGATCCCGTCGGACAACCCGTTCGTGGACGACCCGAACGCCAAGGGCGAGATCTGGGCGTACGGGCTGCGCAACCCGTGGCGGTTCTCCTTCGACGCGGGCACGGGCGACCTGTTGATCGCCGACGTCGGCCAGAGCGCCTGGGAGGAGATCGACTGGGCCCCGGCGGACAGCGAGGGCGGCGAGAACTACGGCTGGTCCTCGATGGAGGGCAACCACCCCTTCCGGGGCGGGACGGAGCCCGCGAACCACGTGCCGCCGGTCCACGAGTACGACCGTAACGGGCTGGGCTGCTCGGTGACCGGCGGATACGTCTACCGGGGCGACGCGATCCCGGAGCTCAAGGGGCAGTACCTGTTCAGCGACTACTGCGACGGCACCGTCCGCGCGCTGCAGATAGAGAACGGCAAGGTGACCGGCGAGAGCGACCTCGGGGTCAACGGCGGCGAGACCATCTCGTTCGTGCAGGACGGCGACGGCGAGCTGTACGTGCTCGGCATCGGCGGCAGCATCTCCCGTATCGACCCGGCGTAACCACGAGTCCGGTCCGGTTCGAAGGGGCCGTGGGTTGACGGCCCACCGCTCCGGTGGATGAAACACACCAGGTCAGGCCCGGTGCTGAGAAGTCAGCACCGGGCCTGATGTGCTGCGCGGCCTCCGATGGCACGCTACTGAACGTGACCACACGGCCCCGACCGGTACGGTGCGTCGCCGACCGTCTCGGGAGACCATGGAAGCACCGGAAAGGCACGGGAGACATCCCGGCGCCGCGGCTCCAGGGCGGCGCACCGGGAACGCCCCGCACCGGCAGGTGGAAGGAGCGTCCGGGATGGGTGAATCGGGATCCTTCGATGCCGGGGGTGCCGGCGACTCCTCCGGCCCCTTCCCGGAGCGGCCGAGCGGGGTGCTGGACGCCCTCGGCGTTGCGGTCGTGGCGCTGGACACGGCCGGGCGGATCGTCCTGTGGGACCCGCGGGCCGAAGAGCTCTTCGGTTACTCCGCGCGGGAAGCGCTGGGACGGCACGCGGCGCGGCTGCTGGTCGACGACCGATGCGCGGACCTGGTGGCCGGCACGTACGAACGGATGCTGGAGACCGGCGTGGGCTGGTCCGGTACCGTTCCCGTCCGGACCGAGCACGGCGGTACGCGGCTGGTGGAATTCCGCTGGACGCGACTACCGGGCGACCAGGGGGACTTCTTCGCGCTGGGTACCGCCACGGACGCGTCGACGCTGCGTGAAGTGGAGCGGGACATCGCGTTGTCCACGCAGTTGATCGCCCAGTCGCCGATCGGGCTGGCGGTACTGGACACCGAGCTGCGCTTTGTGGCCGTCAATCCGGCGATGGAACGGATCCACGGTCTGCCGGCCAAGGACCAGCTGGGCCGGAGTCTCGGCGAGATCCTGCCCTCGATCAGCGTCGAGGCGTCCGAAGCGCTGGCCAGGGACGTGCTCGAGTCCGGCCGCCCTCAGATCGACACGTACACCATCGGCCGCACCGCGGCCGACCCTGGCAACGATCACGCCTGGTCCGTCTCCGTCTACCGGCTGGAGGATTCCCACGGACAGGTTCTGGGTGTGGCCACGTCGGTAGTGGATGTCACCGATCGGTACGGCGCGATCACAGCGGCGGCCGAGGCACGCCGGCGTCTGGGCCTGATCGCCGAGGGCTCCGCCCGTATCGGAACCACCCTGGACATCACACAGACGGCCCGTGAACTGGCCGACGTCGTGGTGCCAGGACTCAGCGACATCGCGGTGGTGGACGTACTCGACTCCACCCTGGGCCAGCGCCGCCCCGCGGCACTCGACAGCGGCCCGGTGCTCCTGCGCACCCTCGCGATGAAGGCCGCCTGCCCCGCGGAGGTGGCCCCCGCCTTCGGCACCGCCGACCAGCTGGTCCGCCACGACGCCGACCGGCTGGTCACCCAGTGCCTGCGGACCGGTCGCCCGGTCATGGTGGCTCACGTGGACGAAGGCGATCTGGCGCGCATCGCCCGCGACGCCGGAGCCGCCGCCGCCCTGGCCAGGAACGGCATCCACTCGTATCTCGCGATACCGCTGGCCGCCCAGGGCGAGGCACGGGGAGTGCTGAGCCTGATGCGCGGCCCCAACGCGCTCCCGTTCACGGCGGACGACTCCATCCTGGCCGGTGAACTGGCGGGCCGGACCGCGGTGTCCCTCGACAACGCGCGCCTGTACGAGAGCGTCCGCAACACGGCGGTGACCCTCCAGCGCAGCCTGTTGCCGCGACCGGCGCCGCCCGAGAGCCTGGAGGTCGCCACGCGCTACCAACCCGCGGTCGCCACCAACGAGGTGGGCGGCGACTGGTTCGATGTCATCCCCCTCGCGGGGGACAGGACCGCGCTCGTGGTGGGCGATGTGATGGGCAGCGGCATCGACGCGGCCGCCGCGATGGGCCGCCTGCGCACCGCCACCGCCACGCTGGCCGACCTCGAC
Organism: Streptomyces sp. L-9-10; assembly: GCF_004151105.1. Lineage (GTDB taxonomy): Bacteria > Actinomycetota > Actinomycetes > Streptomycetales > Streptomycetaceae > Streptomyces. Next base: position 190,933 of record NZ_PHRF01000090.1, read on the forward strand.
CTCCCGCCCTCCGAGGTGCTGCGGCACCTCGACAAGATCACCGCCGGTCTGGAGCCCTACTTCGCCACCTGCATCTACGTCGAATACGACCCGCACAGCGACCGATGCCGCATCGCCGGGGCCGGACACCTGCCTCCGGCACTCATCCCCACCGGCCGGCCTCCCGAGCTGCTCGACCTGCCGTCCGGCGCACCTCTCGGGGTCGGCGGGGTCCCCTTCGAGACAACCACCGCGCCCCTGTACCCCGGAGACCAACTGGTCCTCTACACCGACGGCTTGGTCGAAACCCGCCGCGACGCCATCGACGAACGCCTCGACGTCTTCCTCCGTGTGCTCGACGCTCCCGGCCGTTCTCTGGAGGAAACCTGCGACCGTCTTCTGGACACGCTGCGTGATCCATACGATCAGGACGACGTGGCGATACTGATCGCCCGGCCTCGACCGCACCCCTGACCGACCGCACCCCTGATCCACCGAGGCGCCGGTCAGGGCCGAGAGGGGGACACGACGGCCCCCTCCCGGCCCTCGGCTCACATCAGGATCCGGGAAGTTCCGCCCGTACCGTGCGGGCGGCGGAGACCAGGTTCTCCAGGGACGCGCGGGTCTCGGGCCAGCCCCGGGTCTTCAGACCGCAGTCGGGATTGACCCACAGCCGGTCGGCCGGGATGGCTTCCAGCCCCTTGCGGAGCAGCGCGGCGGCTTCGTCCACGCCGGGCACGCGCGGGGAGTGGATGTCGTACACGCCGGGGCCCGCCTCGCGGGGGTAGCCGTGTGCGGCGAGTTCGCTCGCGACCTGCATGTGGGAGCGGGCGGCCTCCAGGCTGATGACGTCGGCGTCGAGGTCGTCGATGGCCTGGACGATGTCGCCGAACTCGGCGTAGCACATGTGGGTGTGGATCTGGGTGTCCGGACGCACACCGCTGGTGGTGAGGCGGAAGGACTCGGTGGCCCAGTCCAGATACGCGGCGTGGCCGGCGGTGCGCAGCGGCAGTGTCTCGCGCAGGGCGGGTTCGTCGACCTGGATGACCGAGGTGCCGGCCGCCTCCAGGTCGGCGACCTCGTCGCGCAGGGCGAGGGCCACCTGGCGGGCCGTGTCGCCGAGCGGCTGGTCGTCGCGGACGAAGGACCAGGCGAGCATGGTGACCGGGCCCGTGAGCATGCCCTTGACGGGGCGCTCGCTGAGTGACTGGGCGTAGGAGGTCCAGCGCACCGTCATCGGCTCGGGGCGGGAGATGTCGCCGGCGAGGATCGGCGGGCGGACGTAGCGGGTGCCGTACGACTGGACCCAGCCGTGCTGTGTGGCGAGGTAGCCGGTGAGCTGCTCGGCGAAGTACTGGACCATGTCGTTGCGTTCGGGCTCGCCGTGCACCAGGACATCGATGCCCGTCTTCTCCTGGAAGGAGATGACCTCGCCGATCTCGGCCTTGATGCGCTCCTCGTAGCCGGCGGTGCCGATCCGCCCCGTGCGCAGATCGGCGCGGGCCGTGCGCAGTTCACCGGTCTGCGGGAACGAGCCGATGGTGGTCGTCGGCAGCAAGGGCAGCCTGAGGTGGGCGCGCTGGGCGGCGGCGCGCTCGGTGTACGGCTGCGAGCGGCGGCCGTCGGCGTCGGTGATGGCGGCGGCCCTGGCGCGTACGGCCGGGTCGTGGGTGATCGCCGAGTTGGTGCGGGAGGCGAGGTCGGCGCGGTTGGCGGCGATCGCGGCGGCGATGGTGTCGGTTCCCTGGGCGAGTCCCTTGGCCAGGGTGACGATCTCGTCGGTCTTCTGACGGGCGAAGGCGAGCCAGCGCAGGATCTGCGGGTCGATGTCCCGTTCGGCCGCGGTGTCGAGCGGTACGTGCAGGAGGGAGCAGGAGGCGGCCACATCGACCCGGCCGGCGAGGCCGAGCAGGGTGGCGAGGGTGGACAGCGACTTCTCGAAGTTGTTGATCCAGATGTTGCGGCCGTTGACGACGCCCGCGACGAGACGCTTGCCGGGCAGTCCGCCGACGGCCGCGAGGTCGTCGAGGTTGGCGGCGGCCGCGTCGGTGAAGTCCAGTGCCAGACCGTCGACCGGGGCCTTCGCCAGGATGGGCAGGGCCTCGCCGAGCCGGTCGAAGTAGGAGGCGACGAGCAGCTTCGGCCGGTCGGACGCACCGCCGAGTTCACGGTACGCGCGGGCGGCGGCGTTCAGCTCGGCGGGCGTGCGGTCCTGGGCCAGGGCGGGCTCGTCGAGCTGGACCCACTCGGCGCCGGCGGCGCGCAGTTCGGCGAGCACCTCGGCGTAGACGGGCAGCAGCCGGTCCAGCAGGGTCAGCGGTTCGAAGTCGGCGGCCACCCCCGGGGCGGGCTTGGCCAGCAGGAGGTAGGTGATCGGGCCGACCAGCACCGGGCGGGCGGCGAGGCCGAGCGCGAGGGCTTCCGTCAGCTCGGCGACCTGCTTGGCGGAGTCGGCCGCGAAGACCGTGTCCGGGCCCAACTCGGGTACCAGGTAGTGGTAGTTGGTGTCGAACCACTTGGTCATCTCAAGGGGAGCCACGTCCTGGTTGCCACGCGCCATGGCGAAGTAGCCGTCGAGCGCGTCGGCTTCGACGGCCGCACGGTGCCGCTGGGGGACAGCGCCGACCATGACACTGGTGTCCAGGACGTGGTCGTAGTACGAGAAGTCACCTGTCGGCACCTCGTGGATGCCGGCGTCGGCCAACTGCCGCCAGTTCGAACGGCGCAGGCCCTCGGCGGTCTCCTTCAGGGCGTCGGCGGTGACGCGGCCCTTCCAGTAGCCCTCGATGGCCTTCTTCAGTTCACGGTTCCGACCCTGGCGGGGGTAGCCGTACACGGTGGCCCGTGCTGCCGCGGCCGCGGACTTCGCTGTCACGGAAATCTCCTTCGCGAGATGACTCCTGAACTCCCGGAGACGGGACGCGGACGCGAAGGGGTGACGAACCGTACGGACCCGGCTCGCGCATCCGCGCGGCCTTCCGTCTGGTATGTACGCCGACCCGCCCACGAGGTCACCGGGATATCCGCACGCGATCGGTCACGTACGGGCAACGGGCAGGTCTTCGGACTCGCGGGCACGTCTGCCGGGGCAGATTCCTACTGGCCGTCGCTTCCCAGATCCGCGGTCGGATCCAGTGCGTATGACGGCGGTCGTTCCCGCTCACCGCTGCGGGGCAGTCCCGGATTCCCACCGGGTTCCCTCTTACGACGCGCCTGCCTGGCGGACAGGGCGAACCAGCTGCACGGTCCAGCCTAGAGGGCGGACCATTCCTCGCGCACCACCGCTCACATTCCGGAACGTGACATGAGACACGGGATCCGCCCCCGGGGGCAGGTCGTCAGGGACGGCTGGTGAGGTAGCCGCCCATGGAGGTGAAGTACTCGGTCGCGGGCAGCTCGCGGCCGTCCTCCGTCCGTACGCGGGTGATGGCCAGGCCGTGGTTACGGCCGGTGCGGGCGTCCGCGCCGGCGACGATCACCACGCCCTCGCCCTCGCGGTAGAAGACGCGGCCGGGAGTGCCTCCGTAGCGGCCCTCCGAAACGACCGCGGTCAGGACCTCCAGGCGCTTGCCCCTGTGGAAGGTGAAGGCGCTCGGGTACGGCGCGGACTGGGCGCGGACCAGGCGCTCCAGGACGTCGGCCGGCCAGTCCCAGTTGATCCGGATGTCCTCCTCGGCCCGCTTGTGGAAGAAGGTGGCCTCGGAGCGGTCCTGCTTGGTGAACTCGGTCTGCCCGGAGGCGATCCGGTCCAGGGCGCCGACCGTCACGGGGGCGATGAGGCCGACGGTCTTGTGGAACAGATCGGTGGCGGTGTCGGTGGGCTCCACGGTCACCGCGCGCTGGTCCACGATGTCGCCCGCGTCGAGCACCTCGTCCATCATGTGGGCCGTGACGCCGACTTCCGGTTCCCCGTTGATGAGGGCCCAGATCAGCGGCGAGAAACCGGCGTACTTCGGCAGAAGCGAGTCGTGGATGTTCAGCGTGCCGAAGCGGGGAAGGCCGTAGATCCGCGGCGGGATCCACGTGCGCCAGTTGTTGGCCACGATGATGTCCGGACCGGCTTCCTTGAGCCGCTGGAACAGCTCCTCGTCGTCCGGCCTGTTGCGGATGATGACGGGGACGCCGTGCTCTTCGGCCAGGTCGGCGACCGAGTCGCTCCAGATCTTCTCGTAGGCGTGCTCGCTCTTGGGGTGTGTCACGACCATCACCACGTCGTGCTCGGAGTCCAGGAGCGCTCGCAGGGTGCGATGTCCCCAGGTCTGGTAACCGAACATGACGACCCGCATGGGGTTCCTCCTCAGAAGAGCGAATGATCGCAGTAAGTAAAGCAAGCCTTACCTAAGGATGCAACGGGCGCCGTTCTGAGGGCCGTTCGGCACCGGGGTGGGTCACTTGTCCGATTCATCCGGTCGACAGGTCGACCTAGGTCAGGTTAGCTTTACCTAAGTTCGACTGGCCGGTGTTCTCGGCGGGCTCGGCGTCTTCGTTTCTTCTCACCCACGCCTGACAGGCGGCTGTCCCGCACGATGGGAGTGACATGTCACAGGTTCTTCCTGGCGACGCACCTCTGATCCACGACCTCATAGGAATCGGCTTCGGGCCGTCCAATGTGGCCATGGCGATCGCGCTCAGCGAGCACAACGCGAGCGTCGGCAGGCAGGAGGCGGTCACTGCTCACTTCTTCGAGAGCCAGCCGAACTTCGGCTGGCACCGCGGCATGCTCATCGACGACGCGACGATGCAGGTGTCCTTCCTCAAGGACCTGGTGACGCTGCGCAACCCGTCCAGCGAGTACACGTTCCTGCGGTACCTGCAGAGCAAGGGCCGGCTGATCGACTTCGTCAACCACAAGAACCTCTTCCCGCTCCGCGTCGAGTTCCACGACTACTTCGAGTGGGCCGCGGCGAAGGTCGACGACATGGTCTCCTACGGCCACGAGGTCATCGCCGTCGCCCCCGTCATACGCGACGGAGTCGTGGAGTACGTCGATGTGACGGCCCGTTCGGGCACGGAGACGGTCGTCCACCGCGCCCGCAACCTCGTCATCGGCACCGGTCTGCGCCCCCTCCTGCCGGAGGGGATCGAGCGGACCGAGCGGGTCTGGCACAACTCCGACCTCCTGGCGAAGGTGGACAGCCTGGAAGGCGCGGACCCCACTCGCTTCATCGTCGTCGGCGCCGGCCAGAGCGCCGCCGAGAACGTGGCGTACCTGCACCGCCGCTTCCCGGGCGCCGAGATCTGCGCCGTCTTCTCCCGTTACGGCTACAGCCCCGCCGACGACAGCAGCTTCGCCAACCGCATCTTCGACCCCGAGGCGGTCGACGAGTACTTCACGGCCCCCGACGACATCAAGCGGCGGCTGATGGACTACCACGGCAACACCAACTACTCCGTCGTGGACATCGATCTGATCGACGACCTGTACCGGCAGGCGTACCAGGAGAAGGTCCTGGGCACCGAGCGGCTGCGCTTCCTCAACATCTCGCGGCTGACCGCCGTCGAGGAGGCCGAGGGCCAGGTCCGCGCCACCATCACCTCCCTGGTCAACGGTGAGGAAGAGGTACTGGACGCCGACGTCGTGGTCCTCGCCACCGGCTACAGCCAGGCGGACCCCCTCGGCCTCCTCGGCGAGGTCGCGGACAGCTGCCACCGCGACGGCCAGGGCCGTGTGCGCGTCGAGCGGGACTACCGCATCACGACGGACCCCGAACTGCGCTGCGGCATCTACCTCCAGGGCGGCACCGAGCACACGCACGGCATCACGTCGTCCCTGCTCTCCAACACCGCGATCAGGGTCGGCGAGATCCTGGACTCGATCCTCGACCGTGGCCAGGAGCCCGCGCGGGGCGAGTCCCGGCCGGTCGCCGACGGCATCGGCTCCGTGCGCTGAGGACTCCTCCGTCCCCGAGCCCCCTCCCTGACAGACCTCCCCGATCCCACCGCCACGCTCGCCTCCTGGCGCCGTCGTACGCGACGGGCGTGGCACGCACCGTGCAATCCCCGTGAAAGGAACAACCGTGTCCACTGGTACGCGCCCCCGTCTGACGCGTTTCGTCAGATACGTCCCCCGTGTGGCGGTCGCCACCGCCGCCGCACTCGCTCTGTCCGCCTGTGGGGGCGGTACCGACACGGCCGAGTCGAAGCCCTCGGGCGCGGCGGGCGACTCGTCGGCCGCCTTCCCGGTGACGGTGGAGCACAAGTACGGCAGCACGACGGTCGAGGCGGAGCCGAAGAGGGTGGTCACCCTGGGCCTGTCGGACCAGGACGCGGTGCTGGCGCTCGGCGTCAAGCCGGTCGGGGCGGTCGACTGGTTCAAGGAGCAGCCGTACGGCAAGTGGCCCTGGACGAAGGACAAGTGGGGCTCCACCAAGCCGGAGATCGTCGGCGAGCGTGACGAGTACAACATCGAGAAGATCGCGGCGCTGAAGCCGGACCTGGTCATCGCGCAGTACTCGGGGATGAAGAAGGAGCAGTACGACACGCTGTCGAAGTTCACCAAGGTCGTCGCCCAGCCCAAGGGCCTGCCCGACTACGGGGCGTCCTGGCAGGTGATGACCCGGCAGATCGGCAAGTCCCTCGGCAAGGAGGCGGAGAGCGAGAAGCTGATCTCGGGCATCGACGCGCGCTTCAAGGCCGTGCGCGAGAAGAACCCCGGGTTCGCCCGGAAGACCCTCGCCGTCGCCGACAGCTTCGAGGCGGGCAAGTACTCGGGCTTCACGAAGACCGACCCGAAGTCGATCTTCTTCTCCGAGCTGGGATTCAAGCTGAAGCCCGAGCTGGACACTCTGGCGAAGCCGGGCTGGAACGTGGCCGAACTGAGCGCCGAGAAGCTGAACGTGCTCGACGTCGACCGTCTCGTCTGGGTCACCTCCAGCACGGAGGCCAACGACCGCATCAAGGCCGAGCCGCTCTACCGGAAGCTGAAGGTCCACCAGGAGAAGCGTGACCTGTTCGTCCCGTACCAGGACCCGGACATCGGCGCGGCCTTCTCCTTCAACACCGTCCTCTCGATTCCCTACGCCATCGACGAGGTCGAGCCGCTGATCGCGGCCATCAAGTAAGCGCCGGTCCAACGGGGTCCCGCCCCTCCGCGCCCGGCAGGAGCGCGGAGGGACGGGACCCGCGACACACCTCACTGACGTACCACCAGGGAAAGGCCCTTTCGAACGATGTTTGACGTCGAGTCGGACCGGACATCCGCTTCCGGCATACCCGTCACGGGTGGGCAGTCCGGTATCTGGCTTGCCCAGCAGATCGACCCGGATAGCTCCGCCTACAACATCGTCTTCGCTCTGGACCTGCGAGGCCGCATCGACCTCGACCGCCTGGCCGCCTCCGTCCGGCAGGCCGTCGGGGAGGCCGAGAGCCTGCACGTGCGGGTGGACGCCGGGGACGGCGGACCCCGGCAGACGCCCGCACCCGTCCCCTTCGACGTCCCGGTCGTCGACCTGCGCGGTGCCCCGGACCCCGAGCGGGCCGCCGCCGACTGGATGGACGCCGAGCGCGATCGCCCGGCCGATCCGGCCGGGGGCGCCCTCTTCGCCCAGGCCCTGCTGCGCCTGACGGACGACCACGTCACCTGGTACCAGCGCTACCACCACATCGTCAACGACGGCATGGGCGTCGCGCTCATCACGCGCCGGGCGGGGGAGATCTACACCGACGGCGACCGGTCTCCCGCCCCCGGCGACTGGCGGATCTCCCGTCTGGTCGAGGCGGACCTGGCCTACCGCGCCTCGGACCGCCATCAGGAGGACCGCGCCTACTGGCTGGCCCGCATGGCCGAACGCCCCGAGCCCGTACGCCTCGTGGAACGCGCCCCGGCGCTCATGACACGGCGGCTGCGACGCACATCGGACCTGTCCGCCGCACGCGTCCAGTCGCTGTACGCCGCCGCCGAGCGGGCCGGCACCCGCGTCTCCCGCCTGCTCATCGCGGCCGTGGCCGCCTACCTGCACCGTGTCAGCGGCGAGCGCGACCTCGTCCTCGGCCTGCCGATCGCCGCCCGCCAGGACGCCGTGTCGGCCGGCATCCCCGGCATGGTGTCCAACATCGTCCCGCTGCGGCTCTCCGTCCGTCCGGACACGACCGGCACCGAGCTTCTGGCCGGCGTACGCGACGCGGTCACCGAGGCGGTCGACCACGGGCGCTACCGCGCCGAGGACCTCGCCAGGGAACTGGGCCTGGCCGACGGCGTGCCCGAGCTCGTCGGCCCGACGGTCAACGTCCTGCCCCGCGGCGACGACCTGCGGTTCTCCGACCACGAGAGCGCACTCGAACCGGTCTGGGTCGGCCCCGTCAGCGACCTGGCCCTCAGCTTCGCCGAGACCCGTGGGGGACTGGGTTTCCGGGTCCACATCGACGCCGACGCGGACATGTGCGACGAGAACACCCTGCGCGCCCACGAGCGCCGCTTCCTGGCGCTGCTGGCCGACCTGTCCGAGGACCTGGACCGCCCCGTCGGCCGCATCGAGCTGACCTCGGGCGCGGAACGCGCCCGGCTCCTCGACGAGTTCGGCGTGTCACCGCGCGAGACGGCCGACCTCTCCTGGCCCGCCGCGTTCGAGCGCCAGGTCCGCCGCGCCCCGGACTCCGTCGCCCTCGTCTGCGAGGACAGGGAGCTGACCTACGCCGAACTGAACGCGGCGGCCAACCGGCTGGCCCGCCTCCTCGCCGCCCGTGGCGTGGGCGCCGAGGACGTCGTCGCCGTGGCCATGCCGCGTTCCCCCGAACTCGTGGTGTCGCTGCTCGCGGTCATGAAGGCGGGGGCCGCCTATCTGCCCCTGGACGTCGACCACCCGCAGGACCGCGTCCGCTACATGCTGGACGACGCCGGGGCACGCACCGTCATCACCACCCGTGAGCTGTCCGACGTCCTCCCGAAGACCGCCGGCGTCGGCCACCTGCTGCTCGACGACCCGTCCGTGGCCTCCGCGTGCGCCGCCCTCGACGCCACGGACCCGGATGTGCCCCTCACCCTGGACCGGGCCGCGTACGTCATCTACACCTCGGGCTCCACCGGCCGGCCCAAGGGCGTCGTCGTCTCGCACGACGGCGTCGGCAGTCTCGTCGCCACCGCCACCGACCGCATCGGCATCACATCCGACAGCCGCGTCGTCCAGTTCGCCTCCGCCGGTTTCGACGTGACGGTCTGGGACCTGATCATGTCCCTGTGCGTGGGCGGTCGCGTCATCGTCGTCCCCACCGAGCGGCGCGTCGCCGGACCCGCCCTCACGGACTACATCGCCCACCATCGCGCCACCCACATGATCCTGCCGCCGTCCCTCGTCTCGGCCCTGCCGCAGGAGTGCGACCTGCCCGACGGCGCCGTGCTGATCGTCGGCACCGAAGCGGTGCCCAGTGAGCTGATCGGCCGCTGGTCGGGCCGGCTCCGGGTGGTCGTCGCGTACGGCCTCACCGAAGCCACCGTCAACTCCACCCTGTGGACCGCCACCCCGGACAGGCCGGGACCCGCCCCCATCGGCGAGCCCGACCCCAACACCCGTGCCTACGTGCTCGACTCCGCGCTCCGCTGCGTACCGGTCGGCGCCGTCGGTGAGCTGTACGTCGCCGGACGCGGCCTCGCCCGCGGCTACCTCGGCAGGCCGGGGCTCACCTCCGAGCGCTTCGTCGCCGACCCGTACGCGGCCGAGCCGGGCGCGCGCATGTACCGGACGGGCGACCGCGTCCGCTGGGCCGCCGACGGCAACCTGGAGTTCCTGGGCCGCGCCGACGGACAGATCAAGATACGCGGACACCGCATCGAGCCCGGCGAGATCGAGAGCGCCTTCATGGCCTGCCCCGGCATCGCCCAGGCCGCCGTCCTCGTCCGCGAGGACCACCGGAGCGCCAAGCGGCTCGTCGCCTACCTCGTGGCCGAGGCGGGTACGGACGCGGACGCCTCCGTGGCGGGCGCGCGTGCCCGGATCGCCGAGGCGCTGCCCGATCACATGGTCCCTTCCGCCGTCGTACGGCTCGACGGGCCGCTGCCGCTGACGCCCAACGGCAAGCTCGACAGCCGCGCCCTGCCCGAGCCCCGGTGGACCGCGACGGCAGGCGGCGACGCGCCCACCACCCCGGCCGAGACCACGCTCGCCGCGCTGTTCGCCGAGGTGCTCGGACTGCCGTCGGCCGGCGTCCACGACAGCTTCTTCGAGCTGGGCGGCGACAGCATCGTCGCGATCCAGCTGGTCAACCGCGCCCGCGACGCCGGACTCGTGATCACCCCACGCGATGTGTTCCGGCAGCGGACCGTGGCGGCGCTCGCCAGGACAGCGGGCCCGGCGGGCGCGGACGGGGCACCGGCGCCCGGGACGGCCGTACGGGTGGTCCCGCTCGACGAGGACGCCCTGCCCGTCTCCCCGCTCCAGGAAGGCTTCTTCTTCCACGCGGAGTTCGACCCGGAGGCCGGCGACCTGTATGTCGTCCAGGAACTCCTCGACCTCGCGGGCACCGTCGACCCGGACCGACTGCGTCAGTCCCTCCAACTGCTGCTCGACCGGCACCCGCTGCTGCGCGCCTCGTTCCGCCAGCTCCCGGGCGGCGACGTCGTCCAGCGCATCCCCGACCACGCGGCCCTTCCGTGGCGCGAGGCGGACACCGCCGACACCGCGCTGGAAGACCTGTTGCGCCAGGACCGTGCCGAGCGGTTCGACCTCGCCCGGCCGCCCTTGCTGCGGGCCGCCCTGATCCGGGACGGGCAGCGTCGGCGGCTCCTGCTCACCCTGCACCACATCATCGCCGACGGCTGGTCCGTCTCCGTCCTGCTGCGCGAACTCACCGCAGCCCACCGGGGCGAGGCCCTGCCCGAGCCGTCCGCCCCCGGGCCGTACCTCTCCTGGCTGGCCGGCCGGGACCGCGACGCCGCCCGCGACGCCTGGCGGCGGGCTCTGGCAGGTCTGGACGGCGCCACCCGGCTGACCGCCTCCGCCTCTGCCTCCTCCTCTGCGTCTCCCTCCGCCTCCTCCGTCGCGACGGGCGACGAGCAGACGGCACCGGCCGCCGGGTCCGAGCACGTCGACGTCCGGCTGCCCGAGTCGCTCACCGCCGACCTGACCGCCTTCGCCCGCGGCCACGGCCTCACCCTCAGCACCGTCGTGCACGGCGCCTGGGCCCTGCTGCTCGGCGGCCTGACCGGCAGCCAGGACATCGTGTTCGGCACCACCGTCTCCGGGCGCACCACCGAGGTCGAGGGCCTGGACTCGGCCGTGGGCCTGTTCATCAACACGGTGCCGGCCCGCGTCACCCTGCGCCCGGGGGAGTCGCCCGTCGACCTGCTGCGGCGCGTCCAGGACGAGCACGCGGCCCTCCTCGACCACCAGCACCTCGGGCTCGCCGAGATCCAGCGGATCGCGGGCGGCGGGGAACTCTTCGACACCCTCGTGGTGTTCGAGAACTTCCCGTCCGGTGACCTGTCCACCGGACAGGACGCGCTGCGCGTCACCGGCGCCGAGGTGTTCGACGCCGTGCACTACCCGCTCGCGCTGATCGTCGAGCCCGGCGCCCATCTGTCCCTGCGGTTCACGTACGACGCGGTCCGGCTCGACCAGCTGTCCGTGGCGGTGATCGCCCGCCGGTTCGAGGCGCTGCTGCGGGCACTCCTGTCCGACCCCGCCCGCCCCGTCGCCCGGGTCGGGCTGCTGTCCGGCCGGGAGCGGGAGCGCCTGACCGCGCTGAACGCCACGGCGCACCCGCTGCCCGACGCGGACGCCACCCTCGCCTCGCTCTTCGCCGCACAGGTGGCACGGACCCCGCACGCCCCGGCCGTCGTCTTCGAGGACACCACCCTGACCTACGCCGAGCTGGACCGGCGCGCGGAGGCACTCGCCCGGCGGCTGCGGGCACGCGGCGCCGGCCCGGAGCGGTTCGTCGCGGTCGCGGTGCCCCGTTCCGCGGAGCTGATGGTCGCGCTGCTCGGCGTGCACAAGGCGGGCGCCGCCTACCTGCCCGTGGACCTCGACTACCCCGCCGACCGGGTGGCGTTCATGCTCGCCGACTCCGGGGCGCGGACCGTCGTGACCACCAGCGACTCGGCCGGGCGACTGCCCGGCGTGCCGGGTCTCGGACACCTCGTCGTGGACCACGACGAGGAGGTCCCCGACACCCGGGGCGCGCACGCGGGACCCGACCACCCCGCGTACCTGATCTACACCTCCGGATCCACCGGGCGCCCCAAGGGCGTCACCGTCACCCACCGGGCGATCGTCAACCGCCTCGGCTGGATGCAGGGCGCGTACGGACTCACCGCCGACGACCGGGTGCTCCAGAAGACCCCGTCCAGCTTCGACGTGTCCGTCTGGGAGTTCTTCTGGGCCCTGACCGAGGGCGCGACGGTCGTCCTCGCCCGGCCCGACGGCCATCGCGACCCGGCGTACCTGGCCGAGCTGATCCACGCCCGGCGGATCACGACGGCGCACTTCGTACCGTCGATGCTGGCCGCGTTCGTCCAGGCGATGGACGCCGCCGCCGACGCCCCGGACTGGACGGCGAGCCTGCGCCGGGTGTTCTGCAGCGGCGAGGCCCTCACCGGACCGGACGCCCGCCGCTGGCGGGAGCTGACGGCCCGGCACAGCCAGGGCCCCGTACCGCTGCACAACCTGTACGGCCCCACCGAGGCGGCCGTCGACGTCACGTACTTCCCGTACGAGGGCGGTACCGAGCCCGCCGTGCCCATCGGCCGGCCCGTGTGGAACACCCGGCTGTACGTGCTCGACGCCTTCCTGCGCCCCGTCCCGGACGGCGTGCCCGGCGAGCTGTACCTGGCCGGCGTCCAGCTGGCCCGCGGCTACCACCACCGGCACGGCCTGACCGCCGAGCGGTTCGTCGCCGACCCGTTCGGCGGGCCGGGCGAGCGGATGTACCGGACCGGCGACCTGGTCCGGCGCCGCGCCGACGGCGCCGTCGAGTACCTGGGGCGCACCGACCGGCAGGTGAAGATCCGCGGCAATCGCGTCGAGCTGGGCGAGATCGAAGCCGCCCTGGCCGCCCTGCCGGGTGTCGCCCGCCCCGCCGTCATCGTCCGTGACGGGGTGCTTCTGGGCTACGCCGTACCCGCCCCCGGCGCCGCCCTGGACGCCGAAGCCCTCCACCGGGCGCTCGCCGGGGCACTGCCCGCGGCGATGGTGCCGACGGCCGTCGTGGCCGTCGGCGAACTGCCGCTGACACCCAGCGGCAAGCTCGACCAGAACGCCCTGCCCTCGCCGTCCGTCGTTCCCGGGGCCGGTGGCCGGGCGCCCCGGGACGAGCGCGAACGCGCCCTGTGCGAGATCTTCACCGACGTCCTCGGCCTGGCCGGGATCGGTGCCGACGACGACTTCTTCATGCTCGGCGGCGACAGCCTCACCTCGATCGCCGTCGCCACCGGGGCCCGTGAAAGGGGACTGACCATCAGCCCGCGCGATGTGTTCGAGCACCGCACGCCCGCCGCGCTCGCCGCGGCGGCCGCGAGCGCGCCCGCGGAGCCCGCTCCCGCCGACCGGCCCGGTACCGACGCGCCCACCGGCGCCGTGACCGTGTCCGCCGCCGAGGCCGGGCAGGCCGCCGCCGCCCTCCAGGCCGTGCTCGCCCAGCAGCAGCGGTCCGGGGCAGGCGCCGACCCGGCCCTGAAGGCGCTCCTGGACCAGCTGACCGCCGGCCTGCCGACGGAGTCCCCGGCCCCCGCGCCGCTGGGCGGACTGGAGTTGTCGCCGGAGGAGAACGCCCGCGTCGAGGCCGTCGCCGGGCTGCCGGTCGCCGACATCTGGCCGCTCTCCCCGCTCCAGGAGGGCATGTACTTCCACGCCACCTACGACGCGGGAGACGCGCTCGACGTCTATCTGTCGCAGGAGACCCTGGACTTCGACCACCGCCTGGACATCGCCCGGCTGCGCGCCGCCTGCCGGGCCCTCCTGGAGCGCAACGCCAGCCTGCGCGCCGGGTTCACCAGCGACGGCCCGCCCCGGCCCGTGCAGTTCATCGTGGACGGTGCCGAGATCCCGCTGGTGGAGACCGACCTCTCCGGACTGCCCGCGGAGGAGCGGCGCGCCCGCGTGGACGAGCTGCTCGCCGCCGACCGCCGCAGGCGCTTCGACCTGTCGGCGCCGCCGCTCTGCCGCCTCCAGCTGATCCGGCTCGACGACGGCCGCGACCGGCTCGTCGTCACCCACCACCTCATCCTGTGGGACGGCTGGTCCGCGTGGCTGTTCCTGGAAGAACTGTTCACGCTCTACGAGCGGGCCGGCGACACCACGGGCCTGCCCGCCCCCGGCTCCTACCGCGACTACCTGGCGTGGCTCGACGAGCAGGACACGAGCCGGGCCCTCGACGCGTGGCGCGGCGCGCTCGGCGGTCTCGACGAGCCGACCCTCGTCGCCCCGACGGGCCGCGACGCGGATCCGGTCATCCCGGCCGACTTCGACGCGGTGCTGACACGGGAGACCAGCGACCGGCTGCGCGCCGTGGCCCGGCGGCACGGCCTCACCCTGAACACGGTGCTCAACGCCGCCTGGGGCCTGGTCCTCTCCGCGATGACCGGCCGCGACGACGTCGTCTTCGGCACGGCGGTCGCCGGACGGCCCGCGGACGTGCCGAACGTCGCCGGCATCATCGGCATGTTCCTCAACACCATCCCGGCACGGGTCGGGTTCACGCCGGACGAGCCGCTGCTCGACCTGCTGCGCGGCATGCAGTCCGAGCGGGCCGCCGTCATGCCGTACGAGTACGTCGGACTCGGCACGATCCAGCAGGAGACCGGCCACCGACGCCTGTTCGACACACTGTTCGTGCTCCGTTCCGCCGACGGCGAGGACCGGGCGGCGGAGCTCCGGCAGCGGCACGGCATCACCGACGTGTCGAACGTGGACGGCACCCACTTCCCGCTCACGCTCATCGTCACGCCCGAGACCCGGCTGCGGGTGACCCTGGCGGCCCGGCCCGACCTGTTCGGCGCGGAGGCCGCGACCACGATCCTCGGACGGTTCACCACCGTCCTCGAACGGCTCGGGGAGAGCCTCGCCGCCCCGGACGCCGCCTCCGCCCGTACCGTCGGCGTGGACCTGCTGCTGCCGCCGGAGCGCGCCGCCCTGACGGCCGGGTGGGCAGGCAGCCGGGAGCCCGTGCCGAACGAGACCATCGCCGACATGCTGACGGCCCAGGTCGGCCGTACCCCCGACGCCGTGGCGCTGGTCTTCGGCGAGCGCGCCCTCACGTACGCCGAACTGGACGCGCGCGTCAACCGGTTCGCCCGCCTGCTTCTCGCCCGGGGCGCGGGACCGGAGAAGGTCGTGGCGCTGGCGCTGCCCCGGTCCATCGACATGGTGGCCGCGCTGTTCGCCGTCCTGCGCACCGGCGCCGCGTACCTGCCGCTGGACCTGGACCACCCGGCCGACCGGCTGCGGCTGATGGTCGAGGACACCGGACCCCTGTGCCTCGTCTCCACCACGGCGGTCGCCCCGGCCCTCCGCGGTGACACCGGCGCGGCGGCTCCCGAACTCCTCCTGGACGACGAGGCCGTGGCCGCCGAACTGGCGGCCCTGCCCGGCGGGGAGATCGCGGACGACGAGCGGCGCGCGTTCGCCCACGACGTGCGGGACCGGCTGGAACACCCGGCGTACGTCATCTACACCTCCGGCTCCACCGGCCGCCCCAAGGGCGTCGTCACCCCCTACCGGGGACTGACCAACATGCAGCTCAACCACCAGAAGGAGATCTTCGACCCGGCCATCGCCTCGGCCGGCGGACGGCGGCTGCGCATCGCGCACACGGTGTCCTTCGCCTTCGACATGTCCTGGGAGGAACTGCTCTGGCTCGTCGAGGGCCACGAGGTGCACGTCTGCGACGAGGATCTGCGCCGCGACGCCGAGGCGCTGGTCGCCTACTGCGACCGGCACCAGGTCGACGTGGTCAACGTGACCCCCACCTACGCCCAGCTCCTCATCGAGGAGGGCCTCCTCGACCGGGACGACACGGCCGGCAAGCACCGCCCGGCTCTCGTCCTCCTCGGCGGCGAGGCCGTCTCCGACACCGTATGGACGAAGCTGCGCCGCACCGACGGCACCTACGGCTACAACCTGTACGGGCCGACCGAATACACCATCAACACCCTCGGCGGCTCGACGACGGACAGCGCGACCCCCACGGTCGGCATGCCCATCCGCAACACCCGCGCCTACGTCCTGGACGCCATGCTGCGCCCGGTTCCGCCGGGCAGCCCCGGTGAGCTGTACATCGCCGGCACCGGTCTGGCCCGCGGCTACCACGACCGTCCCGCTCTGAGTGCCGAGCGGTTCGTCGCGGACCCGTTCGGGGAGCCGGGCGAGCGGATGTACCGCACGGGCGACCTCGTACGGCAGCGCCCCGACGGCCTGCTCGACTTCCTGGGCCGTACCGACGACCAGGTGAAGATCCGCGGCTACCGGATCGAACTGGGCGAGATCTCCACGGCCCTGTCCTCGCACCCCGAGGTCGCCCACGCGGCGGTCGTCGTGAACGAGAGCACCGGCACGAAGCGCCTGGTCGGCTACTTCGCGCCGGAGGACGGCACGGAGCCGGGCGAGCACCTGCTCCAGCGGCTGCGCGACCACCTGAAGACGGGGCTGCCCGACTACATGGTCCCGTCCGCGCTCGTCCCCGTGGACACGCTGCCGCTCACCGTCAACGGCAAGCTGGACGTACGGGCCCTGCCCGCCCCGGACTTCGCCGCGACGGGCACGAGCCGCGATCCCCGCACGCCGCGCGAGGAGACGCTGTGCGCCCTCTTCGCGGAGGTGCTCGGCCTGCCCGAGGGCAGCGTCGGCATCGACAGCGACTTCTTCGAGCTGGGCGGCCACTCACTGCTGGCCACCCGTCTCGTGAGCCGCGCCCGGACCGCGCTCGACGCCGAACTCGCGATCCGCGACCTGTTCGAGGCGCCCACCGTCGCCGAACTGGTCGAGCGCGCGGCCCGCTCCGGAGGCGCGGCCCGCCCGGCGCTGACCGCCGGTGAGCGGCCCGACGTGCTGCCCCTCTCGTACGCCCAGCAGCGGCTGTGGGTCATCCAGCAGATCGAGTGTGCCTCCGCCGCGTACAACTTCCCGCTGGTCATGCGGGTGCGCGGCGACCTCGACATCGAGGCGTGGGGCGCGGCGCTCGCCGATGTGACGGCCCGCCACGAGGCCCTGCGGACGGTGTTCGTGGAGCCCGACGGCCAGGTGATCCAGCACGTGCTGCCCGCCGACGAGGCACGGCCCGTCGTGGAGCGGCTGCGCGCCACCGAGGACGAGGTGCCCGCCCTCGTCGACGCGGCCGTCAACCGGCCGTTCGACCTCGCCGCGGAACCGCCGTTGCGCACCACGATCGTGGAGCTGACACCGCGGGACCACGTCGTCGTCCTGCTGCTGCACCACATCACCACCGACGAGTGGTCGGACCGCCCGTTCCTCCGCGACCTCGCCACCGCCTACGCGGCCCGCGTCTCCGGCGCGGCACCGCGGTGGGAGCCGCTGCCGGTCCAGTACGCCGACTACGCGCTGTGGCAGCAGCGCCTGCTCGGCGACCCGGCGGACGCGGCCGGTCTGGCGGCCCGGCAGCTGGAGTACTGGCGCACGACGCTGGAGGGCGCGCCCGAGGAGCTGGAACTGCCCACGGACCGGCCGCGCCCGGCGCGGCCGGCGTTCTCCGGCGCCGAGCTGGACCTCACGTTCGACACCGGCGTCCACGAGGGGCTCAAGCGGCTCGCCCGCGAGACCGGCGCCAGCATGTTCATGGTGGCGCACGCCGCCGTGGCCGCCCTGCTGTACCGCATGGGCGCCGGCACGGACATCCCCCTCGGCTCGCCCATCGCGGGACGCGGCGACGAAGCGCTGGACGACCTGGTCGGCTTCTTCGTCAACACGCTCGTGCTGCGCACGGACCTGAGCGGCGACCCGAGCTTCACCGAACTGCTGGCCCGGGTGCGGGAGACCGACCTGGCCGCGTTCTCGCACGCGGACGTGCCGTTCGAGTCGGTCGTGGAGAAGCTCAACCCGACGCGCTCGCTGTCCCGGAACCCACTGTTCCAGGTGATGGTCGGCTACCACGCCCGCACGGGCGACGGACTGGAACTGCCCGGCCTCCGGGCGGACTACGTGCCGTTCCGCGTCCGCTCGGCCAAGTTCGACCTCGTGTTCAGCTTCACCGAGCACACCCCGGCCGACGGGGGAGCGGGCTCACTGGGCTGCCGCCTCGAATACGCCACCGAGCTGTTCGACCACGAGACCGCCGCACGCTTCGGCGATCGCCTCCTGGCGCTCGTCGCGGCCCTCGTCGCCGCACCCGGGCAGCCCGTCTCGCGGGCGGAGATCCTCGCCGACGACGAGCGGCGGATGGTCCTGGAAGGCTTCAACACCACGGCCCGCGAGGTCGAGGAGGAGTCGTTCCCCGCGCTGTTCGCACGGCGCCTCGCCGAGCGCCCCGACGCGGTCGCCGTCGTCGACCGCGCCCGCTCCGTGACGTACGCGCGGCTCGACGCCCGCGCCAACCGCGTGGCCCGGCTGCTGGCCGCACGCGGCGTGGGCGCCGGGAGCGTGGTCGGTGTGGCCGTGCCCCGCTCGGTCGACATGGTCGCCACGGTGCTCGCCGCGATGAAGCTGGGCGCCGCGTTCCTGCCGCTCGACCTGATCCACCCGGCCGACCGCCTGACGTACATGATCGAGGACTCGCGGGCGGCGCTCGTGGTCGGCACCGAGCCGGTCGCGGGGAAGATCCCGGACGTGGCGGGCGTGCCGGTGGTGCTGCTCGACGAGCCGTCGGTGGCCGCGGAACTGGACGCTCTGCCCGAGACCGCCGTCGAGGGCGGGCGGGTCGGCCTGGACCAGGCCGCGTACGTCATCTACACGTCCGGTTCGACCGGCCGTCCCAAGGGCGTGGTCGTCCCGCACGAGGGCATCGCCAGTCTCGTCGCCACCGCGGTCGACCGGATGGGTCTCGAACGCGACAGCCATGTCCTTCAGTTCGCGTCGACCGGCTTCGACGTCTTCGCCTTCGAGCTGTCCATGGCGCTGTGCCAGGGAGGCCGGCTCGTTCTCATCACCGACGAGGCACGGGTCGCCGGCCCCGCGCTCACCGACTTCCTCGCCGACCAGCGGATCACCCATATGATCCTTCCGCCGTCCCTCGTGTCGGCCCTGCCGCCGGGATGCGAGCTGCCCGAGGGGTCGACCGTCCTGGTCGGTACGGAGACGGTGCCGCCGGACCTGTTCGAGCGGTTCGGCGACACGGCCCACCTGATCTGCGCGTACGGGCTCACCGAGGCGACCGTCAACTCCACGCTGTGGCCCGCGCGCGAGCACGGCGGGCGCCCGTCCGGCCGCGTGCCCATCGGCCGGCCCGACCCCAACACCCGCTGCTACGTCCTGGACGAGAACCTGCGGCCCGTCCCGCCGGGCGTCGCGGGCGAGCTGTACGTCTCCGGACGCGGCCTCGCGCGCGGCTACCTCGGCAAGGCCGCCCTGACGTCGGAGAGGTTCGTCGCCGACCCGTACGGCCCGCCCGGCGGCCGGATGTACCGCACCGGTGACCGCGCCCGCTGGCGCCCGGACGGCAACCTCGACTTCCTCGGGCGGGTCGACACCCAGGTCAAGGTCCGCGGCTTCCGTATCGAACTGGGTGAGATCGAGGCGGCCCTCGCCGGACACCCCTCGGTCGCGCAGGCCGCCGTGGTGCCCGACCGCGACGGCGACATCGTCCGGCTCGTCGGCTACGCCGTACCGGACGCCGGCGCGCTGGACCCGCGCGAGCTGCGCGCCCATATGGCCGGTGTGCTGCCCGAGTACATGGTCCCGGCGCTCGTCGTGCCCCTGGACGGCCCGCTGCCGCTGACCCCCAACGGCAAGCTGGACCGCAAGGCGCTGCCCGCGCCGGACTGGGCCGCGATGACCGGCGGCGCGCTCCCGGCCACCGAGGCGCAGGCCAGGCTCGCCGGTCTGTTCTGCGAGATCCTCAAGCTGGAGCAGGTCGGCATCCACGACAACTTCTTCGCGCTGGGCGGCCACTCCATGGCGTCGATGCGGCTCCTGGCCCGTATCCGCGCCGAGTTCGGGGCCGAGCTGAGCATCCGGGACGTCTTCGACGCGCTGACCGTCGCCGGTCTCGAAGGCAAGCTGAAGGACGCGTCGACGGCCCGCCCGGCACTGCGCCCGGCGCGGGAACACCGGCAGCCGCAGGCGGCCGCTCCGGTCCAGCGCTGGCAGTGGGACGCCCACCGCCGTGCCGCGCGCTTCGACCACGCGCTCGTCCTGCGCTCGTCCGGCGGTCTGGACACGGCGGCGCTGTCCGCCGCGCTGGCCGATGTGACCGCTCGTCACGAACCGCTCCGCACGGCGTTCACGGAACGGGACGGCGCGCTGTACCACCGGGCCGCCGAGCCTCCGGTCCTGGAGCCGGAGGAGTGCGACGACCTGGAGGCCCGCCTGACGGAACTGGCGGCCGGAACTCCGGACCCGGTCCGCGGGGCACCCCTCGGGGCCCACCTGCTGACGGCGGCCACGGGGGAGCAGGCGCTGCTGCTGACCATGCACTACCTGGCGGTGGACGAGTGGTCCGTCGTCCCGCTCTTCCGCGACCTGACGGCGGCGTACGCGGCCCGTGCCGAAGGCCGGGCGCCCGAGTGGCACCCACTGCCGGTCTCGTACGCGGACTACGCCCAGTGGGCCGGTGAGATCCTGGGCGACCTGGACGATCCGGACAGCAGGGGCGGCCGCCAGCTCGCCTACTGGCGGGAGACGCTGAAGGACGTACCCGCCGAGCCGGTTCTCCCGGCGGACGGCCCCCGCTCCTCCTCGCCCGGCGCCGGCCAGGTGGGCTTCGTCCTCGACGAGCGGACGCACGCGGCCGTGGACGATCTGGCCCGCGCCACCGGCACCAGCATGTTCATGGTTCTGCACTCCGCCCTGGCGGCGCTGCTCACCGCCCACGGCGCGGGCACGGACCTGCCCATCGGCACGATGGTCGCCGGCCGCACGGACGATCAACTGGCCGACCTGGTGGGCTGCTTCTTCAACACGGTCGTGCTGCGCACCGACGTGGCGGGCGACCCGACGTTCGTGGAACTGCTGTCCCGCGTCCGGGAGACCACGCTCAGCGCCCTCGACCGGCAGGAAGTCCCGTTCGAGGAGGTCGTACGGGCGACCGGACTGCCTCCGGAGGGCCCGCGGGTGATGGTGATCCATCACGAGCAGGCGGACCTGGAGCGGCTGGAAGGCGGCGTCGGCTCCCTCGACGCCGTACCGACCGGTTCGGCCCGGGCCCGGCTGACCCTCAGCTTCTACGAGCCTCAGGGTGACGGCCCCGTTCACTGCGGCCTGATCCACGCCACCGACCTGCTCTCCACCGCCGAGGCACGACGACTCGCCGACGAACTCCAGAGGCTGCTGCGTACCGTGGCAGCCGACCCGCAGCAGCCGCTCTCGGAGCTGTTCACCGCCCTGTCCACAAGGAGTGACACCGCATGACCACCAACCCGTTCGAGGACCCGCAGGGCCGCTTCCTGGTCCTGGTCAACGAAGAGAACCAGCACTCGCTGTGGCCGTCCTTCGCGGAGGTTCCCGCCGGGTGGCGGACCGCCTTCGGCGAGGACACGCGCGAGGCCTGCCTCGCGTACGTCGAGGAGCACTGGACGGACCTGCGTCCGGCGAGCCTCGTCGCTCAGCAGGGCTGACCCGCACCGCACCGCCCCGCGCGGCCGGACGCCGCCGCCCATGGAGAACCCCCTCCATGGACGGCGGCGTTCCGCGTGTGGCCGGTCCGCGGTCCGCACAGCCCTCCGACGGCGCGAGGCTCCCGCCCGGATGTGCCGGACGGGAGCCTCGCGCGAGGTGGAGAGGGGCGGACGGGCCCCGCAGGCTATGCCGGCACGGCCGGTTCCTGTTCGGGTTCCTGGCGGCTGTCGGACCACGCCGACCAGAGTTCGGCGTACCGGCCGCCCGCCGCGACGAGTTCGTCGTGGGTGCCCGTCTCGACGACGCGGCCCTCGTTCAGGACGACGACGCGGTCCGCGGTCGCCGCCTGGGGGAGGCGGTGGGCGACCATCACGCCCGTACGGCCCTCCAGCGCGCGCAGGGCGGCGGTTTCCAGCACACGGGCGCCCGCGCTGCCGGCGTCGGCGGTGGCCTCGTCCAGGATCGCGACGGGCGGATCGGCGAGAACGAGCCGGGCGAGGGCGAGTTGCTGGGCCTGGGTCACCGTGAGGCGATGGCCTCCCTCGCCCACGACCGTGGCCAGGCCCTCGGGCAGCGCGTCCGCCCAGTCCAGCGCGTCGACGCGGGCCAGCGCGGCGCGCAGCTCCTCGTCCGTCGCCTCGGGTCGGGCCAGTCGCAGGTCCTCCGAGAGCGGGCCGGCGAAGACATGGACCTCCTGGCTGATCAGGGTGACGGACTGCCGGATCCCGGCGGGGCCCAGCTCCCGGGAGTCCACGCCGCCCAGGGAGATCGCGCCCGTCTCCGGGGTGTGGACGCCCGCGATCAGCTTCGCGAGCGTGGTCTTTCCCGCGCCGCTGGCACCGACCAGGGCCACGCGTTCGCCGTCCCGCACCTCCAGGTCCACGGCGCGGAGCACCGGGTGGCCGTCCACGTACGCGTGGCCGAGGTCCACCACCTTGACCGAGCCGTCCACCGGCGCGGCGGTCCGGCCGTCGGGCTCCCGTTCGGCCGGGAGGCTCGACACGCCGACGAGACGGGCGAGGCTCGCCCCGGCGGACTGGGCGTCGTCGATGAGGAAGAGCGCCGCGTTGATCGGGTTGAACAGGCCGTGGAAGTAGAGCGCCGCCGCGGTCGCCGTACCGATGCTCACCGAGCCGCTGTCGACGAGGAGGAATCCGGTGACGAGGATCGACGTCATGCCCATGAACTCGGCGATGTTCAGGCGGGAGAAGAAGCCCGAGACGAGGCGCATGCCCCGCGCCGCCAGGTCGACGGCCGCCTGCGACCGCTGCTCCAGCAGCTCCGCGTGACGCCCGTTCAGACGGAACGCCCGTACCGTACGCACCCCGCCGACGCTGTCGAGCAGCTGGTGCTGGAGGGCGCCGGTCGCCACCCGGTGCGCGGCGTAGACGCGTGCGGCGCGCGGGATGTACCAGCGCACCGTGAGGACATGGACCGGGACGGACACCAGCACGGCGAGCAGGAAGCGCCAGTCGAGGACGGCGAGACCCCCCAGCGTCAGCACGATGGTGAGGAAGGCGCTGATGAACTCCGGCAGCGCCTGCCGAACCGCCCTCGCGATCAGGGTGACATCACCTGTGACCCGTGACGTGAGGTCGCCGGAACCGGCCCGTTCCACCCGTTCCAGCGGCAGTCGCAGCGCCCGCGCGATGAACCGTTCCCGCAGGTCCGCGAGGACCGTCTCGCCGAGCCTGGCGACGAGGGACTTGCCGATGGCGGTCGCGACGGCCCTGGCGACGGCGACCGCCAGGAGGAGCACCATCGGTACGGTCAGCGCGCCCGCGCCGCGCTCGTCCACGACCAGGTCCACGATGTGTCCGAGCAGCGGCGCGGTCAGCAGCCCGGTGCCCGTGCCGATGACCAGTACGGTCACCGCGCCCACCGTCAGCGGCCGGTGCCGGCGCAGCAGTCCGCGGACGACGGCGAGGGTCCGGGCGCCGGTGGCGGTGGGCAGGAGCTCGCGTTCCGGCGTGCCGGGTCCGCTCATCGTCCGTTCCTCGTCCTTCTCGTCCGGGTCCCGCGGGTCGCTGTTCTGAACGGTCGTCATGCCAGCACCGCCGAGCGGTACGTCTCGTGGGCGCCGGCCAGCTCGGGGTGGCTGCCCCGGGCGGCCACCCTGCCGTCGTCGAGCATGAACACGACGTCGGTTCCGGCGAGCAGGGCGGGGCTGGTGGTGACCAGGACCGTGGTGCGGCCCCCGCGCAGCTCCCGCAGCCGGGCCGCGATGCGGGCCTCGGTGACCGTGTCGACGGCGGTGGTCGGGTCGTGGACGACGAGGACCGGCGGGTCGGCGGCCAGG
Organism: Streptomyces sp. L-9-10; assembly: GCF_004151105.1. GTDB lineage: Bacteria > Actinomycetota > Actinomycetes > Streptomycetales > Streptomycetaceae > Streptomyces. Next base: position 214,861 of record NZ_PHRF01000090.1, read on the forward strand.
GCCCGCGCCAGGGCCACCCGCTGGCGCTGGCCGCCGGACAGCGAACGGCCCCGTTCGGTGAGGACGGTGTCCACCCCGTCGGGCAGGGCCCGGGCGACGTCGTCCGCCGCCGAGGCGGCCAGCGCCGCGGTCATGTCCGCCCCCTCGGTGTCCGATCCGGCCCGTACGTTGGCGAGGAGACTGTCCTCGAACAGGTCGGCGTCGTGGTGGGCGACCAGGATCGTGCGCCGTACGTCGCCGGGGTCGAGGTCGGTCAGGGGTACGCCGTCGAGTTCGACGGTGCCTTCGGCGGGGTCGAGTTCGCGGCCCAGGCAGAGCAGCAGATCGTTCGCGGCGGCCGGGTCACGGGTGACCACACCGACGAGGCTGCCGGGGGCGATGTCGAGGTCGACGCCGCGCAGCGCGCCCTGGGTGACGCCGCGCAGGCGCAGTCGCCCGGCGACCGGCTCGGGGAGTGCGGACTTCCCGGCCACGACCGCGGGAGGCGACGCGAGGATCTCGGCGATCCGGTCGGCCGAGGCGCGGCCCTGGGCGAACTCCCCGTTGACGAAGGTGAGGAGCTGGAAAGGACCGAGGAGGTACTGGGCGAGACCGACGGCCGCCACCAGGTCACCCACGCTGATGGTGCCCCGCATCGCCAGATGGGCGCCGACGAGCCCGATGACCGCGATGAAGATGCCCGTCAGGGCGAGGATCGCGCCGTCGTGCCAGGCACGGCTGCCGGCCGCCCGCAGCGCGGCGGACAGCGAGCCGCGGCTCGTCTTCCGGTACCGGGAGACCGCCGCCGATTCGGCGCCGATCCCCTTCAGCACGCGCAGGCCGGTGACCAGGTCGGCGGCGACCCCGGACGCGTGGGCCGCGTGCTCCTGTTCGGCCTCGCTGCGCCGTTCGAGCGGGCGGCTGATGAGATGGCCGATCCACAGCAGCGGCGGGACGCCGAGGAGGACGAGCAGGCCGAGCGGCACGGAGATACGGAGCAGCGCCACCGCGCTGATGGCCAGCCCGGCGAGCGCGGACAGCGCGTACGGCAGCGCGGAGGCGACGGAGCCGACGCGCCGGGCGTCGCCGGTCGCGACGGCGGTGAGCGCGCCGGGCAGCCGGCCGGAGTCGGCCCCGCCCCGCGGATCGAGTACCCGGGCGGCGAGGTCCTGCCGGATCCGGTGCGCGGCGCCCTCGCCCGCGCCTTCGGTGAGCCGTGCGGAGTTCCGGTAACACGTGGACAGCACGAGGAAGAGACCGGCGAGCACCAGCAGCCAGCGCAGGAGGGCGCCGGAGGAACCGGTCGCCACCGCCTCGTCGATGACCAGGCCGATGACCACGGGGACGAGGGCCTCGCACGCCTGGTGCGTCATGCCGAGGACGGATGCTCCGGCGACACGGCGGCGCTGGTCGGCGAGCGCTCTCCGGAGGACCAGGCCCCCCGTTGGTCCTCCAGCGGGTGGTCCTCCAGCGGGCATGCGCGGCCTCCACAAGAACAGAGCAGGATGGTTAGGTAAGCCTACCTTAATCGTAGACAGGGCCAAGGGTGCGCGTCCGGGACCGGCGGTGGCCCACGGGGCGGGTGTCGGCGCAGGCGGCGGCGCCGCGTTGACCCCGTCACGGCCGTACGGTTAGGCTCACCTAAGTTTCATCGTTCGTACGTCATATCGCTTGCGGCACCCCCATGTTCAACGCCTCGCGCGCCGCATGGGGCTCGAAGGCGCCGCCAGGGGAGTGGTCCTTGTCTGTCGAAGTCCGGGCGGCGTCCGGAAGCGAGACCGGTGGTCCCGTCGTGCCCGCGGCACGTCCGGCCACGGTGGCCCTGCGCGGGCTCGGGCTCCTCGTGACGCTCGGCGCGCTCGTCCTGGTCTCGCTGATCAGCGTCTGGGTGGGCACCAGAGGGATTCCGTTCGCGTCGACATGGGACCTGCTGTGGAGCCCTGACGGGTCGGAAGCCTCCGTCATCGTCCACGACTACCGCATCCCCCGCACCCTCCTCGGCGCCGTCGTCGGAGTGGCCCTCGGACTGTCCGGCGCCCTGATGCAGGCCCTGACACGCAACCCGCTCGCCGACCCGGGACTCCTCGGAGTGAACCTGGGCGCCTCCGCGGGCGTCGTCGTGGCCATCGCGTTCATGGGCGTGGCCGCGCCGCTCGGCTATGTGTGGTTCGCCCTCGCCGGGGCGGCCGTGGCGTCGGTGGGCGTGCATCTCCTCGGCTCCTCCGGGCGGAAACTGGCCACCCCCGACCGGCTCGTCGTCGCGGGAGCGGCGGTGACCGCCGTGCTGTACGCCTTCAACTGGGGCGTGCTGCTCTTCGACCCGGAGGCGTTCGACCAGTTCCGCTTCTGGACGGTGGGCTCTCTCGCGGGCCGGTACTACGACATCGTGTTCCTCGTCCTGCCGTTCGTCGCCACCGGTGCGATCGTCGCCTTCCTCCTGGCCCCGTCCCTCAACGCCCTCGCGATGGGCGACCAGTTGGGGCGCGCCCTGGGCGTGAACGTCGGCCGCACCCGGGTGCTGGCGGCGGTCGCCGTGATGCTGCTGTGCGGCGCCGCCACCGCCGCCGTGGGGCCGATCAGCTTCGTGGGCCTGGCCGTTCCGCATGTCGCCCGGTTCCTCTCCGGAACCGACCAGCGCTGGGTGCTCGCGTACTCGATGCTGCTCGCACCGGTCCTGCTCATCGGCTCGGACGTGCTGGGCCGTGTGCTCGGCGCTCCGGGCGAGGTGCAGGTCGGCATCGTCACCGCGTTCATCGGCGCGCCGCTGTTCATCGCGCTGTGCCGCCGTCGAAAGCTGGTCATGCTGTGAGTGCCGTGGAGGAGGCGGAAACCTCCGTGCCCGGATCCGCCGACGCCCCCGCCCCCCGCGTCATCAGCGGCCGGGTCCTGCGCACCGGAGCGGGCGGTGTCTCGCTGCGCGTCCAGAGCCGTGTGTTCGCCGTGACCGCCCTGCTGCTCCTCGCGCTGATCGTCGTCATGGGTGTCACCCTGACCACCGGCGACTTCCCGCTCTCCGTCAAAGAGGTCCTCCAGGCCCTGACCGGAAGCGGATCCGACGCCGCCGGCTTCGTCGTCAACACCCTGCGCATGCCGCGCATCCTGACCGCGGTGTTCGTCGGCGCGGCCCTCGCGGTGAGCGGGGCGATCCTGCAGAGTCTCACCCGCAACTCCCTCGGCAGCCCCGACATCATCGGCTTCACCAACGGCTCCGCCGTGGGCGCGCTCGTCGTCATCATCGTGCTGCACGGCAGCATGACCCAGATCGCGTTCGGCGCGCTGATCGGTGGTCTCGCCACGGCGCTCGCCGTCAACCTCCTCATGGTCGGCCGGGGGCTTCAGGGGTTCCGGCTGGTCGTCATCGGCATCGGCGTCAGCGCCCTGCTGCTCGCCGTCAACTCGTACCTGGTCACCCGGGCGACCTTCCAGGAGGCGCTGGAGGCCCAGGCATGGCTGATCGGCAGTCTGGGGAACCGGCTGTGGACGCACGCGAACGCCATCGGTCTCGCCCTCGCCGTGCTGCTGCCGCCGGCCTTCCTGCTCTCCCGCCGTCTCACCATGGTGGAGATGGGCGACACCACCGCCATGGCGCTCGGCGTCGACGTGCGGCGCACCCGCACGGTCCTGCTCGTCATCAGCGTCGCCCTCGCCGCGTTCGCCACCGCCGTCACCGGCCCCATCTGGTTCATCGCCCTGGCCGCGCCCCAGGTGGTCCGCAGGCTCACCGGGTCGTCCGGGCCCGCGCTGCTGCCGTCCGCCCTCATGGGCGCCTTCCTGCTCGCCCTGAGCGACCTCGTCGTGCAGCGGGTCTTCGCACCCGCGCTCCTTCCGGTGGGCACGGCGACCGGCGCCATCGGCGGGCTCTACCTCATCTGGCTGCTGATCACCGAGTCGCGAAAGAGCCGCGCATGACTGCAACGAACTCCCCGCGGCCCCGGCTGCGCGCCGAGGACCTCACGCTGTCCTACGACCAGCGGACGGTCGCCACGTCCCTGAGCGTCGACATCCCCGACCACTCCTTCACAGTGATCATCGGGCCCAACGCCTGCGGCAAGTCGACGCTGCTCACGGCGCTGGCCCGGATGCTCAAGCCCAAGGCCGGGCAGGTCTATCTCGACGGCGCCGCCATCGCCTCGTACCGCTCCCGCGAGGTCGCCCGCCGCCTCGGGCTGCTCCCGCAGTCCTCCAGCGCGCCGGGCGGGATCACGGCCGGCGATCTCGTGGCCCGCGGCCGGTACCCGCACCAGCGGCTGCTGAAGCAGTGGTCCGTCGAGGACGAGGAGGCCGTCACCGAGGCGATGCGGCAGACCGGCGTACTCGAACTGGCCGACCGTCCCGTGGACGACCTGTCCGGCGGACAGCGGCAGCGCGTCTGGCTCTCCATGGTGCTGGCTCAGCAGACCTCCATCCTTCTGCTGGACGAACCCACCACCTTCCTCGACATCGCCCACCAGGTCGAGGTGCTCGACCTGTGCGCCGAGCTCCACGCCCGCAAGGGCCACACCGTCGTCGCGGTCCTGCACGACCTCAACCAGGCATGCCGCTACGCCACTCACCTCATCGTGATGCGGCCGGGCGGGGTCATCGCCGCCGAGGGGGACCCCGCCACCGTCATGACCGCCGAGCTGGTCGAGGACGTGTTCGGCCTGCCCTGCCGCATCATCGCCGACCCCGAGACCGGCACCCCGCTGATGGTTCCGGCCGCCCCCAGGCGGTACGCGCCGGAGACCGGCGGCACGGCCGGCGTCCCGGACCCGGCCACCGACTCCGTGCTCGCCGAAACCTCCTGAGGACGGACGACCGCCCATGATGCTCTGTACGAGGCTGACGAACGCACACATCCTCACCATGGATCCGGAGCATCCGGTCGCTCACGACCTGGGCATCTGGCGGGGGCGGATCGCGGGCCTGGACGAGGCCGTCACCTCACTGCCCGCCCGTGAGGTGATCGACCTCCAGGGCGCCACCGTCCTGCCGGGGTTCATCGACAGCCACGTCCACCTGGCGTGGACGGGGCTCAAGGCGGGCTCCCCGAGCATCGCCGGCCTCGAACGCGTCGAGGACGTCCTCGCCGTCGTGGCGGAGGCCGTCTCCCGCGAGCACATCCCCGGCGAGTGGGTGCACATCGGCGGGTACGACCAGCGGGCCCTCGGGCGGCACCTGACCGCCGCGGATCTCGACCGGGTCAGCCACGGCCGGCGGGTGTTCGTGATGCACGACTCCGGCCACGCCTGCGTGGTCAACAGCGCCGTGCTCGATCTGCTGCCGGCCGAAGTCCCGCATGACCACGGCGTTCTGGTGGAAGGCGCGATGAGCGCCGTACGGCGCCTGCGGCTGCCGTACTCTCAGCGGGAGCTCGCCGACGCCATCGAGTACGCCGCGCGCGCCTGCCTCGCCGAAGGCGTCACGGGCTGCGCCGAGGCCGGCATCGGCGGCGGCCTGCTGGGTCACAGCCCCGTCGAGCTCGGCGCCTACCAACTCCTGCGCGACCAGGGCCGCCTGCCTCTGCGGATCCAGCTCATGCCGGGCGCCGACACGCTGCGGCCGCTCGACGCGCACGAGCACGACGGCATCCCGCGCGCGCTCGACCTCGGCCTGCGCACGGGGTTCGGCGACGACTGGCTGTCCATCGGCGCTCTCAAGATCTACACCGACGGCGGCATGATGGCCCGTACGGCAGCCCTCACGGCGCCGTACGAGGGGATGACACACACGGGCCAGCTCCAGGACGACCCGGAGCGCCTCACCTCCCTCATCGTCGACGGCCACCTGGCGGGCTGGCAGCTCGCCGTCCACGCCATCGGCGACCGGGCCGCGGACCTCGTCCTGGACGCCCTGGAGCGGGCCCGGACGCTGCGGCCCCGCACCGACGCGCGCCACCGGGTCGAGCACGCCGGGCTCATTCGGCCCGACCAACTGCCCCGCTTCGCCCGGCTCGGACTCAGCGCCGTGATCCAGCCCCACTTCCTGCGCCACTTCGGCGACGACTACGCGACGATCATGGGCGCGGAGCGTGCGCCCTGGATGTATCGCGGCCGGGCCTTCCTCGACCACGGCATCACGCTCGTCGGCAGCTCCGACCGCCCCGTCACCGACGGATCGCCGCTGAAAGCCATTCAGTTCATGGTCGAGCGTGCCTCGCTCTCGGGGCAGCTCATCGGGCCCGACGAGGCGATCACCGTCGACGAGGCGCTGCACGCCTACACGGTCGCCGGGGCGTACGCCTCACGGTGGGACGACAGCGCAGGCAGCCTCACGCCCGGCAAGCGCGCCGACTTCGTCGTCCTGGGCGACGATCCGCGTCGTGTCGATCCCTCCAGGATCGGCGGCATCGAGGTCGTCGCGACCTTCGTGGACGGACGCGAGGCGACGGAAACACGGACGCTGTGACCGCACCGGCCGCGACTTGGTCACAAGCTTAGGTAAGGCTAACCTTATTTTGACTGAGCTTCATTGGCGTGAGCCGACGCACCACAAGGGTGTCTCACGCGGTGGAGCCGAGGAAGGAACGCCTTGATCACGGCCAGGCCGCGCCCCGCACCGCAGCAGCTGTCCGACACGCCCCACCCGATATCCCCGCCCTCTCCACCCGTCTGTTCGGTGCGTCCCGCCCGCCCCCGGGACGCCACGGCGCTCGCCGCTCTCTCCGAGCCGTTCGTCCGCTCGGGCGCACTGCGCGCCCGGCCGTTCCAGATCTACGCCTGGCACGCCACTGATTTCCTGGTGGCCGAGGCGCCTGACGGGTCGTTGGCGGGCTGCCTGGCACTTCGTGTCCACCCGGAACCGACGCGGGACGGGCGGGTGAGCGGCGTTCTGTACAACTTCTGCGTCGCGCACGGCAGCCAGGGCAGTGGCCTGGGCGCACAGCTCCTGACCGACGCCCTCGCCGAGGGGAGTTCGCGGGAGCTCGACGCGGTGTTCACCGCGACGACCGGAAGCGGCCGCCTCTTCCTCCACCACGGCTTCGCCCCGGTCTCCTCTCGTCGTGCCCCGGAGACCTGGGCGCGTTCGCTGGATCCGCGGCGCGGCGCCAAGGTCCTCGCCCGCGTTCTGTGACCACACCCCGGCGCGGGGGCGGCACGACGGCGGGGAGGGCCCGAGCCGGATGGCCCGGACCCTCCCCGCCGGTCCCGCGGACCTATACCTGGACCTCCGCGTCCGGGACGACCGTCGTGCCCGTGCCCTCCTCGGAGAAGACACCGCGCAGCAGCGCGTGCGGCACCCGGCCGTCCAGTACATGGGCTCTGCGGACCCCCGCGCGTACCGCCCGCAGACATCCCTCCATCTTCGGGAGCATGCCGCTCGCGAGCCCAGGGAGCAGCGCGTCCAGTTCGCCGGTGGTGATCCGGCCGATCACCTCGGTGCTGTGCGGCCAGTCCGCGTACAGCCCCTCGACATCGGTCAGCATCACCAGTCGCTCCGCGCCGAGCGCGGCGGCGAGCGCCGACGCCGCGAGATCGGCGTTGATGTTGTAGACCTCCCCGTCCGTACCACGGGCGATGGGGGAGACGACGGGGATACGGCCCGCGTCGAGCAGTGTGCGCAGGGTGCCGGGGTCCACGGACACCACCTCTCCGACGAGGCCGATGTCGACCGTGCGTCCGTCCACCCGTGCCGGGCGTCGTACGGCCGTCATGGTGTGCGCGTCCTCGCCCGACATGCCCACGGCGTAGGGGCCATGGGCGTTGAGGGCGCCGACCAGATCCCGCTGGACCCGGCCGGTCAGGACCATGCGGGCCACGTCCATGGTCTCGGGCGTGGTCACGCGCAGCCCGGCTTCGAAACGGACCTCCAGACCGAGGCGGTCGAGCATCGCGCTGATCTGGGGCCCGCCGCCGTGCACGACGACCGGACGCAGCCCCGCGCGCCGCAGCTCCACGACGTCCTGCGCGAACGTCCGGTGAAGCGCGGTGTCCACCATGGCGTTGCCGCCGAATTTGATGACCACGGTGCGGCCCCGGAGGTTTTTGAGCCGCAGTGGATCCGCTGTGACCAGGCCGGCGGCGGTCTCGGGCCGGCTGAAAGGGAGTGATCTCATCCGCGTCTTCGTTCCGTCTTTCCGCGTGGGGAGGAGCTGGTGAATGGGGGCGGGAGGGGAGGGGGTTCTCATGTGATCCGTGTCGACTTGTGGAGAAGCAGGTCGCGCAGCAGCGCGTCCGTCGTGCGCACCACGCCGCACCTGGCCGCCCACCGCAGCGCCATGGTGTGGTCCTCCGCGGAGAAGTCGGCCACGGCGTCCGCGACGACGAAGGGCTGAATGTCGTTCATGAAGGCGTCGGCGGCTGTCAGGAGAACCCCGAGGTGCGCGTGCACACCGCAGATGATCAGCTGATCGCGGTTCTCCAGACGCAGCAGTCTGCCCAGATGGCTCCGGAGAAAGGCGTTGTGGCGCACGTTCGTCACCAGATGTTCGCCAGGTCGTGGGGCCAGCGGGGCGATGATCGCCGCGGCATCGGGCTCGTCGCCGATCCCGGGACCCCAGACGTCCCCCATGAGCCCGCGCCGGCCGGGCGGTTGGGCGGCCGGCTCGGCGGTGAACACCACCGGCATGCCGAGTGTCCGGGCGAGCTCGCGCAGAGCGGCGATGTTGCGGACCATGTCGATGACGGGGGGCGCGAAGGCCGGAAAGGTCCCTACGAAGTGGTTCTGCATGTCGTGCACGAGCAGTGCCGCCCGGCCGGGATCGATGTCCCACGTGGCACACGACGCGGGGAGCGCGGAGCGGTCGGGCATCGGATACGACGCGATGGCCGGCAGGCCCATGACTGTCCCTCCCCGGGTGACGTGTATGCCCCACCGAATGAACTTAGCTAAGCCTAGCCTAACTTGCATCCTGGTCGGTCAACTCGCCCTCCGGTGAAGGGTGGTGCGCGGCCCTCGTCCCCTCGGTCCGTACTCCATGACCCCGGCCGGGGAACGTGCCGGGACGACAAGTAAGGTAACCCTAATAGTGCCTGGTCAGCGTCCCGCTGCGGCAGCCCCTCACGGTACGGAGCCCCCCTTGTCGAACGCCTCGCCAGGCGCCCGCCCCACCGCCCGGGATCTCCTCGCCGGAGCCGTACCCGTGGGGTCGGCCGACGAGTTGCGCGACATCCTCGGCGTGCCCCACCCCATCGTCATCGACAAGGTGCACGACCGGCTCACCGAGGAGGACCTGGACCTGCTGGCCCGTTCCCCCTTCTGCGCCCTGTCCACCGCGGACGCGGCGGGGAACTGCGATGTCTCCCCGCGCGGTGACGGCCCGGGATTCACCCACGTCCTCGACGCGTCCACCCTCGCCCTGCCCGATCGGCCGGGCAACCGGCGCGGCGACAGCTTCCACAACGTGCTGTCCAACCCGCATGTGGGGCTGCTCTATCTGATACCCGGCGTGATGGACGTGCTGCGCGTCAACGGCCGCGCCCGCGTCCTCAGGGACGCCCTGTTCTTCGACGCGATGACGGTCAGGGGCCGGCGTCCGGACCTCGCCCTGGTCGTCGAGATCGACGAGATCTTCCGCCACTGTCCGGCGGCGCTCCGCCGCTCGGGTGTGTGGTCGCCGGAGACATGGGAGCGGGCCACGGAGCCGGCCCCGGCGTGACGCGGTACCCCGCACCCCCTGCTATCCGGCGGCCTTCGACCGCCACAGCAGCCAGCCGAAGTAGGGGGCGCCGATCACCGCGGTGACGACTCCGACGGGGATCTGAGCGGGCGCGATGACCGTCCGGCCGAGCAGGTCGGCGACCACCACCAGCAGGGCGCCCGTCAGCGCGGCCACCGGGAGCACCCGGCCATGACGCCGGCCCACCAGGGCGCGCGCCGCATGCGGTGCCACGAGCCCGACGAAGCCGATGACCCCGACCGCCGCCACCGACGCGGCGGTGAGCACCACCGCGACGCCGAGCAGCGCCAGACGCGTGCCGCCGAGGCGGATCCCGAGCAGTCGCGGTGTGTCGCCGTCCAGACCGATGAGATCGAGGTCGCGGCGCATCGCGGCGAGTACCGGCAGGGACACGGCGAGAGCGCCGAACACCGGGAGGACCTCGGGGAACGTACGCCCGTAGGTCGAGCCGGAGAGCCACACGAGCGCCTTCGTCCCGTTGTGCGGATCGGTCAGCACGATCAGCAGACTGACCAGCGCCGCCGCGCCCGCGGAGACACCGATACCGATCAACACCAGCCGGTTCTGCTCCAGTCCGTGCCGTACCGCGAGTCCGAAGACCAGCGCGGTGGCCGCCGCGGCCCCGGCGAGCGCGGATCCGCCGATCAGCCAGAAGCTCGCGAGCGGGACGGCCGTCAGGGTGATGACGGCGCCGACCCCCGCTCCTCCGACGACCCCGAGGATGCCCGGTTCCGCGAGCGGATTGCGCGAGACCGCCTGCACGACCGTGCCCGCCGTCGCGAGCGCGGCACCCGAGAGCAGCGCCGCGGTGATGCGCGGCATCCGGGTGTCGAGGACGTAGGTGACGAACTGCCCGGACCTGCCCGTGAGCCAGTTCGCCACATCGCCGAGCAACAGCGGGGCGTCGCCGAGGAGAGTCGCCGCGACGACCGCGGCGACGAGAGCGGTGCTCACCACCGAGACGGTGAGGACGAAGGCCCGGCGGCTCCGCAGCCGTGCGAAGGCGGCCTCGGGGCGGGTGGAGCCCCCGTCCCGGGACCGGTGGGCGAGGACGACGAGTACCACGGCGCCGAAGAAGCTGGTCACGATGCCGGTCGGTACGGCCGCGCCCGCCTGGGCCCCGAAGAGGGCGCGCAGCAGGACATCGGCGCCGAGCACGACGAGTACGCCCGCCAGCGCCGAGGCGGGGATGAACGCGCGGTGGCGCAGGAGCGCCGGCATACGGGCACCGGCCAGCCGGACGATCGCGGGCGCGCACAGCCCGACGAAGCCGATGGGCCCGGCGACGGTGACGGAGACGGCGGCGAGGATCACGGACAGGACGACGGCGACGGCCCGGGTGAGGCGGGGGCTGACCCCGACCACCTGGGCTTCGTCGTCACCGAGTCCGAGGATGTCGAGCCGCCTGCCGAGCACGACCAGCCCGGCCAGTGCCACGAGCGCGACCGGGGCGAGCCGGTCGATCGTCTGCATGCCGGTCTGAGCGAGGGAGCCGTTGCCCCACGCGTAGAGGCCGGTGGTCTGCTGGGCGCGCAGAAGCAGGAGCATCTGGCTCAGCCCGCCGAGCCCGAGGGTGAGTGCGGAGCCCGCCAGGACGAGCCGGGTGGGGCCCGCCCCGGCACGGGCGAGGCCCAGCACGAGGACGGCGGCGAGCAGCCCGCCGGCCAGGGCCGTGCCACCGGCCGGGAAGGCGGGCAGGGTGATGCCGAACGCGGCGACGGCGACGACCGCGAGATAGGCGCCGGCGTTCACGGCGAGCGTGTCGGGCGAGGCCAGGACGTTGCGCGACACCGACTGAAGTACGGCTCCGGCCGCGCCCAGCGTGCAGCCGACCACCAGCCCGGCGGCGAGCCGCGGCAGCCGCGAGGCCACGAGCACGGCGTCCGCCTGGGCCGAACCGCCGCCGTCGCCCCCGGCCCACAGGGTGCCGAAGGCGCGCCAGAGGGCGTGCGGTCCGACGGCCGCCGTGCCCTGGCCGATGTGCACGACCGCGAGTGCGACCAGCGCGAGCAGCGCCCCGAGCGCGAGAAGCGCGAGAGAGCCGCGGTGTGCCGGCCCGCCGGCCCCGGCGGAGGGTGTCCCGTCCGTCGGGGCGGCCGGTGTCTCCTCCGCCGGGGCCGCTGACGACGCGCCCGCGGTCTTCGTCGTGCGGGTGCTCACGTTCACGGGGCGAGTGCGTCCACGAGCGCGTCGACGTACTGCGTCATCGACGCCGTACCACCGAACATCCAGATGCCGTCCGGGAGCCGGTGGACGTTGTCCTTCTTGACGAAGGGCAGCGACTTCCACACCGCGTTGTCCTTGAGCCCTTCGGCGAACGGGTCCCCGTTGTCGGCGGTGTTGGCGATGTACACGAACTGGGCGTCGCCGATCTTCGTCAGGCCCTCCACGTCCGTCGCCGCCAGGCCGTAGCCCTTGTCGCCCTTCATGGTCCAGGGGCTGACCAGGCCGAGTTCGGTGTTGATGTCGGTGATGAGCGAGCCCTTCACGTAGGGGCGCACCGAGACCTGGCTGCCTTCCTTCCAGCCGTCGGCGAAGGCGACCTTCTCGCCGTCGAGGCCGGCGGCCGCGAGTTCCTTCTTACCCTGGGCGATCTTCTCGCGGAAGGCGGCGATCTCGGTCCTGGCCCTGTCCTCGGTTCCGGTGGCCTTGGCGATGAGGTTCACGTTGTCGGTCATCTGCTCGATCTGCCGGCCGGCGTCCGCCGCCCGTACCACGATGAGCGGGGCCACCTTGGAGAGTTGGGTGACGGCGGAGGCCGGCAGGTCGTCCGTCGCGACGATGAGGTCGGGTTCGAGAGCGGCGACCGTGTCCACGCTGGGCTCGCCGCGGGTACCGATGTCCTTGACGTCGCCGGTCAGCGGAGCGGCGGTGTCGTAGGCCCGGTAGCCCTTCACGTCGGCGACGCCGACCGGCTCGACGCCCAGCGTGACGAGCGATTCGACGACGTTCCATTCGGTGCCGACGACACGCTCGGCCGGCCCGTCGAGCGTCACCTTCTTGCCGCGTGCGTCGGTGATGGTCAGTGCGGAACCCGAGGCGGAGTCCTCCTTGGGCGCCTCGGAGGTGCCGCAGCCGACGAGGGTGATCGCGGCGGTCCCGGCGATCACGGGCCATGCCCAGTGCTTGGTCGTCATGAGGTGTTTCAGGGCCTTTCGAGCCGAAGGTGGTGTCTTCCCACCGCACGGGTGCGGGGGGTGCCCGTAGCAGGGTCGGGTTCGACATCGATACGGATGCCGTAGGTGTCGGTGAGCAGTTGGGGGTCGTACACCTCGGCGGGTGTCCCGGCGGCGGCGACGCGGCCCGAGGACAGCAGGACGACCTGGTCCGCCACCGCGGCGGCCTGATCCAGGTCGTGCAGCACGACGCCGATGGTCACGCTGTGGGTGTCGGCGAGCTCCCGCACGAGGTCCAGGATCTCCACCTGGTAGCGCAGGTCGAGATAGGTCGTCGGTTCGTCGAGGAGCAGCACCTCGGTGTCCTGCGCCAGGCAGCAGGCGAACCAGACGCGTTGGAGCTGGCCTCCGGAGAGGCTCTCGACGCCGCGGTCGGCGAGTCCTGCGATGTTCGTGACGGCCAGGGCGTGTTCGACGAGCCGCGCGCCGTCCGGGTCGTTCCCTCTCAGCCGGCCGCGGTACGGGTGCCGGCCGAAGCCGACCACCTCGCGGACGCTGAGACCGGCCGGGGTGGTGCGGCTCTGCGCGAGCAGTGTGACGCGCCGGGCGAAGTCCGTACGGGAGAGGGCGAGGGCGTCGACCGGCTCGTTGTCCCCGGCGTCCCCGGAGCCCTCGGCGGGTACGGTCACGCTGCCGGTACGCGCCCGGTGCAGGCGGGCGACAGCCCGCAACAGGGTTGATTTTCCACTGCCGTTCGGACCGATGAGCGCGGTGACCCGCCCTCGCGGAAGACGGAGGTCCGCCTCGTGTACGACGTCCACGCCGTCGTAGGCGACCGTGATCCCCGTGGCGGCGAGGCCGGACGGAGGTCCGGCGCTCCTCGCGGACGCGCCTGGGGAGTCGGCCAGGGTGCGGTGAGGCCGTCGGGTGTCTGGTCGGCCGGATGGAGTCACGATCACCCGACAGAGGTTAGCCTAACCTAAGTGACAGTTGAAAACCGGCCTTGACTCAGGGGTGGTGGCTGGAAATGAACCTGGAGGGCGTTGACCGCCCCGGCTCCCCGTGGCGGTGCCGGCCTTCTGTCGAGGTGTTGGTGCGCTGGCGCGCGGCGCTCGCCCCTCCCGCCTCCCGTCTCACCTCCGGGGGCTGACTCCCTCCATGGTCAGGGCGAGCAGCCGGTGTGCCTCGGCGGCGGGGTCCGGATGGTGTTCCGTGGCCAGGGCGATGCCCGTGACCAGCGTGACCAGGTCGGCGGCGGTCACGCCCGGTGCCACCGCGCCGGCCTGGGCGGCGCGGTGCAGCAGCGGGTCGGCCGCCCAGGTGAGCTTGGCCGAGCAGGCGTTCACATGGCCCGGACCGTCCGTCTCGTCCAGGGCCAGCGCGTCGCCCATGCCCCGCGCGGAGGCGGCGTAGGCGGTGAGCGCGCCCAGCCACTCCAGCAGAGCGGTCCGCGCGTCGGCCGCCGTGGCCAGCTCCGCGGCGCGGGCGCACAGGGCCTCGATCCGTTCGCCGAACACCGTTTCCAGCAGTGCGCGCCGACCGGGGAAGTGGCGGCGCACGGTGGCCGATCCGACCCCCGCGACGCGGGCGATCTGCTCCAGGGAGGCGTCGGCGCCGTGCGCGGCGACCTCCTCCTCGGCCACGGCGAGGATCCGCGCGTAGTTGCGCCGGGCGTCCGCGCGCTGGACGGTCATGGCGTCATCTCCGGGGTTGCTAAGCGGCGGGGTCCTCCGTATCGTACCGGAGCGTAAGTGGCGGGCCTCGCCACTTAGCCCTGTCCGGCCGGTCCTCGCAGGTCCGCGACGCGACCGGACGGCACCTGGCCGCCTCTCACCACCCGATCACCACCCGATCACCATCCGAGGAACCACCATGACGTCACACACCGCACCCGCCCTGGTCGTCGGCGCCACCGGCCGGCAGGGCGGCGCCACCGCCCGCGCCCTGCTCGCGAGGGGCATCCCCGTCCGGGCGCTGGTCCGTGACCCGGCCACCGACCGGGCGAAGGCCGTCGAGGCGCTCGGCGCCGAACTGGTCACCGGCGACCTCGACGACCTCGGCTCCGTGACCAGGGCCGCCGAAGGAGCCCGCGCCGTCTTCTCGGTCCAGATGCCCGACATGAACGGACGCGCCTTCGACGGCGAGGTCGCCCAGGCCGTCACCCTGATCGAGGGCGCGAAGGCCGCGGGAGTACCGCAGTTCGTGCACACGTCCGTCTCCGGCGCCGGGCAGCACACCGCCTGGGTCAAGGGCCGCTGGGCCTGGATGGATCCCTACTACGCCGCGAAGGCCGGGATCCAGGACCGGGTCCGTGAGGCGGGCTTCACGCACTGGACGCTCATCAAGCCGGGCTTCTTCATGGAGAACTTCCTCCCCTCCGAGGAAATCCTGTTCCCCCGTGGAGTCCGGGGCGGTCTGGTGAGCCTCCTGAAGCCCACGACCCGGCTGTCGCTCGTCGCCGTCGAGGACATCGGCACGGCGGCCGCCGCGGCCATCGCCGCGCCCGAGCGGTTCGACCGTGTCGAACTGGAGCTGGCCAGTGACCATCTGGCGATGACGGACATCGCCGAGGTCCTCTCCCGTGCCCTGGGCGCCGAGCTGACCGCGCCCGACATGACCGCGGAGGAGGCGACCGCCGCCGGGATGCCCGACATGGGCTTCGGGCAGGCGCATGTCAATGAGTTCCCGCAGCCCGCGCTCCCGGAGTTCGCGCGGGACCTCGGTCTCCCTCTCACGACCTTCGAGGTGTGGGCGCGAGACCACCTGCGGCCAACTTTCAGTTAATTAGTAATAATTATTGACACGGTGTGGGCGGGGCAGCACAGTCATCGACGTGGCGCCGCCCCCCCCGTGAGTAGGGGAGCGCGGCGCTCGTCATCCCCAACTCTCGGGAGTATCAAGTGACTTCGCATCGTGCAGGGATGGTGCGTGCCCGTCGGGCCGTCGCCGTGCTCGGGGCCGCCGCGCTGGTCCCGGTGGCGGCGCCCGTGGCGCGGGCCGCCGAACCTGCGGCCGTGGAAGCCCCGCGGTTCCACGACAGTGGGCCCGCCCCGACGCCGTACATGGGCTGGAACACCTACTACGCCCTCGGCGCTCCGACGGAGGGCCAGGTCAAGGGAGTCGCCGACTATCTGGTCAGCAGCGGCCTCAAGGACAGCGGCTACGACATCGTGTGGCTCGACGGTGGCTGGCAGGCGGACGATCCGCGGGACAGCGCGGGCCGGCTGGCCGCGCATCCGGGCCGGTTCCCCTCCGGCATCCCCGCGCTGGTCACCTACCTGCACCAGCGGGGACTGAAGGCCGGGATCTACACGGATGCCGGTACCTACGACGGTGGCAAGACCTGTGGCCTCGGCAGCCGCGGCCACTACCAGGAGGACGCCGAGCAGTTCGCCGGCTGGAAAATCGATGCCATCAAGGTCGACTTCCTCTGCGGGATCACCGAGAAGCTCGATCCCGGACCGGCGTTCAAGGAGTTCAGTGACGCCGTCGCCACGTCCGGCCGTCGCATGCTGCTCAATCTGTGCAACCCGCTCACCGACGACTGGGGGCTTCCGCACACCCCGGCGCAGGACGCGCACAACGCCTACGTGTACGGGCCGACGACCGGCGACTCCTGGCGCACCGGTACCGACATCGCGTGGGGCGCACCGACGCCAGGTCAGTGGCCCAACGTCCTGCGCAACATGGACGCCAACGCCTGGCACCCCGAGGCGCAGGGCCCCGGCCGCTACAACGACCCCGACTACCTCATACCGATGCGCAGGCTGGCGGACGGTTCGTACGAGCTGACCGAGGAGGAGTCCACCACCCAGCTCGTCATGTGGGCCGTGATGGGCTCCCCGCTGGTCATCGGCTCCGACCCGCGTACGCTGCCGCAGTCGATGATCGACACCCTGCGCAACCCGGAGATCCTCGCCGTGGACCAGGATCCCCTCGGCATCCAGGGGGTGCGCGTCGCCACGGACGCCACCGGCGATGTCTACAGCAAGGTGCTCCAGGGCTCGGGCAGGCGTGCGGTCGTGCTCCTCAACCGCTCCGACCGGCCGGCCGAGCGCACCGTACGGTTCGCCGACGCCGGCCTCGCGGGCGAGGTCGGCGTACGGGACCTGCGAGCCGGAGAGGGCCGGGGTACCCACTCCGGTTCGTACACCGTGAACGTGCCCGCGCACGGTACGGCGTTCCTCTCGCTGAGCGGCACGGACGACGCGCCCGGCGCCTCGCTGGGGGTACGGACCGACGCCACTCCCGCCCTCGTACGCGACGGTGACCGGCTGACCGTGTTCACACGGGGCAGGGACGGTTCGCTGCGGCAGCAGACCGGCCGGGACGGCCACTGGTCCCCGGCGACCACCCGTCTCGGCGGCCCCACGGACGGCCGGATCGTCGGACAGCCCGCCGCCTACTCCACCGCGCCCGGACGTGTCGATGTCTTCGTGCGCGGCACGGACAACGCCGCGTACCGACTGAGCCATCGCGACGGGCACTGGGGCCGCTGGCAGAAGCTCGGCGGGCGGCTCGCCGACGCCCCGGGCATCGCCTACGCGGGCCCGGACGACTGGACGCTCTTCGCGCGGGGCGAGGACGGACGGATCCACACGCGCGGCGCGGCGTCCGGCTGGACCTCCTTCGAGGGGCCGGGCGGGGTGGCTCTGTACGGGCGGCCCGCCGCTGTCACGGATTCCGCGGGACGCACGCATCTCGCCGTACGGACCGCCGACGACTCGATCCGGACCCGGGTGCGCGATGCGGCGGGTGCCTGGTCCGACTGGTCCTCGCTGGGCGGGACCGTGAGTGGCAGCCCCACGCTCGTCGCCGTCGGGGACACCGTACGGCTCTACGCGCGCGCCGGGGACTACACCCTCTGGCAGCGCGTCCACGACGCGAGCGGCGCCGGCGGCTGGGGCGACTGGTCGAAGCGTGAGGAGTTCGCCAGCGGAGCCTTCGACGGCGAACTCGGCGCGGTCGCCGGGTCCGACGGCAGCGTGCTGACCGTGTTCCGAGGAGTGGGCGGACTCGTCCGCCAGGGCCGGGACTGACGGGCCGGCCGCCTCATACGGGGCCTGGCCGAAGCATCAGTAAATAAATTAGTAATTAATCTTGACGCTGGCGTGGTGCCGCGCCAGTCTGTAGCAGCCGAACGAGAGCCCGGCCGTCAGGGGGCCGGGCCTCGTTCCTCGGGCGCTTAGGGAGACCCATGAACACCTCAGCACACAGCCGCCGCACCTTCCTCGTGGGTGCCGGCGCCGTCGGCGCCGGCGCACTGATGACCGGCTGCGTCACCTCCTCGTCATCGAGCGGCAAGAGCGCGTCGGGCGGCGCCGTCACCCTTCAGTCCAACCTCTCCGCACCGCAGGCCAAGTCCGCGATGCAGGACGTCATCGACGCCTTCAACAAGCGGGGCGGCGCCCGGGGTTCACTCAACACCGTCGCCTCGGAGACGTTCCGTACACAGCTGCCGACCTACCTCACCTCGGCCAACCCGCCGGACCTCTACACCTGGTACCCCGGATCGGTCGCCGAGTCGTACGCAGGCAAGGACCTCCTCCTCGATGTCAGCGACATCTGGCAGAAGCCCGAACTCGCCGGATACTCCGACGCGTTGCGGAAGCTGTGCACCGACTCCTCCGGCAAGAAGGTCTTCGTCCCCACCACCTACTACTGGTGGGGTGTGTTCTACCGGAAGTCGAACTTCGCCAAGTGGGGCGTCGAGGAGCCCAGGACCTGGGACGAGTTCCTCGGCCTGTGCGACACGCTCAAGAGCAAGGGAGTCGCACCGATCGGCCTCGGGGCCGGCGGCAACACCCCCTGGGTGGCCGCCTCCTGGTTCGACTACCTCAACATCCGGATCAACGGCGCAGCCTACCACCGCGAACTGCTCGCCGGCGAGCACCGCTTCGACGACCCCGAGGTCCGCAGGGTCTTCGACCGCTGGGGCGAGGCCCTGCCGTACTTCGACCCGAACGGGACCGCGCTGCCCTTCCAGGACGCCACCACCGCGCTCCTCCAGGGCCGTACCGGCATGATGCTGATCGGCACCTTCTTCGCCGACTCCACCCCCAAGGACCAGCTCGACGACATCGACTTCTTCCGCTTCCCGGTGATCGACCCCAAGATCCCGCTCGCCGAGGAGGCCCCCACCGACGGCTACTTCGCCAGCGCCCGCACCGGCCGCGCCGACGAGACCAAGGAACTCCTGCGCTACCTCGCCACCGCCGAGTCCCAGGAGATCTACCTCAAGGGCTCGTCCGGCACCTCGCTGCCCACCCACCCCGACGCCAAGGACAGCGGAACGCCCCTGGTGACCAAGGGCCGCAAACTGATCGAGGACGCCGCGGACATCACGCAGTTCTTCAACCGCGACTCCAGCGACGCCCTCGCGCCCACCGCCGACACCGCGCTGACCCGCTACCTGGCCAAGCCCAAGGAGATCGGCTCCATCCTCACGACGTGGCAACGCGACGCGCAGAAGATCTGGAGCCAGTGACATGGCGGTCCTCACCGCACCCCGGAAGACGGCGGGCGGCCGGGCGACCGGCCGGCCCCCGGCCCGCAAGCGGGCGACGAGGGTCCCGCCCGCCGTGCTCGCCTTCGTGCTCGTACCACTGCTCGCCGAGGCGTTCTGGGTGTTCTGGCCGGCGATCCAGGGGGTCTACCTCTCCTTCACCAAGTGGGACGGCGTCAGCGCCCCGGAGTTCATCGGTCTCGCCAACTTCCGTGAGATGTTCGGCGACGCCGTCTTCCGCACCGCCGCCCTGGACACCGTCATCTGGCTGGTGCTCTTCGGCGGACTCTCCGCCGCCCTCGGCCTCGGCGCGGCGCTCCTGCTCCAGCAGGAACGCCGGGGCGTCGGTTTCTACCGCGCCGCGCTGTTCCTTCCCGTGGTGTTCTCGCTGGTGGCGACGGCCCTGGTGTGGCAGGCGATGTACCAGCCCGACGGGCTGATCAACAAGACCCTCGAAGGGATCGGGCTCGGCAGCCTCACCCATGCCTGGCTCGCCGACCAGGACACCGCCCTGTACGCCGTGATCGTGCCCGCGCTGTGGCGCCAGATCGGCTATGTGATGGTGCTCTACCTCGCCGGACTCAAGGGCATCGACCCGGTGCTCTACGAGGCGGCGAAGGTGGACGGCGCCACCCGCCGGCAGCAGTTCCGGCACATCACACTGCCCCAGCTGAGCAGTGTGAACGCGGTGGTCCTCTCGGTCATCGTCATCGACTCGCTGCGCTCCTTCGACGTGGTGTGGGCACTCACCCGCGGTGGCCCCTACCACTCCTCCGAACTGCTCAGCACCTACATGTACTCCACCGCCTTCCAGTCACTGCGACTGGGCTACGGCTCCGCACTCGCGGTCGTGATCTTCGTTCTCGCCTTCGGCGTCATCGCGTCCTACCTCGTCCGCGCCTTCCGGGAGGCCGACTGATGAGCGTCACCCACGCCTCCGCCCCGCCCGCCGGCCCACACGACATCACCCCGGCCCCGCCGGCCCGCGCCCCGCGACGGAACCGCAGCGGGATCTGGCGAACCGCGGGATTCCACCTCAGCGCCGGGCTGCTCTCCGCCCTGTGGCTGCTGCCCATCGCGCTCGTCCTGGTCACCAGCACCCGGTCCTTCGACGATGTGGCCGCCCACGGCGTCGGCAGCCTGCCGCACTCCTTCACCCTCGACGGTTTCCGTCAGGCATGGGTCGACGGCGGCCAGCAGCGCGCCCTGATCAACAGCCTGCTCGTCACCGTGCCGACGGTGCTCCTGTCGCTGCTCCTCGCCTCGACGGCCGCGTTCGCCCTCAGCCGCTACGACCTGCCGCTGCGCCGTACCCTCCTGCTGCTGATGCTCGGCGGAAACCTGCTGCCCCCGCAGATCCTCCTGGTACCGGTCTCCAAACTCAGCGAAATGCTGGGTCTGTACGACTCGTTGTACGCGCTCATCGGCGTCCAGGTCGGCTTCGGCGTCGGCTTCTACGTCTTCGTCCTGCACGGCTTCATGCGGGCCATCCCGTCGGAGATCCAGCAGGCCGCGGTCATCGACGGCGCCGGTCCGTGGCAGATCTACACCAGGATCATCATGCCCCTGGCCAAGCCCGCCATGGCCGCGCTGAGCGCCCTGTCGTTCACCTGGATCTTCAACGACCTGCTGTGGGCCATCACCGTCCTGCGCACGGACAGCCAGATGCCGATCACCGCCTCGCTGATCGGACTTCAGGGCCAGTACGTGTCCATGTGGAACGTCATCGCCGCGGGCTCCGTCATCGCCGCGGCCCCGACCGTCGTCGTATTCCTCAAGTTCCAGCGCCACTTCGTCGCCGGACTCAATCTGGGAGCAGTGAAGTGACCCCGCACGACCGCTGGCTGCTGCGCACCGAGAACACCACCTACGCGGTACGGATCGCCGGCCGGGGACGCTGGGCCGAACTGGACGCCTGGGGTCCGCACGGAGCCGAGACCGGCCCCTCGCCCTTCCAGCATCCGCACCGCACCCACTTCCTCACCCCCGCGGACGCCGCACCGGCCGAGTACATCCCCCACGGCCTGCGGCCCTTCACCGGAGCCGACCTCGTGGCCCGGCGCCCCGGCGGGGAACGCGGCATCTGGTGGACGTTCGACACCGCCACACACGACGGCGACCACGCGCTGCGCCTCGACTTCACCGACGAGGAACTGGGGCTGCGCACGGCACTCCACTACGAGACCGTGCCCGGCACCGATGTGATCCTGCGGTGGACTGAGCTGACCTGCACCGGCGACGAGGGACTGCGGCTGGAGCGCGTCGACTCGGCTGCCGTGAACATTCCCGTCGCGGGCGGCGCCCGGCTCACCTGCCTCACCGGCCAGTGGTCCCAGGAATTCCAGCGCACCCAGCTGGAACTCACCCGCGGCCGCTTCGAGATGGCCTCCACCCAGGCCGTGCCCGGCCACGCGTACGCACCCTGGCTCGCCGTCCAGGACGCCTCGGAACCGGACGAGGGGAACACACCCACGTACGGCATCGCCCTGGAGTGGTCCGGGAACTGGCACATGGCCGCGGACGCCGAGCCCGGCGGCGCCATCCGGGTCCGCGCGGGCCGTGTGCCCCACGAGGGCTCCCTCCGCCTCGCCCCCGGTGCCACCCTCACCACCCCCCGGCTGGCCTGCGCGTTCAGCCCGGAAGGGCTCGACGGACTGGCCCGTGTCTGGCACACCTACGAACGCCGGCTCAGCGGCGAGCGCCTCCACCGGCCCCGCAAAGTCCTCTACAACTCCTGGGAAGCGACCGGCTTCGACGTCGACGCCGCCGACCAGCTGGAACTGGCCACGATCGCCGCCGGGATGGGAACCGAGGTGTTCGTCGTCGACGACGGGTGGTTCACGGGACGCCACGACGAGACCGGGGGACTCGGCGACTGGCACCCGGACCCGGCGAACTTCCCCGACGGCTTCGACACGTTCATCGACCGGGTCCGTGCCACCGGCATGGACTTCGGCCTCTGGGTCGAGCCCGAGGCGATCAGCCCCCGCTCCGCGCTCCACGCCGAGCACCCGGAGTGGGTCTACCGTGTCGACGGACGGCCCGCCTCGCTGGTGCGCGAGCAACTCGTCCTCGACCTGGGCCGCGAGGACGTCCAGGACTTCGTCATCGCCACCCTCGACCGGCTCCTCGGCGAACACGCCATCAGCTACCTCAAGTGGGACATGAACCGCCCGCCCACCGAACGCGGCAGGCCCGGCACCGTCCCCGTCGAAGAGCAGGACCTGGACGCCGCGCACGTCGCCGGATACCTGCGCGTACTCGACCACCTGCGCACCCACCACCCGCGGGTCACCGTCGAAGGGTGCGCCGGCGGTGGCGGCCGGATCGAACACGCCACCCTCGCCCGTACCGACGTGGTGTGGCCGAGCGACAACACCGCGCCACTGGACCGTCTCGCCATCCAGTACGGCTACCTGCACGCACACGCCCCGCACACGATGAGCTCCTGGGTCACCGACTCACCGGGCGTCTTCGACCCGCGGCCCCGGTCACTGGCCTTCCGTTTCGTCACCGCCATGGCCGGTGTCCTCGGAATCGGCGCCGACATCCGCACCTGGCCGGCGGAACGGCGCGCCGAAGCCGCACGCTGGGTGGCCCGCTACAAGGAGATCCGCGATGTCGTCCACCACGGCGAGGTCCGGCTGCTGAACACGCCGTCCGACGCCTGCTGCGGTGTCCAGTACGACGCGCCGGGTGGCGACCGCACCGTCGTCACCGCCTGGAACACCGGTCGCCTGGACGGGGCGCCCCTGGTCCCCGGCCGCCCCGCCCGGCTGCGGCTGCGCGGCCTCGACCGGACCGCCCACTACACCGACCAGGACACCGGCACCGTCTACAGCGGAGCGCATCTGACGCAGTACGGCCTGCCGTTCGCGTGGACCGCCCAGTACGACGCGGAACTGGTAGTCCTGGTCCGGACGTAGTCGTCACCAGCCCCGGCACTCCGTCACGAGAGCCGCCGATGCCGCCGGATACTGTTCACGAACCCCGAGGAGTCGACCCGCCCCATGAACGGACCCACCCGCTTCGCCGACCAGGTGGCCGTGGTCACCGGAGCCGCCTCGGGCATCGGCGCGGCCACCGCCGTACGCCTCGCCGCCGAAGGGGCCTCCGTGATCCTCGCGGATATCGCGGCAGCACCCGGCGAACGCGTCGCCGAGGACATCCGCGCACAGGGCGGCCACGCGCGGTTCGTCCACGCGGACGTCGCGGACCAGGGCGACTGGGAACGGATCGTGTCCGCCGCGCACACCTTCGGGCCGGTCTCCGTACTCGTCAGCAACGCCTTCACCGTGGACGTGGCCCCCGCCCACGAGATGACCGTCGCGTCCTGGGAACGCCAGCTCGCGGTCAATCTCACCGGCGGGTTCCTCGGATTCCGGGCCGCGCTGCCCGACCTGCGCGCCCACGACGGCGCCGTCGTCCTGACCTCCTCCGTCCACGCGCACAAGGGCATCCCCGGCCACCCCGCGTACGCGGCGTCCAAGGGCGCACTGCTCTCGCTGTGCGGACAACTCGCCGTGGAGTACGGGCCCGAGGTCCGGGTCAACGCGGTGCTGCCCGGCCCCATCCTCACCGGGGCCTGGGACCGGGTCCCGGAGGAGGACCGGCGGAAAAGCGTCGCCGAGACCGCCGCACAGCGCTTCGGCACCCCTCGGGAGGTCGCCGCCGCCATCGCCTTCCTGGCAGCCCGGGAAGCCTCCTACATCACCGGGTCGAGCCTGCTTGTCGACGGCGGCTGGTCCGTCGTCAAAGCCTCGGCCTGACCGCCGCCGTCCCCCATCCCCCCAGCAGAAAGGCACAACAACATGACGCCATACGCGCGCCGCGGAGTGCACGGCCAGACCGTGGAGACTCTCGCGCGCCGGGTGCTCAGCGGCGAGATCCCCGAAGGGGCGACACTCGATCTCGTGTCACTGCAGGGCGAGCTGGACGTCAGTCTGACCGCGCTGCGGGAGTCCCTGAAGGTCCTCGCGGCCAAGGGGATGGTCGACGCACGCCAGAAGCGCGGCACCTTCGTCCGCCCACGCTCCGACTGGAACCTCCTCGACGCGGACGTGCTGCGCTGGCAGTTCGCCGGCAGCGCGGGCACCGGTACCGACCTGGCCCTGCTGCGCAACCTGGGTGAGGTCCGCGGCATCATCGAACCGGCCGCGGTCAGGCTGGCCGCCGAGCGCCGTACCGACGCCGATCTCGACGCGCTGGAGGCGGCCCTGACGGCGATGGGCGAGGACCAGGGGGGCGCGGCGCACGCCGTCGAGGCGGACCTCGCCTTCCACCGCGCGCTCCTCGCGGCCACCCACAACGAACTCCTCGAACGCATGGAGATGGTCATCGAGTCCGGTCTCGCCCACCGTGACGAGATCGTCCACAGCACCCTCCACGGCGAGGACCCGGTCCCCAGCCACCGAGCCGTCCTGGACGCCGTGCGCGACCAGGACCCGGAAACCGCCGAACGCGCCATGCGAGCCCTCCTCGACCAGGCGGTCCGCGACCTCGACCGTGTCCGCGGAAGCGAGAGCGACGGCGACGGCGCGCCGGCGACCACCGGCGACACGCACAACGGGAGCCCGGCCCAGTGAAGATCACGCGCATCGAGACCTTTCTCGTCCCGCCCCGCTGGCTGTTCTGCCGGATCGAGACCGACGAGGGAGCCGTCGGCTGGGGCGAACCCGTGGTCGAGGGCAGGGCCGAGGTGGTTCGCGCCGCGGTCGACGTCCTGGCCGAGTATCTGATCGGCCAGGATCCCCTGCGCATCCAGGACCACTGGCAGGTGCTCAGCAAGGGCGGGTTCTACCGCAGCGGCCCCATACTCTCCAGCGCCGTCGCCGGAATCGACCAGGCCCTGTGGGACATCGCGGGCAAGGTGTACGGGGCGCCCGTGCACGCCCTGCTCGGCGGGGCGCTGCGCGACGAGGTCCGGGTCTACGCCTGGGTGGGAGGCGACGAACCCGCCGGGCTCGCCGACGAGATCACCGCCCAGGTCGAGGCGGGCTTCACCGCCGTGAAGATGAACGCGGCGGCCCGTACCTCACCGATTCCCACCCTCGCGGAGACGGCCGCCGTCGTCGAACGCGTGGCCGTGGCCCGTGAGATCCTGGGCCCCGGCCGCGATGTGGCCGTCGACATGCACGGCCGGTTCGGACCGGCCGCGGCCCGGCGAGTCCTCCAGGCCATCGAGCCACTGCACCCGCTGTTCGTCGAGGAGCCGCTGCTGCCCGAGCAGGGCCACCTGCTCGCCGCGCTCGTGGGTGCGACGTCCGTACCCATCGCCACCGGTGAACGGCTCTACGGCAGGGCGGAGTTCCTGCCCGCCCTCCACGCGGGCATCGCCGTGGCCCAGCCGGACCTGTCGCACGCCGGCGGCATCACCGAGGTCCACCGCATCGCGTCGCTCGCCGACACCTACGGCGTACAGCTCGCCCCGCACTGCCCCCTCGGTCCGATCGCCCTCGCCGCGAGCCTCCAGATCGCCTTCTGCACCCCGAATTTCCTCATCCAGGAGCAGAGCCGGGGCATCCACTACAACAAGGACGCCGATCTGCTCTCGTACGTCGTCGATACGGATCCGTTCCGCTTCGTCGCAGGACAGGCTCCGCGTACCGCACTCCCGGGACTCGGCATCACCGTCGACGAGGCCGCCGTACGCGCCGCCGACCGCACCGGGCACGCCTGGCGCAACCCGGTGTGGCGCCACCCCGACGGATCGTTCGCCGAATGGTGAACGCCCCGTCCCCGATCCGGATCACCACCGACCCGGCCCACGGCGGACGCTGGACCTCGCTGTGGGCGGCCGGCCGCGAATGGCTCTGGCACCGCGAGGAACCGCGTCGCCCGCACGTCGTCCCGGGCGACGCCTTCGCCGACGCGGGCGGCCTGGAGGAGTGTGTTCCCACGGTCCGGGGCACCCCCGACCACGGGCACGCCTGGGCCAGGGCGTGGCGGCGGGACGGTGACACGGAGTCCGTCACCTGCCCGGACTTCCGGCTCAGCCGCCGAATCCGTCACCAGGAGCGGCGGGCGGTGGCCGACTACCGGCTCACCGCCCGGCCCGGCTACCGCTTCCTCTGGGCGGGGCACGCCCTGCTGGATCTGTCCGAGCACGCACACCTCGGCCTGCCCGACGGGACGCACACCCGGGTCTACCCGGACGGCGGGTCCCGGTGGACACCCTGTGCGTGGCCGTGGTGGCCGGCGGAGTCGACCGCGCTCGACCGGCTGGGACCCGACGACGGTACGGCCGTCGGCCTGATCGCCGACACCCCTCAGATGGACGTCCACGAGGGAACCGCCGTGCTGCGCCTGTCCGTTGAGGCCGAGGGTCAGCCCGTGTCCGTCGCCGTGTGGCGCAACCTCCGCGGCTTCCCCGACGACGAGCCCTACCGGTCCATCGGGGTCGAACCGATGCTGGGACGCGTCTTCGACCTCGCCGCGGCCGGTGAAGGCGACGCGGCCCGCGTGCCGGCCGGCGGGGAAGTCCGGTGGCGGCTCATCGTGAGCGCGGGAACGGAACGAACGTGACAGCACCTCAGACCGGAAAGGAACCCCGCACGTGGATCTGCTGACCGAGCTGCGTACCCACCGGATCGTCGCCATCGTGCGCGGCGACGACGCGGACGCCGCGCTCAGGACCGTCCTCACCCTCGCGGAAGAGAAGATCCCGCTCATCGAGGTCTCGCTCAGCGGCAGGGACGCGCTGAGCGTCATCCGCCGGGCACGCGCGGCTCTCGGCACCGCCGCTCCGCTCGGCGCGGGTACCGTCCTGACGGCGCGGGACGCGCGGGCGGTGCACGAGGCGGGTGCCGACTTCGTCGTCACCCCGGCCGTCTGCGAGGGGATCACCGAAGCGAAGCGGCTCGAACTGCCCGTTCTCGCCGGGGTGATGACCCCCACGGACATCGTCGCCGCACAGCGGCTCGGCGCCGACTCCTTCAAGATCTTCCCGGCGGCACAGGCGGGCGGCCCCGCGTATCTGCGAGCCCTGCGCGGCCCGTTCCCGACCGCGCCGTTCGTACCTGTCGGGGGAGTGGACACCGAAGCGGCCGTCGCCTACCTCGCACACGGCGCGACCGCGGTGGGAGTGGGGTCGCCGCTCATCGGTGACGCCGCCGACGGCGGCAGCGTCGACGCCCTGCGCACCAGAGCACGCGCCTTCCTCGACGCGGTCCGCGCCACCGGTCACGGGGCGGCGGGACGATGACGGGCGGCGCACCTGCCGCGGGCCGGACCGACCGCCCCGAACGCGGCGACGGCACACGCACGGTCGCCCCCGCCGAAGAGCGCCCCGGCGGCCGGCTCCGCCACGACGCCCCCGCCTGGCGGCCGGCCCACACCCCGGTGGCCTGCGTCGGCGAGACGATGGCCGCTCTCGTGCCGGACCCCGTCGCCCCGCTGGACAGCGCCGACCTGCTCCGGGTCCGGATCGCCGGCGCCGAGTCGAACGTGGCGATGTACCTGGCCGACCACGGGGTGCCCGCGCGCTGGGTGTCCGCCCTCGGCGACGACCCGTTCGGCCGCCGGATCCGCGACGAAGTGGCCGCGTCCGGCGTCGACATCAGCGGCGTACGCACCGATCCGCACCGCCCGACCGGAATCCTCGTCAAGAACCCGGGCCCCGGCGGAACCACGGTCCATTACTACAGGCGCGGCTCGGCCGCCTCCGCCCTGGGCCCCGGCCTCCTCGACGACGAGGCCGTACGGACCGCCGGGCTCGTCCACCTGAGCGGTATCACTCCCGCGCTCTCACCGGACTGCCTGGCCCTCGTCGCCGCGCTGCTGCGCCCGGCGCCCGGGACACGCCCGTGCCCCGTCAGCTTCGACGTCAACCACCGGCCGGCCCTGTGGAGCGACGATACGGCCGCCGCCGTGCTCCACGACTTCGCGAACCGGGCGGACATCACGTTCGTCGGACTCGACGAGGCCCAGGCGCTCTGGGGGAACGGGCTGGCCGGGCCCACGGACGTACGGTCCCTGTTGCCCGGACCCCGCATCCTCGTGGTCAAGGACGGCGGGTACGCCGCGACCGCGTTCGAGGGCACCCGTGTCCACACCGTGCCCGCGCCGAAGACCGAGATCGTTGAACCGGTCGGGGCGGGCGACGCGTTCGCGGCCGGGTTCCTCGCGGGGCTGCTGCGCGACGAGGGCATGGTCCGGGCCCTGCGGCTCGGACACCTCACGGCGGGCGCCGCGCTCGGCGTGACAGGAGACCACGGCCCGCTGCCGGACCGTGGCCGTATCGCCGCTCTCCTCGACATGCCCCCCGAGATGTGGGCGTGAGACCGGGCCGGCCGGCCGCGCCCGATGCGACACGCGAGCCCCTGGCAGCGGGCAACCGTACTGAGTAGATTCATAAGGGGTGGGGCTTCGCGTGGTGAATGGGGGAAGGTATGGACCACGAGTTGATGGCACTGGCTTCGACAGCCGCGACCACTGTGGTGAGCCAACTGGCCACCGACGGCTGGGAACAGGTCAAACGGGCGGTCGCCGCACTGTGGCGGCGCTCGGATCCCGACGACCCGGAGCAGGCCGAGGCCGTCGAACGGGAACTGGCCGAGAGCCGGGCGGAGTTGCTCGCGGCGCTGATCGCCGGTGACGAGCAGGCCGAGCGCATCCTGACAGCACAGTGGAGTGGCCGGCTCCGCGGTCTGCTGGCCGCCTCTCCGGCCCTGGCCGACGCGTTGCGCCAGGTGCTCGCCGAGATCGGAACCGGGGAGCCGCGGTCCGAGACCGGAGCTGGCCGGGTGGACATGCACGCCACGGCGTCCGATCACGCCAAGGTGTTCCAGGCGGCACGTGACCAGCACATCAGCGGGGCATGACCCGTCAGGGCCCGCGGCCCGGGGACGAACCCATCAGGCTGGAGGCGTACGCGTCCGGATCCGGCACCATCTATCAAGCCGCCGGGAGCCAGCACATTGCCGCGCGTGACCTGCATCTGCATTTCTGGGACGGCACGCATCGCGTTCGCCGTCTCCAGCCGGGGGCGGAGGAGGACGACCGATGTCCCTACCCCGGTATGGTCGCGTTCACCGCGGATCAGGAGCAGTGGTTCTTCGGACGGGACCGGCTCAGGGCACGATTGACGGAGCGGCTCGACGAGTGCCTGCGCGAGGGAGGCGCCGTCGCGCTGGTCGCACCCTCGGGAGCGGGCAAGTCCTCCCTGCTACTGGCCGGGCTCGTGCCCGGTCTGGCTCGCGGCTCGTTGCCCGGCTCGCGGCGTTGGCCGTGCCTGCTGTTCACACCGACCGCGCATCCGATGGTCGCGCTCACGATGCATCTGGCCGCGCTGACGGGGAGTGACCCCGAGTCGTACGCCGACGAACTGGCCCAGGACCTTGAGGCCGTCGCCGGGCGGCTGCGGGAATCGCTGGCCGAGCGAGGGGCGGGGCGCCTGGCCATCATTGTCGACCAGGTCGAGGAACTGTTCTCACCGGACGTTCCCGAGTCCGAACGGCAACGATTCATCGACGTACTCGCGTTCCTGAGCCGGCCGTCGGCCCAGGGCGAAGAGCCGCTCGCGGTCGTGGTCTACGGCGTGCGCGCGGACTTCTACGCGTACTGCGCGCGTTACACGCCGCTGCGTGAGGCGTTGGAGCGCCGTCAGGTCTTCATCGGCCCCATGTCCACGGCCGAGGTCCGGGAGATCATCCTCTTCCCGGCACGGGCGGTCGGACTCGATCTGGAACCCGGCCTGGTCGAGGTGCTGCTGCGTGACCTCGGTGTGCCGGTGGAGACCCGCCCGGACCCGTCACTCGGCGACACGGCGGACGACGACGAGGGCGGCGGAGGCGGATACGACGCCGGGCGTCTGCCGCTGCTCGCCCACGTTCTGCGTGCCACCTGGAGGGAGAGCGCCGGCTCGACGATGACGGTGGACGGCTACACGAACGCCGGCGGCATTCTGCGTGCCGTCGCGACCACCGCGGAGGGCGTCTTCAAGCGACTGGACGACGAGGGCAGGCAGACCGCACAGACGCTCTTCCGGCGCCTGGTCAGGATCGGCGACGGCATGGAGGACACCCGCCGCCCGGCATCCCGGGCCGATCTGATCAGCGAGGGTCTGACGCCCACGGTGGCCATGGCCGTACTTGACGCGTTCACCCGGGAACGGCTGATCACCCAGCGCCGCGACACGGTGGAGATCACCCATGAGGCATTGCTGCGCGCCTGGCCCCGGCTCCGCGGCTGGATGGACACCGACCGTTCCGACAACCTGCTGCGTCAGCGGATCGAGGACGCGGCAGCGGCCTGGGCCCGTGAGCATCGCGACCCCGCTCTGCTGTACCGGGGCAATCCCCTGGCCGCGGCGCGGAATTGGGCGACCCGCTCAGGAGCCGACGGTATCGGGCCGACCACCAAGGCGTTCCTCGCCGCGGCCCTCAGGGCGCGACGCCGCTCGATCCTCGTCCGCCGCACCGCCCTCGCGCTGTTGATGGTTCTCTCGATCGTGGCCGGAGACGCTGCCTTCCGTGCCACACAGCAGAGCCGGAGAGCGGACGAACAGCGCGTGGTGGCCGAGGAGCAGCGCCGTCTGGCCACCGTACGAGCGCTGCAGGCCGAGGCGGAGAATCTCCGCGACACCGACCCTCGTACCTCGCTGCGTCTCAGCCTCGCCGCGCTGCGTATCAAGCCGACGGCCGAGGCGCGGGCGGGGCTGGTGACCACACTGCAACGCACCCGTCTCACCGGCGGCTCCGTCCTGGGCACCAAGACGTCGGACACGCTCGCCTTCAGCAGGGACGGCACCCTGCTGGCCACAGCGTCGTTGGTCGACAAGACGCATACGGTGTCCCTGTGGGACACGGCGGACGCCGTCCGGCCACGGCGGCTGGCCACGCTCTCCGGTCACACCGACTCGATCAACAGCCTCGCCTTCAGCCCCGACCGACGTCTCCTGGTGACCATCGCCAACGCCGGTCTCAACCCGGATGACGGCGTCAAGTCCGGCCGCAGCAGCCTGATTCTGTGGGATCTCGCGGACCGGACTCATCCTCGGCGGGTGCTGAGCTGGTCAGGCATGGACGATGCGCAGACGGCGGCCTTCAGCCCGGACGGCACGACGATGGCCGTGGTCGCGGGGCGAGCGAACGGCACGCTGGAACTCTGGGACATATCCCGCTCAACGGTCCCTCGGCGCCTGGCGGAACCGGCCGAGGCCGTCGACGCGCAGACCGTGGCGTTCAGCTCGGACGGGCATACGCTCGTCACCGGCTCCGGCTACCTCACAGCCAAGGACTCCTCCCTCTCGCCCAGCTCCATCACCCACACCACCGGATGGACCGTGTGGGACGTCACCGACCTCCGTCACCCCGAAGCGGTGGCGCGCCGCCCGTTCTTCGGCGCATCCGCTGTGTTCAGCCCGACCGCGCCGGTCCTGGCGGTTGGCTACGGCAGCGACCTCACACTGTGGGACCTCCGGACCCCGAGTGCGCCCCGGCGACTGACGACCCTCGGTCACAAGGACCAGGTCCGGTCGGCCGAGTTCAGCCCCGACGGCCGGTCCCTGGTCGTCGCCGCGCTGGACGAAACGGTGTCCCTCAGGAGCATCCGCGATCCCGCCCACCCGGGAAAGCCGATACCTCTGGGCGGACACGAGAGGCCCGTCGGCGCCATCGCGTTCAGCCGTGACGGCCGCCGCATCGGCCTGGCGGACGAGTCCATGACGATCTCGCGCTGGCTGGTGGGCAGCCGGGCCCCGGCCCGCGGGGTGACCGTGACCACGGCCTCCTTCCGCCCGATGGAATCGCGATTCAGCCCCGACGGCCGCAAGCTCGCGGTGGCGGGTACCGGCGGAAGGGTGCGGCTCTGGGACACCTCCGATGTCGGACGTCCCGCCAAAGAGGCAGAGCTGACCGGGCACCTCCAGATCGCCGAGTCGGTCGCCTTCAGCGGTGACGGCTCCGTACTCGCCGTCGGAAGCCAAGCCGGCGAGAACACGCCACTCGGGCGGATCACTCTATGGGACACATCCGGCCTGCGCGCACCACGTCGACTCGTTCAACTCCCCGCGAAATCGGGGGTGTCGGCCGTGGCGCTCAGCCCCCGTGGAATGACACTGGCTGCCCTCGGAGGTGAGCTCTTCGGTCAATCGTGGGTCGGCCTGTGGGACATCAGCTCTCCGGTGGACCCGGTGCGGAAGAGCTTGCTCGATCCCTTCGATCCCCGTGAGCGGACGTCGTCGTCCCCGGGCCCGGCCGGAGGACTACCGCTCCTCGTGGGCCGGACTCCCGCGGTCTTCGGACCCGACGGCGCGACCCTCGCTCTCCCCGACTCATTGTGGGACGTGTCGGACCCCGCCGCCCCCGCCAGGCTGCCCACACAGCGCACCGGGGATCCGTGGTCCCGGCTCCAGGACGGCTACTCGTATGCGGCTTTCAGTGCCGACGGGCGTGAACTGGTGACGGCCAGTGCGCGTGAGATCTCCATGTGGTCGTTGGACCACACGGCGGGACGACGGCTCCTGGGCTCGGTGGACGCATCCGAAAGCGCGCTCTCGCAGGTCGCCTTCCACCCCGGGGGCCACTTGGTCGCGACGGGGAACAGGGCAGGCCAAGTAGCCCTGTGGGATGTCAGCGACCCGACTCTGCCGGTTCGGGTGACGACGCTGACGGACACCACCGCGGAGATCGTGGACGTGCGGTTCAGCCCGGACCGAAGGACAGTGGCCGTTACCCTCGACTCCGGCGCCGTGGAGTTCTGGAACCTGGGAGACCTCCCTGCCATCGTCGCCGACGCGAAAGGCCAGGCGTGCGGAATCGTTGGATCGGGCCTGTCATCAGAGGAGTGGAAGCGATACGCGCCCGGCCTGCCGTACGAACGCACCTGCCCCAGGTAACCCTCCCAGCGGCGGACAGAACGCCGGGCGTCCGCCGCTGCGCGCGTGGCCCGCGTGAACCCACTACGAGGGCCGCAGGGCGACGACAACGCACCTTCCGCGAAGGCCGATGCGGCCGGCCGGGCCGTACGTGATTACATTCGGCCAGTGTCAGCCGGAAAGGGGCGGGAGCGCGGTATGAGCAAGGACGGGCCGTCCATACCGGACGAAGAGTGGGAGCGCTTTCTCCGGGAGGCCGGGACCGGGGCCCAGGGCGCTCCCAAGGAGCCCTCGGCGCGGGCCCGGATGGTGACGCGGAGGCTGGAGGGGGAGACCGGTCCGCCGGAGGGGTGGCGAACTCACCAGCCGCCCCGGCGGCGACGGGGCAAGGGCTGGTACGTGGTCGGCTTCCTGGCCGCGGTCGGCCTGCTCGTCGTGGCACTGGATCCGGGGCGGGTGGCCGGCTGGTTCGGGGACGGGGGCGGCGAGAGCGTACCGCTCGCCGCGGAGTCGGAACGCCCCGGTCAGCCCCCGGCGACGGAGGCCGCGGCACAACTCCCCACCGTGAAGGAACCGTTCAGGGGATCGCCCGCCGCACAGTGGGCCAACGGCACCGCGGGGATGAGTCTGCCCGCCGCACGGGCGACAGGCTGGATGAGCAGGGAACATGTCGCGCAGGCGCTCGAACAGAGCCGGAACTTCCTCGCCGCGTCCAGTCTGGATCCCGAGGTGCTGGGCGGGGAACGGCCGGCGAAGGCGATCGCGTTGATCAATCCCCATCAGCGGGATGTCCAGGACTACCTGGCGACCGCGTTCCGCGCGCCCGGCCGGGAGAACGATCCGCTGCTGCTGTTCAGCCGTTTCGCGAAAACGAAGGCGCGGCCCTTCGGTGACGTGGTCAGGACGCGAGGACGGATCACGTACGAGGAAGGTGAGCGCGGCGCGGTCGAGGTGACCACCGACGTCACCTACGTCTACCCGGTCGTACGCGCCGCGGCGGGCAGCGACGAGGTCGCGCGCACCATCGTGCGCCGCGAGATCGTGATGAGCTGGGACGACCCGTCGAAGGTGGTCATCGAGCCGGGAACGTTCTCCCTGGTCTCCTACAAGGTGGACACCGCCAACGGCGGCTGTGACAACGTCACCGGTTACTTCCTTCCCGAGTTCAGCGCCGAACGCGCCGTTACGGGCTCGGGAGACGGCCCCGAGGTCGACCCGTACGACCGGAGCACGTCGATGGACGCCCGCATGCGGGACGCCGGCGCGACAGGATGCGGAACCGCCACCCGGTCGTGAGCGAGGAGACGTGGAAGCCGGGGTGCTGTTCGGCACCCCGGCTTCCACGAAGAGGGCGAGGAAAGCGGAAGGACTAATTTCATAGAGGAAGGAGAAGGAAGTCCCTCCATGGCCTCGCCGAGTCCCACGCTAGCAGTCAGCCGGGGATCAGGTCGCGCAGATTCTCCGGCGTGACGATCAGGGAATCCGGGTGCAGTCCGTCCGGGCGCTCCAGGCCGATGTAGGTGACCGGGCCGTCCGGGACCGTCGTACCGTCCCACAGTGTGATGCCCGTGGCGCGGTCGGCCATCAGGCCGGTGAGGTACCGGACCGTGAGGTAGTCACGCTCGACGATGCCGCGCACCAGCGTGGCCACCGACAACCGGTTCTCTTCGACGCGGTTGGAGTCCGGGCTGCCCTGGAGGTACAGGTGGAGCCACTTGGCGCGCCAGCGGCCGTCGCTCCCGCGCCGGAACGCCAACGGCAGCGCGACTCTCCCCGGGCCGCGCAGCTCCGACTTCATGCGCACGGTACGCGGCTCGAAGGGGCGGCCCCGCTGCTCGGCATCGCGCCGCATGAACCCGAAGAACGACTCCTCGACCGCTTCGAAGTCCTCCCCCGAATAGATGTTGACCTGCGGGACGATGAAGGTGCCGCGCACGGCGTCCAGGCGCAGGTTGATGAACTCCGAGGCGCCGTCGGGCGCGTCCGTGATGTCGCCCGAGTGCTCGCCCCCGACCTCCGTGAGAGCGGTGTACGACAGCCAGCAGACGGTCGCGTACTCGGCGTCGAGCATCAGCGCCGACAGGTCGTAGTCGGTGCTGTGGCTCTTCTGCTTCCAGTAGACGAAGAAGCGCAGCAGTTCACCGTCGACGGGGGAGAGGGAGCCACGGGGCAGCACGCCGAGCCCGGCGGCCGACGCCTTGCCGCTGAGCGGGAGCGCGACATCGAGGACGTCGGGGTCGATCAGCAGATGCCCGGGGTCCGGAAGGCGGCGGCGCGTCTCGGTGTCCAGGGCGGCGATCAGGCGCCGCCGCTCGGGCGGCGGCACGGGGGGACGGGTGTCGGCGGTGACCCAGGCGCGGCCGCGCTGGTTGACGAAGACGCGACGCTCGCCGGTCTCCTGCGCGCGGTTGTGCAGGTGCTCGCGGACCGACAGCAGGACACGGCCGGAGACCTGCGGGGCGACCTCCTCGGCGGCGGCCATGACGGCATCGCGCTCCTCCTGGGTGACGCACGCGCGCAGCAGCCGGTCCAGAGCACGGAACAGCCTGCCCGGGGCTGCGGTCAGCAGCCGGGCCGCCCCGGTGACGTCGCTCGCGCCGAGCAGTTCCTCAAGGCGGCTGTCGAAGGACCGGGCCTCCTTCTCACCCCGGGCGACGGCGAACACCTCGGCGGCATGCGGCCAGCGCGGGTACTCGTGCGGGTGGAGGCGCTCGCCGAGGCGCTTGAACGGTTCGCGCCGCGCGGTGACATCGGCGAGCTTGGCGGGAGCGGCCGCCACCACGGCGTCGAGACCGGCGAGCAGGGCGCGCCGGACCGGTCGGGACAGCGACCGGAAGCGGGTGGGTTCCACGAGGGTCACGTCGCCGTCCGAGAGCGCGCAGGCCAGCCGGAGGACATCGGTGACGGTGTCCAGAAGGAGATCCTGGCCGGCTTCGAGACGGGCGACGTTGATGACGGCTCGGTTCTCGCGTACCGGTATCGCCTCGGGCTGCGGGCTGTCGGCACACTGCTCCGCGAGTGCCCGGAGGTCGCGCAGTCCCTCGTCGCCCAGCGGAGTGGCGCTGCCGGCGAGGGCCAGGTACAGGGCATCGACCTCGTCGTCCGAGGCGCCGCCCAGGTGCAGGAGCGTGATGCGGTCGCCCGCCGCGGCGATCAGCTCATCGTGGGCGGCGAGCATCCCGTCGTACGTGTGCCGGTAGTTGCCGTACGACGGGAGCGTCAGCAGATCGACCACGCCAGCGCGCAACTGGGCGAGCGTGCTGTCCCGCGAGGCGTCGTCGGCGAACGCCTCGGCGATGCACTGCCTCCAGAAGTCGAACGTGTCCGGCACGTTGGCGGGGAAGTCGAGGAAGTAGACGTTGTGCCGCACGTGGTCGCCCACCATCTCGCGGACGGTGTCCAGCGTGCGCGCGGCGGTGGCGACGACTGTCTCCTCGGACAGCCCCGACAGACGCTCCATCACGGCCGCCGAGAGTTTGAAGCCGACGGACATCAGCGCGGCGTCGAACTGCCGCGCCGCGACGTCGCCGTGCCCGGCCGGTCCGGAGGGGGCGGGGAGGCGGTGGGTGTGCCGGATGACAAGGGGGTCGAGAGGGTGGGCCATCCGGGCATGATCCCAGAACCACCCGAGCCGGAGCATTCGGGTTTTCGCACATGGTGTGCGCCATGACGGCGGGCCGCGTTCACGAGCGTTCAGGGCGGCAGGCGCTGTGAGTTGGACGGCACCGCCGAAGAACTCGCCGAGTATGAGCGGATGCGGCTATAGACTCCCTGAGCAGCGCGAGAACCGGTCGGCACAACGCGCGTGGCGGGAAGAGCCGTCGTCCGGTCTCGCACGGCTTTTGCAGACCATGGACTGGACATGGAGCTGAGGACGTGCCTTCGAACGTGGACGGATGGTTGGCGGACACCCGCAGCTCCTACGACACGGTCGCGGTCGACTACGCCGACCAGATCCGCGAAGTGCTGGCAGGGGAGCCGTATCTTCTGTCGGCACTGGCATTGTTCGCCGGCATGGTTCACACAGCCGGCGGCGGGCCGGTGGTGGATGTGGGGTGCGGACCGGGTCATGTCACCGCCCACCTACGTGAGTTGGGCGTCGACGCGTTCGGTATCGACCTCTCACCCGTGATGATCGACGTGGCCCGGCGGGACCACCCCGGCCTGCGGTTCGAGGTGGGCTCGATGACGGATCTCGACCTCGCCGACGCGTCGGTCACCGCCCTGCTCGCCTTCTGGTCGTTGATTCACGTCCCTGACGATGCGATCCCCGCGGTCCTCGGTCATTTCCGGCGGGTGGTGCGCCCCGGCGGACCGCTGCTGCTCGGCTTTCACATCGGCGACGAGTCGCGACTGAAGACGCGGGGCTACGGCGGCCATCCGATGAAGGTCCATGTCCACCGCCGCCGGCCTGACCAGGTGACCGCCTGGCTGCGCGATGCCGGATTCACCGTCGAGGCTCAGTGGTTGCTCGACCTCGACGGAAGCCGCCCAGGAGCGGTCCTGTTCGCGCGCCGCCAGTCCTGACGCCGCGTCGACATCGAGCCGAGCCGGCTGCGGCGGCTCGAACCGGCCTCGACCGCGACACCGCTGTCGGTGAGGCGGACCCGCTCGACCACGAACGGCCGTCCCCCGCTCGTCGGCCGCTGAGTGGCGGCGCTCTTCCGGCTGGCGTCGAATGGATGGAGAGACCCGTCCCCGGTCACGAGGGCTCGGTCTCCGTTGGGTGTGCCCGATCCCAGGAGTCCACGTGTCTGTCGTGCCGCTTACCGACATCCTGTCCGACGCCTTCGAAAAGCGTTACGGCGTGCCGGCCATCAACGTGTTCAACGACCTCACCATGGAGGCGGTTCTCGCGGCCGCGGTGGAGAACGGCTCGCCACTGATCGTGCAGACGTCCGTCAAGACGGTCAAATCGATCGGAAGCGAGGTGCTCTTCGCGATGTGGACGTCGATGACGGCCGGTATCGAGGTGCCCGTCACACTCCATCTGGACCACTGCCCGGAGCGCGAGGTCATCACGGAATGCCTGCGGCGGGGCTGGAACTCCGTCCTGTTCGACGCCTCGAACCTGCCGGTGGAGGAGAACATGCGGCAGACGGTCGAGGTCGTCGCCGAGGCCCGCGGACACGGCGCCCACGTGGAGGGCGAGATCGAGTCCATCACCGGGGTCGAGGACGACATCGGCACCGACAGCGCGGCCGCCCAGCAGGATCTGGACGTGGCACTGGAGTTCCTCAGAACGACACACGTCGATGTCTTCGCGCCCGCCATCGGCAACGCCCACGGAACGTACAAGCGCCCACCGGTACTCGACTTCGAGCGGGTCTCCGACATCGTCAC
Source organism: Streptomyces sp. L-9-10 (assembly GCF_004151105.1). Classification (GTDB taxonomy): domain Bacteria; phylum Actinomycetota; class Actinomycetes; order Streptomycetales; family Streptomycetaceae; genus Streptomyces. The sequence continues at coordinate 253,218 of NZ_PHRF01000090.1, forward strand.
GGCGTACCCCCTGCCGATCGCGCTCCACGGCGGCAGCGGTCTCTCCGACGAGCAGTTCCGCGATCTCATCTCCCGGGGCTGCGCGAAGGTCAACATCTCGACCGCCCTCAAGGAGAGGTTCATGAAGTCGAGCCTGGCCTTCCTCGAATCGGCGGCGGAGAAGCAGAAGTGGGATCCTCCCTCGCTGTTCCGGTCCGTCCGCCAGGACGTCATCGGGATGACCGGCTCGCTCATGACACTCTTCGGCAGCGCCGGCCGGGCCGGGTGACACCGTGCCCGCCCTCGTCTTCGACTGCGACGGCGTCCTCGCCGACACCGAGCGCTACGGACACCTGCCCGCGTTCAACCAGACCTTCCAGGAGTTCGGCCTGCCCGTACGGTGGAGCGACAGCGCCTACGCCGAGAAGGTGAAGGTCGGCGGGGGCAAGGAACGTATGAAAACGCTCCTCACCCCCGATTTCATCGCCGCGACCGGGCTGCCCAGTGACGCCGACGCGCTCGACGAGCAGGTCGCCCGGTGGCATCGGCGCAAGACCGAGATCTACACCGGGATCATCGAGGGCGGCACCGTTCCGCCCCGGCCCGGCGTACGGCGGATCGCCGCCGAGGCCGACGCCGCCGGATGGACACTGGCCGTCGCCTCCACCTCCGCGGAGCCGTCCGTACGCAGTGTGCTGGAACTCGCCGCCGGCCCCGAACTGGCCCGGCGCTTCAGTGTGTTCGCCGGAGACATCGTGCCGCACAAGAAACCGGCGCCGGACATCTACCAGTACGCGGCGGACCGGCTCGGGCTCGGTCCGGCGGGCACCATCGTCATCGAGGACAGCCGCAACGGGCTGCTCGCGGCACGGGGCGCGGGCCTCGGCTGCACCGTCACGACCAGCGCCTATACCGCGCTGGAGGATTTCACCGGTGCGTGGCTGGTGGTGTCGTCACTGGGCGATCCCGAGCCGGAGGAGACCACCACGAAGGTGCTGAGCGACCCCTTCGGCGCCGACCCCCGCCCGTTCGTCAGGCTCGCCGACCTCGAATTCCTGCTCGCCGCCGGTGCGACGTGACGGTCAGGACAGACAGTCAGGAGAGCCATGCCATCGACAACAGCCAGTGATCTGGAGTTCGTCGTCAGGACCATCGCCAGAACGGCGGTGGACAACGAGCGCGAGTTCGGCGAGCTCGACGCCGTCGTGGGCGACGGGGACTTCGGGTACTCGCTCGCCCGCGGCTTCGAGATCGTTCTCGCCGACTGGGACTCGCTGGACCGCGGCTCCCCGTCGGCGTTTCTGAAGAAGGTGGCCCTGGTGATCTCCAAACGGGTGGGCGGGACCTCCGGGCCACTCTGGGGCACCGCGTTCCTCCGGGCGGCCGGAGCCGTCAACGACCGCTCCGAGCTGAACGGTGAGGACGCGGTCGCCATGCTGCGCGCCGCCGCCGAGGGCATCAAGGTGCGAGGCAAGTCCGACCTCGGTGACAAAACACTGCTGGACGCGCTGATCCCGATGACCGACGCACTGGAGAACGCGCTGGCGAACGAGAGGAAGACCGGCGAGGGCCCGGCTGCCGGTCCCGCCGGTCCCGCCGGTCCCGCCGGTCTCGCCAGGGTCGCGGCCTCTGCGGCGCGTACCGCCGCCGAAGCCACCACACCGATGATCGCCAGGCGTGGCCGGCCGAGCTACACCGGGGAGCGCAGCATCGGTTCCCCGGACGCGGGGGCCATGGCGGTCGCCATCATGGCGGAGCGCGTCGCCGACGAATGGGCCGTACGTACCTGAACCGCCGTGCCCCCGGGGCGGGGCCCGTACGGGGCCTGGCACCGGGCCGTACCGAGCCAGTCCGTGTCCCCACGCCGAGATCCAGGAGCGATCGCATGAAGAAGTTCGTCAACGACCCGAAGAACTACGTGCCCGAGATGCTCCAGGGACTGGCCCTCGCCAACCCCGGCACCCTGCGGTACGTCCCCGAATACAACCTGATCATGCGCGCCGACGCGCCCCGGCCCGACAAGGTCTCCCTCGTCCAGGGCTCGGGCTCCGGACACGAGCCGTCGCATGTCATGACCGTCGGCAGGGGAATGCTCGACGCCGCCTGCCCGGGTGACGTCTTCTCCGCGCCCCCCACCGACTACGTATACGAGACGGTCAAACTCGTCTCGTCGCCCAAGGGCGTCCTGTTGCTGGTCAACAACTACACGGGCGACCGCATGGCCTTCGAGATGGCCGAAGAGCTCTCGCAGGCCGACGGTGTCACCGTTCGTACGCTGTTCATCGACGACGACGTTTCGGTGCAGGACTCGACCTACACGGTCGGCCGACGCGGGGTTGCCGGAAACTTCTTTGTGATGAAAGCCGCCGGCGCGGCGGCCGAACGCGGTGCCGATCTCGACGAGGTGTACCGGATCGGCGAGAAGGTGAACTCCGTCACGCGCACCATGGGCATGGCGCTCACCGCGTGCACGCCGCCGGCCAAGGGGTCCCCGCTGTTCGAACTGCCCGACGACGAGATCGAGATGGGCGTGGGGATCCACGGCGAGCCGGGCCGGCGGCGGGAGAAGATGAAGCCCGCGGACGCGATCGTGCGGGAGCTGGTCACCGCTGTCGTCGACGACCTGCCCTACGTCTCGGGCGACGGCGTCGCCCTCATGGTCAACGGCCTGGGCGGCACTCCGATCGGCGAGCTCTATCTGGTGTACGGGCTGGCTCACAGGCAACTGGCCGAACGGGGCATCGAGATCCGCCGCAGCTACGTGGGCGAGTACTGCACCTCGCTCGACATGGCCGGCGCGTCCATCACCCTGGTCCGGCTGGACGACGAGATCTCCGGCCTGCTCGCGGACCCGGCCGAGATCCCGATCCGTGTCTTCTGACCGACGCGTGTTGTGGAGCGGATCCGCGCTGGCGGCGACCGGGCGAACGTCACAGTGGGGTTGAACACTTCATGGCTGCCGGGGGCGTCCCGCGTGTACGGGCCCCATGGAATCCACCGCGCGTCGGCTGCCGGGGCTGTGGCGCCCGGTTCGGGTGTGCGGGACGTGCGAGGTGACCGTGGCGAACGGGTACGGAGCCGAAGCGGGCAGGAAACGGGCATCTCGAACGGTCAAACGGGCGCCTGTTCGGTCACGGCTGCCGGCCCCCGAGGGCGGTGTGCGGTGCGTGGGGTGATGTGGTGCCAGGTTTCGCAGATGTGAACGGCGCAAGGCAGCCCCAGGTGGTGGCGGCGCCGGTGATTCGTGACGGCGGATGCCTGGGCGTATTCACCGCGTGGGGGAACGCTCCTGCGTGCCGGTGTGGAAGTGTTATTCCGCTTCCAATAACCACAAGGGAAGAGGCTGGAGCGGGCAACGCGGATTCCGATACTCTTGGGGCAGGCAGGGGATCGCTGGGCTTTCGCATTCATTGCGGCCTTGTAAGATCTGCCGGCGCACCCAATCGGGTTTCCCCTAGCGCCGCTCCCGTGGTCCTCGGTATCGAGCGCGATACCCGGAGTTCATGTAAAGGGACTAAGCCCCGGTTACCCGCGATGCGGGTTCTGGCACTTCTCGGTGTGCCGCCCTCGGCTGCTGCGTGGAAAAACAGGTCGGGCTGATGGTTTTACTCATGCGCCGGCCGTCCCGCAGCACCCTCAGCGTATTCGTCGCGAACCTCGACTCCGGCTTTCGTTTCGGCGAGGTAAACAGGGTGTTCTTTGTAATACGGCTTCACATCCTTCACATGCTGGCTGATTGATCCCCGTGGGTATGGCTTGATTGGTCGCTTCGCCGCCATAACCGTTCACTCCGGCCGCGGGATGGCGAGTGGCGTAACCATCGTTATTCAGCCGGGCGGTGCTGAGGCCGACTCGCCCGAGCCCTTGGCCGGCTCTGTGATCAGCGGCCGAGCACTGTCACTCCCCGGGTGCGCGCATTCCTGAGGTTATTGCTGCTGGGGCTTCCTCCGTACGGTTCGCGCCAGACTGCGCTCCGGCCGGGGCGCGCCGTCGACTACCGGCTTTCGTCGCTGCCGTGCGAACGTCGCAGTTCAGCCAGAACGCCCGGTGTCCCCGGCCTATGCCACTGGTCTTGGGGTGCTGGCCGGTGGACGCGGGGCGCGGCGGGATTTCGTCGAGATGCGGCCACGCCTCCCCGGCTTGAATCCATGCGTCGCCGTCCGGACGGCATATCGGGCGTTTCCGTGTGAACTCCGACGCGTCCGGCTGAATGAGGTCGGTTTTCTGTCTGTATACCGTTGGTGATTCAGGGCGGAGATATGCAAGGGCCAGTGCGTGGACAAGTGCTCAGTCAGTCATTTCCTGGAGGCGCCGAGAGGCGGGTAAATTTCGGAAGTTCGCGCGGTAAATTTCGAGAGTCCACGCGCTCGGACACGCCTCTGCGTGTCCTTGACGGGCATTCTTGGCCTGGCGCGCTACCGTCAACGCAGCCGGCCGTGCGCTGGTTGACAATTTCCGAAGCGCTGGCTTGAATTGCGCCCGTTATGGCGGCGGCGTCGCCAAGAAAAGCGTTTCGATTCTGGTGGACGACTGACGAGAGCAGAGGCTGCCATGTGCGAATCAGCACGAGTGGACACCGGCACTGTCGCCGTCATCGGGGCCGCGCCCGCGGTACCGGTGCGGGCGGAGCGCAATCCCGGCGCGCTGACCGAACTGGCCGGTATGCCGCTTCCCGCGGACCGAACGGCCGAACTGGAGTCCGCGTGGACGGCCTGTGAAGACGCGGGCGTCGGAGCCGACGACCCGTCAGGCGTCGGTGTCTATCTCGCCGCCGGCGGAGCGGGCGCGGACGACGCCGACGGGCTGGCGCGCGTGCTCGGCTTCCACGGCCCGAGCCGGACCGGGCACGACCCGGTCGCCGAGGCCGTCGCCGCGGTGCGGTCCGGTGAGTGTGACCTGGCCCTGGTCGGCGCGGACGGGGCCTTCGCCGTGCTCACGCGTGCGGACGGTGCGCGGACCGAGACCTTCGCCTACCGAATAACCACTGACGACGAGTGGCCGGACGACGTCCCCGCCCTGGTCGAGGCCGCGTTGCGCGCGGGCCGTCCCGAACCCGGCCGCGCCGCGCCGGACGGGCCCGCCGTCCCGGTCACGCTGTCGGCGCACAACCAGGACGCGCTGCGCGCGCGGGCCGCCGACCTGCACGCTCTTCTCGGCGCCGAGCCGGCCCTCCCGCTCGTCGACCTCGCCTTATCCCTCGGCTCATCCCTCACCACGACCCGTCCCGCGTTCGCTGAGCGCGCCGTGTTCGTCGGCGGGGACCGCGCGCGGCTCGCCGACGAGCTGCTCGCCGTCAGCGAGGGCCGGCCGGTGCCGGGGCTCGCGACCGGAGGTCCCGCGCGAGCCGCGGCGAACGGTGTCGCCTTCGTGTTCCCGGGGCACGGGCCGCAGTGGCTGGGCATGGCCGACGAATTACTCGAAGCTTCGCCGGTGTTCGCCGAGCAGCTGCACGCCTGTGTGGAAGCCCTCACACCGTTCGTGGACTGGCCCGTGATGGACGTGTTGCGCGGCAGGACGGACACACCGTCGCTCGACCGGCCGGATGTGGGCCAGCCCGCGCTCTGGGTGATGATGGTCTCCCTGGCCGCGCTGTGGCGGTCCTGGGGCGTGGAGCCCGGCGCTGTGATCGGTTCCAGCGTCGGCGAGATACCCGCCGCCACGGTCGCGGGCGCGCTGTCCGTCGAGGACGGCGCACGGGCCGTGGCCCTGTTCAGCCAGGCGCAGGTGCACCTGCTCGAACGCGGTGTGATGGTCTCCGTGCTGGCGTCCGCCGACGAGGTACGCGAGCGGCTGACCCGCTACGAGGGGCTCGACCTCGCCGCCGTACACGCCCCCGGCTCCGTCCTGGTCTCCGGGACCGAGGACGCGGCCACCGACCTGATGGCCGAACTGGCCGCCGACGGCATCAGGGCCAGGAGCATCGCGATCCGCCTCGCGGCGCACGGCCGCCAGGTCGACTCCGTGCTCGACGCCATGCACGACGGCCTCGCCCCGATCACACCACGCCCGACGGATGTGCCCATCTACGTGGCCACGACGGGCACAAGGGTCGACCCGCTCACACTCACCGCCGACCACTGGTGCCGCAACCTCCGCAACACCGCGGACTTCGAGAGCGCCACACGCGCCGCGCTCGCCGCCGGGCACCGCCTGCTGCTGGAGTCGAGCCCGCACCCCGTCCTCACCAGGGCCATGCAGGAGACCGCGGAGGACGCCGCCGTCGAGGCCGCCGTCATCGGTACGCTGCGCAAGGACAAGGGCGGCGCCGACCAGATGGTCTCCGCGCTGGCCGAACTCCACGCGCACGGCGTGCTCCCCGACTGGCAGTCGGTGTTCGCGGGCCGGGACGCGCGCGCGGTGCCGCTGCCCGCGTACCCGCTGCACCCGGCGCCCGCGGCAGGCCCCGCCCCGTCGCTGGCCGACCGGCTCGCGGACGCCCCCGACCGCATCGAATTCCTGATCGACCTGGTCCGCGCGCAGGTCGCCGCCGTCGTCGGCGGCGACATCGACTCCTCCGCCTACGCGGACGCCCCGCTGCTGGAGCTGGGCGTCGACTCGGCGGGCGCGGTGGCGCTGCGCAACCTGGTGAACGCGGCCACCGGCCTGAACCTGCCCGTGTCGGCGGTCTTCGACAACCCGACGTGCCGCGGCCTCGCCGAACTCATCAGCCGCGTCCTGCTCGGCGAGCCGGCCGAGGACGACGAACTGGTGGCTCCCGCACAGCTCGGGGACGACGAGCCGATCGCCGTCGTGGCGATGAGCTGCCGCCTGCCCGGCGGCGTGCACAGCCCCGAGGACCTGTGGGAGATGCTGTCCTCGGGCGGCGAGGGCATCACCGCGTTCCCCACCGACCGTGGCTGGGACCTGGACGGGCGCTACGACGAGGACGCCGAGCGGGCGGGCGGGTACTACCAGCGCGAGGCCGGCTTCCTGCCCGACGTCACCCAGTTCGACCCGGAGTTCTTCGGCATCGCGCCGCGCGAGGCGCTGGCGATGGACCCGCAGCAGCGACTGCTGATGGAGATCACCTGGGAGGCGCTGGAGCGGGCGGGCCTCGACCCGAAGGAGCTGCGCGGCAGCCGGGCGGGCGTGTTCGTGGGCGCGATGACGATGGACTACGGGCCCAGGCTGCACGAGGCGCCCGCGGACCTGGAGGGCTACCTCCTCACCGGCAACACCGGAAGCGTCGCGTCCGGCAGGCTCTCCTACACGTTCGGGTTCGGCGGACCCTCCATCTCCGTCGACACGGCGTGCTCGTCGTCGCTGGTCGCCCTGCACCTGGCCGTACAGTCGCTGCGGCGCGGCGAGTGCCCCCTCGCCCTGGCCGGCGGTGTCACGGTCATGCCGTCGCCGGGCATGTTCGTGGAGTTCAGCAGGCAGCGCGCGCTGGCCCCCGACGGGCGGTGCAAGGCGTTCTCGGCGAGCGCGGACGGATTCGGCCTCGCCGAGGGCGCCACGATGGTTCTGCTGGAGCGGCTGTCCGACGCGCGGCGCAACGGGCACCCCGTGCTCGCCCTGATCAAGGGCACCGCGATCAACCAGGACGGCGCGTCCAACGGCCTCACCGCCCCCAGCGGCCCCGCGCAGCGCCGGGTGATCCGGCAGGCGCTCGCCAACGCGGGCGTGCCGGCCGCCGAGGTCGACGCCGTCGAGGCGCACGGCACCGGCACACGGCTGGGCGACCCGATCGAGGCGGACGCGCTCCTCGCCACCTACGGCCGTGAGCACCCGGCCGACCAGCCGCTCCTGCTCGGCTCGTTGAAGTCGAACATCGGCCACACGCAGGCGGCGTCCGGCGTCGCCGGCCTCATCAAGATGGTGCTCGCGCTGCGCCACGGCGAGCTTCCCGAGAGCCTGCACATCACCGAACCCACTCCCCACGTGGACTGGTCGTCGGGCGCGGTGTCACTGGTCACCGAGACCACGCCGTGGCCGCAGTCCGCGCACCCCCGGCGGGCCGGTGTGTCCTCGTTCGGCATCAGCGGCACCAACGCCCACGCCGTACTGGAGCAGGCGCCCGACGAGACCCCGGTCGCGCCGCCGTCCACGTCCGAGCCCGTCCCGATGGTGTTCTCCGCGTCCACGGAGGACGCCCTGCGCGCCCACGCCGCCCAGCTCGCCGCCGCCGCGGAGAGGCTGGCACCGGCCGACATGGCGGACGCCCTGCTGTCCCGGTCCGTCTTCGACCACCGGGCCGTGGTGGTGTCCGGCGGAGCCGACGCGCTGACGGCGGTGGCCCGAGGGGGCGAGTCCGCCCGCATGGCGATCGGCGTCGCACGGCCCCCGGGCAAGGTGGCGTTCGTCTTCCCCGGCCAGGGCTCGCAGTGGCTGGGCATGGGCGCCGCGCTGGCCGAGTCGTCGCCCGTGTTCCGCGACTCGATCGACGCGTGCGCCGAGGCGCTCGCCCCGCACGTGGACTGGTCGCTGTGGGACGTCCTGGCCGACGGCGCGGAACTGGACCGGGTCGACGTCGTGCAGCCCGCGCTGTTCGCCGTGATGGTGTCGCTGGCCGCGCTCTGGCGCTCGTACGGTGTGGAGCCGGACGCGGTGGTGGGGCACAGCCAGGGCGAGATAGCCGCCGCCCACGTCGCGGGCGCGCTGTCGCTGGCCGACGCCGCCAAGATCGTCGCTCTGCGCAGCAGGGCGCTGCCCGCGCTGTCCGGCCAGGGCGGCATGGTATCGCTGGCCGCGACGGTCGACGACGCCCGCGCGCGGATCGCACGGTGGGACGGGCGGATCTCCGTCGCCGCGATCAACGGCCCCGGCTCGGTGGTCGTGGCGGGCGACGCCGACGCACTGGACGAACTGGTCGAGTCCTGCGCCGCCGACGGCGTACGGGCCCGGCGCGTCCCCGTCGACTACGCGTCCCACTCACCGCACGTCGAGCGCATCCGGGACACACTGGCGACCGTGCTGGCCGGGGTGGAACCCATGCCCGCGCGCGTGCCGATGCTGTCCACCGTCACCGGGGAGTGGCTGACCGGGACAGAGGTGGGCGCGGAGTACTGGTACCAGAACCTGCGGGAGACCGTACGGTTCGAGGACGCCACCCGCGGCCTCATCGACCGGGGCGTCGGTGTGTTCGTCGAGTGCAGCCCCCACCCCGTCCTCACCATCGGGGTGCGCGAGACGCTGGACGCGACCGGTGCCGACGCCATCGTGGTCGGCACACTGCGCCGGACCGACGGTGACCTCGACCGGTTCCTGCTCTCCGCCGCCGAGGCGTATGTGGAGGGCCTGCCCTTCGACTGGCGTGCCGTGGTGCCCGCCGGTCGGCAGGTGGACCTGCCGACCTACCCGTTCCAGCGCAGGCGGTTCTGGATCGACGAACCGGCCCGCCCGACGGCGGGCGGCGACCCGGCGCTGGAGGAGTTCTGGTCCTCGGTGGAGCGGGGCGACCTCGCCGAGACGCTGGACGTGCCCGCCGACGCGCCGCTCACCGACGTCCTGCCCAGCCTGGCCGGCTGGCGGCGCCGCAGGCAGGAGAGGTCCGCCGTCGACTCGTGGCGCTACCGGGTCACCTGGCGCCCGCTCGCCGCCCCCGCCTCGCCGGTCCTGACCGGCACCTGGCTCGTGGTCGGCTCGCCGTCCGAGGCGGAGCACCCGTGGCGTGCGGCGGCCGTCGACGCGCTGCGCGCCCACGGCGCCGACGTCCTGGAAGTCGACGGCTCGGTGGAGTCGCTGCGCGCCGCGGGCGTCGTGCCCAGTGGTGTGCTGTCCCTGCTGGCGCTGGACGAGCGGCCCGACCCCGCGTCGCCGGCCGTCCCGAGCGGACTGTCCGGCACACCGGCGCTGGTACGTGCGCTCGGCGAGGCCGGGATCGGAGCCCCGCTGTGGCTGGCCACGACGGGCGCGGTGTCCGTCGGACGGTCCGACCCGCTGACCCACCCGGCGCAGAGCCAGATGTGGGGCCTCGGGCTCGCCGTCGGCCTGGAACACCCGGACCGCTGGGGCGGCATCGTCGACCTCCCCGTGACCCCCGACGCCAGGACCGCGACACGGCTCGCCGCCGTCCTGGCCGGCCAGACGGACGAGGACCAGCTGGCGATCCGCGCCTCCGGTGTGTCCGTACGACGGCTGACCCCGGCCCCCGCACCCGCGGCTCCGGCCCCCTGGCGCGCCCGCGGCACCGTACTGATCACCGGCGGCACCGGCGCCATCGGCGGCCAGGTCGCCCGCTGGCTGGCGGCCAACGGCGCCGAGCACATCGTGCTGACCAGCCGCAGCGGCGCCGACGCCCCCGGCGCCCACGAGCTGGAGGCCGAGCTGACCGCGCTCGGCGTCCGGACCACCGTCGCCGCCTGCGACGCCGCCGACCGCGCCGCGCTGGCCGGCCTGTTCGCCCGGTTCGACGCCGACGGCACACCGATCCGCTCCGTCTTCCACGCGGCGGGCACCGTCCCGTCACTGACCCTGGCCGACACGTACACCCCCGACCTCGCGTACGCCCTGGCGGCGAAGGCCGTCGGCGCCGCCCACCTCGACGAACTGTGCGCCGGGCGCGAGCTGGACGCCTTCGTCCTGTTCTCCTCCGGATCCGCGGTCTGGGGCAGCGGCGAACTGGGCGCGTACGGCGCCGCCAACGCCTTCCTCGACGGCCTCGCGCAGCGCCGCCACGCCGACGGCCTGCCCGCCACCTCCGTCTCCTGGGGCATGTGGGCAGGCGAAGGGATGGCGGCGGGCGACCTCAACGACCAGCTGCGCCGCCGGGGCATGCGCCCGATGCGGCCCGAACTCGCGGTCGGCGCGCTCGCCACCGCCCTCGCGACGGGCGAGACCACTCTGACGGTCGCGGACGTCGACTGGGCCCGCTTCGCCCCCGGCTTCACAGCGGCCCGCGCGCGCCCGCTGATCAGCGACATCCCCGACGTCGTCGCCCTGGCCGAACAGGACACGGCGGAACAGCCGGCCTCCGGCGGGGGACTGGCCGACCGGCTCGCCGGGCTCACCGAGGCCGACCAGCACCGGCTCCTGCTCGACCTGGTCCGCGGCCACGCGGCGGCGGTGCTCGGCCACGACGGCCCCGACGCCGTCACACCGGACCGGGCCTTCCGCGAGCTGGGCTTCGACTCCCTCACCGCCATCGAGGTCCGCAAGCGCCTCAACACCGCCACCGGCGTACGGCTGGCCACGACCGTCGTGTTCGACCACCCGACGCCGGACGCCCTCGCCCGCCACCTGCACACCGTGGTGCTCGGCGAGCGGGAGACCGCCGCGCCGGCCGGCCGGACCGCGACCCGCGACGCCGACGAGCCGATCGCGGTGGTGGCGATGAGCTGCCGCTACCCCGGCGGCGTACGCGGACCCGAGAACCTCTGGTCCCTCGTCCTGGCCGGACACGACGCCATCGGTCCCTTCCCGGACGACCGGGGCTGGGACACCGACCGGCTGTACCCGGCCGACGCGGAGGCCCAGGGCCACAGCCGCACCCTGGAGGGCGCCTTCGTCGACGACGCGGGCGGCTTCGACGCGGGCTTCTTCGGTATCGCCCCGCGCGAGGCGCTGGCGATGGACCCCCAGCAGCGGCAGGTACTCGAACTCGCCTGGGAGGCCTTCGAGCGGGCGGGCATCGACCCGTCCTCGGTACGCGACAGCCTCACCGGCGTGTTCATCGGCGCCTCGCCGCAGGGCTACGCCGGCACCCTGGAACAGGCGACGCCCGAGATGGACGGCTACCGGCTGACCGGCGACGCGCTGAGCGTCATGTCGGGCCGGATCGCCTACTCGCTGGGCCTGCGCGGGCCCGCCGTCACCGTGGACACCGCGTGCTCGTCCTCGCTGGTCGCCCTGCACCTCGCGATGCAGGCGCTGCGGTCGGGGGAGTGCTCGATGGCCCTGGCCGGCGGCACGGCGATCATGGTGACGCCGACGCCCTTCGCCGAGTTCAGCCTCCAGGGCGGCCTGGCCCCCGACGGCCGCTGCAAGCCCTTCGCCGACGCCGCCGACGGCGTCGGCTGGGGAGAGGGCGCGGGCCTGGTCCTGCTGGAACCCCTCTCCGCCGCCCGCGCCAACGGCCACGAGGTACTCGCCGTCGTCCGGGGTTCCGCGATCAACCAGGACGGCGCGTCGAACGGGCTGTCCGCACCGAACGGCCCCGCGCAGCAGCGGGTCATCCGGGCGGCGCTCGCCAACGCCGGGCTGACCGCCTCGGACGTGGACGCCGTCGAGGGCCACGGCACGGGCACCCGGCTCGGTGACCCCATCGAGGCGCAGGCACTGCTCGCCACCTACGGCCAGAACCGCCCCGCCGACCGGCCGCTGCTGCTCGGCGCGCTCAAGTCGAACATCGGCCACACCCAGGCCGCGTCGGGCATCGCGGGCATCATCAAGATGGTGCAGGCGCTGCGGCACGGCGTGCTGCCGCGCACCCTGCACCTCGACCGCCCGTCCCAGCACGTGGACTGGACGACCGGCGCCGTGGAACTGCTGGCCGACGAGCGTCCGTGGCCGGAGACCGGCAGGCCGAGGAGGGCCGCCGTCTCCGCGTTCGGCGTCAGCGGCACCAACGGCCACGTCATCCTCGAACAGGCCGAGCCCGTCACCCCCGCCCGCGCGTACGAGCCCGACGGCCGCACCCTGGCGTGGGCGCTGTCCGCCCGCGACACCTCGGCGCTGCGCGAGCAGGCCGTCCGCCTGGCGTCCGCCATGGACGAGCGGCCCGAGCTGTCGCCCGTGGACATCGCCGTGACGCTCGCGGCCGGGCGGGCCGCACTCGACCACCGCGCGGTCGTACTCGGCACCGACACCCCCGGACTGCGCGCCGGACTCGACGCGCTGGCCCGGGGCACGGACGACCCCGCCGTGGTACGGGGCACCCCCGACGGCGGCAGGCTCGCCGTACTGTTCTCCGGCCAGGGCTCCCAGCGCATCGGCATGGGCCGGGAACTGTACGAGACGCACGCCGTGTTCGCCGACGCGCTCGACGAGGCGTTCGCCCACCTCGACCCGCTGCTGGCCGTGCCGCTGCGCGACGTGGTCTTCGGCGACGACCAGGCCGTACTGGACCGCACCGAGTACGCCCAGCCCGCGCTGTTCGCCGTCGAGGTCGCGCTGTACCGGCTCTGGGAGTCCTGGGGAATGCGGCCCGACGCGCTCGCGGGCCACTCGATCGGCGAACTGGCCGCCGCGCACGTGGCGGGCGTGTTCTCGCTGGCCGACGCGTGCGCGATAGTCGCCGCGCGCGGCGCGCTCATGCAGGCACTGCCCGCCGGCGGCGTCATGGTCGCGGTGCAGGCCACCGAGGACGAGATCGCGCCGGAGTGCTCCGAGGACGTCGGTATCGCCGCCATCAACGGCCCGAACTCGCTCGTCCTGTCCGGCAGCGAACTGGAAGTGCTCGAACTCACCGACCGCCTCAAGGCGCAGGGCCGCAAGGTGACCCGACTGCGGGTCAGCCACGCGTTCCACTCGCCGCTGATGGAACCGATGCTGGCGGAGTTCCGCCGCGTCGTGGCGGGCGTGACCGCCAACCCGCCCGCGTTGCCGATCGTGTCCACACTGACCGGCGCGCCGGTCGACGCCGAGGAACTGGCCTCGCCGGACTACTGGGCACGGCACGTACGCCGGCCCGTGCGGTTCGCCGACGCTGTCACGGCCCTCGTCGCGCAGGGCGTGACCACGATGGTGGAGGTCGGGCCCGGCAGTGTGCTCACCGCGATGGGCCAGGACAGCGCCCCCGACGCCGTGTTCGTACCGACGCTTCGCACCGACCGGTCCGAAGCGGACACGCTGACCCTCGCCGCCGCGCGGCTCCACGTCCGGGGCGCGCGGCTGGACCTGGCCGCCGCGCTCGGCGACCGCGGCAGCCGCGTCGACCTGCCCACGTACGCCTTCCAGCACGACAGGTACTGGCTGACCGCGGCCGTCGCCCCCGCGGGCGACGGGGCGACGGCGGCCCTCGGGGTCGCCGCCGGCGACCACCCGCTGCTCCGCGCCGCCGTCGCGCTGCCCGACTCCGACGGCGTCGTCTTCACCGGCAGGCTGTCCACCCGGACCCAGCCGTGGCTCGCCGACCACGGTGTCGGCGACCGGGTGCTGTTCCCCGGCACGGGCTTCCTCGACCTCGCCCTGCACGCCGCGGGCCACTGCGGACTCGACGAGGTCGAGGAGCTGACCCTGCAGGCCCCGCTGATCCTGCCCGAGCGCGGCGGCGTCGCCCTGCGGGTCGCGGTCGGCGCGGAGACCGACAACAGGCGGAACATCCGGGTGCACTCGCGCCCCGAGGATGCCGACCGGGACGCGCCATGGACCGAGCACGCCACCGGCACACTCACGGCGGGCGACGCACAGCCGACCGAACTGGCCGCCTGGCCGCCGCAGGACGCGACCCCGATGGACGTCGACGACGTCTACCACCGCCTCACCGAACTCGGCTACGACTACGGGCCCGTGTTCCGCGCGCTGCGCGCCGCCTGGCGCCTCGGCAGCGATGTCTACGTCGAAGTGGCCCTGGACGACGCGACCGGCGGTGAGGGCTTCAGCCTGCACCCCGCCCTGCTCGACGCCGCGCTGCACGCACCCGTGCTGCGCGCACTGGACGAGACCGGCGGCGGCCCCCGGCTGCCCTTCAGCTTCACGGGCGTACGGCTGCACGCCGTCGGCGCGTCGACGCTGCGGGTGCGCTGGACGCCCACGGGTCAGGACGAGATGGCGCTGGCCGTCGCGGACCAGACCGGCAGGCCCTTGGCCACCGTCGAGTCGCTGGTGATGCGGCCGGCGGAGCTCAGGAGGGTCGCCTCCGGCACCACCGACGCTCTCTTCGCCCTGGAGTGGACGCCCGTCGAAGGGACCGGGGACAGCCCGGCCGTGCTCGCCGTGCTCGGCGCGGACGCGGACGGCCTCGGCCTCGACGCGCCGGCCGTGTCCGGCTTCGGCGCCCTCGACGGTGTGACCGACCTGCTCGCCCCCTGCCCCCGGCCGTCCGGCGGGGACGACGGCAAGGCGGCGCGGGAAGCGGTGTCCTGGGCACTGACACGGGCCCAGGACTGGCTCGCCGACGAGCGGACCGCGCACACCCGCCTGGTGTTCGTGACCCGCGGCGCCGTCGACACCGACGCGCCCGACCCGGCGCACGCCGCCGTGTGGGGGCTCATACGGTCGGCGATGACCGAGAACCCCGGCAGGTTCGCGCTCCTCGACCTCGACGACGCCGAGGAATCCGCCCTCGCCGTACCCACAGGACTGGCCTCCGGCGAGCCCCAACTCGCCATACGGGCCGGACTGGTGACGGCGCCCAGGCTCGTCCGGGCCACCACCGGCACTCCGCTCACCCCGCCCGGCGACGGCCCATGGCCGGCGGACCCGGACCGCCCCGTCCTGGTGACCGGCGGCCTCGGCACACTCGGCGCACTCGTGGCACGCCACCTGGTCGCCGACCGGGGCGTCCGCAACCTCGTACTGGCAGGGCGCAACGGGCCGGCGACCGAGGGCGCGCGGGAACTGCGCGACGAACTGGTCGCGCTGGGCGCCGAGGTGTCCGTGGCGGCCTGCGACGTGGCCGACCGCGACGCGGTGGCGGCTCTGCTCGCCTCGCTGGACCGGCCGCTCGGCGCGGTCGTCCACGCGGCGGGCATCGTCGACGACGGCGTGCTGGAGTCGCTGACACCCGAACGCGTCGACCGCGTATTCGGCCCGAAGGTCGACGGCCTGCTGCACCTGGACGAGCTGACCAGGGGCACCGACCTGTCCGCGTTCGTCGTGTTCTCCTCGGCGGCCGGCATCCTCGGCAGCGCGGGCCAGGCGAGCTACGCCGCCGCGAACGCGGCGCTCGACGCGGTCGTACGACGCCGCCACACGCTCGGCCTGCCCGGCGTCTCCCTGGCCTGGGGCATGTGGGCCGCCGCGAGCGGCATGACGGCGGGGCTCGACACGGGCGACCGGGCCCGGCTAGGCCGCTCCGGCATCCTCGAACTGCCCACCGAGCAAGGGCTCGCGCTGTTCGACGCCGCGGCCCAGGACGGCCGCGCCACGCTCGTACCCGTCCTGCTGGACACCGCGGCGCTGCGCGGACAGGCGGCGGACGGCACACTGCCCCGGATACTGCGAGGCCTGGTCCGCGCCCCCGCCCGCCGCGTCACGACGACGGCCCCCGTCGCCACCACGACATTCGCCGACACCATCGCGGGCCAGTCCGCCGCGGACCGCGAACAGACGGTGCTCGACCTGGTCTGCGCACAGGTCGCCGCGACGCTCGGCCACTCGGGCGACGCCCACGTCGATCCCGGCCGCGCGCTGCGGGACCTCGGGTTCGACTCGCTGACCTCGGTGGAACTGCGCAACCGGCTCACCGCGGTCACCGGGCTGCGGCTGCCCTCGACGCTCGTCTTCGACCACCCGTCGGCCGCCGCGATCACCCGGCACGTGCTCACGCTGCTCCCGCGCAACGAGCCCGATCCGGAGACCGGCGTGCTCGACCAGCTCGACCGGCTGGAGAGCGCGCTGCTCGCCCTCACCGACGACGGCGCCGCCACCAAGGCGGACCTGCGGCTGCGCGCCCTGCTCGCCAAGTGGAGCGACACACGGACCGGTGACGCGGGCGAGGACCTCGAGTCCGACCTCGACTCGGCCACCGACGACGAACTCTTCGGCTACCTCGACAACGAACTCGAGACCTCGTGACACGGCCGGACCGCGTCGATCTCGCCCCCACCGCTGTAAGGAGCGCACGCCAGATGGAGAACGAGGACAAGCTCCGCGACTACCTCAAGCGGGCCACCACCGACCTGCGCACCACACGCCGACGTCTGCGCGAGGTCGAGGAGCGGGAGAACGAGCCCATCGCGATCATCGGGATGAGCTGCCGCTACCCCGGTGGTGTCGAGTCGCCGGAGGACCTGTGGCGGCTGCTGGCCGACGGCGGGGACGCCGTCGTGGAGTTCCCGGCCGACCGCGGCTGGGACACCGACGCGCTGCACAACCCCGACCCGGATCACGTCGGCACGTCGATCACCCGGCACGGCGGATTCCTCCAGGACGCCACGGGCTTCGACCCGGCGTTCTTCGGGATCTCACCGCGTGAGGCGCTGGCGACGGACCCGCAGCAGCGGCTCCTGCTGGAGACCTCCTGGGAGGCCTTCGAGCGCGCGGGCATCGACCCGGTACAGGCCAGGGACACCAGGACCGGCGTGTTCGCGGGCGTCATGTACAACGACTACGCGACGCGGATGTCGCAGGCGCCCGAGGGATTCGAGGGCTTCCTCGCCAACGGCAGCGCCGGCAGTATCGCGTCCGGCCGGATCGCCTACACGCTCGGCCTCGTCGGGCCCGCGGTGACGGTGGACACGGCATGCTCGTCGTCGCTCGTGGCGCTGCACCTCGCGATGGTCGCGCTGCGCCGCGAGGAGTGCTCGCTGGCGCTCGCGGGCGGCGCCACGTTCATGTCCACGCCGCGCACATTCGTCGAGTACAGCAGGCAGCGCGCGCTGTCCGTGGACGGCCGCTGCAAGGCGTTCTCGGACAGCGCCGACGGCACCGGCTGGGGCGAGGGCGTCGGGATGCTGCTCGTGGAGCGGCTGTCCGACGCCCGCCGCAACGGCCACCAGGTGCTGGCGGTCGTACGCGGTTCCGCGGTGAACCAGGACGGCGCGTCCAACGGCCTGACCGCGCCGAACGGACCGTCCCAGCAGGCGGTGATCCGTCAGGCGCTGGCGAGCGCGCGGCTCACCCCGGCGCAGGTGGACGCGGTCGAGGCACACGGCACCGGCACCACGCTCGGCGACCCGATCGAGGCGCAGGCCCTCATCGCGACCTACGGAGCCGAGCGGGCCGACGACCGGCCGCTCTGGCTGGGGTCCCTGAAGTCGAACATCGGCCATGCCCAGGCGGCGGCCGGGGTCGGCGGCATCATCAAGATGGTCATGGCGATGCGGCACGGTGTGCTGCCCAAGACCCTGCACGTCGGCGAGCCGAGCAGCCATGTCGACTGGTCGGTGGGCACCGTGGCGCTGCTGACCGAGGGGCAGCCGTGGCCGGAGACCGGCGAACCGCGCCGCGCCGGTGTGTCCTCGTTCGGCGTCAGCGGGACGAACGCCCACGTCATCCTGGAGGAGCCGTCCGCCGCCGATGAGCAGTCCACCGCGGATATCGAGCCGCGGGTCACCGCTGTCGCGCCGTGGGTGCTGTCCGCCCGTACCGCCGACGGGCTGCGCGCGCAGGCGGACCGTCTCCTGTCCGCCGTGGTGGCTTCCGCCGACTTCGACCCGGTGGGGGTCGGCTTCTCGCTGGCCACGACACGGAGCGTGTTCGAGCACCGCGCCGTACTGCTGGCCGAGGACCGGGCCACCACCACCGAACGGCTCGCCGCTCTCGCCGAGGGGCGTGGCGGTCCCGGTGTCGCGGTGGGCGAGGCGACGCCGCATCGGCTGGGTTTCCTGTTCTCGGGTCAGGGCTCGCAGCGGCTGGGCATGGGTCGTGAACTGTCCGAGCGTTTCCCGGTGTTCGCGGAAGCGCTGGACGCGGTGCTGGGTGAGTTCGGCCCCGAGGTCCGCGAGGTGCTGTTCGGTGAGGATGCCGATGCGCTGAACGAGACGGGGGTGACGCAGCCGGCGCTGTTCGCGGTCGAGGTGGCGTTGTTCCGTCTGCTGGAGTCGTGGGGTGTCCGGCCGGATGTGCTGGCGGGTCATTCGATCGGTGAGCTGGCCGCCGCGCACGTGGCGGGCGTGTGGTCGCTGGCGGACGCGGTGAAGGTGGTGTCGGCGCGTGGTGCGCTGATGCAGGCGCTGCCGTCCGGTGGTGCGATGGTGGCGGTCCAGGCGTCCGAGGCCGAGGTCGCCTCGGACCTGCCGGAGACCGTGGGTATCGCTGCGGTGAACGGCCCGAACTCGGTGGTCGTCTCCGGTGTCGCCGACGATGTGGAGGCGGTCGCGGAGCGGTGGCGTGACGCGGGGCGGAAGGTGACCCGGCTCCGCGTCAGTCACGCGTTCCACTCGCCGCTGATGGACCCGATGCTGGACGAGTTCCGCGCGGTGCTGGAGGGCGTGTCGTACGAGGCGCCCGCGATCCCGATCGTGTCGACGCTGACCGGTACGCGGGCCACCGCGGAGGAGCTTGCCTCGCCGGAGTACTGGGTGCGGCACGTACGCGGGGCCGTAC
Source organism: Streptomyces sp. L-9-10 (assembly GCF_004151105.1). Lineage (GTDB taxonomy): Bacteria > Actinomycetota > Actinomycetes > Streptomycetales > Streptomycetaceae > Streptomyces. Next base: position 272,286 of record NZ_PHRF01000090.1, read on the forward strand.
GGTTCCACGACGCGGTCGTGGCGCTGCGCGAGAGGGGCGCCGATGTCTTCCTGGAGATCGGTCCCGGCGGCGTGCTGTCCGGTCTCGGACAGCTCAACGCCCCGGAGGCCGCCTTCGTACCCGCCCTGCGCGGTGACCGGCCCGAGCTCGTCGCGCTGACCGCCGCCGTCGGTCAACTGCACGTGCGCGGCGTCCCGGTGAACCTGGCCGCCTGTTTCGACGACACCGGCGCGCGGCGGGTGGATCTGCCGACGTACGCGTTCCAGCGGGAGCGCTACTGGCTGGAAGCCCCGGCCGCCGATGAGGCCGCCCAGCGGATGTCACCGGTGGAGGCACGGTTCTGGGAGGCCGTGGAGGAGGGCGATCCCGCTGATCTCGCCCGCACGCTCGATGTGTCGCCCGACGATCCGCTGAGCGCCGTGCTGCCCCGGCTCTCCGCCTGGCGCAGGAAGCAGCGGGACCGGTCCGCCGCCGATGACTGGCGGTACCGGGTCGACTGGCTGCCGGTGACCTCCGAGGGCCGGCGGCTGGATGGTGTCTGGCTGGTGGTCGCCCCGGCCGGGGAGCCGCGCGCCGAGTGGGTTCGCGACGCTCTGGTTCGGAACGGTGCGGACGTACAGGTTCTGTACGTGGATCCGGAAGGTGTGGACTGGGCCGGGGAGTTGGCCGGTTTGTCCGCGCTGAGTGGTGTGGTGTCGCTGCTGGCATTGGCGAGTGCGGGCGGGTCGGTTGTGCCCGTGGGTGTGGCGGGCACGATCGGTCTGCTGGGGGCGTTGGGTGGCGCGGATGTGCCGGCGCCGTTGTGGTGTGTGACGTCGGGTGCGGTGTCGGTGGGTGCGGATGACGCCGTCGCCGGGTTCGAGCAGTCGATGCTGTGGGGTCTGGGCCGGGTGGCGGCACTGGAGCACCCCGATCGTTGGGGCGGTCTGGTCGATCTGCCCGACGCGCGGGACGAGGCGACCGGCGACCTCCTTGCCTCCGCCCTCACCGGAACGGCCGGTGAGGACCAGGTCGCCGTACGCGGTGGCGGGATCCTCGGCCGCAGGCTGGTGCCCGCGCCGCTGGGCGACGCTTCCGGGGAGAACTGGGCGCCGCGTGGCACGGTCCTGGTCACCGGCGGTACCGGCGCCCTGGGCGGTCGGGTGGCGCGCTGGCTGGCGGAGCGCGGGGCCGAGCACATCGTGCTCGTGAGCCGGCGCGGCCGGGCCGCCGAGGGAGCCGCGGAACTGGAAGCCGAGCTCGTCGAGTTGGGCGCGGACGTCACGTTCGCCGTCTGTGACGTGGCCGACCGGGAGTCCGTCGCGGCGCTGCTGGAGACCGTCCCGTCGCTCACCGCCGTCTTCCACACGGCGGGCATCGAACGCTCGGCGACTCTCGCCGACCTCGACCCGGACGACCTCACCGACGTCGCCGACGTGCTGGCGGCCAAGGCCGACAGCGCCAGGAATCTGCACGAGCTGCTGGCCGGCACGCCGTTGGACGCGTTCGTGCTGTTCTCGTCCATCGCCGGTGTGTGGGGCAGTGGCGGCCAGGCCGCCTACGGCGCCGCCAACGCCTACCTGGACGCCCTCGCCGACCACCGCAGGGCGGCGGGTCTGCCCGCCACGGCGGTCGCGTGGGGCCCGTGGGGCGGTGGCGGTATGGTCGCGGACTCCGGACAGGCCGCACACCTCCAGCGCAGGGGCCTGACCACGATGGCCCCCGAGGCGGCCCTCGCCGGACTCGGCACGGCCATCGAACACGGTGACGGGAAGGTCACCATCGCCGATGTCGACTGGTCCCGGTTCGCGGGCACCTTCATGGCGCGGCGGCCGAGCCCGCTCCTGCGTGAACTGCCCGAAGTCCGCGCCGCGTTCGACGCCGCTCCGGCGGCGGACGGCGGTACGTCGGCCCTCGCTCAGCGGCTCGCGGGTCTGGACGAGGCCGAGCAGGAGCGGGAGCTCACCGAGCTGGTCCGGTACGAGGCCGCCGCGGTGCTCGGTCATGTGTCCGCCGCCGCGTTCTCCGCGACGCGCGCCTTCAGGGAGCTGGGCTTCGACTCGCTGACTGCGGTGGAGCTGCGCGCCCGGCTCAGCGATGCCACCGGGATCGCCCTGCCCGCGACCGTGGTGTTCGACTACCCGACGGCCGGGGCGCTCGCGGCCTATCTCCGTGTCGAGCTGTCCGGTGTGGTGGCGGCACCCACCGCCTCCGGTCCGGTCGCCGTGCCGGGGGTGACCGACGAGCCGATCGCGATCGTGGCGATGGCGTGCCGGTTCCCCGGCGGCGTCGAGTCGCCTGAGGACCTGTGGGACGTGCTCCTGTCGGGTGCGGACGCGGTGTCGGAGTTCCCGGCCGACCGTGGCTGGGACGTGGAGGCGCTGTACGACCCGGATGGCGCCGGTGTCGGCACGTCGTACACCCGCATGGGCGCCTTCCTCGACCGTGTGGCGGACTTCGACCCGGCGCTCTTCGGGATCTCGCCGCGCGAGGCGCTGGCGATGGATCCGCAGCAGCGGCTGCTGCTGGAGACGTCGTGGGAGGCGTTCGAGCGGGCGGGCATCGACCCGAACTCGTTGCGGGGCAGCCGGTCCGGTGTGTTCGTCGGCACCAACGGCCAGGACTACACGACGTTGATGATGGCCGCGCCGGAGAGCGTCGAGGGCTACTTCGGCACCGGCAGCGCGGCGAGTGTCATCTCCGGCCGGCTGTCGTACACGTTCGGCCTTGAGGGACCCGCGGTGACGGTGGACACGGCGTGCTCGTCGTCGCTGGTGGCGCTGCATCTGGCGGTGCAGGCGCTGCACAAGGGCGAGTGCGAGCTGGCGCTGGCGGGTGGCGTGACGGTGATGTCCACGCCCGCCGCGTTCGTGGAGTTCAGCAAGCAGCGCGGGCTGTCGGTGGACGGCCGGTGCAAGGCGTTCGGGGCGGGCGCGGACGGTACGGGCTGGGGCGAGGGCATCGGGATGCTGGTCGTCGAGCGGCTGTCCGACGCCCAGCGCAACGGCCACCAGGTACTCGCCGTCGTGCGAGGGTCCGCGGTGAACCAGGACGGCGCGTCGAACGGTCTGACGGCTCCGAACGGTCCGTCGCAGCAGCGGGTGATCCGGGCCGCACAGGCGGCAGCGGGCCTCGCTCCGTCCGACGTGGACGCGGTCGAGGCGCACGGCACCGGCACGACGCTGGGCGACCCGATCGAGGCGCAGGCGCTGCTGGCGACCTACGGCCAGGGCAGGCCCGCCGACCGGCCGTTGCTGCTGGGATCGGTGAAGTCGAACATCGGTCACACGCAGGCGGCAGCCGGTGTGGCGGGTGTGATCAAGATGGTCATGGCGATGCGGCACGGTGTGCTGCCGCGCACCCTCCACGCGGACGAGCCGTCGCCGCACGTGGACTGGTCCGCGGGTGCGGTGGAGCTGCTGACGGAGGCCCGGCCGTGGCCGGAGACCGGTCAGCCGTGGCGGGCGGGTGTGTCGTCGTTCGGGTTCAGCGGGACGAACGCGCACACCATCATCGAGCAGGCCCCCGTGGTGGAGCGGGAGGACGCCCCGGAGCCGTTGCCCGCCGGGACGGTCGTCCCGTGGCTGGTGTCGGCCAACAGCCCCGAGGCATTGCGGGAGCAGGCCGCGCGGCTCACAGCGTTTGTCGATGACTCGTCGGATCTGTCCGTGGCCGACGTGGGCCGCACGCTGGTGTTCTCGCGCGCGGCGCTGGAGCACCGCGCGGTGGTTGTCGCGGCGCAGCCCGCCGAGTTCCGGTCCGCTCTGGCCGCTGTCGCCGAAGGACGCGGTGGTCCAGGTGTGGTGGTGGGCGCGGCGGAGCCACACCGGCTGGGTTTCCTGTTCTCGGGCCAGGGTTCGCAGAAGCTCGGGATGGGCCGTGAACTGTCCGCCCGTTTCCCGGTGTTCGCGGAAGCCTTGGACGCGGTGCTGGGTGAGTTCGATCCGCGGGTGCGTGAGGTGCTGTTCGGTGAGGATGCCGACGCGCTGAACGAGACGGGTGTGACCCAGCCGGCGTTGTTCGCGGTCGAGGTGGCGTTGTTCCGTCTGCTGGAGTCGTGGGGTGTGCGGCCGGATGTGCTGGCGGGTCATTCGATCGGTGAGCTGGCCGCCGCGCACGTATCCGGTGTGTGGTCGCTGGCGGATGCGGTGAAGGTGGTGTCGGCGCGTGGTGCGCTGATGCAGGCGCTGCCCGAGGGCGGTGCGATGGTGGCGGTCCAGGC
>NZ_PHRF01000091.1:0-2113 GCF_004151105.1 Streptomyces sp. L-9-10
TGTTCGCGGTGGAGGTGGCGCTGTTCCGGCTGGTCGAATCGTGGGGTGTGCGGACCGACTTCGTGGCGGGGCATTCGATCGGTGAGGTCGCGGCGGCGCATGTGGCGGGGGTGTTCTCGTTGGAGGACGCCTGCGCGTTGGTGGTCGCCAGGGCGCGGCTGATGGGGGCGCTGCCGTCCGGTGGTGCGATGGTCGCGGTCCGGGCGACGGAGGACGAGGTCCTTCCGCTGCTGTTCGAGCGTCAGGGCGAAGTGTCGGTCGCCGCCGTCAACGGACCGTCGTCCGTGGTGATCTCAGGCCACGAGGACGTGGTCCTGGAAGTCGCGGCACGCCTGGAGGATCAGGGCCGGAAGGCCACCTGGCTGCGGGTCTCGCACGCGTTCCACTCACCTTTGATGGATCCGATGCTGGACGAGTTCCGCGCGGTGGCGGAGGGCCTGTCGTTCGAGGCGCCGCGTATCGGGGTCGTGTCGAATCTGACCGGTGGTCCGGCGTCGGCGGAGGAGCTGTGCTCGGCCGACTACTGGGTACGGCATGTCCGGGAAGCCGTGCGCTTCGCCGATGGGGTACGGACGCTCGGCGAGCAGGGCGTGGGTACGTTCCTGGAGTTGGGCCCGGACGGCGTGCTCTCCGCGATGGCACGGGAGTCGGTACCCGACGAGGCCCTCACCGTGCCTGTCCTCCGTAAGGATCGCGCCGAAGAACTGTCGGCCGTCACCGCACTGGCGCAGCTGCATGTGCGGGGGGTCGTCGTGGACTGGGCCGGGTTCTTCACCGGTACCGGGGCGTCGCGGGTGGATGTGCCCACGTACGCCTTCGAACACCAGCCGTTCTGGCCCAGCGGTATGCGGGGCGGCACCGACGCGGCGGCCATCGGGCTTGTCGAGGCCGGGCATCCGCTGCTCAACGGCGTCGTGGAGCTGGCCGAGGGCGAAGGCGTGCTGCTCACCGGCCGGCTGTCGGCGCGCTCGCACCCCTGGCTGGCTGATCACGCGGTGATGGGCCGGGTTCTCGTACCGGGAACGGCGTTGCTTGAGCTGGCGATCCGGGCCGGTGACGAGGTCGGCTGCGACCGTGTGGAGGAGTTGACACTCGCGGCGCCGCTGGTGCTCCCGGAGCGGGGCGCGGTGCGGACGCAGGTGCGGGTGGGGGTGGCGGATGAGTCGGGGCGGCGTACGGTCGCGATTCACTCGCGTCTTGAGGGTGAGGGGGAGTTGCCGTGGACGCAGCACGCGGCGGGTGTGCTGGCGGTAGGTGCTGAGGCCGGGGCTGTCGTTGAGTTTGATGCGTCGGTTTGGCCGCCGGTGGGTGCTGAGCCGGTGGATCTGGACGGTTTCTACGAGGCACGGGCCGTCGAGGGCTTCGCGTACGGCCCGGTGTTCCAGGGCCTGCGCGCCGCGTGGAGCCGGGACGGCGAGATCTACGCAGAGGTGAGCCTGCCCGAGGACGTGCGAGGTGACGCGGAGGCGTTCGGCCTCCATCCCGCGTTGCTGGATGCCGGTCTTCATTCGGCGTGGTTCGTGGGCTCGCCGGGTGAGGCTGCTGATGGCGCTGGTGGTGCTGGTCGGCAGTCCGGTGGTGTCCCGTTCGCGTGGGGTGGGGTGTCGTTGCGGGCGTCGGGGGCTTCTTCGGTGCGGGTGCGGCTGGTGCGTGGGGTGGATGGCGTCGTGTCGATCGCGGTGGCTGATGTGATGGGTGCGCCGGTCGCGTCGGTGGAGTCGTTGGCGATGCGGGCGTTGTCGGCGGAGGCTCTGGATGAGGCGGGTGCGCTGACGAGGGACGCGCTGTTCCGGCTGGACTGGACACCGGTGTCCACTTCGTCTGCCGGCACTTCGCTGACGATCGCGGTGGCGGGCCAGGACACCTTGGGCCTGGTCGAGGCCCTGCGTGATGCGGGAACCGAGTCCGAACGCGTCGCGGATCTTGCCGCGTTGGCCGCTGATGAGGGACCGGTGCCAGATGTGGTGCTGATCCCGGTGGTCGGAGAGCTGACCACTGACCCAGCCGATGCGGCACGGGCGTTGACGCATCGGGTGCTTGGGTTGCTTCAGGAGCGTTTGGTGGAGGAGCGGTTCGCGGGGTCGCGGTTTGTGTTTGTGACGCGGGGTGCGGT
>NZ_PHRF01000091.1:2123-2970 GCF_004151105.1 Streptomyces sp. L-9-10
TGTGTTGCCGTTGTCGGCGTTGGGTGTGGATGAGCCGCAGGTGGTTGTGCGGGGTGGTGAGGTGCTGGCGGGTCGTCTGGTGCGTGCGGTGGTGGGGGATCGTGCGGCGGCGGGTCCGGTGTGGGATGGTGCGGGGAGTGTGCTGATCACAGGTGGTACGGGTGGTCTGGGTGCGGTCGTGGCGCGGCATCTGGTGGCGGAGCACGGGGTGCGCCGGCTGCTGCTGGTCAGCCGCCGCGGCCTGGGCGCCGAGGGTGCGGAAGCACTGACTGATGAACTGACGGAGCGCGGCGCCGAGGTGTCGATCGAGGCCTGCGATGTCGCGGACCGTGATGCTCTCGCCGAGCTGCTGACGCGTCACACGGTGTCCGCTGTGGTGCATGCGGCGGGTGTGCTCGATGACGGTGTGGTCGGTTCACTGACGCCGGAGCGGCTGGACAAGGTGCTGCGGCCGAAGGCCGACGCCGCCTGGAACCTGCACGAGCTGACGCTCGGTCAAGATCTCTCCGCCTTCGTCGTGTTCTCGTCCATTGCCGCCTTGTTCGGGAGTGCGGGGCAGGGTAATTACGCGGCGGGTAACGCGTTTTTGGATGCGTTGGTGGAGCGTCGGCGGGCTGAGGGTCTGCCGGGTGTGTCGTTGGCGTGGGGTCCGTGGGATCAGTCGGGTGGGATGACGGGGACGTTGTCGGCGGCGGACGCGGAGCGGATGGCTCGTGCGGGTGTGCCGGCGTTGTCGGTGGAGTTGGGTGTGGCGTTGTTCGACGCGGCTTTGTCTGCGGGGGATGCGGTGGTGGCTCCGGTGCGGCTGGATCTGCCGGTGTTGCGTGGGCGGGGTGAGGTTGCGCCG
>NZ_PHRF01000092.1 GCF_004151105.1 Streptomyces sp. L-9-10
GCCGCGTCCAGCTGGTCCGACATCAGGGTGTCGTAGACGGGACGCTCGACGCTGCGCAGTACTCCGATGGGGGTGTGGTGGAGGGTGTCGGGGTCGGCGAGGCGGGAGAGTGCGAAGGCGGTGGTGGGGCTGGTGGTGTGGGCGTCGTGGACGAGGATCTGGGATGCGTTGTCGGGTGTGACGGTGACGACGTGGAGGTCGCCGGTGGCGGGGTCGCGGACCACGCCTTTGCGGCCGTCG
>NZ_PHRF01000093.1:0-452 GCF_004151105.1 Streptomyces sp. L-9-10
TACGACAGGCTCGACTGGAGCGCGACATACCAGATCAGCGCGTCCTGGGCCTCCGGCGACCTCACCAGCCGCGCCGCACCGGTGGCGGTCTGCACGAGGATGGCCACCTGGTCCGACCCGTCGGTGCCGTAACGGTGGCGCGGATAGAGCAGCGCGGACGTCGTCCCCAGGAACAGGCTCCCGGCACCCCGCCAGCGCGACGAGCCGGGAAGCAGCATGCCCGCGCTGACAGCGGCGCGGGCAACATGGAGGGCGGTCGTCGTCCGGCGTCCGCTCACCGCGTGCAACGCCTTCCGGACAAGAGGCGTCGAAGCGGCCTGGACATCCTTGACGATGTCCCAGTCGTTCAGCCCGCCCTTCCGCAATTCCTTGCGCTGGGACAGATATTCGACCGACGAGGTCAGAGTGGTGACGGCGGCCAGCCGTTCCGACAGGCCCAACGCCCCGTCCCG